>NZ_JAJCVI010000004.1 GCF_020567525.1 Halorubellus salinus
GGCGGCCAGAGCGGTGGGGTGACACCCGTACCCATCCCGAACACGGAAGTTAAGCCCATCTGCGTACCGGGGAGTACTGGAGTGCGCGAGCCTCTGGGAAACGCGGTTCGCTGCCTCGCATTCATATCTTGAAGCCTGCCATCCCCTTTGGGGGTGGCGGGCTTTTCGTCTTTAATGGGGAGTGGTGATGCTGTCCGTGGATTGTGTGTGTTTGTGTTCGCGGAGTGGCGACGCTGACCGTGGATTGTGCTGTGTGTTTGTGTTCGCGGAGTGGCGACGCTGTGCTGGGTTGTTCTTGGGGTGGCGATGTTGTGGTGGGTTGTGTGTAGTCGGACGCGACGCCAGCTGCGAGCCACGCCCTCCCCAGCCGACACTGCTCGGCCGGGCTCGCGGTGCTCGCCCGGGCCGAGCGGTGTCCCTCGCGTGTGTGTGCGCGACCCCGCTTCCCGGTGGTCGCGGGTCGCGCTCGCTCGCGCGCCGTGCTGATGGTTGGGGGTGGTTTCGTGAGGGTGTTCCGCTATGCTTAAATTCGGTGAGTCGGTAGGTGTAGATGCGCCAAGGTGGCAGAGTCCGGCCGAACGCAGCGGCCTGCAGAGCCGCACCCCCGCCGGTTCAAATCCGGCCCTTGGCTTCTTCGTGTGTTGGCTGGTGAGCGCGAGCTGTGTGGTTGGTGGTCGTGTGGTGGGTTCGTCGTGGTGAGTTAGAAACCGTTATACCGAGTGCGTACTTCGCTTCGGTTATGCAACGACGAGCAGCGGCGGCGTACATCGCGTTCTTCCTCGTGATCGCTGCCGGGTCGTACGCGTTCATTGCGACGGCGGACGCGCCTGCGATCACGATCAGTGGTGATGATGTCCGCGAGATCGAGGCGGGCGATACTGTCACTGTGGATGACCGGACGTATACGGTCGCTGAAGTGAAGGCTGAACAGCAGGAGGGTGGTGATCACGGTGGTGGTGGTGGCCTCAAGTACACTATCCGTTTCGAGTGGACGAACGATTCTGCCCGGTATACGGAGTCGTGGGCGGCGAATTCGACTATCGAGTTCGAGAATCAGACGCGTCGCGTCCTGGTGGAGAACGGGACGGATCGCTTCGAGCTTCGGTGGGAGCCGACGGCGCAGTTCCGGCCGGCGTGGAGTGAAGGGGTTCTCTATATCGACAGTGAACCCGAGCAGGGTGGTCGCCAGGACGTTGCGGTGACGTCGTATATCGCGAACTCGTCGAACGAGTCGGTGCAGCCGGTGCGGTTCTCGGAGAGCGATTCGTTCGAGCGTGCTGGGAACCGGACGACGATCGCGAGCGTCTCGAATACGAGTGTCGTGCTGGAGTGGACTGCGCCGCGGACGAATTCGTTCTCGACGACGAACAATCAGAACCTCTCGTTGAACGAGCAGCCGTACGTCGTTCACTTCAAGAACAACGACACTGTTCTGCTCGGTGAGGGGCAGGCTGCGCGTGAACAGCTCCGGGATTCGATCCGGATGAATGACCGGTTCCACGACCGTATCAATGGTGTCTGGGGTGTGACGATCGGGAGTGGGAGTACGCTCGTGCTCCTCATCGCGCTGGCGTTCCTCCCGCGGAAGGAGTGACTCGGGGTTCGTTCCCCGTCGATGGTTGCTCGCGGTCTTCTCGGTCGATTGTCGATGGTCGTTCGCTGCTGCTGTGACTCGCAGCGGTCGGACTACGGCGACCGCCCCGCTGCTCGTCACGTTCGTTCCTCGCGGAAGCGGGCCGGGAGGGACTTGAACTGAAGCGAGACGGTCGCCCTCGCTTCGCTCGGGCGCTGCGACTCGCAGGGTTCAAGTCTCGGTGGCGGCTCCGCTCGTCACGTTCGTTTCCCGAAGCGCGAACGCTTCGACGTCCCGCTCACGACGCTCGCGGGACCCTCGCGGAAGTGGGCCGGGAGGGACTTGAACCACGGTCACTTTGCTCGCTCCGCTCGCTTCGCTCCCTGATTCAAGTCCTCCCGCGTCCGAGTCGCGCTGCTCACCGTCGTTCGCAGCGCGACGTAGCGGGCCGGGAGGGACTTGAACCCCCGACCGTCTGGTTAAAAGCCAGACGCTCTGCCGGACTGAGCTACCGGCCCTCGTTCCTGATTTTCGGACCCGTGTATTTAAGGGTTGTCGATACAGGGGAGAACGCTTAGGGCGGTGCTGGGTGAGCGTTCGTGCATGGATGGTTTCGAGGTGACGGAGGCGGGCGAGGTGCGGTCGATGCTTTCGTCGTTCGTGGAGTACGCGTCGACGCCCGGTGAGGAGGCGGCGGTCGTTGCGTGGTTCGAGCGATGCCTCGACGACTGGGGGTTCGAGACGGTGACGTGGGACGCTGATGCGACTGTGCTTGCGGGACATCCGTCGTTCCCGGACGACCCGACGGAGATCGACGTCGATGGTCGGCCGAGTGTCGCTGGTGTCCTCGAGGTCGGGGACCCCGAGGTGGGGCGGACGCTCGTATTGAACGGGCACGTGGACGTCGTTCCTGCAGGGGAGGGGTCGTGGTCGAGTCCGCCGTTCGAGGCGACGTGGTCGGATGGGGCGGTGACGGCGCGTGGCGCGGCCGACATGAAGGGCGGGTTGGTCGCGGCGGCGTTCGCTGCGCGCGCGGCCGTGACGCGAGTTCGTGACCGTGGACTCGATGGTCGTGTCGTCGTCGAGGGGGTTGCGGGCGAGGAGGAGGGTGGTATCGGGGCGGGGATGGCGGCGCTGGAGTCGCCGTACGAGTTCGAGCGGGATGCGTGCATCGTCGCGGAGCCGACGGAGTTGGCGTGCGTGACTGCGGTCGAGGGGAGTCTGATGGGTGAGATCACGTTGGAGGGGCGGAGTGCGCATGCGGCGACGCGGTGGCGGGGGGAGAGCGTCCTCGATCACTTCGAGCGCGTTCGCGAGGGGCTGCGGGCGTTCGAGCGCGAGCGCGACGACGCGGTGACCGATCCGCGGTACGAGCGGTTCCCGATCAAGTGGCCGGTGAACGTCGGGACGGTGCGTGCGGGCGAGTGGGCGTCGTCGGTGCCGGCGGCGTTGTCGGCGGGCGTCAGGGTCGGCGTTGCACCCGGTGAGACGGTCGCTGGCGTCGAGGAGGCGCTCCGCGAGCGGCTGCGGCTGGTCGCGGACGCGGATGCGTGGACGCGCGAGCATCCGCCGGCGTTCGAGCGTGACGGTATCCAGTTCGAGGCGGCGGCGGTCGATGCGGACGAACCCGTGGTCGATGCGCTCCGTGGGGCGATGCGCACTGCGGGGTTGGACGACGAGCCGCGCGGGGCGACGTACGGTGCGGATTCTCGACATTACGTCGCGGCGGGGATTCCGACGGTGTTGTTCGGGCCGGGGAGTATCGACCAGGCGCACTTCCCGGACGAGACGATCTCGCTCTCGGAGGTCCGTGCGGCAGCGGACGTGCTCGCGGACGCGACGGTCGAGTTCCTCGCGAACGAGTAGGGTCAGCGGCGGGCGTCGGTCTCGTAGCGGTCGGGTGCGTACGCGGCGAGTGCGTCGGCGAGGACGCTACCGGGGGGTCGGCTTTCGAGTGCGGCTTGCCGGCGGAGTTCGCAGTAGGCTGCTGGTGGGATGGTGACGTCGAGGTGTCCGGGCGTGACGCCGTGTGCGCGGAGGGCGTCCTCGATGGGGGTGTCGTCGTCGACGCTGCTGGCGATGGTGCGGACGTCGCGCACGGTGAGGTCGGCGTCGAGGATCGCCCAGGCGAGGTGGAAGCGTGCTTCGCCGGCGAGGCGGGCGACGTGTTTCGCGGCGGTCGGCGCGATGTCGCCGCGCGCGACGTGCAGGCGGACCGAGCGCGGGAGGTCGTGGACGCGCGCCCATTTCCGGATGAAGGAGACGCTGGCGGCGCCGTCGGTGCGTTCGGCGGCGATCTTGTACGAGCCGACGCCGCGGACGAGTGCGGCGCAGGCGGCGGCGCCGCGGAGGACGTAGACGTGGTCGTCGTCGCCGACGCTGCTCGTCGCGAACCGGGCGACGGTTTCGGCGGCGAGCGCGACGCTCTCGGGGTCGTCGGGGTCGAACTGGACGGCTTCCTCGGGGGTCTGCCCCGTGACGTCGGGGTCGCCGCGGATGACGGGCTTCCCGACTGGTGATTGGCGGTCGGCGCGGGGAGCGTCCTCGTCTGGCATCGACCTGTGGTTGGGGGCGTGGCGAGAAAAGTCGTGGGTGCTAGTCGTCGCGCGTCTCTGAGAGGTGCTCCCAGATCTCGGTGCAGCCGGCGCCGGGCTCGACGTCGCGGAGGTGTGCGTCGTCGCGGTCGCCGTCGTGGTCGTCGCTGGTGGCTGGGCCGTCTTCGACGGACTCCGGTTCTGCTTCGACGGACTCGCGTTCCGGGTCGGTGGGTTCGGATTCTGTGTCGGTGGGTTCGGTGGGTTCGGGTTCGGCCATCGTCATGTGTCCTCGTCGTGGAGTTCGGGTGCGACGTCTGCGGGCGCTGTGACGCTGGTGGGTCTCGTGGTCGCGTGGTGGGGGTGGTGCTGGTGGTCGTCGGGTGGATCGTCGGCCGGCGTGTCGGTGGGGGTCATCGGGTCGTCGTATGTGGTGGGTGTGGTTAAACGAGTTCGTGGCGTCACTCGTCACCGGGGCTCCCGGGTACCGGACGATGTTCCCGGTATCTCGGTCGGTCGAGGTGGTGGCTAATCGCGTGCCGTGAGCGGGTTCGTGGTGGTTCGTGGTGTCGTGGACGGCACGGAGGTTTGCGGGCCCCGACGAGACCTAATGCGCGCGGTGTCGAGGGTGGGTATGCCGACTGAATTGCGCGTGCTCGACGATGGTGCGTGGGTGTCCGTCGATAACGAGCGGCGGGTGCCGACGAGCGACGTCTGGCGGTTCGCGGCGACGGATTTCTGTGCGTGTGCGACCGCGTTCGTGCTCCTGGAGGCGTTCACGGACGTGGGCGTCCAGGGCTGCGAGGTGACGGTCGACGGCGTGGGTCGGTGCGTGGATTGCGGCGAGAAGCACGCGTTCTCGGGGCTGGGTGTCGGCCGGGTACTCGAGGGCTCGTTCCGGCCGTATCCGCCGGATGGGGTGCGTGCGGGGAGCGAACCGACGGTCTGAGTCAGGTGAGGTCGACGGGCTGTGTCGAGCCGGGTCGGCGTGTGCAAGTTTCTCCGCTTTTGGGGAGTACCGGGGAGGTATGACGAGACGATTGCGGGTATGACCCCGTGACGCGTGGCTTCGGGTACGAATGGCGACGGACGTCGAGGAGTGGAAGGCCGAGGTGTACGGGACGGACATCCGCGAGCACGTCGAGCGCTTCGCCGAGGAGGGCTGGGCGTCGATCCCGGACGAGGAGCGCGACGCGTGGTTCGAGCGGTTCAAGTGGTACGGGTTGTACCACCAGCGCGCGGGCCAAGAGTCGTACTTCATGATGCGCATCGGGACGCCCGGTGGCGTGCTCGAACCCGGCCAGCTCCGGGTCGTCGGCGAGGTCGCGAAGGAGTACGCGACCGGTCCCGTGTCGAACCCCGAGTTCGGGGACGCGTGGGCGGACTTCACGACCCGGCAGAGCATCCAGTTGCACTGGATCAAGGTCGAGGACATCGTCGACGTCTGGGACGAACTCGAGAGCGCGGGCCTGTCGACCGTACAGGCGTGCGGTGATTCCTGGCGGAACATCGTGTCGTGTCCGGTCGCGGGGAAGGACGCCAACGAGCACGTCGACGCCCTGGCGACGGTGCACGAGTTCCAGCGGGAGTTCAAGGAGAACGACCGCTACAGGAACATGCCCCGGAAGTGGAAGGTCGCGGTGACGGGGTGCCGTGAGGGCTGCGGGCAGGGCGACATCAACGACCTGGCGTTCGAGCCGGCGTCGAAGGACGGCGTCGACGGGTACAACGTCCGCGTCGGCGGTGGGTTGGCGCGCAACGAGCCGCGGCTAGCGCGGGACATCGACGTGTTCGTGCCCCACGAGCGGGCGGCGGCGGTCGCGGACGGGATGTCGGCGCTCTTCGAGGAGTACGGGAACCGCGAGGATCGGTACTCGGCGCGCATCAAGTTCCTCGTCGACGAGTGGGGCGCGGAGAAGGTCCGCCGGGTCCTCGAGGAGGAGTTCGTGGACTTCGAACTCCAGTCGGCGGGCGAGGGCTTCCGGGAGTCGTACAGTTACAACGCGGGTCGGGACGGCGACGGGCACGACGACCACGTGGGCGTGCACTCGCAGGCGGACGGGACGAACTACGTCGGGTTGAACGTCCTCGTCGGGCGGATGGGCGTGGACGATGTCCTCGAGCTCGCGGACCTCGCGGACGAGTACGGGAGCGGCGAGGTGAGGCTCACGCAACGCCAGAACGTCGTCGTCACCGACGTCCCGGACGAGGACCTCGACGACCTCCTCGCTGCGGACCTGCTCGACGACTACGAGCCCGACCCGAGTCCGTTCATGCGTGGCTCCATCGCCTGTACTGGGACCGAGTTCTGTTCGCTCTCGATCGTGGAGACGAAGAACCGGATGGTCCGGTACGCGCGCCACCTCCGCGATACCGTCTCCCTCCCCGACGAGGTCGAGGACTTCCACGTCCACCTCTCGGGGTGTACGGCATCCTGTGCGCAACCGCAGATCGCGGACGTCTCCCTCAGGGGGATGAAGACGCGGAAGGACGGCGAGCCGGTGGAGGCGTTCGACCTCGGGCTCGGCGGTGGGCTCGGTGAGAACCCGCGGTTCGCGGACTGGGTCGGCGAGCGCATCCCGGCGGACGAGGTCCCGGGCGCCATCGCGAACCTCGTCGAGACGTACGAGCGAGAACGCGAGGGCGCGGAGACGTTCAGGGACTTCGTCGAGCGCCACGACGAGAGCGACCTGGAGGACCTCGTCGAGCCCGAGGAGACGAGCTACGAGGACCCGATGATGCACAACACGAAGCGCACGTGGTACCCGTACGCCGAGGACGACGACATGGCGGCGTCGCCCGCGCCGACGGACGGCGACGGCGTCCCGCTGGACGCGGCGACCGGGGACGACTCGGCGCCCGCGGACGACTGATGACGGGAGCGACGCCGACGTTCGCGGGGGTGCGGTGATGGTCGGACGACTGATGAAGGTGAACGCGTACACGACGCTCGACCTCGTCGACTGTCGGGTCCGCACCGCCGACGACGAGGCCGCAGGGCTCGGCGTGGCGAACGCGACGAGTGCGCGCGAGAACCCCGAGCACGTCCGGCTCCGGTTCGAGGCGGACGGGCAGCCGGAGGGCGTGGCGGCGCACGTCGACGAGCTCGAACTCGACCCCGAGCAGGCGCGCGCGCTCGCTGCCGACCTGGAGTCCCACGCGGCGAAGGTCGAGGCTGCTCGGAGCGGCGAGCACGGCGACTGAGTGGGCGTCGTCGACGAGTGCGTTCAGTCGCCGTGGACGAGGTCGGTGACGTCGTCGGAGAACTGTGGGCGGAGCGTGAGTCGGGCGTCACAGCGCGGGCAGTGGACGGCGACGCCGTAGCTCCGCTGGCGTTCGGTCCAGTCGCCGTCGACGGGCGCGGTCCGGTCGCAGTCGGGACAGAAGAGCGTCGCTTTCGGTGGCGTCGCTGGAGGCGGGTCGTCGCTATCGCGTCGCTGGAGGAGGTCTCGGGCGGTCATGGCTGTGGCTAGTGGCTGGAGAAGCATAAGTTCCCTCTGAGCGTGTTTCACCATGGCAAGCGTCGCGCTCACGTGGCTGGAACTCGGGGTTCTCGAGCGGTCAGCCGAGGGTGACGTCGAGGTAGAGCATGACGACGACGCCGACCATGAGGCCGGCGGTGGCGATGCGTTCGTGGCCGCCCTGGTGGGTCTCGGGCACGATCTCGTCGCTGATGACGAACAGCATCGCGCCGGCGGCGAACCCCATCGCGTACGGCAGGAGGGGGGCGACGAGCGTGACGGCGAGCGCGCCGAGGAGACAGAGCGGTATCTCGACGAGCCCGGAGCGGACGCCGGTGAAGACGGCGTACGCGCGCTTGTCGAACCCGGCGTTGATGGCGGCGACGGAGACGGCGAGGCCTTCGGGGACGTTCTGGATGCCGATAGCGAGCATGAGCGCGAGCGCGTCCGCGAGCGCTTCGGTCCCTTCGGCGCCGGTGGCGTTCGCGGCGTTCCCGAACCCGACGCCGACGGCGAGCCCTTCGGGCATGTTGTGGAGGGTGATGGCGAGGATGAAGAGGACGACGCCGGCGACCTTCGACTCGTCGACGGGCGTCTCGCTGGCGTCGTACCCGACGTCGTCGCGGCGCTTCCCGGTGAGGAGGTAGTGCGCGTGGGGCACGAACCGGTCGGCCTGGTCGAGGAAGGCGGCGCCCAGCAGGACGCCGACGAGCACGGGGATGGGGTCGCCGCCGGCGGCGTCGATGCCGGGGAGGATGAGGCTCGTGAACGCCGCGGCGAGCATCACGCCCGCCGCGAACCCGAGCGACCCGTCGAGCGCGCGCTCGCTCGGGTCCTTCACGAACAGCACGAGCGACGCCCCCAGGAGGTTCAGGCCCGCGATGACGAGCCCGCCGACGAGCGCCTGCACGAGGAGGCTGTCGCCGACGAGTTCGACGAACAGGTCCGTGGCCGCGGTCATTCGAATCGAGCGACGCCCGCCGAGGCCTTCAAGCTATTGCGCGTCGTGCGACGGGGAGACGACTTCGATCTCGAACCGACGTTCGAGCGTCTCCTCGCCGTCCAGTGCGCTGACCGCGACCGCGTACTCGCATCGACCGGGGGTCTCGTCCGCTGCGACGTCCACGGGGACGCTGACGGTGACGTCGCATCGTCGCTCCCACGTCCATATCTGCGGGTAGGAGTCCATCACGCCGGCGGTCGGTCCGGGGTCGAGGGTGGCGTCGTTCAGGTGAAGTGCCACGCCCGGGGTCTCGTGACAGTACGCGGTGAACTGGAAGCGCTGTATCCCAGTCGTCCGGACGAGGACGGTCGCGCTGGCGCCGGCTTCGACGGTCGGTTCGTCGCCGTCGACGTCGAGTTCGTCGTCGTCCGTTCGAGTCGTTCCACCGGATGCGTCCAGACAGCCGGCGCTCGCGCCGACCGCGAAGGTGCACGCACCGGCGAGGACGTCGCGGCGCTCCATACTTGACGTAGCGCCGGCAGCCGCAATAACGTTCTCCATGCTGAAACGTCCGTTTTCGTCACGCGAGCCCTGGTCGCCCGCATTTCGGTGGCGCGGGTCCCGTCAGGCGGCGTCGTCGAGGCTCGCGACTTCGTCGTCGCTCAGGTCGATGCCGCTGGCGGCGACGTTCTCCTCCAGGTGCTCGATGCTGCTCGTGCCCGGGATGGGGAGGATGACGTCGCTCGTGTGCAGGAGCCAGGCGAGCGCGATTTGCTCGCGCGTCGCGTCGTGTGCGGCCGCTATCTCGTCGACCGCCTGGTCGTCGTCGAGGTCGCCGGCGGCGAGGGGATACCAGGGGATGAACCCGGCGTCGTTGTCCTCGCACCACTCGAGGACGTCGCGCTCCTCGCGGTAGGAGAGGTTGAAGCGGTTCTGCACCGTTGCGATGTCGACGACGTCGCTCGCACGTTCGAGCTGCTCGACGCTGTAGTTCGACACGCCGACGTGACGGATGACGCCCTCGTCCTGGAGTTCGGCGAGCGCGTGCAGGGAGTCCTCGACGTCGACGTCGGGGTCGGGGCGGTGATGCTGGTAGAGGTCGATGCAGTCGACGCCGAGGCGGTCGAGGCTCGCGAAGTGCGCGTTCTTCAGGTAGTCGGGGTCGCCCATCGGCTTCCACTCGCCGTCGCGGTTCCGCAGGAGGCCGCCCTTCGTCGCGACGAACACGTCCGGGTCGTCGTAGGGATGCAGCGCTTCGCGGATGAGGCGCTCGCTGACGCCGGGGCCGTAGGAGTCCGCGGTGTCGACGAAGTCGACGCCGAGGTCGGTCGCGTGGTGGAGGACGTCCCGCGCGGCGGCCTCGTCCTCGGGCGGGCCAGTGATGCCCTCGCCGCAGAGGCGCATCGCCCCGAACCCGAGCCGATGCACCTCGTCTGTCCCGCCGATTGCGAACGTGTCGGAGTGATTCTCGACCATACCGAGTGGTCGCTCGCCGACGGGGTAGGCGTTTCCCAACCCCCACGGTGATGCCGGCTTCGAATCGGCGGCTGCGTGTCCGTTCGTGGTGCCGCGAGGCGAGCGCCCTTGAACGTCCAGCCCCTCGATTGGGGTATGAGTGGTTGGTCCGAGTCAGACGTGCCGGAGTGCAGCGAGATGACGGTGGTCGTGACGGGCGCGAACAGCGGTATCGGGCGGGAGGCGACGCGGGCGCTCGCGGCGCGTGGCGCGACGGTCGTGATGGCGGTCCGGAGCGTCGACCGCGGGCGCGACGCCGCCGAGGGCATCCGCGACGAGATCGCCGAACGCGGGACGGCGACGCCGGGGAAGCTCGACGTCCGCGAGTGCGACCTCGCGGACCTCGAATCGGTCGCGTCGTTCGCCGACCGCGTCCGCGAGGACTACGACGCCGTCGACGTGCTCGCGAACAACGCGGGCGTGATGGCGATCCCGTACGCGGAGACCGCGCAGGGGTTCGAGAAACAGTTCGGCGTGAACCACGTCGGGCACTTCGCGCTCACCGAGGCGCTCCTCCCGCTGCTCGCGGCGAGCGACGGCGAGGCGCGCGTGGTCACGCAGTCGAGCGGCCTCCACGAGCGCGGCGACATCGACTTCGAGCGGGTTCGGCCGCGGACGGCGGACCCCGTCGACGAGCCCGAGCGCGGGTACGACGAGTGGGCGGCCTACGGGCAGAGCAAGCTCGCGAACGTGCTGTTCGCGCGCGAGCTCGATCACCGCCTCGACGACGCTGACGTCGAGGGCGTGACGAGTACGGCGGTGCATCCAGGGTACGCGGCGACGAACCTCCAGAAGCGCGGCCCCGAGGAGCGCGGCTCGGTCATTCGGAAGTACATGATGGAGGTCGCGAACGCGGTGTTCGCGCAGTCCGCGGCCGACGGCGCGCTCCCGCTCCTGTACGCCGCGACCGCGCCCGACGTCGCGGGCGGCGCGTACTACGGCCCCGGTGGCTTCATGAACATGCGCGGCAGTCCCGAGCGCCAGGAGCCGAGCGCGCGAGCGCTCGACGACGACCTCGCGCGCCGCCTCTGGGAGGCCAGCGAGGAACACACCGACATCAGCTACGAGTTCGACGCGCTCGCCGCCTGAGCGCGACGGGACGCCAGTTCGTCCGTCTCGTCACTCGCCGGCGGCGCAGTTGTTCGGCCCGAGTTCCAGTTCGAACGCTTCGCTGTCGTCGACCGCTTCCTGGCCGAGGTTCGTGGCGATGATGCGCTCGTAGTTGTTCGGCCGCGGGGGCATGCCGTCGAGGATGGCGTCGACGAAGTCCTCGCGGTCGCGCTCGAACGCGGGCAGGCGCTCGCGCAGGGCTCCGACCGTGGCCGCGTACGTCCCGTCGGCGCGGGGTTTCGCGCTCTCGCTCGTGTGCCCGGGCGCGACGAGGACGTCGTCGTCGAGTGCGGCGATCTCCTGGATGGTGTCGTAGAGCTGGCGCGCGGCGTCCTCCGCGCCCGCGTCGCCCTCTTCGAGGTCGGGGCGCGCGACGCTGTCGGTGAATATCGTGTCGCCGGTGAGGAGGACGTCGCCGACGCGGTAGCCGAGGGTCTCGCTCGTGTGACCCGGGAGCGCGACGGCGTCGACGGTCGCCGACCCGACGGCGAGTTCGTCGCCCGCCGAAATGTAGTCGGCGTCGCCCGCGTAGCCGCGGTCCTCGGCGCCGGCGGGGACGAGCGCGGTGGCGTCGGTGGCGTCGGCGACGGTGGCGACGCCGGAGACGTGGTCGGCGTGCACGTGCGTGTCAACGGCGGACACGAGCGCGGCGTCGCGGTCGTCGGCCGCGGCGACGTACTCGTTCGCGAACGCCCGCAGCGGGTCGACGACCATCGCCTCGCCGTTCGAGACGATCACGTACGCGAGACAGCCCGAGCTGGGGCGGTGGAACTGCACGACCTCGACGCCCTCGGGGAGGTGCTCGCTCGGGAGCGACTGGGACTCGTAGAGGCCGGCCCAGCCGCGCATCCCGTCGTCGAGCGCGACGATGTCGTAGCCCTCGTCCGCGAGGAACTCGGCGACGTACAGGCTCGACAGGCCCTTCGCGCAACAGGTCACGATGGGGTCGTCGTAGGACTCGGGGAGCGCGTCGACGAACGACGTGGGCGCGCTGGTCGCGGGGTCGTCGCCGTCGATGAACGCCGTGAACGGGACGTTGATGGCGGTGACGGTGTCGCCGTCGATGTGCCACGTCTCGTAGTCGTCGGGGCGGCGCGTGTCGAGGACGACGACGTGCTCGCCGGCGTCCAGTCGCGCCTTCAGTGTGCTCGCTGTGATCTCGGGGACGACCGCGTCGACGGTGGGGAACTGCTCGGTCATGTACGGGAGGACGCACCCCAGACAGAAAAGTGCGACGCGGACAATACCGGTGCGGCGTCGTCGTCGGGTTCCGCGACGGCTGGTTCGCCGTCGGTCGTCGCCGGACGTGCTCGCGTCGGCGATCGGTGGTCGGCGAAGACGCGGGTGCGTCGGCGATCGACAGTGGTCGCGTCAGTCCTCCAGCGACCCCCGGAGAACCTTCGCGGCGGTGAGGACGGGGTCCCAGACCGGCGAGAACGGTGGGGCGTACGCGAGGTCGGTGCGTTCGAGGTCGCCGACGGTCATGCCGGCTTCGAGCGCGGTGGCGACGGTGTCGATGCGGACGGCGGCGCGGTCGGTGCCGGCGATGGCGCCCCCGAGCAGGCGTTCGCTCTCGCGGTCGGCGACGAGCGTCACCGTCGTCTCCGCTCCCCCCGGGTAGTACCCCGAGCGCGACCGCGTCGTTATCGTCTCCTTCACGGGGTCGAACCCGTAGTCGCGGGCTTCGTCGAGGTCGGTGATACCGGAGCGTCCGACCTCCATCTCGAAGGCCTTCGTGACGGCGGTGCCGGCGACCGTGCCGACGGGTTCGCGGTCCGCGGGCGAGACGCCGCCGTGCCCGCCAGCGTCGCCGTCGCTACCGGTGTCGTGGTCGGTGCGGGCGACCGTGGTGCCGACGGCGCGCCCGGCGCGGTTCGCGGTGAGGCCGAGGGGCACCCACGTCGACTCGCCCGTGACGGCGTGGGTCATCTCGGCGCAGTCGCCCGCGGCGTAGACGCCGTCCACGGACGTCGCGCCGAACTCGTCGACCGCGACCGCGCCGCTCTCGCCGAGCGCCACGGGCGTGTCTTCGAGCAACCCGGTGTTCGGGGCGATGCCGATGCCGACGAGCGCGAGCTCGCAGGACAGCGTCGACCCGTCCGCGCACGTGAGGCCGCCGACGCGCCCGCTCCCGTCGTCCTCCAGCCGCCCGACCTCGGTGTCGAGGTGGAGGGTGACGCCGTGCTCGCGTAGCGTCTCCTCGACGCGTTCGGCGATGGGGTCACCGAACGATTCGAGGACGTGACTGGGGCGCTGGAAGAGGTGGACGTCGAGGTCGTGTGCGCTGAACGCTTCGGCCATCTCCACGCCGACGTACCCGCCGCCGACGATGGCGACGGTCTCCGGGGGTTCGAGCGCGCCACAGCGCTCGACGCGCTCGCGGTCCACGTACGCCTCGCCGCCGACGGCAGCGAGGTGGTCCGCGTCCGTGTCCATGAGGAGCGCTCTCGTCGCGGCGGCGTTGTCGAGCCCGTGCATCGGGAGTGCGGCGTCGAGCTCGTGACCGTCGATGGGGTCGGTGACGGCGTGCGCGCCCGTCGCCACGAGCAGGTCGCTGTACGGTTGCTCGAACTGCCCGTCCGGGCCGTCGACGCCCACCGTCCTCGCGTCGGTGTTCACGCCCGTGACCTCGTGCTCGCGCCGCAGGTCCACGCCGCGCTCGTCGACTTCCTCGGGCGACAGCGACAGGAGGTCCTCGAGCGTCTCGACGACGCCCTCGACGAAGTACGGCGTCCCGCAGTGCGCGTACGATATCCAGCGTCCCTTCTCGAACACGACGACGTCACGCTCGGGCGCCTCGCGTTTGGCCTTGCTCGCGGCACTCAATCCTGCGGCGTCACCGCCGACGACGACGAACGGGTCCGGCATACCCCAGCGTGCGCGTGCCAGCGACAATATCCTTCCCCCGGAATCGCCCGCCGCGCGCACGACCGCGGGCCGCCCTCGGCGCGCTCGCCGGCGGGCTGGGTAGCGGGCTGGGTCGGTCCGACGGGCGGCGACCGTTCCCGGCGTCAGACGACGGCGTCGCTGGAGTCGACGGGCGTCACGGAGTAGTCGACGGTCGTGGTGCCCTTGGTGGCGCGGACCTTCCCGACGAACGCGGAGATCTCCTCGAGGCTGCCTTCGAGCACGAACAATTCCATGCACTGGTGGTCGCCGACGTGATTGTGGAAGTTCGACTTCACGAGACCCTCGTACTCGTGGCGGAGGTTCATCATGCGTTGCTCGGCGTTGCTCGTCTCGAAGTCGAAGAGCACGGTGATGACGCCGATGAGTTGGCGGTCCTCGAGTTGCTTGTCCTCGAACTCGCCGAGCAGGTTCCGCGCGCCCTCGCGGAGGACCTCCGACCGGCCCGTGTAGCCGTGTTCGTCGGCGAACTCGTCGATTCTGTCGAGCAGTTCCTGGGGCATCGAGACGCTCGCAACCGTCATGATACTAACGGAGGTGCTTTCAGTTAATAAGGATTGGTAATCCCGCGGCGGTCGACCCGTCCCGCGGGTGGATTCGAGGTCAGGCGGTGCCGGAGCCGTCGCCGGGTTCGTCGGCGCGCTCGTGGCCGGCCCAGCCGGCGGCGAACGCGAGGACGCCGACGACCGCGCCGGCCGCGACCGCGGTCGTCGTCTCCAGCGACACGACGTCGACGTAGACGACGGCGCCGACGGCGACGAGCGCGAGTCCGAACGCGCCGACCGCGTCGACCGCCCAGCGCGCCGGCCCGGCGAGCTCCTCGACGAGGAGCGCGACGACGACGAACGCGAGGATGGCGGCGAGCGCGCCGGCGCCGACGCCGACGATGCCCGCGCCGATGTCCGCGGTGGGCGCGAGTGCTTCGATGACCGCGACGGCGACGACGCCGAACGCGACCACGGCCGACCCAGCGGCGACGAGGAGACGGTGGAGTAGCATGACTGGAGAGACGCGTCCCAGCGTCAAATAGACCGAGTACAGGTCTCAAACCCCGAGAAACGCACGATGCGGGCGTCTTTTCGGGACCGCGCGCTCGGCGTCGGTCGGGCAAGCGATCGCTTCTCGGAGTCGGTCAGACGAGCCGTCGTTTCTCGACGGTCACGCGATAGACGGTGCCCTCGTACTCGACGTACACCATCGCTGCGACCACCTCGTCGCTGGTGGAACTGACGCCACCCGGCAGCGACGCGACGGTCCGGTTCAGCGTCCCGAACTGCTGCTCCGAGACGGTGACGAGCGCGTAGCCGTCCGCGTCTTCGGCGGCGCGGGACAGCGCCTCGTGCACCGCGTCCACGTCGGCGAGTTCCGGCGCCGACGCGTCCACGGTCGACGCGTTCCCCGGTGCCATGTCGGTGGCTGCCGCGGCCACCGAGTACTCGACGCTCGTTCCTGGGCCACCACCCGGGCCGGCCTGGCAGCCGGCGAGCGCGACGACGAGGACGGTGAGGACGGCGGCGTGACGAAGCCGGTGCACAGCCCCGCTTTCGTCGACTGGCGTGTAAAAGCTCCTGCCTCGAAATCCCGGCCAGGCTCCGGCGTCCGCTACGGCCAGAGCCCGCGGGTCGCGTGCGCGTCCGCGACCCGGGAGAGCGCGACGACGTACGCCGCCTCCCGCCACGTCACGTCGCGAGCCTCGAACTCCTCGCGGACGCGACCCCAGGCCGACTGCATCTCCGCGTCGAGCTCCTCGTGAACGCGCTCCAGGCTCCACGTCCGACGGTTGATGTCCTGGAGCCACTCGAAGTAGCTGACGGTGACGCCGCCCGCGTTCGCGAGGATGTCCGGGATCACCGGTATCCCGCGCGCCGCGAGCACCTCGCTCGCGCCGCTGGTCGTCGGCCCGTTCGCGCCCTCCACGACGAGGTCGGCGGTCACGTCGTCGGCGTTCTCGGTCGTCAGGACGTTCCCGACGGCCGCGGGGACGAGGACGTCGACGTCCAGTTCGAGGAGTTCGTCGTTCGTCACGGTCGCCGGCGCGTCGTGGCCGAGCACCGCTTCGGGCTCCTCGTCGTGGGTCGGGATGGCGTGCGTGTCGAGCCCGTCCGGGTCGTAGATCCCGCCGTTGACGTCGCTGACGGCGACGACGTTCGCGCCCCAGTCGTCGAGGAGGCGCGCGGCGTTCGCGCCGACGCTCCCGAACCCCTGGACGGCGACGGACGTCCCGGCGAGGTCGTCGCCGTAGTACTCGACCGCCTCCCGCGCGACGAGCGCGACGCTCCGCCCGGGCGCCGAATCCCGGCCCTCGCTCCCGCCGACGACGGGCGGTTTCCCGGTGACGACGCCGGGCGTCGTCTCGCCCTCCTGCATCGAGTACGCGTCCATCAGCCACGCCATCGTCTGCGGAGTCGTCCCCATGTCCGGCGCGGGGATGTCCGTGTTCGGGCCGATGACGTCCCGGAGCTCGCCCGCGAACCGGCGCGTCAGCCGCTCTAACTCCGCGTCGCTGAGCGATTTCGGGTCGACGGCGACGCCGCCTTTCGCGCCGCCAAAGGGCAGGTCCATGACGGCGCACTTCCAGGTCATCCACATCCCGAGGCCGACGCACTCGTCGCGCGTCACGTCGGGGTGGTATCGCAGGCCGCCCTTGAACGGGCCGCGGACGCTGTCGTGCTGCGCGCGATACCCCGTGAAGACGTCGACGGTGCCGTCGTCGCGCTCGACCGGGACCGTCACCTCGTGGACGGCCTTCGGGTGCGCGAGGCGCTCGACGATGTTCTCGTCGACGTCGAGCAGGGTCGCGGCGCGCCGGAGCTGTCGTCGCGCGGTCTCCAGCGCGGACTCGGGCTCCGAGCCGTCGCTCGCGGCGGCCGCGTCGTCGTTCGTGGTTGATGTCGACGCCATCTCACTCGAGGGGCGTTCGTCGGTTCCGGAGCGCGCCCGCGCAGTCGGGGCACGTTCCAGGGTTGTCTTCGGCGACGACGATACTACCGCACTCGAAGCACTCGTACGGCGACGCTTCGTTCGGGTCCTGTCGTACGTCTTTCATGGTTACTCGAGCACCGCGTGGGTCGGCGTCCTCGCTTCGTCCGCTCGGCCCGCGCCACGAGTGCTCGCCCCGTCCTACCAGCCCACCGCAGGAGTGCTCGGTCGTTGGTCATCGAACCCCGCGACGAGATGGGGGTTGACGTCTAAACCCGCGAGGGTTCGACCCCGGACTCGCCGCCCGTGAGGCAGTCACGGTTCTGGCGGCGTCACCGGCGCGTGGTCGTCGACGAGCGCCGCGAAGAGCTTCCGCTGGACGGTCCGGACGTGCTGGTAGAACGCCTGCGGGGACACACCAAGCGAGTCCGCGACCGCCTCGCCGGTCGCCTGCCGCGGCGACTCGAAGAACCCGCTGTAGTACGCGGTCTCGAGCACCTCGAGCTGTCGGTCCGTCAGGCGGTCCAGCACCGTCGCGTAGAACCCGTGCTCGGACGGCTGGTCGCGCGTCTGCTTCGACGCGAGTTCCACGTCGTCGAACCGCTCCTCGACGAGGCGCGTGACGTGGCGCGCGTCGACGCGACCCGGCACGTCGACGGTGAGCGTCGTTCCCCCAGGGCTCGACTCGACGCGGTGGACGACGACGCCGTGGTCGGCGAACTCCGCGGCCAGGAACGGCCCCGCGAGCGCGAGCCGGACCACGCCACCGTCGTCGCCGCCGGCCATCCGCCGAGCGTCCTCGACGCCGGCTAGCGACGACGCGGCGTCGACGACCGCGTCCACCGGTGCGCCCTCGACGGACGCGAACACCTGACTCCCCGTCGCAGTCTGCCGGACGCCGCCCTCGTACGCGACCGTGCAGTCCGCGGCCGCGGCGAGGTCGGCGAGCACGAACGAGCGGTCGGCGACCGCGAACTCGACGCGCGTCGTCGACGCCGTGAGGAGCGCTCGCTTGCGCTCGCTCGCGCTGATGGCGGCCGCTATCGTCTCCGCGAGCTCGGCGAGCACCGTCCGTATCGTCTCGTCGAACGCATCCGGCGTCTCCGCGTACACCGTCAGGACGCCGTGGGTCACGTCGTTGTACGCGAGCGGGACGCTCAACACCGACAGGAAGTTCCGCGCGAGCGCTTCCTTCCGCCAGGCGGCCGCACGCAGGTCCGCGGCGACGTTCTCCACGACGCAGGGCTCGCCGGTCGCCGCCGCGCGCCCCGCCGGGTCGACGCCCGCGTCCGCGACGTCGACCGTCCGCGCGTCGAGGTAGTCGTCGTTCGCACCCGCCCACGCCGCCGGTTCGACGGTGTCCGTCGTCGCGTCGACGCGCCCGACCCACGCGAACCGGAAGCGGTCGTCGGCGGTCAGGTGCTCGCAGACCGTGTGATCTATCTCCTCGCGCGTCTCCGCGGCCACGAGCGCCTGGTCGATCTCCCGGATCGTCTCGTTGATGCGGTTCAACGCGGTGAGCTCGTCGTTACGCGCCTGGAGCTCTCGGTCCTGCCGGCGGAGCCGGGACTCCCGACGCACGCGGTCGAGCGCCGCCTCCGCGGTCGCCGCGAGCAGGTCCGCGAGCTCGCGCGTGACGTCGTCGAACGCGCTCACGTCGGTCGACCCGGCGACGAACACGCCGTGGTTCCCCAGGGGGATGTACGCCGCACTCCGGAGGTCCGTCGCGGGGTTCGCGAGCCGGTCGGCGTCGTGGACGTCGTCGAAGAACAGCGACTCGTTCTCGACGAAACTGTAGCTCGTCAGGTCTCGGCCGTCGGCCTGGACCGACGGGAGCGCGCCGTGGACGTCCCGCATCGCTCGCGTGTGCGCGGCCGGCCGCAGGTGGTTCTCGTCGGCGTCGAACAGGTACACGGCGCTGGCGTCGAGGTCGAGGACCGACGCGGTGTCGTCGACGACGTGTTGCGCTATCTCCTGGTCGGTCTCGGCGTACAGGAAGTCCCGCGCGGTCTCCTGGAGCGTGGCGAGCGCCTGCTCGCGTTGCTTTCGCTTCGTGATGTCGCGGCAACTGTAGAGGATGGTGCCGTCCTGGATGGCGACCTCGCGGACGTTCACGAGGAGCGTGTGCTCGCGCCCGGCCTTGTCGGTCGCGGTCGTCTCGATGTTCTTCAGGACGCCGTCGTCCGCGAGTGCCTCGCGGTCGAAGAGGTCCTCGCCGAGGAGCGCGTCGATCGTCCCGAGGTCGCGGATCTCGTCGGCGTCGTACCCGAAGATGAAGTGGACGTTCGGGCAGACGTACGTGTACTCGCCGGCCTCGTCCGTGATGAGGACGGTGTCGGTCATGTTGTTGAGCGTGACGCGATGCAGTTCCTCGGACCGCCGGAGGTCGCGTTCGAGCGCGACGCGGTCCGCGATGTCGACGCCGTCGACGACGACGGCGACGAGGTCGCCGCGGTCGTCGGTGACGGGGCGCGCTGACAGTTCGACGACGCCACCGGTCGCGTCGTCGTCGCGGACGACGACGGCGTGCCCGAACTCGCCGTCGAGCGCGGTCTCGACGATCCGATGGACGTCCTCGCGAGCGCCCGCGTCGTCGCTCGCGTCGTGGTCGGTGGCGAGCGACGGCGTGGACGCGCCCGGGTCGGGGCCGACGCTCGCGGGCGCGTCGGTCCACCACGGGAGCGTCCAGAACGGGTCGCCGACGAGCGCGTCGACGTCGGCGTCGACCGCGTCGCGGGCGGCGCCGTTGACGCGAGCGAGCGCGCCGTCGGGGTCGAGCACCCACGTCGCGGTGCGGTCGTCGTGGAAGATGGCGTCGAACTGGTGGGCGCGGTCGCGGCGCGTCCGCGACCGGCGCGCCGCCCGTATCGCGCGCTCCGTGCGTTCGAGGACCGCGTCGATGCCTCGGTCGGTGGCGACGTCTCGGTCGTCGTCGACGGCGACGTACTCGGTCGCGCCCGCGGCGACCGCGTCGCTCGCGAGCGCCTCGCTCCCGTCGGTCGCGGCGAGCACGACGGGGAGCGTGGTCGTTCGGCCGCGGACCGCGTCGACGAGGTCGACGACGGTCGCGTCCTCGGGGGCGTCGTCGGCGAGGACGGCGTCGACGTCCTTCGCGGCGAGCGCGCCGAGGGCGTCCTCGCGGGTTCGAACGCGGTCGACGGTCGCGGCCGTCCGGTCGCGGAGTGCGGCCGCGAGCGTCGTCGTCCACGTCGTCGTCCCGACGAGGAGGAGCGTCGACGCGTCCAGTACGGTCTCGCTGTCTGTGGTCGAGTCGTGCATGCTGGGGGAACCTGCGTGGGGGACGCGGGCGCGATGCGTGCGTCTCGACTCGCTCTAGCGTCCTCGCGACTATAACCCTCGGTATTGACATCGAAACCCCTCGAACCGAGACGGGTTTACAGTTAAACCAGCGGCTGTGCGGGGCTGCGAGGGGTCAGATCGAGACGACGTCGCCGACTGCGGGCGCGCTCGCGTCGTAGCCGTCCGCGCGGAGGTCCTCCGCGAAGCGCTCGCAGTCGTCGCCGTGGTTCACGAGCACCTCGCTCTCGCGGTACGCGTCGAGGAACTCGCGGAGCCCGGCCTCGTCGGCGTGCGCGGAGAAGTCGTACTGCTCGACTCTGGCGCTCACGGGCATCCGGCGGCCGTCGAACTCGGCGCTCCCGGTCTCCAGGAGGTCGCGGCCGGGGGTGTCCTCGACCTGGTAGCCCGTCATCGCGACCAGGTTCGTCGGGTTCCCCGCGACCTCGGGGACGTACGTCATCGCGGGCCCACCGGAGAGCATCCCGCTCGTCGTGACGATGGCGGCCTTCTGCTGGCAGATGCGCTTGCGCTGCCCGTCCCGGCCCGTGACGAAGCGGGCGTGACTCGTCGCGCGCTGGAGGGCGTCCGCGTCCCGGACGAACCCCGGGTAGTTCCCGAGCATCCGCGTCACGTCCTTCCCCATGCCGTCGACGTAGCACGGGACGTCGTGCGCGTCGCACACGAGGAGCATCTCCTGGGTGCGCCCGATGGCGAACGCCGGGACGACGACGGTCCCGCCCTCCCACAGGGTCTCCTCGACGGACTCGACGAACCGGCGCTCGACCTCGCTCCGGGCGTCGTGACTGACGCCGTAGTACGTGGACTCGCAGAGGACGACGTCGGCGTCCGGGCGCGCGGTCGTCCCCGAGACCAATCGTTGAGCGTCCACGTGGAAGTCGCCCGTGTAGAGCAAGCGCGTGTCCCCGTCGTCGACGAGGACGTGCGCGCTCCCGGGGATGTGGCCGGCGTTGAAGAACGTCACCTCGTAGCCCGCCGCCTCGAACGGTTCGCGGTAGCCGTGGGTCTCCGAGACCTGCGTGAGCCGCTGGACGTCGGTCTCGGTGAACGGGCACTGGAGGGTGCCGCCGTGGAGCTTCAGGGTGTCGCGGGCGAGGGTGAGCGCGAGCTCTCTCGTAGGTGGCGTCCAGTGCACTGGCGGACGCGCCGTTCCGGAGAGCAGGGCGGGGACCGCGCCGGCGTGGTCGAGGTGGCCGTGGGAGACGACGACCGCGTCCGGGTCCGGCGTCTCGATTGGCGTCTGCATCGGCGTGCCCGTCAGCAACCCGAAGTCCAGGAGGAGCGAGTCGTCGACGAGGATGGCGCTCCGACCGACCTCGCGGGCACCACCGAGGAAGCGAACGTCCATGCTGCGTTGAGAGAGCGAAGTCACCGGAGGCACTTGCGTTCGTCGCTCCCGGACGCCGTAGCGTCGCGGTCAGTCGTCGGCCGGTCCGACGTCGGGGAGGCGCGCTGGGTCGATGCTCGGCGGGGCGTCGTCGTCGCCGGCGCCGGTCGTGACGATGAGGCGCATCCCGCGACGCACGCTCATGTCTATCTCGTGGACCTGGTCCTCGGGGAGGAGGACGAGGCGGCCCGCGGTCGGGTTCGGGCTGTTCGGGAGGAAGACGTTGTACACCTCCCCGCCAACGAACTGCTCGACGGATTCGGGGCTCTCGCCGGTGACGAGGCCGATGGAGTACACGCCCTCGCGCGGGTACTCGACGAGGACGACGCTCTCGTAGGCGGTGTTGCGTTCGACCAGCGAGTCCGCGACCTGACGGATGCCGCCGTAGATGGTGGAGACGAGCGGGATGACGTTCACGACCCGGCCGACGCGCCCGAACAGCTGTCGGCCGACGCTCATGTTCGCGAGGAACCCGAGGAGGACGACGCTCCCGACGATGAGGACGACCGCGAGGAGCTGCGCGGCGACCTCGACGTTCCCCGTGTACTGCGTGAGTCGCGTCCCGGCGACGACGGGGTTGACGAACTGCAGCGACCAGTTCACGAGCAGCCGCAGGACGTACAGCGTCAGGGCCAGTGGCGCGATGAGGATCATCCCCGAGACGAAACTACGCTTCAGCGCGTTCGTGACTCGCATACTGGCGTGTAGCCCCGAGCCCTGTAAACCGTGTCGGGCCCTTTGATGGGGCTCGTGGACGACGTGGACGTATGAACGCCGTCACGACGCTCGTTCCGTCGCTCGTCGCCGTGGTCGTCCTCGTCGCAGTCAGTGCATTGTTCTCCAGCAGCGAATCGGCGCTGTTCTCGCTCTCGGACGACTGGGTGACGGGACTCACCGCGGACGGCGAGACGACCGACGAGCGCGCCCTGGACGCACTCCTCGAGGACCCGCATCGGTTGCTCGTGACGATACTCGTCGGGAACAACGTCGTGAACGTCGCCATCTCCAGCATCGTCACGCTACTCGTCGTCGAGTTCGTGCCCTCGGGCGTCGCGGTCGTCGTGGCGACGCTCACTGCGACCGTCCTCGTGCTCGTGTTCGGCGAGATAGTCCCGAAGGCTTACGGGCTCGGGCACGCCGAAACCTGGAGTCTCCGGGTCGCTCGTCCGCTCGCGCTCGTCGAGCGCGCGCTCGGCCCGGTCGTGACGATGTTCGACGCGAGCACGCGTCGGCTGACCGCGCTCGTCGGTGGAGACCAGCGCATCGAGGAGCCGTACCTCGACGAGTGACCCCCGCGGTCGAGAGCGGCCGGCTCGCTCGCGAGTCGGTCGACGCCGCTAGTTCAGCGTCCAGAACCCGGCGGTGAGGTACGTCGCGAACAATACCCACGCGAGGTAGGGGAGCATGAGGGCGGTCGCGCGGCGGTCGACGCGGTCGAACAGCGCCATCGTCGCGAGGATGGCGGCGTCGAGCGCGAGGATGACCGCGAGCCCTGCCGCGGGCGACCGTGCGCCGAAGAACGCGAACGACCAGGCGACGTTCAGTGCGAGCTGGACGCCGAACAGCGCGAGTGCGCGGTTCCGGACCGGGTGGTCGCGTCGCCGATAGACCAGGTAGGCGGCCGCGCCGATGGCGGCGAACAGCACGGTCCACACCGGCCCGAACACCCACGACGGCGGCGTCAGCGGCGGCGCGGCGAGCGTCGGGTACCACGACGCGACGTCGCTCGCGGTGAACGCCGCGGGAACGATGCCTGCGAGCTCCGCGACGACGATAGCGGCGAGGAGGCCGGGGACGTCCCCTCGACCGAGGTCGTCACCGACGGACGTCGTGCCCATACCGCTCTAGACGCGTTCCTTCCGCATAAAACGAGCGTGCAAGCGGCGAGGGGATGGGCGACAGCCGGGCCGTTCCCGCGGAGTCGTTCACCCGGCGACCGGGGTTCGCGCTCGCCGAGTCGATGGAATTACTGTCGCCGGCACCCTGACTGGAGGCGTGTACCAGGGGTCGCGTCGCGCGGTCGTGAATCCGGTGAGTGGCAGTGGCGACCACGCGGACTACGTCGAGCGCCTGCTCGTCGGGCGCGGGTTCGAGGTCGAACGCACCCAGGGCGAGGGTGACGCTGTCGCGTTCGGGCGCGACGCGGTCGCGGACGGCGTCTCGGAGGTCTGCGTCTGCGGCGGCGACGGCACCATCAACGAGGTCGTTCGCGGGCTCGCGGACGCGGGCGGACTCGGGGACGTGACGCTCTCGGTCGTCCCGGTCGGCACCGCGAACCTCCTCGCGGGGAACGTCGGCATCCCGGACATCCGGCGGGGCGTCGAGATCGCGGACACGGGCGACGTCCGGAGCCTCGACGTGGGGTTCGCGGACGGTCAACCGTTCCTCGTCTCCACCATCGCGGGGTTCCCAGCGGACGCAAGCCTCTCCGCGAGCAGCGACCTGAAGGCGCGCCTCGGCCCGCTCGCGTTCGTCGTCACGGGCGCACAGGAGGCGATAGAGTGGAACGGCATCGACATCGAACTCGAGGCCGTCACCGACGCGGGAACCGAGGAGTGGACGGGCGAGGCGCTCTGTCTCCTCGTCGGGAACGCGCGCCGGTTCGTCGCCGAAGGCGGACAGGGCGACATGGAGGACGGCGCGTTCGACGTGGCGGTCGTCGAACAGATGCCGGCGGCGAACGTCGTCGCGGAGGCACTCGGCCAGCGTCTGCTCGGGCAGGATACGCCGGGCGTCACGCACCTGCAGGCGAGCGAACTCCACGTCACCGCCGACCACCCCATCCGGTTCAGTCGCGACGGGGAACTCGCCGAGCACGACGGCCTGAACCTGTCGGTGCGCGAGGGCGCGCTCGACCTCCGCGTCGGCGACAGCTACGAACCCGACCCCGTGTAAAAAGGAACGGCCCGAGTGTGGCGGTCGTGCGACCGGTTATCCGAGCAGGTACTTCAGCCAGCGGTTGTTCTGGACGACGTCGAGTTGCTCGATGCGTGCGTCGAGGCCGAGGATGCGGCCGGCGCCGAACGCGCCGAGCCCGAACAGGAGCACGGCGTACACGATGTGGTCGTCGACGACCCAGCCGTGCGCGAGCGGGAGCCCGGCCATGAGGCCGCCTTCGAGCGCTGCGGCCCAGTAGAACAGCATCATGATTGCGCCCCAGAATGCGCTGAACCGGACGAACGCGCCGAGGATGAGCGCGAGCCCGGCGAGTGTGAGCCCCCACATGTTCAGGATGTCGATGAGGGGACTGCCCGCCATGTTCGACCATACCCCCATCAGGGGGTTGCCCTCCGGGATGGCGTTCGCGAGGAAGCCCGCTGCCGTCCAGTTGTTCGCCGGGTCCGCGTCGAGGTACGTGACGAGTTTCGTCACGCCACCCTGGAACAGCACCCACCCCATCACGACCCGCATGAGGAACATCGAGTACCCCACCCAGTGCTCCGAGTATTCGAACGTGACGCCGCGACCGAAGATCTCCGTCTCGAGTCTGTCTTGCGTTGCCATGCATGTGGGCTGTCACCAACCAACGGTATAACTGATGCAGTTCTTTCATATGTCCGGAGGGCGGTAGAATCGTCCTAACTGCTCGAAATACTCGATAAGGTCTGCTCGAACGCCGGCTTCGAACGAGCCTACCAAACCAGTTAGGTATCCGAACAGGTTAGGCAGCGTCCGACCGCCGGTTCGACTCGACGGTCGTCCGACGACCGATGTCCCTGCAACGCTAGCCCCACGCTACCGGTACGGGTCCTTGCCGACGTCGGGCGGTCGTCGGATGGTGAACTGCGCGTACCGGTTCCCGTACGCGAGCGCGAGCGACCCGACCCACCAGTTCCAGCGTTCGACCGCGTCAGTGCAGTCGTCGGGCGCGTCCGAGAGGTGGTCGACGATGACGTCAGCCGTCAACTCGGAGCCGGCGTCCTCGCGATAGTACCCGCTGTCCCGGAGGTCGACGGCCTGCCTGACGACGACGCGAGACTCGCCGCCGTACTCGCGTTCCAGCGCCAGCTCCAGTCGACCCGGTTTCACGACGGGAGATACGAGCGCGGCCCCCATACGTGCGTCGGCCCACCGGCTCCACGAGCATCCGGCGACCGCCAGGTCGCCGGTTCCGTTGCGGTAGCCGTCGCTGTGCGGTGTGGCCGCGGTCGCGTTGCGGCCGCGGTGGCGGTGCGGCGGCGGTGCGATGCGACCGCGGTCGCTGTGCGGTGCGGCCGCGGTGGCGTTGCGACCGCGGTGCGGTGGCGGTGTGGAGTCGTTGCGGGTGCGGGTTCTGCGGTGGGTTCGCGTCGATATGGCTGCGAGCCGGGTTTCGATGGTGTTTTTTACGCGCTCCGTCTGGGTCCCTCTATGCCCAGTTTCAACGTCGTGGTTGGTGACCCCGAGTCGGGGCTCGCGCACCAGCTCGAGGTCGATGGACAGGATGCGAACCGTTTCGTCGGGAAGGAGATCGGTGACGAGGTCGAGGGGAGTGCCGTCGGGCTCGACGGGTACACGCTCGAGATCACGGGCGGGAGCGACGACGCTGGTCGCCCGATGAGCGGCGACGTCGCCGGCCCGAACCTCAAGGAGGTCCTGATGAAGGCGGACGGTGTCGGCTACAATCAGGATCGCGACGGGAAGCGAAAGCGCCTCACGGTTCGTGGGAGCGAGATCAGTGACGCGGTCGTCCAGATCAACGTCACCGTCGCCGAAGCCGGTGAGGAGTCCGTCGAGTCCCTCCTCGGGCTCGAGGACGACGAAGACGAAGCCGACGAGTAACGCCGTTCTCGGGTTCGGTGCGTCGTAGGTTTCCTGAGGGCGTTGCCCTCGGCGCGCACCGGGCTCTTGCTTCTCGAACCGGATAGCGACGCGTCCGGCGTCGTCGTCGCGTCGCAGTGTCGGCGGCGAGTGCGGTCGGAATCGAGCGTGTGCGCGTTCTCGGAGTTGATTCGTCGGGAGCGACGGGTTTAGGCGTCGCCGTCACGCAGAGGAAGTATGGCCGACCGCGTTTCTTCGGATGCCGTGCCGACGGTGCGAGCGACGCTCGTGAAGCACGGTGCGATGGATCGGTTGCGGGTGGAGATACCCGCCGACGAGATGGATCGGTTCCCGGCAGGGGACGTCGTCCGTGTGGTCGTCGACGGTGACACGCGTCACGCCGAGGTCAAGCGTCACCTCACGGACGATACGTACCTGCTCGCTGGTGCGTTCGACACGCCCGACGACGCGCGCGACCGGTCGGGCGAGGACCGCCTGGCGGCGTGGTGCGAGGACGTGAACCGCCAGCCGGGCGGGTCCGTGCTCGTGGACGTCGTCGAGGAAGGGTTCCTGTACGGGCTGCGCGCACCCGGCGAGAAGTCGTTCTACACGGCGCACGAGGCGCCCGACGAGAGCCTCGCGGACATCGCGGAGCAGGTCGAACGCGGCGAGTGACGGTCGTTCGAGCGACAGTCGCCGTCGACGACCGCGTGGGGTTCTCGTGGTCGTCACTCGGGGGGCGAGTCGAGTAGAGTAGGTGAGGTAGATTCCTAGAGGCGGGGGAGGAACGAGTACAGCAGGAAGCCAAACGCGAGGTGCTGGACCATCGTCCGTTCGACGGTCTCGCGGACCTCGCGTTCGTCGTCGATGGCGTACTCCTTCGTCCGGACCTTCTTGTGCATCTTCAGGACGTCCTCCTCCTCGAGCTGGTGGAGGCTCGGATAGACCGTCCCGGGGCTGAGTTGTGCGTCGAACAGCCGCGTGAGGTCGGAGATGAGCTCCTTCCCGTGGGTCTCGCCGCGCAGCGAGATGAGCATGAGGAGTATCTCGTCCAGGTTCTCCTTGACGATGTCCTCCTCGAAGTCGACGTCGTCGGTCGGGAGTGCCGCCCGGACGTCGTCGAGCATTTCGTCGAGCTCGCGCTCGACGGTCTTGTCGTCGGCCTTCGGCGTCGACCCGATGAGCAACTCCACCTCGCTGCTCTCGTCGTCGTCGCTCGTTGCCGATGCGGTCAACTCGTTGAACACGCTTTGTGCGTTGTCGGATTCCTCGTACATCAGTCGTCACCTTCCCTCCGAACCGGCCTCCCCCTGAGACACGACCCACGTACCCACGTAGCGTGTCAAGAGACCGTTCCAGAGTACACTCGTACATTGTAGCTATCACACATAAGTGGTGTGGCCGTTATCCGGCAAGTGACAGTTTTATTCTGGCGTCTGGGGATGTAGACTAACCATTCCGGATACGGTCCAAACGTCGGCTATATGGGCTATATATCCGGTTCTGTGGAATCGGGACTCGACTCAGAAACTAAAAACGAATGGGTAGTGTATAAGAAATCTGCCTGTAATTTCGGCGTGGGCGTGAATCACGAGCATGCGATGGGAGCGCCCGAACCAGGCCCACGCGAACCCGGCTCCCGCGGAGACGCGAACGACGACCGAACCGTCGCCGACCGATTCGATTTTTGCGGATCGATTCGATCTTCGCCGATCGAGTCAATCGTCGCCGATCGCTTCGATGACCTCCTTGCGCGCACTCCGGTCACCGAGTTGCTTGTCCACGCGCCGCTCCGCGAGTCGCGCCAACATCAGGTGCTCCTCGAGGTCGTCGCCCGCGATCTTCGCGACGTACTTCAGCGACCGCGCGTGCGTCCCGAACGGCGTCCCGGAGAGCGTCTCCAGGGGATACTCGAGCGTCGCCGGCTCGTCGTACTTCTTGTTGTGGATCTCCGAGAGCGACAGCCCGCGGATGTACCGGATCATCTCCTCGCGGACCTCGCTCGAGATCCACCCGAGGCGTTCGTAGTACCGTAGACAGTTCAGCGCGCCACTCGTCCCGAACGTCTCGCCGAGATACCGTGCCCACTGCATCGTCGTCTCCATCCGGTCCGCGGACTTCGATATCGACCTGAGGTACGGTTTCTCGCGCTCCATCCTTGCACGAACACACCACCGCTGTCCACTTCAAGCGTCGCGTGAAATCGAGACCTGAGTCGTCCCCTTCGGAACCGCCGCCGGGAGGCGGTTAGACCGTGATGAGGGCGTCGACGACCATGCGCGTCACGACCGCGGTGAGCGCGCCTGTCCACGTCAGCATCACGAAGTGCACGTATCCACTCACCTGGTGGCCGCGGTCACTCACGCGCACCATCACCGACGACAGGAGCGCGTTCAGGACGATCGTCAGGAGCAGGAGGAACTCGATGACCTGCAGGTCGTACCCTTCGACGTTGATGAGGAAACTCATCCGACCGAGGTCACCCATGTCGTCCATGATGGTGATCATCATCTCGACGGTCTCCAGCCCGACGAAGAACGCGAACACCGACGCCGCCGTCAACCCGTAGAGGACGCCGATGAGCGTCGTCGTCGCCTGCTTGCGTTGCTCGCGGACCTTCATCACCTGACTGTGGTTCCGCGAGATGACCTGCCCGAGGTGCTTCGGCTCGCCACCCATCCGACGTCCCTCGACGTACATGTCACCGAACTTCTGGATGAGGAACGACCCAGTCTCGGCGGCGAACAGGTGCCACGAGCGCGTGGTGTCGATGCGCATGTGCAGTCGCTTGTAGAGGTTGTCGATGTTCTTCGTGAGCGCCCCGAAGTCCTTCTTCCGGAGCGACTCGAGGACGCTCCCCGTCGACGACTGCTTGACGGACTCGACCGCGCCGAGTGCGCGCACGAAACTCGGGAACTCCTCGTCGCGAACCTGCACGCGCCGTTCCTCGCGCCGAACGCTCCACCCGGGGATGATGAGCGGCGTCACCGGCAGCGCGGCCATCACCGGCAACGGCAGGACGTCCGGCGAGACCGGTGCGTACCCGAGGAGGACGACGCCGACCGCCGCCGCCAGGACGATCGACAGCCCGACACCGAGCGCGAGCCGCGCCTTCACGTACCCGAGCGGGTACGTCAACGACTCCGGCTCCCGGTACCACAGCGGGTCGTTCGGTGAGACGGTGTGGACCGCGTACACGAACCCGGCCTGGACGATGACGAACAGCCCGATGACGGCGCCGACCGCGACCGTCGGGTCGATGCCGACGATGACCGGGATGACGATCGCGAACACGAGGACGAACGCGGTCGACAGCATCATCGACAGGTACAGCTCCTTCATGACGTCGAGCTTGTTCAGGTCCGCCTCGTACCGGATGACGAACTGCTGGATGATGGAGTCCTGCTCGTCCATCAGGAACTCGCTTATCTGCTGGCCGGACCCGACCGTGTACGCGAGCCGTTCGAGGAAGTCACTGAGGAGGTCGGAGTTCACCTGGTTCGCGCGCATCCGGCAGGCGTCGTCGAGGCTCTGATTCCACGTGTCGACGAGCGCGACCAGGTGCCCCATCTCGTCGGCCAGCGCCTGATACTCGTCCTCGCCCGCCAGCGTCCGGAAGATCTGGACGCGGTTGATGTTCGTCATCGACAGCACCGTGATGTGCGTCAGGAACAGGTGGAAGCGCTGCCGTATCTGCTTCCGGGAGCGGTCCTGGACGGCCTTCGGGTAGAGGAGTGCGGCGAACACCGCGAACACGCCGAGGCCGACGAGCGGCCCGGCGACCGTGAGCGGGAGCGAGACGACGAGCGCCGCCGCAATCGACCCGACGGCGAACAGGACCGACGGCAGGACGACCACGAGCAGGTACGTCCGCATCGGCATGTCCATCCGTCGATACGACTGCTGGAGGTCCTCGAGGACCGTCCGGATCGATATCCCGCTGTCCGATTGTGCTGCCGCCGACATGATGTTACATCGTCACGCTCTGCAGTCCGGTGACGTCTATCGGGAGGCCCTCCATGCCGTCGCGCTGGTAGCCCTCGATGGCGTCGTTGACCTCGTGGTACCCGAGGACGTCCGCGTCGATGAGCTGGCGGATGATCTCCGCGCGCCGGTCGAGCTCGTCGTATATCTTCCGCGTGTCGTTGTACCCGAGCAGCGTCGCGATCTGTTCCTCGAGCACGTACGAGTTGTTCCGGCCGGTGAACTCGACGTTGTCCTCGCGCGGGTCCCAGTTGAACGCCTGGCGCGTGATGACGCCGTCCTCGTAGTCGCTGTACCCCTCTATCTCCTGTACGGAGGTGACCCGGCGGAGGACGTCGTCGCCTTGCTTCACGCGGTTCTGGAAGAGCGCGACGTCGCAGTTGTCCATGAACGTCTCCGGGACGTTGATCGGTGCGCCCGTGAACCGCTGGATCATCGAGACGATGTCCGACGCGTGGAACGTGAGCATCACGGGGTGCCCGGTCTGGGCGGCCTGGAACGCCATCTGGCCTTCCGCCCCACGGACCTCCCCGACGATGATGTAGTCCGGGCGCGACCGGAGCGCGGCCGCGACCAGGTCGAACATGTCGACGTCGCTCGACTCGTCCTCGCCCTGCCCCTCGCGCGTGAGGAGTTGCTGCCACGTGTCGTGGGGCGGGATGACTTCGGCGGTGTCCTCGGCGGTGTATATCTTCGAGTCCTGCGGGATGAACGACAGGCTCGCGTTCAGCGTCGTCGTCTTCCCGGACGCCGTCTCACCGACGACGAACACCGTCTGCTCGTTCTCCAGACAGAGCCAGAGGTACGCCGACAGCTCGGGGCTGAGCGTCCCCCACTTCGTGATCTGGAATATCGAGAGCGGGATCTCGTCGCCCTGCCGGATGGTGAGCGACGGGCCCTTCACGGAGACGTCGTCGGAGTAGATGATGTTGATACGCGACCCGTCCGGGAGCGTCGAGTCGACGATGGGGTTCGAGTCCGAGATGGGCGAGTCCATCCGTTCGCCCATGTTCCGCAGCCACGTGTTGAACGCGTCCGGGTCCCCGAAGTCGACGTTCGTCTCCACCATCCCGAACGTCCCGTGGTCGATGTTGCACTGGTGCGGGCCGATGACGTGGATGTCCTCGTTCTGTGGGTCCTGCATCACCGGATCGAGCGGGCCGAGGCCGACGATGTCCCGCTGGAGGTGGTACCGGAGCGCCTCGTACGTGCGCTGGTCGACCGTGACGGACCCGCCGAGCCCGCCGGAGAACGACCCGATGGCGCCACCGACCGACACCACCTCGTCGAGGAGTGCGTCCAGGTGCGCCTCGAACTCGTCGTCGTCGTTCGGCGCTGGCCGCGACACGCTCCGGTCGAGGATGCGCTGGCGGGCCTGCGCGTACACCTCGCGCTGCTGGTCGTCGAGCTGCGGTTCGATACAGTAGTACGTCTTGCTCACGCCGAGGTCGCCGTACACCTGGACGAACACCTCGTCGCTGATGCGATAGCAGACGTTCGGTCGATCGGCCTCGTAGTCGCCGACGTTCTCGACGAACAGCGGGTACTCGCCGAACTCCGCGTGGAACTCCTCCAGGTGATTCTGGAGGTGCGGGTGGTCGTCTGCGTGCTCGCGCAACTGCGTCGTCATCCGCTGAGTACCGTGTTCTGACATAGGTGTGTTAGGCGATCGTCCGGTTCACGATGGTCAGTCCACGCCCCTGCTGGACGTTGAACGCGATCCCGTCGTCAACTGGCTGCTTCATGTTCGAGAACCGGCGGACGCGAACGTTCCGCCGGATCTCCTGCCCGACCTCCTCCGTCTCGATCTGCATGAAGACGTCCGCGGTACTCCGGATCGGGCGGAGCGCGCGCTCGGTCGTCGACTCCGGGTCCGCGGTCAGGACGACCGTCTTCCCGCGACTCGTCATCCCCTGCAGGAACGTGAGGACGCTCTCCATCTCGTGGTCCTCGTCGCCGTGCGCGGCGATCGCGTCGAACCGCGGGTCGTTCCGGAGGAACGCCGAGAAGGCGTCGACGACGATGACGTCGCCCTGCCAGAGCGTGCTCGGTTCCGTGAGCTTCGACAGGAGCTCGCGGCGGTCGCCGCCGCGGTGCGTGTCCACGTCCGCGTGCAGGAACAGTACCTGCCCGGAGAGCATGTGGTCGACGATGTCGTACGAGAGCGAGTGCATCTGCTGCATGAAGTCCGCGGCCGTCAGCTCCGTGGAGACGTACGCGACGAACGTGTCCTCCTCGGCCATCCCGTAACACATCCGCTGGGTCCACACGGACTTCCCGGCGCCGTCGACGCCCTCGACGAGCACCAGGCTGCCTTCGGGGATGCCGCCGCCGACGGCGTGATTCACGCGGTCGGTGTCCTCCAGCCCGAGCGAGTAGTGACCGTTCACCTTCATACGTAGAAGGTGAACACCTCCCGGTCGCCGTTGATGACGAGCACGATGCGGTGCTCGCCCGGCGACAGCGACTCGTCGACGTCGAGACGCAGCACGGTTCCGGGCCGCCAGCTCGACCCGTCGAGGACGGTCATCTGCTGGTCGCTCGCGGGGACGTACTCGCCGTCGACGAGGACGTCGACCTTCCCGGGTTCGGCCGGGAGCGTGTTCGACCCCGTGTTCTTCACGAGTACTGACACTTCCGTGTTGCCGTCGTCGTACACCGCACTCGACCCGGGGTCGGAGATCACCTCGATCTCGGTGTCGATGCGTTGCTCGGCGTCCACGCTCCGCGTATCTATCGCGTCACTCACCTCCGCGACGTTCGTCACCATCGTCCCGGCGACGCTCGCCGCGATGATCATCGCCGCGATGAAGAGGATGAGACTCGACACGGGACTACTCGCCATCGCCGTCACCTCCGTCGCGGTGCGGCCGTACGCCCGCGTCGCGGTGCGTCCGTACGCCTTCGCCGCCGTCGATGTAGGTCGTAGCGTGGCTCATATGTCGGTCTCCGTCTCCGCGATCCCGAACTCGGTGACGACCTTCACGCGATCCGGCCGCGTCGACGTCGACACCTCGATGCGCAGCGTCTCCCCGGGCACCCAGATGGTGCGCGTGCCGTCGCCGGCGACGCTCGTCGCGTACCCCTGTCGGTACGCGCCGTCGACGAGAACGTCCGTGTCCGCCACGGACAACGTCCGCGACCCCGTGTTGTTCACCCGCACCACGAGCGCGTCCGTCGTCGCGTTGTACGTCACGTTCCCGAGCTCGATGTCCGAGTTCCGCTGGGACACCGCGCGATCACCGCGGTCGTCGACCGCGGTCTGCACGCGCTCGTTCGCGGCACTCATCATCGGGTACGCGGTACTGATCGCTATCAGGACGCCGACGAACAGGACCGCCATCGACCCGCTCGTACTGAAACCCATCCTATAACCCCGTGTCGTCGATCGTTCGCTGGACCGCGTCCAGCTTCATGATGTACTCGTAGCTCTCTGCGTGATCCTCCGCGGTGAGTTCGTTCGGGTCGCGACTCGGGTCGACGTTCATGTCGAGGTCCGGCCCCGAGATGACCGACTCCAGGTACGCCTTGACTCGCGGACTGATCCACCCGATCTCCTCGTAGTACGCGACCGCGCGCAGCGTCGCCGCCGGCCCGGCCGTCGACACGAGACTCGTCAACCACTCGAAGACGATTATCTCCGTCGCGTACGTGTCCGCGAGCCCCGCGAGCGCGACCGCGCCACTCGACGGGGCGTCCTCCCGGTCCCACGAATCGGCGTCCTCGCGCCACGTGCCGGCGTCGCGCCGAACGTCGTCGAGTTGCCCGCGTTGACTCGCCGGTTCCGGGTCGTGTTGACTCATCGATTCCTCGGCCGTCGTCGGCTCGACCTCGATCTCGTTGTCGACTGGTTCATCGTCCTGTCTCCCCGCGGCATCCGCCGCGTCCTCCTTGACGGCGACGGTCCCGCCGTCGTCCGACGCCGCAGCCGCCTCCTCGTCGGCCGCCTCGTCCCCCGCCGCGTCGTGTTCCGCGCGAAGGTCGTCGAGGCCGACCGTCACCGCGTCGTCGTCCGTCGCCTCCGCCTCCGCATCGTCTTCCTCGTCCTCCTCGTCGTCGGCGTCCGCGCCGTCGACGACCGCCTCCACGACCTCGCCGTCCGGATCCGGTTCCTCGCCGCCGACGACACCGAACCCGTCGGCGTCCGGGTCGGCGTCGCGCGTCGGCCCTTCCATGAACGGATTCACGTCGGCGGTCAACTGGTCGTAGATACCGAGCAGCTGGCGGACGGTGTCGTTCACCTCGTTCAGTTGCTCGGCGACGTCCTGCTGGGAGCCCTTGATGGTCTCCAGCTCGGACTGGTTCTGTTGCATGCTGCCTTCCATCTCGTCGAGGCGTCCTTCCAGCGCCTCGACCTGCTCCTCCTGGTCGAGTTCCTCGAGCTCGACGTCGAAACTGGACTCGGGCGGACCCGACGCGTCCTCGCTCCCCTGCGCGTCGTCGGACTCGGAGCCGGAGCCACCGCTGGCGTCGTCGCGGCCAGCGCGATCTTGGCTCCCCTCCGAACTCAGGAAGTCGGCGAGGACGTCTCGAAGTCCCATCTGTGGTGTGATTCGTGGTCGTGATTCGAGCGAGTCGGCCCGAGCGATACCGGATACGCCACCTGTCAGTACCGTGTAGACGACTAAAGAAGCGCGTACACCCTCGCCCCGCGTTTCGAGGCGTGAGTCGAGACTCGAATCGGCCAACGAGGGCATACACGTCTTGAATAACCGAACTCGCGTTCACGTACTCGGGGGCACTCCCCCCGTATCTCGTGATGAACCTTCCCGACTCGCCCCGGCACGGGGCTCGTGGCCGCTCCCGGTCGTCAGCGGACGACCAGCGAGCTGCCCAGCCCTGTGGCCGACGGACGGCCGAGTCGGGGACAGTGCGTCCTCACGCGAGGGCGTACGCGAGTCGGGTACGTTCGGTCACGGATGGTGAACTACCGATGCACGTACCCGAAGCACACGACAGACGCGGTCAAGTCGGTATCGGGACCCTGATCATCTTCATAGCGATGGTCCTGGTCGCAGCCGTCGCGGCAGGTGTCCTCATCAACACGGCGGGGATGCTCGAAGCGAAGGCGTCCGATACCAGTCAGGACTCGCAAGCACAGGTCTCCAATCACATCGTCGTCGTCAGCGCGGTCGGCGAGGTCGACTCGTCGAGCGATAGCGTCGACACCCTGAATCTGACGTTGATGAAGGCAGCCGGCGCCGGCGACATGGACCTGGAGAAGGCGTCGTTCGAGTACATCTCGGACAACGCCGCGGTCTCGCTGAAGGAGAGCCACCCCGCGGTGAATCTGACGAACACCGATGGCAGTGGTTCGAACGTCCTGAACAGCAGAGACGACCGCATCGTATTGACGATTCGCGTCGACAACACCGACCTCGAAGGGCCAGGTGGACTCCGGTCAGGCCAGAAAGCGATGCTCACTATCGTCACGGCTTCGGGGGCGAAGTCACTCTACGGAGTGAACGTCCCGCAGACGATCAGCAACGAGAAGTACGTGAAGGTGTGAGCGCTGCTGGCGGTGCCCCTCGCGGGCACACGATAGAAAACAACGTATGACCACGAACGAACCCGACACGAACGACACGACGCCCGAACGTGCTCGCAGCGGCGGCAGGTCCTCTGAACGGTCCGGGGGCGTGCTGTCGCCCGACGAGCTCGCGCTCGACGACGACGAGCACGTTCGACAGCTCGACGACGACCGCTACCTCGTCTCTACCGGCGGGACTGGGTCGTCGCCGAGTGGTGGGCGAGCACGCCCGACCCGCTCCGATGGGGGTCAGGTGGTGACCGACGGGTCGCCGTCGCCCACCGAGGCATTAGCGCAGTCGCCTGCTGGGTTCGGAGTCGATCTGGCCGTCAAAACCGAGGCCGGTGTTTCGAGACGCCGGGTAACGTCGAACGACATTCGGGAGGTGTTCACCGAGATGCTACGCTGGTACGCGCTCCAGCTCGATTCGGACGCGGATCCGGCGGAGACGCTCGCGGTGTTGCGGGCAGCCTCCGAGCTAAACTTCTGAGCGATTACTGATACTTTCTGGTAGGTTTTCCAACTTGTTAGCGGCGGCGTTCGGCCGAACGAAATCACACGAACCACACACAGGCAGCGGTATACGAGCACCGTTCTGGGCCTCGTTTCGAGACCTGAGTCGCGCCCCGAAACGGCGACCGAACTGATACAGCCCTTGATAGTAACCCGGATACATGCACTATTCGGGGCGCATCCCCACACGACAAAGAATGATAGTGGAAAACCCTACGAACGACGACGAACGCGGTCAGGTCGGCATCGGCACCCTGATCATCTTCATTGCCATGGTGCTGGTCGCCGCGGTCGCAGCCGGCGTGCTCATCAACACCGCCGGACTGCTCGAGGCCTCGGCCTCCGACACGGCCTCGGACTCGCAAGCACAGGTTTCGAATCAGATCACGGTCGTCAGCGCCGTCGGAGAGACCGACAGCAATGACGAAATTCAGTACCTGAACTTCACGGTCATGAAGTCCGCGGGGTCGGGAGACATCGACCTCGGGAACACGAGTGTCCAATACCAGAGCGACGACAAGGCTGAGACGCTCGGATTCGGTACCTCAGGTGGCGCGAACACGTTTATTGTGACCGCCACGGATAGTGATACTGCACTCACGGCGTCGGATGACATCGTCCTGAACGACACGGACGAGCGGAAGGTCATCACGATCAACCTCGCTTCAGGCGCAGTCGACGACACGCTCGCAGAGGGCGAAGATGCGACGGTGAAGTTCGTCGACCAGTCCGGCGCGACCACCATCTACGGTGTCGATGTGCCGAACACGGTCAGCGGTGAAACGTACGTCTCGGTGTAAACAATGATGCAACTTCAAGAATCCATGGAAGGTGAACGCGGTCAGGTCGGTATCGGCACCCTGATCATCTTCATCGCGATGGTCCTGGTCGCTGCGGTCGCAGCCGGCGTGCTCATCAACACTGCCGGACTGCTCGAGGCCTCGGCCTCCGACACGGCCTCGGACTCGCAAGCACAGGTTTCGAATCAGATCACGGTCGTTAGCGCCGTCGGGGACGTTGATAGCGGTAACGTTGCCGAGCTTAACTTCACGGTCATGAAGTCCGCGGGTTCGGGAGACATCGACCTCGCGAACACGACCGTTCAATACCAGAGCGATGCCAAAGCCGAGACGCTCTCGTTCGACACCTCGGTTGGTTCGAACTCGTTCATCGTCTACAATACGGACGGGGACACGGCTTTGACGGTTGCAAGCGATGACCTGGTCCTCAACGAAACCGACGAGCGGAAGGTCATCAGCATCGATCTCAGCGGGAGTGGTGTCGACGACGTCCTCGCCGAGGGCGACGAGGCGACGGTGACGTTCGTCGACCAGTCCGGCGCGAGCACGATCTACGGCGTGAACGTCCCGGACACGATCAGCGGCGAGAGCTACGTGGCGGTCTAACGGCACATCATCGACCCGGTATCGTCCGGGTGAGCTCGTCCCCGGGCGCATCCCGCTCCGGCGTTGACGCCGGGGATGCGCCGGTGGCACGCGGCAGGATGTGTGCGCCGCTGGCAGCGCGTCTGGCGCCGGCCGGATGCGCTCGTGGACCCGCCATCCGAACCGAGGAATGATAGTGGCGGACCCAGTTCGAGGCACGACACACCGACGCCGTCACGCACGCACGTGACGGAGGCGTGGTCCCAGGAGGCCCACGCCGCGTCGGTCCGGTACGCACGAACGATCGAGGAATCGCGAACGACCATACGCTTCGGCGTATCCCACATCGGTAGGCAACCCGAGTCGGCCCGCAACGAGCCGACTCACAGTTCACCCAACGCGCGGCCGGTCTCGCGTGACGACGCGACCACCGGCCACTCGCAGTCTTTCTTTCGACGCCACGCTCGACAGCGACAGCCGGCGGAATCCTGCGCAGTCGCCGCGGCGCGTGCACGCACGTTGCGAGCGCCGGGAACACGCGGAGTTTTTCAGCCTCGACCGTCGAGTACGTCCCATGACCGACGTCAGTGCGCGCCGGGAGGCGTTCCTCGCCGGCGACCAGCCCGACGACGTGGCGATCTACCTCGCGGACGACTACGTGGACGACCTCGGACGCCTGGAGAAGTACGGCGTCCGGACCGCCGAGGGTATCGTCATCGTCGTCGACGGCGAGAGCGGCCGGAACGCGTTCCACGCCGCCACCGGGATGGACGCGATGAACTTCGCGCAGGGTGCTATGGGGACCGAGAGCGAGATCGGCCACGACCTCACGACCGGCGAGTGCCCGGACGCCGAGAACGACCCCGACACCGACCACGTCGTCCAGTTCGTGTTCGCGTTCAGCGAGGACGAGAAGGACGACGACGAGTTCGACGGCCTCTACACCGAAGGGGACGTCGTGCACGCCTACGCGCACTGTGCGTGCGGCGCGTCGTACTCCGACAAGTGGCTCGCCGCCGAGGACTGACCGCGAGTCGCCACCGACGGCTCCGGCTCGGTCCGCGAACCCGCGTCAGAACGTGACGTCGCTGCTGTCGACGACCTCGCCGAACAACCAGTCGGCGTGCTCCAGCGCGTACGTCTTGTGGTCGTCTTCTATCGCACCGATGGCGTCCTCGACCAGGACAGGCCGATAATCTCGAAGGCCCGCGGACCCGGCGGTGTGGAGGACGCAGACGTTCGCCAGCGTCCCGCAGAAGACGAGGTCGTCGATCCCGCGTGCGGACAACCACCCGTCGAGTTCGGTGTCGTGGAACGCGTCGTACGTGTGCTTCTCGACGACGTGGTCGTCCTCGTGGACGTCGAGTTCGTCGACGAGCTCGGCGTCCCAGGAGTCCTCGAGGACGTGCTCGCCCCACTGCTCGAACTCGTCGTAGTAGTGCGCGTCCTCGAACTGCTCGGGCGGATGCACGTCGCGCGTGAACACCACGCGAACGCCGGCGTCGTGCGCCCGGTCGACGAGGTCGCTGACCGGCTCGACGGCGTCCTCGCTCCCGGGCGCGTACAGGCTTCCCTCGGGATGACAGAACCCGTTCTGCATGTCCACCACGACGAGCGCTGCGGAATCCGAGTCTGCGTGCATACGTGAACGTCCGCCCGCCGCCCTCCTAATCCTTCGGCTCCGACCGACGACCAGACCCGGTACGTCCCGTCAGCCGACTCCGCCAGGGCCGGCCACCAGGTGCCAGGTCGCTTCGACCGGGCGTTTCTTTAATTCGTAGCCCCCGATGATAGCTATGAAGCGACTGGCAACCGTCCTCGTGGTCCTCGCCGTCGTCCTCGCCGGCTGTAACGCGCCAGCCGGCCCCGGAACGACGACCGGCGACGCGACCGAAGCGACCACCGTCCCCGAGACGACCAGTACCGCGCCAACCACGACGGCCACCAACGACAGCGACGACGCACCAGCCGATCCGAGCGAGGACGTCCTCGGATGGGAGGACGGCGTCTGGGCGAACGAATCCATCGACGTCGACCAGTCCGACGGCCTCACGGACGAGGAGATAGATGCGTTCGTCTCCCGCGCGATGGCGCGCGTCGAGGTCATCCGGAACAAGGAGTTCACGGAACGCGTGCCCGTGGACGTCATCCCGCGTAGCGAGTACGCGAACCAGTCCAGTAGCTCCGGGACGCCGAAAGCGCAGTCCGACTGGAACAACCAGGTCTGGGAGGCGCTGTTCATCTCCAGCGAGGAGAAGAACGTCACCGACCAGATCTCGCAGTTCTACTCCTCGGGCGTCGGCGGGTACTACAGCCCGAGCGAGGACGCCATCGTCATCATCTCGGACAACCCCGACACGCCAGTGATCAGTAACGCGACGCTCGTGCACGAACTCCAGCACGCCCTCCAGGACCAGTACTTCGACCTCACGCAAGCGAAGTACCGTGCCCCGACCCAGGACGGGAACCTCGCCGGTGACGGCGTCATCGAAGGCGACGCGAACTACGTCGAGTACGTGTACGAGGACTACTGTATCAACGGCACGTGGGACTGCGTCGCCACGCCCTCCAGTGGCGGTGGTGGCGGCGAGTTCAACTTCGGGATCTACGTCACGATATTCAATCCCTACGCTGACGGCCCGAACTACATCGACCGCCTGAAGCAGGCCGGTGGCTGGGAGCTCGTCGACGAGGTCGTCCGGAACCCGCCGGCGTCGACGGAGACCGTCATCCACGCGCGGACGCCGGACGAGGTGGAGCCACCCGCGACCATCGACTACGAGGACACCGCGACCGACGGCTGGGAGACGTTCCCCGGCCAGGGCGTCGATGGGTACGATACCGTCGGTGAGGTATCGATCTACTCGATGTTCTGGTACGCGTCGTACCCCGAGCGCGCCGGCGGGCTCGGCCAGGACATCGTCGACTGGCGCGCGCTCCTCAGCGCCGAGGGCGAGTTCGACCGCTACAACTACAGCGCCCCGCCCTCTGACGGGTGGGCGGGCGACCGCGTGTATCCGTACACGTCCGCGGACAGCGACGAGGACGGCTACGTGTGGGTGACCGAGTGGGACACCGAGCGCGACGCCGAGCAGTTCCGGACGGCGTACCTCGAACTCCTGAACGGGCTCGGCGCGGAACAGGTCGACACGAACACGTGGACGGTCTCGGAGGGCGCGTACGCGGACTCGTTCCGCGTCGTCATGGACGGGACGCGCGTCGTCGTCGTGAACGGGCCGGACGTCGACGCGGTCGACGCCCTCAAACCGGAGTACGCGTCCGGGTCGACGAACGCGACCGCGCCGACGAACGCCGTCGCGGTCCTCGCCTGATCGGTGACGGAGGTGGCCGGGTCGCCGCGTGAACGCGCGACCGGCCGCGACCGCTCGCACCACTCCTTTTACACCGCGGCCGCCAAGTGCACGTGATGCGTCGCGTTCTCGTCGTCGCCGCACTCGTCGTCGTCGTCGCGCTCGCGGGCTGTTCGGGACTCCTCGACGTCGGCGGCATCGAGGAACCCGAGTCGAACCGACCCGACCCGAGCGAGGACGTCCTCGGGTGGGAGGACGGCTACTGGTGGAACGACTCGGTCGCCGTCACCGCGAGCGACGGCCTCTCGAAGGGGGAACTCGAGGTCGTGACTGCGCGCATGATGGCACGCGTCGAGCGCATCCGCGGCCACGAGTTCACCGAGGACGTCCAGGTGAGAGTCCTCTCCCGCGAGGAGTACCGCTCCGGCGGGAGCGACGACCCGCAGGGGACGCCGACCGAGGAGCAACTCTGGGAGGCGACGTTCGTCGTCGGCGAGGACGCCGGGGTCGCGGCGGCGTTCGACGAACTGTACGGGTCCGCGGTCCAGGGGTACTACACGAACGGCCGTATCGTCGTCATCGGGAGCGGCTCGGACCTCGGCATCTCGCGGGCGACGCTCGTGCACGAACTCGAGCACGCACTCCAGGACCAGCAGCTGACGCTCCGCGTGGACGGTCGGACGCGCGACGCGACCCTCGCCGGCCGCGGCATCGTCGAAGGCGACGCGAACTACGTCGAGTACCGCTACGAGCAGCGGTGCGCGAACGGGACGTACGACTGCGTCGACGTCCCGGAAAGCGAGGGCGGCGGCGCACCGCCGGCGTACAACCGCGGGCTGTTCGCGTCGACGTTCGTCCCGTACGCCGAAGGGTCGACGTTCGTCGCCGCGCTCCACGACCGCGGCGGCTGGGACGCCGTCGACGCCGCCTTCGACGCACAACCCGAGAGCACCGAGCAGGTCATCCACCCCGACGCGTATCCCGACGAACGCCCCGACGACGTCGTCGTCGACGACCGGTCGAACGCGGCGTGGAACCGCGTCGGGAGCCCGCAGGTCGTCGGCGAGGCGACCGCGTACGCGATGTTCTGGTACAACGGCCAGATCCCGAACGAGCACTACGCGAGCAACGACGACCCGCTGTCGCGGTTCACGTACGACCACCCCATCACGGCGGGCTGGGGCGGCGACGAACTGGTCGCGTACGAGCACGACGGCGCGTACGGGTACGTCTGGAAGACGACGTGGGACAGCGACGCGGACGCTCGCGAGTTCGCCGACGCGTACCGCGAGCTCCTCGGGTCGAAGGACGCGACCGTACGCGGCGACGGCGTGTTCGTCGTCCGCGACGGCGCGTTCGCGGACGCGTTCCGTGTCGTCCGCCGCGGCGACACCGTCCTCGTCGTGAACGCGCCGACGGTCGACGCGCTCGACGGCGTACACGAACCCCGAAGGCAGGGCTTCGCACGCGCTGGGACCGACTCGCTTTTCGGCGGGCCGCTCGAAGCCCGCGTATGAGCGAGACGTTCGACACGATCCCCGACGACGCGGTGCTGTCGGGGCGGGCGACGGACGCGTACTTCGACCGGACGGTCGAAGCACTCGAAGGTGCTGGCCGGAACCCACACGTGGTCGCCGAGGTGACCGCAGACCAGTTCCCGGACGGCGAGTTCGAGGTGTTCGCGGGCGTGAAGGACGCCGCAGCGCTCCTCGAGGGACGTGACCTGGACGTACACGCGCTCCGCGAAGGCCGCGTGTTCGACGGCGGGCCGGTGATGCGTATCGCGGGCGACTACCTCGAGTTCGCGCGCCTGGAGACGTCGCTCCTCGGGTACCTGTCGCACGCGAGCGGGTTCGCCTCCGCGGCGCTGCACGCGCGACGTGCGGCGCCCGAGTCGAACGTCCTCTCCTTCGGTGCACGCCACGTCCACCCGAGCATCGCCGCGGTCGTCGAACGGAGCGCGCTCCTGGCGGGCCTGGACGGCTTCAGTCACGTCGCCGCGGGCGACGTCCTCGGACGGGAGGCGAGCGGGACGATGCCGCACGCGCTCATGCTGTGCTTCGGGCGCGGGAACCAGGAGGCTGCGTGGCGCGCGTTCGACGACGCGGCGCCCGCGGACGTCCCACGGATCGCGCTCTGTGACACGTTCACCGACGAGAAGGACGAGGTGCTGCGTGCGGTGGACGCACTCGGCGACGACCTCGACGGCGTCCGCCTCGACACCACGGGCAGTCGCCGCGGCGACTTCGCGCACATCGTCCGCGAGGTCCAGTGGGCGCTCGACGTACGCGGCCACGACGACGTCGACGTCTTCGTCTCGGGCGGACTCGGGCCCGCGGAACTCCGCGAACTCCGAGGGGTCGTGGACGGGTTCGGCGTCGGGAGTGCCATCACGGACGCGAACCCCGTCGACTTCGCGCTCGACATCGTCGCGGTCGACGGCGAACCGGTCGCGAAACGCGGGAAACTCGGCGGCGTCAAACAGGTGTACCGGACCGCGGACGGCGCACATCACGTCGGGCTCGCCGACCGCCCCGGCCCCACGGACGGCACGCCACTCCTCGAAGGGCTGCTCGACGACGGCGAACTCGTCCGCGAGTTCGACCTCGCGGACGCGACCGACCGCTGTCTCGCCGACGCCCGCCGCGTCGACTACTGACGCGTCGCTCGTAGCGATTGCTGCAGTCGGGTGGCGAGCAGGCGACTCGTCGCGGCCGCTCGCGTCGACGCGAGTCGCACTCCCGCCTGGACGTCGACGCACCCACGCGTCGGGCACGCCGACGGTCGCCGCGGCTCCGCACTTGAACGTTCGCTCCAGAACCAGCACGCTGCAGGGCGCTCGACCGCTAGCGGAGCTCCTGGACGCTCCCGTTGGGTTCGCGCTCGCGGAACACCTGCCCGTCGAACAACGTCACCATGACGTCCTCGCGCTCGTACGCGTTCGGCGCCAGGCCGGCCTTCCGGCAGACGCGCGCGAGGTACTCCTCGGGACTCCACCCGTGCTCGAGGGGAACGGTGGGGTAGAGCCATCCGGACTCGGTGCCGGTATCGATGGCGGCGCCGTGACGCCCGATCTCGATGTCCGCGACCGGGTCGTCGGTGAGGACGACGTTGTTCACGTAGCACAGCGAGACCGTGAGGTTGTCGAGCTCGGAGGGCGTGATCTCGGAGCCACACGAGTCCTCGCTCGCCGCCTTGATGGCGGCGTCGACGATGACGTGGCCGACGCGTTCGTCGCTCTCGTAGCCGCCCGCGCACCCGCGGAGGCTCCCGCGGCCGCGAGTGGACTCCAGGCGGACGAACGCGCCAGTTCGCTCGTAGAAGGCATCACGCATACTCCCGGGTTGTTCGCGCTGCCCGTTGACGACGAACGACTCGACGGCCTCACGAGCGAGTTCGACCGCTCGCGCACCGTCATCGTACGAGAAACTAGCGGTTGTCGCCTTCGACATACACGTATTACCGGGAGGAACGCTCTTGAACGCTTTCGTTTCGACTCGACCGGTCACCGCAGGAGTTATCCACGCAAGCGGTCTACGTCGAGTCGGTAGAGAGAGCCCGGCCACCGCTGCCCTTCGCGGGGCGAGCGAGGAAAGTCCCCCCACCGTCCGGGCAGGCGACTGGACGCAAGTCCAGAGCGGGAGACCGCTGGCGCTGGAACAGAAACGAGACCACTCGCCGCGAGCGATGAGGCGCAAGCGGTGACGCGAGTCACCGCCTGGCGCGAACGGCGCGAGCCGTGAGCGCGCGAACCGACCCGCGAGGGAAGGGAGTTGACCCGCCGAGCGAAACGGGGTCCTCGGACCCCGATGGCGAACGGGCATCCGCCCGTGAGCCGCGACCGGCGAGAACGGGTGGAACGGCGAATCCTCGCCGGTGCAAGTCCACACCACAAGGTAGCTCGGACACGGATGTGGACGCTCAGCCGAATGCCGGGCCGAACAGAAGGGGGCTTACTCCTCTCAACCACAACACTTCGTCGAGCGGTCGCTGTGCGGTGCGCCCAGCGGGCGCGCCGTCGCAACCGCTCGCAAAACGTCGGTGACAGGGCGATCTATCCGAGACCTTCGAACGGTGGGTCGCGTGGCCGAGCGTCGGCTGGGGAGGGCGAGGCTGCGGTACGGTCGCGGTGACCCACTCCGTGCTGCCACCACCCGAAAGATACCTCGCATCCTGCCGAGAACGCGCTCGCATGGACGAACTCGCTCGCACGAACCACGTCTACGAGAACGACAGCGACGCGTTCGTCGAGAAGTACGAGACCGAATCGATCGCCGCACGCTTCTGGGACGACGTCGACCCGAAGTTCCCCGGCGACCGCGTCCTCGACGTCGGCTGCGGCCCCGGCCCCGATACCGCGACCTTCGCAGCCCACGACTACGAGGTCGTCGGCTTCGACCTCACTCGCGCCTTCCTCGAACGCGCCACCGAGACCGTCGACGCCCCGTTCGTCCGCGGGGACATGCGTGCGCTTCCCTTCGAAGCGAACGCGTTCGACGGCGTCTGGGCGTCCGCGAGCCTCGTGCACGTCCCCCGCGACGACGTCCCTGGGACGCTCCAGGAGTTCCGGCGCGTCCTCACCCGGCCCGGGACGCTCGTCGCGACCCTGAAGCGCGCGGGCACCGACCGCCACGTCGACGACGACCGGTACTTCGAACGCTACCGTAGCGACGAACTCCGCGCGCTCGGCACCGACGCCGGACTCGACGACGTCACCGTCAGCGAGAGCGGTGACCGCTGGCTCGAACTCACCGCGCGCATCGACGACTGACCGCGGCGAGGCGGTCGCGAGGACTACCCCTCGAAATCGTCCTCCCACCGGAACACGCCGTTGCGCTGCACGACCTCCCCATCGACCGCCAGGCGCGACTCTTCGCTCACGTCCGCGATCATGTCCACGTGCACCGCCGAGTCGTTCCCCGACTCGCCCTCGGGGAGGTTCGCGTCGTACGCACGCCCCACCGCCAGGTGGACCGTATCACGCATCTTCTCGTCGAACAGGATGTTGTCCGTGAACCGGTCGATACCCGGATTCATCCCGATACCGAGCTCGCCGAGCCGACGTGCGCCCTCGTCGGTATCGAGGATGTCCCCGAGCACGTCCTCGTTCACGCCCGCCGAATACTCGACGACCTCGCCGTCCTCGAAGACGAGGTGGACGTCCCGCACCTGCTTCCCGCGGAACGTCATCGGCACGTCGAAGCTCACCTCGCCCTCGGTTCCATAGGGTGCCGTGAACACCTCGCCGCTCGGCAGGTTGCTCGAGTTGTACGCGACGCTCGCCGCCGAATTGACCGCGGTCCGCCCCTCGATCGACATCGAAACATCGGTGTGGTCGCCGACGACGAGCCGAACCTCGCTCCCCGCGTCGAGAACCTCCTTCATCTGCGCCATCTCGTCCGCCAACGCCTGCCAGTCCCGGAGGATCGCGTCGTACACGAAGTCCTGATAGGCCTCGTACGACATCTCCGCCTGCTGGGCGAGCGCCCGCGTCGGATGCAGCGTCGACACGTAATCCAGGTCCATCCACGCCTCCCGGAGCGCCTCCTGGGCCTTCGAATGTGCCGCCCGCGTCTCCCCGTCCACGTCGACGGTCGCACTCGTGTTCCGACTCGCCCCCAACCGCAACCCGACGTCCGCGTTCTCGACGAGTGCCAGCTCGTGCTCGCCCACCTCGAAGTCACCCGGATGCGCCCGCAGGTACGCCCGACTCGCCTCCGCCGACGCGTACAACTGCACCATGTTCGCCCCACGCTCACCGATAGCCTCGGCGACCGCGACCGCCAGCTCGTGCGCGCCCTCGCTCACAGACACCACGACGTCGTCACCGGACTCGATGCGCGCACTCCAATCGACGAGCACCTCGGCGTGCTCCCGCACTCGCTGATCCATACCCGACCCACCGACCGCCACCCACAAAACCAGTCCGCATCCACCGCCCCACACCACGCGAACCCGCCTACTGCTTACGCACCGTATAGTTCGTCCCCACCTCGTTCATGTTCAACTCGTCAGCACGCCGCTTCGCCGACTTCCGATCCACGAACGGGCCCTCCACCTCACGCGAACCCACCATCACGTAGTAGTCGCTCATCGAACCCCCCTATCCAGTCCACGACAAAGAGTCTCACGACTATCCGCTCGCGGAGAGGTCAACCGGAACAGGCGAGCATGGGCCCTGACGGGATGATTCAGTGCGGTATCGTCTCTCCGAGAGCTCTCACCGAGCCGTCTAAACTCGGGTCCGCCACTCCGTTGAGCCGATGACGTTTTTCGATACCCAACTCCCCAGTATCGCGCAAAAATAACGTCAGAATTTCACCAATTGTGACGAAAAAGACGACCAACAGCGATCCCCCCGCAATCGCAAGGGGAAGGCTGTCAGGAGACACAGATAGGCTCGTGGAGACGAGATCTACTGCGGACAGCGCTCCGACCGTCCGTGTTTCTCGGACCACAGCGTCGTCGTCGGGGAGACTACGGGACCAGACGACGGGATCCCCGAGTTGTGGCATGGATCGTCCGCACCCTTAATATCGCGTGCGTCGCCGTCGCTGCGTTTATGACCTATCGTTTGACAATCCACTGGGTGGATACGCTATATAATGGTCGACCCGACAACTGCACCGCTCGCTGAAACCGTCTCACATCTCCTGCTCGCGGCTGGCCTCGGTGCGCTTATTGGTCTGGAACGGGAGCAAAGCGAGTCGGGCGGATCGTTCGCTGGGAGCCGAACCTTCCCGCTGATTGCACTCTATGGGGCGCTCGTTCAGGCGTTTTTCCCGGCCGTGCTTCCGCTCGCTGTGGGAACGCTCGTCGTGCCTCTCACCGTAGCCTACGTCGGAAAAATCTGGTACGAAGAGGATATCGGCTTGACGACGCTCGTGGCCGCCCTCGTGACGGTCATCCTCGGTGCAATGGCGATGTATTCAGACCAGGGTGCGGTCGTCGCTATCATCGCCGGCGGCGCCGTCACAGTGCTCCTCTCGGTGAAGGATTCGATACACGAGTTCGCTGATCGGATCGAAGAGAACGAACGGCGGGCGTCGGCGAAGTTTATTCTCGTCGTCCTCGTCGTGCTACCTGCTCTTCCCGACCGGTCGCTTGACGTCCTCTATGGGCTCAATCCGCGGTTCATCTGGTTGATGGTCGCCTTCGTCACTGGTCTCGGATTCGTGGCGTACGTACTCGGACAAGCGCTCGGTCCCGAACGAGGGATCGCCCTCACCGGAATCGTCGGTGGTTTCGTCTCGTCCACGGCAACGACGGTCTCGATGGCGGAGAAGACGACCCAGAACGCGACGCTCTATCACGTCTGTGCCTTCGCGGTCGTCACCGCCTCGATCGTGATGTTCCCCCGAGCACTCCTCGAGATCGCGGTTGTCAACCCCGATCTGCTCTCGAGCGTCGCGCTACCACTGGGAGCGATGACTGTGGTGGGGGTGGTTGCTGCCGTGGGGTTGTACTGGCGGACTGCATCCGACGAGACTGTCGAACCGGAAGAACTCAAGAACCCACTTCGCCTGCGGCCAGCCCTCCTCTTCGGGGCGATATTCGCGGCCGTGTTGCTCATCTCCGAGTATGCCAACCAGTGGTTCGGCGCATCGGGCGTGTACGTGACGGCGTTCTTCTCTGGTCTCGCCGATGTCGACGCAATGACGATAACGTTGAGTCAACTCGCCGCGGAAGGAACAGTCTCGACAGAGGTCGCCACGACGGGGATCGTGATCGCGGCTATCGCAAACACGTTCGTCAAGGCCGCATTAGCGTGGGTTCTCGGCACCCCCAGGTTGGGCCGACTCGTGTCGATTGTGCTCGGCATCGTCGTCCTGAGCGGTCTGACCATTCTCGTCATTTGAACTGAACGATTGTCCAGGAACATCCACGTCGAATATCGTCTCGCAAAGGTGCGGGAGGCCAACTACTTCACCGGAATCGAGCATCTGGACCCGGGAGAGAACCCAACTTCTATGTAATCATCAAGCAATCTTCGTGGACAACGGATAGATGAGTCCTCTCTCATTCCTCTTTTCTTTGAGCGCCGGATGGCCGCTCCGGCTTCTCCCGGGACAGTTGCCGGTCTCGCTCGACGTGGTCGTCGTACTGGCAATCATCGCCATCGTCTTCGTCCTCTTCGTTACCCAGCCGGTACCGATCGACGCCACCGCGGTCGGCCTCATGGTCGTACTCGTCCTCCTCGGCGAGTGGACAGGCGTGTCGCCGGAGCAGGGAGTCTCTGGATTCTCGAATCCCGCCACGCTCACCGTACTGGCGATGTTCGTCCTGAGTGAAGGTGTCCGACGGACCGGCGTTATCCAGATCCTCACGCGAAAATTGATTGCGTTCGCCGGGGACGACGAGTTCCGGCAGTTGCTCGCCACGGTCACGCTCTCCGGACCGCCGGGCGGGGTGGTCAGCAACGTCTCGGTCGTCGCCGTGTTGATCCCCGCCATAATGAACCTCGCTCGGCAAACGAAGACGTCGCCCTCGAAGCTCCTGATTCCACTGTCGTTCGCCTCGATGCTCGGCGGCATGCTCACCGTCGTCGGGACGATAACGAACCTCCTGGCGAGCGAGGTGTGGGTCCAGGTGGGTGGTCCCGACGCACAGCCGTTCGATCTGCTGGAGTTCACGCACCTTGGCGCTATCGTCTTGCTCGTGGGGATCGTGTACCTGCTCACCGTCGGTCGATATCTCACCCCGGCACGGATCGAGCCGGCGGAGTCGCCAACCGACGCGTTCGGTATGACCGATTATCTCACCGACGTCGTCGTCATGGAGGACTCGCCGCTCGTCGGTTCCCGGGTCGGGGAACTGAGCGAGCGGGACCTCGATCTCGACGTGTTCCAGGTCGTCCGAGGTAACCGGACGCTCGCCCGCGGACTCGGATCGGAACGGATCCGGGCCGGCGATGTCCTGTCCGTCAGGGCCGACCAGGAAACCCTCCAGGAGGTCATCGAGCAGGACCACCTGCAGCTGTTACCGGAGGTCCTGGAGGCGGCCACGGAGGACGATGCGTCCCTCCCGCCCGGCTTCTCGCCACGGCATCACGGCTGGGAGCCGCCCGACGCGGAGCGTAGCGACTCTCTCGCCGAGGATGAGACGTCTAGCGAAGACACAGAAGAGGACGGCGACGAGACGGATGGAGAAGCTCCCGACGAGGAGATCGAACTCACCGAAGTCGTGCTGTTGCCCGGGCCCTGGTCGAGTCGGCGCAGCGGTGTCGCAGACTTCGAGCGCGACTACGACGTGACAGTCCTGGCGATCCGACGCGGCGACGAGGTGATCCGTCAGCGCCTCCGAGAGGTCCGGTTACAGGCCGGCGACGTCATCCTCGTCCAGGCGCCCGATCAAGTGCTCGATCGCGTCGCGAGGGACACGAACGTCGCCGTCGCGGGCGAGGACAGGTGGGAGGACTTCGACCGGTCGAAGATCCCCATCGCATTGGGGATCCTCGCCGGTGCTCTCGGACTCGCGGCACTCAACGTCCTCACACTCATGGTGAGTGCGCTGACGGGCGTCGCGGCGATGTTCTTCACGGGCATCCTCACGCCCGAGGAGGCGTACGAGGCCGTCGACTGGGAGGTGATCTTCATGGTGGCGGGTGTCATCCCGCTCGGTATCGCGGTCGAGGCGTCCGGGACGGCGGCCCTCATCGCCGACCTTGTCGTTTCTGTCAGCGGTCTCCTTCCCGTGATAGCGGTTCTGGGGCTGTTCTACCTAGGAACTGCGATCATCACGGAAATGATCAGCAACTCTGCCAGCGTCGTGTTGTTGCTACCGATCGGGGTCGAGGTTGCTGGCCAGCTCGGCGTCAACCCCTTCGCGTTCGTGATGGCCGTGACCTTCGCGGCCAGCACACCGCTACTGACGCCCGTCGGCTACCAGACGAACCTCATGGTCTACGGTCCAGGCGGGTACAAATTCACGGATTTCGCACGCGTCGGCGCACCCTTACAGTTGATACTAACTGTCGTGACGACTGTTGGTATCGTGTTTTTCTGGGGCCTGTGACTTTAGTACAGAGGTTCGGATGCCTGTGGCCTTGGGGAGTACTCGTTGACCAACCTATTTCACTGAGATGACAGGTACGCCAGCACGGCGAATTACACGTTCGGTAACACTACCGAGGAGGAACCGACGTATACCCTTCCGACCGTGAGTCCCCATTACGATGCAATCGACATCGTGCTCCTCCGCATATCTGACAATCTCGAGATAGGGTGGGCCAGTCAATACCGAGGTTTCAGTCGGCAAGTACGTCGACGATTGGACCTTCTCGAGGGCGAGGTCTAACGCCTTCTCTCCGATTTCTTCAAGCGCTTCTCGTAGCCTCTCGACTCTCTCGCCGTTGATTACCTGTCCTATCTCAGCGACGTAGATGATATGCAGTGTCGCGTCGACAGATCTCGCCAGTTCTCCCGCATGTTCAACAGCAGTATGTGCACACTCGCTCCCATCAGTTGGAACGAGTACTGAATTGATGTCTGCATCGACAACCGTCTCCTCGTGAACGGTCATGACTGGGACGGGAGACTCGCGTAGGGTTAGTTCTGCGACGCTCCCGAGGACAGCCCGGCTGAGGCTAAGTCCACTTCTGCCCCGAGTTCCCATCACAATACAGTCGATACTGTGTTTGTCTGTGTAGGTGAGGATCTCTTGATGAATTGACTTTGTCTTTTCAATGACCGCCCTCGTGGCCTCGACATCAGAAGAAGCAGCCAATTCGACAGCCGTTTGTACTGCTTCCTCGCCACTTCGGTCGGGGGCGTTGACACCATCAGTATCAGTGGAGGGTTGGTCGTGGTCGAGGACGTGAATCACGTGTAGTTCCGCGTCAAACTGATTGGCAAGTGTAACAGCTGCTTCAGCCGCGGTCGACGAGGCTTCACTGCCGTCAGTCGGCAGTAGAATGCGTTGGTACATGCTTTTTTTATCTAACTGGGCTATTGGACGTTGTCGAGATAAACGGTTCTCCTACCCGCGGTATCATCCCGGTTCTTGGACGGTTAGGTATCGAACCTGTACAGCTACGTTGCGACCTGCAATCTCATCAATACGGGTGTTCAAACGATCACCCAGTTCTGGTGGGGCTTCTCCTCGAGGAGCACCGATCAAGATAGTTACCTTGGAGGGACGCTGGGCGAGGAGATTCTCCGAATATTCGAACTGGACCTCGAGTAAAACGAACTCTGAATAAACCGGTTCCTCGAGAATTGATTGGATATCATTTTGAATCGATTGCTCGGAAGTGGCAGTCTGATACGAGGAGAACGTAACAGTTCCGAGGAATGCAGAAAGGACCAAAATGCTAATCAGGAGAATGCCAACGCGTTTGACGAATGTCTTTCTCGTCTGCTCCATACGGAACCATTTCTCAGGCCGGTATCCCATATACCAGAGCACAAGAAGTGCGGCGAGATTGATCGAAAGGACGTTAACGAGGAGCAACACGCCGGAGCCCACCGCGAGTGCCGTATTCCCCCACGCGATGGCGATCCCGACCGTCGCTGCGGGAGGGACGAGTGCCACTGCAATCATGACGCCAACTAGTGCCGACGAGAGTCCCGAAGCAAGGCTAATCACTCCAGCGGCACCGGACCCGAGGGCAACCATGAGTGACAGGACGTCCGGGCGAAATCGTTCTCGTATTTGCGAGATAGACAGGATATCTAATCCAGGTGGGACGAGATTCCCTGTTCTGATGAGAATCGCGAAAAGAGCGGCACTCGCTACTGTGAGTATGGCCCCGATGATCTGCAGCTTGACACCGTCTCTAAAGAGGTCGCGGTCCCGGAAGACCGTGCCAACGCTTGTAGCCATTGCGGGGCCAATGAGCGGTGCGATCACCATCGACCCGACGACGACCGCAGCAGAATCCAGAAGCAGTCCTGCCGTCGCAATAATCGCACTCACGATTGTCATGCCAGCATATATCGGCATGGACGCTGGGACGAGCTCCTCAGCAGCGCTTTGGAGTTCTTCGCGGGCGATCTGCTCCGGTCTCTCTTCATCTTCCGTGAATTGTTCCTCGAGTTGGTCGTAATCGCGTGAAACAACGGTTTGCGTCTCGACTGTCACTGTAACCGCGTCGTCGTTTATGCCCGTTTCCCGGAGACGATCCAGGATGGGTTCGACAGCATTCGTCGGGAGCGGAAAATGAAGGGCACAGGTGTATTCACGGTTGCTCGTTTCATCAGTGAGCGTATAACTGATGCCTTCATCGTCCAGAATATCGAGAACAGCGTCCTGCTTCCCTACAGGGACAGTCACAAAAACGAGCCGAGCCATAGGTGCTACAACTCGCCCGCACCCGATAAATGGTCTCCCGTCTGGTTTTGCCCCCTACCGATATCGAAGGGTGGCGACTGTTCTGAGCCGAATCTGGCGTTGGACAACAGGATCGAACACGCATTCGTGACGGGACGTCTCCTCTCACGGCGTGAGAAATCCTTCGTGTAGAGAAAAATGGGTCAGGGGACTTCCCTGAGCGACTCCAAGTAGATTCAGTGACTCTGAATGCCATCGTGTATTGGTCTGAAAGGCTCTGGTGAATCACTAGACGGGCGGTCGGCGCGCTCGTCGTCGTAGAGGCGGTCCTGCGCGACGAAGTACAGGCGGAACAGGGGCGTCGTCTCGAGGCGATAGCTCGGGACGGCCGACGAGTCCGGGGGCAGGAGTGGCTGGTGCTGGTAGTCGAAGCACGTGGTCCACGTGTCGCCGCCGATCTCGAACGTCGACGTCGGCTTTCCCGACGCCCGCCAGCCGTCGTGGTCCTTGCGGACGGAGTCGAGCGCGTAGTACGGCTTCAGCGCGTACTGCATGAAGTGCAGGTGCGCGTCGAACTCGTGGCACTGGGGCCGGACGAACTCCTGGAAGCTCACGGCCGGCCCCCGTAATGATCGAGGCGCTCCCCGGGCCGACGCCAGTCCCAGGAGGTCGTCTCGCGAGCCTCGACGTCGTAGAGACGAGAGGCGCGGACGAACTCGGTCACGCGAGCATCACCCCGAGCGGCACGAGCGCGCCAGCGAGCAGCAGGAGGAAGCCGAGCGCGGCCCGGAGCTTCGGGTTCACTCGCCGTCACCTCCTTCGGTCGGCGCGGACCGCTGGCCGCCACCGAGGCGCTCGAGGCGACGCGAACAGCCGTTCCGATGGCCGGCCTCGGAGACGCCGTCGGTGAGGCGGGTGCAGCGGGCGCCACACTCGGGACACCGGAACTCGCGCGAGGTCCGAACCTGCGGCTTCGCGGTCTCGCGAGCACGAAGGACGTCGGCGGTGATGCCGATCTGGTCGGCACTCACGCGCACCACCTCCCGAGGCGGGTTTCGGCTAGGAAAACCCGCCGACGGCAAGGGTGGGCGTGTGCTCGTCGGTTGAAACCCTCCTGAGGCGGCCGCGAATCGAGAGCGCCAGACGCCTCTATCCGGCCAGTACAGGCGCTAAGGAGCGAGGTTCCGCGAGCACTCAGAAACGGGTTGCTCGCGAGTGGGCCCTGGCGGATTCGAACCACCGATCACCCGGTGTCCCACAGTCGTGACACCCACGCCACCGCGACGTTTGTATCAACGAACTGATATGAGCCGGGGGCTCTAACCAGACTAAGCTAAGGGCCCTCTGTCGGCGTTTACAGACAGACCCTCTTGAGTCTGCCGGATACGCACCGTAGCGCCGTCTAATCAGTCACTGCCCGCCCTGGCGTGCACGAATCTCGGTAACCAGTTCCTTCGCCCCCTCGACGACGACGCAATCCAGGCCCTCGCGCTCGTAGTGGTCGAGTTTCCGCTCGAAATCCGCCTCGTTCGGACGCTCACCCGCAGCGAACCCGTTCACCTCGACCCAGAGGTCGACCTCCGGCAGGTAGAGGTCACTCGTCCAGTTCGTCTCCGGGACTTCGGGATGAACCTCGTACACGACGTCTCGTTCGTGCAACGCGGTCGCGACAGCCAGCTCCAGTCGGCTGTCGAGCGTCGCTCCCTGCGGTCCCTCGCACGAGACGCCGTACCGCTTGCCGGCGTCGACGTCCGCACGTTCGCACGCCTCGCGCCACGACCCGAACCGCTCTTTGATGGTATCGTCACCGTATGCACCCCGCTCGGCGTACTGACGTGACGTCAGGTGGTCGCTCTCGACCGCCTGCTGGACCGCACGGAGGTCCTGTAACATCTCCGCCGTCTCCTCGGGTCCGTACGCCTCTGGCTGTCCACGTTCCAGTCCCACATCTTCGAGCAGGTCGTTCCAGCCCCTATCGAGTCGCTTGTATATCGTATTGAGCGACGGGAATCGGTCGTCGTTCGCCGCCTCCTCGGTCGTCGGCGCCTCGCCATTCTCGGCAGCATACGCCAGCACGGCCTCCCGCAAGTCCGCGTAATCTCCATCGTCCGTCGCTCCGGTGTGTTGGTTCCCGTAGAACTCCCCCATCGAACGAATTCACGCACTGAACCACCATAAAACTACCATATTAATAACATATTGGTTCGCTTGGTGCCTCCCCGAGCGTCGGTTGCTTCGACAGACCACGGGTGCCGCGTTAAGAGTACTGCGAGGGTGAGAGTCCGGCGGCTATGGGGTGGTTGGTGTGGGAGGAGCGCCGTCGCCAGGACTCGAACCTGGGACAACCACGTTAACAGCGTGGTGCTCTACCATCTGAGCTACGACGGCTTCTGCATTACTGTGTTGACGCGGGTCGCTGTATAGGGCTTTCGTTTCGCCGTCGGGCGTGTGGGGGTGTGTCGTGTGGTTTGGGCGCGCTGGCGTGGCTGGCTGTGGTGGTTTCGATGGGTTTTCCGTTCGAGGCGGTGAGTGGTGTGGTATGAGCGACGAGGCCGACGCCGGCGAGGGTGACGACGCGTTCGAGCGCGTGGTGGGCGAGGTGCGCGAGTGGGTCGACCCGGACGAGGGCGAGTGGGCGCGGATGCGCGAGGTGGCGGGCGAGCTCGCTGCGCGTGCGGAGGCGGCGGTCGCGGACCTGTGTCCGGCGGCGGACGTGATGCAGGTCGGGTCGACGGCGCGTGGGACGTGGATCGCGGGTGACCGCGACGTGGACCTGTTCGTGCGGTTCCCGCCGGACGTGGACCGCGAGGACCTGGAGGCGTGGGGGTTGGCGGTCGGGCACGCGGTCCTTCCGGATGGGCGCGAGGAGTACGCGGAGCATCCGTACGTCAAGGGCGAGTACGAGGGGTTCGACGTGGATTGCGTGCCGTGTTATCGCGTCGACTCGGCGAGCGACATCCGGTCGGCGGTGGATCGGACGCCGTTCCACAACGAGTACCTGGAGGCGCGACTGGACGACGACCTGGCCGCGGACGTCCGCGTCACGAAGCAGTTCCTGAAGGGGATCGGCGTGTACGGGAGCGACCTGAAGACCCGCGGGTTCTCGGGGTACGTCACCGAGTTGCTCGTCCTCGAGTACGGTGGGTTCCGCGAGTTCGTCGAGGCGGCCGCCGAGTGGCAGCCGCCAGTGCTCCTCGACCCCGAGGGGCACGCGGCGGCGTCGTTCGACGACGCGCTCGTCGTCGTCGACCCGACGGACCCCGAGCGGAACGTCGCGGCGGTGTGCTCGACCGCGAACGTCGCGCGCCTCCAGCATCACGCGCGAGCGCTCCTCGACGACCCGACCGTCGACCGCTTCCGGCCGCGCGACCCGGACCCGCTTCCGGCGGACGCGGTCCGCGAGCACGTCGCGCGTCGCGGGACGACGCCGGTCGCGCTCGACTTCGCGCCACCGGACCTGGTCGACGACCAGCTGTGGCCGCAGCTCCGCCGGTCGCTCGACGGTATCGTCGACGAGCTCGACCGCCGCGGGTTCGACGTGCTGCGGGCGGCGACGTTCGCGACCGACGACCGCGAGCGCGCGGCACTGTTCGCTGAACTCGAGGTCGTGGAGCGTCCGACGGTGACGCGCCACGACGGCCCGCCGGTGCACGTCGACGCACACGCGAAAGGCTTCTACGAGACGTACGCGGCAGACGCGGACGCGTACGGGCCGTTCGTCGACGAGGACCGGTACGTCGTCGAACGCGACCGCGAGTTCACGACCGCCACGGCGCTCCTGGAGAGCGACGCCGTGTTCGACGTTCGTCTCGGGACGCACGTCGAGACCGCACTCCGCGAGGAGTACGACGTGCTCGCGGGCGACGCGGTCGCGGAACTCGCCGACGACTTCGGCGTGGAACTCGCTGCGTACTTCGACCCCGCGCCCTGACAGCGAGTCGGTCCGACTCGCTGTCAGTCGTCGAGCCCGTGGAGGTCGCGGGCCTCGTCGAGGAGGTCGCGGACGTCGTCGCTGACGTCCTCGTCGGTCGGGATGGGGTCGCGGCCGTCGAACGTCTCGTGGACCATCGCCACGCCCTCCGCGAGCACGTCGAGGCCGTAGCCGCCTTCGAGCACGAACCCGATCGGGGCGTCGACGGCGTCGGCGAGTGCGCGAAGCCGGTCGGTCATGATGGCGTACCCTTCGGTCGAGACGCGCATCCGCGAGATGGGGTCGTGTCGGTGCGCGTCGAACCCGGCGGAGACGAGGAGGAGGTCGGGGTCGTAGCGTTCGATGGCTGGTGCGACGACGTCCGCGATGGCGGCGGCGTAGTCGGCGTCGCCCGCGCCAGCGGGCAGCGGGAGGTTCAGCGTCGTCCCTTCGCCGTCGCCCTCGCCGATCTCGTCCACGTCGCCCGTCCCAGGGTAGAGTCCAGCTTCTTGCAGGCTCGCGAAGAACACGCGGTCGTCGTCGTACCAGATGTCCTGCGTGCCGTTCCCGTGATGGACGTCCCAGTCGACGATCGCGACGCGGTCGACGTCGCGCTCGACGAGTGCGTAGTCCGCGGCGACCGCGACGTTGTTCACGAAACAGAACCCCATCGCGTCGTCCTCGACGGCGTGATGCCCGGGTGGGCGACCCAGCGAGAACGGCGTCTCGCGGCCCTGGTCGCCGTCGAGCGCGCTCTCGGCGACCCACTGCGCGATACCCGCGCTCTGGAGGATGGCGTCCCAGGACTCCGCGACCGCGACCGTGTCCGGGTCCCAGTCACCGCCGCCGGCCGCGCAGAACTCGCGGAGCTCCTGGACGTAGTCGGCGTCGTGCACGCGCTCGACCGCCGACAGCGCCGCGGGGTCGGGTTCGACGTACGCGACGCCGTGCTTGCGCTTCAAGCCTTCGCGGATCGCGCGCAAGCGGTCCGGCGTCTCCGGATGCCGCGGCCCGGTATCGTGGTCGAGGCACGTCTCGCTGTAACCGAAGTTCATCTGGAGGTCACTCGAAGAGCGCGAAGTACGTCTCGATGTCTTCAGCCTTCACTGTACGTCTGTCGGCGTGTCGCGCGAGCGTCGCCGCCGCGCTCGCGACGTTGTCCGCGTAATCCTCGAGGATGTCTGCGAGCGCGATCCGGGCGTCCATCGACACGCGATACGAGTTCCCGATGTCGATGCGGGCGATGCGGTCCACGGGCGCGATCGGGAGTTCGAGGTCGTCGCCGTCGAGGTCGGCTGTCACGCCGAAGTCCGACGCCATCAGCGTCTTCCGGCCGTCCTCGGTGGCGACTTTGGCGGCGTCCACGGCGAGGTCGGCACCGTGCTCCTGGATGCGTCGCGCCAGTTCCTCGGCGGCACCGGCGCTCACGCGGAGATCGCCTGCGTTCCGTCGAATGATCGTATCCACCGGCGCGAACGGCAACTCGACGCTCATACACAACCCCGGGTTCGGCCACGCCTTAGTAGTTTCCGTAAACGTAACGAGGGCGACGGAGAACTGCCGTCGCGGACGCTCGATACGTTACGGCGATTATCGGTTCGACGGCTCCACGAACGCGACGCCACTCCACGGTCAGACGACGTCGTCGGCGTCGACGCGACCGTCGACGAGGTCGCCGCGGACCGTGACCTCCTGGCCGAGGTGGACGTCCGCCTCGGTGTCGACGCTCATCGTCTCCTCGCCGTCGTCGAGCACCACTGGATTCCCGGCCTGCACGACGGTCCCAGTGAACTCCACGCGCTCGCCGTCCTCGCGGGACTGCTGGGCGGCGACCGCGCCACCACTCCCGCCCTCGCTCGCCGACGTCTCGTCGCCCGCGGACGACCCGGTCCCGGTCGACGCGTCGCCGTCGTCGCCGTCGTCCGCGAACGCGTCCAGACCGGTCGCCTCGTCGCGCTCGCCGTCAGCTTCGGCGGCCGCGCTCGTCGCGTTCCCGTCCAGTACCGTCACCGACGACCGCCAGCCAGCCGACGCTTCGAGGTCGTCCTGCCAGCCGTCCTGTATCTCGACGTCCGCGAACGCCACGCGGTCCCCGGGCCCGATGTCGTAGTCCGCCTTGTCGCCCCAGAGCGCGACGCGGATGTCCCCGGAGTCGTCCTGCACGCGCACGTTCCGCACCTGGCCCTCGCTGCCGTCGTCGCGGTCGAACGTCCGCTTCGGGTCCGACGACCGCACCACGCCCGCGATGTCCACGGTCGTATCGAGCTCCAGCTCCGCGATCGGGACCGACTCCGGCTCGTACGCGATCTCCTCGTCGAGCCCCTCGATGGCGCCGCGCTCGCCGACGTGCAGTTCGAGGTCGCCGTCGCGCTCGCGCGTGTACCCGTCGACGACCTCGACGCTATCACCCGCCGCGACCTCGTTCACGGTCTCCGCCTGCCCGTCCCACATCGTCACGCGAACGCGCCCGGTCTCGTCGCCGAGCACGAGGTTCGCGACCTTCCCCTCGCTCCCGTCGTCGCGGTCGAACGTCCGCACCGACTCCGTATCCAGGACCTTCCCCTTCACGTTCACGTCCGACAACCCGAGCGAGAGGCCGTCGATCGTACTCTCACCGGAGACGTCGACGTTCACGTCCGTATCCGGCGCCGGCTCGACGTCGTCGACGTTCACCTCGACGCCGTTGTAGCCCTCCTTCGGTCGGCCACCGACCTTGAGGACGTCACCGACCTCGAGCTCCTCCTCGGCCGCGTCCGCCTTCTCGTCCCAGAACGCGAGCCTGACGCTCCCCGTCTCGTCGGCGACCTCGACGTTGATGACGCGGCCGTCCGGCTGGTCGTCGCCGTCGCGCTCGAACGCGCGCTTCTCGCCGACCGACGTCACCTTCGCGACGAACTTCACCTCCTCCATCCCCGGTTCGACGTCACTCACACCCTCGACTTCGCCGTCCTCGAGTTCGTGCGCGACGAGCATCGCCGCGGACTCCTCGTCGGCGAGGCCACCCATCTGCTCGACCTTCGCCTCCACCGCCTCCCGGAACTCCTCGATGGAGACGTCTGTCTCGAGGTCCTCGTAGACGTCCTCTATCGCGCCCATAATCGTACGGTTTCGCAGGGTTGGCCGCCGCTTAAGCGTTGTCCTCTCGTCGTTTCGGCGGCCCCAGTCCGCGGCGGTCGTCGTCGGCGAATACTCGGCATCGACGACCCTTGCGCGGACCGCTACAAGAACCCTCGGCCCGCGGCAGCGCCAGAACCGACCGGGTGGTCGTTCTAGCGCGTCGCGTCAGCGACGACCGTCGTCTCGCCCTGGGCCTTGTGCTTCACCGTCACCGACTTCGGAACGCCGTTCTCCGTCCCGATCCCAGCCGTATACTCGACCATCCCGAGGCACTGCTGGCACGCATCCTCGTCCGTCTCCACCGCTTCGAACGTCACGGTCAACGCCCCGTCACTCAACTCGACGTCCACGAACGCCGCCTCGTGACACGGATCACTCGTGGGTATCTTCCCGTCGACCGACACCCCACTGTCACCGAACGACGCGGTCGCGGAATTCTCGCTCCCACATCCCGTGTTCACGGTCTCCAACGACCGATCCCCGAGCGACACCGACTGTTCGGTCGTCGGCGCCGCAGTCTCAGTCGGCGCCGTCGTCGTCGACCCACCACCATCGCCCTCGTCGGTCGTCGACTCGTCACCACTCCCTGTCCCGTCGCTCAAACACCCAGCGACCGCCAGAGAGCCAGTCACCACACTCGCCCGTTTCAACAGCGTACGTCGCTTCATACATCACCGAAAGACTCCTGTTTTCAAAGCCCTTTCCCACGGTGAAAAATTACTTTCAGCCAACCCGCGCGCTAGCAGCCCCCACGCGCCGCCCCGCGATTCCACCCACCAACATCGTAACCCTCTTGTGTACCACCGCGAAACGTAGAGATGAGTCCGGGTAGGGTAGTGGACTATCCTCTTGGCTTGCGGAGCCAGGGACCGGAGTTCAAATCTCCGTCCGGACGTTTTCAGCGGACAACAACGACGAGCGTAGCGAGGAGTGCGTCCGCTGAAAACGGACGCGCGGAGATTTGAGCAGGGAGCAAATCTCCGATTTGCGACCGAGTTCAAATCTTCGTCCGGACGTGCCCCCGCTCGCTGCGCTCGCGGGGACTCCGTCCGGACGTTCTTGTGCTTCTTCGACGAGCGTGAGCGGTGTCTGGGCGTCGGTCGCGGCGTCGTGTGCGGGGTCGTGGTGGGACTGAAGGCAAGGTGGTTTGGGGGTTGGGCGAGTACTGGTTCTCGTGCAGACGAACGTTCGTGCGGGTGTGGCGTTGTTCAACGACGGGTACTATCACGCGGCCCACGATCCGCTGGAGGCGGCGTGGTTGGTGAGCGACCGCGACGACACCGATGGGCGATTCCTGCAGGGGCTCGTGCAGTTGACGGCGGCGGTGCATCACGCGCGTGGTCGGAACTGGGAGGGGTGCGTGGGGCTCGCGGAGAGCGCGCTCGCGTACCTCGACGACGTCCCCGACGCGTACGGTGGGGTGGACGTGGCGCTCGTCCGGCGCGTGCTCGGGACGCTCGCGACCGACCCCGAGGTCGTCGAGCGCCGGTCGATGCCCGAACTCGCGGTCGACGGGGAGCGCGTGACGCGCGACCGCCTCGGCCTCGACGCGGTCGAACTCGTCGCGCAAGCGCTCGCCGAAGAGCGCGGGCTCGACGAGACCGTCGTCGAGCGCGCCGCGGCGTACGCTCGCGAGGACCGCGAACGCGACGCGGGTGCGGGGGAACTCGCCGCGAGCGGTCGGAACGAGGCCGCGAAGCTCGAACGGTTCCTCGTGGACTTCGCAACCGCCGACGACGACTACGGGATCGTCTACCAGCGACTCGTCGACCACGTCGAGCGCCGCGACCACCGCGCCAGCGACGTCGACGGACTCTTCGACTGACAGCGGCCGCTCGCTCGGCTACGACCGTTCGTTCGCGTGGTCACTCGCCGCCGGCGCGACGCTTCCAGTCGCGTTCCTGCGTTCGCTCCTTCACGTGCCGTTGGCCGTCGGCGACCTCGTCGCTGGCGCGTTCGCCGAACGCGACGATGTCGTCGAGGAACTCGTCCTGGTACGTCTCGAGGATGTCGTACGACCAGCGACCCTGGTCGTCGGGGTGCGCGCTCTCGATGACGCCGCGGGGCAGGAAGTCGTCGCGGATGGCGTTCGCGAGGTCGTCGTGCCCGGCCTCGCGGAGGCGGTGTTCGGCCTCGGCGAGGTGGTCCATGCCGCGGCCGGTCGCGTGGTGGAACGCGACCAGGTGGCCGTGCGCGCGGTGCAGGTGCTCGATACCGAGGTCTATCTCGTGGAGTGCGTCGATCTCGACCGACGACAGCCCAGAATCATGTGCTTCGTTACCGGTGGACATGTATATGGGTACGTGCTGCTCGGACTTAGCGTTCCGCCAGTTCCAGGGTCGCGACGAGAACTCTCACGGAACCAACACCTATACCGCTGGCGTCCGTCGACCGGAGTATGCCAGACGAGACCGTGCACACGTCCACGCGGATGGCGTCGCGAGAGGCGATCGGCGCGTACCTGCATCGCGTCGCGAACGCGTTCGAGCGCGGCGACCCCGCGCCCGTCGACGACGGCGTCGCCGTCGACCTCCCCGCCGAGGCGGAGATGGAGGTCGACGTCGAACGAACCGGCGAGCGCCTCACGTACGAACTGGAGTTCGCGTGGCCCGAAGCCGACGGCGGCGTCGACACCGACGCGAGCGTCGACGACGGCGTCGACGAAGACGCCGGCGGCCCCGACAGCCAGGCGACGTTCGAGCTCTACGAGGACCGTGCGAGCGAATGGCGATGGCGGCTCCGTCACGACAACGGGAACATCATCGCCGACAGCGGCGAAGGCTACGGGAAGAAGGCAAACGCCCGGAACGGCATCCAGAGCGTCCAGCGCAACGCCGCCGGCGCCGACGTCGACGAACAGGACTGAGCGACGAGAACCGGAACCGTCGACGAGCGTGCCGGTTCTCCCGAACGCTCAGGCGTCTGGGAACGTGGCAGAGTTGTCCATCGGCTCGTAGCCGAGGACCGCCTTCGCGTTCTCCAGGCTGTAGTACTTCCGGTCGTTGTCGCTGATGCCGTACACGATCTCGTAGTCGTAGTCGGCTTCGATGCAGCGCTGGAAGAGGTGCCCGCAGTCGCGGTAGGAGAGCCACATCGCCTGCCCGCGCTCGTAGTCCTTCGGCGGGTGTTCCTCGGTGAGGTTCCCGATGCGGACGGAGACGAAGCTCAGGTCGTGTTCGTCGTGGTAGTATCGACCGAGGAGTTCGCCGGTCGCCTTCGAGACGCCGTAGAGGTTCCCGGGGCGCGGAAGTTCGCTCCCGTCGAGCAGGAAGTCGTCGTGCTCGCGGTAGAGGTCGGGCTTGCGTTCGGTCTCGAAGTGCTTGACGGCGTGGTTCGAGGACGCGAACGCGACCTTCTCGACGCCCTCGTCGACCGCGGCCTGCAGGACGGTGTGCGTGCCGTCGATGTTGTTCGAGAGGACGCTCGACCACGGCGCGGTCTTCCGTGGGTCGCCCGCGAGGTGAACGACCGCACCGCAGCCCGCGACGGCGTCGCGGACCGCGTCCTCGTCCGTGATGTCCGCGACGACGAACTCGCCGGGGTAGTCGTCGGGGTCCGTCGGCGGGTCGCGGTCGAGCAGGCGCCAGTCGTACTCGTCGCCGGCCCAGTCCAGGAGCGCGGTGCCGACGTGCCCGCGAGCGCCGGTGAGGAGGACGGGGTCGTCCATTCGTGTGAGCGCAGGCGCGGCGGCGACAAGAAGCGTCCGGTTCCGTTCGACCGCGACCCGAACGGGTTTCCGAATCCGGGCCGACCGTCCGCGTATGACTGCCGACGACGAGAGACCGGCCGACGTATCCGACGACGAGACATCGCCGAGCGATGCGGCACCGCCGACGACCGGCGAGGCGGCGACGTTCGAGGCGGGCATCAAGTTCGGGTCGCTCTATCATCAGTTCGCGGGGACGCCGGTGTCGCCGGCGAGCGCGGATAGCCTCGCTCGAGCGATGGAGGAGGCCATCGAGAACCAGCCCCATTGCGAGGACGTCCAGGTCGCGATCCGCGGCGACGCGCTCACGGCCGCCATCGACGACGCGGGCGCGGACTACGTCGAACTCACGGGGTCGCTCGTGGACGTCTCGATGCGCATCGAGTACGAGGACGTGACGGTGTACACGAGCATGGCGATGCAGGACGGCTACCCGCTGATGCAGGTGGACTCGGTCGAACGCGACTGACCAGCGGACGCGAGCGCCGAGGAGCCGGGTCGCGCCTCGGGAGTCGGTCGTCGCGGCGCGGGACCGCACCTCGTCCGGAACCCGTCGTCGCGGCGCGGGACCGTACCTCGTCCGGGGTCGGTCGTCGCTGTCGGTCCACGACTCGGATTCGGCGTCGAGGGGCGCTCTCGAAGCCGATTTCACTTTCACTTTCAGGCGGGTATTTAACCTCCTCGCGGGCGTCGGTCGTGGCATGAGTCAGACCAGTCTCGACGACGACGAGCTGTTCGGCGAGATGGCGTCGGAGATGCGCGAGGACGTCGAGGACGCGCTGGAGAAGGCACGCGAGAACCTCCCGGAGGCGGACGACGTCTGGGAGACGGACGCGGACAACGTCCTCGGCGTCCTGAACGGGCTGCGGTCGGCGCTCGACGTCGGCGACGCCGAGGACCACCTGCGGGACGCGAAGAAGGCGTTCGTGATGGGGAAGCGCGCGGACGCGTTCGAGGACGCCGAGGACCTCGAGGAGGCCATCGAGACCGTCGAGGACCTCGTCGGGACGATCGAGGACGCGCACGACCAGGTCGGTGACCTCGCGTCGACCGTGCCGGAGCTCCGCAGTACGCTCGAGGACGCACACGCCGACGAGGACGAGGACGACGAGTAGCGTCGCTGGTCGACTGGGCGGTCGCGTGACGGCGTCGGTGTGTTCTCAGTACTCGTCTTCGAGCGACCGGAACGGCGCGTGGTCGACGGTGTTCGTGGTGACCGAGAGCGGGGCGACGCTGACGTCGCCGTCGGCGAGCGCTCGCCGGTCGGTGCCGACCGGGTCGGTCACCGCCTCGTCGCGGTCGGGGCGGAGTGGGTCGTAGAACGCGCTCGTGACGGCGTAGCCGTCGTCGCGTGCGTCGACGCGCAGCGAGTAGTCGTGGACGGGTTCGGTGAGCCGCAGGTGCGTGTCCGCGGTGGTCCTGGTGGGGACGTTCACGCTGAGGTACGCGTCGCTCTCCGTGAGTGCGCGTGGGTCGAGTGCGTCCACGAGGCGGCGGGTGACGGTCTGGGCGTCGTCGAACGCGCTCCGGTCGAAGTCGACGAGCCCGCCTTCGACGGGGTCGTACGCGGAGACGGCGATGCCGGCGTGGCCGAGGAACGCGGCTTCGGCGGCGGCACCGACGGTCCCCGAGCGCCCGACGTTGTCCGCGCCGACGTTCGGACCGTCGTTGCAGCCGGCGACGACGAAGTCCGGGTCGTCGACGACGTGCAGGCCGTACGCGACGCAGTCCGCGGGCGTGCCGGTGACGGCGTGCCCGCGGTCGTGCTCGTGCACCTGGAACTCGCGGGTGGCGCGGCGGCCGACGCCGCTCTGGTTCGCTGCGGGCGCGACGACGGTGACGTCGGCGACCTCGCTGAGGGCGTCGTGGAGGGCGGCGATGCCGGGCGCGTCGATGCCGTCGTCGTTGGTGAGGACGACGGTCGGGTCGGCGGCCATGGTCGCGAGTAGTCAGCGAACGTTCCAGAAGGTGTCGGTCCATCGACCGACGAGCGGTTGGTCGGTCAGTTCGCCGCGTGGGTCACGTCGAGGGTGGCGGTGACGGCGACGGTCGTGTCGGCGTCGAGCGACACGGTGGCTTCGAGCGGGCTGTCTCCGGTTCGGTCGACGTGTGCGTCGCCGACGAGCTGGGGGATACACCAGTACGGTCGGTCGACGAGGTCGACGCCGCGGTCGACGGCGAGCGCGAGCGTTCGCGGGTCGGCGAGGAGGGCGCAGCCGACGGGGAGCGTGAGGTGGTTCCCGCACGTCTCGCAGTCCGCGACCGCGTGGATGGCGTGCCCGTCGCCGCGCGTGTCGGTCTGGTTCGCGGTCGCGTCGTCGACGGTCGCGAGCGCCGTCTGCATGCGGCCGGCGCATTCGGGGCAGACGCCGTCGACGGCGAGCGCGAAGTGCGAGCGGACGCGGTCGTCGAACGCGGCGAGGAGCGCGTCGACGCCGCCGTCGTCGAGGTGTGCGCCTGCGGCGCCGGGTGGGAACGGGTAGCGCGTGAGGACGCGCTCGCAGTCGTGGCACGCGACGGCGAGCCAGGCGTCGCCGTAGCTCGCGTGCAACGCGGCGGTCCGGCAGTGCGCGCACTCGCCCGGGACTGGCGTCGGGCCGAACGCGGGCTGGTCGGTGTACGTGCCGGCGGCGAGCGCGGCCGCCGCCTTCCATCCTGGGTAGCGAAGGCGATAGCCGTCGCCGGTCTTCGCGACGAACGCGCCGACGAGCGCGTCGAGGTGGTACGCGAACTGCGCGGAGACGTCGACGCCAGCGCGCTCGCGTAGGGTCGCGAACGACGTCGGGTACGGCGTCTCGGGGTCGGCGTGCGCGTCGAGGAGCGCGCGGAGGATGGCGACGCGGTGCTCGTTCCCGGCGAGCGCGAACGCGTCCGCCGCTGCGTCGTCTCCACTCACATCCGTACTCGCGCCGCCAGGCCCAAATCGGTTCGTGTCGAAATAACTACTAAAACGCGGGGTAGATTACGGTTACAACGCACCAGCCCGTGTCTCGTCTCGATGCGAACGCCGTCCCTGCCGTCGCGGCCACCCACGCTCGTCGCGAAGTACTATCTCTATCAGGCGACGATGACGTTCGGGTTCTTCTCGCCCATCTGGGTCGTGTTCCTGCTCTCGCGGGACCTCTCGTACACGCAGATCGCGCTCCTCGGGTCGCTCTCCGCGGGCATCTCCGTCGTCGGCGAACTCCCGACGGGCTACGTCGGTGACCGCTGGGGGCGCCGCACGAGCCTCCTCCTCGGCGCCACGCTCCTCGCCGGCTCCGTGTACGCGCTCGCGGTCGCCCAATCCTTCGCGGGATTCGTCGTCATCTACGCGCTCTGGGCGCTCGGCGGCGCGTTCCGCTCCGGGTCGGGCGACGCCTGGCTGTACGACGTCCTCGACGAACGCCTGGACGCCGACCGGTACACGACCGTCCGCGGCCGCGGCGGCGCCGTCAACATGACCGTCGGCGCCGCGTCCATGCTCGGCGCCGGCGCACTCTACGCGATCGACCCCGCCCTCCCGTTCTGGATCGCTGGAACGGTGAACGTCGCCGGCGTCGTCGTCCTCCTCACGATGCCGACCGTCGACCCGACACCGTCCGACGGCGACGACGGAGCCGGGGACGATGCCGACCTCGGTATCCGCGAAACAGCGAGCGTCCTCCGCACGGAACTGTTCGCGCCGCACGTTCGCTCGGTCGTGCTCGGCGTCGCGTTGTTCTTCGGCGCGACCATCACCGCGGACAGCTTCGTGCAACCGATCGCCGTCGACCACGTCGGCCTCTCACCGACCGCGCTCGGCCCGCTCTACACGGCGTTCTCGCTCGTCGCCGCCGTCGCGAGCTACAACGCCGACCGGCTCCAGTCCGCGCTCGGGCGACGGTCGGCACTCTGGGTCGTCCCCGTCGTCGTCGGTGCACTCCTCGTCCTCCCCGTGGTCCTCGCGCCGATCGTCGCACTCCCGGTGTTCTTCGTCCTGAAGGCCAGCAAGCAAGCGCTCCACCCCATCGCGAGCGGGTTCGTCAACGACAACGTCGACTCCGTCGGCCGTGCGACCGTCCTGTCCGCGGCGTCGATGTGCTACGCAGCCGTCAGATTCGTGCTCAAGCCGCTCGGCGGTCTGGTCGCGGACGCCTTCGGTCCGCTCTCGGCGTTCGCCACCATCGGTGCGTTCCTCGCCGCTACCGTCCTCGTCACGCGCGGTCTCGCCGCTCTCACCGAGACGACCGAGGCAGACGCCCCGGTTCGCGCCTGAGCGGTCGACCGGTCAGTCGCTCGTCCGGTCGGCGAGCGCGTCGAGGACGCAAGCGAGCGCGTCCGCTGCGTCGTCGAGCATCGCCTCGCCCGTCGCGGCGTCACCGTCGCGCGGGTCGCCGACGACGCCGTTCGCGCTGAACGCGTCGGTGTCGTGCGCGACGTTCACGCCCGCGACCCAGTCGCCCCACCGGTCGCTCGCGCCCGCCGCGGCCTGCTCGACGCGGTCCTCTCGCACGAGGTGTGGGGCGACGTGCCGGAGGAGCGCCGTCTCGCGCCCGCCGCCGTGCCCCATCGGAACGTCGACGTCCACGACGTCGAACCACGTGAACGCCGCAGCTGCGGCGGTACCGTCCCGCGTCAGACGTGCGGTCACCTCCCGCAACGCGTCGACGTTCCCGCCGTGCCCGTTCACGAACACGACCACGTCCACGCCGTGACTCGCGAGGCTCTCCGCGGTCTCGCGGACGTACGCCCGGAACGTGTCCGGCGACACCCATAGCGTCCCCGCGAACGCCCGATGCTCCTCCGCGACACCCACGGGGATCGTCGGCGCAAGCGCAACGGTCGCGTCGTCGTCCTCGCGCTCGTACGCCTCGACGCCCGCCTCCGCGACCGCCTCCGCCGCCATGGCGTCCGTCCCCAGGGGCGCGTGCGGGCCGTGCTGCTCGGTGCTCCCGACCGGTACCACGCCGACCTCGGGGTCGGCGTCCCGCACGTCCGTCCACGTCGCATCCGCCAGGTCCATACCACGCACGTCGCCCCCTGGTCGCAAGAAACGCACGCCCCACGCACCCGGCCCCCCACCACCCTTCTCCGCGCCACCACCCTTCCCCGCGCCACTCCCGCCACCCTATTCGTTTCGGGCGTGGACATATGCAAACTCGACGCCAACGTCGAGACATGACGCGCACCGTCGAACGCGCCAGCACGGACCCGGCAGGCGACCAGCCGACCCCGCTCTCCGGCGAACACGACGCCGACGCCGACGAGTACACCGTGTACCCGACGTGTGCCAGTGACGACGACCTCGTCACCACGTGGCTCACCGTCGACGCCGACGCCGTCGTCGACGCCACCGACTGGCGGTGACGGTACCGCCCACTGGCGTCCTGCGGTCCCAGCCACCTGGAACGACCTGTCGTTTATAATCTAACGCGCGGCCAACCGTCACACGAGGCGAGACTCCATGGCCGCACCCACCTCCACGCCAGACCCCGGCACCGACGACGACACCGACCCACTCGTCCAAGCACGCCGGTCACGCGACGACGCGGCCTCCGACCCGCCGACCACCGACGTCGAACTCGTCACGCTCGTCGACGACACCACCGACGGCGAACGCCACACCGTCTGCCCCGCCGAGAGCGACGCCACCGACCTCGTCACCACGTGGCTCACCGTCGACGCCACCGTCGTCTGCGACCTCCAGGACTGGCGGTGACGACCGCGGCGACGCGGACCGTCGGCGTCATCCGTCGCCCGACCCAGACCCGCCGGCCGAGTCGTCGCTGACCGCGTCGCCAGCCCCCGCCTCGGTCCCGCCCACCACCTGCAGCGTCACCACGAACGCCGCACCGCCCTGCGGAGCGTCTCGAATCCGGACGTCGCCGTCGACCGCCGAGACGAGCGTATCCACGAGGTACAGGCCGACACCGGTGCCCTCGCTCGCGAGTCCCTTCGCGCCACGGCCGAACACCGCATCGCGCTGGTCCGGCGGGACGCCCGGCCCGTCCTCCGCGACCGTCACGCGGACCACGTCGCCGTCGACGTCGACCGACACCCAGACCTCGGGGTCGTCGCCGTCGTTGTGGACGACCGCGTTGTTCAGGAGGTTCGTGAACACCGACGACAGCAGGTCGTTCCCGTGCACGAGAACGGACGGGACGTCCGCGACGTGGAACGTCGCCGCCGGGAAGTTCGACCGCGCCTTCGCCACCTCCGCATCGAGCACCGCCGGGAGCGACAGCGGTTCGCCGTCCATCGACCCGCCGCTCGTGATGGTCTCCATCAGCTCGCGGACCGTGTCCGTGATGTCGACGACGTGCGTCGCACTCTCCATCACGAGCTCGTAGTCCGCCGTGGCGGCGTCGTCGAGGTGTGGTTCGAGCAACTGCGCGTGCCCGTGGAGGACGTTCATCTCGTTCCGGATGTCGTGACGGACGATGCGGTTCAGGACCGTGATCTCGCGCTCGCGCTTCCGGCGTTCGGTGATGTCGCGGAACACCGCCACCGCACCAACCCCCTCCTGGAACCGCGACCGCTCCACGTCGAAGTACCGCTCCTCGTCGTCGACGACCAGCGTCACCTCGTCGCTCCCGAGGACGCTCGCGCCCGCCGCCCGACCGCCGTCGACCGCCGCCGCGTCGTCGCGCTCCCCGACGTCAGTCGTCGCGCCACCACCGTCGCTGGCGGCAGTCCCCGGATCACCGCCGCCGGTGTCGTCGCGGTCGGCCGTCGCCGCGACGTCGAGCACGTCGTCGAGGAACGCGCCCGTGACCGACCGCCCGCCGACGAGCGCGACCGCCGACGGGTTCGCGTCCACCACGCGCCCGTCGTCGTTCAGCACGAACACCGCGTCCTCCATCGTCCGGAACACCGTCGTCCGCGCCACCGGGAGCGTCTCGAGCAACTGCAGGCGCTCGACCGCGACGTAGAACCCGACGACCTTCACGGTGCTCGTCACCGCCAGCGTATCCAGCGGCACCACCCGAAACCACCACAACACCACCCCGCCCATCACGAGCGCGATGGTACCGACGAGCACGCTCGTCTGCACGCGGAACCCCACTCGGTCGTGGAACACCCGCACGAGCAACGCCACGCCGACCACGATACACCCCACCATCACCGTCGCGTACACCCAGTACAGCGGCCCGAACGACGGCACGAGCAACCCGCCGTCGAGCCCGGTCACCGAGTACAGGAGGCCGTCCCGACCGTTCGTCCACGCCGCCGCCTGCGTCAGCACCACCACCACCGACAGCAGTCCGCCGACGCGCCAATCCACGAGGTCCTCGTTGTCCGTGTACTCCACCGCCATCAGCATGTACCCCACCGCCATCGCCGACACCCCCAGGAACCGCCAGTTCCACCAGAACAGCTTCGTCCCGAAGTCCGTCGCCGACACCTTCAGCGCCACCACCGCCGACAGCAAGACCACTCCCGACACGTCGAGCAGGAACCCCTTCGCCGCGCGACGGTCGCGATGCCGCCACAGCAACCCCCATAGCGTCCCCGACACCACGAACGCGACCACGTAGGGAAGCACCAGGGGCGTGAATTCGTATGACACCTTGAACCACTCGCGGAGACTCACCGCATGCTATGGAGGACACCATCAAATGCCTGTGGGAACCCCCGCCGACGCACGGACCCACCACCCCACCGACGACCACACGCCGAACGCGACGGACGCGAGCGCGGAAACGACGTCCCGGCAGACACCGGACGCCAGAGCGGCCAACGACGCGAGAAACCGGCCACCAGCAGGCAGCCACACGCTCGTGGCGGCAGGAGGAACGGGAAACGGCGTCCTGGCGGACGCCGTATGCTGGTGCGAGCAGTTCAGTCGTCCTGGTCGACTTCGATACGGTTCTCGCGGTTCTTCGCGCGTTCGACGAACTCCTGGGGGAGCTGGTCGATCTCGCCGGCCTGGACGCCCCAGAGGTGCGCGTAGAGGCCGTCGTTCGCGATGAGGTCGTCGTGCGTGCCGCGTTCGACGATGCGGCCGTCCTCGAGTACCACGATCTGGTCCGCGTCCTTGATCGTCGACAGCCGGTGCGCGATGGCGAACGTCGTGCGGTCCTCGGCGAGTTCGTCGATGGAGCGCTGGATGAGCATCTCCGTCTCCGTGTCCACGTCCGAGGTCGCCTCGTCGAGCACGAGCAGGCTCGGGTCCTTCAGGATGGCGCGCGCGATCGAGATGCGCTGGCGTTGCCCGCCCGAGAGCTTCACGCCGCGTTCGCCGACCTCGGTATCGTAGCCGTCGGGGAGGTTCTGGATGAACTCGTGCGCTTCCGCCATCTTCGCCGCCTCCACGACGTCCTCGCGGTCCGCGTCGAACGTCCCGTACGTGATGTTCTCCTCGACCGTCCCGTAGAACAGGAACGTGTCCTGGCTCACGTACCCGATGTGCCGGCGGAGACTCGGGATGGTGACCTCGCGGAGGTCCTGCCCGTCGATCTCGATACCGCCGTCGTCGACGTCGTACATCCGGAGCAGGAGCTTCAGGACCGTCGACTTCCCCGCGCCGGTCGGGCCGACGAGCGCGAGCGTCTCCCCGCCGTCGACGTCGAAGTCGATGTCCTCGACGATCATCTCGTCGTCGTCGTAGCCGAACGACACGTCGTCGTACGTCACCGCGCCGTCGTCGACGACGAGGTCGCTCGCGTCCGGGTCCTCCGCGATCCTGGAGGGTTCGTCCATCAACCCGAAGATGCGCTCGGAGGAGGCGCGAGCGCGCTGGTACATGTTGATGATCTGCCCGAACTGCGCCATCGGCCAGATGAACCGCTGACTGAGGAGGATGAACGCGACGAACTCACCGGGCGAGAGCGTGCCCGTGAAGATCCACGGCGCCGGCTGGCCGTTCAGCGTGTTGAACACCCAGAGGCCGCCGACGAAGAACGTCACCACGAATCCGACGCCCGCGAGCACGCGGAGCGCGGGGAAGAACTTGATGCGGGTGTTGATGGCGTCCCAGTTCGCGTCGTAGTACTCCTGGCTGACGTCGTCGACGCGGTCGGACTCGAAGTCCTCCGTGTTGTACGTCTTGATGACCTGGACGCCACCGAGGTTGTTCTCCAGCCGCGAGTTCAGTTGGCCGACCGACGAGCGGACGTCGGCGTACTTCGGCTGGATGATGTTCACGAACTTGTACGTCGTGAACCCGATGAGGGGGACGACGACGAGCGTGACGAACGCGAGCTGGGCGTTGTAGTAGAAGAGGATGGCGGCGATCCCGAGTACCATCACCGAGAGGCGGAACGCGGAGTTCATCCCGTCGTTCAGGAACCGCTCCAGGCGATTCACGTCGTTACTGAGGATGGACATCATCTCCCCGGTCTGCTTGTCCGCGAAGAAGTCCATGTTCAACCGCTGCATCTTGTCGTACGTGTCGGTGCGGACCTCGTGCTGGATGTGCTGCGCGAAGCTGTTCCACCCCCAGTTGCGCGTCCAGTGGAACGCCGCCCCACCGAAGAACCCGAACGCGATGAGCCCAGCGGACAGCATCAGTTGGGCCTCTGGGTCGTTCAGCGGCAGCCAGGCGTCCGGGACGAGCCACAGCGAGAACTGCTGGTCGCCGTCCGGGTTGAACGTCGTGTCGAGCGCCATCGCGAGGATGACCGGCGGCATCAGGTCCAGCAGGCGCGCGACGACGCTCGAGAGCAACCCGACGACGAACGCGAGCCGGTTCTCCGCGCCGTACTCGAGGAACAGCCGCTTCATCGGGTTCTCGGCCTGCTCGCGTTGTTCTTCGAACGGGTCGTCGTCGGCGTCGTCGAGTTCCATTGACTTACTCCTTGAACTGCGGACGGTTATGGCTTGTTACGTTTCGAAACCGTTGCCGGTAGTCCGACCGGCGAGCGCGGTGCTCGATCTGTATCATGGCTGCATCGTCGAACCCTCGTACAAAAAATCGGTCTGTGGTTCGGTAACGTCTCACGGTTGCGGTCGAGGTTGCCGACTCCGTCACCGGAGCGGTTCGGACGCCAGCCGTCGTCGACGCTCGCCGCGAGGCGTCACTTCGGGCAGTCCGTGCGATTCGCCGTGCCGTACGTCACGTTCACGCGGTCGCCCGCGTCGATACCGTTCGCGGCCGCGTACCCTCGCGGCACCTCGAGCACCCACTTCGCGCGTCCCGGCGCGCGGATGGACTCGCCGTCCTCGCCCGGCTCGGGTGCCCGGAGCGACGTCACCGAGTTCACGCGGCCGTCCGCGCCGACGTAGACGATGTCGAGCGCGAAGTCCATGTCGCGCATCACGTACGTCACGTTCTCCTCGCGCGGATGCACGAACCACATCCCGCTGCCGTTCGCGAGCGACTCGTGGTCGCTCAACCCCGTGATGCGTTCCGGCCGCCGATCCGCGACCTCCACCACCACGCACGTCGTCTCACCCGTCTCGGCGTCGGTCACGGCGACCACGCCGACCTCGTGGTTCGTCGCCCACGGGAGCGCGAACCCGCCGAGCTGGTAGACGACCGCGGCGACGAGCACGACGAGGACGAGCACCACCGCCGCTCGCCCCGCCTGCGTTCGGTCCAGTTGCACGCGCGAACCGACGCACTCGACGAGGAAAGCGCTTCGGAAGCAAGCGAAAGCGGTATGAAGACGCGTCCGCTCTCGTCGACTGCGGGCACGTGGTCTAGTTGGTCATGACGCTTCCCTTACAAGGAAGAGGCCGACGGTTCGACTCCGTCCGTGCCCACTCACCCGGCCGGCACGCAGCCGCGTGAACCGGTCGCGCACCCGCGAAGCACTTTTCGGGCGTTCGCGACACCAGTACGCGTATGCATCCGACCGTCGACGTCCGCCCCGCCACCTTCGACGACGTCCCCGGTATCCGCCGAGTCGCCCACGACACCTACCACGCCGCGTACGGCGACCTCGTCGGCGCCGACGCGCTCGACGCCCAGCTCGACGAGTGGTACAGCGAGGACGGCGTCGAGAACCGCGTCCTTCGCGACGCCTCGACGCTCCTCGTCGCCGACCACTCTCGCGACGGCGTCGTCGGGTACGCCTCCGGCGGCCCGACGCCCGCCGGCGACGACGACCCGGACCCACCCGTCGACCAGGCGATGCTCTACACGTGCTACGTCCACCCCGACCACTGGAACGACCGCATCGGCCACGCCCTCCTCACCGCCATCGAGGACGCCCTCCGCGACCGCGAGTTCACGCGCATGGTCGTCCCCGTCCTCGCCGCCAACGACCGCGCCCGCCAGTTCTACGCCGACCACGGCTACACGCACACCCACGACGACACCATCACGTTCGCCGGCACCACGCTCGACGAAGCCATCCACACCGGCGACCTCTGACCGATACCGCACCGATTCGAAATCCTTTTACAACGAACCGCCCGACGTAGAAGCGTAAGCCGCCTTAGCTCAGACTGGGAGAGCACTCGACTGAAGATCGAGCTGTCCCCGGTTCAAATCCGGGAGGCGGCACTTCTGGCGTGAACAAGACGACGAGCGCAGCGAATCGTCCGTGAACGCCAGAACGCCACCCGAACGGATCTGAATCAGGGAGCGAACGCAGTGAGCGACCGTGGTTCGTAATCCGGGAGGTGGCACGTTTCGAACCCGTGAGCGACAGCGACCGGGTGAGGAGACGACGCGGAGTGGAGTGTCCGTGTTGTCGTGTGGCGTGTGGGTGCGTCGACGGTGGTGGTTTCGATGGTGTATCGTAACGTTTTCGCGTGGGATTCGCGGAGTGGTGGTCGTGTATCGCGTGCCTCGGCGTGTTGGTCGTGCGGGGTTGGTGGTGACGCCTGTGGCGTTGGTCGTGGGTGCGTTCGTGGGGCCTGGGGTGGTCGAGCTCGGGTTTGGTGGGGTGCTTGCGGTGGTGGGCGTGCTCGCGGTCGTGGTCGATGGCCGTCGTACCTTCGAGCAGGGGTTCGAGTTCGGTGACGGGCCCGAGTTCGTGCTCGACGACGGTGCCCTTGCGGCGGTTCTGGCGACGGTCGGTGCTGCGGGAGCGACGTACGCGTTGAGTGTGCACGTCGGGTTCGGGCCGGTCGTGGCGTCGGCGGTCGTCGGACTCGTGGCGGGGGTGGGGTTGGTGGAGGCCGACGCGGCGGCGTACTGCGGGTCGTTCGTGGGGATGGTGTCGCCGGGCGTCTTCCCGTCGGTCGCGGCGGTCCTGGTCGCGGGACTGATCGCTGGTGTCGCGTTCGTCGCCACGCGCGAGTCGTTCGCCGGGTTCGGTGGGAAGTTGGGGACGCTGGCGTTGTTCGGGTGCGCGACGATGGGGCTGGTCCTGGGCGTCGAGTACGCGGCGGCGGGTGGCGTGTCGTGGGCGAGTGCGCTCGTGGTGGTGCCGACGGCCGTGGTCGCGGCCGTGCTCACGGTGGCGTTGCGCGACCGGTTCGGGCTCGGTGCGGTGGTCGCGTCGGCGCTGGTCGGGGTGGTGGCTGGCGTCGCGCTCCCGGCCGTCGTCGCGGGCGGTGGCGGGCGGTTGGCGGCGGTCGCGTTCTGCGCGTCGTTCGTCGGGATGTCGTCGCGCGAGCGACTCGGGAGCGCGCGCTCGGTCGCGGTGGCTGGCGCGGTGTGCGGGCTCGTGTTCGTCGTCGCCGCACCCGCGTTCGCTGGTGCGGGCGGGAAGCTCGGGACGACCGCGTTCGTCTCGTGTCTGGCGGTCGCGGGCGGAGACCGCGCCGTTTCGGTGGTCCGCGACGGCGACGGCGCGCCGGCGCTCCGGTAGCTGGGTCGTCCCGTGACGTCCGTCCCGAAGCGACGGTATCGGGGAAGCGAACCGTTTTGCGGGTTCGTTCGCTTGAGCTACGCATGAGCGAGCGTTCGTCTGGGTTGTCGCGGTGGAAGCGACCGCTGTTGTTCGTGATGGGGCCGCTGTACGTGCTGGCTGGCGTGACGCACTTCGTTGCGCCGGACGCGTACGAGCGCGTGGTGCCGCCGGGGTTCCCGCGGCCGCGCGAACTCGTGTACGCGTCGGGGGTCGCGGAGATCGCACTTGGCCTGGGCGTGCTGCATCCGGAGACGCGCGAGGCGTCGGCGTGGGGGCTCGTGGCGCTGCTGGTGGCGGTGTTCCCGGCGAACGTCTACATGGCGGTCGGCGACGAGGCCGTCGAGGAACTGCCGGGCGGCGTCGAGCCGTCGGACGCGGCGCTGTGGGCGCGACTCCCGCTCCAGGCGGTCCTGGTGGCGTGGGCGTGGTGGTACACGAAGCCGATGGACGACGCCGTCGAGGACGACGCCGTCGCTGGCGAGGAGACGTCGGCGTAGGGATTCGACGCGGGCGTCCGTGCTTTCTCGGTGCCGGAGGTCGTAGCGCCGCGTATGGTTCGCGTGTTCGTGAGCGACGGCATGGGGATGCTGGAGGGACTGGAACCGATGGTCGGCGAGCGGTCGCGTGGCGACGTCGAGTTCGCGTGGACGGTCGTCGACGACGTGGACGCGCTGGTGTCGGCGGCGGCGGACGCGGACGTGCTCGTCGTCGGGCCGGACGCGCCGGTGACCCGCGAGGTCCTCCAGCGGGTCGAGCCGGCGGTCGTGGTGCGCGCTGGCGTCGGCGTCGACAACGTCGACGTGTCGGCTGCCCGGGACCTGGGTATCGTGGTGACGAACACGCCGACGTACTGTCGCGAGGAGGTCGGCGAGCACGCGCTCTCGTTGACCCTCGCCGCGGCACGTCGGCTGTCGACGTACGACCGGGAGACGCGCGCCGGCGAGTGGGAGTGGCGGACTGCGACCGCACCACGGCGGCTCGCGGCGTCGACGGTCGGGTTCGTCGGGTTCGGCGCGATCGCGCGGTCGGTCGCGTCGGCGTTCGTGGCGCTGTTCGACGACGCGGTGGCGTACGACCCGTACGTGGACGCGGCGCTGGCGGCCGAGCACGGCGTCTCCCTCGCGGAGTTCGAGGTGGTGTGCGAGCGCGCGGACGCGCTCGTGGTGTTCGCGCCGCTGACCGACGAGACGCGCGGGCTCGTCGACGCGGACGCGCTCGCGGCGCTCCCCGAGGACGCGGTCGTCGTGAACGTCGGCCGGGGCGCCATCGTCGACGACGACGCGCTCGCGGCGGCGCTCGACGACGGCCCGGTCTCGGCGGCGGCCCTGGACGTCCTCCCGACGGAGCCGCCCGTCGATTCGCCGCTCGTCGGCCGCGACGACGTGCTCGTCACGCCGCACGCGGCGTGGTACTCCACGGAAGCCGCGAACGACCTCCTGGCGACGGTCGCGGAGACGGTCGCCGCGGTCGTCGACGACGACTCCGTCCCCGAGCGCGTTCGCGTCGCCTGACCGCGACGCCGGGCGGGGTCGCCGCCAGGACGAGATGCGACGCCGGGGTCGTCGACGGCTGTCGAGGTTTTTGTGGCTGGCCCGCGACGTACTCCCATGACGCGTATCGCGCTCATCGCGCACGACGACGAGAAGCCCGAGATGCTGGACTTCGCGGCGACCCACGAGCCGTACCTGTCGACGATCGACATCGTGACGACGGGGACGACCGGCGAGCGCATCCGCGACGAGGTCGGGCTGTCGGTCGACCGGAAGGCGTCGGGGCCGATGGGTGGGGACCTCCAGATCGGGGGGATGGTTGCGGAGGACGCGCTCGACGCCATCGTCTTCCTGCGGGATCCGCTCACCGCGCAACCTCACGAGCCCGACATCTCCGCGCTCCTCCGCATCTGTGACGTGCACGACGTCCCGCTGGCGACGACGCGCACCGCAGCGGAGTACGTGCTCGCTGGCGTCGCTGCCGAAGACGGCGTGGAACTCACCGAGTGACTGGCTGCCTGGCTGACCCGTCGGTCAGTCGTTCGCGTCGGCGCGTTCGAGGTCGGCGAGCGCGTCGTGGAGGCGGTGGTTTGCGTGCGTGCCGTGGATGAGGTGGGCGGCGCCGGTGGCGGTGGCGGCGTTCCACCAGCGCGCGAACCGGCGGCGGGCGCTAAAGCGCGAGGTCATCGCGACGGCGGTCCGCCACGCGCTACTCCGGCACTCGTCGATGGTGACGACGGTGAGCCACTCGTCGACGCGACCGAGGTGGTCGTCGACGGCCGCGATGCCGGGGGCGTCGCGCGCGGCGAGCGCGTCCTGGGTGTCGTCGACGAGCGCGTGGATGACGTCGATGACGGCGTCGTGGTCGGCGCGGCGCGTCCGCCGGTCGGCGTCGATGCCGGCGTCGACGAGCGCGAGCGAGAGGTCGTAGTTGATGTGCGCGTTCACGCCGAGCGCGGCGTCCTGCGCGACGAGACAGCGCTCGGCGCGTGCGGCGTCGAACGCGAGCACCCACGGTGCGGGAACGGCGTCGACACGCCCGGTCTCGTAGCGGTGGACGGCGCGCCGGTAGTGGTTCGCGAACGCGACGAGGTACGCGCGCACCCACTCGGCGTCCGCGAACTCGCCGCGGTCGACGCGGTCGGCGACCGCACCCGTCATCCGCGCGTAGACGGAGAGGAACGTCTCCCGGCGGTCGCCGGTCGCCGCGAAGCGGTCCCGGAGCGCGACGAGTCGGTCGTGGGCGTCCGCGACGTCGACGTACGCGTCGGCGGTGAGCGCGACCACTTCGGGGTCGGCGCTGCCCGCGGCGTCGTCGCCGCTCGGCGGTGCGTCGTCGTCGCCGGTACGTGCGACGCGGTCGCCGGTGGGCGTTGGCGTGCGGACGTGCGTCGCGGCGGCTCGCAGTGCCCGCCGCCGTCGCGACCCCGGGGCCGCCCTCGGTTGCATACCACGTACAGACGGGCTGGAAGCATAACGATGCGTGTGGTCGACGGGAGGCCGTGAAGGACGGGGAAGTCGGTCAGTCGTCGCTGGTGGGGTGTGGGCGTGCGAGTGGCGACGTCCTCGTCGACGACGGTCCGACTCCGACCCACCGCCAACGGCCACGTCGGTTCGTCACCACGCCACCGAACCGGTGCGCTTTTTCCGGCATCGGCCGTCAACTCGCAGTCCCGCTCATGGACCTCGACACCTTCTGGTACTACACGCGCTGGCACCACGCTGCCAACCGCAGGCGCTACCGCGCACCCGCCACCCCGCGACGGCTCGTCGACGCCGACCCCAGCGACGTCGAGCACTACACGAACGCCCTCCCGCTCACGCACGGCCTCGGACGCGTCCGCGGCGGCGACTGGGACGCCGACCAGAACCGGACGCCGCTCCGCGAGACCGACACCTACCGCGGCCTTCGCGAGCGCTTCGAAGACGGCCGCGACTGGGTCGACACGGCGCTCTACGCGCAGGCCGTCGACCGGTTCGACGACCAGCCCCACGTCCGCGGCTACGAGAGCATCGAGGCGTTCCGCGAGACGCGACTCCCGTACCTCGACGACCTCCACGACGCCATCGCGACCGAGGGCTACCGGGCGAACGCGGCCGCCGCGGAGGCCACCGACGACCGGGAAGCCGGTCACGTGCCCGCGGACGCCGACAACCCCTTCGAGACCGCGTACGCGAACAGACTGGAGCCACTCGTCGTCGTCGCTCGCGACGGCGAGTTCGTCTGGATCGAGGGCTACCATCGCTTCGCCGTCGCGGACCTCCTCGACCTCGACGCGATACCGGTACAGGTGCTCGCGCGCCACGAGCGCTGGCAGCGCGTCCGCGACGCGGTCGCTCGCGACGGTGTGGACGCGGCCGACCTCCCCGCGGGCGTCGCCGCGACCCACCCCGACCTCGCGGACGTCGTCGACGACTGACCTCTCGACCGCTAGTCGGCCGAGGTTCGCGACCATCACCGATTAATTCTTAACGCATCGCTCGGAACGTTGATACGATGACGGTCCTCTCAACCGAAGACGAAGGCAAGTTCCTGATGGACGCCGAAGGCGAACAGATCGGCATCGTGACCGAGGTCGACGCCGAGGCGCAGGTCGCGTACGTCGAACCGGAACCCGGCATGGCCGAAGCCATCGTGCAGGGCCTCGGGTACGGTGACAAGGACGACGACGACATCGAGGTTCCCGCCGAGAGCGTCGAGACCGTCACCGACACCGAACTCCGCGTCAGCACCGACCTCTAGCGGTCGCGGACCCGACCTCGTTCTGTCGACGACGACCCGGGAGCGACGGCGTCGAGCACCGGCGTCGGCCCCACGGCTCGCCGGCGTCGACCGCGCCGACCGCGTTCAGTGGGTTCCGCGGACGTCAGTACTGGACGACCGCGTTCAGGATGCCGGCGGTCTGGCCGACGCCGGCGAGCGCGATGGCGGGGAGCGCGAGCGCGACCCCGCCGACGCTCCCGTAGAGGAACGCGAGCGCGCCGACGCCCGAGAGGACGCCACCGGCGGTGTACACCCAGTCCGCCTCCTCGCGGTCGAGCACCCGACCCGTGTAGGCGAGCGCGATCGCCGGAACGAGCAACCAGCCGAACACCGTCGCGCGCAGCAACGTCTCGCCGGCGTCGGTCGCGAGCGCGTACGTCCCGACGAGCGTGATGCCTGCGCCGACGACGATGACCGCGAGCCACGCGCGCAGGACCGGATGCGTCTGCATGTCCCGCCAGGACAGCACGGCGAACGCGACCAAGACGACGTCCATCACGACGTGCGCGACCAGCGCGGTGTGCGGCGACGCCACCTCCAGGTGCGCGAGCGCCGCGAACGTCCACGCGAGCGGGACCAGTCCGGCCGGTGCGGTCTCGCGGACGCGACGGAGCATCCTACGCTCGCTCGCGGACGACGTCGACGGCGTCCGAGAGCGCCGCGTCGTCCTCGAGCGCCGAAAGCACCTCGCTCGCCGGTTCCTCGAGCGCGAACGCCGGCCGGCCCTTCCCGACCGCCGACGACTCCCCGTCGTCGACGCGCACGACCGGCCCCTCGACCTCCAGCACGTTCAGGCCGCGTGCGACCGCCGCCTCGTCGAGCGACCCGACGACGGCGTCCGCGAGCGCGTCCGTGCAGTCACCGCACGCCGTCCGGACCGCCGGCGCGTGCGCCGGCGTCTCCTCGACGGCTTCGAGCGATGTGAGTCCCAGCAGGACGACCCGGTCCGACAGCGACAACGACGAGAGCTCCGAGTCCATACCCGTCCGTGCACGCGGCACACTCAAAGGAATACTGGTGGTTCGCGTCCGGCGAGAAGCGCCCGCGGCGTCGTGGTCACCTCAGCTGTCCGGCCCGGCCTTCTCGGTCACCCGGAAGTCCGCCGGCGGTGCGAGGATGCCGGCGACCGTCCCCATCGAGTGCACGACCGTCACGACGGGCGCGAGCGGGAGCGCGAGCGCGAGCGGCACCTGGTCGGCGTCGTCGTAGTACAGGACGCCCCGCAGGTACCAGAACACCGTGAACGCCGCGAGCAGGACCGACACCGCGAGGAACAGCGTCGCGTAGACGACGGTCGCGCCGAGCAGCGACAGCGGGACGACGACGAGCGTCACGACCGGCGACAGCGCCCACGCGTAGTTCCGGACGCGCGTCAGCACGCGGTATCGCGTCGGCAGGAGGCTCGTCGCGTCGAGGTTCCCCGCCGCCCAGCGCCGGCGCTGCTGGAGGATCTCCGTGAGGTTCGGCGGCGCCTCGTTCCGACACACCGACTCCGAGAGCGCGAAGTCGACGTCGAGCTGGCGAGCGGCCGCCCACACGAACGCGGTGTCCTCGACGAGCGTCTCGCGGTCCCACGTCACCGCGTCCTCGACCGACGACCGGACCGCGATACCGCCACCCCACGCGAACAGCGGGACCGAGAGCCGCGCGAACGCGCGCTGTTCTATCTGGACGCCCATCCGGTAGACGTCCGCGAGGTACGAGAGCGCCGACCCCGTGTGTCGCGGGCGTTCGCGGAGCTGGACGACGTCCGCGTCCGGGAGGCCCTGCCAGTCCGTGAGGAGGCTGTCCTCGTCGAGGTACAGCACGTACTCGCGGTCCGTGTCGAGCGTGCGGCGCGCCCACTCGATGGCGCGGCCCTTCCGGACGGCGTCGCACTCGAAGTCCTCGGGGACGACGTGGACGTCGGCGCCCGCGACGTCGATGGCGTCCTCGGCGACGACGTGGACGTCGTCGAGGTCGTCCGGGAGCGAATCGACGGTCGCCTGGACGACGTCTTCGGCGTCGATGGTGAGGACCCGCACCTGGACGTCGTCGCCGCCGTACTCGGCGGGCGGGGGCTCGTAGCCCGCGCCGACGACGTACGCGAGTGCGAACCAGACGACAGCGGTCCCGGCGAACAGTGCGGCGGTCGTCCATAGCGTCAGCTCGAAGAGCGATTCGACCGTGCCGGCGGCCAGGGGCGTGACGCCCGCCGTCGCCGCGCCCGCGAGTACGAGCACGGCGGCGACGACGGCGAGCGCGACGCGTTCGACCTTCATCGTGGGCGAGGCGTGGCACTCGGGGGCCTTCAACGGGTGACGCAGTTCGGGCCGGTTCGCCGTCGTTCGACGGGATTCATTCCGTTCAATCGCCTGCAGGCTTCGGGCTGGGTCACGAACCGGGACTGGATCACGTGCGTCGAGCCGACCGCCGAACGCGCTGGCGAGACCGATGGCTTGAAGTTCTGGACGGTTCCAGGGTAGCGTCCGCAGTTCCCGACCCGTCTCGGGTCGCGGCCACGCGCGCTCCTCGCAGCACGGCTCCGTTTCGACTGCACGCCGGCTAGCCTGCGGGTTGTCGGTCTCGACGAGAAATCAGGGGGTCTGGGTGGGCTCACTCTTGGGCGGCTTCGACGTCCGCGCGCCGGTAGGCGTTCCCGTCGGCGTCGTACACGACGTACGCCGTCATCGGCGCCGGATCCGGCAGCTCGACGTCCCCGAGGCGGCCGTAGTGCGCGACCTCGGTCAACGCCTCCCCCGGCGGTTCCTGGTACTCGATGCGGACGAGCGCGTACCCCGTCATCGGGTACATCGACTCCCGCTCCTCGCGCGCCGTCTCGAACCCGTCCGGTCCCTCGTCCTCCGCCGCCGCGTTACCGGGCGTCGACTCCTCCTCGTCCCAGGTCGCGTACTCGTCGGTCCCGTCCTCGACCATACCCAACCCACGGCCGCCTGCCACGAGAACGCACCGGTCTACTGACACTGTCCCGGCTCGTCGACCCCGACCCCGTCCCGCGTTCGACGTTCGTCCGACTCCACCACGCAGAGCAATCGATAACTGAACAAAAAACCTAGAGATGTCCTAATATGTGGCCGTATGGCTCTTTTTTGGTAACATTAGTTCCAGATGTTGTGCTAGCCGGTATACTTATGAACTTATGTCCACAAGCAGTAGTCGCGGCGACAGGCCGCGTCGGTATCGTCAGGATGGCATCGTACGCCGTCTCTGTGAGCACGCGCAACTCATGCTAGACGGTCGTGAGTGGCTGCACGACCGTCATCCACGATTCTCAACCCGCGAGCGCCGCCGCCGCGGCGACGAACGGACCACACCACGAGAGTATACCCTACACGACGCGTCCTGTGCAATGCACTATCTATACATATAATGCCATTCTAGGAGTTTCAACAATCCCAGGCATACGCTTATATCCGATGTCGTCGACACTCCAATCGTCATGAGCATCCAACAGTCCGCCGCCATCGCAAAGCCCCAGACCCTCCCCGAGGACATCACCTCACCGCGCGCGAAGCTCGTCTACCTGTACCTCGACGTCACCGAGGTCGCGACCGTCGAGGACCTCCAGGGGTGCCTCGACATGAAGAAGATCGACCTCCTGAGCGTCCTCAACAGCCTCACGAGCGCCGGGCACGTCGAAAGCGACGACGGCACGTACGCCGTCACCGCCTGAGGACACCCCTCGACGACGTCCAGCACGCGTTCGCGGATCCGCGAACGCCGACCACCGGTGCGCACTCAGATCCCTCCTCGGATGCTCTCTCGACCACACCGAGTCACTCGCTCGCACGTCTCACGAGCCGGTCGCTCGCCGACCCAGCGACCCGAGCGACGCGGCGGTTCGCTTCGAAGCGCTTAACTGCGCGCTCGGCGGACGTTGCCGTAATAACCATGAGCGACAAGCCGGCGTCGATGTACCGGGAGATCTCGAAGCCGCCGTACACGCGGCGCGAGTACATCACGGGCATCCCTGGGTCGAAGATCGCACAGCACAAGATGGGTGACGCGGGGAGCGACCCCGAGGACTATCCCGTCCAGATCAGCCTCCGCGTCGACGAGGAACTCCAGATCCGCCACGGGAGCCTGGAGGCCGCGCGCCTCTCGGCGAACCGGCACATGATCAAGACGCAGGGCGAGGGGAACTACAAGATGATCCTGCGGAAGTTCCCGCATCACGTCATCCGGGAGAACAAGCAGGCGACGGGCGCAGGTGCGGACCGCGTCTCCGACGGGATGCGTCAGGCGTTCGGGAAGGTCGTCGGGACGGCCGCCCGCATCCAGAAGGGCGAGCGGCTGTTCACGCTGTACTGCGACGTGGACCAGGCCGACGCCGGCAAGGAGGCGTTCCGGCGCGCGTACAACAAGATCAGCCCGCCGTGTCGCATCGACGTCGAACGCGGCGAAGAGCTCCTCATCTCGTAACGACGCGCTCCGTTTCTCGCGTCGCCCGCGCCTCGAACCAGGAGCGTGAGCGCTCGCTCGCGTTCGTGACTTCGGCGCTTCGTGACTTCGGCGCTTCGTGACTTCGGCGCTTCGTGACTTCGGCGCTTCGTGACTTCGGCGCTTCGTGACTGCGACGTCGGCGGTCGCGTCGTCGACCGCGGGCTTTTGTAGCGCGCCGCCCGAACGAGCGGCCATGCTCCGCCTCGCCGCCGCGAACCGCCAGGAGACGTTCGAGCGCATCCGCGAGCCGCTGCGCGAACGCGGCATCCGCGTCGAGCACGTCCCGGTCAGCGAACGCACCGTCGACCTGACCGGCGACGGCGGTATCGCGGGCGTCGACGTCGCGCTCGACGCGTTCGACGCCGGGTTCGTCTACCCCGGGCGGCTCATGGAGGGTGCCGTCGCGGACGCGCTGCTCGAGGTGCCGTGGGTGAACGGTCGCGACGCCGTCCTCGCGTCGCGGAACAAGGCCGGTGTGCTCGCGACGCTCGCCCGCGAAGGCGTTCCCGTCCCCGAGACGACGCTGGTGTCGAACCCCGTGGACGAGGCCGACCTCGTGGCCGCGTACGAGCGATTCGACCCGCCCGTCGTCCTCAAGCCGAACTCGACGACGCGCGGCATCGGCGTCGCGAAGGTCGGCGACGCGGACTCGTTCCTCGGCGTCACCGACTACCTCGATCTCGTCCACGACTACCGCGCGACCGGCGACAAGGCCTTCGTCGTCCAGGAGTACCTCGCGGACGCGACCGACTACCGCGTGATGGTGCTCGACGGCGAGTACGTCGGTGCCGTCGAGCGGTCGCTCCCCGACCGCGAGCGCGCTCGCGGCCGCTGGAAGCACAACGTCCACCGCGGCGCCGAGGCGACCGGCGTCGACCTCGACCCCGAGTACCGCCGGCTCGCCGAACGCGTCGCCGACGTCCTCGACGTCGACCTCCTCGGCGTCGACCTCCTCGTCACGCCCGAGCGCGCGGTCGTCAACGAGACGAACGCGCGCCCGACCGTCGACGCCGCAACGAAGTACGACGACGGCTTCTACGACCGACTCGCCGCGCTCGTCGAACGCACCGCTCGCGAGGACCGGGACTGAGAGCGCGTCCTCGCGAGCGCGAACGCGATGCGTCTCGAGGCCGTCGTGCGCGAAAGAAGCCGCCGTAGCCCGCGGTTACTCGAGGTCGATACCCGCCGAGGAGTCCGCGCGGTCGAAGACGACCTCGAGGACGCCGTTGTTGTACGTCGCGGTCGCGGAGTGCTCGTCCACGCGCACCGGGAGCGACACGCGTTCGTCGTACTGTCGGTGCTCGGTGTGCGCGCTGATGGTGAGCGTTTCACCGTCGCACTCGAGCTTGATGTCGTCCTTCTCCACCCCGGGAAGGTCGCCGACGACCCGGATCTCGTCGTCGGTCTCGTGGACGTCGACGTGCGTGTCGGCACCGAACCCGGCGTCTCCACCGTCGAAGTGCACGTCCGAGCCGTCCCCCATCATGTCGTTCATCATCCGCTCTATCTCTCTGAAGAAGTCGTCGAACGGCTCGTCGTTGTCGTCACGCCGCATGCCTCCCAGTAACGTCAGCGTACTCAAAAGCCTTCTGTCCGCGGGAATCCGTGTCATGGTCTCCGGCGTGTCGACGTGAACGCTGACGGCGAGCGCGTGGTGCTCCCGCGACGTCGGTCGCGTTGGGGGTAGGTTGATGACGGCCGCGCTCGCGCTTGTGGCATGAACGACCCGTTCGACGCGATGTCGTACGTTCTGCGGTCCCGGAACCGCTTCGCGATCCTGGAGGCGGTCGCGGACCGGCCGTGCGAGCGGTCGGCGCTCGTGGTGAGGACCGAGAGCTCGCGGGTGACGGTCGGTCGTATCCTTCGAGACTTCGAGGAGCGAGCGTGGGTGACGACGGACGGCCGCGAGTACGTCGCGACCGTCGAGGGGCGAGCGCTCGCGAACGCGGTCCGGGCTGCGCTCGACGAACTCAAGGGCGTCGAGCGCGTCGCGCCGCTGCTCCCGGAGTTCCCGCTGGAGGACGCCGTCCTCCCGCGGGGTGCGCTCGCGGCGGCGTCCGTGACGACGCCGAACGCCGCACAACCGCTCCGGCCGACGCAGCGCCTGACCGAACTCGGAGCGAACGCGGACGTGGTCCGCACCTACGCCGTCGGCATTACTGTGGAGGCGACCGAGGCCCACCTCGAACTCGTCCGGGACGCCGGCCAGCACCTCGAGTTACTCGTTCCGACGACCGCGCTCGAGGCGGCTCGTCAGACGTCGGCGGTCCGCGAGCCGCTTTCGGCGCTCGTGCGGACGGACGCTGTCGTCGCGGTCTGCGACCCGGACCCGACGTTCCCGTTCGTCGCCCGGTTCGACGACCACGCGGTGCTCGCGGCGACGACCGACAACGGGACCATCGCTGGCATCGTCGAGTGGGAGACCGACGAGATGGCGGCGTGGGTCGACGACCGGCTCGACGACCACCTCGCGGCGAGCGACCCGTTGACGCCCGCGGAGTTCCCTCCCTGACGACGCTCAGGGGCGTTCACGCCGTGACCGAGCGGTCGCGGTGTGACGGCGCGACCACCAAGTAAGGTCTTGACGTCGATGCCCGTGGTTGTTGTATGTATACGGTGGGAAGCCGTAACCAAAGGGCTCGTACCTGGGTTACACTCGCTGTGGTAGTTGCGGTGGTCGCGAGCACGGTCGTCGTCGGACTCGGGCCGGCGACGACGGCGAACGCGGCGTCGTCGACGATCGTCGTCGCGGCGGACGGGTCGGGTGACTACGAGAACTTCTGGTTCGCCATCGACAACGCGTCGGCGGGCGACACCGTCGAGGTCAAGAGCGGGACGTACTCGTTCAGCGGCGGAACCGACCTGAACGTCCTCGACAAGCCGCTGACGATCCGCGGTGACCCGGCGCCGAACGCGGTCGGTCCGGGCGCGGACGCGCCCGTCCTCGCGGACTACAGGTTCGGTGTGCCGTTGACGCTCACCGCGAACGCGTCTGGGACCACCATCGAGGGCATCGTCTTCGAGGGCACGTACGCGAGCAGCGGGCTCTCGCTCTCGCTCGCCGCCGACGAGACCCTCTCGGGCGTCGTCGTCCGTGACAGCGAGTTCCGCGGTATCGACCGGACCGGCAAGGTCGGTATCGACGGGGACGAGATCGACGGGAGCCTCGACTCGTTCGTCGTCGAGCGCGTCCGGTTCGCCGGCTCGGGCACGGACGGCGGCCGCTTCGGCGTCCAGGTGACCGACGGCGGCGCCGCGGCGAGCGGGACGACGTACCGGAACGTCGCGTTCCTCGACAACGAGTTCGAGAGCGTCGGGCAGGCCGTCGAGATCCAGCAGGGGACCGACGAAGGCGGACTTTCCGACGTCGTGTTCCGTGGGAACGTCGTCGAAGGTGCGCTCGACACGATGGACTACGGGTTCGCGCTCGACACGTACGCGCGGAACGCGAGCATCTCGGGGCTCACCATAGCGGACAACGACGTGAACGTGTCCTACACGCCGTTCGACGTGACGACGCGCGACGAGGGCCACGACGTCACGGACGTGCTCGTGACCGGGAACGACTTCGAGACCCGGAACGAGCAGGCGATACTGTCGGTCGCCGGTGAGCCGTCGACGCCGGGGACGATGGCGCGCGTCGCCATCGAGAACAACACGTTCACGTCGAGCGGCGACATCCGGAACGTCCTCCTCGTGACCGCGAACGACGGCGTCGCGGTGTCGGACCTCGTCATCTGCAACAACATCATCAACTCGACGGGGGAGGCGGACGCGTTGAGCGTCGCGTTCTCGGAGGCCTCGGGCGTCGACATCAGCGGGAACGAGATGAACGGCCCCGACACCGGGTCGAGCGGGCTCGGTATCTTCGTCGACGCGCCCGACCAGTACACTGGCCTCGTCGTCGAGGACGTCTCCATCGACGGGAACGTCATCGATACCGGCGGGGAGGGGCTCACGTTCCACACGCAGACCGAGGCGGGCGTCCTCCGGAACCTCTCCATCTCGGGGAACGTCGTCACGGGCTACAATCAGGTCGCCGTCTCGCTGATCGGGTCGATGCCGAACGGGACGTTCAGGGACGTCGCGATCCACCGGAACCGCGTGCGGATTCCGACGTCGAACGTCGCGGGCATCAACGTCTTCGGCGCGGGCGAGGCGGAGACGAAGTACTTCCCCGCGAAACCGTTCACGTTCACGAACGTCTCGGTGACGCGCAACGACGTGACGGCGGCCGAGCAGGCGTTCTCGCTCGAGACGCGGAACGCGCGGTCGACGGACGCGGTCCGCGTGGACGGGAACCGGCTCGCGATGACCGCGACCGGCACCGACCTCCCGGGTGACCCGAACGGGATGACGCTGGAGCTGTTCGGGACGGATGCGGTCGACGACTTCGACCTGAACGTGACGAACAACACGGTCACGGGCGCGCCGACGTACGGCGTGTCGGTGACGGCGACGGTCGGACAGACGACGCGGTCGAGCGCCTCTGTTCGTCTCGTCGGGAATCACCTGAACGACAGTGGGGTCGCGGCGCTGTACCTGTCGACGGCGGACTCGCAGTACCGGACGCGGGCGGGGAACGTCACGGTGACGGGGAACAACGTGACGAACAACACGGTCGCGTTCTACAGCGACGCGTGGGGGACGCTCGCGGCGACGGGGAACTACCTCGCGGGGAACGCGGTGACGGCGGACGGACAGGGCGCGGTCACGACGAACACCGCGGGCAGTGCACTCGCGCTCGACGTGTACGACCCGGCGACGGACGGCCCGGACGGCGTCGTGGTGTCGTGTCCGACGGTGACGTCGGGCGCGGACGAGTCGTTCCTCCAGGGCGACGACACGCCGCCGGTCACGTCGTTCGAGGTCTCGCCGACGACGGTCGCGGTCGGTGAGGACGTGTCCGTCAACGCGAGCGAGTCGACGGACGACGTCGCTATCGCGGGCCACGTCTGGACGTTCGGCGACGGCACAACGACGTCCGGCGAGAACGCGACCCACAAGTACGCTGCCGCTGGGGACTACACGATAACGCTCTCGGTGACGGACGAGGCCGGGAACGTGAACTCGACGACGCGCTCGGTGACGGTGGAGGCCGCGACGACGACGACGAGTCCGCCGCCGACGACGACGAGTCCGCCGCCGACGACGACGAGTCCGCCGCCGACGACGACGAGTCCGCCGCCGACGACGACGAGTCCGCCACCGACGACGACGACGACGGAGTCGAGTCCGCCGCCGAAGTGGAGTCCACCGGCGACGCAGCAACCGACGGAACGTCCAACGACGGAACGCCCGACGACGGAACGTCCAACGACGGAACGCCCGACGACGACGGAGCCGACCACGACCGCTGTACCGCCGACGGCGACGGCCACCGCAGCGCCGACGACGACCGCTGTACCGCCGACGGCGACGGCCACCGCGGCGCCGACGACGACCGACGCGGCGACGACGGCAGCGCCCCCGACCGCCACCGGGACGGCGACGGCCATCGACGATGCGACGACCGCGCCGACGACCGCAGCGTCCACGACCGACGGGTCCGCGGCACCGACCACGAACGCCTCGGGCGGGACGGCGACCGAGACGCCCGACGAGGGGAGCCCCGGGTTCGGCGTCGCCGTCGCCGTCCTGGCGGTCCTCGCGGCGCTCGCGGTCGGTGTCCGGCGTCGCTGACGCGTCGACGAACCGTCACGGCGACTGACCGAGCGGTTCGCCGTGCGACGACGGACCCGATTCGATGACGAACCGGATTCTATGGGCGACCGGCGAGCCGATAGCGGACGCTCGCGGTCGGCGACCGGAGGAATCTGCGGTTGATTGAAGGAATCTGTGGTTGGTGCGTGGAACGCGGTGGTCGTCGCGGTGGTCGCGCCGCCTACAGCCCTACGCCCATCGCGTCGTTCGTCGTCTCGATACTGGATGCCTGGTCGTCGGTGCCGAGGACGGCGCGGATGGCGTCGACGTTCTCGGGGACGACGTCGGACTCCTGGTGGATGGCCTGGAACAGGTAGAGGTCGTCGTCCTCCATCGTGACCGATTCGCCCCAGATGCAGTTCTCCCAGACGTCCGCTCGCGGCCGGCCGCGGTCCATCGCGTACTCCTTGATGGCACCGGCGCCGTCGAGGTCGAGGTGCTCGGGGATGACGAACGTCCGCGATTCGCGCTCGAGGAGGTCCCGCACCGCGTCCGCGCTCGGGCGGTCTTCGAGGGTGACGTTGATCGAGTGCATGTGCATGAGGGTCGCGGGGACCTTCAGGCCGAGCGTGTCGATGTCGAGGTCCGGGAAGATGGTGTTCACGTCCGGGCCGTGGTGGCTCGGGAGCCCGACCGGGTTCGGGAGGATGTCGTTGATGGGGCCGCGTCCGGTCTGGGCGGGGTCGCCGCCGCGGCGGACGAGCGTCGCGCGCACCTTCTCCACGCCGTAGGCTTCCTCGAGGGGTTTGACGAGGCGACTGAGGCCGGTGGTGTTACAGGAGACGACGCGGACGACGTCCGCGCCCTCGACGGTGTCGTAGTTCGAGCGTGCGTTGAAGCTCGCGTCCGCGGCGTCGGCGTCCTCGCCGCCCTGGAGGAGCGCGGGCGTGTCGTGCTCGCGGTACATCGCGACGTTGTCCGCGCCGATACCCGAGGGGCAGGCGTCGACGACGATATCGGCTTCGGCGACGAGTTCGTCGACGGTCCCGGCGAGGTCGATGCCGGCGTCGTCGAACAGCTCGATGCGGTCCTCGATGGCGGCGTACAGCGGGTAGCCCTTGTCGACGGCCGTCTCGGCCTCGAAGTTCGGGCGGGTCTTCGCGACGCCGACGACCTCCATGTCGGGTTGTGCGCGGACGGCGTCCGCGACGCGCTTGCCGATCGTTCCGTACCCGTTGACCGCGACCTGTATCATGCGCGAGGCTGCGCCGGCCAGCGTCCTAATAGTTCCGAGTGCAGTCGCGTCGACGCGCGGAAAGCCCGGAAGAGGGACTCGCGAGCGAGTACCTTTCGAGCGTCCGTCGGGACGTGGGTCGGCGATGTCCCTCCCCGGCACAGCTTTATTTCACAGGGCAAATGTTTATTACCTATGCTGTTGTCTCGAAATCTAACGTGCTTGCAGCTGCCACCTTCGTCGCCGGTCTCGTGCTGTTCGTCGGCGGCGTGAACGCCGTCCGCCCGCCCGCCGAGTACAGCGAACGGCCGGCGCGGCTGTTCGCCGTCGGCGGCCGACGCTCCGCGCTCAGCTACGTCCAGACCGACGGCGCCGTCCTCGGCGTCGTCGGGCTGTTCGCGATGCTCGCGTCCACGCTCGTCTGACCGTGACGGGACCCGTCGAACTCGGCACCGGTCTCGCCGCAACCGGCCTCGTCGCGCTCGCCATCGGCGCCCTCCAGCTCCGCTCGCCGACGTTCTGGCTCGCGTTCGCGTGGGGTATCCCACCCGGGCCCGAGCCCGGGTGGCCCGAGTACGCGGTGCGCGTCTTCGGCGGCGTCTTCGTGTGTCTCGGGCTCGCCGCGGCCGCCGGCGGTGCGTTCGTCGTCTCGACCGCGCTGTAGCGTCCAGCTCGTGTCGTGCGCTGCGTGGGTCGCCCTCGTCGCTACGCGCGTCGTGGCCAGACGACAAGACCTAATCCGGTTCCGTTCGGAGTCCGCGCCATGAGCGACCTTTCGGCGCCGGCGCGAACCGCCATCGAGCAGTGCATGGACGTCAGTAGCGGCGAGAGCGTGGTCGTCGTGACCGACGACGAGCGCCGCCCCATCGGCGAGGCGCTGTACGACGCGGCCCTGGCCGCGACCGACGACGCGACCATCCTCCAGTACCCGCCTGGCGAGAACCACGGCGAGGAACCGCCGGCGGCGGTCGCGGCGGCGATGGCCGCTGGGGACGTGTTCCTGGCACCGACGTCGAAGAGCCTGAGTCACACGCGAGCGCGGTCGGCGGCGACCGAGGCGGGCGCGCGCGGTGCGACGCTCCCCGGCATCACCGAGGACGTGTTCACGACCGGCTTGGACGCGGACTACGAGCAGATCGCGGCGCACTGCGAGGACGTGCTCGCGCAGGTCGCAGACGCCGACGAGGTCCGGGTGACGACCGACCTCGGCACGGACATCACGTTCGAGGCCGGCGAGCGCGAGTGGCTCGCGGACACCGGGATGGTGCACGACAGCGGGGACTTCTCGAACCTGCCCGCGGGCGAGGTGTTCGTGGCGCCCGAGACCGCGAACGGTCGGTTCGTCGTCGACGGGACGATGATGCCGTACGAGCGCCTCGACGACGACCAGACGCTCGCGTTCGACGTCGAGGACGGCCAGGTCGTGAACATCGAGGACGACCGCATCGCCGAGCAGTTCGCGGACCTCGCCGAGGAAGCCGGCGACGTCGTCTACAACCTCGCCGAGCTCGGTATCGGGACGAACGTCGCCGTCACGGACCTCGTCGGCTCCGTCCTGCTCGACGAGAAGGCCGCCGGAACGGTCCACATCGCCATCGGCGACAACGCCGGCATCGGCGGCGACACCGACGCGCCCATCCACTCCGACGGCGTCATCCAGGACCCGACGGTGTACGCCGACGAGGAGGTCGTAGACCTCCCAACTGTCGAACGGCCGTAGGCCGTGAGACGGCGAGGCGGTCGACCTGCCACAGCCCTAGCTCGCTCCGAGAGCACTCGCGAGCGGCGAAACCACTTTGACGCCTCCGCGGGTGGGTGCGAGTATGCGAGTACTGCTTGGAGTGGCCGGTAGCGAGGAGTCGATGCGGGCGCTCGAGTCGACGGTCGAGCGCGCGGTCGAGGCCGGCGACGACCTCACCATCGCGGTCATCGAGAAGGACGACATGGCGCAGTCACCCGACGACGTCGCCGACGAGGCGCGCACGGTCGCGGAACGCCACGGCCTCGACGTCGACGTACGATACCTCGAGGGCGACCCGGGCGCGTCGCTCGTCGACACCGCCGAACGCGAGGGGTTCGACGAACTCGCGATCGGCGGCGGCACCGAGAGCCCGATGGGGAAGATCCGCCTCGGGCCCGTCACCGAGTTCGTGCTGTTGAACGCCACGACGTCCGTTCGACTCGTGCGATGACCGGGAATCGTGCGTACCCCGACGACGCGACGAGCGGGTTCCCGACGCCACCGCGGTCGTTCGCGGACCGCGAGGACCGCGAGATCCGTATCGACGCGATCGACGAATCGCACCTGGACGCGGTCGCGGAGATGTACGTCGCGTTCGACCCCGCCGACCGCGCGCAAGGCATCCCGCCGGCGGGCGAGGAGCGCGTGTACGACTGGCTGGACACCATCTTCGAGGAGGGGCTGAACGTCGCGGCGTTCCACGGCGACGACGTCGCCGGGCACGCGACGCTCGTCCCCGACGAAGCCCACGGGGAACCCGGCGAGCACGCGTACGAGCTCGCCATCTTCGTGCTGCAGGCGTACCAGCGCGCCGGCATCGGGCGAGAGCTCCTGGAGACGCTCCTCGGGCATGGGGCGAGCGAGGACGTCGACCGCGTGTGGCTCACGGTCGAACGCTGGAACAGCGCCGCCGTTTCCCTCTACCGCGACGTCGGCTTCGAGACCTGCGGGAGCGAGAGCTTCGAACTCGAGATGAGTCTCGTGCTCGACACCGACCAGTAGCGACCCCGAGACTTCGGTGCGTCTCTCAGACGGAGAGGAGCGGCTGGCTCGCGTAGAGGAGGACGTACTCGGCGGCTTTCGCGAGGACGTCGCCGCTTTCGCTCATGGATTCGCGGGGGACGACGAGGAAGTCGGCGTCGACCTCGTCGGCGGTGTCGAGGACGACGCTCCCGGGGTGCTGGGTCTTGCGCGTCGTCGAGAAGCCGTACGCGGTGGAGTGCCGGAGTTCGACGCCGTGGTCGGTGGCGATGGGTGCGACGTCGTCCATGAACGACTGGCTGTCGCTGGAGACGTCGTCCGCTTCGACCGCTCCTTCTTCGACGGCGCGCACGACGTCCTGACCGACGACGTACACGGCGTACACGCTGGCGTCGTACTCGTCGGCGATGGCGACGGCGTACTCGACGGCGCGGACGGACTCGTCGCTGCCGTCCACGGGGACGAGGACGGTGTCGACCGAGAGCGCCTCGGCTGGCGCGGGCGTACTCATGGCCGGCAGTGCGACGCCGGGCACCAAAAAGGTGCGTGCGTTCGCGTCGCGACTGCCCCGGCGGGGTCGTGGTCGGCGTCGACTGAGGGTGCGTCGGGTGGCTTTAAGCCACGGCCGGTCGTTCCCTCTGGTATGTTCGATTCGGTCGTCGTTGCGACGGACGGCTCCGAGAGCGTGCAGCGCGCGGTCGACGTGTCCCTCGACTTCGCGGAGCGGTTCGACGCGACGGTGCACGCGCTGTACGTCGTGGACGCCTCCGAGGTGGAGTCCTCGCCGGAGTCGGTGCGGGACGAACTGCGGAGCGCGCTCGAGGCGGACGGTGAGGCGGCGCTGTCGGCGGTCGCGGAGCGCGCGAGCGTCGACGTCACGACCGCGGTCCGCGAGGGCCGTCCGGCGGCGGAGATCACGGCGTACGCTCGCGAGGTGGACGCGGACGTCGTCGCCTCCGGCACGCGCGGTCGGCACGGCGAGAATCGGTTCCTCATCGGAAGCGTCGCCGAGCGCGTCGTGCGGACGTGCGACCGCCCGGTGTTGACGGTGCGGCAGCTCCAGGAGGAGTAGCGAGGGGTCGGCGACGACCAGCCGGTGCGTTTCGCGACCGCCGCGAGCGCGTTCCCGAGGAGCGGCTGGCGGGTCCAGGGGGAGGCGTGGCGGCGGAACGCGCGGAGACGATGCACGGTCGTCCTGCAGGCACCTGATTCAAGTGCCTGCTGGTGGATACCACGAGACTGACCGTCCGGCCCGTGCACTACGATGCCCAACGACAGTCGCTTGTCATATCAGGGTGGGGTATTTATGAGTATGATTCTTACGGTGTCGCATGGACCGGGGGGTAGTGGAACGCCGGCCGTGCCTACCGATACTGGCGCTCGGCGTCGCCTACCTCCTCTTCGCGGTCGTTCACGTCACGCGGACCCCGACGGATCTCTTCGCGTCCGCGGTCGAATCGTCGCTGCTCGGTGCGTTCGCCGTCGCCATCTGTTACGGGAGCCGACGGGTCGCTCGACTCGATCTCGACGTCAGGGAAGGCGTCGAGGCGCTCGCGGTGGTCGTCGCGGCGGCGCTCGTCGGCGTCGTCGTCGCCGCGACGCTCGTCGCGATGCAGCAGGTCGAGGGCGTCGACCTACAGAACGTCCCGGTACTGGTCGTGACCGGGTCGGCGGCGACCGGCACGCTCGGCGTCGCCGCGGCCGAGTACCGCGAACGGCTGCGCGCCGAGCGGAGCGAGCTCCGCGACCAGACCGTCACGGTCGCCCGCCTCCACCGGCGTGTCACCGTCCTGAACCGCGTCCTCCGGCACAACCTCCGGAACGAGATAACCGTCATCAGCGGGTACACCGAGCTCCTCTGCGACGCCGAGGCCGACGTGGCGAAGCGCGAGCTCGTCGAGACCATCGACGAGCACACCCGGAACGTCGACCGGCTGAGCCGACAGGCCAGGCGCCTGCACCGCGTCTGGGAGACGGACGAGACCCTCCCGGTCGACCTCGCGGACGTCGTCCGCGAGAGCGTGCACGACGTCGCCGCCGCCCACGAGAGCGCCGCCGTTGCCGTGGACGTCCCCGAGTCGGCCGTCGCGGCCGTCCACCCGCACTTCCGGTTCGGCGTGCAGGAGGCGATCGAGAATGCTATCATGCACAACGACCCCGGGACGGACGTCGCGGTCACCGTCGAACGCACGCCGGACGCGGTCGTCGTCGAGGTCGTCGACGACGGCTGTGGCATCCCGGAGGATGAACTCGTGGCGATTCGTGAGGGCTCTGAGGACGCGCTCACGCACTGCTCTGGCCTCGGCCTGTGGCTGCAGTACTGGACGGTCGTGCTCTCGGACGGGTCGCTCGCCTTCCGCGAGAACGACCCGTCCGGGACCGTCGTGGAGATGCAGGTTCCGCCAGCGTCAGCGTAGTCGACGGCACCGCCGACGCGCGAGCGCGGCGACGCGAACCGCCGCCTACTTGCCGCCCGCTCGCCTCCGTCGGGTATGGACGAGTCTCTCATCGAGCAGGACGACATGTCGCTCGCGCGGAAGTCGGTACTCCCCGGGACGGGGTTCTTCGTGCCGGACGAGGTCGACGAGGAGCGCCGGGAGCGCGAGGCCGCCGAAGCCCTCGACGGGCAGTCGGTCGCTGTCGTCGCGGACCCGGACGCCGACGGACTGGCCTGTGTCGCACTCCTCCGGGAGGCCTACGGCGACGCCGGCCTCGTGCCGGCGGGCCCGCACGACCTCGAGGAGGGCATGGAGCTGGTCGCGGAGTACGGCGAACCCGGTATCGACGTGTTCGTCTGCGACCTCTGCCCGGACAAGTTCGAGTACGTCGACGAGGAGCTCTCGGCGCTCGTCGAGACCGCCGCGTCGGTGCGGTGGTTCGACCACCACCAGTGGGACGACGACGTCGCCGCACAGGTTCGCGACGCGGGCGTGGACCTCGTCGTCGGGAACAGCGACGAGGAGTGCACCGCCGACGTCGCCGTGCGCTCGCTGGACTTCGACTTCGACGAGCAGTACGTCGACCTCGCCGCGGTGACGCGCGACCACGACCTCTGGCTGCGCGAGGACCCGCGGAGCGACGACCTCGCGGACCTCGCGTACTGGCTCGACCCCGAGGAGTACATCGAGATCGTCCGCGAGGGCGGCGCGGACCTCCCCGCGGACGCCCAGGAGTTGCTCGCGGAGCGCCGCGTGGAGAAGGAGGCGCTCATCGAGAAGGCCGTGGACCGCGGCGAGATACGCGAGGTGAACGGGTGGACGGTCGGCGTGACGTACGGCCGGTGCTCGCAGAACGAGGTCGCCGAGGCGTTCCGCGAGCAGGGCGCGGACGCGAGCGTCGTCGTGAAACCCGCGGGGTCCGCGAGCATCCGCGGCACCGACGCGTTCGAGCGCTGCCACGAGGTCGCCGCGCAGGTCAACGGCGGCGGCCACCCGAAGGCCGCGGGCTGCAAGCCCGACATCTACGACGACATGCTCGACTACGCGCACCACTGGACGACCCGCGGCGCCACCGCGAAGCAGGTCATCCTCGACGGCTTCCGGTACCTCGAACCCGAGGACGAGAGCGGAGCGGACGAAGCCGACGAGGACGACGTCGACGCGGACGCCGAGTGACGCGGAGGTTTACGTCTCGCGTAAACCTAGCGCTGTATTTCACTCGGTGACGGGGTCGAACTCGACCGCGACGTGCTCGCCGACCTCGAACGCGAGGTCGTGCCCGACGAGCTTCACCGCGTAGTCGCCACGCTGCCCGCAGAACAGCGAGATGCCGTGGACGGGCTCGGCGTTCGCGCGCACGCTGACGGGCCGCCACGCGACGTCGTTCGCGCTCCCGGGGCTCGCGACGGCGTCGCCGACGTGCTCGCCGAGCAACTCGACGCGTCCCGTCGCGTCGGAATGGACGCCGCCGGCGTCGTAGTGCTGGAAGCCGCCGTCGAGCGCGACCGTCTCGCCGTCGACGTCGGCGGCGAGCCCGTAGAACGCGCCGGCGTCGTCGTCGCCGCCGCTCGGGTTCGGGAGTTCGGGGGCGTCCAGGAGCGCGTACGTCTCGTTCGCGCCGACGACGGTCCCGGTGCCGTCCCAGTCGAGCGGAACCGGGTCGACGCCGACGTCGAGGGGGAGCGATCCGCCAGCGCGGAGGTGGTTCTGGTCGTGCCGGCGGAACCCGACGTGGAGGTGGTTCGGGACCCAGCGCGCGAAGAACCCCGCGCGGACGAGGTCGCCGAGGTCCTCGCCGCGCTCGACGCGGTCGCCGACCGCGACCGAGGGGTCGACGTGCATGATGCGAGCGACGACGTCGCCGCAGTCGACGACGACGAGATGGTCCTCCGCGGGCGCGTACGGCTTCGGCGGCGCGCGCACGGTCTCGGTCGCGACGACGTCGCCGGTGACAGGGCTCGGTGCGGTGCCGTCGAGCGGGTACAGGTCGACGGCGCACCCGTGGTCGTGCGCGGCGTACGGCGAGTTGTACAGCGTGTACCGCCGGTAGCGTTCGAGCGCCCCCTGCGGGAGGGAGACGACGCCGTCCTCGTCGACCGACACCGCGGCTTCGACGGTCATGCTCGGTCGCGGGTTAGTGGCGACGTGCCTAAACCGGCGCGGTCCGACCGCTGTCGTATGGAACCGATTCCGTCGACGCTCGTCGTCCGCGGCCGGCTCGCCGACGCGCTCGCGGACGGCGCGGCGACCGCCCAGCTCCGCGACCGCGTCGCAGAGACCGGCCAGCCGGTGGTCCGCGTGTGGGCGCCGGCGCGCATCGTCGCGTTCGGCCGTCGGGACACCCGGAGCGACGGGTACGACGCCGCCGCGGCCGCGGCGCGCGAGCACGGGTTCGAGCCCGTCGAGCGGAGCGTCGGCGGTCGCGCGGTCGCGTACGACGGCGAGACGACGCTCGCGTTCGCCCGGGTCACGCCCGTCGACGGCGTCCGCGGCGGCCTCGACGAGCGCTACGACGCCCTCACGCGCGACGTCCGCGGCGCGCTCGCGGCCCTCGGCGTCGACGCCGTCGATGGCGAACCCGCGGAGTCGTTCTGTCCCGGCCAGCACTCGCTGCGGACGCCCAACGGTGGGAAGCTCGCCGGCCTCGCCCAGCGCGTCACCCAGGGCGCCGCCATCACGAGCGGCGTGCTCACCGTCGCGAACCACGACGAACTCGCCGCCGTCCTCGAAGACGTCTACCGGGCGCTCGACGTGCCCTTCGACCCCGCGTCCGTCGGCAGCGTCGCGCGAGCGGGTGGCCCAAGCGACCCGGACGTCGTCCGAGAGGACCTCGAGGACGCGCTCGTCGGCGACCGCGAGCGCGAGGTCGTGGACGTGACGGCGGTCGTCGACGCGTAGGCGTCGCCGACGACGCGTCGGCGCTCGCGGACCGGAGGGTTCAGGGCGCTCGCCGGTGACGCGTCGCGTATGCTCTTCCGGAACGCGACGCTCGCGGACGGCGAGACGGTGGACGTCCGCGTCGAGGACGGCACGATAACGGCGGTCGGGGACCTGGGCGCGTCGACTGCTGCCGACGAGACGGCCGTGGACGCGTCGGGCAAGCACCTGCTCCCGGGCGCCATCGACGCGCACGTGCACTTCCGACAGCCGGGGTACGGCCACAAGGAGACGTGGGAGACCGGGTCGCGGTCGGCGGTCGCCGGGGGCGTCACGACCGTCGTCGACCAGCCGAACACGAGCCCACCCACCACGACAGGCGAGGCGTTCGACGAGAAGGCCGCGTTCGCCGACGCCAGCCACGTCGACTGGGGTATCAACGGTGGCGTGACCGCGGACTGGGACCCCGAGAGCCTCCTCGACCGGGCCGTGTTCGCGCTCGGCGAGGTGTTCCTCGCGGACTCCACGGGCAACATGGGTATCGACGCCGAGCTGTTCGCGGACGCGGTCGCGAAGGCCGGGGACGCGGACGTCACGGTGACGGTGCACGCGGAGGACGCGACGCTGTTCGACGAGGCCGCGCTCGACGACGCCGGCGACGGCGTGGGGCGGGACGCGAACGCGGACGCCTGGAGCGCGTACCGGACCGCCGACGCCGAGGCTGCGGCGGTCGAGCGCGCGTGCGACGTCGCCGCGGACGCCGACGCCGCGCTCCACATCGCGCACACCTCGACGCCCGAGGGCGTCGACGCCGCGAGCGACGCCGGTGCGACCTGCGAGGTCTCCCCGCACCATCTCCTGCTCTCCAGGGCGGACCTCACCGGCGACGACGCCCCCGACCGACCCGAGGACCGCCAGCCCGGCGACCCGCTCGGGACGTACGGTCGCATGAACCCGCCGCTGCGGAGCGAGGCGCGTCGCGAGGACGTCTACGAGCGCGTCGCCGACGGCACCGTCGACGTCGTCGCGACCGACCACGCACCTCACACCGTCGACGAGAAGGAAGCGACGCTCACGGACGCCCCGAGTGGCGTCCCCGGCGTCGAGACGATGCTCCCGCTCCTCCTCGAGGAAGCCCGCGCCGGCCGCCTCGACCTGGAGCGCGTCCGCGACCTCGTCGCGACGAACCCCGCCGACGTCTTCGACCTCCCCACCAAGGGCGCCGTCGCCGAAGGGATGGACGCCGACCTCGTCCTCGTCGACCTCGACGACCCCACCACCATCGACGGCGACGCCCTGCACTCGAAGTGCGGGTGGACGCCGTTCGAGGGCTGGCAGGGCGTGTTCCCCGAGCGCGTCTACCTCCGCGGCGACCTGGCGTACGACGCGGGCCGCGACACCGGCGGCCCCGACGCCGACGACGCCTTCCCGGCGGGCGCTATCGGCGAGAACGTCAGAGAATAAGCCGCGACGCGACCGCGCTCAGACGCCGAGCGCGACGAACTCCACGACGCCTGTCGCGAGCATCGCGCCACCGCCGAACCCGCCGACGCGCGCCATCGCACGCCGCGAGTCCGCCTCCGTCCAGTCCGTGTTCGTATCCAGGTGCTCCTGCATGTTCTCGAAGCCACGCCCAGCCATCGCCGACCCCGACCACCCCAGGAGTCCGAGGCCGAACGCGAGCGTGCCGAGCGCGAACGCGAACTGGGCGGCGCCGACGACCGCCCACCCGCCGGCGACGACGAGCGCAGCGAGCAACGCCGCGCCGACGACCGCGCCAACCGCGACCGCACCACCGACGAGCTTCGCGCGCGGCCACGCGTACGCTCGAACGCGCTCGCCCACCGTCGCCTCCGCGTCCATCGCGATCAGTCGACCGCGTCCTGCATCCGCGGGTCCAGAGCGTCACGCATCCCGTCACCGAGCAGGTTGAACCCGAGCACCGTCAGGGCGAGGAAGAGCCCTGGGAAGAACGACATCCACCAGCGCCCGGACTGCAGGCCGAACTCGACGCCGTTCGCGAGCATCTTTCCCCACGACGGCGACCCCGGCGGCGCACCGAAGCCCAGGAACGACAGTGCGGCGATGTCGATGATGGCGAGCCCGAAGTTCAGCGTCGACTGGACCGTGATCGGCGCGAGCGTGTTCGGCATGATGTGCCGGAACAGGATGCGCGGGTCCTTCGCGCCCAGCGCCTCGGTCGCGTCGATGTACTCGTCCTCCAGGACCTTCAGCGCCGCTCCACGGACGACGCGCGCGAACCGTGGCGTGTACACGAGCGTCAACGCGATCACCGCCTTCCAGAGCCCCGCGCCGAAGATCGCGACGAGCGCGAGCGCGAGCAGGAGCGACGGGAACGCCAGCAGGACGTCCATCGTCCGCATGATGACGTTGTCCGTCACGTCCCCGTAGTACGCCGCGAGGATACCGAGGGTCACGCCCAGGACCGTCGAGATGCCGACCGTGATGGTCCCGAACTTCAGCGCAATCCACGCGCCGTACATCGTCCGCCGGAAGATGTCTCGCGCCGCCTGGTCCGTCCCGAACAACAACTCGTTCGCCGCGGCGGGCCCGCCAGCCCACCCGGGCGCCGCCCGGTCCGGGAACGACCCGCCGAGCCGCGAGGACTCGAGCGCGCCGAGGTCGTAGAACACCCTCGCGTAGACCGCTATCAGCAGCATCGAGAGGATGATGCCGATCCCGATGAGAGCGAGGCGATTCGAGAGCAAGTCGCTGAGGAACGGCGAACTCAGGATACGCTGGAGGCGACCGCGTTCCTCGCGTTCCGCGCCGACGTCGGTGGTTTCGGTACTCATGTTACTGTTGGATTCTGGGGTCGAGGTAGCTGTACGTGATGTCGACGCCGAGGTTCACGAGCGTGAACAACAGCGCGAACGTCAGGACCGCACCCTGGACGACCGGGTAGTCCGTCGCGTTGATGGCGCTCACGATGAGCGTCCCGATACCGCCGATACCGAACACGGTCTCGGTGAGGACCGCGCCACCCAGGAGCGTCCCGAACTGGATGCCGACGACCGTGATGACGGGGATCATCGCGTTCCGGAACCCGTGCTTCATCACCGTTATCTTCGCACCCTGGCCTTTCGCGCGAGCGGTCCGCATGTAGTCCTGCCTGATGACCTCGAGCATCGACGACCGCATCATCCGCGAGACGAGCGCCATCGAGTACACGCCGATCGTGATCGCGGGCAGGAACAGGTGCGAGACCGCGGACAGCCACGCGACCGGTCGACCGAGGAGGAGGGTGTCGATGGTGACCATCCCCGTCAACGGCAACTCCATCCCGAGGAGCGTCCAGGAGTTATCGAGGAAGATCGTCGACCCGATGCGGCCCGCGGCCGGGAAGATACCGAGGTAGCCCGAGAAGAACAGGATGAGGAGCGGCCCCGACCAGTAGATGGGCACGGAGATACCGGCGAGTGCGCCGATACGCGTCGTGTGGTCGAGCAGCGAGTCCTGCTTGATCGCCGAGAGAATCCCGAGCGGGAGGCCGAGTGCCAGCCCGATGAACTGCCCGTAGAGCGCGAGCTCGATGGTGACGGGGAGGCGAGCGATGAGCACCTGCCGGACCGGGTTCCCCTTCGAGACCTGATACGAGTTCCCGAAGTCGAACTGGACGACGTCGACGAGGAATCGTCCGTACTGGACGAGTATCGGGTCGTTCAGCCCGAGGTCCTGGCGGACCTGTCGGACGACCTCCTCGGACGCGCGCTGGCCGGCGATGATGCGTGCCGGATCACCACCCGAGAGATGGAGGATGGCGAACACGAACGTCGACACGCCGAACAGCACCGGCACGAGCAACAGCAGTCGCTTCGCGATGAATCGCTTCGAGACCATTCCTGTGTTGCTTCGTCACACAGACCCTCTCAATAAAACACTTGCCATCGACACCCGAGAGTCGACGCCGTCATCCGATTCTTCCAACCGCCATCCACTCCGAAAACACTCCGAGCGTTGACTCGAACGACGCGGGTCCACTCGAACGCCGTCCTCGGACCCGAACGAACCACTGCCGACCGCGACAACGACGATAGCGGCCGACGGCCGGTGCGACGACCGGCTTACTGTAGCTCGACGAGCTCCAGGTACGGACCGCCGACGGAACTCACGGTGAACGAGTCCGAGACGACCGCCTCGTTGATCGCGCGGATCGTCTTCGCGTGATCCACGAAGATCCACGGCGCCTCGTCGTGCGCGAGCTTGCTCGCCTCCTGGTACTTCTGCTTGCGCGTCGCCTCGTCGTACGTCGACTGACCGTCACGCACCAGCTGCATGTACTCCGTGTTCGCCCAGCCACCGACGTTCAGGGTGCTGTAGCCTTCCGTGTCGAAGCTCACCCAGTCCTGGCCGTCCGGAACGGCGTCCATGTCGACCTTCGGGTCGAGGAGGACGTACAGGAAGTTGTCCGGGTCCGCGTTGTCGGTGTACCAGCCGAGGAAACACGCGTCGTGGTTCCCCGCGGACGTGTAATCGAGGTACGAGGAGAACGTCGAGAACTGGTTGATGTTCACCGACAGCCCGATCTCTTCGAGGTCGGACTTCACCTGGTTCGCCGTCTGGATCGGGCTCGGGTTGTACCCACGCGGGTTACTGAACGTCGCGAGCTCGAACTCGATGTCCGTCGCATCGGCTTCCTCGAGCAGCGACTCCGCCTGCTCCTTGTCCGTCGGGTACGGCTCGACGTTCGGGTTCCGCCCCATGACGCCCTCCGGGAGCGGCTGACCCGTCTGGACCGCGAAGCCCTGGTAGATGTCGTTCACGATCGCTTCCGTGTTCACCGCGAGACTGATGGCGCGGCGGACGCGGCGGTCGCGGAACGCCTCCTTGCGCGCCATGTTGAACGCCATGTACCCCGTGTTGATGCCGGGCTTGGACTTGATCTGGGCGGTGTCAGCCTCCTCGATGGTCGTCGAGGACTCCGCGCCCAGGTTGTCCGTGATGTGCGAGTCGCCGTTCACGACGTCCTGCGCACGCGAGGAGTTCTGCCCGATGGTCTTGAAGATGACCTCGCCGACGTTCGGGCCGTCGCCGAAGTAGTCGTTGTTCGCGGCCAGGCGAACGCGCTGGTTCGAGTTGTCGAGCTCGTCGAACGAGAACGGCCCCGTCCCGATGGGGTTGGTGCCGAGCTCGGTCTGGTCGTCCAGGCCAGTGATCTGGTCCTGGGAGAGGATCGCCGCGGCGAACATCGCGAGGTTACGGAGGAACGGCGCGTACTTCTGCGTGAGCGTGAACTCGACGGTGTACTCCGAGGAGGCGTCGATGCTGTCGACCCAGTTCCCGAACGTGAACCCGGCGTACCCGGAGGCGTTCTCCGTGCCGAGGTAGTACTCGTAGTTCTCGTCCGTGAACCGTCGGATGGTCGCCTTCACGTCCGCGGCGGTGAAGTCGCTGCCGTCGTGGAACGTGACGTCCTCCTTCAGTTCGAGCGTCGCGGTGGTCCCGCTGAGACTCCAGCCGTCGCTCTTCGCGAGCCCGTCGCTCAGGGCTCCGCCGCTCCCGGGCTGGAACTGGATGAGCTGGTCGAAGATCTGGTTCGTGACCTTCGCGACCTCCCCGCTCGTGGTCTGCTGGGGGTCGTAGTTCTCGGGGTGGTCGCCGCGTGCGTACACGAGCGAGCCACCGCCGCCGCCGGTCAGACTCGAGATACAGCCAGCGGTCGCGGTGGTCGTCGCCGCCGCGGTTGCCGCACCGGCTGTCTTCAGGAAGTCACGTCTCTCCATACCGTTGTCACCATCTGCCATACCCAACGCCACCAAGGCCATCTATATAAACATACGTGATACCCCGTCGCGCGACCTGGGAGCCTGATAGCGAAAGCTGCCGCTTACGGATTACGGGCAGTATATAAATTTAGGATGACCGTACTCTACGTGCCGTCGCCGTCGACCGACGACACGTCCGCCGCTCCAGAGACCGCGTTCGCCGGCTGCTCGTAGAGGTGACACGCCGCCGGATGCTCGTCGTCCTGGAGGACCGGGCTACGCGTCTCGCAGACGCTCTCGAAGTGATCCGCGAGCGTCGCCGCCGCACCCTCCCAGTCGTCCCGCGCCAACTGCTCGAACGCCTCGTCGAGCAACGCGCGGGACTTCCCGCCGACGACCGACGGGTCCTCGAACAACTCGCGCCACAGCACGTCAACGAACGCGTCCACGGAGGCTGGCATACTCCCACTGCCGTCGACGGCCGTTCCGCCGTCCGTCGCCGTCACCTGGGACTCCTCCGCCGCCATGTCCCACGCCAACGCCAGGTCGATGGACTCGTCCTCGATGCGCTGCCGGACGCTCATCACCTCCCGGTAGGCCTCCTGGGGGAGGTCGACGTGCTCGGGCGGGATGACCTGCGGGCAACGCGTCCGGAAGTGACAGCCCGACGGCGGGTCGATCGGACTCGGTACGTCCCCTTCGAGGATGACGCGGTCGTCCGTGTTCACGGTCGGGTCGGGAACCGGAATCGACGACAGCAACGCCTGCGTGTACGGATGCTTCGGGTCCGCGAACAGCGACTGCGTGTCCGCGACCTCCACGACCTCGCCCAGGTACATCACCGCGACGCGGTCGGAGACGTGCCGGACCACACTGAGGTCGTGCGCGATGAACAGGAACGTCAACCCGAACTCCTCCTGGAGGTCCTCCAGGAGGTTCAGGATCTGTGCCTGCACGGACACGTCCAGCGCACTCACGGGCTCGTCGCAGACGATGAAGTCCGGGTCGACCGCGAGCGCTCGCGCGATGCCGACGCGCTGGCGCTGCCCGCCGGACATCTCGTGGGGGTACCGGTCGACCTGGTCGCGCGACAGTCCGACCTCGTCGATGAGCTCCAGCACGCGCTGGCGCTGCTGTTCGCGTCGACTCTGCCCCTCCGGCGGTCGCTCCTCGGGCAAGTCGTGGATTTTCAGGGGCTCCATGAGAATCTGCCCGACGGTCATCCGCGGATCCAGGCTCGACAGCGGGTCCTGGAAGATCATCTGCATGTCCCGGCGCTTCGCGCGCAAGTCCTGCCCGGACAGGTCCGCGAGGTCCTCGCCAGCGAACACCACGCTCCCGTCGGTCGGTTCGAGCAACCGGAGGACGGTCTCGCCGGTCGTCGACTTCCCACAGCCGGACTCGCCGACGAGCCCGAGCGTCTCGCCCTCGCGGATGTCGAAACTCACGCCGTCGACCGCCTTCACGCTCTGGGGCTCCCGCGACAACCACTTGTCGAGGAGGTCGTCAGCCCGCGAGAAGTGCTTCTTGAGGTCCCGCACCTCGACGAGCGGCTCGCCGATCGCGGTCTCGTCGTCCGACCGGATGCCCTCCTGGCCGCTCGCGTACTCGCCCTCGTCGAACTCGTCGAGCACGCACTTCGAGACGTGGTCGACGCCCACGCCGCCGTGCTGCTTGTAGGGGATCTCCTCGCCGACGCACGCCTCGTGCGCCCACGGACACCGGTCCGCGAAGTGACACCCCTCGTCCATGTCGATGAGGTCCGGGACGTTCCCCTCGATAGGCGTCAACCGCTCCTTGTCCTCCCGGGGAATCGACTCGAGGAGCGCGTACGTGTACGGATGCGACGGGTTCGCGAAGATCTCCTCCACGGGCCCCTCCTCGACGACGTTCCCCGCGTACATCACCGCGACGCGGTCGCACGTCTCCGCGACGACGCCGAGGTCGTGCGTGATGAACAGGACGCTCATCCCGCGCTCGTCCTGCAGTTCGTTGATGAGGTCGAGGATCTGCGCCTGGATGGTGACGTCGAGCGCGGTCGTCGGCTCGTCCGCGATGAGCAACTGGGGCTGGCACGCGAGCGCGATGGCGATGAGGACGCGCTGACGCATCCCCCCGGAGAACTCGTGGGGGTACTCGTCGAGCCTGGCGGTGGGCTCCGGGATGCCGACCTCCTCGAGGATGTCGACGGTGTCCTCGAGGACCTCCTCGCGCATCGCATCTCCGCTGAACTGCGGGAGGATCTCTCGGACCGCGTTCCACCACGTGTCCGGAGAGCGGTCGCCGTACCGATGGAGGCGCAGGCTCTCCGCGACCTGCTCGCCGACCGTGACCGCCGGGTTCAGCGACGTCATCGGGTCCTGGAAGATCATGCTCATCTCGCCGCCGCGCACCGACCGCATCGCCGGTTCGGGCGCCTGCGTCAGGTCGACGACGCCTCGACTCTCGTCGACGAAGTTCGGCGCCTGCTTCGGGTACTCGTTCGCGAACCGTTCAGCGAGGTCGCGGTCCTGGAACTCGACGCTTCCCTCGGCGACGTAGCCGGGGTCGTCGACGAGCCCCATCGCCGACAACGCCGTCACGGACTTCCCGGACCCGGACTCGCCGACGAGCCCGACGGTCTTCCCTTCCGGGATGGTCAGGTCGAAGTCCTCGACCGCGCGAACGGTCCCTCGCTCGGTATCGAACCGGGTGTGCAGGCCGGAGATGGAGAGTAGATCAGTCACTATCCGCACGTGGCTCGGCCACCCGTGAAAAACGTTTCCACACGAACCCCGTCGCGTCCACGCGAACCTCGTCGGGTCGAAGATGCGTTCGTCGCGCCGACGAGCGGAGACTGGTGGTTCCGCCCGTCGGGCACGCGCTCGCTTCCAAAACCCTCTTGGAGCGCGGTCACGCGGAGTCGAGCATGAACGAGGACCACGTCGACGTCGACCCGGAAGAGCACCTGCCGCCCGAGGGCGTCCTCGACCACTGGGACGCGGTCGTCGCGGACATGGAGGCGACGGTCGAAGAGTACCGCGAAGAGGGGTGGGACGTCGTCGAGGTGTTCCCCGGCGACATCGCGCCGACGTCCGGGCAGCACGCGACCGTCGACCGCTTCGGCCTGGACCTCGTCGTCCCCGGCGAACTCGCGCGTGAGCTCTCCGAGCTCGTGACGGCCGACGACGCCGCGTTCGACGCGTGCTCGGTGTTCCGCGCGGTCGAGACCGGTATCGTGTTCCTCGTCATCGTCGTCGAGGATACCGACCGCGGCATCGCCGTGATCGCACCGGCGTTCTACGACAGCGACGACGAGGTCGCCCAGGACATGGTCGAGCGAGCGACTCGCGAGGGCGAGATGCGGACGCACGTCCGCGACCTCTCCTCGGAGCACGTCGCGACGTTCACGCACGACGACCCGTCGCTGTTCTTCCCGCCCGCCAAGGAGTGAACTCGCGTCCCAGCGCGCGAGCTCCGTGGCACGTTCGAACCCCGAGTCACCACGCAAAGTAGTCATATTTCCAACTACTGTCGGACATTGGTTGCCGGAGTGACGGCATCCGCGTTTCGGGGTGGAGATACCCCCGCCAGAAGCGCCTCAACCGGGCCTTGAATCGCAAGACGAAACCGGTTTCGACCGGTTCGCGCCCGGACGGGACGACGACCCGCTTTCACCCGTCGTTCAACCGGCCACTGAGAACCAGCGAACTCCGCTTGAAACCGGGCAAGAAGCGCTATACCAACCGAAAACGCCTCGAACGGTTCTCCCCCTTTATCTACGACCCTCCCACACGGTAGGATAGCGTTCACCGCCGACGACGCGTCGGCCGCGAACGCAGAGGCAGGCCAACCCGACACAACGGGCGGCTCGATTCCACGCACGTATCGCGGTGGACGGTCCTGTCGGCCATCACGGGGGTGGAGGCCGATTGCGGCGCACCACACCATTACGCTCTCTCCCGATTCCCGACCTCGACGAAGAAGAAGCTTACTCGCAGCCGAAGCCACAGCAACCGACGTAACCGACGACTACTCGTCGCGTAACTCCTCGCTCGCCTGCCGAACCTCGCGCATCACCGACGAGATGCGTTCCTCGGCGTTCAGCTCCTCCTCGACGGAGAGGTCGACGCCCTCGACCTCCAGCAGGAACTTCGCGACCTCCGTCGACTCGTACATCACGTCGTCCAGCTCCTCCGCCGTGAAGAAATCACACATCGCCCCGTAGAGGAACGTCGCCCCCGCCTTCCGGACCTTGTCCTCGAACGACGACCGCGCCTGGTTCACCGCCTGCGGCGTGTACGTGTCCGTCATGAACGGCACCAGCTCCGGGAGGTTCTCCCCGATCTTCGTCATCTCCACGCCCGTCTCCGTCCGGAAGTCCGCGCACAACCGCGCTATCGCCCACTCCCGAGCGGTCACGTACGTGCGCTCCCGGATGAAGTCGTTCACGCGCTCGTACTGCGCGCCGTCCATCTTCGTGAACCGCTCGTACTTCTGGACGTCAGCCGGCACCTCGTCGTCGCTCGGCAGGTTCGACTCGTCCGGCACACCCGGCGACGGCCCGTCGCCACCCGACTGCTCGGTACCACCCGCAGGCCCGCTGTCACCCGAGTGTTCGCTGTCGCCCGCAGGCTCGCCGTCGCTGCTCGCAGCCACCGGTTCACGCCCATCGTCGTCGTCCGCCGTCGCCGGCGGGTTCTCGGTCATACCCGGCCGTTGCCCGGCCCACGCCAAAAAGCGTTCGCCCCCACCGAGACGCGCCCGAACCCCGCGCGAACGCAACTCGGACGGCTTTTAGGGCTGGACGCGGTATCCCGGATATGAGCGATACCGCCGAGCGCGTCGCCCTCGCGTGCCCTTCGTGCGCACCAGCGACGCAGACGGTCCACGAAGTTCTCACCGCGACAGGCGCCCAGTACACCGTCCGCTGCACCGAGTGCGACCACACGCACAAGACCCGCATCGAGGAAGAGACCACGATCGACATCGACGTCATCGTCAGCCAGGACGGCGAATCCTTCAGCTCCAGCGCCGACGTCCCCGCCGAAGAGGAGCTCGCGGTCGGCGAGGAGTTCGTGCTCGACACGCCCGAAGCCCTCATGACCGTCCGCATCACGAGCCTCGAACTCGACGAACAGAAGCGCCGTCAGGTCGCGACCGCCGAGGACGTCGAGACCATCTGGACGCGCGAGGTCGACAACGTCCCCGTGAACGTCACCGTCCACCCGCGCGACGGCACGCACGACGACTCGCGCTCCATCAAGGTGTACGTCCCCGGCGACTTCGAGTTCACCATCGGCGAGACCGAGTCCTTCGGCGAGGACGAGTTCACGATCAAGGGCCTGAACGTCCGCGAGGACGCCGTCGGCTACGACCGCGACAGCCTCGACCACGAGGGCGACAGCGTCGTCGCGAAGGACGTCAAGCGCGTGTACGCCTGGGACGAGAACACCACCGCCTGGTCCGCCTGGTAACCGGAGCGAAGCGCGCTCGACGTCGCCCCGACGCGAACTTTCTTCTCGACGCGAACCAACGCCTAGACCGTGACGCTCAACTTCGCCGAGCGGCGCGACGCCCTCGTCGACCGGCTCGCCGACCGCCGCGACGTCACGCGGCAGTCGACGCTCGACGCGATGTGTGCCGTCCCCCGCGAGGCGTTCGTCCGCGACGGCGACCGCTCGGCGACCTACGAGGACCGCCCGCTCCAGATCGCGGACGGACAGACGATCAGCGCGCCGCACATGGTCGCCATCATGACCGACGCGCTCGCGCTCGACCCCGGGGAGCGAGTGCTCGAGGTCGGGACCGGCTGCGGGTATCACGCCGCCGTCACCGCCGAGGTCGTCGGCGCCGCGAACGTCTACAGCGTCGAGTACAGCGACCACCTCGCCGAAACGGCTCGCGAGACGCTCGCCGAACTCGGGTACGGCGACGTCGACGTCCGCGTCGGCGACGGTCGCGACGGCTGGCCCGAGCACGCGCCGTACGACGCCGCGTACCTGACGTGCGCCGCGAGCGACCTCCCCGACGCGGTCGTCGCGCAGGTCCGCGACGGCGGCCGGCTCCTCGCCCCCATCGGCGACGGCCGACAGCGACTCGTGTACGCCGAGAAACGCGACGGCGGCCTCGACCGCGAGGACCGCGGCGGCGTCCGGTTCGTCACCATGCGGGACTGACCGCCAGCGACTGACCGCCAGCGACTGACCGCCAGCCGCCGCCGCGGACACCCGCGAGCGGCGGACTTACGGCGCACGCGACCGACCGGCGTCGTATGAACGACGACGCACGCGACGCACTCGCGACCGTCGCCACGCTCCGCGCCGCACGCGAGACCGGTGCACTCGACGCGCTCCTCGACGACGCCGACACGCCGAGCGACGTCGCTGCCCGCACCGACCTCGACGCTCGCGCTGCCAGCGTCCTCGTCGACGTCCTCGCAGACCGCGGGTTCTTCGACGCCGTCGACGGCGCGTACGAACCGACGAACCGCGCGCTCGGCCTCCTCACGAAGACCGACCTCCGCTCCATCGGCCCCACGCCACGCGAGATCGACGTGTTCGACGCGTACGCCGCCCTTCCCGAGACCCTCACCGACGACGACCCCGTCGCCGCCGCCCGGGACGCACGTAGCGACGACCACGAACGCAACCGCCTCGGCGCCCACCAGGCCACCCCCGACGCGGCCGTCAGCGCCGCCGTCAGCGCCGCGCAACGAACCGCACCCACGGCCGCGACCGTCGTCGACGTCGGCGGCAGCCCCGGACAGCACGCCACCGAGTTCGCCGCCCGCGGCCACGACGTCACGCTCCGGGACGTCCCAGCCCGCATCGACGCCGCACGCCCACTCCTCGCGCCACGCGACGTCGAACTCGACCCCGGTGCACTCACCGACACCCTCCCCGCGACCGACCTCGTCTTCGCCACCGACCTCACACCACGCCTCGACGACCCCGCCCTCGAGGACTTCGCAGGCACCGCCCACGACGCACTCGTGCACACCGCCGGAACCGAACACCCACCCCACGCACCCGAGCGCGCACTCGTCCTCGTCGAACACCTCCAGGACCACTCCCCACGCACGCCCACGCACCGCCTCGACGCCCTCGCAACCGGCCACCCCGGCGACCACCGCACCGAAGACGCCCTCCGAACCACGCTCGAGACCGCCGGCTTCCAGCGCGTCGACGTCCACGCCATCCCCGGACTCGACGCCCACGCCGTCGCCGCAACCCCACGAAGCACTTAATCCCTCGCACCCGAACCTCCGAGTATGGAGCCCGCGGCGCTGCGAGAGGACATGGTCGACAGCCTCGAACACGACGCCAAGAGCGTCGTCGACACCGACAGCGTCGGCCTCGCCATGCGAACCGTCCCCCGCGAAGCGTTCGTCGACGACGAACGCCGCGCGTACGCCGACCAATCCCTCGAACACCGCGGCACGCGTGTCCTCGCCCCCAGCACCGCCGGCCGCCTCCTCGAAGTACTCGAACCAACCCCCGGCGACGACGTCCTCGTCGTCGGCGCCGGCGTCGGCTACACCGCCGCCGTCCTCGCCGAGATCGTCGGCAGTCGGAACGTCCACGCCGTCGACATCACCCGCCCGATCGTCCACGACGCCCGACGGAACCTCGCCGACGCCGGCTACCCCGAAGTCCTCGTCGACTGCCGCGACGGCGCCCGCGGCCTCCCCGAGTACGCCCCCTACGACCGCATCCTCGTCGAAGCCGCCGCCGTCGACCCACCACGCGCACTCCACGACCAACTCGTACCCGACGGTCGACTCGTCCTCCCACGCGGCCACGGCCCCCGACAGACCCTCACCGCCGTCGCCGCCGACGGCACCGAAACCACGCACGGCCCCGTCGCCTTCCACCCACTCCTCGCCGACGGCGAACAAGCCGGCGCCATCGAACGCAACCGCACCGCCCGCGAAGACGCCGAACGCGCCGCCCGCGCCGCCCAATCACAGACCGGCTGGGAGCAAGACTGGATTGAGTGGGACTGACCGCCCCGCGCACCCCACAGACACCGACCCGCACCTAGTCGTCATCGACCACCAACAGCATCTCGTTCTCCCGATCGTCGACGAACCCACCGCTCGCCGGCGGCTTCACCACCACCTCGACCGTCCCCTGGTCGCGATTCGCAGCCAACGACGTCGACACTGACACCGACGCCCGCCCATCCTCGCCCGTCCGCCCCGTCACCACCCCATCCAGGTCCGCCGACCCCGACGTCAACACCACCGTCGCGTTCTCCACCGGCTCCCCCGCATCGTCCACCACCCGCACCGTCACCGACGACTCGCCCTCCGCCACCACCGCCGGCGTCGGTCGTGCATCCACCTCGTGCACCGCCAACCCACCCACACCAGCGAGCATGTTCATCATCACCGACAGACTCGCCACACCCACCACGAGCGCGATCACGAGCCGAACCGGTAACCCCTCGATAGCACGACCATCACGACCGAACACAGCCAGACGCATACCCCACCCTCGCCGCCCCCTCCCACAAGAACCCACGCACCAACAACCCCCACGACCAAGCGCCAACCGCCCACTTCACGGAGTATCAAACGACCACTTGAGTCTCCGGGAACACTAATACCATCCCACCAGAAGACAAATCCGTCGACGGGACTGCCTGTCATCCACCATGGAGACGCCTGTCGACGATCCCCCCAACGGTGGCACCCTGGTGATGGAAGTACCCCAACGCCACCGCCTCTGACACCTTCCTTTCAGGCCCACGCCCCACAGAGACACCCACAGCGCGACTCACACCCAACGCCATCGCTCACCGAACACGACACCTCTCCCACGAACACGCCCACCGAACGCAGGTAGGAGCGACGAACGACCTCCTCGTTCGTTGCTGAAAGTAGAAAGCGCCCGAGGCGGGATTTGAACCCGCGTCACGACCGTGACAGGGTCGTATGATGGGCCACTACACCACCCGGGCCTACACCACTCACTTTCGCGCGGGGTTATTAATGCGTGTCGATGTGGCATTGGGGCGGTGACCGCTCCCACACTCGATTCTCCTCAACTGAACCGGTCCGTGAGCCGGAACTCGTCAGCCCAGTTGATACGCGACCGTGGTGCACCAGCAGAGGGATCCTCGACGCGCAACCGCATCTCTCCAGTCCCAGTAACCGACATCGGAACCCAATACACCTCGTCCGTCTGCGGGGCGTACACCGCGAACGCGTCAACCTCCCCGGGCTCGTAGGACTGATCGACTCGCCCCTCTTCGTCGACCGTCGAACTGTACAACTTGAACCGAACCGTTCCGTTCACCCAGCTCCCCGTCTTGCACTGCACGCGGAACAACTCGCCATCTTCGTCCACGACGAGATCGTATCGATCACTGTCACCGAACGGTATCGAGACCGTCAGTCCACATCGCATCAACGCGCTCAGTACAATCGATTCGGAGATATCACCACGACGTGACGGATTCATACACTCGCTCGTCGCGTCATGTTCTGAAAACCATCGCCCCATTCGCCTTCCTGTTCAGGGCAGCGTCGTGCCTCTACGAACGAACCACCCGTAGAAGCCGAACCCCGTTCGTCGTCCCATCGAGCGGGAGCTGTCCGCGCAGAGAACGGGCATCGCTCAGGGGTTAGCGTTCGAAGAAGCGCCCGAGGCGGGATTTGAACCCGCGTCACGACCGTGACAGGGTCGTATGATGGGCCACTACACCACCCGGGCTGCACTCTCACGTATCGCGGTTAGACGATTAAGGCTTTCTACTCGGGACGAGTGTGGGTGTGTTCATCGTGGCACAAACGCTTTATATCGGTAGCGTTCTTAGGTAGGGTAAGGTCGGTGGCCCGCCGTTGCCGCCCTCTGCCTCCCGGCGGGTCGCGAGAGTGGCAATGCCGCGCGCGTACTTGGCAAGTGTTAAATGCCTCCCGTCTGTATGAGCCTGTAGTATCTCGTGACAGCAGTTTCTCCCGCCCGCCAGACACACTCATGGTAAATGTAAGCCAACACGAACTCGTGCCAGAGCACACGCTCCTCGAAGAGGACGAACTCGAGGAAGTGCTCGAAGAGTACGATATCGACCGTACCGACTTACCGAAGATCAAGCGGAAGGACCCGGCGCTACCGGACGAGGCGAGCGTCGGTGACGTCGTCAAGATCGTTCGAGATTCGCGAACAACAGACACGGCCGTCGTGTACCGACTTGTTGTAGAGTAAAATAATGGATAGAGAAAATAGACGCGTTATCTCGAAGGAGTATTTCGGGAAGGATCGCCTCGCTGAACATCACTTCCGGTCGTTCAATTCGTTCCTGAACCGGGGGATGCAGCAGGTCGTCGACGAGAAGGAGACGATCGAGACGGACATCGGTGACAAGGAGGGTGAGGAGCCGGTGTTCGTCGAGTTGAGTGACGTTCGCGTCGTCACGCCGCGTGTACGCGAGGCGGACGGTTCGGAGGAGCTCTTGTATCCGCAGGAGGCACGCCTTCGGAACATCACGTACTCCGCGCCCGTGTTCATGGAGATGTCCATCGTGAAGGGCGAGGAGGGCGAGGAGCGCGTCGTCGACAAGACGGAGACGAAGGTCGGTCGGATGCCGATCATGGTCGGTTCCGACAAGTGTAACATCGCTGGGTTCAGCGACGAGGAGCTCATCGAGATCGGCGAGGACCCCGCCGACCCTGGTGGGTACTTCATCGTGAACGGCAGCGAGCGCGTGCTGATGACGAGCGAGGACCTGGCGCCGAACAAGATTCTCGCGGAGTACGACACGAAGTACGGCGACGAGATCCAGGTCGCGAAGACCTTCTCGCAGCGTCGTGGCTACCGGGCGCTCGTCCTCACCGAGCGGACGCGCGATGGGCTGCTCGAGGTGTCGTTCCCGTCGGTGTCGGGGTCGATCAACTTCGTGACGCTCGTGCGTGCACTCGGGCTCGAGTCCGACGAGGAGATCGTCCATCGGGTCAGCGACGACCCGGAGGTCGTGAAGTACATGCTGGAGAACCTGGAGGCTGCGGAAGTGCAGACCGAGGAGGAGGCCATCGAGGCGCTCGGGAAGCGCGTCGCGAGCGGCCAGGGGAAGAACTACCAGCTGAAGCGCGCGAACTACGTCATCGACCGGTACCTGCTCCCGCACCTCCACGAGGAGGGCGTCGAGGAGGAGGAGACGCGCATCAACAAGGCGTACTACCTCTGTCGGATGGCGGAGGCGTGCTTCGAGCTCGCGCTCGGTCGCCGCGAGTCCGACGACAAGGACCACTACGCGAACAAGCGCCTGAAGGTGAGCGGGGACCTGATGAAGGACCTGTTCCGGACGGCGTTGAACAAGCTGGCGCGTGACGTGAAGTACCAGTTGGAGCGTGCGAACATGCGGAACCGGCAGCTGTCCGTGAATACGGTCGTTCGTTCGGACGTGCTGACGGAGCGCCTCGAGCACCCGATCGCGACGGGGAACTGGGTCGGCGGGCGGTCTGGGGTCTCCCAGCTCGTCGACCGCACGGACTTCATGGGCGTCCTCAGTCACCTGCGGCGCCTCCGCAGTCCGCTCAGTCGCTCGCAGCCGCACTTCGAGGCGCGAGACCTGCACGCGACCCAGTGGGGTCGCATCTGTCCGTCGGAGACGCCGGAGGGACCGAACTGTGGGCTCGTGAAGAACTTCGCGCAGGCGATGGAGCTCTCACAGAACATCGAGGACGAACAGGGCTTGAAGCGACAACTCGACTCCATGGGCGTGGAGGGTATCCCGGGGCTGCAGGGCCAGGGGCACGATCAGCCCGCTGACGACTAACATGAGTAAACAGCAACGCGAAGCGAAGGTGTACGTGAACGGTAGTCTCGTCGGGACACATCCCGAACCGCATCAGCTTGCCGACCAGATCCGCGAGGAGCGGCGATTCGGCGACATCTCGGAGATGGTGAACGTGTCCGTGAAGGACCGGACGCGCGAGGTCATCATCAACGCGGACGCGGGGCGTGCGCGCCGGCCGCTCATCGTCGTCGAGGAGGGCGAGCCGCTCATCGACGAGACGGAGATCGAGGCGCTCGAGGACGGCGAGCTCGAGTTCCAGGACCTCGTCGACAACGGTCGCATCGAGTTCATCGACGCGGAGGAGGAGGAGGACATCCTCGTTGCCGTGGACCGCGAGGACGTCACTGCGGACCACACGCATCTCGAGGTCGACCCGCAGCTGATCTTCGGGATCGGTGCGGGGATGATCCCGTACCCCGAGCACAACGCGAGTCCGCGCATCACGATGGGTGCGGGGATGATCAAGCAGAGTCTCGGGCTGCCGAGCGCGAACTACCGGATCCGGCCGGACACGCGCCAGCACCTCCTGCATTACCCGCAGCTGTCGATGGTGAAGACGCAGACGACGGAGCAGATCGGGTACGACGACCGGCCGGCGGCGCAGAACTTCGTCGTCGCCGTGATGTCCTACGAGGGGTTCAACATCGAGGACGCGCTCGTGATGAACCAGGGCTCCGTGGACCGTGCGCTCGCTCGCTCGCACTTCTTCCGGACGTACGAGGGCGAGGAACGCCGGTATCCCGGTGGCCAGGAGGATCGCTTCGAGATCCCGAGTCAGGACGTGCGTGGTGCGCGCGGTGAGGAGGCGTACACGCACCTGGACGAGGACGGTCTCGTGAACCCGGAGACGCGCGTCGGCGAGAACGACGTGCTGCTCGGGAAGACGAGCCCGCCGCGCTTCCTCGAGGAGCCCGACGACATGGGTGGTCTCAGCCCCCAGAAGCGCCGCGAGACGTCGGTGACGATGCGTTCCGGCGAGTCCGGTGTCGTGGACACGGTGACGTTGATGGAGGGCGAGGACGGCTCGAAGCTCTCGAAGGTCTCGGTGCGCGACGAACGCATCCCCGAGCTCGGGGACAAGTTCGCGTCCCGGCACGGCCAGAAGGGCGTCGTCGGTCACATCGCGCCCCAGGAGGACATGCCGTTCACGCAGGAAGGGGTCGTTCCGGACCTCGTCCTGAACCCGCACGCGCTCCCGTCGCGGATGACGGTCGGGCACGTCCTGGAGATGCTCGGCGGGAAGACGGGCGCGCTCGAGGGACGCCGCGTCGACGGGACGCCGTTCACGGGCGAGAACGAGGACGAGATCCGCGGTGGCTTGGAGGACCGCGGCTTCCACTCCTCGGGGAAGGAGATCCTCTACTCGGGCGTGTCCGGGGAGAAGATTGAGGCGGAGATCTTCGTCGGGGTCATCTTCTACCAGAAGCTGTACCACATGGTCTCGAACAAGCTCCACGCGCGTTCGCGTGGCCCCGTGCAGGTGCTCACGCGACAGCCCACGGAGGGGCGTGCTCGCGAGGGCGGCCTGCGCGTCGGGGAGATGGAACGCGACGTCCTCATCGGGCACGGTGCGGCGATGGCGCTCAAGGAGCGCTTGCTCGACGAGTCCGACCGCGAGTTCATCAACGTCTGCGGGGAGTGCGGGATGAGTGCAGTGGAGAACGTCGACCAGCGGCGTGTGTACTGTCCGAACTGCGGTGAGGAGACGGACATCCACGAGATAGAGATGAGTTACGCCTTCAAGCTCCTGCTGGACGAGATGAAGGCGCTCGGTATCGCGCCGCGACTCGAACTGGAGGACGCAGTCTGAACCATGTCGACAGGACAATCACCCAAGGAGATAGGGGAGATCAGCTTCGGGCTGATGGACCCGGAGGAGTACCGCGAGATGAGTGCGACGAAGGTCATCACGGCCGACACGTACGACGACGACGGGTTCCCCATCGACATGGGGCTCATGGACCCGCGTCTCGGCGTCATCGACCCGGGGTTGGAGTGCAAGACCTGCGGGAAGCACAGCGGGTCGTGTAACGGGCACTTCGGTCACATCGAGCTGGCGGCGCCCGTCATCCACGTCGGGTTCACGAAGCTCATCCGACGACTGCTGCGTGGGACGTGCCGCGAGTGCGCGCGGCTCTGTCTCACCGAGGACGAGCGCGAGGACTTCGCTCGCGACCTGAACAACGCGCGGAAGCTCGGGAACGACCTGAACGACGTGACGAAGGCCGCGATCCGGCAGGCGCGCAAGAAGGACCGGTGTCCGTTCTGTGGCGAGGTCCAGTTCGACATCCAGCACGAGAAGCCGACGACGTACTACGAGGTCCAGCAGGTCCTCACGTCGGAGTACTCGCAGGAAATCGCGAGCGCGATGCAGGGCGACGAGGAGGAGGACGTGGCGCCGATGGGTCGCGAGGAGCTCGCCGAAGCCACCGAGATCGACCTGTCGCGTGTCAACGAGATCCTCTCCGGGGAGTTCCGGCCGCGTGAGTCCGACCGGAAGGCCATCGAGAAGGCGCTCGACGTGGACCTCACCGAGGAGGACATGAACAAGCTGATGCCGAGCGACATCCGGGACTGGTTCGAGGACATCCCCGACGAGGACCTCGAGGTGCTCGGCATCAACCCCGACCGCAGTCGGCCGGAGTGGATGATCTTGACGGTGCTTCCGGTACCGCCGGTGACGGCGCGACCGTCCATCACGCTCGACAACGGGCAGCGCAGCGAGGACGACCTCACGCACAAGCTCGTGGACATCATCCGTATCAACCAGCGGTTCATGGAGAACCGCGAGGCGGGGGCGCCCCAGCTCATCATCGAGGACCTCTGGGAGCTCCTGCAGTACCACGTGACGACGTTCATGGACAACGAGATCTCGGGCACGCCGCCGGCGCGACACCGCTCCGGGCGCCCGCTGAAGACGCTCTCCCAGCGCCTCAAGGGCAAGGAGGGTCGATTCCGTGGGTCGCTGTCCGGGAAGCGCGTGAACTTCAGTGCTCGTACCGTCATCAGTCCGGACCCGACGCTCTCGCTGAACGAGGTCGGCGTCCCGGATCGCGTCGCGAAGGAGATGACGCAGACGATGAACGTCACGGAGCGCAACCTCGCGGACGCGCGCCGGTACGTCTCCAACGGGCCGGAAGGTCATCCGGGCGCGAACTACGTGAAGCGACCGGACGGGCGTCGGCTGAAGGTCACGGAGAAGAACTGCGAGGAGCTCTCCGAGAAGGTCGAGGCCGGCTGGGAGGTCAACCGCCACCTCGTCGACGGCGACATCGTCGTCTTCAACCGGCAGCCGTCGCTGCACCGGATGTCCATCATGGCGCACGAGGTCGTCGTGATGCCGTCGAAGACGTTCCGCCTGAACACCGTCGTCTGTCCGCCGTACAACGCTGACTTCGACGGCGACGAGATGAACATGCACGCCCTCCAGAACGAGGAGGCGCGAGCGGAGGCGCGCGTCCTGATGCGCGTCCAGGAGCAGATCCTCTCGCCGCGGTTCGGTGAGAACATCATCGGCGCCATCCAGGACCACATCAGCGGGACGTACCTGCTGACGAACCAGAACCCGCACTTCAACGAGACGCAGGCGCTCGACCTGCTGCGTGCGACCCGTATCGACGAGCTCCCCGACCCGAGCGGCGAGGAAGCGGGCGAGCCGTACTGGACGGGTCGCGACATCTTCTCGGAGCTGCTGCCGGACGACCTCAACATCGAGTTCCGCGGGACCGTCGGCGACGACGTCGTCGTCGAGGACGGGACGCTCGTCGAGGGCACCATCGCGGAGGACGAGGTCGGCGAGTTCGGCGGGCAGATCGTCGACACGATCGTGAAGGTGTACGGGACGACGCGCGCTCGCATCTTCATCAACGAGGTCGCGGCGCTCGCGATGCGCTCGATCATGCACTTCGGGTTCTCGATCGGGATCGACGACGAGACCATCTCGACGGAAGCCCAGGACCGCATCGACGAGACGATCGACGAGGCCTACGACCGCACGGAGGAGCTCATCGAGACGTACGAGAAGGGCGAACTCGAGAGCCTCCCCGGTCGCACGGTCGACGAGACCCTCGAGATGAAGATCATGCAGACGCTCGGGAAGGCGCGTGACAACGCTGGGGACATCGCCGAGGAGCACTTCGACGAGGAGAACCCGGCGGTCGTCATGGCGAACTCCGGGGCGCGTGGGTCGATGCTGAACCTCACGCAGATGGCTGGCTGTGTCGGCCAGCAGGCGGTTCGTGGGAACCGCATCAACCGCGGGTACGAGGACCGCACCCTCAGCCACTACAAGAAGGACGACCTGAGCGCTGACGCGCACGGGTTCGTCGAGCACTCCTACACGGGCGGGTTGACGCCGCGGGAGTTCTTCTTCCACGCGATGGGTGGCCGCGAGGGCCTCGTGGACACGGCCGTCCGGACGTCGAAGTCCGGGTACCTCCAGCGGCGCCTCATCAACGCGCTGTCCGAACTGGAGACGCAGTACGACGGCACGGTCCGGGACACCTCGGACACGATCGTTCAGTTCGAGTTCGGTGAGGACTCGACGAGTCCGGTCCAGGTCGCACACGACGCGGAGAGTGGCGTGGACGTCGAGCAGATCGCGGACCGCATCCTCGACAACGAGTTCGCGGACGCGCAGTCGAAGGCGGAGTTCCTCGGCGACGAGGCCCGTCCGACGAACCTCTCAGAGCACGCGGAAGCGCGTCGTAACCCCGACCTCCTCACGGAGGTGGAGTCGGATGACTGAGTTCGACGTCTCGGCGGACGTGGAAGCGGTCGTCGAGGACCGCGACATTCCGGAGGACCTCCGCGAGGACGTGTATCGCGTCGTCGAGGAGCGGAGTCTGAGCGTGGAGGCGGCCGACGAGATCGCGAAGGCCGTCGAGAACCGCTACCGGGAGACGCGCGTCGAGCCGCTCGACCCGGTCGGGACGGTGAGTGCGCAGTCGATCGGTGAGCCGGGGACGCAGCTGACGATGAACACGTTCCACTACGCGGGCGTCGCGGAGATCGACGTGACGCAGGGACTGCCGCGTCTCATCGAGCTCGTGGACGCGCGGAAGACGCCGGACACGCCGATGATGACGATCTACCTCGAGGACGAGTACGCGGAGAGCCGCGAGCGCGCCCACGAGGTCGTCTGGCAGCTCGAGGCGACGAAGATCCTCGCGCTCGGGGACGTGTCGACGAACGTCGCGGACATGAACGTCTCCATCGACCTGAACCCTGATACGCTCCAGGAGCGCTGGCCGACGGTGGCCGACACCGGCGAGATCGCCGGTGAGATCGCGGAGATCATCGAGGATTCGCTCGGTGTGACGACGATCCAGAAGGGGACGAACGTCCAGTTCGGGCCCGAGGAGCCGAGTTACCGCGACCTCCTCCAGCTCGTCGAGGAGCTCCGCGAGATCACGTTCAAGGGTATCGAGGAGATCTCGCGGGTCGTCATCCGGAAGGAGGACGTCGAGACGCCCGAGGACGAGGAACGCGAGGAGTTCGTGCTGTACACGGAAGGGTCGTCGTTCGGTGACGCCCTGGAGATCGAGGGCGTGGACGCCTCGCGGTCGTCGTGTAACAACATCCACGAGATCCATCGGACGCTCGGTATCGAGGCTGCCCGGGAGACCATCATCGAGGAGACCAACGACACGCTGAAAGAGCAGGGGTTGGACAACGTGAACGTCCGGCACCTGATGTTGGTCGCGGACATGATGACGAACCGCGGCGAGATCGAGTCCATCGGCCGGCACGGTATCAGTGGGTCGAAGGAGTCGGTGCTCGCGCGTGCGGCGTTCGAGGTCACGGTCAATCACCTGCTCGACGCCGCCATTCACGGCGAGGTCGACGACCTGAACGGTGTGACGGAGAACGTCATCGTCGGGAAGCCGATCAAGCTCGGGACGGGTGACGTCGACCTCCGGATGGGGTCGCTGTCGAAGTCGGGCGAGCAAGCGGACTGATGGCGCGGACGCTGTCGGACGAGGCGCGCCGGGTCCTCGGGCTGTTCGAGGACGTCACGGGCGCGACCGGGCTGGATTGCCTGGTGTACGACGACCGCGTGGTCGTCCTGGTCGCCCGCGGTGACATGGGTGAGGCGATCGGGCCGGGCGGCGAGCACGTCGGCGAGTTCGAGGAGCGCCTCGGGCGCGACGCGAAGCTCGTCGAGGACGCGAACACGCCCGGTGATTTCGTCGCGAACGCGCTCGCGCCGGCGGCGGTGTACAACGTCACGGTCAGCGAGAACGGTGATACGGTCGCGTACGTGGAGGTCGACGAGGCCGACACCGGTGTCGCCATCGGTGCGGACGGTCGGAACATCGAGGCGGCGCGGGCGCTCGCGCGACGGCACGTGGACGTCGACGACATCGAGTTGACGTAGGCGAGTCGGTGGACGTCGACGACATCGAGTTGACGTAGGCGAGTCGGTGGACGTCGACGACGTCGAGTCGACGTGGTCGCTCGCGACCGCGAACCCGTCGGCGTGCGTACCTATTTATCCTCGTCGTGCGTGATATCTACGTATGATTCACGAGGGTAGTGTCCGGGGTGAGCGGGCGTGAAACTGGCGATAATCGGGTTCGGGCAGGCTGGGGGGAAGGTCCTCGACGAGTTCATCGCGTTCGACCGACAGACGAAGGGGTCGGTCGTCCGTGGGGCTGTCGCGGTGAACACGGCGAAGGCGGACCTCCGCGGGCTCGAGCACGTACCCGAGGACCGACGGGTGCTCGTCGGGCAGACGCGCGTGAAGGGCCACGGCGTGGGTGCGGACAACGAGCTTGGTGCAGAGATCGCCGAGGAGGACATCGGAGAGATCCAGAGTGCGATCGACGACATCCCGACGCACGAGGTGGACGCGTTCCTCGTCATCGCGGGTCTCGGTGGCGGAACCGGCTCGGGTGGGGCGCCGGTGCTCGCGAAGCACCTCAAGCGCATCTACAGCGAGCCCGTGTACGGCCTCGGTATCCTCCCGGGGAGCGACGAGGGCGGCATCTACACGCTGAACGCCGCGCGGTCGTTCCAGACGTTCGTCCGGGAGGCGGACAACGTCATCGTGTTCGACAACGACGGCTGGCGGCACAGCGGCGAGAGCCTCGAAGGCGGGTACGATTCGATAAACGAGGAGATCGTCCGGCGACTCAACGTCCTGTTCTCGGCGGGCGAGGTCGACGACGGGGATACGGTCGCGGAGAGCGTCGTCGACGCGAGCGAGATCATCAACACGCTCGGGAACGGTGGCGTGTCCAGTATCGGGTACGCGGTCGACCACGTCGACCGTGGCGACTCCGGGTTGCTGTCGCGGTTCTCGAAGAAGCAACTGGACGACGTCGACACGACGAACCGCATCACGAGCCTCGTTCGGAAGGCGACGCTCGGTCGCTTGACGTTGCCGTGTGAGGTTCAGGGCGCGGAGCGTGCGTTGCTCGTCGTCGCTGGGCCGCCCGAGTACCTGAACCGGAAGGGCATCGAGCGCGGGCGGACGTGGCTCGAGGAACAGACCGGGTCGATGGAGGTCCGCGGCGGCGACTTCCCGATGCCCAAGGAGTCCTCGGTCGCGTGCGTCGTCCTGCTGTCGGGCGTGACGAACGTCCCGCGCGTGAAGCAACTGCAGGCGGTCGCGGTCGAGGCGATGGAGAACATCGACGACCTCCGCGAGCAGAGCGACGCGAACCTCGACGCGCTCCTGGACACGGGCGACGAGGAGCTCCCGCCGCTGTTCTGACGCCGTCGGCTCCGTCGAACCGGACGTGGGGGTCGCTGTCGTGGTTCGACGGTCGGTTTTCGACGTTCGGTTGCCGGTACGTTTAGACGGGTCGACGACGAGTTGGTGACGACGAGGATGACTGACCTGCGCGTGCTCGCGGTCGATGGGGTGGCGAGCGTCGCGAGCACGCTCGCCGCACGCGAGGCGTTCGCGGTTGCGGTGGCGACCGACGACCGGTCGCTCGCGAGCGCGCTCGCGGACGAACCATTCCAGTGTATCGTCATCGAGCACGATCCGCCCGCGGTCGACGCCGTCGAGACGACCCGGACCGTCGTGGACGTCAGTGACGCCCCGGTCGTCGTCCGGGACCGGACGAGCGACGCGGCGGTCGCCGGCGAGGTGGTCGCCGCTGGCGCGGCCGGCTACGTGCCGGCGAGCGCGGACTCGGGGACGCTCGCCGAGCGCGTCCAGGACCTCGCCGAGGTACCGAGTCGCCCGGATGGCGCGGCGCAGCGACGATACGAGGCCATCGTCGAGAGCCTCGCGGACCCCGTCTGGGTCGTCGACGAGGACGGCTATAGCGTGTTCGCGAACGAGGCCTACGAGGAGGCGTTCGGGTACTCGAAGGCGAGAGCGATGCGCGGCGACCTCCACTTCGAGGAGACGTTGACGGCGGCGAGCGCCGACCGCATCCGCGAGGTGACGGAGGCGATGATGACGGACGGCCTGGAGCGTGCGACCGTCGCGGTCGAGATGGTGACCGCGGACGGGTCGGTCGTTCCCGTGGAGGACCACTTCGCGCCGCTGCATGACGCAGACGGCGAGTTCCGCGGTGCCGCCGGTGTCGCTCGCGACGTCAGCGACCGCGAACGCCGCGAACGACGCCTCCAGGTGTTGAACCGCGTCCTCCGACACAACCTCGGGAACGACCTGACGACGATCACGGGGTACGCGGCGTTGCTCGCGGCGGACGCCACGACCGACGTGCAACGCGAGCGCGCTCGCACCGTCCAGCACGTCGCCGAACGGCTCGCGGACGCCAGCCGGAAGGTCCGCCAGCTCGGTGCCGTCGTCGACCACGACCCTCGCGACCGGACCGTCGTCGACGTCGTCGCCGCCGTCGACTCCGCGGTCGCGAACGTCCACGGACGCCACGCCGACGCCGACGTGACCGTTGACGCCCCCGAGGTCGCGCACGTGCACGCCCACCGCCACCTCGAACGCGCCATCGAACAGCTCGTCGAGAACGCGGTCGAGCACGGCTCTCCCTGCTCCCGGACGGAGTCCGGGAACAGCGTGGAACACGGTTCCACGAGCGACGGACCGGCGACCGTGCGGGTGTCGGTCGACGACGACCCAGAGACCGGAACGGTCACGGTCAGCGTGGCCGACGACGGCCCGGGGCTCCCCGAGGACGAGCGCGCGGTCGTCCTGGACGACGGCGAGATAACGCCGACCAGGCACGGGACCGGCCTCGGCCTCTGGATCGCGAAGTGGGCGGTCGATTCCGCCGGCGGCGAACTCTTCGCACCCGAGCTCGCCGACGGCGACGGCGGGGTCGTCGCCATCCGACTCGACAGAGCGCGAGTCGACCCGACGTAGGGACGACGGGGTGGGAGACGACCTGACGAGGGGACGGGGCGGGACCGAGAGTCCGCGCCGTGTCAGCGAGCGCTCTCGCGCGGGCTGACGCCGGCTTCGGCGCTACGGCGCGCGCAGAACGCGTCAACGCGCGAACCGAAACGGGCTGAGAGAGCGTTATCGGGGTCGCTAGAGCGACCTCAGGCCGTCACGCCGTCTCGAAAAGGGTGGGCTTAAGTGCCTCCGTAAGATAGCGACTTGTACTATGGCGAACGGCAAGTACGCCGCGCGCAAGCTCAAGAAGGACCGCCAGCAGCAGCGGTGGTCCGACTCGGACTACGCGCGACGAGAGCGTGGACTTCGCAAGAAGTCCGACCCGCTCGAGGGCGCGCCGCAGGGTCGCGGCATCGTCCTCGAGAAGGTAGGTATCGAAGCGAAACAGCCGAACTCCGCGATCCGGAAGTGCGTCCGGGTCCAGCTCATCAAGAACGGGAAGCAGGTCACCGCGTTCTGTCCCGGTGACGGCGCGATCTCGTTCATCGACGAGCACGACGAGGTCACCATCGCCGGTATCGGTGGGGCGAAGGGTCGTGCGATGGGCGACCTCTCGGGTGTCAACTACAAGGTCGAGAAGGTCAACGGCGTGTCGATGATCGAACTCGTCCGCGGGAACGCAGAGAAACCAGTTCGATAATCATGTCGGAAGAGGACACACCCGAACCCGAGAAGCCCGCCGGGACCGACGAGGAGGGCGCGCGCGCCCAGCTCTTCGACCAGTGGGACATCACCGGTATCGAGTACAGCGACCCGTCCACGGAGCGCTACATCACGGTCACGCCGATCGCGCACACGATGGGCCGCCACGCCGGCAAGCAGTTCAAGAAGAGCGAGCTCTCCATCGTGGAGCGACTCGCGAACCGCCTGATGCAGACCGAGGAGAACACGGGCAAGAAGCAGCAGGCCCTGCAGATCGTGCGTGAAGCGTTCGAGATTGTCCACGAGCGCACCGAGGAGAACCCGGTGCAGGTGCTCGTCGAGGCCGTCGAGAACGCGGCACCGCGCGAGGAGACGGTGCGCCTGAAGTACGGTGGCATCTCGGTCCCGAAGGCGGTCGACGTCGCACCGCAGCGACGCGTCGACCAGTCCCTGATGTTCATCGCGGAGGGCGTTCACGGGTCGTCGTTCAAGACGACGACGACCGCGGCGGAGGCGCTCGCCCAGCAGCTCACGGGCGCTGCGAACTACGACGTTCAGACGTACGCGATCAACCAGAAGGAAGAGTCCGAGCGCGTCGCGGCCGCAGCACGCTAATTTCGGTCTTTCTCTCTTCGTTCTCGACGAGTCGAGAGCGGTAGCGTCGTCGCGCGCGGTCGCGTCGTCTACTCGGGGACGCGCCCGAGGTCGACGTCGTCGAACGCGCTCGGTCGTTCGCCGTCGGTGGCGTACACGTAGAGTGCGAGGCGTGCGATGGAGCCGAGCGTCGCGGTGAAGATGTACGCGACGAACAGGAGGGAGGCGGCGACGAGGAGGGCGCCCCCGAAGCCGAGTGCACCGCCGCCGAGGCCGCCGAGGACGACGATGCCGACTGCGAGGATGGCGACGGGGAGCATGAAGAGGATGGTGACGATGCCGACGCCGAACGTCGCGCCGGCGGTCTCGCCCCACGTGTTCTTGAACGTCTCGCCGCTGCGCGCGATGGCGCCGCGGACGCCGACGTCCTCGAACGTGATGACGGGGATGACGAAGTACGTGAGGATGCTCCAGCCGACGCTGATGATGCTCGCGAGGATCTCCGCGAGGAAGTTGTCCTGACTGTCGATGAGTTGGATGATGACGCCGACGGTCGCGGAGACGGCGCTCCACGCGAGGAGCGTGCGTTTGTGCCGCCACGCCGCGCTCATCCCGCTCTTGAACGACGGTTCCTCGCCCCTGAACGCCTTCCGCGTCTCGTGCATGAGCGCGGCGGTCGTGAACGACGCGATGAACGTCGACCCGAAGTAGAGGACGAACAGGAGGGCGTACTGGAGGACGCCGATGTCGCTGCTCGCCAGGAAGAACCCGGGGACGACGAGGAGCGCGACGTACAGCAGGCCCGCGACCGACCCGACGAGCGGGAACACGGCGAGTTCCGGGTCGCCGCGGAGCACGCTGATGCTGTCCTTCGTGAGCGCCCACCCGGTCTTCAGTCGGTCGAAGAATCCCATGAGGATTACACGCCGCGCCTACGGATAAATAAGTACGGGCGAGGGGAGTGCCGCCGTCGCTCGGTCTCGCAGCGAACGAGCGTCGCGCCCGTCGCGCTCGCCGTCCGCGGGAGCCGGATGCCAGCGGGGGAGTGGTTGCGGTCGCGTCGGAGGGGGAGTCGCCGACGGCGGGGGATGGCCGCCGGCGCGCGTCGCGGTCCACGCCGAAGCGAGTCTCTCGTCGTCGAATGGGTCGCTTACGGGAACGCCTATCGTGCAGGGAACCCGCGACCCATGCACTTCTTCGACACCACCAGAAAAGAGCGTTCGCCGAACTGTCACCCGACTCTTTCTAGAATTCGTCGCGGTCGACCGACAGCACCGGCGGCCTGGGGGCCGCCGGATGCTCGTGGAGGAGGTAGCGAGAACGAACCGACGGCCTGGGGGCCGCCGGATGCTCGTGGAGTCCGTTAGTCCGCTGCCTGTTGGCCGCCGAGGGCGTACTCGCGGGTGACGTCGACGAGGGCTTTGCGGTACTCGCTCTCGGTGGGGTCGTCGCCGAGGCCGCGGAAGTGGCGTTTGAAGGAGTCGACGCTGACGCCGGGAGCGTCCTCGCCGGCGGCGTGCGCGAGGTCGTAGAGGCGGTGACCGTCGGTGACGAGCTCGTGGCGTTCGCAGAGTGCGAGCGCGAACGCAGCGTTCACGGCCGTTATCTCGGGGTCTGCGTCGGCCGTGACCGGGGTCAGTCCCGCCCTGGGTGGGGTGCCGTGGTCGCTGATGGCGGCGGCGAGACTCGCCTCGAAGAACGAGACGAGCTTGTCGCTATCGCCGAGACTGCACGTGATGTCGTCGGCGTAGATGTCCTTCATGTGGTTCGCGATCTGATAGCAGTGCGCGACCTTCCGGCGTTCGACGCTGTTGCCAGCGAGCCCGAGGAACAGGGCTTCGTCGGTGCTCTGGAGGTGCGAGGGGTGTTCCTCCTCGTACCTGGCCATGTGCGCGTACTCGTGGAGTGCGAGCTCGCGCGCCATCGCGGACGTCGCGGCTTGCTGGGAGATGTTGAGGACGTGCTTGTCCTCGTAGTGTCCGCTCCACGTGCGTTCGTCCGGGTCGCTCCGGACGTGCACGTGCACGGGGAGGGAGACGTCGTACTCGGTCTCGAAGCGGTCCTGCGCGCCGAGGAACGGAGCGGGTGGCGCACGACCCTGGACACGAACGTCCATGTTACAGTATCACAATGGTTCGGGCGGGTATGAGGGTTGCGGCCCCGGCACTCGCCGAGACGCCCGACGATTCCCCACCCGTGGGCTCGCACGCACCGGTCAGGCGACCTCGGGGATGTCGGCGAGTTCGAGGGTCTCCACGCGCACGTTCACGCCCGAGTCGCTCGACCACGTCCCGGCCGGACTCGTCGACGGCTTCGAGTTCTTCGACACGCCGAGCTTCGGACTCCCGAAGTCCGTGGTCTCGCCGGTCTTGTACAGGTAGAACGTCGCCCCCTCGCTCGTCGACCCCTGATAGCGGCCGTTGAAGTAGTCCGCGCGGTCGAACGCGTCGATCTGGAAGCGGACGTCCGTCTCCGCGCCGATGGCCTGCCCGCCCGTCTGGACGAGCTCGATGTACGACCCGTCGGCGGACAGCGACGCGTCGAACGTCGCCGCCTCGCGCTTCGCCGCGTCCTTCCAGGACGGCGTCGTCACGGTCGTCTCGCCGACGTCGCTCGTGTTCACGGCGAACGTCCCACCGTCGCCGTCCCCCTGGAGGAACGCCTCCATCTCGCTGACGACGCCGTCCTCGGTGGCGAGCGCGGACCCGGAGAACGAACTCAGCGGGAACTCCGACTGCCGGAAGTACCGGCTCACCGTCCGGGACTCCTCGAGCGCGGACGCGTTCGCCATCTCGTCGGCCTCGAGGATGAACAGCGTCTCCCCGTCCCGAGTCTGCTCGCCGACCGGCGCGAACGCACCGCCTCGCACGAGCGCCTCCAGGAGGTCCGTCCCCGAGAGTACCGTCGGCCGGAAGTCGAAGCGGAGTTCGTCGTGGTACGCGTACACCGCTTGCCCGCCGAGGGTGAGTCGCTGGTAGAGCTGGCGGTCCTCGACGTACGTCTCCGGGCCGCGCGAGCTCTCGACGCGCATCCGACCGCTCCCGTCGAGCTTCGTCGTCCGCCGGTTGAACCCCATGTACTCCGTCTCGACGGTCCGGGACTGCCCGGTCGTCCGCTGTCGGTGCTCGAGCACGAGCGCCTCGGTCACGCCGTCGTCGCTGACGCCCGGCGGGTACGTCGCCTCGCCGTCGTCCTCGGTGGTCTCCGATTCCGTCTCGGTGTCGGTCGATGCCTCGGTCGTTCTCGTGGCGCGGTCGGTCGTCGACTCGTCCGCGCTCGTCGTGGCGCTGTCATCGCTCGTGGCCGTCCCGGTCGACTCCGCCTGACTCAACCGCAGGCACCCCGAGAGCCCGAACACGCTCGCAATCCCCCCAGCGGCGAGCACGCGTCGACGCGTCGTGTCCTCCTCGTCCATGATGACGATGTACCGTAGTCGCCGACATAACGCTTCTCGCCGTTCCGGGCCACGAGGCGTGACCGGGTCCCGGTGTCGTTATGCGTTCGGCGGTCGCCACGTCGACGCATGCCCCTGGATTCGCTCGCGGTCGTCGACGCGTTCGACGGTGGCTTCGGTTGGCGGACCGCCGGCGACGACTCGCTCGCACGGACGAGTCACGCGCTCCGCACCGACGACGGCCTCTGGCTGCTCGACCCGCTCGATGCGCCCGGCCTCGACGACGTCATCGCCGAACGCGGCCCCGGAGACGACGCGGCCGCGAGCGTCGCGGGCGTCGCAGTCTGCGCCGGCTGGCACGCACGCGACGCCGCCGCCGTCGCCGCCCGGTACGACGTCCCCGTCACCGTTCCCGCCGGCGTCGACCGCGCGCTCGACCACCTCGAGCAGCCCGCAGGCGTCGACGTCGACGTCCAGCGCGCCGACGACCGCCTGCCGAGCACCGACGTCTCGCTCCACGGCGTCTCGCCGATGGGTGCCTGGACCGAAGCGGTCTGCTGGCGCGACCGCGACCGCACGCTCTACGTCCCCGAATCGCTCGGGACCGCCGACCCGTTCGTCGTCGGCGACGAACGCCTCGGCGTCATCTTCTACGCCCGCCTGCTCCCGCCACGCGACGCCCTCGCCGGCTTCTCGCCCGACCGAGTCCTCGTCGGGCACGGCGACGGCGTGTTCGACGACGCCGCCGCCGCGCTCGCGGACGCCCTCGACGCCTCGCGGCGGCGTTTTCCGCGAGCGGTCGTCGAGAACGGACCGCGAGCGATGCGGAACCTCGTCGCCGCAGCACTCGCCTGACCGCGACGCCCCGCGGCCGGCCGCCACCCCGCCGGCCGCGCCGACGACCACCCTCCCCTCACCCCTCGAACCGTGCGTACCATTGACGCACTGAGGGGTTCTCAGACCCCCGAAAACCGCGGTCTCACGGACTCGACGCGAATCGAAAACAGCATACTTTTACACGCCGTGACGGTATCCAACACCAATGGGCCGACGTAAGAAGATCGTCGAACAGTGCGAACGGCTGATGGACAAACCGGAGAACATCCGGAACATCGCCATCGCCGCGCACGTCGACCACGGCAAGACGACACTCACCGACAACCTCCTCGCCGGCGCCGGGATGATCTCGGACGACACCGCGGGCCAGCAGCTCGCGATGGACACCGAGGAGGACGAGCAAGAGCGTGGAATCACCATCGACGCGGCGAACGTCTCGATGACCCACGAGTACGAGGACACCAACCACCTCATCAACCTCATCGACACGCCCGGCCACGTCGACTTCGGTGGCGACGTGACGCGAGCGATGCGCGCCGTCGACGGTGCGCTCGTCGTCGTCGACGCCGTCGAGGGCGCGATGCCCCAGACGGAGACGGTGCTCCGGCAGGCGCTCCGCGAGGGCGTGAAGCCGGCGCTGTTCATCAACAAGGTCGACCGCCTCATCTCCGAGCTCCAGGAGGGCCCCGAGGAGATGCAGAAGCGCCTCCTCTCCGTCATCAGCGACGTCAACGACCTCATCGCCGGGATGACCGAGGAGATGGACGACGTCGACGACTGGACGGTCAGCGTCGAAGAGGGCACCGTCGGCTTCGGGTCCGCGCTCTACAAGTGGGGCGTCTCGATGCCGTCGATGCAGCGCACCGGCATGGACTTCGGCGACATCATGGAGATGGAGCGCGCGGACAAGCGCCAGGAACTCCACGAGAAGACGCCGCTGTCGAACGTCGTGCTCGACATGGTCTGCGAGCACTTCCCGAACCCCGTCAAGGCGCAGCCGATGCGCATCCCGCGCATCTGGCGTGGTGACGACGAGAGCGAGCTCGCGGAGACGATGCGTCTCGTCGACGAGGACGGCGAGGTCGTCCTCATGGTGACCGACATCGGTATCGACCCGCACGCCGGCGAGATCGCCGCGGGCCGCGTCTTCTCGGGGACGCTCGAGAAGGGCCAGGAGCTGTACGTCTCCGGGACGGCCGGGAAGAACCGCGTGCAGTCCGTCGGGATCTACATGGGTGGCGAGCGCGAGGAAGTGGAGCACGTTCCCGCGGGGAACATCGCCGCCGTCACCGGCCTCAAGGACGCCATCGCGGGGTCGACGGTCTCCAGCGTCGAGATGACGCCGTTCGAGTCCATCGACCACATCAGCGAACCGGTCATCACGAAGTCCATCGAGGCGAAGAACATGGACGACCTGCCGAAGCTCATCGAGACGCTCCGCCAGGTGTCCAAGGAGGACCCGACGATCCAGATCGAGATCAACGAGGACACGGGCGAGCACCTCATCAGCGGACAGGGCGAGCTCCACCTCGAGGTCCAGACCCAGCGTATCGAGCGCAACCAGGGCATCCCGGTGAACACCGGTGAGCCGATCGTCGTGTTCCGCGAGGCCATCCAGCAGAACAGTGGCGAGGTCGAGGGCATCTCCCCGAACCGCCACAACCGCTTCTACCTCGAGATCGAGCCGCTCGCCGACGATATCGTCGAGAGCATCAAGCACGGGAACATCTCGATGGACATGCCCGAACTGGAGCGCCGCGAGGCACTCCAGGAGGCCGGCATGGACAAGGACACGAGCCAGGACGTGGAGACCATCCACCGGACGAACGTCCTCGTCGACGAGACGAAGGGTATCCAGCACCTCAACGAGACGATGGAACTCGTCGTCGAAGGGATGCAGGAGGCGCTCGACGACGGCCCGCTCGCCGCGGAACCCGTCGAGGGCGCACTCATCCGGCTGCACGACGCGCGCCTCCACGAGGACACCATCCACCGTGGTCCGGCGCAGGTCATTCCCGCAGTCCGGAACGCGGTCCACAACGCGCTCGTCAAGGGGAAGGTCCGACTCAAGGAGCCGATGCAGGACGTCCGCATCGACGTCCCGAACGAGCACATGGGTGCGGCCTCCGGCGAGATCCAGGGTCGCCGTGGCCGCGTCGACGACATGTACCAGGAGGGTGACCTCATGGTCGTCGAGGGCGAGGCGCCCGTCGAGGAGATGATCGGGTTCTCCTCCGACATCCGTTCGGCAACCGAGGGTCGTGCGTCGTGGAACACGGAGAACTCCGGGTTCCAGTTCATGGCGGACAACCTCCAGCGCGAGCAGATCATGGAGATCCGCGAGCGCAAGGGAATGAAGCTCGAGCTGTACGAGCAGGTCGACTACATCTAAGCTACCGTCGTTCGCTGGCGGTCCTCTCTCTTCGTTCTTCGTCCCGGAGCGACTGCGTTCGCGGTCGCGTCGATGGAATCGGTAGTTGGTGTGAAGCTGTCGTCGCTGGCTGGTGTGGAGCTGTCGTCGCTGGCTGGTGTGGGGTGCTCGTCGGCGTGAATCGGAACCCACAACGTGGTGCCGGCGCGAGTACGGGTATGGAAGCGATTCGCGTCGTCTGGGGGAGCGGGACTGGCCCGACGGCGATGGCGAGTTACGACGCGGCGCTCGCGGACGCGGGCGTCCACAACTACAATCTGGTGACGGTGTCGTCGATGCTGCCGCCGGGTGCGGACGTGGAGGCAGTTGGGACCGCGGGGGACCTCGGCGAGGTCGGTGGGCGGTTGACGGTCGTGGAGGCGCGGGCGACGGCGACCGACCCCGGGCACGTCTCGGCGGGCCTGGCGTGGGCGCAGTCGCCCGACGGCGGGTTGTTCTACGAGGCGGCGGGCCCGACGGATGCGGCGGACGTCGAGGAGCGCGTCCGGCAGGGTATCGCGGCCGGGGAGGAGTTGCGGTCGGGGTGGGCGTTCGACGACCCGCGGGTTCGCGTGCAGTCGGCGCAGGTCGAGCCGGGCACGCACACGACGGCGGTCGTGCTCGCGGTGTACGGCACCGCGGACGCGCTCGTCTGAGGTGCTCCGTGGTGGCGTCTCCCGCCCTCGCTGGAACTACCTCGACCGAACCTTTTTCACTCGGCTGGCGCGTAGGAGTGGTAGTTCTGCGATGAATGGAAACACGCCGTACGCTGGACTGCCGGGGATCACGCAGGCCGGGAAGCGAAACGCGGAGGACGTGCCGGAGCTGTCGAGGGCGGAGAAGAGCGCGCTCCGACGCGACGTGTCGGCTATCGCGGCCCGGACGCGCGAGTTCCTCCCGAAGGAGTACATCGTCGACGGCGACGTTCATCAGGGTGTTGCGGGACCGCAGGCGCGGATCGCGGTCCAACCGCCGGTCGGGGATCCGGTGAGTGCGGGGTTCACGCCGGAGGTCGAGGACCTGGACCTCGACGAGCCGTTCATCGACGCGGACGAGCAGGCGGAGGTCGCTCGTGGTCTCGCGGCGAGCGCGGCGTTCCAGGTGAAGCAGGCGCTGCAGGGGTCGGTGACGCCGACCGCCCGATAGACGCCCGGGTTCTCGTTCTTCTCGTTCGTTCGACGGCGAGCGACGGCGTTCGGCACCGCCGCGGGTTCAGGCGTCGACGTCGGGTCAGGCGTCGACGTCGGGCTGGTCGTCCTCGAGTGCGGCGACGGTGTCGTCGTCGAGGCCGAACTCGCGGAGTTCGGCGGGCGAGAAGCCGTCGGCGTCCATCGCCATCCCGCTCGTGACGAGCCCCTGGATGCCCTCTTCGACGCTCATGTCGACGTCGAGCACCTCCCCTTCGGGGAAGTGCGCGAGGAACCCGCCCATGACGGGGTTCGGGGCGAGTGGGACGAACAGCGTCCGCATGGCGGCGGTCTCGGTTGCGCCGCGGACGTTCGCGGGCGTGGTCGCGGTCTCGAACGCGATCATGTAACTGCCCTCGGTGGGGTACTGGACGAGTTTCACGGAGCGGAAGTTCTCGGCTTCGCTCTCGATCATCGCGTCGCCCATGCGGCGGAACGCGCGGTAGACGCTCCCGATACCGGGGATGGACGCGAACAGGAAGTCGAAGAGGTCGACGAGCCGTTCGCCGTAACGGTTCCGGGCGACGGTACCGACGACGACGACGACGGCGACGAGGATGAGGAAGGCGGTGATGGCGCCGACGAAGTCCGCGGCGCTCTCGTAGATGCCGACCTCGACGAGGAACGCGACGACGACGTTCTGCTGGACGACCGAGAGCAATCCGAAGTGCGCGAGGACCTTCAGGACTGGTTCGAGGACGCTGAAAATGATGCCGAACGCGGCGTCGAGGACGTACACGGTGACGACGATCGGGAGGAGCGTGACGACGCCAGTGGTGAGGACGTCGAGCGCGTGCTGGTACGCGGACTGACTGGCTTCGCGTGCGGTCTCCACCCCGGACCCCGGAATCCTGTCACTATCTGACATACGACCACGGTCGGTTGGGAGGCACCTAAGCGAGGGGCCTACGCGCGATGGGCGTCGCCCGTCCACCGTGGGATGGTCGAGCGAGGGGTGGTCGGGCGAGGGAGTCGGGCGAAGCGTGGTCGCGTCAGGCAGCTTGGAGGGTGACGGTGACGGTGGTGCCCGTCGGTTCGTTGTCGGCGACGGCGACGGTGCCGCCGTACGCGCTGACGAGTGCGTGGACGAGGTAGAGGCCGAGGCCGTGGTCGAGGCGGTCGACGGTGCTCGCGGTGGCGTCGAACAGCACGGCTTTCCGGTCGTCGGAGATGCCGGGGCCGTCGTCGGCGACGGTGAACGTGACGTCGTCGCCGTCGACCGCGGCGTCGACGGTGACGGTGACGTCGTCGTGGTCGGCGTGCTCGATGGCGTTCGCGATGAGGTTCCGGAACACCGACGTGAGGAGGGCGTTCGCGACGACGTTCACGCTGGGGAGGTCGCCGACGTCGAGGGTCGCGTCGGGGTACGCGGCGCGGGCGCGCTCGACCTCTTCGAGGACGACGCTGCGCGCGGGCACGGGCTCGGTCTCGACGTCGTCGTCGTCCGATTCGATCATCGTGACGACGTCGCGGATGCTCTCGGTGAGCGTGGTGGATTCGTCGACGACGGTCAGGAGCTCTTCGAGTCGGTCCGGGGTCGCGAGCGAGGGGTCTTCGGCGATGAGTTCGAGCCAGCCTTCGAGGACGTTCAGGTCGTTCCGGATGTCGTGGCGGACGATGCGGTTGACGAGCGCGAGCGCCTCGTTCCGGTCTTCGAGGACGCGCTGGCGTTCGCGTTGCGCGGCGGCGGGGAGCGTGATGCCGCTGACGAGCGTCGGGTCGACGTCGCTCCGGTTCCCGACGTCGCGGAGCCAGCGGTAGCTGCCGTCGGCGGCCCGAAGCCGGTACTGGACGTCGTAGGTGTCGCCGTTACCGTCGACGACCGCGTCGAACGCCGCCGCGACCGCGTCGTAGTCGCCGGGATGGACGAGCGCCGCGAAGTCCTGGACGGTCTCGAACGCCGCGGGGTCGTAGTCGGCGAGCGTCGCCTTCCGGTCGTCGAACGCGAACGCGCCCGTCTCGACGTCGTACTCCCACCACGCCACGCCGGCGGCGTCGATCGCTCTTTCACGTGTCGTCTCCCCGCCGGTCGCCCCCTGTCGCTCACCCATACCTATCACTATATGCAAGTATGCGTTACTACTACAATACTACTTCGGCGACTCCAACCCGGACCCGAGCGCCCTACCGCGCCTCGCGGCCGGCGCTCCTGGGGTGCCCGCCGTCAACGGCCGGGGGCCAGCGCCGCGATCGTCTCCGCGACGACCGTCCGCCGGCCTTCGTTGAACGAGTGATTCTCCCCTGGGAGGACGCGCAACTCGGCGTCGGGGAGGGCGTCCGCGAGCGCCTCGGCGGGCTCGGGATAGAAGTGGTCCTCGTCGCCATACAGGAGCGTCACCGGGACGTCGACGCCAGCGACGTCGTCGGGCGCGACGTCGAGCCCGTCCTCGAGGTCACCGAGCGGGACGTCGCGCTGGTCGTCGAGCCCGGACTCGTCGGCGAACACGACCGCCGGCGCCCACCCGAGCACGCGCTCGACGCCATCCGGGAACGCCGTGAACGCGACCCGGCCACCGAAGCTCTTCACGAGCAGCGACACGCGGTCGTCGACGAGGTCGACCGCGGCCGCCAGCTCCGCGTGCAACTCCGCGAGCGTCTTCGCGTCGAGTTCCTCGCCGGTCGTCCACGACTCGTAGCGGAAGGAGGCGACGCCCGCGTTCGCGAGTTCGTACATCGCGATGTCGAAGATGTTCCCGAACGGCCCGTGGCCCGCGCCCGGAACCACGACCACGCAGGTGTCCGCGTCGCCAGCGGGCGGCGTCACGAACCGACCCTCGTGCGTTGCGCCGTCGACCTCGAAGTCCAGTTGCTCGAGCGGCATGGACTCGAACGGTGCCGTGTCCGACACAAATACCCTCGCCGCACTGACGGACTCGCCTGCGAGCACGCCACACACCACGCGAACGCTTACGACGACCGCGTCGCCAGCACGCACATGGTCATCCGCGCCGCCACCCACGACGACGCCGAACTGCTCGCCACCGACTTCTGGTACCCGCTCGCGAAACAGATGGAGCAGTACTCGCCGCTGAACGAACTCCGCGACGGCGTCGCCGAAGACGCCGTCGACGCCTTCGCGGACATGCTGGAGCGCGACGACCGCCGGATCTTCCTCCGCGAAGCCGACGACGAACCCGTCGCCTTCCTCGTCGTCGAACTCGGCGAACGACCCTCGCGCGAACACGGCCGCTACGCGGACATCGTCGACCTCTACGTCAAGGAACCGCACCGCGGCAACGGCCACGGCACCGCACTCGTCGACCACGTCGAAGCCCTCGCCAGCGACCAGGACCGCGACTACGTCACCGTCTCCGCCGAATGGCAGAACGAACCCGCACGCGAGTTCTACCGCGACCGCGACTACGACCAAAAACAGGTGACGTACGCGAAACCACTCGACTGAGCGTCAAACTGCACCGAACAGGTGGAGAGCCGTCACCGAACTCGCGAAGCCGCCGCCTGGCGGCGAGACGATAACACTGAAACGGCCGCCTGGCGGCGGCCGTATGCTCCTGCGACCAGTTACTTCCCCCAGAACGGGTCGCGTTTCCGCTGCTTCTCGAGGTACTGGTTGAGCGCTTCGCGTTCGTCCATCGGGATCTCCTCCTTCAACTCCTGTTCGAGAATCTTCGCGTGCTTCTCGGGGATCTCGATCCAGAGTTCATCGCCTTCCTCGATCTGACGGCCGACGGTCGGGCCGTCGATGGCGAGGCTGACGCGGGAGCCGGCGCGAGCCTCGTCGACGTCCTCGCCGTTCTCCTGGATGCCCTTGAGTTGGCCGACGCGCGTCGGCTCGTTCCCCTCGAACTTCACGACGTTCATGTTGTTCTTGACCGTCCCGGAGAGGATCTCCGTGCCGACGACCGCCGGGTCGTTCTGGCGGAACGTGTGGTCCATGAGGAGCTGGAAGCGCGCGGGTCGCGTGATGTTGTCCAGCACCGTCTCCTGTTGTTCGCGCTCGATCGCCTCGACGTACTCGTCGTACTCCTCGACGAGCTGGTAGATGACGTCGCTCCCGAAGATCTGGACGTCGCTCTCCTCGACGCGCCGGCGCGCGTCGTCGAGCACGTCGACGTTGAACGCGAGGATGGTCTTGTTCGTGTCCTCGTCCGCGGTCGATGCGACCGAGACGTCGCGCGGCGCGACCGCACCGACTTCGGCGCGCACGATAGGTATCTCGGCCTCCTCGAGCGCGTTCGCCATCGCCTCCAGACTCCCGAGCGTGTCCGCCTTCACGACCACGCCCTCCTCGGCGGTCTCGACCGCGATCTCCGCGAGCTCGCTCCGCACCTCGCGCTCGACCTCCTCGACGGGGCGGTCGCGGACGACCCGGATGGGTGCGCCCGACATCGCCTCGTCCAGGTCCGGCGCCGCGACCTTGATACCGGCCGCCGCGACGACCTCGTCGACCTGCTCGAACCGACTCTCGGTGCGTATCTCCGCGAGCGGCCGCGGCTGCAAGAGCGCCCGCACTTCGGTCACGATCGGGTCGTTCTCGCCGCCGACGACGATGACGTCGTCCGCGCGGATCGTCCCGTCGTAGAGCACGATGTCGATGGTCGTCCCGAACCCCTTCTCGTCCTTGACCTCCAGTACCGTACCGACACCGGGCCCGCCGACGTCCACCTGCATCTCGTCCTTCATGTACCGCTGCGCGAGCCCCATCATCACCGTCAGGAGGTCCGGGACGCCTTCGCCAGTCATCGCGCTCACGGGGACGACGCCGACGTTCTGCTGGAAGTTCCGCACCTGCCAGTACATGTCCGCGGAGAACCCGTGGTCGCTGAGTTCACCGACGATCTCGTACAGTTCCTGGTTGAGTTGCTGCTGGACGCGGTCGGACTGGGTCTCCATGGACTGCTGGATGGGGGCGTCCTCGACGGGATTCCAGCCGGGGAGGGTGTCGACCTTGTTCGCGGCGACGACGAACGGCGTCTGCGTGCGTTTGAGGATGTCGAGCGCTTCGATGGTCTGGGGCTGAAAGCCGTCGTTCACGTCGACGACGAGGATGGCGATGTCCGCGAGCGCGCCACCGCGCGACCGGAGGGTCGTGAACGAGTGGTGGCCGGGCGTGTCGATGAACAGGAGTCCCGGAAGGTCGAAGTCGGTCGGGTCAACGAGCGACCCGGCGATGTCAGAGATGACGTCGAGCGGCACCGCGGTCGCACCGATGTGCTGGGTGATAGCACCTGCCTCGCCCTCGATGACCGCGGACCCGCGGACCTTGTCGAGCAAGCTCGTCTTGCCGTGGTCGACGTGACCGAGGACGGCGACGATGGGCGTGCGTAGCGTGTCTGTGCCGGGGTCGCCGGCGTCCGATGAGTCCGACATGGTGACCACCCAGAAGGTATACTCAGAACCTTCTCGCGCCGGCATTTAAGATTGCCGTATGCGTCCGCGTTCGGGCGCCATCACCGTATTCGACGACGTCTTCGTCGCCACGCGACGGTGGCTGCCGTGCGGCTGACGACCCCGTGGCGTTTAATAGCCGTCGTTCGGTACGGGTGGGTATGCCCAATATACTGGCCGAGAACATCTCGGACAAGGCCGTCATGGGGTCTGACGGCACCGAACTCGGCGCGCTGTACAACGTCACGATGGACCTGAAGAGCGGTGAACTCCACGATCTCATCGTCGAGCCCGACGAGGACACGCCGACGCGAACCATCGACTACGACCGGGACGAACAGGGCCGTTTCCGCGTGCCGGTGTCGCGCGTGCAGGCCGTGAAGGACTACATCGTCGTCGACCGCTAGCTCGGATGAAGGTCCTGGATTCTTCTGCGTTCATCAACGAGTATCACTCCGAGGACGACATCGCGACGATTCCGCTCGTCCGCGAGGAACTCACCGACGAGAGCGGGTATCGGTTCGACGCGATGGAGGGCGCGGGGATGCGCATCCACATCCCGGACGCCGGAACCGTCGAGCGCGTGGAGCGCGCCGCGCGCGAGACCGGTGACCTCGCGGAGCTCTCGAATACCGACGTCCGCCTGGTGGCGGCGACGTTCGAACTGGACGCGACGCTCGTCACGGACGACTACGCGATGCAGAACGTCGCCGAGCGACTGGACGTGCGCGTCGAGGTTATCGCGCGCGACGGCATCAGCGAGCAACGCGACTGGAAGTTCCAGTGCGCTGGCTGTGGACGCGAGTTCGACGAGAACAAGGACCGCTGCCCGATCTGCGGGAGCGACCTCACGCGGAAGAACCCGAGCTAGCGCTCGGCGTCGGTCGTCGGTCTCCTGGCGGCGGTGTCCTCAGAGGAGGGTCGGGACGACGAGTCCGGCGGTCTTCTCGATGTAGTCGAACCCGAACAGGATGGCGTTGTAGCTCCCGTGGACGAACGCGGGCGCGAGGAGGTTCTCGGTGCGTTCGTAGACGGTGCCGAGGACGAGCGAGAGCGTGAACACGACCGCGAGCGTCGCGACGAGTTCGCCGGTGGTGCCGCCCGTGGAGTACGCAGGGATGTGGACGAGCGCGAAGATGACGCTCCCGGTCAGGACGGCCGCCCAGCGTGGCGCGTGCTCGTACAGCGACTTCTGGACGATGTTCCGGTACAGGAGCTCCTCACCTGGTCCGATGATGAGGAGACTCAACGGGACCAGCGGGAGCAGGAGCGACGGCTCAGATTCCGCGGCCTGCGTCGTCGAGTGCTGGCTCGTGGAGATGCCGAACGTCTCGAACGCGATCGAGATGACCTGGAGGAGCGCGAACAACGCGACGAGGCCGCCGACCGCCCACGCGACCTCGCGGAGCGTCGGCGTCCGGACGTCGAGGAACGACAGCGACCGGTTCGTGTACGCGAGATAGATACCGGCGGTCATCGTCGTCGCCAGCCCGAGCGCGACCGTCGACACGATCTGCTGGCGCGCCCCCGACAGCGGCGGCTCCCAGACCACGTCGGTGACGACACCGATGAGGACCGTCTGCCAGACCGCGATGGCGAAGATACCGACCGCGCCGACGAACGCCATCGCGAGCGCCGCAGCCACGAACCGACCCGGCGACCACGCTCCGCGCGACTCGACGGACATGCTCGCCCGTAGCGCCTCCGCCGACATAGGCCCTTCCGTTACGCGAGTCCGACTCCCGCGAGCAAGTGGAACCGACGGCCTGGGGGCCGCCGGATGCTGGTGCGAGCAATCAGTTGACCACAGCCGCGGCGAGGGAACGGAACCGGCGGCCTGGGGGCCGCCGGACGCTGGTGCGAGCGGGGAGAGGAAGAACCGGCGGCCTGGGGGCCGCCGGACGCTGGTGCGAGCGGGGAGAGGAAGAACCGGCGGCCTGGGGGCCGCCGGATGCTGGTGCAGTCAGTAAGTCACTCGATAGTCAGTTCGTCCTTGGCGGCGACGGCGTCGGCTTCGTCGTAGTCGCCTTCGCCGAGCAGCCCTCTGGCGGCGTTCTTCCCCCATTCGACGGCGGGCTGGACGAACGTGTCGACGCCGTAGAGTTCGCCGGCGAGCACGCACGCGGCCTCCATGCTGTAGAGGAGCGCGCCGAGTTCGTGCTCGTCGACGCGGTCGAGCTCCACGCGGACGCTCGGGCGGCCGGCGGCGGCGAGGCTCGCCTCGGTCGCCTCGAACTCGGCGTCCATGAGCTCGCCGAGCCCGGTGCCTTCGAGGTACGCGAGCTCCTCGGCGTCGCTCTCGGGGATGTCGTGGTCGTCGCGCTCGGTGGGTCGGACGAGCGTCACGAGCTTGTCGCGCGGGCCGGCGCGGTAGAGCTGGAGCTGGGAGTGCTGGTCGGTCGCGCCGAGCGCTCGCGCCGGCGTCTGCCCGAGGCCGTCCTTGCCCAGGCTCTCCGCCCAGAGTTGCGCGAACCACTCCGCGAACGTCTCCAGGCTCTCGGCGTACGGCATCATCGCGTTCACGCTCGCACCACGGCAGTCGAGCGCGTACGCCATCGCGCCGTACGCGTACCCCGGGTTCGAGTGCAGGCTCGGCCCGAGCTTCGCGCGTTGCTCGGCGGCGCCGGCGACGAGCGCGTCCAGGTCGAGCCCGCAGACGCTCGCCGCCGCCAGGCCCACGGTCGACAGCGCGGAGAACCGCCCCGGGACGCCATCGGGCTGGGGCAGGCTCGGGAGGCCGTGACGGTCCGCGAGCCGCCGCAACGGCCCGTCCTCGCCCGTGGTGACGAACGTGCGGTCGGTCCAGTCGACGCCCGCGTCCCGCATGGCGTCGCGGACGACGAGGAAGTTCGCGAGCGTCTCCGCGGTCGTCCCGGAGCGCGAGACGACGTTCACCGTCGTCGACGCGAGGTCGACGTCGTCGAGGAGTTCGGTCACCCACTCGGGGTCGACGTTGTCGAGGTAGTACGCGTCCACGTCCGATTCGCTGGCGAGCGCGTCCGTGATGGTCGCCGCGCCGAGTGCGCTCCCGCCGATACCGACGTTCAGGAGCGTCCCGGTGTCCGCGAACCCCGCCGTCGTCTCCCGGATCGAATCGAGGTCGACGTCCTCGGGGAGCGCGAGCGCCGCGTACCCGTGCTCGCGGGCGTCGATACCCTGCTCGATGCGGTCGTGTGCGGCCGCGACCTGGTCGTCGAGGCGCGCCAGCGCGTCCCGCCCGATGCCGGGTGACGCGGTGTCGGCGAGCGCGTTCGCGATGTCCACTTGCATGCGCGAACGACCGCTCGGCGGCGACAAGGTTCTTGCCATCACCGCGTGTCCTCTCCGTCGATGCCTCCCTCGTTCTCGCGGCGACGCCTGTTCCTCGTGGTCGCGGGCGCGGCGGCGACCGCCGTCGGTGGACTGGCGGCCGCGGTGCGTCCGACCGTCTCCGCCGGCTGGCTGCTCGACGCCCCGGACGCGATCGTCGACGCGAAGCCCGGTCACTACGTCAGCGACACCGGCCCCGACTGCGGCATCGGCCCCGTCGAGGAGGCGACGACGACGTGGTTCGTCCACGTGGGCGGCGAGGCCGTCGACCCGTCGGAGCTCTACCTGACGCGAGCGAACTCGCCGGAACGGAAGCCGATCGCTCACTGCATGCGCGACGAGGAAGCACCGTTCGAGGCCGGGAGTCGCCTCGTCGTCGACGTCCCCGACGGCTCGACGGTCCACCTCGTGTGGAGTCCGACCGGCACTGGTCCGCTGGCGGCCCTGACCGCGGTCGTCCTCGCGACCGTCCGACTGGCTGGAGAGGACGACGCGTGAGCGACGGCAACCACGCCGCTTTTGCCCGTCTCGCCCCAAGCGTCGAGGGATGACAGAGGACGGCGTCGCGACCGCGGAGGACGCTCGGAGCAGCGACGACGACGCCGGGAGCGACGGCCGCACGTACGGCGGGCTCCTGACGGCGTTCCCGTACGCGCTCCGCGAGAGCGACTCGCGGCTGTTCAAGCTGTACGCGACCGTGAGCGGGCTGCTCTCGACGCTGCTCGCGTTCTTCTTCGCGGCGGCGGTGACGGTCGCGGTGTCGAACACGCTCGGCGCCGGCGGTGGGACGTTCACGTTCGTCCGGTCGTTCTACGTGTTCGTCGCGCTCGCGGTCGTCTCCCCCATCGTCGCCCCGGTCCTGTTCGTCGCGCGCGAGCACCGCCGCGGTCGCGGCGACGCTCGCTTCGACCGCCGGATGGCGCTCCTCGGGTTCGTGTACTTCGTCGCACTCTACGTCGCCGCGGTCATCTCGATGCCGCCCGAGTTCACGCTCGACGGCGAGGTCACCACGCGCCCCGACCCGAGCGGGCTGTTCGCACCACTTATCAGCGTGTTCTACGCGATGCCGCCGCTCTCGAGCATCCTCCCGCCCGCGCTCGTCGGCGTCGCGATGTACCTCCTCGACCGCCAGCACAAGACCTCGAGCACGTGAGCCCGCGCCGCACGCTCGCGAGTGCGTGACGAAACCCGGAAGGCCACCGAGGCGCTACCCGTGGGTATGACGGAGACGACCGCGACCTTCCTCGTGACGGAGGCGGACGCCGAGAGCGCCGTGCTACGCGACGTGGACGCCGGCCAGGTGTACACGCTCGCTGACAACGACCGCGAGTTCGAGCCGGAGATGGTGGTGGGTGCGACCGTGAAGCCGGTGCCGCCGATGGACGTCGTGTACGAACTCGTCGACGTCGACTACGCGCACCACGTCGACGTCGTCGACACGGACCTGTCGCCGACCACGCAGGCGATGGAGACCGCCGAGGACCTCGACGTCGGCGACGTCGAGCGCATCGAACGCGCCGGTACCGGCGAACTCCACGTCCTCTCGGTGCCGCCCGAGGACACCGAGCAGGCCGCACAGGACGTCATCGCGGACGAGGAGACGGTCGCGCGAGCGGGTCGCGTCGGCGCGGTCCGCGTCGAGGTGCGTCGCGACACCGAGACGGGCGTCCTGAACGTCCGCTACCTGCCCGACTGAACGCGACGAGCGGGCGTGTCGCGTCGCTACTCGCTCTCTTCGCTCGCGTACGGCGCGGGGCCGTCCGCGCTCTGAACCTTCCAGCCGCCGCCGACGTCGCAGGCCTCGCGGACCGTGTACTCGATCTCCGTATCGGGGCCCATGCGGTCGCCGCCCTGTACCTCCTCGACGCGCAGCGGGACGTCGTACGTGCTCCCACAGCACCCGATGTCGACGAACTCGATCCACTCGTCGCCGCGTTCGACGTCGTCGTGGACGCGACGCAGCCAGGCGTGGAAGTGGTCGGTATCCACCTGCTGGCGACTCCAGTCAGAGAGGTCCATCGGGTACGAGAGCACCACGCGCGTAGCGGTCGTCATACCTCACGGTACGGGGTCGGCGGACAAAAGCGTGCGTCGCGATGACGCCGGCCGCGCGAAGCCACGCCTGTGAGGGAGTCGGTGTGGCGGTGCGGGAGTCGGGGTGATACGGATGGCGATGATTCCCCGGAGAAATCGTCGGCGTCGGTCGCCGCGAGAGAAAGAGAGATAAGAAGGCTTACTTTCGCCCGCGGCGGACCGGGCGGCATGAGCAAGTTCGAGGTACCGGAGGTCGACTACGAGCGGTACTCGAACCGCCAGCTCGCGGCCATCCCGCTTGTCCTGTTGGCCGTCGCGCTGGTGGTTCTCGCCGCGTTGTGGGTGACCACTGGGACACCGGTGCCGCTGGGTATCGACTTCACAGGTGGGACAGAGTTGACGGTGCAGACCGACACGCCCCGCGGCGAACTCGCGGCGGCGTTCGACGTGCAACCGGCGAACATCCAGGCCGCCGCCGGGACCGCCGAACCACAGTACATCGTGACGTTCGCCGACACGGGCGATAGCACCAACGGGAGCATCCTCGCCGAACAGGCGCGAGCGAACCTGGAGCCGACGTGTTCGGACGTCGAGGAGTGCGCGGTCGTGCAGTCCCGGCAGTCGACGACGCCGCGGTTCGCGTCGTCCGCGCAGAACACCGCACTCGTCGGGATCACCATCGCGTTCGCCGGAATGAGCGTGCTCGCGTTCGCACTGTTCCGGTCGTTCGTTCCGTCCGTCGCGATCGTCATCTCCGCGTTCTCCGACATCGCGATCCCGCTCGCCATCATGGGGCTCGTCGGCATCAACCTCTCGCTGGGCACGGTCGCCGCACTCCTGATGCTCATCGGGTACTCCGTCGACTCCGACATCCTCCTGAACAACCACATCCTCCGGCGCGAGGGCGGGTTCTACGAGAGCACCGCTCGCGCGATGCGGACCGGTGTGACGATGACGCTCACGTCGCTCTCCGCGATGGCGGTGATGGCGGTGACGGCGTGGCTGTTCGGGATCGAGCTGATGGCGTCGATCGGTATCGTGCTCGTCCTCGGGCTCGCGACCGACCTGCTGAACACGTACATGTTGAACTTGAGTCTCCTTCGCTGGTACAAGCTCGGGGAGGTGGGTAACTGATGGCCGACCTCCGTAGCAACTGGCGCGTGGTGCTGCTCGTCGTGATGCTGTCGCTGAGCGCGATCGTGCTGTTCGTGCCGTCGGCGACGCTCAGCGAGGGCGAGGTGACGGGGCCGACGAACCTCCAGTACGGCCTCGAACTGAACGGTGGGACGCGCATCCGGACGCCCGTGACGGGGATGAGCGCGACCCAGTTGGACGTGCAGCGCGCTGACGACGACGTCGTGCGGAACGTCTCCGAGAGCCTCGGTGTCCCGTCGCTCGACGTCGCGGTCCGGGACTGTACGGCGTCGAACGTCGACTGCCGGACCGAGGAGGGGCACGTCGTCGAGGTGTTCAACGACTCCGTGACCGCGGAGCAACTCGTGGACGTGTTGCGCGCACAGGGGATCGCGCGCATCGACGGGTCGCAGGTGACGACCGAGCACGTCCGCGACGACCCGTCGCCGGAGACGTACGCGCGGATGGCGTCGAGCATCCAGAGCAAGCTCGACGCGACCGGCTTGTCCGGTGGGACGGCGACGGTCGCGTCCGCGGCGAACGGACAGCGGTACGTCGTCGTCGAGGCGCCGAACCGCGAGCCGGAGGCCCTCGTCGAACTCCTCGACGAGCGTGGGCTCGTCCAGCTCACGGTCCGGTATCCGGGTAACGAGTCGATGCAGGAGGATGTGCTCGTGGACGCGAACGGCATCCGGACGGTCGACCCGCCGCGGCGGTCGGAGGCCGGGTCCGGCTGGGAGGTCCCCGTGAAGCTCACCGAGCAGGGCGGGACGCGCTTCCAGAACATCCTGAACAGCGTCGGGTTCACGAGCGACCGGAACTACCAGTCGTGTCCGGCGAACGCGACGGCGACGCGCACGCGGAACGACGACGGTTACTGTCTGTTGACGGTCGTGAACGGTGACGTGAAGGGTGCGTTCTCGATGGACGGACGGCTCGCTCAGACCATCCGGAGCGAGCAGTTCGCGAACGACCCGCGGTTCTTCTTCACCGCGGGGAACCAGAGCGAAGCCCAGCGCATCCAGACGAACATCGAGGCGGGTGCGCTCCCGGCGCCGCTCGACCTCGACCAGCGCCAGACGTTCACGCTCGAGGGCGCGCTCGCGGACCAGTTCAAGCTGAACGCGCTCATCACGGCGATCGTCGCGGTGCTCGCGGTGTCGTTCACGGTGTACATCCGGTACGGTAACGCGACGGTCGCGGCGCCGATGGTCGTCACTGCACTCAGCGAGGTCGCGCTCCTGCTCGGGTTCGCGTCGATCGTCGGGCTCCCGCTCGACCTGAGTCACATCGCTGGGTTCATCGCGGTCATCGGGACGGGGGTGGACGACCTCATCATCATCGCGGACGAGGTGATGGCCGAGAAGGTGTCCAGTCAGCGCGTGTTCCAGTCGCGGTTCCGGAAGGCGTTCTGGGTCATCGGTGCGGCGGCGGCGACGACCATCGTCGCGATGAGTCCGCTCGCGGTCCTCAGTCTCGGGGACCTCCGCGGGTTCGCGATCATCACGATTCTCGGTGTCCTCATCGGGGTGCTCGTGACGCGGCCGGCGTACGGTGACATCCTCCGTGCGCTCGTGACGGGCGACAAGTAAGCGCTCGCGGTCGGTTCTTCTCGGTTCGTCCGTCGTGGCGTTCAGAAGTCGTCGAGTCCGGACTGTTCGGCGGCGGCGAGGAGGTCCTCGCACGTGCTCCAGGACGCTCTGGCGAACGCGGGGAGGTCGCCGTGGGCGTCGACGTGATCGGCGAGGAACGCGCGCGTCGTCGGGTCGCTCGGGTAGCCGGAGCCGACGTCGTCGTCGCCGAGGTCGTGCTCGGCGGCGAGCCTGGCGACGTGGGCGTCGCGGGCGACCTTCGCGACGACGCTGGCGGCGGCGACGATCGGGTGTGTCGAATCGGCGCCGTGTTCGGCGGTGACGTCGACGTCGACGGTGGCGTGCTCGGTGACGCGGCGCGCGAACCGCTTCTCGCTGGTATCGCCGGCGTCGACGATACCGGTGTCGCCGTCGTTGGCGACCTGCGAGATGGCGTCGGCCTGGGCGGCGACGGTGAGCGTGTTCATGTCCGTGCTCGGGTCGTCGATGCGTGCGGGCGTGATCTCCGCGACCGCGACGCGGACGCGGTCGTCGGCGCGGAGGTCGGCGTCGATGCGTTCGCGGGCGTCGACGGCGAGTCGCTTGGAGTCGTCGACGTCGTCGGGGAGGCGGTCGGGGTCGTCGACGGCGACCGCGGCCGCGAACATCGACCCGAGGACGGGGCCCTTGCCGGCTTCGTCGGCGCCGAATCGCATACCCCGGGTTCGGTCGGGGACGCACTTCACCGTTCCCGTTTCCCATTCTCTCAACAAAAGGATGGAATAAACTTACTTTCTGGGGTGTTCACGTCCGTACATACATGGGCGTTTTCGATGCGGTGTTCGCGTCGTCGGTCAGGCAGACGGTGCTCGCGGAACTCAGCGAGCGCCCCCGGCAGCGACGCGACCTTCTGGACGACGTGGACGCGAGCAAGTCCGCGGTGTACAACGCGCTGAACGAACTCCGGGACCGCGACCTCCTCCGCGAGGGGCGGTCGCGGCGCTGGGAGACGACGGGGCTGGGCGACCTCGTCGCGGACTACGTCGCCGACCGCGAACGAGCCGGCGAGGTCCTGTCGACGCACGCCGAGTACTGGGTGACCCACGACCCGGACGCGCTCCCGGAGCCGTTCCGCGCGTCCCTCGGCGCGCTCGCGGGCGCCGAAGTACTGGAGTCGCCGGCGTCGGAGCCGTTCCGCGTCCTCAGTCGGGTCGTGGACGTCATCGAGCGCGCGGACCGCGTGGCGCTCGCCACCCCGATATATCACGACCGGTACGCGGCGGCGCTCGAACGGACGGCCGCCGACGCCGACGTCCGGCTCGTGCTCGCGCCGTCGGTCCTCGAGGAGGTCGAGGGCCGCGAGAACGCGGACTGGGACGCGGACAACCCGACGGTTCGCGTCGCGGACCCCGGCGTGACCGTGCTCGTCACCGACGAGACGACCCTGGTCGCGCTCCCGCGCGAGGACGGCACGCACGACCCCGAGGAGAAGCTGCTGGCCCGCTCCGACCGGGCGCGCGACTGGGGCCGTCGGTTCTTCGAGCACCACTGGCGGACCGCGACCCCGGTCGAGGCGCTCGAACCCACCGCACGGCGCTGATCGATGGCCGAATCAGCCGCACGGCACTGCGCGGCGCTCGGATACCGGCTCGCTCGCGACCGCTCGTGGCGACGGGCCGGTTAGCGCTCCTCGACGACGGCGCTACAGCGCAGACAGAGCACGGCCGGCGAGTGGTAGTTGACGTCGGTCGCATCGCAGGCGGGACACCGGTAGTTCGTGTTGTACTCCGTGGAGGCGCGTGCGGCGTGGAGCTTCCCCTCGCGGTCGCGAGCGGCGACGAACTCCGGGACCTTCGACCGCAGGAAGCGCACGCGCCGACCGAGCGCGTCCCCGCCGGTCCCGTGGACGTCGTCCCACGCGACGTCGTCCGGCCGGGAGAGGTGCGTGAGGAGGTCGGTGCCGGCCTGCTGGATGGGGCGGGTCGTCGCGGCCGCCGGGTCGTCGACGGCGGCGTCCGCGTAGGCGTCGCGGGCGCGGTCGAACGCCGCGGCCGCCTCGTCGGGGTCGTCCGCGAGGACGCGACAGACGCCCACGAACTCCTCGCACGCGGCCTCGTCCACGCGCTCGCTCGCGACGTGGTCGCGGGCGTCCGCGGCGACGAGCGCCCCCTGGGCCGCGCGGTTCCGCGCCCGGTCGGTCGCGCCCGCGAGCCGATGGCAGACGCTCGCGCGACAGAGGTCCGCGACCGCCACGCCGACCTCGGTGCGGTCGCCGAACGCGCCGTACCCGAAGCCCTCGTAGCCCGCGAACGTCGCGAACGCCGCCTGCACGTACGCGTCCGCGGCCGCTCGCCAGTCCTCGCGAGCGAGCGCCAACACCGCCCGGTCGCCGTGCGGTCGGTCGGTTCCGTCACCACTGACGCCATCGCCGTCGCCATCGGTCGAGGTCACACTCGTCGTTCGACTGGCGCGGGTACGTACGTTCGGAATCACACGAGGGCGCCGCTGTCCCCTGGTAGCGGTGGCGTCGTCGAGGCGGTCTGGTAGCGGTGGCGTCGTCGAGGCGGTCGACGCGTTACTTGAGGTGGTCGTCGGTCGCGAACGCCTCGTCCTCGCCTTCGACGCTGAGGACGTCGAGCGCGGTGACGACGGCGTCGACGCCGAGCAGCCCGGCGAGACTCGGCTCGGTCCGGCCGTCGTCGCTGCTCACGAGCTCCTTGATGTAGAGCCCGCCCTCGCCGTGGACGTCCACGGTCGCGTGCGTCTCGTCCACCAGCTCCCCGCTCGCGGCGTACACCTGGCGGGTGCGGTCGATGCTCGCGCGCCGGTGGTCGACGCGCTGGGGCGTGTGCTGGGTGATGGTCGCGCCCTCGAGGTCCTCGAGCGCGCCCTCGAGTTCGTCGGCGGTCACGGGCGCGCCGAACTCGACCTCGGCGCGGTACGTCTTCGACGCGTCGAGCTCCTTCACGCGCTCGACCATGTCGTGCTCGGCGAGCGCCAGGTCCTGCACCGCGACCGCGCCGTCCGCCGCGTCGTTGATCTCCTCCTCGAGCGCGTCCACGTCGACGTCGCGCACGCCGGGGTGTTTCACCTCGACGACGAACGGTCGGCCGTCGCCGAGCATCAGCGCGTCGACGTCCTCGCGGCCCGCGCCGTGGAACACCGCCTCCGAGCCGTCCATCGCCTCCAGGACGTGCGGGGCGACGTACCCCTCGACGCTGTCGTCGTAGAGGTAGCCACTTCCGCCGCAGTGGTCGCAGGGCTCCTCGCCGTCGTCGCCGAGTTGCTTCCCGCTCGCGCCACACTCGCGGCACGGCCACTCCGTCTGCGGGATGTCCCGCTCCAGTTTCTTGTACCGCCCGTAGACGAACGCCGGGTTCACCTGGACGTCGACCGCGTGCGTCGACGGGTCGGCGTCCGCCGCGTCCAGGTCGAGGATGGCGAGCACGTCCGGCCGGTCGAAGTCCACCTCGGTCTCGGTGAGACGACCGAAGCGCTTCCCGACCTCGCGGTTGAACTCGGACTTGAACAGTTCGCCCGCGTCCGGCTCCATGCCGGCGTCCTCGCGCAGGAGGCGGTCGTTCTCCTCGACGAGCGGCGGCGCTCGCGTCCCGACCTGGTACGTCGCGAAGTCGACGCCCTCGACGCTCTCGGCGGCGAGCTCGGCGTAGTCGTCGTACTGGCCGGTGAGGCCCTCGCACACCCAGCACGCGTCGCGCTCGGGTGGCTCGTGGGGGTCATCGTCGGCGAGCGCGACGGCGACGCGCAGGCTCTTCCCGCGCTCGTCGTTCGTCAACCCGAAGCTCCGGTCCGCGAACGGCCGGCCGAGGCACGCGTCACAGAGCGGCCCCGTCGCGAGCAGGTCGCGCGCGGTAGCGAGTACGTCCATTGGGAGAACGCAAGCGTTCACGGCGTTAGTTCCTTGCCATCTCGGGCGCGGCGACCGGCCGGGAGTCAACGACCTCGGACGCGGCAGTCGGTGGTGATTCCGCACCGCTTTTCGCGCCCGCGGTCCTCCGCGAGCACATGAGACAGTTCGTCGTCGTCGCACACGACGCCCCCACCGACCCCGACTTCTCGCTTTCCGCGCTCGGGAGCGACGCGGGCCGCATGGACCTGCTCGCACGCTGCCTGAACGCCGGCCTCCTCGCGAGCCACGGCATCCGCGAGGACGCGAAAGTGCACCTCGTCCTCGGCGACGCGTACACCGTCAGCGTCGACGGGGCGACCGTCCGGAACCTCCATCCCGACGAGCGCTCGATCGCCGCACTCGTCCGGAACGCGCTCGAATCACGCGAGGACGCCATCGGCCACCAGCCCGCGACGCCCTCGCCCGGCATCGAGGTGTACCGGATGGGCCTCGAGGCGACGCTCGACCGGCTCGCGCGCGACGGGACGGTCGTCGCGCTCCACGAGGACGGCGAGCCCGCGAACGAACGCGAACCACCCGCGCACCCGGTGTTCGTGCTCTCCGACCACCGCGACTTCACCGACGACGAAGCTGCGACGATAGCCGACGCGGCCGACGTCCGCCTCCGCCTCGGCCCCACCGTCCTCCACGCCGACCACTCCATCACCGTCGCGCACCACTACTGCGACACCGACGGCTACCGCGAGTTCTGACCGCCGTCACGCCACCGCACCGCCCGTCACGTCACCTCGTTTCCACGAACGCGAGGGGCAAAACTAAGGCGCGCGTCGTCCAACCCGTGGCCATGTCAGACCTTCCTTCGGGCGAAGCGGACGGCTCGACGCCAGACACACCGCAGTCCGTCAGGGACGCGCTCGGCGCGCTCGAGGACGACGACGACGTCCAGCTCCGCACCGAGTTCGGCGACGAAGGCCCGCGCGCCGGCGAACGCTACGAGTTCAGTGGGACCGTCGACCGCGCCACCACCGACGCCCTCGGCGCCAGCCAGGCGCTCGTCGACGCCGACGACGGCGAACGCTACCGACTCGCCGAATCCTACACCACCGGCCAGGTGCGCGCCACGCGCCTCACCGCCGGCAACGAGAAGGAGTACGTCGGCGTCGTCACGCGACTCGACGGCAACTGAATCGACTCAGGGCGAGCGACTCGACGGCGACCGAATCGATTCAGGGCGAGTGACTCGACGGCGACCGAATCGATTCAGGGCGAGTGACTCGGTGGCGCCTGAATCGCACGGCGATTGAAGCAGTTCACGAGGGGCGAGTCGACTGTCAGTCGTCGGCGGGAGTGGCGCCCGCTGCCGCGCCGGCGCCGGGCGTCGCGACGGTGTCCTCGTTCGCCGCCACCCAGCGGAGCAGGAGGAACGCGAACACGTACTTCGCGAACACGTCGAGCGCGGAGTACCCCCACGAGGTGACGCCGACGGACTGGACGAGCGCGAGGCCTTCGACGCCGAGCGCCCAGATGATGGGGTACCCGAGCCAGAGGACGACCGTCAGCACGCGGAGCGTCCCGAATATCTCGTCGGTCCCGGCTTGCTTCGCGGCTGCGGGCCACTCGGTCAGGAGCGCGTAGAGGACGACGACGAAGAACGCGCAGCTGACGACGTAGAACAGCCAGCGGAACGCGAGCGAGGACGTGACGAGTGCGGCCGCGAGCCCAGTGACGCACATCCCGATGTCGGCGGCGACGACGGTGAGGAGGCTACTCCTGTCGACGTCCGCGAGCGTGCCGAGCGCGACGAGGATCATCGGCGTGGACAGCGCCCACGTGAGGTACCGGCCCCATTGACTCATCACTTCCTCGCCGGCGAGCGCGTGCCCGGTCGGCATCTCGATGAACCCGACGGTCAGTCCGGACGCGAGCCCGAGGTAGCTCGAGATGGAGACGAGCGGTATCATGAGGGTCGCGCCCCAGATCATCCGGGCGCGAGTGCTCGTGACGTTCCGCCCCATGTACACGAACAGGAGGATGGACGCGCCAGCGAGCGCGATGTTCACCCAGAGCGACGAACTCAACAGGACGTCGTCCTGGATCTGCGAGAACGCGTCCGATTGGGTTGCTTGCAGCACGAGACCAGCCACGTTCCCGGTTATCGCCGATGGCATACGTCCTATATTCGTGAGACAAAACAATAAGTGGTGAGACAGGAGACGCGGCTTTCCGGTTCTCTCGACGACGAGCACCGACCGACGGACACTCCCGAGCGAAGAAGCGCCCGCCCGGCATCGCACCGCCACGGCAACGCCCCCTCGAACTTTCGGAAGTCTTAAAGACACCGCGGCGTCTATCTGTATGTGCGGGCCGGTGGGGTAGCTTGGTATCCTTCGGCCTTCGGGTGGCCGTAACCACGATTCAAATTCGTGCCGGCCCACTACCTTTCCCGCATCTTCAACGACTCCGCAGCGACGGCTGTGTGGATAGCCGCAACCCTGTTCTCACGAGCGAGCCCACGGGCCTCGCGTGATTCGAATCCGAGTCTGGCCCAGGCCGCCCGCACTCTCACTGGCATCGAGTCGCCCGGTTCCGCGGTTCGGGACGGCGCGTCACGAATCCGCTGCGGCGTCGAACTGGCTCTCTGCGGGCGCCACCGTCTTCCAGTCGTAGATGCGGCCGTAGTGCTCGATGGCGTCTCGCGTCGTGGGGCCTTTCACGTCGATCCACCCGCGCCGTGGTCCGGCGTAGTGTCGGGCCTGGCCGTCGCCGTCTCGCAGTCGGCAGTGGATCCCGTCGCCGACGTCGAACACCACGATGGCACCTGACTCCCAGGCGTCGACGCAGCTGTCCTCGGACCGGGTTCTGAACGCCGGGAGCCAGTCGGCGTTCATGGCCCGGAGTCGGCGCGCGAGCGACCGGTGCAGTCGCTCGAACAGGCGGCGTTCGTGGTGGTCGTTCGTCGGGTATCGGTCGCCGGGGGTGGACGTCGCTTCTGAGGAGGCCATGACTGTGCGTGGTAGTCGATTCGACCGGACCGCATCTAAGTCCTCGACTGGTATCTCGGTTCGTTCCTGGCGTCGTATCGAGTCTCGATTCCGACGACGCCACCGGTCCTCGCACCTCCCGTCTCCCGTCGAGGTTCGAGGCGGACGCGGTCACGGCATCGCGTCTCGATTCGGTCGGACCGGGGCGTACACGGCCGCGTCGGCGTCCGCGTTCTCGCTCGCCGGGGGCGACGGCGTCGCGGTTCTTGCCGGTGGTTCGGGTCCGTGGAGCTACTGGGGCGTGTCGTCGCTGTCGGACGCTTCTCGCTGGTCGTGGACGGCTACGCGGATGTCGTGGGCTTCGTCGACGCTGACGTGGTCGAAGGGGTAGGTGGTGCCGTCGGCGTCGATCCGGAGTCGTTGGCGGTTCGAGAGGAACGCCTTGCCGGCGACGTAGATGGTGGCGAGTATGGCGATGGCGGTGGGGATGGTCGCGATGGGGTTGGCGAAGGCGTAGCTGGCGACGGTGGCGGCTGCGGCGAGCGCGCCGAAGCCGACGTAGTCGTCGAGGCGGTCGGTTGGGTCGCTGGCGTGGGAGACGGCGGTGACGGCGTCGACGTCAACGCGGACGAAGCCGTTTGCGTCGTCGTGCTCGAACGCGATGCGGTCGGGGGTGACGACGAGTTCGCCGAGGTCGTCCGCGTAGGCGGCGCGGGTGCGGGCGAGGACGTCCGTGTCGTCGGGGAGGGTACGCATGTCGGCGTGGACTGGTGGCGTCGGCAAAAGCGTGGTCGTCTCACGTCGCTCGTCTCGCGGCGTTCGTCGCTCGTCACTTTCCTCTCCCGTCGCGTCACTCGGGTGCGAGCGGCGCGATGGCGACGTCGCCGGCGAAGTCCGCGAGGACGTCTGTGAACGCGTCGGGGTGCTGGATAGGGGTCCGGTGGTCGCCGTCGATGCGGACGAGGTCGGCGTCGACGCGCTCCGCGAGTTCGCGGGCGTGGGATTCGAACGCTTCGTCGGTGCCGTGGACGATGCGCGTCGGGCCGTCGTACGTCTCGACGATCGGCCAGGTGTCCTGGAAGGCGGAGGCGCGCATGCCGTCGGCGAGCGCGGTGGCGGGGTTGTGGGTGTCGACGTCGTCGGGCGGGCGCTGGTCGTCGCGGACGTCGCCCGTCAGGTCGTCGAGCCAGTTCGTCGCGCGCTCGGAGTGCCCGATGGCGTCGATGACCGGTGAGAGCGCGGTCGAGACTGCGCTCACGGCGAGTCCGGGCACGGAGCGGAAGTCGGTCGCGGCGCCGGCGAGCACGAGGCCGTCGACGCGCTGCTGGTGGGCGACGGCGGCGTGGAGTGCGACGTATCCGCCCAGCGAGTGGCCGGCGACGACGCCGCGTTCGGTCGCCTGGAGGACGGCGCCGACGTCGGCGACGGCGCTCTCGAACGCGAACGACGGGTCGGGGTGCGTGCCGTGTCCGGGGAGGTCGACGGCGACGACGTGGTGGTCGTCGGCGGCGAGCTGGCGGGCGTGAGGCGTCCAGGCGTACCGGGTGGCGCCGGCTGGCGGGAGGAGGACCACGGTCGGGTCTCGCTGGTCGCCGAACGCGCTGGCGTGGTCGAGCACGCGAGGGGCGACGAGCGGGCGCGACAAAAAGCTAGGCGCGGTCGCCGGCGGCGTCGACGAGCGCGCCGACGCGAGCGAGCGCGTCGTCGGTGACCTCGTGGCCGACGCCCTCGGCGATCCGGACGTCGACGTCTGCGTCCCGGTCGCGGAACGCGGCCGCGGTCGCGTCGACGCGCGCCCGGGGAAGGTGGGGGTCGTCGTCGCCGACCGCGAGCAGGACGGGCGTCTCCGCGAACCCGCCGCCCGTCGAGCCCGCGGTGGCTTCGGCGTCGTCCGCGGCCGGGTCGATGTCGATGGCGGCGCCGCTGAGGAGGGCGACGCCGCCGTATCGCCGCGGGTTCGCGAGCGCGTACTCGGCGGCGACGGTCGCGCCCTGCGAGAACCCGGCGAGGACGACGTGCTCGCGGGCGACGCCGAAGTGGTCGACGGCGTGCGCGACGAGGGCGTCGACGACCGCGATCGCCGAGGAGAGGTCGGGTTCGTTGCGCTCGCGGTCGGCGGTCGTGGCGTGAGGGTACCAGCGACTGCGGTGCGCGTCGGGCGCGAGGAAGGTCGCGCCGTGGCGGTACGCGGGGTCGAGGAGGTTCACGACGCCCTGCGCGGTCGCGCCGCGGCCGTGGAGCGCGAGCACGACGACCTCGGTCGCGCCGCGCGGCGCGCCCGCGGTGACGACCGGTTCGCCGCCGTGGGGCGGTGGTGCGCTCGCGGTCGGCGACGGCGGTGCGGTCGGCGTCGCCGCAGTGGAGTCGTCGTCGGACATCGTCACCCGCCTCCGAGCAGCGGCTGGTCGGGGACGGATATCGGTGGCAGCTGGGATTCTATCATCTCGCGGTCGTCCTCGGCCCACGGCGGCAGGACGAGTCGGCGGCCGAGCGCGCTCGCGGGCTCGTCGCCGGTCACGCCGGGCGCTTCGGTCGCGAGCTCGAACAGGATGCCGCCGGGTTCGCGGACGTACAGCGACCGGTAGTAGTGCCGGTCCCGCACCCGCGACACGGAGACGTCGCGCTCGCGGAACAGGTCGTGGTACGCGAACAACGCGTCCTCGTCGGGCACGCGCACCGCGACGTGATGGATTGTGCCGACGCCCTCGCGACCGAACCCGCCGAACTCGCTCGCGTCGCCGTCCCCGTCGGTCTCGCCGGGAGCGTCGTCGCCACCGGTAGTCGCGTCGTCGCCACCGGTAGTCGCGTCGTCGCCACCGGTCGACGCGTCGTCGCCTCCGGTGGTCGCGTCGTCGTGGCCGCGGTCGAGGACGTCGACGACGGTCGCGTGCGCGCCGTCGACGGCGTACCGCACGCGCTGACCGTCCTGCCCGTGGTTCTCGAACCCGAGGGTCTCGAGGACGCTCGCGGTCTGGAACGGGTCGACGGGGAGCGCGGTGACGCCGTGGATGCCCCTGATGGCGACGTCGCCCGGGACGGTTCCGTCGCCGTACGGTTCGACGGGCGAGTCCGCGGCGACGAGCTCCAGTCGCGTCCCGGCGGGGTCCGCGAAGCGGAGGACGACGTCGTCGAATCGCTCTCGCCGGTCGACGTCGACGCCGCGCGCTTCGAGGCGGTCGCGCCAGTACCCCACGGCGTCCGGTGGGATCGCGAACGCGGTGGCGGTGAGCTGGGGCGGGCCGCGTCGTCCCGGCGGCTCGTTCGGGTACGGGAAGCACGTGTAGAGCGTCCCGAGGTCGCCGGTACCGTTCCCGTAGTAGAGGTGGTGGCGGAGCACGTCCTCGTGGTTCACCGTCTGCTTCACGAGCCGGAGTCCGAGGACGTCCGCGTAGAAGTCGACGTTCGCCTGCGGGTTCCCGACCATCGACGTGACGTGGTGGATGCCGGTCGCGTCTGGGAGCATCGTTCGAACTGACGACCGCCATCGACAAAGGGGTACGCGCTCCCAGCGGCCCGCATCGCCGGCACCCGACCGAATGCCGGGCCGCATCGCCGGCATCCGACCGGTCGCCGGGGCGTGGCGTCGCGACCCGACCAATTCCTTCACGCGCGAGCGCCCTGCAAAAGCAAGCATTTGACCGGGGGGGCTGTTGGCCCTGGATACAGATGCCTGACGACCGCGACCAACCGGACGCATCAGTGGACGCCCTCGACGACGTCGGGGCGGACCTCGGTGGCGTCGACGACGCCGACGAGCCCGACATCACGTTCCGCGGCGGCAAGTGGCTGAGCGCGTTCCCGCTCGCCTTCTTCGTCCTCTGGGCGATCGTCCAGAGCGGCGTGCTCCGCATCGGGGACACGACCGGACTCGTCGCGGGGATGCTCGTCGGCCTCATCGGCGGCCTGTTCCTCGTGAAGGGCTCGTGGACGACGTACGCGAACACGATATTCCAGGGGATGACGCGACGCGTCGCCGCGACCGCGGTCGTCGCGTGGCTCTGGGCGGGCATGTTCGCCGCGACCATCCAGACCGGCGGGTTCGTCAGCGGGCTCGTGTGGGCGGCGGACGTCGCCGGCCTCACCGCGGGGCTGTTCCCGGCGGCGACGTTCGTGCTCTGCGCGCTCCTCGCCACCGGGATCGGGACCGGGTACGGCGCCACGGTGGCGTTCAGCGCGCTGTTCTTCCCCGCCGGCGTGCTCCTCGGCGCGAACCCCGTGCTCCTGTTCGGCTCCATCCTCTCGGGCGCGGTCTTCGGGGACAACCTCGCGCCCGTGTCGGACACGACGATCGTGAGCGCGGTCACGCAGGACGCCGACATCGGCGGCGTCGTCGCCTCGCGGTTCAAGTACGCGATCGTCGCGGCCGCGTTCGCGTTCGTCGCGTACCTCGCCGCCGGCCAGGTCATGACGGGCGTCGAGGTCTCCGGGCAGGCGCAGTCGGTGTTCGTCGAGAACAGCGACCCGCTCGGGCTCGTCCACCTCGTCTCGATGCTCGTCGTCATCGGGACCGCCGTGAGCGGTCGACACATCGTGGAGGCGATCTCGTGGGGGCTCGTCGTCGCGGCCACGTTCAACGTCGCGCTCGGGCTCGCGCCCGTCTCCGAGATGCTCGTCTTCCGTGCGTCCGACGACCTCGCGGCCGCGCAGGCCCTCGAGTTCCTCCCGTTCGTCGAACTCGTCGACGCCTCCCAGCAGGGCGTGAGTGCGAGCGTCGGCGGGAGCCTCTACTCGGGCGCCGCCGGGTTCTTCCCGCTCATCGTCCTCGTCCTCCTCATCGTCGCCGGCGCACAGATCATGATCCGCGGCGGCGGCTTCCAGGCGATCCAGGACTGGCTGCTCGAATCGGTCGCGACGTCGGTGCGGCGCGCGGAGACGACGATGGTGCTCGGCACCGCGCTCGTGAACGCGATGATCACGATTAACACCGCCGCCGAGATCGCGATCGCGCCGTACGTCGCGCGGCTCGGCGAGCGCTTCAACGTGAACGGGTATCGGCGCGCGAACATCCTCGACGCGAACACGAGCGCGCTCGGGTACATCTTCCCGTGGTCCGGTGGCCTCCTCGTCGGGTACGCGACCCTGACGGAGCTCCCGACCCAGTACGAGTGGTTCACGCAGGCGATGGTCGTCAATCCGGCCGACGTGTTCCCGTACGTCTTCCACGGCTGGCTGCTCGTCGGCGTGTTCCTGCTCTCCGCACTCACTGGGTTCGGGCTGGAGTACACCACCGACCGCGAGGCCGAGGAGGTGGCGCGCGTATGAGTCTCCTCGAGAAGTACACGAAGGGCTGGGGGTTCCGGACGCGGAAACCGTCGTTCAGCGTCGACGACGAACTGTCGGCGTTCGTCACGGGCGTCGACGACGACGGCACGCCCGTCGTCCGCATCGGCGATACCGTCCTCCGCCTCGAGGACGGCGACCCGGCGCTCGTCGACAAGCGCGTGCGGTGTCGCGTCACCGCGTTCGACGCGGACGCGGCCACCGGAACGGTCGTCTACCTGGAGACGGTCGGCGAGTCCGCGTTCTGAACGCGGCGAACCGCGAGTCGATGCAGGCGACGACGTTCCCCTCGTCGTCTGCGGCACGTTATCGGTCATCAGAATTATCACTCGCCGGATAGTCCGGGTGTGCATGAAGCGACGCGAGGTCCTGGGGGTACTGGGTGTCGCGGGGACCGGCGGGTGTCTCCGGCTCTCGGAAGGGGGAACGACCACGACGGTCGCACGGTCGACGCGGCAGACACAGGCCGCGACCAGCACGAGCACGGACACGGGAACGACGGCGACTCGAACGTCAGAGACCGGGGAGCGCGACCCGGACCTCCCCAGTGGGCTCTCGGCGGACGGCGTCGGGAACTACCTGTTCGACTATCACCTCCGCGAACTCGGGCAGCGGTCGTTCGCGACGAACTGGACGCTGCTCAATCAACGACGGGAGATCGTGAAGTTACGTCGCGAGTACCGCGTCGGCGACGCCGGCGCGGTCGGCTCGTGGACGTTCGACGAGGGTGGCCCGGTAACGATGTTCCGGTCGACGGACGGTGGCTTCTGGCGGGAGGATATCGGTGACGAGTACTCGTACGGCAAGGCTCGCGATGGATACGACATGGAGCGGCTCACGCTCGCTGCGTGGGTGCGGCCGTTCATCGCGGGTGGCGTCTGGAGTGCGCCGTCGCTGGTGCGCCGGGAGTCTCCGGCTCGGTGGGAGACGCAGGTGACCGGATTCGAGGCCGACGCATCCGTCCCGGGGTGGTTCAACGGCGAGCTCGAATCGCTCTCCGGGTCGATGGTCGTCGACGAACGCGGGTTCATCCGGTCGCTCGACGGCGAGATGACCGCGTCGGGGACGAACGTCGGTCGACAGGAGTACGGCGTGCGGTACGCGGTCGATTCTGTCGACGACGTGACGGTGCGCGAACCGGACTGGCTGCCGACCGCGAAGGAACGACGACCGCGCGTCTCGGTGGTGTTGACTGACGACGAGTACGCCGTCCGCCTGACGCACGAGTCCGGGAACCCCATCGAGGCGAACACGAACCTGATCATCTACGACGAAGCTGCGAGGCGGAACGAAATCTCGTACCCGCTCGGGGAACCGATCGAGTCCGGTGAGACGGTGTACCTGTACACGGAGGAGTCGGGCGGGTTCAACGGCCAGCTGTCGCGCGGAACGCCGCCCGCGAGCAGTGATGCGATCCGACTCGACAGCGAGTACACCGCCTGGGCGGACCGAAGCGGCACCGAGTACTTCGGTACCGCTCCCGTCTGAGGCTCGCGCCGCTCCCGTTTCAGTACGTGCCGACGGCGCCGTCCTTCCGCGGTTCGGTGGCGCCCGAGAGCGTCCCCTCTTGGTTCCGGACGAGCTGTGCGCCGCCGAACATCCCGGTGTGGAGGACGCTGGTGTCGTGGCCACGGCGGTTCAGGGCACCGCCCATCGCCTCCGCGAGCCGGGGTTCGAGTGCGAGCGAGCCGTCCTCGCGGTACCGCCAGCGCGGTGCGTCGAGCGCTTTCTGGATGGGCATGTCGTAGTCGACGACGTTCGAGATGATCTGGACGTGGCCCTGTGGTTGCATGTACCCGCCCATGACGCCGAACGCCGCCCAGTCGTCCGCGTCGAATCGCGCGATGGCGGGGACGAGCGTGTGGAACGGGCGCTTCCCGGGTTCGAGCGCGTTCGGGTGGTCGGCGTCGAGCGAGAACGACGCGCCGCGGTTCTGGAGGGCGATGCCGGTGTCGCCGGCGACGAGCCCGGACCCGAATCCGGCGAACCGCGAGTTGATGTAGGAGACGACGTTCCCCTCGTCGTCGGCGACGCAGAGGAGGACGGTGTCGGCGTCCTCGGCGTGCGCGTCCGGGACGCCGAAGGAGACGTCGCTCGGCTCGTCGTCGATGTCCGCGGCGCGCTCTCGCGCCCACGCCTTCGACCCGAGGTCCGGCACGGTCTCGTACTCGGGGTCCGTGATGTAGCGGTGGCCGTCGTGGAACGCGCGCTTGGTCGCCTCCGCGAACGCGTGCACGCGGTCCGGCGAGTCGTGGTCGTGCTCGCCGGCATCGATCGCCTCGGCGACGTTCAGGGCTTCGAGCGCGATGAGGCCCTGGTTGTTCGGCGGGAGCTCGAACACCTCGGCGCCGTTGTACGTCGTGCTCACGGGGTCGAGGAACTCGGGTTCGAACGCCGCGAGGTCGTCGACGGTCATGAACCCGCCCTTGTCCTGGACTTCGCTCGCGATGGCCTCCGCGATCTCGCCCTCGTAGACGACGTCCGCGCCGTCGTCGGCGATGCGCTCCAGCGAGCGCCCGAGCTTCGGGAGCGCGACGTGCTCGCCGACGGCGGGCGCGTGCCCGTTCGGGAGGTACGCGTCGCGAGCGTGCTCGTCCGTGAACAGCTCCTCGGCGTGGCGCCACTGTGCGCTCACTACCTCCGTGACCGGGTAGCCCTCGGTCGCGTACCGGATGGCGGGCCGGAGGTTCTCGCCGAGCGTCCGCCGTCCGAGCTCCTCGGTCGTCGCCTCCCAGCCGCGCGCGGTCCCCGGGACGGTCACCGCGTGCGCGCCCGTGAACGGCATCTCCGCGTCCGCCGGGTCGACGTCGTCGTCGGCGTCCGCCGCGACCGCCTCCCGGACGCGCTCGCGAGTGGCGCCCTGCGGTGCGCCGCCGCAGGACCGCATCGCACCGACGTTCCCGTCCGCGGTCCGGTAGAGCGCGAACACGTCGCCACCGAGGCCCGTCGACGTCGGCTCGACGACGTTCAGCGCCGCAGCCGTGGCGACCGCGGCGTCGAACGCGTTCCCGCCGTCCCGCAGCGTCTCCACGCCCGCCTGCGCCGCGAGCGGCTGACTGGTCGCCACCACGCCCGACTGCCCGTACACGGTCGACCGCCGCGACGAGAACGAATCGAGGTCCGGAGCTGTCATGACCCCGCCTACCGACCCGTGCGGTATAATGACGGTGCCCACGGACGGTGCTGCCGGCACTCGGTCGCCCTCGCGTCCGCGCCGGCGTCGATGCCCGCGGGCTCAGGCCGCTGGTTTGCCCGCTGCGTCGTCCCCGCGGACGCGAGCGCGCTGCTCGGGGACCGCGTCCAGGTCGGGGTCGACGTCGCCGAGGACGAGCATCGCGTAGTACCGGAGGTACGTCTGCACTGGCACCTGGGCGAGCGCGAGGACAGCGAGCACCGCGAGCGCGTACACCACGCCGACGACCACCAGGAGCGCGATACCCGCGGGCTCGGAGACGAACGCGAGGACGGCGCCACCGACCGCGAACAGGACGCCGAACGGGACGAGGAGTGCGAGCGCGAGCACGAGCGTGACGACGGCGACGAGGATGCCACCGAGGATGCTGAGGAAGAACGACGCGACGAGGTACGCGAGGAACTGGAGCGGTTCGGTCCGGACCGACGGCCAGAGGCGCCGCCAGCCCGCGAGGACGCCGCACTCCTCGAGGAGCATGATGGGGACGACGAACACGGTCGTGAACCCGTTCACGAGCCCGACCGTGATGGCGAGCACGACGAAGATCGGGAGGAGCAGGAGGAAGAACGCGACCGCGACCCCGCCGCCGACGGTCCCGACGTCGAGCACGCCGACGATGACCGGGACGGCGAGCACGACGACGCTCCCGAGCACGAACGCGAACAGCGCGAGCCGGAACCCGAACAGTCGGAGGCCCTGACGCCAGTGCGCGCCCCAGTACTCGCGGACCTGAACGGCCTCCTCGCGGAGGGACCGGACGAACACGAACTCCATCACGGACCCGACGAACCCGAACAGGACGACAAGCGTCAGGGCGACCGCGACGATGGCGGCGGCGGCGAGGAGTTCGACGCCGCCGAGCGGCTCGAAGACGACGTTCGGCGGCCCGCCACCGCCGTTCCCGCCACCACCCCCGAACGTCCACTGGACGCTGTTCGCGTTCGCGCCCGGACCGCCGATGAAGAACGCGACGATCGCGAGCTTCACCCACGTCGAGCGGTCGACCGGTCTGAGGAACCCCGTCGTCGCGTCGAGCGCATCGTCGAGGTTCTCTAGAGCATGGAGCGGGGCCATGGCGCGCGTTTCACCGTGAATAGCTGTAGTAATACAGTAACAATCGGACGGTAACCGGTGCCTTCCCCGTCTTGCCGTGGCCGAATACGTCGGGACTCGTCCGGTGGTCGGCGACGGTATCTTGGACTGGACGTCTCGGTGTCGCGTGTCTCGGTGCTGGGGATAATGGATACCATTGCGCGTACGCGACCACGCGCGCCATCGCGAGCGTGAACGCGCGCCCGAAACGCCCGTGAGCGGGCGCGAGCGGACGTAACACGCACACACGCGCACATGACAGGAGAAATATATGTGTGGGCGGGGGTGTGTCTGTGGTGGTAGATCATGGCGAAGGTCATCGACGACAGATTCGGCGAGCGCATCGCGGCAGGACCGAACGACAGCTCCGAGGACGAACGCGAGAAGCGACGGCTGGCCGCCACCGGAATCCGCTGAACGGACGTTCAGGGGGTCGGAGCGGGAGACGATCGAGACGTGTCGACGGAAACTCACACTTTTTCGTGCGGACTCTCGAAGGAGCAGTCGTGCTCAACGTCAACATCTCCGACTTCATGGTCGAACTGAAGGACGGCTCCATCAAGAACGTCGGCGCGCCGACGAAGTCCGCGGAAGCGAAGCTCTTCGACCCCGACGACGTCGAGATCCGCGAGTTCGGTGACAGCCAGGTGAAGGTCGTCGCGACCGACGCCTCGGGGAACGAGGTCCAGATCGCGATGCTCGCCGACCAGTTCGAGGACGTGCTCGCGGACGCGAACGCGCTCCGCGAGGAGAGCCGCGTTTTCGAGTGACTGCGCGGTGCGGGCGGCGTCTTCGAGTGACTGCGCGGTGCGGGCGGCGTCACTCGGCGGTCGCGCGAACGCAGATGAAGACGGGGTTCGTGGCTTCCTTCTCGTAGCGTTCGGGTCGCTGTTCGCGGAACGCCTCGGTCGGCTGCGGTTCGAGGACGTCCGCAAGCCGGAAGCCGTTCGCGAGCAGCGGCCGGAGCAGCTTGCCGAACGGCCGTCGATAGTACGGGACGTCGACGTCCCACTCCTTCGTCAACCGCTCTATCTCGAAGTAGTTCTCGGCGGCCGGCGCGTCCGCGCCGAACTGGTCGAGCGGGTGGCCGGTCGAGAACACGAGGAACCCGCCGTCGCGGAGGACGCGCCGGAACTCCGCGAAGACGTGGTCCCAGTCCTGGACGTAGCTGAGCGCGAGTGCGCTCACGATACCGTCGAACGCGTCGTCCTCGAAGTCCAGTGGCTCGCCGAGGTCGCCCTGGACGAACTCGGCGGGCGCGTCGTCGGGGAGGGCGTCGCGAGCGTACGCGAGCATCTCGTCGCTCACGTCCACGCCGACGACGTCGGCGCCGCGCTCGACGAGCCACGCGGAGTAGACGCCGGTGCCACAGCCAGCGTCCAGGACGCGCTTCCCGTCGACGTCCGGGACGAGCGACGTCGTCCCGGGGAACTCCAGGTGCGCGTTGTACGCGTTCTCCCGGACGTCCACCGCGTACGAGTCCGCGAGTTCGTCGTACGCGTCCCGAGCGATGGGGTCGTCGGCGTCGTCTGGAGTCATGGGGACTCGAATCGCACGCGTCGGGGTGGAAAAAGTGCTGTGGTCACCGGGACCGCCCAGGGAAGCGTTGCCGGCCGGCGAACGCCTTTGTGGGTCGGCGTCGACGATTGCGACGATGCTCCAGGGAGTGCTGCCGGACGTCGCGACGCTCGCGGCGTACACGGTCGCCGCAGTCGGGCTCATCCTCGCGCCCGGCCCGGACACGGCGTTCGTGCTCGCGCAGTCCGTCGGCGGCGGCCGCACGGCCGGTGCGCGTGCGGCGCTCGGCGTCGCCGCGGGCGTGCTCGTGCACACCGTCGCCGCAGTCGCTGGCCTCTCCGTGCTCTTTCGCGTGTCCGCGGTCGCGTACGACGTCGTCCGACTTGCAGGCGCCGCGTACCTCGTCTACCTCGGCGTCGCGACGCTCCGCGGGGGCGACGGCGGGCTGTCGGTCGACGACCGGACTGCCAGCGGTAGCTTCCGGCAGGGCCTCGTGACGAACGTCCTGAACCCGAAGGTCGCGCTGTTCTTCCTCGCGTTCCTCCCGCAGTTCGGCGCCGGCGTCGAACTCCTCCCGCTCGGCGCGCTCTACGCCGCCATCACCGCCGTCTACCTCGGCGCGCTCGCGCTCGCCTCCGGGACCGCCCGTGCGCTCGTCGACCGCCCCGGCGTCCGCACGTGGCTGCGGCGCGGCTCCGGCGGGACGATGCTCGTACTCGGCGCGGTCGTCGCACTCGGCGAGGACGTCATCGCTTGAGACCGCCATCGACCGGCTGCTGGAGTGCTCGCTCGAGACCGTCGTCGAGCGGCTGCTGGAGTCCTCGGCTGTCACCTCGACCGACCGGCTGCCGGGTGCGACGCGGTCGCATCCAGTTCCGAGGGCCTTTAGGCCGCGAACCGACTGAATCCGCTAATGACCGATACCGCCGCCATCGAGGTCTCCGACCTCGTGAAGGAGTACGGCGACCTCCGCGCGCTCGACGGCCTCGACCTCCGCGTCGAGGACGGCGAGTTCTTCGGCCTGCTCGGGCCGAACGGCGCGGGGAAGACGACGTTCATCGAGATACTCGTCGGGCTCACGCGGAAGACGAGCGGGCACGCCGAAGTGTTCGGGCACGACGTCGTCGACGACTACCGCAACGCCCGGGACGCCATCGGGCTCGCGCCCCAGGAGTTCAACGTCGACCGCTTCTTCCCCATCCGCGAAGTGCTGGAGCACAAGGCCGGCTATCACGGCATCCCGCCGGAGGAAGCCGGCGAGCGCGCGGACGAGGCGCTGAAGCGAGTGGGGATCTACGACAAGCGCGACGAGCGCTTCGACTGGCTCTCCGGCGGGATGAAGCGCCGGCTCCTGCTCGCTCGCGCGCTCGTCACCGACCCCGACCTCCTCATCCTCGACGAGCCGACCGCGGGCGTCGACGTCCAGCTCCGCCGGGACCTCTGGAACGTCGTCCGCGACCTGAACGCGAACGGGACCACGGTCCTCCTGACGACGCACTACATCGAGGAGGCCGAACGCCTCTGCGACCGCGTCGCCGTCATGGACGAAGGGAGCGTGCTGGACGTCGCGACCCCCGAGGACCTGATGAGTCGCGGCACCGACACCATCACCATCACGCTCGCGGACCAGCCCCGCGAGGTCCCCGCGTTCGACCGCGACGCGGTGCTGGACGCCGCGGTCGACGGCGACCGCCTCACGGTCCGCGTCGAGGACGGCGGGCGCGCGGTCGCGGACGTCGTCACCGCGCTCCAGGCCGCCGGCCACCAGGTCGTCGACCTCGACGTCTCCCGGACGAGCCTCGAGGAGATCTTCGTGCAGATGACCGGCGACGACGCCAGCACCGCGCGCGACGGTGACGCGGGCGACGGCGGCGCGAGCGACGAGGAGTCTCCCGCCCAAGCGGAGGTGTCCCAGGCGTGAGCGTCGCCTCGAGCATCCCTGGCCTCTCGACCGGGACCGTGACGCTCGTCCGCCGCGAGATACTCCGGTACGTCCGTCGCCCCCGGAACACGTTCCTGCCGCCGTTCATCAACAACGTGCTGTACTTCGCGGTGTTCGGCGTTATCCTCGGCGAACGCATCGGAAGCTACGGCGACGCCATCCCCTACATCCTCTTCGTGCTCCCGGGTCTCGTCGTCCTCGGCGCGGTCTCGAACGGCTTCGAGAACGCGTCGTTCTCGATATTCCACGGCCGCTGGAACGAGTACATCCACGAAGTGCTGACGAGCCCGCTGAGTTACGGCCAGACGACGTTCGCGTACGTCGCCGCCAGCACCCTCCGCGGCGTCCTCGTCGGCGTCATCATCGCGGTCGTCGGCGTCGCGTTCACCGTCGCGCACCCCGCGTACGACCTCGTCTCCATCGCGCACCCCCTCTACCTCGCGGTGGCCTTGACGCTCGTCGCGGCGCTGTTCGCGTGCATCGGCGTCGTCGGCGGCCTCTGGGCGCGGGACTTCGACTACCTCACCGTCCTCAACCAGTTCCTCATCCGCCCGCTCGTCTTCTTCGGCGGCGTCTTCTACCCGCTCGACGCCCTCGACGGCCTCTTCTACACGCTGAGCTTCCTGAACCCGATGGTGTTCACGGTCGACGCCGTCCGCTATGGCTTCCTCGACGTGAACGTCCTGAACCCGTGGCTGTCCCTGGGCGTGCTCGCCGGCGCGACCGCGGTCGTGTTCGCCATCGACGTCGCACTCGTCAAGCGCGGGTACGGCCTCACCGAGTGAGGACGAACCCGGCTTGCGCCATCACCGCGTCCGCTCGACTCGGCGTTCGAACGTCCGGGTCCGTCACCGCTTGCGTTCGCGTCGTTCTTCCTCGCTGAGGACGCGCACGTACGACCGCCCGACGAGCCCGCCGAACAGGACTTCGCGGATCGACAACTTCCGATCGGGGCCCTGGAACCGTATCTGTTCGAGACGTTCGCGAGTCGTCTGGAAGTAGTTCACGGCGGTCACGAGGACGACGCCCCCGACGGTGTTCCCGAGGAGCACGGGAAGGACGAACTGCGAGAGTCCCGTCGCGAGCGCGATCTCGCCGAGCACGACGAGGTAGACGACCTCGGTGAACGAGACCACGACGTGGTAAAGGTCGCTCAGTGGAATCGCCAAGAACGCGAGGTACACGATGAGTAGTCGAGACACCGTGTCCTGGACCGCGTAGTCGATCCAGACGACGCCGCCGACGATCAATCCCGCGAAGACGGCCTTGAAGAACAGGCTCCCCCAGGGCGTCTGGACGCCGGCCAGTGCGATGTCGACGGCCGTGGCCTCCTGCGACGCCGAGAAGACGCCGGTGCCAGCGAGCACGAGCGCGCCGAGGAGACCGCCGGTGAAGTTCCCTGCGAGCACGACCAGCCACTTCCCGAGGAGTTTCGGGACGCTCACGAGGCGTTCGAGGACCAGGGCGACGGGCGGGAGCGTGTTCTCGGTGTACAGCTGGTAGCCGCCGAGGATGATGTAGATGAACCCAAGCGGGTACAGAACGAGGCTCGCGAGCGGAGCGCCGCCGGTCGACGCGGTCCCGGAGACGTACAGCAGGAACGTGAGCGTGATGGCGAACCCGGCGGCCAGGCCGCTGAAGAACAGTTCTCGCCGCGTCGACGTGATCTCCTCGTCGGCCGCGAAGACGATTCGCTGGAACACCTCGTCGGTCGAGAACCGGTCGCGGAGCAAGGTCCCCCTCGCCGGCGCACCGCTATGGGACTTGTCGACGACTTCCCGAATCGGGATGTCCTCCTCTGGATCGTCAGGTGCGGTCATTGAACGTCAGCACTTCCGGGAGAACGATACTTATTCTCCTGGGATGGACGCTCCCTCGACGCACGCCGCGTTCGTCGACGCGAAGTCCGGTCGCGGACGCGCTCACTGTTGGTTCTTCGTAGCGTCGGCGTCGCGTCGATCCTGGTCCGCGTCGTCGGATTCGATGGCGTCGAGGGAGTCGGGGATGCGGTTGGTGACCACCCAGATGGTCACCCGGTAGACGCCGTACCCGAACGCGACGAACAACAGGAGGTCGAGGAGGTAGAGTTCGACGAACACGAGTGGCGTGATCTGGTCGAGCACGATCTCGGTGGTGAGAGAGAGCACCGCGAAGCTGAGGATGATGAGGATTGCCGGGGTGAAGAGGAGCAGGAGCCCGATGGCGATCGCGATCAACCGGTTTCGAGGGGGTGACAATCCCATACGTGGTCTATGTCACCTGACGGCAAATACTATTTGTAGCGACGACGGACGACCTCGCGGCCAGGAGTACTCGCGTCGCGGCCCGGGCTACCCGTCGCCGTGGGTCGCGACCGGCCCGGTCGGACGGGCGTCGACGCGCTCAGAGGTCAGCCGTTGACCGTGGACGGGCCGGTCGCACACGAGGGTACGGGCGGGCGCGACGAACCACTCGGGTCCTCCGCAATCGGCCGTTCCGTGTGCCATGCCTCGACCGACGTCGCGACGGACACCTCAACTCGCTGATTCCACCACGGTTAGGATGGCGGCGGTCGTAGCGTCGTGCATGTCGAGTTTCGAGACGCTCGCCGCGAACGTGGACGCCGACCTCGAACGCGAGGACGTCGCGGTCAATGGGGTCCGCCTCAGCGTCGTCACCGCCGGTCCCGAAGACGGCGACGTCGTCGTCTTGCTCCACGGGTTCCCGGAGTTCTGGTACTCGTGGCGCGAACAGATCCCCGAGCTCGTCGACGCCGGGTTCCGCGTCGTCGTCCCGGACATGCGCGGGTACAACGAGAGCGAGAAGCCACGTGGTATCGACGCGTACCGGGTGGACCGGCTCGTCGAGGACGTCGTCGGCCTCGTCGAGCACTACTCGTCGACCGGCTCGGCGCACGTCGTCGGCCACGACTGGGGTGGTGCGGTCGCGTGGTCTGTCGCCATCCGGCGGCCCGACGTCGTGGACCGCCTCGCCATCCTGGACGCGCCCCACCCCGAGCGGTTCCGCGAGCTCCTGCGGACGCCCGCGCAACTCCGGCGCTCGTGGTACATGCTGGCGTTCCAGCTGCCCTGGCTGCCCGAGTTCGGGCTCACTCGCGAGGACGCACAGGCGGTCGGGCGGCTGTTCGCGGGGTCGATGCCGCGCGAGGAGACCAGACACTACCGCGAGGCGTTCCTCCAGCCAGGTGCGGCGACCGCGACGGTGAACTACTATCGGTCGTTCGTCCGCGAGGGCGCTCGCGACGAACTCCCGCTCTCGTCCGCGCGCATCCCCATGCCCGAGGGGCGCGTGGACGCGCCGACGCTCGTCTGCTGGGGGCTCGACGACGAAGCGCTCGTCCCCGCGAACGCCGACGGCCTCGGCGAGTGGATCCCGGACCTGACCGTCGAACGCATCCCGGACGCGAGTCACTGGGTCCAGCTCGACGCCGCCGACCGCGTGAACGACGCGCTCCTCGCCCACCTCCAGACCGCGTGACGCGGCCGGCCCGGGACGCAAAACGGTAAGGCGCGCCGCCCCGAACCGGCTGGTATGACAGACGACGCCGACCCGCTGGCGTGGGAGACCCACGCCAGCGACGTCGCGTACGCGTGCCCCGGGTTCGAGGTCGTCCACCAGGACGTCCGGCTGCCCGACGGCACCGACACGGACTTCGATTACCTGACCGAGCCCGAAGCGGTCGTCGTCCTGCCGTTCGCCGCGACCGGGAACGACAGCGACGAGGACGCCGCCGCGGGGGACGACGACGCGGCCGAGGTCGTGGTCATCGAGGAGTGGCGCCAGGCCGTCTCGCGCGTGAACCGCGGGCTCCCGGCGGGCAGCATCGAACCCGACGACGACGACCTCGCGGTCGCTGCGCGCCGCGAACTCCGCGAGGAGACCGGGTACGAGGCCGACGCCGTCGACCACCTCTGCACGGTCGAGCCCGCGAACGGCCTCCTGGACTCCGTGCATCACGTCTACGTCGCCACCGGCTGCGAGCCAGCGGGCGAGCAGGACCTCGACTTCAACGAGAGCATCCGCGTCGACACGACCGGGTTCGACGACCTCCTCGCCGCGGTGCGGGACGGCCGGATACGGGACGGCCGGACGCACGTCGCCGTCACGCGGTACGCGCTCGAACGCGCGCTCGACGACGGTTCGAGAGACGGCGGTGCGAGAGCCGGAGCGAGCGCAGCCGTCGACGCGGACGCCGCCCCGACCCAGGGAGGTGATGGGGCGTGAGCGACGACCACGGGAGGGACGACGGTGCAGAGTCCGAACTGGGCGAGGACACCGGCTGGGCCGACGACGGTGACGAGTGGAACGACCCCGCGAGCCTCCACGAGGACGACTCGGGGCGCGACAGCGCCGACGACGTCAGCGGTCGTCCAGTCGAGGTCGGCGCCGATAGCTCCCTCGCCCCCTGGGAGACCGGCGTCGGCGAGGGCGGGTTCCTGCGGGCGCTCGGCGAAGCCGTCGGCGCCATCGTGCTCTCGCTCGTCGTCGCCGTCGTGCTCGCGCTCGGCACCGGGCTCGCGATGCTCCTCGCCGGATTCGAGGTGACGTCCACGCCGACGCTCCTCGTCTCCCTGACCGGCACCCAGGCGGGGTTCGCGGTCGGCGTCTACGCGTACCTGCGCTGGCGGAACGAACCGGCGTCGAACCTCGGCATCGCCGTCCCCGACCTCAAGGGCCTCGTGCTCGTCGTCGTCGGCCTGCTCGCGACGCTCGCCCTGTCGCTCACGGCGAGCCTCGCGGTCACGCTCCTCGACCTCCAGCCGGCGCAGAACGCGACCACGTCCCAGGCCTCGAGCGACCCGACGTCGCTCCTGTTGCTCATCCCCGTCATGCTCCTCGTCGTCGGCCCGTGCGAGGAACTGCTGTTCCGCGGGGTCGTCCAGCGCCGCATCCGCGAACGGGCGTCCGCGCCGGTCGCCATCGTCCTCGGCGGCGCGCTGTTCGCGAGCATCCACTTCATCGCGCTCGTCGGCGACCTCTCCGCGATCGCGACGACCATCGGCATCCTGTTCTTCCCGTCGCTCGTGTTCGGCGCGATCTACGAGTACGGGAAGAACATCGTCGTGAACGCGCTCGTGCACGGACTCTACAACTCGGTGCTGTTGGCGCTGTCGTACCTCGCGCTCCAGTTCGCGCCCGAGAGCGCGCAGTCCGACGGCGCCGCCGCGATACTGGACGTGGTCGCGGTACTGCTCTGAGCGCCTCCGCGACCGCCTGGTGCCACTGACCGGCACCAGAACGACTACGCTCGCCGAGCGCCTATCGTGGGTCGTGAAGGCAGCTAACGCATCCGTCGCGGGCGTCGTCGTCGCCGCACTCGTCTTCGTCGCGTACGGCACGCTCGTCTTCGAGGGCATCGTCGGTACCGCCGTCATCGTCGTGGCGCTCGCTGCGGTCGTCGCAGCGTTCGCGCTCTCGAGGCGCGAATCGACCTGAAGCGGCCCTGGCGACGTCCATCGCGGCCACGAGCGTGCGCGGTCGTGGCACGTTCGACGCGTCCGGGGCGGCGAAGACGACACCCTTACCGACGCGAGGAGCGAAGCGCGGGGCAATGAGAGACCACTTCGAGGCGCGCGACTTCGACGGCGCGGGTCGCGTCGGGCGACTCGACGTCCCGCGCGCCGGCGTCACGGTGGAGACGCCCGCGCTCCTCCCCGTCGTGAACCCGAACATCCAGACGCTCGAACCCCGGCGGATGGAGACGGAGTTCGGCGCGCAGATACTCATCACGAACAGCTACATCATCAAGACCTCCGAGGGCCTCCGCGAGGACGCGCTCGAACGCGGCCTGCACGACCTGCTCGACTTCCACGGCGCCATCATGACGGACTCCGGGAGCTTCCAGCTCGCGGAGTACGGCGACATCGACGTGACGACCGAGGAGATCCTCCAGTTCCAGTACGACATCGGGAGCGACGTGGGGACGCCCGTGGACATCCCGACGCCACCGGACGCGAGCCACGAACAGGCGAGCGATGAACTTCGGACGACCCAGGAGCGCCTCGCGGTCGCGGAGGGCGTCGACGTCGGCGACATGCTCGTGAACGCGCCCGTGCAGGGGTCGACGCACGCGGACCTCCGCGAGGAAGCCGGGCGGCACGCCGCGAGCACGGACCTGGACGTGTTCCCGGTCGGTGCGGTCGTCCCGCTGATGAACGACTACCGGTACGGCGACATGGTGGACGTCGTCGCCGCCGCGAAGCGCGGCCTCGACCAGGACTGTCCCGTGCACCTCTTCGGTGCCGGGCATCCGATGATGTTCGCGCTCGCCGCGGCGATGGGCTGTGACCTCTTCGACTCCGCCGCGTACGCGCTCTACGCCCGCGACGACCGCTACCTCACCGTGCGGGGCACGAAGCACCTCGACGACCTCGAGCACCTCCCGTGTCCGTGTCCGGTGTGCAGCGAGTACACGCCCGCGGAACTGCGTGCGCTCGGCGAGCGCGAACGCGGCGACGAGCTCGCCGCGCACAACCTCCACGTGTCGTTCGCGGAGATGCGTCGCGTCCGCCAGGCCATCCGGACCGGGTCGCTCATGGAACTCGTCGAGGCACGCGCCAGGGCGCACCCGGCGATGCTCGACGGGTATCGCGCGGCGCTCGACCACGCCGAACAGCTAGAGCGCACGGATTCCGCATCGAAGGACACGTTCTTCTACCTCTCCGGGGAGAGCGCACGCCGGCCGGAGGTCGTCCGGCACCACGAGCGGCTCGACCGCCTCGCGCCCGAGGGCGACGTGCTCCTCACCGAGGGCGACAACGACGACGACTTCGACGCGTCCTGGACGGTGGAACCGCCGTTCGGGCCGTTCCCGCGCGCCCTCCGGAACACGTACCCGCTGACCGCGGAGGTCCCCGACAGGCTGGACGGCGCGGCGTTCGACGCGGCCGCGGACGGCGTCGCCGCGCTCTGTGCGGGCAGCGACGCGGCGTTCACGCTCGCACACCGCGACTGGCCCGAGCGCGCGCTGGAGCGCGTCCCCGAGGGCGTATCGCTCGTGAACCTTCACGGCCGCGAGCACTGAGGGAACCCCTCGAGAACCTCGGTTCGCTCGTCGTCGCAGCTCGTGGCGACGCTCGCTCGCGCGCTGGTCGACGTGCGCCGAACGCTCCCCGTCGAGGGCGCGCGAACGCACTGTCGCACTCCTCTCTGGCGGTAACACTCGGTGCTCGCGGACGATTCTCGTCGTGCCAGTGGCTCCTGGTTCGTCGAAAGGGGGGGAATGGGGGAAGTGAAAGAGGGAGTGCCTCTGACACGGATGCCCACCTCGGCATCCACAACCGAAGACGTAGTACCGGTTAATTAATTTTTGGGCGCCGGGCATCTGGGACGCATCCGGGGACGTGACGACGACACTCGCTCGAAGATTATTAAGAGAATACCCGGGTAGTATTTTCGGAACCTCTTGGTATTCGTTGGTGGTGGTCGACCGTTCGACGACCGGTCGCTCGACCGACCCGCGCGCCCGGCGCGCAGAAGGGAAGATACAGGGGAGCGCGGCCCCGACGACGCGTCATGACCGAGTACTTCGAGGTGCTCTCGCGCGACGGCGCCGCGAGAGCCGCCGAACTCCGCCTCGCCGACCCCGTGGCGACGCCGGGGCTCGTCGACGACGTCGTCGAGAACGCCGGCGGCATGTGGCCCGAACACCAGGACGTCCCCGACGGCGACGAGCGCACGCTCACCGTCCTTCCCCACCGCGGCCTCCCCGCCGGCACCGCCGACGAGGTCGCCGACTCCTTCGCCGTCACCGCGCCAGACGTCGACTACCCGAGCGCCGCCGTCGTCAGTTCGAACCACGTCGAAGCCAGCGGCGCGGACGCGTACGTCCTCTCGGACGTCCAGGGGTTCCTCGGGCACGCTCGCGGCTTCAAGGACGCCATCCTCTCCGTGAAGGACGCGGTTCCGGAGGACGCCGCCGTCTACCTCTCGGGCGCGGCAACACCGCGGAACGTCGCCGTCCTCGCGTACGCCGGCGTCGATTTATTCGACACCGATCGCGCCGTCGCGCTCGGCACCCAGGGTCGCTACCTGACGACCGACGAGAACCACTTCCTCGACGACCTCGACGAACTACCGTGCGCGTGCGAGGCGTGCCGGCAGCCCCGCGAGGAGTTCGACCGCCAGGACTGCGTCGACCACAACGTCGCCGTCCTCGAAGCCGAACTCGCTCGCGTCCGCCGCCGCATCCGCGACGGCCGCCTCCGCGACTACGTCGAAGGCCAGGCACGCCAGGACCAGTGGCTGACCGCCCTCGTGCGCGAACTCGACCAGGAGTGGGGGTACCTCGAAGCGCGGACGCCCGTCTACCGGAACGCGCACATGGACGCGACGACCGAGGACACCCTCAATCGCGTCGAGATACAGCGCTTCGCCCAGCGCGTCACCGAACGCTACGAGAACCGGTTCGACGCGCCGCTCGTCCTCGTCCCGTGCTCGGCGACGAAGCCCTACAGCGACTCCCAGAGCCACTACCAGTTCCGCGAGGTCATCCGGTACCGCGCGCACCTCGCCTCGATCACCTCGCCCATCGGCGTCGTCCCCCAGGAGCTCGAGCTCACGTATCCCGCCCAGCACTACGACACCGTCGTCACGGGCGAGTGGACCGCGGGCGAGGTCGAGTTCGTCGCCGAGGTCCTCCGCCGGTACCTCGACGCGAACGACTACCCGCGCGTCGTCGCACACGTCCCCGACGACTACCGCCCCATCGTCGAACGCGCGCTCGAAGCGCACCCCGACCTCGACGTCGAGTTCACGGTCGCCGACCACCCGACGACCGACGAGAGCCTCGCGAACCTCGCGGCCGCACTCGAGGGCGAGTCCGCGTACGGGAAGCGCGAACGCCAGCGCAACACCGTCCGCGCACTCGCGGACTACCAGTTCGGCGCTGGCGCCGGCGACGACCTCTTCGGCGACTTCCAGGTGACGAGCCGCTACCCGAAGCTCCAGATTCGCGCGGACGAACCGCCGACCGCGGGCGACGACCAGAACGCCGCACCCCAGCTCGCGACGATGGTCCCGAACTACGGGACGCTCTCGTTCACGCTCCGCGGCGCGCGCCGCTGGCTGGAGAGCGACGTGCCGACGAAGCGCGTGCAGATCGACGCGTTCGTGCCCCACGGGAGCGTGCTCGCGCCCGGCGTCGTCGACGCGGACTCGGACATCCGCGAGGGCGACGAGGTCGTCGTCGAGGGCCCGAAGGCGTTCGCCATCGGTCGCGCACAGATGCACGGCGACGCGATGGTCGAATCGACGCGCGGCGAAGCCTGCAGCGTCCGCCACGTCGAGGAGACCTGACGCGCCAGACGGACTCCCGGCGCGCGAGGATGAAGGCTGGCACGCGAGGATGAGGCCTGGAACGCCAGGGGCCGGGAGCGACGGGCTCGCACGGACGAACCTGTTGCGCACCGTCTTTATGAGGCCACGAACGCTGGATACGGTATGATTCTCGATGCGGTCGAGAGGACAATCACGGGTGGGTCGCCGTGAAGGACCACCCGTTCCCGGAGGAGGTGCTGTTGCTGACGGCCGGCGACGGCCGCGTCCGCCCCGGGCGGCTCCCGGAACTCCTGTCGGTCGTGCAAGCTGACCTCTCGCTGCGCCTGCAGGAGTACCGCGAGCAACACGAGTGCGCGTACGAGGACGACCACCTCGTCGCGTTCTTCGTCGCGGCCGACCACTGGCTCGCCATCGCCGACCGCCTCGGGTTCGAGACGGGTGCGGTCGACGCGACCCGGTCCGCGCACGCCCGCCTCCTCGTCGGCCTCGGCGCGGACGTCGGGCGGACCGACGAGTTCGAGACCGCGCTCGACGTCCAGGACTGCGTCGTCATCGAGAAGACCGCTGCCTGAGTCGCCCCGCCCCGGTCGCTCGCTCTTGCTCGCCGGCGCCGTCACGCCTCGACGACTCTTCACGCCTCGTCGTCAGTTGCGTCGGTCGCGGCGACCGCGTCCCGGTGTGCGCGGGCGACGGCGTCGCGGGTGACGCCGGCGGCGAGGTGGCCGTCGCAGTCGCAGTCCGACGCCCCGAACCCCTCGGGGCCCGCTGGGAGGCGACGCGCGACCGCGCACTCGACGTCGCGCTCGGGCGTGGTGACGACGTCGCGGACGCTCGCGGCGTCGTGTGCGAGGAGGTAGTCGACGTGCCAGTGCGTCCCCGTTCGCTCGCCGGCAGCGAGCTCGCGGTGCCGGTCGACGCGAGCGAACCCGCCCGGTCCGAACGCGCTCCCCGTGTACGCGTACGTCCCGGCGTCGAACGCGACGCTCCCGAGCGCACCCACCGCGAGCTCGACATCGCGGGCGACGTCGACGACGAGCGTGTACGTCCCGACGGTCACGCCCGGTCGTTCGGCGGGCGTCGCCAAGAGTCCGGCGGGCGTCGTCAAGGGTCCACCGGACGACGGGTCGCCTCCTGGGCCACGTCGGTATCGGACCCACCGCAAGGTTTCTGCCCGCTGGCGTCCACGACCGAACGTGACCGCTCGCTCGCGCTGGCTCGTCGTCGCCGTCCTCGCCGTGGTCGTGCTCGTCGCGTCGCTCGTCCCCGGCGGTGGCGGGTCGTTCTCGAGTCCGTTCGGCGTCGTCGGCGCCGACAAGTGGCTGCACGCGGTCGGGTACATGGTGCTCGCCGGCGCCGTCACGTACGCCGACGGTCGCGCACTCGTCGGCGTCGCCGCGGCGCTCGCGTACGGCGTGCTCGTCGAACTCCTCCAGCTCGGCGTCCCCTACCGCTCCGCGAGCGCGCTGGACGCGGTCGCTGACGGCGTCGGCGCGCTCGTCGGCGCTGGCGTCGTCGCAGCGCTATCCGCCGCGTTCGAGCGCTACGCCGGCGACGCCGCGGCGCGCTCGACGCGCGACAGGTAGCGTTCGAGGACCGCGGCCGCGGCCGCCCGCACCCGCTGCGCGCCCAGTGACGCGACTCGCCCGGCGACGTCCATCGTCGCGTCCACGCGCACCACCGCCCCGTCGCGGACGTCCGCGACCGCGACCACGACGCGCGCGTCGAACGACCCCGCGTCCCCGTCGCCGCCGCCCGAGAGGACGAGCCGGCCCGCGTCGTGCTCCTCGACCGTGAAGTACGACTCGAAGGACGCACCGCTCCCGACCGCGGAACCGTCACCGACGTCGGGACCGCGGTCGGCGTCCCGCCCTCCGGGCACCGCAACCGGCCCGACGAACGTGTCGCCGCGGCGCACTCGAGGTGGCGGGTCGCGGACGCCAGCCCCCGGCGTCCCAGCGCGACCCGTCGACTCCCGCGTCTCCTCGCGTGCCACGCGCTCTGCGCCCCCGAGCGTCTCCGGGTCCGCGAGCACGTCGAACACCGTCTCACCGTCCACGTCGAGCGTCCGTTCGACCGAAACCGTCAGGTCACCGATGACGTTCGTCATACCACCGCTTCGGGTCCCACGACGGTGAGCGCGCCCCCAAGGTGGCTTGGGCGAGCGCGCCACGGTTCGCGCGCTGAGGCCGACTACTCGCCCGCAGTCGTGCGGATCTCGAAGCGCGCCCCGTCGTCCGCCGACGCCGCGACCGTCACCGACCAGTCGTGCGCTCGCGCGATCTCCGTGACGATACCGAGCCCGAACCCGGTCCCGTCGGCCGCCGTCGAGTACCCCATCTCCATCACCGCGTCCCGGTCGTCCTCGGGGATGCCGACGCCGTCGTCCGCGACGAAGAACCCGGCCCCGTCCGCGAGCGCCCCGACCGACACCGTCAACGCGTCACGGCCGCCGTCCGAAGCGGACACCGGTTCCCCGTCGGCGACCCTCTGGGAGCCAGCGGAACCGTGTTCGACCGCGTTCTCGGACTGCGTCTGAGAGCAGGGAGAACCGTGTTCGACCGCGTTCTCGGACTGCGTCTGAGAGCAGGGAGAACCGTGTTCGACCGAGTTCCGGAACAGGTTCTCGAGGAGTTCCTGGAGTCGGTTCGGGTCCGCGTCGACGACGAGGTCGTCCGCGCGGACGTCGAGCGTCGCATCGTCGGTGTCGACGTGGCGCCACGCGAGCGTCGCCGCGGCGCCGACGTCCACGCGTTCGGTGTCGCCGACGACGTCGCCCTGGCGGGCGAGCGTGAGGAGTTCGTCGAGCATCCCCTCCATCCGCGTGAGTTGCGTGCGGACCTCCTCGACGGCGGTCACGTCCCCGGTGTCGAGCGCGAGGTCCGCGTAGCCGCGTGCGACGCTCAGCGGGTTCCGGAGGTCGTGACTGACGACGCCCGTGAACGCGTCCAGTCGCTCGTTCTGTCGTTCGAGCTCGCGTTCGCGCTCCTTCAGCGGCGTGATGTCCGTGTAGATGAAGTACCCCGACCGGGTGTCGTCGTCGCCGGCGACCGGAACGCTCCGCAGGAGGAATCGCCGCGTCCCCGTCTCCGTTCGCCGCTCGACCTCGTCGTCGAGTCGTTCGCCGTCGTTCACCGCCGCGTGCAACTCCTTGGCAGCGTCCCGGTCGGCCGCCGGGACGAGCAGGTCGGTCACCGGTTCGTCGATAGCGTCCGCGGGCTCGTACCCGAACGCCCGGACGAACGCGGAGTTCACGCGGTCGACGACCGGGCGGCCGTCGACGAGCCGGTACTGGAGCGCGGGGTCCGGGACGTTCTCGAACAGCGCCGCGAACCGGTCGCGTTCGCGCGTCACGAGCGCCTCGTAGCTCACGCGCTCCCGGGCGTGCTCGACGTACGTCACGAGCAACTCGGCGAGCTCGCGGTCGGTGTCCGTGAACGCGCCCACGTCCGTCGACAGCGCCTGGAACACGGCGTCGTCACCGACGGGTATCGAGAGTGCGGACTGATACGACGGGTCCGTCGGCGCCGCGTCCGCGTCCGCGTCCAGGTCCGGCACCACCTCGGTCTCGCCGCGACGGAGCGTCCGCCCGGCGATACCCTCGTTCGCGTCGAGCGTCGGCGCGCTCGGCTGGAGTTCCACCGCCACCGCGGCCGCCGGCACGAGCCGGTCGTCCTCGACGCGGCAGACGACGCACGCGTCGAACGCGAGCACGTCCGCCGCGGACTCAACCGCGATGTCGAAGATCTCCGATTCGGTGCCAGCGCCCGAGAGCGCCGTCGCTGCGTCGTGTAGGCGCTCGATCCGTTCGCGCGTCGCCCCCATTCTGCATCCCGTACGCCGGCCGCACTCTTGACTGTACGGGCTCGATGAATCGGTACCCGCGAGTGCGGACGGTCCCCCGAGCAGCCGCTCCGCTCACGCGACCGGGTAGAACGGCGGGGTGAGTCAGGCGACCGGGTAGAACGGCGGGGTGAGTCAGGCGACCGGGTAGAACGGCGGGGTGAGTCAGGCGACCGGGTAGAACGGCGTGAGTTCGTTCGACCAGTGAAGTTCGCCGTCGTACACGACGAGGTACCCCTCGTCGTCGAGGAAGTCCGCGAGTTCGGTCGCCGACAGCTCGAACGCGAGCCCGTTCGCGAGCAGCCGCGGTCGGACCTCCGGGACGTCGGGATGCCAGAACAAGCCCGCGGTCGGCCCACCTGCCTGCCCCGTGACGGTGAACGTCCCGTCGCCGTTCGCGACCACGTGCAGCGGCATGTAGTTCACGCTATCGTCCGCCTGGAGCGTGTGCGTGCCGTCGCCCGCGACCACCACGTCGAACGCGCCGTCGACGTACCGGTCGACGAGTCGACGCGACAGCTCCAGCCCGAACCCGTTCACGAGCAGGCGGACGAACGACTGCGCGGCCGCTCGCGATACCGCGCCCGTCCGGGACGCCCCGGCGACCGCGCCAGCGTCGACCAGCGACTGCACGACCGCGCTCGCGGCGTCCGCGTCCGTCGACGCGCCCGTCAGGTCGAGCGCGAACAATCGTGCACCGACCGCCTCGACCGTCTCCAGGTCGAGGACGCCGTCGGCGCACACGACGCCACCGTCGGGCGCGCGCTCGGCGACGACGTGCACGAACGCACGCCGGTCGGCGAGCGCCGCCGCGAGCCCCGCGGTCGTCGCATCCCGTCGCTCGGTCACGGACAGGTCGACGAGCCCGTCGTAGTGCCGGTAGAACGCCATCACCGCCTCCCGGTCGCCGTCCCGCCGGTGCCCGACGACGAGGACCTCCGGCGTCCCGTCGTCCAGGCCCGCGTCGAGATGCGCGAGATAGTTCTCGTACGCCGCGGGCGACGCCGCGTACGTCCCCGGGCGCGTCCCCGGTGCGAGCCACGCGGACGTCACGGACGGGTCCGCGCTCGCACCGACCGCGTCGAACCCCGACGGCAGGTAGACGCGCGCCTCGTGGTGCACGAGATGCGGGAGCGCGGTCGCGTACGCCGCGGTCGGCTCGACGAACGCGACGTGCGAGCGCTCCGGGAGGCGACTCCGGATCCGCTCGAACGGCGCGTCCAGGTACGCCACGAGGCGCTCCGCGGGCGTCGCGTCGAACAGCGCGTCCGCGTCCAGGTCGACGTCGTCGAGGAACTCGACCTCCGCGAGGTCCGTCCCGCCGCGCGCGGCGTTCACGAGACAGTCCGCGTAGAACGTCCGCTGGAAGACGTCGTTCGCCGCCACCCCGAACTCGGGGAGCGCCGGGAACTCGTGGACGACGTCGTGCTCGGGAACCCGGAGTTCGGGCGTCTCGCGGTCCGCGACGCGGACGTCGGCCGCGAGGTGGTACGCGAGCGGCGCCGCCGGAATCCCGTACGCGAACTCGTCGGGGAGCACCAGCTCGATGCCGGTGTCCGGCACGGCGTCCGCGACCGCGTCCGGGACGTCGGTCTCGTCGCCGAACGCGAGCCGCGGCGGGTACTCGCGCCACCCCGGGAGCGTCCGGTCCGGGCCGAGCGACAGGTACGCCGACGACAGCGTCGACAGCGCGGTCGCGAGCCCGCTCGCCGTCGCCGGCACCGTCACGGTCTCTTCGGGGTAATCGACGAGGCTCCAGTACCCGAACGTCACCGCCGTCGGATGCTCGAACGACAACCGGACGCGGCCGTCCGCGAGCCGCGAGAGCGTCCCCGCGCCCGTGAACTTCAGGTACGCGCCGAGCTGCGAGGTGACCTTCAACAGGTGCGCGTCCTCGGCGAGCGACCACGTCTGCGTTCCTTCGCCGAGCTTCTCGAACCCCTCCGCGTCCGCGTTCCCAAGCTCGACGAGGTCCTCGCCGAACGTCAACTGGGTCGCGCGCGCCGCCACGAACTCGTCCAATCCCTTCACCGGGATGGCTTCGGGCGTCGCGTCGTCGTCCCACCCGACGACGTCGATGGCGAGTTCGTGACCGATGCGGTCGACCGCGCGTAGCGTCGCGTCCGACAGCCCCACGTCGACCATTACGCTCAGTCCGTCGGCGACCGTAATACGTTTGCTGGCACTCGAAGAGGATTTGAGCGTTCGACTCGTGGACCCGATAATGAGCGAACCGAGTCCGGAGGTCTACGAGCGCGGTCGCGGGATGGACGCGCACAACGAGGTGATGCGCGGCATCCGCGCGCAGAAGGACGCGACGTACGACCCCCACGAACCCACGCGGGTGTGGCTCGACGAGGACAACACGCCCGGCGGCGTCTACGACAGCCTCACCATCATCCTCAACACCGGTGGGTGTCGGTGGGCGCGAGCGGGCGGCTGCACGATGTGCGGGTACGTCGCGGAGTCCGTCGAGGGCGGGAGCGTCGCGCACGACGCGCTTATGGACCAAATCGACGTGTGCCTCGACCACGAGCGCGAGAACCTCGGCGAGCCCGGCGAGGACGACGAGCAGGCGGGTCTCATCAAGATCTACACCTCGGGGAGCTTCCTCGACGAGCGCGAGGTCGGCGCCCAGACCAGGCAGGCCATCGCCGAGACCTTCGGGGACCGCGAGCGCATCGTCGTCGAGAGCCTCCCTGACTTCGTCGACGCGGAGAAAGTTCAGGACTTCACGCAGCACGGCCTGGACGTCGACGTCGCCGTCGGCCTGGAGACCGCGACCGACCGCGTCCGGCACGACTGCGTGAACAAGTACTTCGACTTCGCGGACTTCGAGGACGCCGCGATGGCCGCGAAGGAAGCGGGCGCTGGCGTGAAAGCGTACCTCCTGATGAAGCCGCCGTTCCTCACGGAACCCGAAGCGCTCGCGGACATGAAGGCGAGCGTCCGGAAGTGCGCGGACGTCGAGGGCTGTCACACCGTCTCGATGAACCCGTGTAACGTCCAGCGGTACACGATGGTGGACGAACTCTACTTCCGCGGGGGCTACCGGCCGCCGTGGCTCTGGTCGGTCGCGGACGTCCTCGAGTCGACCGCCGACGAGGACGTCATCGTCGTCAGCGACCCCGTCGGGCACGGGTCCGAGCGCGGCCCGCACAACTGCGGCGAGTGCGACGACAACGTCCAGACGGCCATCAAGGACTTCGACCTCCGCCAGGACCCGTCGGTGTTCGAGCAGGTCAGCTGCGAGTGCGAGGCGACGTGGGAGACGGTGCTCGAACGCGAGACCGAGTACAACGCACCGCTGGTCGACTGACCGCGGCGCGTCTCCTGGCCGACGGTGTGACCGCGGCGCGTCTCCTGGCCGACGGTGTGACCGCGGCGCGTCTCCTGGCCGACGGTGTGACCGCGGCGCGTCTCCTGGCCGACGGTGTGACCGCGGCGCGTCTCTTATCCGGGACCTCTCGTTCGTCGTTCGCGCGTCGAGTCCTCAGTCGTCGCCGAGCGTTCGTCCGCCGTTCACGTGGGCGTCGGCGCGCTCGTCGAGGGTGACGGTCCCGGTCTCGTCGACGGTGACGTCCACGCCGGCGTAGGGGAACGTGAGGACCGCGCTTGAGTCGTCCGCGATGGCGTCCAGGGCCTCGGGGTCCACGGTCTCCGCGAGCGGTGGGAGGTCCAGCGCGTCGCGGTCGGTCCTGGCTGCGGTCGCTTCGATCACGCGCGCCGACGCGCTCCCGTCTGCGCTACTCATGCGCGTCCCCGGGAACGGACGCCACATAAGCGTTCGTCAGACAACTCGAAACGCCGCGTTCGTTCCCCGGCCGTTCACGGCGTCACCCGGGGTATTCAGGGTGGTTTCGTCGCTGCCCGGTAACTCGAACCGGATCGCTGGAGAAGACACTTCACGTCGGCGTCCACACGTCGGCGCGATGCCTCGCCCGCGAGCACCGACGGCGACCATCGCCTGCATCGTCCTCGTGGCGACCGCCGGCTGCGTCGCCGGGCCGCTCGGCGGCAGCGACCGGGTCTCGACCGTCGACTGCACGCACCGACTCGACAGCGCGAACGCGACGACCGGCCCCGCGCTCCCCGACGAGCAGGACGTCGCGAACGGGACCGAACGTCGGTCGCTCGTCCGCGCCGCTGAACGCCACGTCGCGTGGCACGCGTACAGCGCCGGCGAAGGCGAGGACCCGGACGTCGACCTCCGTGGAATCACCGTCGAGAACCAGTCGAGCGGGTTCGTCGTCCACGTCGCCACGGTCGCCGTCGGTCCGGCGCACGTCGACGACCCCGCCGTCACGGACGAGTGGTCCGCGCACTACCACGTGGACCGGAGGTCGATCCGACGTGCGGTCGCGCCCGTGAACGAGAGCGCCGACCCGGAGCGAAACGGGACCGTCGTCTGTGGGTAGCACAGCGGACGCGTTCCGATACTGCCGTCTGCCGGTCGGTCGTGCCGACGCGGACGGCGTCGTGACTCCGGAACAGGACACCACAGGAACGAGTGCGTGACGCCGCCCGATGCGGCGCCAACCTCCTCACTATGACCCATTGCGACCAGAATGACTTAAAGAGCGTGCGGGAGCGTCTCACGATTGGGATTCGTGAGACTGGAGGTGGACGGAAGTCGTCACTGACGGATCGAACGACCGTAGAAACGCGTGCGACGCCGACGATGTCGGAGTCAACCTCCTCACTATGACCCATTGCGACCAGAATGACTTAAAGAACCGTGCGGGTCGTTCTCGCGGAGCCCGTTGTCCGGTGCGTCGACGAACTACGCTGGGTCCGCTGCATGACTTGACAACACGCGTCGCTGTACGAACGAACGACCGTAGAAACGCGTTCGACGCCGCGCGATGCGGCGCCATCCTCCTCACTACCGCCCATTGCGACCAGAATGACTTAAAGAACCGTGTGGATGAGTCCCAACCGACCGCGAGAATCCGGTACCCGGACTGGCGTGATGCATGCTAACGTTCGCCCCAGTATCGGTGGCGTCACCTACGGACACCGGTGTCCGCGTCTCGTTAAGTACGGCAAGCGGCTACGAGTCGACCACGACCATGTCCCAGCAAAAGTCCGACTACGCAGACGACGCCGACATCGACGCCGCCCTCGACGACCAGCCCGACGAGGAGACGCTCGCCGAGACCGTCGACAACCTCGAAGCGAACGGGTTCGAGGTCGTCGTCGTCGACACCGCCGACGACGCGCTCGACGCCGTCGTCGACCACATCCCCGCCGGCGCGTCCGTGATGAACGGGCACTCGACGACGCTCGAAGAGATCGGGTTCGACGACTACCTCGGCGGCGACGACCACGACTGGGAGAGCCTCCCCGACCACGTCTGGAGCATCGACGACGACGCCGAACGCCAGGCCGCGCGCCGCGACGCCCAGACCGCCGACTACTTCCTCGGCAGCGTCAACGCCATCGCGTCGACGGGCGAACTCGTCGCCGCGGACATGTCCGGGAGCCGCATCGGCGCCTATCCGTTCGCCGCCGGGAACGTCGTCATCGTCTCCGGCGTGAACAAGATCGTCGACACGCTCGACGACGCGTTCGACCGCCTCGAGAACGTCGCGTACCCCCTCGAGAACGAGCGCGCACAGGAAGCGTACGGCGTCGGCTCCGCCATCGCGAAGCAACTCGTCTTCCGCAAGGAGATGGAGGACGGCCGGACGACGGTCGTCCTCGTCCGCGACCAACTCGGGTACTGACGACGAGACCCGGCCGGACCGCACCTCCTCTCAATCGTCGGCCTGGATGACGTCCGCCTCGGTCGCGATGGGGACCGAGAGCGTGACGACGGTGCCACGCGGCTCGTTCGGCTCGAACTCGATGGAGCCGCCGGACTGACTGACGACCCAGTCGACGAGCCAGAGCCCGAGCCCGCTCGCGTGCCGGAGTTGCGTTATCTCGCGTTCCTCGCCGATGAGTTCGCGCTCCGTCTCCGGGATACCGGGGCCGTCGTCCGCGACCTGCAAGCGGAGCATGTCGTCGCGGTCGCCCGCGTAATCCGCGCGCACCGTCACCGTCGGCGTCGACGAGTCGTTGTGCTGGACGGCGTTCTCCATCACGTGATAGATCGCGGTGCGGAGCATGTCGTCCGCCCGAACCGCGACGTCCGCGGTCACCTCCACGTCGATGACCGCGTTCGGGTACTCCTCGCGGATGCGTGCCGCGCTCGTCTCCACGCTCTCGGTGACGCTCACTGGTCCCGTCGCCTCCGTGTCCCGGTCGAGCGTCCGTTCGACCGCGCGCGTCTTCTCCGCGAGCCCGAGCAGGTCGTCCGCGCGCTCGATGACCTGGTCCGCGTACCCGACCGCCGTCGAGTCCGTCACCGCGTCCTGGAGCATCTCCGCCGACCCCTTGATGATGTTCATGCCGTTCCGGAGGTCGTGCCGGAGGACGCGGTTCAGTATCTCGACGCGCTTCTGGCGTTCCTTGCGCTGCGTGATGTCCGTGTACACGAAGAACGTCACCGGTTCGTCGGCGTCCGAGTCCACCGGGACCGCCGTCAACTGGAAGTCACGCAGCCCGTCGGTCGTCCGGCGTTTGACCTCCTGCTCGACGACGTGTCCCTCGCGACCACGGCGGTCGATGTCCTGGGCTTCCGCCAGGCGGTCGACGGGCACCACGAAGTCGTTCAGGTTCCCGCCGACGAGGTCGCCCGACCCGTACCCGAACACGCCCTCGAACGCCGGATTCACTGCCTCCACGATGGCGCCCTCGTCGGTGTGACGCGTCTGCACGACCGGGTCCGGGACGTTCTCGAACAGCGCCGCGAACCGGTCGCGTTCCCCACGCAACCGCCCCTCGAACTCGATGCGTTCCAGGGCGTCCTCGACGTGCCGCATGAGGAGTTCCGCGAGCTCCAGGTCGTCCTCGCCGAACCCACCGACCTCGTCGCTGACCGCCTGGAACACGCCGTGTTCGCCGATCGGAACCGAGACGAGCGACCGGTACGTGCGTTTCTCCGGCGTCGCCTCGTTGTCCGCCCTGACGTCCTCGAACAGGAACGACTCGCTCGTCCGGTGGGTCTTTCCAGCGATGCCGTCGCTGACGTGCGCGGTCTGCTTGTAGCCCTCCGGCTCGATCTCCGAGGACAACCCGACCGAGTACAGGTACTCGCCGCGGACCTCGTCGACACCGCAGACGTCGAAGTCGAGGATGCCTTCGGCCGCCTCCACCGTCAACCGCCACACGTCCTCGCGTCGCTCGCAGTCGTCCAGCAGCGACGCGACCTCGTGGAGGTGCTCGATCTTCCGGCGTTTCTCGCCGAGCTCGGACTGGATGCGTTTCCGCTCGCGGACGTCCCGGACGACGCCCGCGACCCCGCCCTCGCCCACGCCACCGGGGAGGACGCCGACGCTCGCCTCGCAGGGTATCTCCGTCCCGTCCGCCGCCCGTATCCGCACCTCGAGCGTCACCACGCCCGTCGTCTCGCCCTCGTCGTCCGTCATCTCGGACAGCTGCTCGGTCGCGTTCGCGTACGTGTCCTCGCCGACGAGCGTCGACGCGTGCATCCCGACGAGTTCGTCGCGATCGTACCCCGTCATGTCGGTGAGCGTGTCGTTGACGGTCTCGACGAACCCGTCGCTGTCGAGCGCGAACACGCCCGCGCCGACGGTCTCGACGATCGTCTGCTGGAAGCGCAGTTCCGCCTCCCGACTCGTCCGGTCGAGCGCCGCGGTCGCCGCGGACGCGAGGATGGTCGACAACTGGATGGCCGTCTCGTCGAACCCGTGTTCGTCGCGCGAGCCGAGTGCGAGCGTCCCGTGTCCGTCGAGCGGATGCACGACCGCGCTCCGGATGGGGGTGTCGTCGGGAAGCGTCGTCGCCGACTGGATGTCGGACTGGACGACGCGACGGTCGCCGGACGCGAACACCTCCCAGTTCAGGCTCTCGCCGGCGACGACCTGCGGAGGGTCGCCGAACTCGGCCGTCGCCGCGGTCGCGTGCAGCGTCTCGCTGTCGTCGTCCGCGAGGTACACCGCGGAGTACGGCTGGTTCAGGATCTCCTCGACGGCCGTGACGACCGTCTCCGCGACCGTTTCGGCGTCGTCGGCGCGGACGAGGTCGCGCGTCACCGACCGTAACTGCGCGATGGTCTCCTTGCGTTGCTCGCGGTCGGTGACGTCGTGGACGAGCGACACGGAACTGCGGACGTTGCCGTCATCGTCGCTCGCGTTCGTCGAATGCCACTCGCACGTGATGCGCGTGCCGTCCTTCCGGACGTTCTCGTTGACGTTCGTCAACCGTCCGGGGGTCGACAGCGCCCTGTCGCAGACCGGTTCGACGTCGTCGCGCGCGTCCGGTGGGACGACGAGGTCGAGGAGATCTTCACCGACCGCTTCCTCGCTCGTGTACCCGAACAGCGCCTCTGCGCCGTTGTTCCAGCGGACGATGACGTCGTCCGCGTCGACCTCGACGAGCGCGAGCGGCGCCTCCTCGACGACGACGGCCGGGTCGGCCGGCACCGAGTCGGTCGGGACCGAATCGCGCGGGCTCGAATCGGTCGGTCTCGAGTCCACGGCCGCGTCGTCGTCGACGAGAGCCGCGACGCGCTCGGCGAGCACGGACACGTCGTCGGTCTTCGGGACGTACGCGTCGGCGCCTGCGGCGACGACGTCGCCGGCGACGCGTTCGTCGCCGTGCGCCGTGTAGACGACGACGGACGTCCCCGGGACGTGCTCGTCGACGTGCTCGCAGAAGGACGTCGTCCCGTCGTCGGCGGGGTCGGCGTCCGGGAGCGCGTACTCGGTGACGACGACGTCGAACCGTGCGTCGGCGAGCGCTGCACGCGCCGCTGCTGCTGTCTCGACGGTCGTCACGTCCGCGGACAGTGCCGACGTCACGGCCGGCACGTCCGGAGACCCGTCGACGTACAGGACGCGAGGCCCGCCTCCCCGCTCGTCCGGATCCGATGCCACCACTACTCGTCTTGTGTACTGGTGGCCCAGGGTTTAAGCTTTGAGGCAGGTTCACACGCGTGGTGTCGTCGCCACGCCGTCACCGATTATTCTGCGTCGACGGCGCGCACGAATCCCTCGAGGAGCGGGCGGCCGTCGGTGCCGCCGACGTCCGCGAGCGCTGCACGCTCGGGGTGGGGCATCAGGACAGCGGTGGTGTCGCGTTCGCCGAGGACGCCCGCGACGTTGTGCTTCGAGCCGTTCGGGTTCGCGTCGACGGACGGGTCGCCGTCTTCGTCGCAGTACCGGAAGAGCACGCGGTCGTTCGTCTCCAGTTGCGTGAGGCGGTCGTCGTCGATCTCGTAGCGGCCTTCGCCGTGCGCGATGGGGAGCGAGATGACGTCCCCGGGTTCGTAGCCGGCGGTCCACGGCGTGTCGGCGTTCTCGACGCGCAGGTGGACGTGCTCGCACTGGAAGCGCGCCGATTCGTTCGTCGTGAACGCGCCGTCGGTGAGGCCGCTCTCGCAGCCGACCTGCGCGCCGTTACAGACGCCGAGGACGGGGACGCCGTCGGCGGCGGCGTCGCGGACGTCGTTCATGATCGGCGAGCGGGCGGCCATCGCGCCGGCGCGGAGGTAGTCGCCGTAACTGAAGCCGCCGGGGAGCATCACGCCCGTGACGTCCTCGGGGAGGCCGTCCTCGTGCCAGACGATCTCGGCGTCGACGCCGACGGACTCGAGCGCGCGGAGTGCGTCGCGGTCGCAGTTCGATCCGCCGAAGCGGACGATGGCGACGGTCATGCGTCGCGTTCGGCGACCGCGACCTCGTAGTCGTGGATGGTCGGGTTCGCGAGCAGTCGTTCGGCCATCTCGCCCGCGCGGTCGCGGGCGGCGGCCTCGTCCTCGGCGTCGAGGTCGACCTCGAAGCGGTCGGCGGCCCGCAGGTCCTCGAGGTCGAAGCCGAGGCGTTCGAGCGCGCGCTGGGTCGTCTCGGCCTCCGGGTCGAGCACCCCGTGCTTCAGCCGGACGGTCACCGTGGCGGTGTACGCGGTCATCGACTGGAAGCGCGCGTTCGTGGTCAAAAACTCTTGTGCAATCCGCCTGTGATACACGTTTGTGGATAACGTGGCGACCGGAGGGAGCCACGTCGCTGCCGAGCGGCGAGTGGAGCGAGCCGTGAGGCTGTATACCAACGGGAGTCCCGCGGCGGAACGGGCCGACCGCTGGGAGGTCCGTGGAGGGTCGTGGCGACCGGAGGGAGCCACGTCGCTGCCGAGCGGTTCGACGGGTGCTCGACGCTGTTCCCCGGGTGGTTGGCGGGTCCCGGTACGACTATACTGCGGCGCGTGCTGCCAGTGAACGCATGACAGACAGCTCCGGAAAGTCGCTGCGTGCCGGCGTCGTGCAGGGCTATCGGTGGGTGCTCGGGCTCGGGCACGAGCGGAACGTCGGTGGCCTCGAGCGGACGATACGGTACCTCTTCGGGTTCGGGTGTCTCGCCGCCGCGGCCGGCGTGCTGCTCGCCCCCGTCCTCGAGAGCGGGGTCGGTAACGTGCCCTTCGCGGCCGTCCTCGCCGTCAGCGGTCTCTACCTCGTCTACGAGGCGCAGGTCCAGTACTGTCCGCTCAACCACACCGTCGGCAGGAGCACGTACCGCCCGTACGAGTGACGCACCGAACCCCGGCGCGGCATCGAGTGCGTCCACTGGCTGACCGTCCACAGCGGCGTGGCAGGCGCGGCCGCGACACCGGGGGGCGCGCTTATACTCGCAGCACCCGTACCTGTCGACATGAAGCGAGCCCTCAAGGTTCTCGGTGGCGCGCTCGGCGCGACGGCTGTCGCCGTCGCCGTCTGGGACGCGTGGGCGCGGTTCGGGCAGTCCGACGTGGAGACGGTTCCGTACACGGTCGTCGAACGCGACGGTGCGTTCGAACTCCGCGAGTACCCGGACGTCGTGGTGGCGCGGACCGTCGCGCCGAGCCAGCGCGAGGCGTTCCGCCGGTTGTTCGCGTACATCGACGGCGCGAACGAGCGCACGCAGGGCGTCGCGATGACGGCGCCGGTGACGACCACGCACGGCGTCGACGTCGCGATGACCGCGCCCGTCACCACCGAACCCGTCGAAGCTGGCGTCGAGATGGCGTTCTTCCTGCCGTCGACGTACACGCTCGACGGCGCGCCGACGCCGACCGACGACCGCGTCGAACTCGACGTCGTCGAACATCGCCGCGTCGCGGTCTACCGGTTCTCGTGGTTCGCGACCGACGCCAGCGTCGACCGCGGCCGCCGCCGCCTCGACCGTGCGCTCGCCGACCGTGGCCTCGCCCCCGCCGGCGACCACGAACTCCACCGGTACGACGACCCGCGAACCCCGCCCTGGCAGCGCCGGAACGAACTCGTCGTCGAACTCGCCTGACCGGTCGTCGAGACTCGTCACGAAGCTATCTTTAAGCTCTGAGCGAGCGTCCGGTTCGGCACGTTAGAGCTGCTCGTCGCCGCGCTCGTCGTCCTCGTCGTCGTCGCAGTCGTCGCGCTCGGCGCCGCCGCGGTCGGCCTCGTCTCCGTCCGCGAGTTCTACCGCGGCCGGACCGAGGGCATCGACGTCTCCACCGTCGACGACACCGACCCCGCGGACCCGACCGTCCGCTGAACGGGCTCCTCGGACCCAGGCGGTGACGAAGACCCCTGGCGGTACGTGACGCGTTAGCGTCCACGCACCCCGTCCACGGTTGCGTGGAAGGGAACCCTTTTGCTCGCGGGTGGCCTCAGCGTCGACTGATGTCTCAGTCGACCAGCAGTCGGAGGTGGCACCGATGACCAGTGACTTCGCCGAGATCACGGTCGTCGGAGGAGACAAGACCGGACTCATCGCGAGAGTGACCTCCCTGCTGTTCGAGCGCGGAATCAACATCGAGGACCTCGACCAGGCGGTCCGCGAGGACGTCTTCCGGATGACGCTGCACGCCGACATCGACGAGATGGTGTGCACGCAGGACAAGCTCCGCGAGGACCTCGGCGACCTCGGCGACGAACTCGGCGTCGACATCCAGGTCCGGTTCCCCGAGGACCGCGAGACCCAGCAGATCGCGGTACTCGTCACGCAGGAGAGTCACTGCCTCGAACGATTGTTCCAGGCGTGGGCGAGCGGCGACCTCGGCGCGGACATCTCGGTCGTCATCGGGAATCACGACGACCTGGAGCCCCTCGCCGAGAAGTACGACGTGCCGTTCCACGACGTCGGCGACGAGAAGGGGACGCCCGACGAGAGCGAACTCCTCGACCTCCTCGCGGAGTACGACGCGGACCTCATCGTGCTCGCGCGGTACATGCGTATCCTCAGTCCGGACGTCGTGTTCCGGTACGAGGACCGCATCATCAACGTCCACCCGAGCCTCCTCCCGTCGTTCCCGGGCGCGAAAGCGTACCGGCAGGCCCTGGAGGAGGGCGTCCGTATCGCGGGCGTCACCGCGCACTACGTGACGACGGACCTCGACCAAGGGCCGATCATCACGCAGCGCGCGTTCGACGTCCCCGACGACGGCGGCATCGAGGACCTCCGCGAGCGCGGGCAGCCCCTCGAAGCCGAAGCGCTGCTCGAAGCCGTCCGCTTGCATCTGAACGACGAGGTGAGCGTGCATCGCGGGCGCACCCGCCTCCGCGAGAACCGCGAGGGATCCTACCAGCTCGGCCTCCCCGACGAGGCCGACCGCGCGAACCCCGACCGGCCCGTCGACGGCCTCGGGGACGTCGTCAGCGACGACGACTGACCCGGACTGTCACGTCGACGTCGGTTCGTTCTAGCCCTGCTCCCAGTTCTCGAGGCAGTCGTCGTCGCAGAAGTGAGCGTGTTCGCTGTCGCCGTCGACGATTCGCGAGCGGACGCGGTGACTGTCGCCCGTCACGGGTGCACCGCATTCGGTGCACGCGGGGGCGTCGTCGGCGTCCACGTCGCCGACGTCGGACGTAGGGTCGACCATGCTACCGGACATCATGCTCCGGACTGGCTTGAACCACCGGAGGCCGGCAATTATTCGGAGTCGGCGGCGTCCTCGTCGTCGTCGTCCGCGACCGCGTCGTCACTGTCGTCGTCCGTCGACTCCGCGTCGCCGGTTGCGTCCTCGGTGACGGCGACGAGGCCGTCGGTCCCGGCGAAGGCCTTGGCGTCGCCGTCGCGGACGCTGATGCCCTTCGAGGCGAGGTGCCGGGTCTGGTTCTGCGCGAAGTCCTCCTCGGTCGTCCCCCTGGTGGCGAGGACGACGACGTGCGCCGAGCCCTCGGGTCGCATCGTTCGGCCCGCGCGCTGGGTGCCCTGCCGTCGGGATCCGCCGAGGCCGGACGCGACGACCGCGACCTCGGCGTCCGGGAGGTCGATGCCTTCGTCCGCGACGCGGGAGACGACGAGGACCCTGCGGTCGCCGTTCCGGAACTCGCGGAACAATCTGTCGCGTTCGCTGTGGGCCATCTCGCCGGAGATGAACGGCGCGTCGAGCGCCTCCGCGAGCTCGCGCCCGTGGTCGAGGTACTCGACGAACACGAGCGCCTTCTTGTCGGGGTGCTCGCGGTCGAGGACGTGCTCGGTCTCCGCGATCTTCGCGGGGTTCGCGGCCGCCGCCTGACGCTTGTCGTGGCCGTCGCGCTTCGCGTGGCGCTCCTGTGCCTCGTCGCTCCCCCACGGCACGTACCGCACCTCGACCTCGGGGTCCTGGACGAACCCGGCGTCGAACAGTGCGTCCCAGTCGGTGCCGATAGGTGGGCCGACGAGCGTGAAGATCTCCTCCTCGCGGTCGTCGCCGCGGACGGGGGAGGCGGTGAGGCCGAGCCGGTGCTTGCTCTGGAGGTCGACGCTCCGCCGGTGGATGGGGGCGGGGACGTGATGCACCTCGTCGTAGACGACGAGCCCCCACTCGCGGTCGTCGAACAGCTGGCGGTGCCGGTCCATGCCCGCGGTCTGGTACGTCGCGATGGTGACGGGTCGGATCTGCTTCTTCCCGCCGTGGTACTCGCCTACTTGAGAGTCACGCAGGTTCGTGTGCGTCAGCAGTTCCTCGCGCCACTGCGTCGCCAGTTCGCGACTCGGAACGAGTACCAGGGTTTCGCCGCCGACGGCCTCGATGCAGCCCATCGCGGCGACGGTCTTCCCGCTCCCGGGTGGGCCGACGAGGACGCCCGCGCCCTGCTCGTCGAACCGGTCCACCCACTCCTGCTGGTAGTCCCGCAAGCGAAGGTAGAGTTCGACGTCGAGGTCGTCGCCGGTCTCGAGGTCGCGGCCGTCCTCGACGGGATACCCCGCCTCGTACAGCACGCGCTTCACTTCTGCGACGCGGTCCTCGGCCACCCACGCCTCGGTGTCCGAGATGACCGCACGCAGCGCGCCCTCCGGGAGGCGTTGCTCGGCGACGTTCCCCAGCAGGCTCTCGTTTGCCGCGACGAGCACGACGTAGCCGTCCTCGTGCGTCCGGAGCTCGAACCGGTGCGCGCGCTTGTACTGCTCGACCACCCACTCCTCGAACGTCGACGGCCACACCGGCAGCACCGACTTCATCGTCGCCACCAGCTCCTCGTGCGTGTCGTACGGCGCCTGCCAGACGTCCTCGCGGCGGACCTCGTAGAGGTACCCGCCGGTCCGCGTGGTGTCCTTGAGGCGCGCGAACTGCGCGAGTTGCGCTCGCGTGAACTGCTCGGGCTGGTCGACGACGATCTCGCGGCGCTCCGGGAAGAACACGACGCGTTCGCGTTCGACCATCCGCGCCCAGTCGCTCGCGTAGAACACCGTCGGGTCCTCCGCGACGCTCGCACGCTCGACGTCGCCGCGCTCCTCCAGGGCGTCCAGCGCCTGCATCGCGCGCTCCTGGCTGACGTCGAGGCGGCGCGCGAGTGCCGTCGCCGTGATGACGGGCCGCCCGTGGTCCTCCAGCGCGTCGTAGAACCGGTCGACGGACAGCTCCTCTGTCTCCGTATCGCTCTCGGTCACTACCCGCCGGTAGCGGCCGCGCAGGCAAAGGGATACCGTCCCATCGTCGACCCGACGCGGCCGGTCGCGTCGAGGTCCGTCGGCGCGACCGACGACGCCGTCGCAATCGCCCGTTCCCACGCGTTGAGAACGGTTTCGGCCTCCTGAGAACCACGGTCTCTTTATATGCGGTTGGTGGTCGAATCCTGAAGTGTAGAGGTGCAAGCCAATGTCCGCACAAACCCGGCAACTGGACGCAGAACTGTTCGGCCGAGAGACCAACTTCGAGTATAGCGAGCACTGGATCGGCTACGCGCTCGTCGGCCTCCGCGTCGTGATGGGATGGGTCCTCCTCCAGGGCGGGCTCACCAAGCTCGTCACGTACCTGGACGCGAACCCCGAGAACAACTGGACGGCCGCGGGCTACCTCGCGAACGCCATCCCCGAAGGCAACCCGTTCATGGATATGTTCACCAGCATGGCCGGGAGCGGACTCGTCGACATCCTCGTGATGTGGGGCCTCACCCTCACTGGCATCGGCATCATCCTCGGCGCGTTCGTCCGCTGGAACGCGTTCTGGGCAGCGGTCATGATGATGATGTTCTGGGCGGCGAGCCTCACCGGCGGCCTCATGCAGGGGCTTCCCCTGGCGCACGGCTGGGTCGTCGACGACCACGTCGTGTACGCGATGCTCCTGTTCGGTCTCGGCGCCATCGGCGCGGGCCGCATCCTCGGCGTGGACGGGTTCCTCGAGGAACTCGACTTCGTCAAGGAGAACCGCTGGGTCCGCCTCCTCATGGGCTGACCCCGTCGACGCCCTCCAGTTGCGCGCGGGTTGCGCGCACCAGCCGACGTTCTTCGGCGACTACGCTGCTGAGACGCAACGCCGTCGTCCGTCCCTGAACTGGACCGTTGTCGTCGGTGCGCTACGTCGCTGTCCTACTGGTTGTCGAGTCGGCGGACCTTCCCGACCGCAGACGAGAGCGGGGGTGCATCGAACAGTTCGAGGCCGGTGTAGGCGTTCGTGCCGGCTGCGTACATGTCCCGAGCGATCTCGACGACCTCGTCGTCGAGCGGCTGGGGGTCGACGTCGCACAACGCCTTCCAGTCCGCCTCGTCGCGTTCCTTCGCCGCCGCCTTCGCGTCCGCGACGGCACGCACCCAGTCCGGTTGCGTGCGCTTGTGGTACTGGCGGATGACCTCCTTGGAGAGCTGGGTGCCCTCGTAACTGAACCGGTTCTCGTCGAACGTCCCGACGACGTCCGCGACGCGGATCTCGCCCTGGTAGTAGAGGCACTCTATCTTCCCGTCCTCGTGCGTGAGGCCCTGCGACGCCGCTTGCTCGGTGACGACGTCGTTCACGTCGCGCGCGACGCGCTCGAGGTCGTCGACGCTCGCGACGCCCGCGATGGCGTCCGCCTCCTCGCGGGAGAGATAGCGGTCCGAGCGCTCGTACTTCGTGGAGAACTCGACGACGGGTTCGGCGAGGTCGACGGCTTCGTCGGGCCACGCGTCGTACGCGAGGCCGTGGTCCTCGGGGTCGGTCCGCGAGCGGAGACTGGAGCCGACGGGAACCTCGTTCCGGAACACGATCTCGAGGGGCACGAGGTAGTTCTCGCCGGCGTCGGCGTGGTACGCGTCGTAGTCGTAGTCCCGGCCGTCCACGGGGAGGTCCGGTACTTGCGTCAGGTCGATCGCCATCTCCCAGGGCGGACTGGTGGCGTCCTGTAGCGCGACGACGTCGCCGTCGTCGACGACGCCGCGGTAGTGCGTGGAGATTCCGGCGTCCTCCAGCAGTTCGAAGTTGAACGCGCCCATCGAGCACAGCGAGGCGCCCTTGTCGGGGATGCGGTCGGGCATCTTCCCCCAGTCGAACACGGAGTAGTCGTCGGTGAACACGAACGCGCCACGGCCGAGGTCGTCCTCGCTCGCGGGTTGTTCGACGCGGAAGTCCTTCACCGAGGTCACGACTCGCACCCTCCGGTTGCGGCGACGGTCATGTCTCGAACGCGGATTCGCGGGGTAATCAACTTTCATGACTGCGCGTCGCGAGCCAGGGGGTCGACCTGGGACCGAACCGGGCGCCCGAAGGATTAATTTTCCATACATTCGTGGGTCGGTCCAACGATGCACGTAATCACAGCATTACAGGTGGCTGGGTGGGGACGGTGACGCTCGTCGACACGCTCGTCGGTGGGAGCTTCTACCTCGTCCTGCCACTGCTCGTGTTCGGGTACTGGCTGACGATGCGGGACGCGCGCATCGGCGCGGCGATCGCGGGCTACGCGCTCGGCGTGGGCGTCGGCGTGGGCGTCGGGAAACCGATCGCGCTCGCCGCGGGCGTCGGGCTCGCGGCCGCGTTCGCAGGCGTGGCGCACGTCGACGACCGTCTCGGGTGGGGCGTCTCCGCGGGTGCGGCCGGCGCGCTGCTCGGTGCGGTCGCGGGCGGTGGCGCAGCGACGCTCGTCGGTGCCGGCGCCGCGGTCGCTCTCGGGCTCGCGGTCGGCGCGCTCGCCTGGAAGTTCCCGCGCGGCACGCTCCCGATCGCGACGAGCGTCCTCGGCGGCGTCCTCGTCGTCGTCCTCCTCACCGCACAGGACGGCGGTGGCGGGGGCGAGACGACGATCACGAACGGTCTCGCCGCCGCGGTCGCCGTGAGCGCGCTCGTCGGACTCATGATCCAGCCGTGGTCCGCGGAGATCGGCGACAGCGTCCCGCCGCTGCTCCCGCTCCGCGTGCGGAACTGGTTCGACCTCGTTCCCGAGGGCGGCGTGGAGGACGCGGTCTGCCCGAACTGCGGGCAGCGCGTCGACCCGGGCGCGCCGTACTGCGGGAACTGCGACGCGTCGCTCGCCGGCATCGTCGGACCCGCCGACGGCGCCACCGGGGACGCGACCGGGACGACCGTCACGGACGTTCCCGACGACGCCGTCGCGGTCGACATCCCGTGCCCCGAGTGCGGCGACCGCCCCATCGAGGAGGCGGCGACCGGGTACGGCGTCGTCGGGATGCTGCTCGCGTACCGGTGGAGTTCCCGGACCGTCATGGGCTGTCATCAGTGCAATCGCTCGCGGCTCTGGGGGCTCGCCGGGAAGAACCTCCTCCTGGGATGGTGGAGCATCGCGTCGCTGTTCGCGAACCCGTTCACGGTCCTCTGGAACCTCGGCCGTGGCGCGGTGAACCGCGGGCCGACGACGAAGCTCGCGCGGACGCTCGCGGAGTCCGGCGTCGACTTCCGGTACCTCGCGGACGCGAGCGAGTTCGACGCGAGCGACTACGGCCAGCACGAACTCCTCCAGCGCGGCCTCCTCCGGCTCGGCGTCGCCGTGATGGTCGCGGACGGGCACGCGGACCCGAGCGAAGCTGCCGCCATCCGCGACAACGCCCTCGAGTTGTTCCCGGACGCCGACCGGAACGCGATCGAGGGGCGCGTGACGGAGTACGCGAACGCGACGACGAACGCTGCGAAGGTCGCCGACGGCCTCGCGGAGACGCTCACGCGCGACGGCCGCCAGCTCGCGCTGCGGTTCGCGGCGCAGGTCGCGGTCGCCGACGGCGACGTCGACGACGCGGAGGCCCAGCTCCTGGCGACGATGGCTGACGAGCTCGAACTCGACGACGGCGCCGTCCAGAACGCCATCGGCTCGGGCGTCTCGACGGAAACCGCGCCCGACCCGTCCGCGGCACTCTGAGCGCGCTCGAGCCCGGAGCGCTCGCGGTCGTGGGGCGTCCGACGGGGGCCGGTTCCATCACGCTTTTGCCGTCTACTCGCCTGGTTCGAGTCGATGACCAGCGCGCTCGACCCCGAGGCCGTCCCCGACGACGGCGACTTCGAGTTCGACGTCGTCCCCGAGACAGACCAGGGCTTCGAGAACGCGCTGGCGAAAGCACGCTCCGGCGAGCGACTCGACGTCGCGGACGGCATCGAACTCATCACGACCGGGACCGACGTCGACGGCATCGACCACGAGCGCAAGGAGCGCGTCCTGCAGGCCGCGGACGAACGGCGTCGCGACGTCGTCGGCGAGGACGTGACGTTCGTCGCGAACCTGAACAACAACGTCACGACCGCGTGCAACACCGGGTGCCTGTTCTGTAACTTCAAGGACACCGCGCACACGTTCGAGGACGACTACGAGGGCGAGACGGACGGGTTCACGAAGACGCCCGCGGAGTCCCGTGCGGTCGTCGCGGACGCGCTCGACATGGGTATCTACGAGGTGACGTCGGTGTCGGGGCTGCATCCGGCGTTCGCGCTCGACGACGAGCACCACGAGATACTGCGGGCGAGCGACTGGCGGGAGACGAACTACAAGCCCCCCGAGCGGTACGCGACGGATCCGGGGACGTACGTCGAGCAGATGGACGCGATGAGCGTCGGCGACGTCCACCTGCACTCGATGACGCCCGAGGAGGGCTATCACGCGCGACGCGGCACGGACTGGACGTACGAGGACGTCTACGGTCGGCTCGCGGACGCCGGCCTGGATTCGGTGCCGGGGACCGCAGCCGAGATCCTCGTCGACGAGGTCCGGGACGTCATCTGTCCCGGGAAGATAGATACCGGCGAGTGGCTCGCGGCGATGGAGGCTGCCGGGAACGTCGGCCTCGACCTCACCGCGACCATCATGTACGGGCACGTCGAGAACGAAGCGCATCGCGTCGTCCACCTCGACGAGGTCCGCGCGCTCCAGGACCGCGTCGACGGCGCAATCACGGAGTTCGTCCCGCTCTCGTTCGTCCACCAGCAGACGCCGCTGTTCGAGCACGGCGTCGTCGACGGCGGCGCGTCCCCTGCCGAAGACGCGCTCATGATCGCGGTGTCGCGGCTCTACCTCGACAACGTCGACCACGTCCAGTCGTCGTGGGTGAAGTACGGCGACGAACGCGGCCTCAAGTACCTGCACTGCGGCGCGGACGACTTCATGGGCACCATCCTGAGCGAGGAGATAACGAAGCGCGCGGGCGGCGAGTACGGCGAGTTCCGGAGCTTCGACGACTACGTCGAGATGATCCGCTCCATCGGCCGCCGTCCCGTCGAGCGGTCGACGGACTACCGACAGCGTCGCCCCATCGAGGGCGAGGGCCCGCACGGGCCGCTGCTCGGGCCGCGCGCGGACGGCACGCCGATGCTCGCGCGCCGGGACGCCGACGGCGAGAGCGTCGCCGCGGACGACTGACCGCGCCCACTCGCCGTGCTGTCTCCCGGTGGGGTGAACCGTGGCGGCTTTCGTGCTCGACCTCCTCGGTCCTCGCGTGAATCACCTCGCGCCCGCGCCGACCGACGACGCCGACGAGAGCGACGGCGACCGGTCCCTCCTCCCCCGGCACGCTCACATCGTCGTCTACGAGCGCGAGGACCCCGACGCGGACGCCACCGCCAGCGGCGCGAGCCAGCTCGTGACGATATACGACTGCGGCGCGGCCCAGAAGCCGCCGTCGGCGCAGTTGCTCGGGGAGCTCGGGAGCGTCCGCGCGGCCTGCGAGACCACGGGGAATCCGACGGGGTACGTCGTCAGCATGCGCGAGCCGAGCGTGCTCGTCGACGAGGGCGACGGCCACTACGTCGTGCGGCCGCGGTAGCTCCGCACGCGAGGTATCCGTTCGCTGATAGCATCGAACGGGCTTTGTGTCGACGGGTCGAACGTCCGAGCGATGACGCGACGGTTGGTCCCCGTCCTCGTCGTCGCCCTCGTCGTGCTCGCGGGCTGTACCGCGCCGAGCACGCCCGCCAGCGACACCGAGGCGACCGGGAACGGAACGACGGCAGACGGTATCGACACCACGACTGACGACGCGAACGCGACCGGTCCACTCGAACGCGGGCCGACGCCGCCGGGCGTTTCGACGGACGCGAAGGCCGCTGGCGTCGTCGTGAACGCCAGCGCACTCCTCGATGCCCACGAGCGCGTCCTGCTCGCGGACGGCTTCCGGGCGACCGTGGACTCGCGGACGGCGTACGGGCCCGGGCCGATGCGGAACGCGACCGCGATGGTCGCCGCCGGTCCGGACGCGACGCTCGTCCGCACCGAATCGGTCGTCCATCGCGGTAACGGCACCGTCGCGTACGAGATCTGGCAGAACGAGTCCACCACGCTCGTCCGCACGACGACCAACGGCAGCAGCCGGATCCAGACGCTCCGCGACGACCCCGAGGAACGGGAGCTCACGGGCGCGTCGACGCTCGAGGGCGTGCTCGAGGACCTGAACTTCTCCGTCGCGAACGTCACGACCGAGGACGGGAGACGCGTGTTCACGCTCACCGCGTCGCACGCCGCCGCGAACACCACCACGAACGGGACGTACACCGCGCGCGTCGTCGTCGACGAACGCGGCGTCGTCTCCGCGTACCACGTCCGACAGAACGCGACCGGGCGGGACGTGACCCACGAGTGGACGCTCGAATCGCTCGACGTCACGCCGACGCGCCCGGACTGGGTCGCGAACGCGACCGAGCGGACGCGCCGGAACGCGACCGTCGACGCGACCCGGACGGTAGGGATGGAGGCGGTCAGCGGGTGGTGATGAGGGTGCGGAGGCGGCGTTCGCCCTTCGCGGTGATGCTGTAGAGGCCGGCGGTGCGCGAGCGCACGCAGCCGTCGACCTCGAGTTCGTGACAGACCTGGTCGACGAGCCGTGGGTCGCCGCCGACGCGTTCGGCGAGTTCGCTCACGTGCAGGGTCGGGTTCGCGTCGAGCGCGGTCAGGACGGTCGTCTCCGGTGGGTCGTCCGCGTGCATCGGTCACGTCTTGGGCGACGTGACACATGAACGTCTCTAGGAGGGATACGTACCGGTAGGCAACGCTCTATGGTCGTTCGGAGCGGTCGGGACGCTCGCGGTCGACGCGCTCGTCGCGAACGCGAGCGCGTGCTCGACTCGGCGTCTCCGACGTGGCTGCGTGACCGACCGGGAGACTACAGGACCTCTCTAAGTAACCGAATTACTTTTCTCTCGATAGGACGGAGTCGGAGTCGATGACGCGACGGTTGGTCCCCGTCCTCGTCGTCGCCCTCGTCGTGCTCGCGGGCTGTACCGCGCCGAGCACGCAACCGGCCCCGACCGACGGGTCGACGACGGTGGCGACCGGGACGCCCACGACTGACGCATCGACGACGACCGGAAGCGGCGGCGACGACGCCGACGACGGCTCGACCGACGGCGACGCCGCCGACGCGAACGCGACGGCGGCGAACCCGGGCGACGAGGCGCCACCCGGCGTGACGCTCGCCGGGAACGCCTCGGGAGCGCTCGCGAACGCGAGCGCGCTCCTCGCCGCACACGAGCGCGTCCTCTACGCCGACGGCTACCGGGCGACGCTCGTTTCCCAGGTCGCGTACGGGCCCGGACCGGCGACGAACGCGACCGCCGCCGTCGTCGCCGGCCCCGGCGGCGACCGACTTCGGGTATCGATGACGCGGACGCTCGGGAACCAGAGCGCGGGATACGAACTGTTCGCGAACGAATCGACCGCCGTGATGCGGCTCGACGTCCGCAACGAGACCCAGTACCGGAACGCGGGCGGGCCGTACACGACGACGCAGTACACGGGCGTCGCGCAACTGGCGAACCGTCTCGACGCGCTGAACTTCTCGGTCGCGAACGTCACCGAGCGCGACGGCCGCGACGTCTACACGCTCACCGCATCGAAGACGGTCAGCGCGCACCCGAACGCCTCCGCCGCGCGGACGAACGGGACGTACGACGCGACGCTCGTCGTCGACGAGCGCGGTCTCCTCGCGTCGTACCGCGTGGCCGCGAACACCACGCGCCTGACGCGGAGCTACGAGTGGACCGTCGAGTCCCTCGACGCCTCGCCGACGCGCCCGGACTGGCTGTCGGCGGTCCCGACCGCCGCCCGCCGGAACGTAAGCGTCGAGGTGGACGTCCGCCGCGAGCACTACCCGAACCCGAACGGGACGGGGTACGTGGAGAACCACGGCACGTTCACCGTGACGAACGACGGGCCGGACGCGCTCCCGCCGGGGACGAACGTCTCCATCACGAGCAACGGGACGACGTACGCGACGACCGTCGACCGCGCCATCGCGGCGGGCGAGACGGTCGCGTTCGCGCGCGTCGACGGGGACCTCGTCGTTCGCGCGAACGCGTCGGCGTTCGACGACCCGCCGAACTTCGCGAACGAGATCGACGTGTCCGTCAGTGCCGGCGGCGTCTCCCTGGTCTCGCTGTCGTCGAGCTACAGTTCGGTCTCGGTCGGCGGCGACGACGGCCCCGACGACGAGGTGACCGAGAACGCGACGCAGTACGCGCCCGGGGTGACGAGCGACGGCGTCGTGTACGCCGACCGCCTCGTCGACAACCACACCGCGGCCGTGACCGCGACCGGGTTCAAGGTCCGCGGGACCGAGACGGACGTGTTCAGCGAGAACGGGACGACGACGAGTCGGTCCAGCGAGCGCGTCGTCGTGGTCGCGTCGACGAACCGGACGCGCGTCCTCGAGCGCACGGTCCACGACGACGGGCGCGTCGTCACCGCCTGGAAGCGCGGCCGGCATCGGTTGACGCGCGTCGACGGTAACGAGACGCTGTACCGGCCGCGGACGACCATCCACCCGGCGTCGTCGCTCGCCGTGCCGGTGTCCACGTCGCGCGCGCTGGCGGCCGGGGAGTTCGAGGTCGTGAACGTCACCGAGCGCGACGGCCGGACGTTCGTGACGCTCACCGCCGATAGCGCCGACCCGCCGTACGACGGCGTGGACGTGCAGTCCTTCGACGCGCGCGTCGTGGTCGACGAAACCGGTCGCATCCACGCGTTCCGCGCGAACGCGACGTACGTCGACGCCGAGGACGGCGACGTCTGGGGTGGCTCGGCCTCGTTCGAGCTCGTGAGCACCAGTGAGGGTGCGCCGTTGCGACCGTCCTGGGTCGAGGACGTGCCGGCGAACGCTCGTCGCGACGTCGCCGCGAGCACGGACGTCGACGACCGGTCGCGCGTCGCGCTCACGGCGTACGGCGAGCACGCGGTCCCCGCGGGGACGACGGTCGTCGTGACGATCGCGGGCGACAGGTACGAGACGACGCTCGACAGCGCGCTCGACCCCGAGACGACGCGGTACCTCTACGTCGTCGACGACGAACTCCGGGTCGCGACCGAGCGCGCGGACGCCGTCGGTCGTCGCCTCGTCGACCCGTCTTCGGTACGCGTCGTCACGCCCGACGGCGTCCTCCTCGAGGACGACGACCTCTACCTGCCGGCGACGAACGACTCCGCGACCGTCGCGCCCGCGGTCGTCTGAGGCCGCGAGCGTTCTCGGTGAACGGTGCGAGCGCTGTCGGTCGACGTCGAGGGCCTCGTCGTCACCGGTGGTCTCGCGTCCGCTGGTCGTTCGTGCGGCGAGCACTCGGTGTGATCGAAAGAAGGGCCACGACGCCCCCTGGGCAGGGGGGCGTTCGCGTAGCGGGGGGTCGGGAGATGACAGGCGATGGTGGACGCGAGTGGGCTGCTCGCGGCCGTTCGTCAGAGGTGTTCCCGACGCCTTCTCGTAGTCGCCCGGGCAGCGTAACGCTGTTGCGCCGGATACGAGGGTATCTTAAGTACCTGGTGCGATGGAGTTTAGTTCCCGGCCGGCGGAGCAAGGTGGGTATGCGGTACGTCACTGCGGTGTACTATCCGGCGTCCGGGGAGGCGTTCCAGGCGTGGGGGCAGGTGCTCGCTGACACGGATGGCGTTACGCGCGAGTACATCCATCGCGTGGAACTCCACGACGATGGTACCGTCGCCGCGCTCGTCTCGGTCCGCGGGGACGTCGCTGCGGCGGAGACCGCGCTCCGCGAGTGCTCGAGCGTCCACGACGTCGCCGTTCAGAATCCCGAGGACGGTGGGGCGCTCGCGTACCTCCATCACGACACGAACCCGCGGGCGGCGGCGATGCTGCGGGCGCGCCGCCAGACGTGCGTCGTCATGGACCACCCGATCGTCGTCCGGGAGTCGGGCGCGTTCGAGGTGACGTACCTCGGGACTGACGCGGCGTTCGCGGAGACGTTCGGGGAGGTCCCGGACTTCGACGTTCCGTTCGACGTCCTGGAGACCGGCGAGTACACGCCGTGTCGGCGCGACGCGTTCGACTGTCTCACGGACCGCCAGGAGGACGTCGTCGCCACCGCGGTCGAACTCGGGTACTACCAGAATCCGCGCGAGGCGACCCAGGAGGACGTCGCGGACGCGCTCGGGTGTTCGCCCGGGACCGTCGGCGAGCACCTCCGGAAGGCCGAAGAACGTGTGTTCTCGCAGTTCCTCACCGACTGACCAAGCATCCGGCGGCCTGGCGGCCGCCGGTTCTTGGGGCCGCTGACTGATCGAGCATCCGGCGGCCGCGAGGCTGCCGGTTCCGGTATTTTCGACTGAGCGAGCGTCCGGCGGCCGCGAGGCTGCCGGTTCGCGTCGAGCGCGCTCGTCAGGGCGTGACGATGGGGTCGCCGTGGTAGACGCGTCGGTAGCGTTCGCTGGCGGGGCCGTCGTCGTGGAGGGCGTCGAGGACGGGGTCGTCGAGCCAGTCGTCGCCGGGGGCTGGGGTGCCGTCGAAGTCGTCGTGGCGGAACTCGGTGGGGAGGTAGCGTTCGTGGACGGGGAGGCGTTCTCTGAGGGGGACGTCGGCGTCGCGTGCGATGGCTTCGAGTTCGCGGAGTGCGGGCCAGGCGTACTCGGGGTTGATGTGGTCGTCGGTGACGGGGGAGACGCCGCCGAGGTCGTCGATGCCGCACTCGAGGAGGTCGCGGACGGGTGCGAGGTTCGGGGGGACCTGGACGGAGACCTCGTCGGGGAGGACCCAGCGCGCCATCGCGGTGACGCGACGCATCGTGTCGACGTCGGGCGTGCCGCCGTTCCAGCGGTCGTTCTCGACGACGGGTTGGACGATGACCTCCTGGACGTGGCCGTGGCGTTCGTGGAGGTCGCGGATGACGAGGAGGCTCTCCGCGCGAGCTCGCCAGCCCTCGCCGACGCCGACGAGGATGCCGGTCGTGAACGGCACCCGTAACTCGCCCGCGGTGTCGATGGTTCGGACGCGCTGTGCGGGCGACTTCTGCCGTGGGCCGGCGTGTGCGTCGACGTCCGCGGTCGTCTCCAGCATCACGCCCATGCTCGCGTTGTACGGCGCGACCGCCGCCATCTCCGCCTTGGTCTGGTCGCCGGGGTTCGAGTGCGGGAGCACGCCCGATTCGAGCGTGTGCTCGCAGACCGCGGCGAGGTACTCGTGGACGTCGTCGTACCCCCAGTCGTCGAGCTGGCGGTGGATCTCGGTGTAGCGGTCGTCGGGGTCGTCGCCGAACGTGAACAACGCCTCCGTACAGCCGGCGGCGCGGCCGCGTTCGAGGACGGCGTCGACGTCGTCGTCGTCCATCAGCGTCGCTTCGCCGGGCGGGTCGAAGAACGTGCAGTACGTGCACGTGTACCGGCACGCCGTCGTCAACGGCAGGAAGACGTTCCGCGCGAACGTCAACTCGTCGGCGGGCTCGACGTCCGCGGGCGTCACCGACAGCGCCGCGTCGACGTCGCGCTCGCTGACGGCGACGTCGACGTCGTACTCGTCGGCGCCCGGAAGCATACCGCGTCCTCCGGGACCCGCGGCCAAAAGGATGACTCACCGCGGCGACGCCTGCCGGCGCCGTCACTCGACCGTCGCCGCCGTGGCCCTCGAACGAGACTGTCCCGACGCCGTGGCTAGCAGTCGATAGGCCGACGACCGCCCGAACCCCACCCCTTGGGATAGCGGGTCGGTGGAGCGGTCGTCGTGCAGGGAAGGTGACGATGCGCGACCGTTCCGCGCACTCCACTCTCTCTCGAAGACCCACTTCAAGGGTATGCCTGAATCGACAGCCGTCTCCGTGTTCGTTCACCGTCGCGAGTCGAGTGTCGTCGCGAGCGTCGACTCGGGCGGCGACTCCGCGGTCGACTCACTCGTCGTGTCGAACCGCGTGCACCGACCCGTCGGCGCGCTCCGCGAGTGCGAACCCGTGGTCGCGGAGCCAGTCCGCGCTCGCACCCGCGCCGTGGGCGAGCACCTCCGCGAGGTCACCGGGTTCGTCCACGTCCGTCGCGAGCCGATGCGAGTCCACGACCGACAGCGTCGCACCGACCTGCGCCGCCGCCTCGCGGTGATCGACGAACGACGCGCCGTGGTAGTCCACGCGGAACGCCGGGTGGCGAGCGACGAGCGCGTTCGTCCCGACGCGCCGCCCCGGTGCCAGCACCACGTCCGCGTCGCTCGCGAACAAGCCTCGGAGCGCGGTCGGCGTCGCCAACGCCAGGTCCGCCATCACGACCGCCACCGGCTCCGTGCGCGACGCCAGCACGTCGTTCACTGCCGACGTCAACGCACGTTCGTCGACGGTCACGTCGACGTCGACGTCGACGTCGTCCGCGAGCGACGCCGTCGACAGCACCGACGGCGTGGGCACGCCCCGCGTCCGCGACAACGCATCGAGAACGTCCTCGAGCATGACGCCAGCGAACTCGCGGCGCTCGGCGGTCGTGAGTACGTCAGCGAGCCGCGTCTTCGGGTTCGTCGGCGAGAACGGAACGACGACCTCCACGAGAGAACCCCCGGGCGTCAGCCCAGGCGACTGGTGTCCTGCTGGTTCTGCCGGTACCAGTACACGCCCCCGCCGATGAGGAGGAGGACGACGACACCGACGCCCGCGTAGATGAGTAACTGCTGGGTCTGCTGGCTGGACTGCGCCGCCTGCTCGGCATCGTTCGCCTGCTGTTCGGCCTCCTCGGCATTCGTCACGGCCGCCTCGAAGTCCTCGTTCGAGTAGAACCGCTTCGCGTCCTCGAGCGAGTTCTCGGCAGCACCGACGTCACCGTCCGCTTCGTCCGCGCTCGCGATGGCGTCCTCGGCGGACGTGATCGCGTCCCGCGCTTCCTTGGAATCAGCCGTGTAGTGTGCGGCCGTCCACGTTTCGATGGTCGACGGCGCGCCAGTCGAGCCGTCGCTCGTCACCGGCACCTGCGCGAGTTCCATCGCCAGGAACGACGGCTGGGGATCGTACGACCAGTTGCCGACCTCGGGCACCGTGCCCTCGACGGTCACGCGAACTTCACTGATCGGCGACTCGACGTTCCGTTCGCTCACGGTGACGTTCTGCCCGGTTCGCGTCACCTCGTCCGTCACGTCCCCGTCGACGCCGACGTACTCGACGGTCCAGAGCGGGTCTCCGGTGAGTTCGGTGGACACGTTCAGTTGCCAGTTGTTGTTCTCCGAGTACAGGTCGGTGAGCGTCACCGACGCCTCGTACTGCGTCCCAACCTCCGCCTCGCTCGGGACGTCCTCGGAGTCGACGCTCACCGCCATCACCGGCGTGGCGACGGCCGAAAGCGCGAGCATCGCGACCAGACAACAGGCGAACAGCCTAGAATAACGGGTCGAGTTCATCTTCGTCATCTTCCACCAACTCCTCCAAATTATCTTCGCTCTCCTCCCGGATCGACTCGATGTTGTCCTGCGCTTCGATCGCGACCTGCTGGAGTTCCTTGATGCGGGGCACGTCGTTCACGCCCGACAGCAGGATACAGGCCGCGACCTGGGGCTCCTTCACGGGGAAGTCGCCGCCGCGCACCTCCATCGACCCGGTCTGCTCCTCGAGCCACTTCCGCCCGCGCTCTATGCCTTTCCGGTTCAGGTGCTTCGGCGGGCCGGACATGACGAGGAGTGCGCGCTCGGCGCCCTCGATCTCGCACGGCAGCGTCAGGCGGCCGAGTGCGGCCTTCCGGACGAGGCTCGTGATGCGGTTCGTCGTGTGCGCGGTGTCGACCTGTTCGTCGCTCCCCGTGAATCGGGAGAGGAGACCGCCGCTGTCGTCGAGGTCGACGCCTTCGCTCGCGTACCCGACGGTGGAGACGCCACCGCCCGCGAGCGTGTTGATGATCTCCGAGGAGTCGACGACGGATTCGGCGACCTCGTCGCCTTCACCGACCTCGCCCGCGCCGAACAGCACGCCGAAGCGCGTGACGATCTCCTTGTTGATGTCGTCGTAACCGCCTTCGACTGATTCACCGGCTTGGCGCCAGGAGTCGTTGTCGAACACGAGGAGGTTGTCGACCTCGCGCACGAACGTCTGGAACGAGCGTGCGGCGTTCAGCGTGTAGATGCCGCCCTCGTCGCTGCCCGGCAGGACGCCGAGGCCGTACACGGGTATCGTGTAGATGCGCTTGAGGTGTTTGGCGAGGACCGGGGCTCCACCCGAGCCGGTCCCGCCACCCATCCCGGCGACGACGAGGAACGCGTCGACCTCGTGGGTCGGGATGGCGTCGATCGCACCCTGGACCTCGTCGACGTCCTCCTCGGCGATCTCCGCGCCGAGCTCGTTGTCCGCACCCACACCGTGTCCTTTGACGCGGGATTGCCCGATGAGTACCCGGTTCTCCTGCTCGATGTTCTCGAGGCCCATCAGGTCCGCTTTCGCGGTGTTCACCGCGATAGCGGCGCGGACGATGCCGCTCCCGGTCCGCTCGTCGTACTCGACGAAACGGTCCACGATCTTCCCGCCTGCCTGACCGAATCCGATCATCGCCAGTTTCATGGTTTGAAGGGGGGCTCCGTTGGCTTGATTAGAGAGTGATGAACGACATAAGGCTTTGGATGGTTTAAATATACACGTGCCATCACTTTCGAGGCGATAATCGCCCGACGGTGCGTGCTTCGAGCGGAATGTAGGCACACGTTATCGAGAAAATTCCGTGACACGAACCCGTTCTATTTAAGTCGGGGCGCGTTCCGGGGTGCCGTGGTGCTGCCCCGCCGCCCGTTCAAGCCGTCCTTGGCTCGAATCCGGACGTTTCAGGCGGCCCTTGGGAAGGGCGAGTCGACGATACCGAGCGCGGAACGAGCGCTCGGACGGCGTGGCGTCGACGACCGCGACCTGTCGGTGCGCGCTCAGGCGGCGCTCGCGGAGTCCGTCCGCGAGGTCGCCGCACCGCCGTCGTCGGTGACGCCGAGGTAGTCCGCGAGCGTCCGCAGGTCGGCCTCGTCGACGCCGAACGCGGTCACGTCGTTCTCGGCGACCGTGTTCTGTATCTTCAGCGCCTTCGCTTGCTCCGGACCGAACGGGAAGAACGGGACCGGGCCGGCGACGGTGAGTCCGGTCTTCATGAACCACATCGGCAGGGTCACCATCTTCGGGTTCTTGCCCTCTGCCGCCCACGCGAGCTCGGTGACCTCGCGCATCGTCAGGACCTCGGGGCCGCCGATCTCGTAGACCTCGCCGCGGTGGGCGTCGTCCTCGACGGCGCTCGCGACGAGCGGCGCGAAGTCCTCGATCCAGATCGGCTGGAACTCGTTCGTCCCGCCCGCGGGTAGCGGTGCGACGACGGGCGTCGTCAACTGCTTGGTGAACCCGACGAACTCGCCGCCGTCACCGAAGATGACGGACGGCCGGAGGATGGTCCATTCGAGGTCGGACTCGCGGACGATGCGCTCGGCGTCGCCCTTCGACCGGATGTAGGACGTCAGTCCCTCGGAGTCCGCGCCGAGCGCGCTCTGCTGGACGAGGTGCTCGACGCCGTGGTTCTCGCAGGCCTCGACGACGTTCGCGGTGCCCTGCGTGTGCACGAGGTCGTGACTCAGGCCGCGTGGCGGCTTGAACAGTGGGGAGAGCGCGACGAGGTTCACGGCCGCGTCCATCCCCTCGAAGTGACTCTCGAAGGAGTCGTACGCGGTCACGTCCCCCATCGCGGTGTCGACGGTGTCGGGGAGGTCGGCCTCGCTCGGGTTGCGCGCGAGCGCGACGACGTCGTGCCCGCGGTCGGCGAGTACGCGACAGACGTGTCGTCCAACGAATCCGGTTCCGCCAGCGACGATAACTTTCATATCCGATATATGATGCGGGGGGCAGATAAGCGCTAGCCCAACGCGACGCCGTGGTCGAAGGGCACACCAGCGCGGGCGGGCACGGCGATGCCGGCGTCGAGGATGACGGCGTCGAGCGCGAACGGGGCGTGGACGCGTCGCGAGCGGGGAGCGGAAGCGTAACGTGTGCGCGTCCGCTACTCGGGCGCATGCTCGTCACGCTCGAAGGCCTCGACGGGAGCGGGAAGACGACCGTCTGGGAGGCCCTGCACGACGTCTACCCGGACGCGGTCTTCACGCGCGAACCCACGGACTCGCCGTACGGCGAGGCGGTCTACCGGTCCATCGAGGACGACGACGCGGACCCGCTCGCGGAGCTGTTCACGTTCGTCGCGGACCACGCCGACCACCTGTCGCGCGTCGTCCGGCCGGCGCTCGCCGACGGCGACCTCGTCGTCTCCGACCGCTACGTGGACTCGCGGTGCGCGTACCAGGGCGCGAGCCTCGAGGGCGTCGTCGACCGCCCTGTCGAGTACGTGCGGGGCGTCCACCAGCCGTTCACCGTCCAGCCCGACCTCACGATCTATCTCGACGTGGACCCGGAGACGGCCGTGGACCGGTCGGGCGCGACGAACAAGTTCGAGCAGTTCCAGTACCTCTCGGCGGTCAGCGAGAACTACGACCGACTCCAGGAGTGGATGCCTGAGCGGTTCGTGCGCGTGGACGCGACGCAGTCCCCGGAAGCGGTGCTGGACGAGGTCGAGCACGTCATCGAGGCGGTCGTCGAGGCCGGCGGGCGTCGCGCGGCGGGGTACGACCCGCTCGATACGGGCGAGGGCGAACGCGAGGACTACCAGGGCGTCGGCGACGGGCTCGGCGAGGGCGTCCGCGACCCCGACGCCTGAGCTCGGGGCCGGAACTCGACGCCGCGACCAGCAGTCCGTCGCTGCGAGTGGCTGGGCGTCACCGCGAGTGGCTGGGCGTCACCGCGAGTCGCCGGGAATCACCGCGAGTCGAGGGATTCGGGGAGTTCGACCTCGTCGGGCGACGGCATCCAGAAGTAGTCGAACGTGATACCGAGCATGAGTGGCATCGCGATGACGACGAGGACGGCGGTGTACCGCGACCCGAGGTTCCCGCCGATACCGAAGATGCCCGAGAGGACGAGCGTGGAGACGAAGAGCACGAACGCACCGCCGACGGCGGCGTAGATCGCACTCCCCCACCCGGTCTCCAGCCGGTTCCTGAACAGTCGCGTGACGAGGGCGGCCAGCGCGGTGTGCACCACCACGAGCACGCCGATACCGACGAGGCCGACGGTCGTGACCATACCCGAGTGTGGGGGCTCCACGAACTAACCCCCATCGACGCCGCGTCTCCGCTGGCGGTCGCGTCGAGGTCGGCGTGACCGACCGCGACGACGAGGGGTTTACGTCACACGTAAATATCCGTCGCGACCCGTGACCCCGCGACGGACTTACTCGCGGTCGAAGGAGCGTTCTCGGGGACGGACCGCAAGTGCTTTTTCCGGAGCGGTGGGAGGCGAGAGCATGCATCGGGTCATCGGCGAGCGCGACCTCGCGGACACGCCGTTCTCGGCGGACGAGGCGCGCGCGCTCTATCGGGACATGGTACGAGCACGACGGTTCGACGAGCGCGCGCTGGCGCTCCAGCGCCGCGGGTGGATGAGCGGCTACCCGCCGTACAAGGGCCAGGAGGCGTCGCAGGTCGGCGCCGCGCACGCGATGGCGGCGTCCGATTGGTTGTTCCCGACGTACCGCTCGAACGGCATGCAGATCGCGCGCGACGTCCCGATGAGCGACGTCCTGCTCTTCCGCCGCGGGTTCCCGGAGTACGAGAGCGACCACGACGTCCCGAACTTCCCGCAGGCGGTCCCCATCGCGACCCAGATCCCGCACGCGGCGGGCGCGGGCATGGCGATGAACTACCGCGGCGAGGACGACAAGGCCGCGCTCTGTTACTTCGGTGACGGCGCGACCTCCGAGGGCGACTTCCACGAGGGCCTGAACTTCGCGGGCGTGTTCGACGCGCCCGTCGTCTTCTTCTGCGAGAACAACAACTGGGCGATCTCGCTGCCGCGCGAGCGCCAGACGGCCGCGGACTCCATCGCGCAACGCGGCGAGGCGTACGGGATGATGGGCGGGCAGGTCGACGGGAACGACCCGCTCGCCGTCCGCGAGTTCACCGAGAGCGCGCTCGAGTCGGCGCGCGACGGCGAACCCGTGCTCGTCGAGAGCCTCACGTACCGACAGGGCGCACACACGACGAGCGACGACCCGTCGCGGTACCGCGACGAGGCCGAGGACCTCCCGGAGTGGCGGACCCGGGACCCGCTCGAGCGCTACGAGGAGTACCTCTTCGAGCAGGACGTCCTCACCGACGAGTACGTCGACACCATCTACGAGGAGGCCGACGAGGAACTCGACGACGCCATCGAGACCGCGGAGAACACGGAGCCCGAGGACGTCGCTGACGTCTTCGAGCACGTCTACGACGAGGTACCCGAGGGGCTCCGCGAGCAGCAGGCGTTCATGGAGTCGTTCGCGGCCGAGCACGACGTGATGGAACTCGACCACTAGGCGCGCTGCGCGCTGTCTAGGGTCGCTCTCTGGCGTCGAGTCGCAAGGTCTGGGCGAGGAGTGGCGCGGTTCGGTCGTTCCTCTGGTCTCGAACCTGCTGGCTCGTTCGGGAGGCGGTGAGCGTCGGTGCCCGCGGTCAGTTCATCGAGATGTAGGTCTTGGTGTCCGAGACGCCGTCGAGTCGCTGCATCTCCGAGGAGACGGTGTGGAGGACGTCGTACACCTCGGGGGCGTCGACCTCGCTGATGATGTCGTAGTTCCCGGCGACGATGTGGGCGGCGTGGACGAGCTCGATGTCGCGGATCTGCGCGAGGAGGTCCTCGGATTTCCCGGCGGCGGTCTTGACCATGATGAACGCGTGAACCATCGACGTGTGGTACACGTTGGCACGTCAAAAAACTTCCCCTCGACCACCAGACGACGGCGGGGTAAGGTACTTGAAGGGGTCCGTCGTACACGGTAGTATGCGGTTCGTTATCATAGGAGCTGGCCGAGTCGGTCTTCGGACGGCCCGCGTCCTCCGCGAGGAGGGCCACGACGTGACGTTGCTCGAACGCGACGAACGGAAGGTAGAACGCGCTCGCGACCAGGAGTTCACCGTCGTCCAGGGCGACGGCTCCCACGAGGACCGCCTCGAGGAAGCCGGCATCGCCGACGCCGACGCCGTCGGCGCACTCACCGGCGACCTGAACACGAACTTCGCCGCGTGCATGATCGCGAAACACCACGGCGCGCGCACCATCATGCGCATCGACGAGGACTACCGCGAGGACATCTACCGGAAGTACGCCGACGAGGTCGACGAGATCGTCTACCCCGAGCGTCTCGGCGCCATCGGCGCGAAGAACGCCTTACTGGGCGGCGACATCCGCGCCATCGCCGACATCGCCCAGAACCTCCAGATCGTCGAACTCTCCGTCACCGAAGCCTCGCCCGTCAAGGGCTACACGATCAGCGAACTCCAACTCCCCGCGGACGCCACCGTCCTCGCGTTCGGGAAGGAAGGTCAATCCGTCGGCATCCCGAACCCCGACGAGTCCCTCGAACTCGGCGACAGACTCGTCGTCCTCGCGGACTTCGACGTGCTCGGCGACGTCAGACAGATAATCGTCGGCGACGCGGGCGGTCGCGCCGCCACCCTCACCGGAGGTGCTTGAGATGCCAGTCACCGCGTACATCATGATCAAGGCGAACACGGGCGAGGCGGATCGACTCAGAGACGACATCGAAGCGCTCGACGGCGTCGAGCACGCGTACATCGTCGCCGGCGACGTCGACATCATCGCGAAGGTGTCCGTGGAATCGCCCGGCGAGGTCAAGGACGTCGCCGCGACACAGATCCAGGGCATCAGCGGCGTCGAGGACACCCAGACGTACATCGCGATGGACTGACGCCGACCCGCCAGTTCCGCTCTCACCCCTGCTTCGCCTACGGACCGCACGCCGCGAGCGCGCTGGCTGTACCGACCGCACGCCGCGAGCGCTCGCGGCCTACAGCGGCGTGCCGCTGCGGTCGCCACCGTCGTCGCCGGCGGTGTTCTGTGACGCCTGCGACCGGAGGTCGGCGGCGACGCCGACGTAGTCGTACCCCGGGATGAGGCCCTGCACCCACGTCCCCTCGACGTACTCCGCGAGCGCCTTCGCGTCCGCGACGCCCTCGGTGGCGTCCCAGGACTCGTACGCGAGCTCGACGCGAACCGTCTCGGGGCCGCGGTCGACGACCGGCGGGTCGCCGTAGCTCGTCTTCGCGACGTCGAACGCGTCCTCGAGCCGTCGCTCGAACGTGTCGAACCAGCCGTCCTCGACGACGGGCGCGACCGCTTCTGGGTCGGCGACGGTCGCCGACAGCGTCGGCACGGGGACGAGGACGGTGAACGCACCGGCCTTCCCGGAGTCGGTGGCGGTTACGGTGACTGTCACGTCGAACGCGGTCGAGTCCAGCGCATAGCGGTCGTCGTCGGTCGGCGCGAACGCGTCGTGACGCTCGAACGCGCTCGCGACGTCGCTCGGCGTACTCGCGGCGTCGGAATCGGTCATGGGGTCGTTTCGAACTCCGCGGAGAAGGGGGTTGCGTTCGCGGCCGTCCCGCTGTCGAGTCGACTACCGCGAGTCGAGGACCTCGCGGAGCGCGCCCGCGAGCTCCTCGAAGTCCTTCAGGGTGAGGCCGTCGGTCGTGACGAACACGCCGCCGCGGTCGACGGCGATGCGGATGAGGAACCCGTTCTCGAACACGCGGATGGTGTACTCGTGCGCGCCGAGCTCGCTCCCCGCGTACGCGGACTGCGTGGTCTCCCACTCGCGCCACTCGTGACCGACGAACGTCCCGAGGTCCGCATCCCGCTCCAGGTCCCCGCGGAGGTACAGTTGCTCGTAGTCGTCGCGCGAGAAGTACGTCACCGACCGGAGGCTGTCCCCGACGGCGGTCCGCGCCGTGGTCACGACCTGGTCCGCGACGCCGTCGTCGAGCAGAGTCGTCATATCTCTCCCCTCTACCTACATGGTGAAAAACCACCCGCCACGCGCCGACGACCGCGAGCGGTCGCGACCGCGACCCTTCGCAGCGTCCGGCCGTTCGAGATTCGACGAACGTGTACAGCGGTACCCGCGTCGACGCATTCTCCGACCGGCCTGCCCGCTACTACCCTGGAATCGCAGGTCTCGGGCGCTCTCTGCGGCGACCGGGGGTTTTACCTGGGTTCGTCGTGCACGTGAAGGTGGTCTTCGAGGATTCGGGGGCCCAGTCGCCGACCGATTCAGGCACAGGTCGTCGACTGCAGGCGGCCGCCCCCGCCATGCCCACTTCGGGCGGCCGCCAGGACCGCGTCGCGAGGGACGGCTCCCGAACGAAGCGTCCGTGGCGGTCGTGACCCCGGGCTCCCTCGCGACCGGTTCGTAGCCCAACGTTTTTGCTCGCGACCATGGAACGACGACGTGATGCTGCTCGCGCTCGCGCTCGCCGTCGCGTTCGCGGCCGTCGTCGGTATCGTCGCCGGCCGCCAGCGCCGCCGTTCGACCACCGTGGAGTCGCTCCCTGGCGTCGTCGGCGCCACGAGCGCCGCTGCGCTCGCCGGGTACGCGCTCGGCGACGGCCTCGGCGCGTTCGAGACCCTACTCGGGTACGGCGCCCTCGCGCTCGCCGTCCTCGCCGTCCTCGTCGGCCACGCCGCGACGCTCTCGGCACGCGACACGAACGCCGACGCCTGACCGGGGTTCCAGTCATCGCGACCACCGCTGTCGTTCACACGTCGTTTCTCGCGGAAACTGCCTCATAACGATACGCCGCTGGCGCCTCGTATGGGACGCCATGCCACGACACCTCGAGTGCGTCGTCGACGGCTGCGACGCCGTCATCGAAGCCGACACCGACGACGCCATCATCGAACAGGCCACAGCGCACGCACGAGAAGCCCATCCGGACGTCGACATCGACGACGAGATGGAACGCGAGCTCCGCTCGCACATCACCACCATCTGACGTGACGGGCCACGAAGCGACCGGGTCCGTCAGCGGCCGCCGAGTCCGTCAGCGGTCGCCGGCGAGCGGCGCGTACCCGTCGTCGAGCATGAACGCCGTGTACCAGCGCGCGCCCCGAGCGAGCAGGTTCAGCGCGTGCAGCCCGAGGACGATGAGGAGCGCGCCCGCGGCCGCGACGAAGACGGCGTCCCCGAACGTGCGGACGCGCCAGGCGTCGAGCGTCCACACCGCCTCGAACCCGACGAGGAGCTTGTTCCACGCGACGTACAACGACGGATGTAGCTCGACGGGACGGTCCGTCACGACGCCGACGTACAGCCCCGGCTCCTGGTAGTAAAGCGGCACGAGGAGCATGCTGACGCCGGTCGTGAGGACGCTCGTCGCGAGCACGAACGCGAGCGTCCCGAACGCGAGCTTCGAGGGCAGGTAGACGACGGTCTTCCACGTCGAGACGTCGGTCAGGACGGCGACCGTGCGCTCGCGGAGCGACGCGTCCGCGGGGAGGGCGCGCGACCCCAGGTCGATGTCGAGGAGGGACCTGGCGAGGACGCGCTCGATCGACCCGGCGACGAGCGCCCCGACGACCGTCAGGAGGAAGATCGGAACGCCGACGAGGAGGACGGCGAGGGCGACGCCGAGACTCAGGCCGACCGCGACGAACACCAGGTACGCGATACCGAGCGGGAACGCCAGGCAGAGATAACAGAGGTTCAGGTACGTCTGCGCGCGGACGGGAACGCCGAGGAACGCGCGGAGGTGAGCGGTGAGCGAACTGGACCGCGTGGCGGACATCGGTACCTAACTCAGCCGGTAGTTCGAGTATAAACGTTCGGGTCGAGTTGGCGAGCGAGCAACTCGCCACGGGGATTCCTGGTTCCGGCCGAGAGCGGTCGACGTGACGTGTTCGTCGCGCTCTCGCTCGCCGCCGTCGCTCGCCCGCCCGACCACGACGCTTTTGTCGACGCTCCAAGTAGTCGCGTGACGATGCCGCCGGAGGGCGAGGTCGACGAGGTCGACGAGGTCGTGGACCTCATCAGCGACGGCTACGCGTGGCGCATCCTCGTGCAGACGCGTAACGAGGCGAAGTCCGTGGACGCGCTCAGCGAGGCGTGCGACGCGGACCCCTCCACGATATACCGGCGCGTCGAACGCCTCCAGGACGCCGACCTCCTCACCGACGACCAGATGCTCGACCCCGACGGCCACCACTACAAGGTCTACAGCGCGAACCTCGACGCCGTCCACGTCTACCTCGAAGAGCACGGGTTCGACGTCGACGTCGACCGCCGCGAGGACCCGAGCGACCGCTTCACGCGCCTCTACGAGGGATTCAAATGACCGGGAGCGAACTCCAGTTGGCCGTGGGCCCGATGCAGACGACGACCGGTGGGGACCCGCTCGTCGTGCTCGCGGCACTCGGCGCGCTGTTCGTCGCGACCGTCCTCTCGCTGTACCTCGCGCTCCGCCTCTACCGGGGCTATCAGGACGGCGGCCAGCCGGGGATGGCGGCGCTCGGCGTCGGCCTCGTCCTCCTGACGACCGTCCCGATGACGCTCCGCGTCGTGCTCGCGACCGTCCCGGGCGTCGACGGGACGGCGCGCGTCCTCGCGGTGACCGCCAGCCAGCTCGCGGGCCTCCTGCTCATCCTGGGGGTGGTCTACGGTGGGCGTTGAAGCGTACGGCCGGCTCCAGGCGGCCGTTTCCGGCTCGAAGGGGGTGAGGTATGGCGGGCGTTGACCCCGGGGCGATAGCGGCGGTGGCGGCGGCCGCGACCGCGCTCGCGGGGACCGTCGTCGCCGCGCTCGCGTACCGCGGCGCGAGACGGAACGACAGCGCGACGATGCGGTACCTCGCCGTCGGTATCGCGTGCATCGCCGTCGTCCCGTTCGTGCTCCTGTACGGCGTCATGCCGACGCTCGCGCTCTCGGACGCACAGTCGCTGCTGGCGGTGTCGCTCGCGAACGTCGCCGGCCTGCTCGCCATCCTCTACTCGCTCGACGGCACCTGACGCAACGTTCTCTTACTTATACCTTTGGGTCAGTTGGTGGGCGGACAACTCGCCAGCGCTTGATATGGGGCGTTCGCACGAACTCCGAGTTGCCCATGCACCAATCGACCTCGTCGAGTGCGCGCCGGTCGTTCCTGGCCGCACCCGTCGACCCGTTCACGTACCGCACGCTCGGCTACCTCGCGCTCGCCGCCCCCGTCGGCCTCGCGTACACGGTGCTCCTGAGCGTCGGCCTCGGGCTCTCGCTCGGACTGAGCATCACGCCGCTCGGCCCCGTCGTCGTCGTCGCGACGCTCCTCGCCGTCGTCACGCTCGCGTGGCTCGACGCCCGCCTCACCGGCGGCGTCCTCGGCGTCGACGTCGCCCCCGAGTTCCCCGCCGTCGACCAGGGCGTCGTCGCGTTCCTGACGGAACTGGCAGTCGGCCGGGCGACGTGGACGAGCGTCGCGTTCCTCTGCTATCGCGCCGTCCTCGGCCTCGTCGCGTTCGTCGTCCTCGTCACCGGCCTCTCCCTCACGGCCGCGCTCCTCGTCGCACCGTTCGCGTACGGCGACACGCTCGTCGTCCAGACCACGACCACGCACGTCGTCGACACCTTCGCGGAGAGCGTCCTCGTCGCCGCCGCCGGCGTCCTCACGGGCCTCGGCACGCTCTACGCGACGAACCTCCTCGGCCGCGCCAGCGCGCACGTCACCGGCGCGCTCTTCGCCGACGCCTGAGCACAGCGCGTTCTCGACCCCGCCGCTTCGGCCCGCAGCCCCCGTACCCGTTCTCCACCGGCTCTCCCCGCCTCGACGACGGACACCGACCGCCAGCACCTGCCGCCGGGACGAAAGTCACTGCGCTCTCGAAGCACTCGGCTCTCTCGTCACGTGCGTCGGCATCGCAGCGAGACCGCAGAAGGAGTCCGCGCGCCGACCTACTCGAGCGCCGACACCGTCACGTCACCCGTGCTCGTCTCGAACACGAGTTCGGGGCCGCCGTCGCCGAGCGTCCCCGACGCGGACTGCTCGCGAACCGACCCGTCCGCGAGCGACAGGTCGTTCACGACGACGTCGCCCGTGCTCGTCGACGCCCGCAGTTCCGCGTCGACGTCGGCACCGACGGCCGCCGTCACGTCGCCAGTGCTCGTCTCGACGGTCGTGTCGCCGTCGATCGCAGGGACCTCGACGGTGACGTCGCCCGTGCTCGCGTCCGCACCGCCGAACGCGTCCACGTCCTCGACGACGACGTCGCCCGTGCTCGTCGACGCGCGCGCCGTGCCCGCGACCGACCGCAGCGTCACGTCACCGGTCGAACTCGCAGCCGTCACGTCCCCGGTCACGCCCTCCACGTCGACGTCACCGACCTGCGTCTCGGTCTCGGCGACCGCGAGCGACGACGGCACCGTCACGTCCAGGTCCATCGACGGCTTCCCGGACAACCCGCCGTCGCCCGTCCAGACGCCCCGCAACCGCACGCGGTCCTCGGGGCGCGCCACGCGGAACTCGAGCTTCGAGAGGTCCGCGTTCACCGAACTCGACTGCTTCACCACGTCCACGTGGACGTCCTCGCGGTCCGCCGAACGAACCGTGACGTCGCCGACGTCGATCGCCACCGCGAGCGCCGAAGCGCCCTCGACGGGGACGCGCTCCGTCGACTCCTCGCGCTTCCCTACGAAAGGCGTCAGGCCACTGCAGCCCGCCAGCGCGGCCGACAACGCCGCACCGGCACCAGCGAGCAACCGCCGTCTGGAGGTCATTCCTACCATACCACAACCAACCCACCACGCATATTTCAACCGGAACGCACGACTGCGGACGCACCAACTCCACCAAAGATTCAAATACGAAGACTCGCCCCGGCTGGCTGGGAGTGGGCCGCGTCGAGACCGCTAGTTCGCCGCGATGTCCATGAGCGCCCGGAGCTCCTCGGCGTCCTCCAGTTGCTTCCGGCGGAGTTGCTCCTCGATACCCGGCTCGTCCAGTCCCTCGAGCGCGTTCAGCGCGCGGTCGATACCGCGCACGCGCCGCACGATGGCCTCGCCGTCCGCGACCGAGAGGTCCTCGCGCTCCAGGCGCTGCTTTCGCTGCAGGCGCTCGCGCTTCAACGCCCGCTTCAACGACTCCAGGCGCTCGCGCTCGCTCTCGGGGATCCCGTCGAGGTCGTCGCACTCGAAGAGGAAGGCCTTCACGTCCACCGTCTCCCCCTGCACGGTCAACTCGTCGGGGATGTCGCCGCCGACCGTCCCCGACCGCCGCTGCAACTTCGACAGCAACCGCTGGCGCTCGCTGTCGTTCATGGGTCTACTCGAACCGACGGACGGAGGTGAATTAGGCGTTCCGAGCAACGCATTACTCTAACGCACCCGACACGAACGCTTACCGGGGCCGCGACGAACGACGGAACGATGGACCGCGCCGACGCCGACACCACGACCCTCGCCGACGCGACCGCCGTCTTCGAGCGCGTCACCCACCCCACGCGCGTCGCCGTCCTCCGCGCGCTCGCCGACGCCCACGCCGACGCCCCCACCGACCCCTGGCTTGCGTACACCGACCTCAAGGACGCCGTCGACGTCCGCGACAACGGGAACTTCAACTACCACCTCGACGCGCTCGACGACCTCGTCGTCAAAGCCGACGCCGGCTACCGGCTCTCCCGCGTCGGCATGGAACTCCTCACCACCGCCGCCAGCGGCGTCCTCGACACCGACTGGACGTGGGGCCCCAGGGACGCCCCCGGCACCTGCCCGTTCTGCGACGCCGACCTCCAGTTCCACTACACCGACGGCAAACTCCAACTCACCTGCGGCACCCCCGAGCACGCGATGGCGCTCTCCGCCCCACCCAGCCTCCTCCAGACCACTCCCGAGAGCGACCTCGTCGACAACGTCGCGTTCCTCGGCTACCAGTGGAGCGAAAGCACCCGCCAGGGCGTCTGCGCCGACTGCCACGGCCACCTCACGGGCGAACTCGAACACGGCGGCCTCCAACCCGACCACCACCACTACCGCGCCGACTGCCAGCGCTGCGGCTACCAGCACGGCGTCCCACTCGGCCTCCACCTCCTCACGCACCCCACCGTCACCCACTTCCACCACGACCACGACATCGACGCCCGCACCACCCCCTGGTGGACGCTCGACTGGACCACCCCCGGCACCGAAAGCGTCATCGAGACCGACCCCCTCCGCCTCCAAGTCGACGTCGAACTCGACGACGAACGCCTCACCCTCACCATCGACGACGACGGCACCATCGCTTCCACCACCCGAACCACGACCACCGATTAACTGACCATTTACGCCTCCCGACCGTCTTGGAAGCGGATTTCGATGGATTCCGGTGGCCGAACACCATTCACCCCCTCCGAAAGTGCGAACGTCGTCACTCACGGGAACTCGAACCGAGCTAGAAGAACCCTCACTCGACAGCCGCTGCTCACCGTCGTTCGCAGCGGCAGTGCGAGGGGAGGGATTCGAACCACAGTCACACGGCCGTCCTCACTTCGTTCGGACGCTGCGTGCTCCCTGGTTCGAACCCTCGTTCGACAGCCGCTGCTCACCGTCGTTCGCAGCGGCAGTGCGAGGGGAGGGATTCGAACCGAAACCAGACGTGCTCGCTCACATCCGTTCGCTGCGCGCGACTACTAGGGTTCGAACCCTCGTTCGACAGCTGCTGCTCACCGTCGTTCGCGACAGCGATGCGAGGGGAGGGATTCGAACCCACGAACTCCTACGAGAGCGGATCTTAAGTCCGCCGCCTTTGGCCTGGCTCAGCCACCCTCGCTCGTCCGGGCTTACCGCCGGGGGTGCAAAGTCGGTTTCGCTTGCCGGTCCCTCGCAGGATTTATTCAGGAACGCCGACAACTCGATGGCGATGCCCTCCGATACGCCGTTCGTCGACCCGCGAACGAACGAGATCGACGCACTACAGGTCCTCCGAGAGGCGATACCGCTCGCGAAACTCGTCGCGCTCGTCGCCGCGACCGCACTCGTCCCGTTCCTCTTCGTCGTCCTCTTCGGCGCGGGGTCGACGCTCGGCACCGTCTTCCTCGTCGCCGCCCAGTTCGTGCTCGCCGTCGGCACCGGCCTCGTCCTCATGTACGTCGTCGCTCGCGCTCGCGAGCTCACCGACGACGACCGCCGCGACCGGCGCTAGCTACCAGTCGACGCTCAGCGTCCCGTCGCCGTGCGGGTTCGGCGCGATCTCCTCGTCCGTGCGACGGTCGACGACGTGGATGATACCGACGTCCTTCTTCGCCGGACACGCCTCCGCGGCGGCGAGGTTGTGCTCCAGGTCCTCCTCGCCGAAGAAGTACGTATTCGGCGTGCCGAGGCCGCTGTCGATACTCATCTCCCAGTTCGTCGACTTCTCCGCGCACTTCCCCGCGCCGAAGCACTTGTTCGCCTCGAAGATGATCTTGTACGGCGCCTCCTCCACGGGCGGCGCGTTCGCCTCCCCGATCTCGCTCGGCGCGTGCGCGTCCTCGCTGTCGCTCATTGCGCGAGACTCGGGGCCGCGGGAACTTTCGGTTGTCGGTCCCGCGCTCGCGGTCGAAGCCCTCGCAGCCGCCGGGCGCGAGCGCTACTCGCCCGCGGATTCGCCGAACAGCACGGGCGGGTCGCGGTTCTGTGTGACGACGAGCTTGTCCAGCGCCGCGTCGTCCTCGCGGAAGGCAACTGTGAGCGTGTGGGGGCCCGCGTCGAGCGCGAACCGCTTCGGTGGTGCACCCTCGCGGTCGTGGTCGGGGACAGACTCCCACTCCCAGCTCCCGCGCCGCGAGCGCATCCGGTCCCAGCGCACCCACTCGCGGTCGTCGACGCGCACCCAGAACGAATCGCTCTCGTCGTCCGGGACCTGCACGCGACCGCGGACCTCGTACTCGCCGCCGCGTTCGACGTCGAACTCGTAGGTCGCGTACCCCTCTCTCGGCGGTTCGCCGCCGGCGTCCACGCCGCAGGTCGTGATGTACTTCCCGCCGCTCGCGTTCGGCGACTCCTCGACGACCCACGGTCGCTCGACGTCGCCGTCCTGGGCCTCCAGCCACGCTTCCGCGCCGTTGGCCGCTGCCGGCGACTGGAGCTTCCCGGGAACGCGGTCGTCGCTCACGGCGTCGCGCGGCGTGATCGCGCCCTTCGTCGCGATACCGTACGCGTCCAGCAGCTCGCGGTTCGTCTTCCCGACGACGCCGTCCGCGTTCCCGCCCGTGAGTTCGTTCAGCGTCGACGAATCCCCGAGCGCCTCCATCGCCTTCCGGTCGGGGATGGGAACGTAGTCCGCGCGCTGCTCGGGATAGTACACGGTTCGGCCGTCGAGCGTCACCGTGGAGCGATGCGGCGTGAACAGCTCGGTCGCGCCGAGGTCCTCGAGCGGCGCGAGCTCGGTGGCGACGTGCCCGCCGTCGCCGCCGCGCTCGAACTCGCAGTCCGCGACGGCTATCTTCCGCGTCGGCCATCGATGCTCGTCGCGGACCGCGACGTTCGTCGCGTTCGCGAACCGCGACCCCGTGACGCGAGTCACGCCACGGACCGCCGTCAGGAGGCCCTCGCGGAACCCCTCGACGTCGCTGTCCTCGATACTGAGATGGAACGGATAGGGCACGTTCCGCCCGATGCCGACGCGGTCGCGGCCGCGGCCGCTCACGAGCCGCAGCCACTTGAGGCGGACGTTGTTCGAGTACCGGACGTTCACGCCCGTGTTCCCGCCGCGGTGATTCGCGAACTCGGGCTCGACCTCCTTGTCCCAGTGCGTGACGAACGGCCCGACGTTGAACGCCGTGAAGTCCTCGACGACGCTCCAGTTCGCGACCCTGATGTGGCTCCACCCGAACTGGTGGCGGGAGACGTCGAGGCCGCCCGCGGACGCGAACGCCGTGTTCCCCGCGACCGAGTTCAGGGAGACGTACGCGCTCGATACCGCGTCGTCGACGACGTGGTCGGACTCGGCGAGCTCGGGCTGGTCGACGAACGCCAGGGGCGTGTTCGGGACGGTCCCGCGGAGGCGGTCTATCTTCTCGCCGGGGCGGAGTTCTCGGTCGATGAGCGGCCGGTTCCAGAAGACGTACGCGAAGTAGCGGTGGCCGGCGGCGACGTTGTCCTCGACGGCGACCATCGGGCCCTGCAGCCAGAAGCCGTGGCCGCCGTGCCCGAAGTCGTCGACCTCGCCGGGTTCGTGGTCGTCGTCGCTGTGGAACTCGCGGCTGTCGAGCGCCTCGCCCGACCCCGTCGAGCGTAGCGCGAAGTTCCGGCGGAACGCGCCGCGCTCGTTCCCGGCTTCGGAGACGAACCCGGCGCCGAAGACGCCGTGCGTGACGGAGTCGGTGACCTCGGCGTGACTGTGGTGGTTGACGGCGCCCCACCCGGGGGAGCCGTCGACGGCGAGGCCCTCCGCGACGTGCGGGTCGGCGCTGATGCCCGTGCGGTGGTAGTGGAACGCGTACCGCGCTCGCGGGTTCGGCGGGACGTCCTCTGGTGGCTTCCCGTGTTCGGGGTCCGTGAACGCGTAGGACTTGTCGGTGCGTCCGAGCCCCTCGAAGGCGGCGTACTTCACGGTCGTCTCCGCGGCCATGATCATCACGTGCCCGCGACGGTCGACCGCCCGGTTCGCGGAGCGAAAGCGCACGGGGCGGTCGAGCGCGACGACGTACGCCGACAGGTCGTCGGCGGGCGGGACGTGGTCGTACGCGAGTTCGCGGTCGAGGTACACCGTCGACCCGTCGACGCGCTCGACGAACACCTCCTCGTCCTGGTCCTTCCGGGGGTGCATGCCGGGGACGACGAGGCGGTCGCCGGCCGACCAGTTCGTCGGTGCTTCCGGGAGCGTGAGCGTCTCGTCGCCCGCGCCGGGGGCGTTCGCGAGCGCGCTCCACGTCGTCGTCTCCGCGCCGTGGACGTCGAGACTCCCCATCACGACGAGCCCCGTCCCGACGCGCTCGGGGTCGACGGACTCGTCGATGGGGCCGAAGTCCGCGAACGTCACGAGCGCCTCCGCGTCCGGCCCCACGGGGTCGTCGGCGTACCCGACCTGGAGCGCGCTCTCGGGCGTCGTCACGAGCGTCTCGGCCTGCAGATGGGTGTCCGCGTCCGGCGACAGCACGAGCGCGCCGTCGACTCGCACCCACTTCAGTTGGGCCGCGTCCCGATGCCGCAGGGTCACCTCGACTCCCTCGGGGACGTGCACGCGGCCACCGTCGGTCGGCACCTCGCCTTGCCACGTTCCGGGGTCGTCCCACGCGCCCGAGCGTTTCGCGACGTGCGTCGCCTCCTCGGTCGGCACGAGCGCGAGCGCCGCCTCGTGGCCGTTCCCTGCCGTCCCGGGCAGGAGGTCCGACCCGCCACCGGCACCCGTCACCCCACCGACCGCTCGCGAGACGTCCTCGTGGCGCGCGAGCGCCGCGCCCGCCCCGGCGGACGCCAGCATCGTCAGCATCGTCCGCCGACTCGGCTTCGCGCGGTCGACCGCGTCCTCGGCCGACTCGCGGACGCCCGCCGCGACGCCGCCCGCCGCGTCGCGCGCCTCGTCGAGGACGCCACCATCGTCGCTCGATTCGTCACCCCTGTCACCGCTGTGTTCCCCACTCATCGTCCTTTGTGTTACCGTTGGTTACGGCGTGCTTGTGGATTCAGGACACTCCACCAGTAAAAACCTCGCCACGACGTGTCAACGACGACGATGGACGCGGCTACGGGGCCGTCCAGAGTGGGAACTTCGAAAGCGAACGCGAGCGGTCGTCGCGCGAGTTAGACGTCGGCGCCGGCGAGGTCGAGGTGACTGACGTCGTCGTGGAAGTCGATGGATTCGATGCCGGCGTCCGTGTTGGGGTTGTCGCGGCCGTCGGTGTCGAGCGCGCCGAGTTCCTCGACGACGTCCATGCCGTCGGTGACCTTCCCGAAGACGGCGTGCTTGCCGTCGAGGTGCGGGGTGGCGCCGAGGGTGATGAAGAACTGGCTGCCGTTCGTGTCCGGGCCGGCGTTCGCCATCGAGAGGACGCCGGGGCCGTCGTGCGTGAGGTCGTCGACGAACTCGTCGTCGAACTGGTAGCCGGGGCCGCCGCGACCGGTGCCCTCGGGGTCGCCGCCCTGGATCATGAAGTCCTCGATGATGCGGTGGAAGTCAGCGCCGGCGTACAGCGAGTCGCCGCGTGTCTCGCCGGATTCGGGGTCGGCCCACGTGGTCGTGTCGGGTGCGGGGTCGGCGTTCGCGGCGGGGTCGTGGAGTGCGAGCCCGACGAAGTTCGTGACCGTGCGCGGGGCCTGCTCGTCGTAGAGCTCGATGTCGATGTCGCCGTGCGTCGTGTGGATGGTCGCAGCTATCGTCATGCCCGAAAGGACGGCCGCCTCCGGGATAACGTTGCCCCATCGTGCTCGCGGTGACGCTCGGCGGACTCGGTTCGACGGGCGGTCGTTCGTGTCGCCGCGAGTGGGGTTGGGGTGAGATTCAAGATGCGGCGCGCCGAAAACTGGCGTAACCGATGACGCGTTCGGCTCGCCATCGTCGCGAGGACGTGACGCTCGCTCGACTGCCGTCGGGCGTTCGAGTGTCGACGACGGTGCACGTGTACGAGGGGCCGGAGGCGGGGCCGACGGTGTACGTGCAGGGCGCCCAACATGGCCGGGAGGTGAACGGCACGGAGGTGCTGCGGCGCGTGCACGAGAAGCTCCCGCTGTCTGAGCTCGCGGGGCGCGTGGTCGCGGTGCCGGTCGCGAACCCGGTGACGTTCGACCGCGTCGGGTACACGGCGCCGGCGTCCCTGGATTCCGTGAACGGGAACATGAATCGCGTGTGGCCGGGCGACGACGAAGGGTCGCTGCACGAGCGGATGGCGGCGGCGCTCTGGCCGTACGTCGCGGACGCCGACGCGGTCGTCGACCTCCACACGGGCAGTCCGGACCTCCTCACGCACGTCGTGTACCCCCACGACGACGCCGAGGCGCGAGCGCTCGCCGAAGCGTTCGGCACCGACCTCCTGCTCGGCGAGCGCCGCGGCGAGGACGCTCCGGAGGAGTGGCATCGCCGGGACTTCGACGGGAAGCTCCGGGTCGCTGCGGCACGCGAGGGCATCCCCGCCATCACCCCGGAGCTCGCGCACTGCCGCGAGCTCGTCGAACCCGCGGTCGAAGCGGGCGTCCGTGGCGTGCTGAACGTGCTCCGGCACGTCGGCGTGCTCGACGGCCAACCCATCACGACCGACCCCGTCGTCGCCCGCAACCACCTCGGGCGCGTCGACGCCACCGACAGCGGCCTCTTCCGGCCGAATCCCGCGCTCGAACTCGGCGAGCACGTCGACGCGGGCGACGACGTCGGGACCGTCTACGACCCGTCGACGTACGAGGTCCTGCACCGCGTGACGTTCGACCGCGACGGCCTCCTCTACGCCATCTCCCGCGAAGCCACGGTGAAGGCCGGTGACCGACTCGCGAGTGTGGCGATCCCCGACTGAAGAGCAGACGGCGGCCGCGAGGCTGCGGTTTCGGTTCGGATTGCAGTGACTGCAGGACGGCTGGGGTCGACGAGAGCGTCGTGTCGGGTGGAATCGTTACGCTCTTGCAACCGTCCAGCGTTGCTCTCGAATCCATGGCCGACGACTCCCCGAACAGCGACGACGGCGACGGCTGGGAGGGCGCGTACGCGAGCACGGACGTGGTGGGGTGGGATACCGGCGACCCGCAGCCAGCGGTGACGGCGCTCGTCGACGCGGACGCGTTCGCGTCGCCCGTGCTCGACGTCGGCTGCGGGCTCGGCACCGAATCGTGCCTCCTGGCGAGCGCGGGCTACGACGTCCGCGGCGTCGACGTCGCGCCGACGGCTATCGAGCGCGCCCGCGACCGCGCCGCCGACCGCGACCTCGACGACTGCGTCACGTTCACCGTCGGCGACGCGTTCGCACTCGGCACGCCCGCTGGCGTCGTCGACGCCGACCGGGCGGGCTCGATCCTCGACGTCGGCGTGTTCCACGCGCTCCCGGGTCCCGGCAGCGACCACGGCAATCGACGCGGCGAGTACGCGGACGCGCTCGCTCGCGTCCTCGAACCCGGCGGGCGCGCGTTCGTCCTCGCGTTCGGTCCGGACGCGCCCGCGGACTGGCCGCCGAACCGCATCTCGCGCGAGGCCGTCCGCGACGCGTTCGGTACCGACGACCCCACCGGCGACTGGCGGGTCGTCGACCTGCGCGACGAGACGTACGTGTCCCGGGGTGGCGAGGTCCCCGCGCTGCTCGCGGTGCTCGAACGGAACGGCGGGCGATAGCGCGCTTCGCATCCCGTCGCGTCCACCTAGGGACGAACGAATCAGCGGGTAGTCGCGGCCTGTCGCGCTACCGATTCGAGCCGCTCCGCGTCACGGTCGGCGGAGGCGGCCGTCTTCGACCAACTGGCAACAGCGATTAAGTGTGGGTCGCGTGACACGGGCAGTATGCCATTCGTCGAACTGAACGGGCTCGAAACGTACTACGAGGAGTACGGGGAGGGTCACCCCGTCGTGGTGCTTCACGGCGCGGGCGTCGACCATCAGGTGTGGGCCGAGCAGTTACGACCGCTCGCCGACCAGTGCCGGGTCCTGCTGTACGACCTCCGCGGTCACGGGCGGACCGAGACGGCAGCGACGGAGACGTTCACCATGGACCAGTACGTCGACGACCTCGGCGCGTTCCTCGACGAACTCGACCTCGATTCGCCGACGGTCCTCGGCCACTCCTTCGGCGGCATGATCGGGTACCGGTTCGCGGCCGACTCCCCTGACCGTCTCTCGGGACTGGTGACCGTCGGCTCGGCGACACCCGAGATGTTCTCTACCGGCGAGTGGTTCGCTCGCAGCGCGATGCCGCGCGTGGTGGCGCCCGTCTCCAGTAACGAGTGGGTGATGAACGCCCTGCACTGGCTCGGCGAGAAACTCTTCGTAGCGGACTCGGCCGCGGACGAGGACGAGTTCGAGGAGATTCGAGCGGCGCATACGTGCGACGCCGCTGCCGATTCGGATCCCGACCTCCCGAAGATCAATCGAGCGCTGCAAACGTACCTCCAAAGCGAACTGGACCCGTCCAGCATCGAGGTCGAACTGCTGGTGCTGTACGGCGAGAACGAGGCGTTCCTCGAGCGGCACGCCGACCACTTCGAGGCACAACTCGAGGACTGCGAGACCGCCGCGGTCCCGGACGGGTCCCACATGGGTCACGTCGACGATCCAGGGTTCGTACAGGACAAGCTGCGGGCGTTCGTGACGGACGCCTCGCGCGGACCCGACAGCAGCGAGTGACTGAGCGTTCTCTCGCAAACGTGGTCGAGGAACCGTAGACTGAGCCGGTCAGAACGCCCGACGCCCCTCGAGCCCCGCGTCGACGCTCCCGTCGCACTCGGCGCCCGCCGGCACCGTTATTGACCAGGCGTGCGGATGCGCTCTATATGACAGCTGGATCCGGTGTGGACGACATGGACCTGCTCGCACGGGTCCTCCTCCCGGTCGCGAACGAGGCGGATGCACGGGCGACTGCCATCGCGCTCGAGCCGTACGACCCGGCGCACGTGACGGCGGTCCACGTGGTCGAGAAAGGCGAGGGCGTCCCCGATAAGACGCCCGTCGAACAGTCCGAAGCCGTCGCCGAGTCGGCGTACGCGGCCGTTCGAACCGTCTTCCCGGACGCCGACGATAGCACCGCGTACGCCCGAGACGTCGTCGCTGCGATCATCGAGACCGCCGAAGCGACCGACGCGACCGCGATCGCGGTCCGGCCTCGCGGCGGCGGCCGGCTCACACAGTTGCTCTCCGGGGACCTCACCCGGCAGCTCGTCACGGACGCACCACTCCCCGTCATCGTCCTTCCGAGCACAGAGGACCCGACATGAGCGAGACCGAACTCGCCAAGGACCTCGGTCTCGTCTCCGCGATGACGATCGGCATCGGCACCATGATCGGCGCTGGCATCTTCGTCCTCCCGGGCGTCGCCGCGAATACGGCCGGTCCGGTCGTCGTCGTCTCGTTCGTCGTCGGGGGCGTGATCGCGATGGTGAACGCGCTCTCGGTGGCGGAACTCGGCACCGCCATGCCGAAGGCCGGCGGTGGCTACTACTACATCAACAAGGCACTCGGGCCGCTGTTCGGGTCCATCGCCGGCATGGGCGACTGGATGGGGCTGGCGTTCGCGTCCGCGTTCTACTGCATCGGGTTCGGACAGTACCTGACGGTGTTCGCCCCGCTGCCGGAGGTCGCGTTCCTCAACCCGAACCAGGTCGGCGCGCTCTTCGCGGGCCTGGCGTTCACGGCCGTCAACTACCTCGGCGCGAAGGAGACCGGGAACGTCCAGAACGTCATCGTGTTCGTCCTGCTGGCCATCCTCACCGCGTTCGCCTTCGCGGGCTTCCTCTCGTTCGACTACGCCACCCTCACCGGCGACGGCGGCCTGGCGCCGTTAGGGACCAGCAAGATCCTGCCCGCGACGGCGCTCGTGTTCGTCTCCTTCCTCGGATACGCGAAGATCGCGACCGTCGCGGAGGAACTGAAGAACCCGGGCCGGAACCTCCCGATCGCGATCGTCGGGAGCGTCGCCATCGTCACCGTCATCTACGCCATCCTCGTCACGACGATGCTCGGCGTGGTGCCGTGGCCCGACCTCAGTCTCGACGCACCGGTCGCCCAGGCCGCGGAACTGTCGTTCCCCGCGTCCATCGGCCCCATCGGTGGCGTAGCTGCTGGCGCAGCCGCGGTGATGACCGCCGGCGCGCTCCTGGCGACCGCTTCCTCGGCGAACGCCTCCATCCTCGCGTCCGCACGCATCAACTTCGCGATGGGGCGGGACGGCATCGTCACCAACTGGCTCAACGAGATCCACCCCGACTACTCGACGCCGTACCGCTCGATCTTCCTCACCGGCGCACTCATCGTCGTCTTCATCGCCGCACTCGGCCAGGACATCGAGGTGCTCGCGAAGGCCGCCAGCGTCCTGCACCTCATCGTCTACGCGCTCATGAACGCCGCCCTGATCGTGTTCCGGGAGGCCGACGTCGAAGAGTACGACCCGGACTTTACCGTCCCGCTGTACCCCCTGACACCCATCCTCGGAGCGGGCCTGTCGCTCGGCCTCGTCGCGTTCATGGACGGTATCGAGATCGCGCTCTCCGCGGGGTTCGTCCTCGCCGCGATGCTCTGGTACTTCCTGTACGCGCGTCGCGAAGCGACCGAAGACGGCGTGCTCTCGGAGTTCATCCGGGAGCGAGAGGACGCGCTCCCCGACCAGATCGTCTCCGCGACGGACGCGGTCGCCCCGTCCGGCAGCGACGGGCCGACGATCATGGTCGCCGTCGCGAACCCGCGGACCGAGCGCGCGCTGATGACGCTCGCCGGCGCGCTGGCCAGTCAAGCCGGCGGGCGCGTACTCGCGACGCACATCGTCACCGTCCCCGACCAGACGTCGCTCGCCGCCGCCGCCGAGAACAGGGACCGCATCGACAGCACCTCCGAAGAACTGCTCGAAGCGGCGAAAGCGGACGTCGAACGGTTCGACGTCCCCGTGGAGACGCGGACCATCCTCTCCCATCGCGGCCTGGAGGAGGTGTTCGGTGCTGCACGAGCACACGACGTCGACACCGTCGTCATGGGGTACGGCGGCACGCGGTTCGTCGGCGGGCGCATCGAGTCCGCGATCGACGAACTGACGCACGACCTCCCCTGTGACTTCCTCGTGCTGGACGGCGAGGAGGTGCCGACGTCGGACGTCCTCGTCCCCACGGCTGGCGGCAACTCGTCGGACCTTTCGGCGGAAGTGGCCTCGGCGTTACGCGAAACCATCGGGATGGACGTCTCCCTCCTGCACGTCGTCGACGAGGGCGAGGAGGCGGCCGGCCGCGAGTTCCTGGAGGGGTGGGCTGGCGACCACCAGCTGGCGGACGCCGAGCTACGGGTCGAAACGGGAGACGTGGAAACCGTCATCGAGCGCCTCAGCGACGAGTACGGGCTCGTCATCGTCGGTGCGACCGACCGCGGGCTGCTGTCGCGAATCGTCCGGGACTCCCTCGCGTTCGAGGTCATCGAATCGCTCGACACCCCGGTCCTGTTGGCCGAACGACCGACCCGCCGGCCGCTCAGAGAACGCCTGTTCGGCCCTCGCTGACCGAGAACCCGCGAACCGCTCCGTTCGTCCCCCGAACCCGTCGACCGGGGCGCTCAGAAGTCCCGGAGGTCCTCGAGGACTGCCTGCGCGCTCCCGTCGGCGATGACTTCGCGGGCGTCGTCGATACCGGATTCGATGCTGTCGACGTCGTCGCGAGCGTACATCCGCAGCGCAGCGTTCAGCGCGACCGCGTCCGCGAACGCGTCCTCGCGCTCGCCGGCCAGCACCTCCTCCGTGATCTGTGCCGATTCGACGGCGACATCGTCGACCTGGAGGTCCTCCTCCTCGACGTCCATCCCGTACTCGGCGGTCTCGATCTCGTAGTCGGTGAGCTCGTCGCTCTCGGCGCGCCACTCGGCGACCTTCGTGTACCCGGGGCGGACGTCGTCGTACCCCTCCATCCCCTGGAACATCACGACCTTCGAGACGTCGCTCTCCCGGCTCTCCCCGAACGTGTTACAGACCTTCTTCGCGAACGCCAGGTGGTAGAACGACCCGAGGTGGACGTCCGCGTTCGCGGGGTTCGCGAGCGTCTCCACGGTGTTCACGAACGTCCGCACGCCCATGTTGTCCCGGCGCTCCCAGAGGTCCTGGATGCCGGGCGCGAACGCCGGCTGGTAGTAGAACCCGAACCCGGTCTCGTCGACCATCGCGGCCGAATCTCCCGGCGTGAGTTCGGTGTGAACGCCGAGTTCGTCGAGGACGTGCTTGTACGCGTCCTGCTTCTGCGTCGGGACGCGGTCGCCGCTGTGGACGACGACGGGCGTCCCGGCGGCGGCGGCGACGACCCCGGCGGCGACGCCGAAGATCATCGACCGGCCCTTCCCGTCGTAGTTCGCGCCGCAGTCCACGGGGTCGCAGTCGGGTTCGGCGACCTCGACGGTCTCCTCGCGCATCACGTCGACGTACGCGCCGAGCTCCTCGGGGCTGTTGCGCTTCCAGCGGTTCGCGAGCCAGAACGCGCCCAGGGTCGTGTGGTCGGGTTCGCCAGCGAGGATGCGCTGGAACGCCTCCCGTGCCTGGTCGCGCGTCATGTCCTCGGCGGACTTGTGTCCGCTCCCGACGACCTCCGTCATCAGGCGCTTCAACGGCCACTCGCCGAACCGCTGCTCTCCTGTTGCCATGCCCAGTGGTTGGAGCGGTCGCCGCAAAAGCCCCTCGGAAGCCCCCAGGAACTGGGAACGACCGCAGTCGTCCACGGGTCCCGCGAGCGGCCGGGAACGCTCGACCGAGAACCGGGAACGACATGACCCCGTGGGCGCGTAGGACGATACATGACTGATGCCGTCGACGCCGTCCTCTTCGACCTCGACGACACCCTCTGCGAGTATCGACGGACGAGCGCGGAACTGCTCCACGAGTCGTTCGACGCGGTCGGCGTCGACCCGTTCTTCGACGTCGAGGAGTACTACGCCGCCTACGAGCGCGTGGTGAACGACGACGACGACCACGACGGGATGCGCGAGCTTCGCGAGATCTGTTTCGCGGACCTCGCCGACGAGTACGGGTACTCGCGGGACCTCGCGTACGCGATGGCGGACCACTACGCGGAGAGCCGCGACCACACGGACGTCGACCCGCTCCCCGGTGCGCACGAGGCCGTGGAGGCGCTCGCGGCCGACCACGCGCTCGGCGTCGTCACGAACGGCGCGCCCGAGATGCAGGCCGAGAAGCTGTCCGCGCTCGACTTCGCCGACCGCTTCCAGACCGTCGTCTACGCTGGCTACGACGCGCCGGCGAAACCGGAGCCGGACGCGTATCACGCCGCGCTCGCGGACCTGGACGTCACCGCCGACCGCGCGGTCCACGTCGGGAACTCCCTGCGGACGGACGTCCCGGGCGCGCACAACGCTGGCGTGCGCTCCGCGTGGCTCCACGACGGTACCGCGAACCCGGACCCGGAACCGCACTACACGGTCGAGCGTCTCGACGACCTCGCGACGCCACCGTGGTCGGTGTGAGCGCACGAGCCGCGTGAGGGAAGCGGCCAGCGACCGATTCGAGCCCCGTGAGTGCGCCGGTCAGCGAACCTGGACGGGGAGTCGTTCGCTGGGTTCGGCCCTCTCGCGGAGACGCTCGATGCGGTCGTCCATCGGGGGATGCGTCGCGAGGAGTTTCGAGAGTGCGTCCTCGTCGCCGTGGACGAACAGCGAACTCCAGAGCCCGCGGTAGGGGTCGCTGGCGCGCTGGATGCGCCGGAGGCCGCGGGCGAGCGCGAGCGGGTCGCCGGTGACGTCGACGGCGCGGTCGTCGGCAACGAGTTCGCGACGCCGGGAGTGCGCGCGGAGTGCGAGCGTGAACGCCAGGAGCGCGAGGACGACGAGCTGGCCGACGCGATAGTGCGTGCGCCGGAGGTGGACGCGGAACGGCACGGGTTGGCGAGCGGAGAGATAGGTCGCGGTCCGGGAGACGCCGGCGACGAGCACGCCGACCGGGAGGAGTGCGAGGAACGCGACGCCGGCGACGGACTGGAGGACGCTCGACGCGAGCGTCTGCACGAGACCGTCGTACCCTTCGAGGTGCGCGAGCTCGTGCGCGAGGATCGCGTCGAGCTCCTCTGGGCGGAGGATGCGCGCGAGGCGATAATCGAGGACGACGACGCCACCGCCACGTGCACCGACCGCGAGCGCGTTCGGCGCGTCGAGCACCGCGACGTACACCGACGGCCGCTGGACGCCCATCCGTGCGGCAATCTCGTCGAGTCGCTCGTGGAGCCGCGGCGCCATCTCCGGCGGCACGTACTGCGCGTCCAACGCCGCCAGGATGCGCGTCGCACCGGCACGATAGCTCGCGTACCCGAAGAGGAGCGCACTCCCGACGACCCCCGTCACCACCAGCCAGAGCGACGGCGGGTCGGCGAGCACCGCCGACACCACGACCGCCAACGCCACCGCCAGCACCGCGTACAACGCGAGCGACAGCACGCCCGTGAGGACCAGCAACACGCGACGCCCACCGGAATCCATACCACAACCTACGCCCGCAGCGAGTAAAACACCACCGAGCGCAGCGAACGAACCGCCACCGAACCCGAACCCGACCGCACGACACGGCGGCCTGGCGGCCGCCGTATGCTCGTGCAGTCAGTCAGGCATGGAAACGGCGGCCTGGCGGCCGCCGTATGCTCGTGCAGTCAGTTGCGTTCCACCCTCGTGACCGTCCCGACGCCCTTGCTCTGGCCTTCGCGGAACACGAACCGCTGGCCTTCCTCGACGAGGTACGGCCGGAACTTGAACCGGACCGTCGTCTTGCCCTTGTCGCCGGGGAGAAGCTGGCCGCCCTCGGGGTGGAATATCGCGGCTTCGCTTATGGTCTCCAAGTGCACGACGGGCTCGTAGCCGTCGCCGATACGGGTCGGGTGGTTGAGTACCATCACCTCCGCCTCGAACTCGCGGACCGGCTCGGGGTCGCTGTCCCGGGGCACCAGCACCATCCCGCGCTCGATGTCGACCTCGCGAACGCCCTTGAGCGCGATACCGACGATGCGTCCGGCCTTCGCCTCGTCCACGCGGTGATAGTGCATCTCGATGCTCCTGGCTTCGACCTCGCGGAAGCTCCCGTCGGGCATCGGCCCCAGCAGGAGTTCGTCGCCCGCCTCCACCTCGCCGCGCATGATCGTGCCCGAAGCGACCGCGCCGACCCCGGTGACGGCGTACGTCCGATCGATGTACATCCGGAAGTCGCCGTCGCTCCCCGCGGTCTTCGGGAGACGCCGGAACACCTCGTCGAGCGTGTCCATCCCGCGGCCCTCGACGCTCGACGTGACGAACAGCGGGACGACGCCGTCGCCGACCTCGTCGACCGCAGCGTCGACGCCGTGGCGTTCGACGCGCAGCGGCGTCTTCCCGACGTCCCGCAGCAGCCCCTCGACCTCGCGCTCGACCTCCTCGAGGCGGTCGTCCGTGACGAGGTCCGCCTTCGTGATGGCGACCATCGTCGGCAGTTCCGTCGCGAGCAACACCCCGAGGTGCTCGCGCGTCGTCTTCGTCGGCCCGTCGTCCGCGGCGACCGTCAGCAGCCCGTAGTCGAGCTTCTGGCCGACGAGCCCGCGGATGGTCGTCCGCAGCCACGGTTCGTGCCCGACGGTGTCGACGAACGACACGAGCTTGTCGGACTCGTCGACCACGCGAGCGCGATCGGACTTCCGATGCGGGTTCTGCATCCTGACGGCCTGGTCGTCGCCGTCGAACCCGTAGACGGCGTAGGAGAGGTCCGCGGAGAGGCCGCGTTCGACCTCGTGCGGTTTCACGTCCAGGTAGCCTCGCGTCGCGCCCTCGCCGTCGTCCGCTTCGCCCGTGACGAGGGACCCGACGAGCGTCGACTTCCCGTGGTCGACGTGCCCGGCGGTCCCGACGACGATGTGCGCGTCGTCCGTCGAAAGCACGGCACCTTCGCGGATGGTGGCGACGCCGACGATGCCCTCGGCGTCGTCGACGGCGCCGGTGCCGGCGGACGCGCCGGCGTCGTCGACGCTCCACGTCTGCACGTCGTCGATGTGCGCGCCCGCCTCCTCGGCGAGCAAGCTCAGGACGTCCATGGACTCGGAGAACTCCGCGGGGGGAACGCCGGCGAGTCCGCCGTCGTCGGTGACGCCGACGACGTACGTTGCCTCGCCGTCCCCGGAGAGGACGCGATGCCGGAGTTGCGCCGCGAGCGATTCGCGACGGCCGTCCGACAGGTGGAGGTCCTTCCGGAGCCGCTCCTTGAACTCGACGCTCCCACCCTCGGACTCGCCGCGGTCGAGGGCGCGCTGCAACACGGCCCTGTCAGGGCTCATGTCGCCGCGTAAGGGAGAGACTCGCATAAGGCTTCCCGTCACACGGGTGTGTTTGTCACACGAGGGGTGGGGAGCGGGGTCGACCGCAACCTGTCGGCGCGCGACGCGGTCCGGCCGCGGCCGTCCCAGCGTGCGCGGCGTGCTCGCTACTGGGTGGCGTTCTGCGCGCTCTCGACGTTCCACAGCTCGATGCGTGCGCCGCCGTCGACGCTCTCGGTCGCCCCGACCGACCAGTCGTGCGCGTCCGCTATCTCCGCGACGATGGCGAGCCCGAACCCGGTGCCGTCGTCGCTCGTCGTCACGCCCGACTCGAAGACGGTCTCGTGGTCGTCCTCGGGGATACCCGGGCCGTCGTCCTCGACGTAGAACCCGTCCCCGTCCGGGAGCGCGCCGACCGTCACCGACACCGCGTTCTCGCTCCCGTCGTCCTCGACTGCGTTCCCGGACTGCGTGCGGGAGCAGGGAGAGCTGTGCTCGACCGAGTTCCGGAACAGGTTCTCGCAGAGTCGTTGGAGGCGACGTTCGTCCGCGTGGATGCGAGCGTCGTCGGCGACGGTGAACGTCGCGTCTCCGGTTTCGACGTTCGACCAGGCGGCGCTCGCGACCGCCGACAGGAAGACGCCGTCGGGGTCGACGACCGCACTCCCTTCGCGAGCGAGCGCGAGGACGTCCGTGATGAGCGTCGACATCCGATCGAGCGCGTCGCTCGCGTTCTCGAAGTGCACGGCGTCACCGGTCTCTCGTGCCAGCCGCAGACTTCCTTCGGCGACCGCGAGCGGGTTCTTCAGGTCGTGACTCACGACGTTCGCGAACTGCTCTAAGCGCTCGTTCGTCCGCTCCAACTCCGCCTCGCGGCGCTTCCGGTCCGTGACGTCGCGCGCCGCGCCCATGAACGCCGACTCGCCGTCGTACGTTATCTTCGCCGTCGACAACGCCATGTGGCGGACCTCGCCGTCCGCCCGAACGACTCGTGCCTCGCGCACGATCGGCCCCTCGTCCGCCGTTCGCGCGGTCTCCTGGACGTACTTGCGGTCGTCCTCGTGCACGAGCTCCCAGAGGTCCATCTCGTGCAGCTCCGCGACGTCGTACCCGGTGAGTTCGGAGACGCGGTCGTTCACGAACGCGAACGACGACCCCTGGTAGACGTAGATGCCGTCGTGACTCTGCTCGACGAGCGTCCGGTACAGTTGCTCGTTCTCGATGCGGTCGAGCGCCGCCGCTGCGTGCGACGCCAACAGCTCCGCGTGCTCGCGGTCGTACTCGTCGAACGCTCCCGGTTCGTCGCTGACCGCCTGCAGTACCGCCTTGTCGCCGACCGGAACCGAGAGCCCGCCGCGGAACGCGTCGTTCGACGGCTTCGCGACCGACGACGCCTGGAGGTCGTCGATGCGCGCGGACTCGCCCGTCTGGAACGTCTCCGCGACGACGCCCTCGTCGAGCCCGAACCCGTCGTTCGGCAGGTAGTCGCCCTCGTGGTCTCGCGGTCGCGTCTCGAAGCGGTCGCTGACGGGCGCCAGCACGAACACCCACTCGAAGTCGAGGATGTCCTCCGCGGCGTCCAGGGTCGTCCGGTAGACGTCCTCGTCGGTCGTGCACGTCTCGAGCTCGCGAGCGACCGCGTGCAGTCGTCGGACGCGCTGCCGGCTCTCCTGGAGTCGCGCTCGCGTCCGCGCTTCGCTCACCGCGCTCTCGATCCGGTTCGCGAGCAACTCGAACTCGCTCGAACTCCCGCTGCCTTTCTGGAGGTAGTCCGTCGCGCCCGCGGCGATCGCGTCGCTCGCCACGCGCTCCGAGCCCTTCGCGGTGAACAGGAGGAACGGCACGTCCGGGTCGTCGTCGCGGACGGCCTCCAGGACGTCCAGGCCGTCGTACTCGCCGAGGTCGTAATCGCAGACCACGCAGTCGAACGATGCCTCGTCGATGGCGTCGACAGCATCCTCGTAGCGCTGGTGAGTCCACACGTCGAACGTCCCGAAACGATCGAGGAAGGACGCAGTGAGCGCCCCGAACTGTTCGTCGTCGTCGACGTGGAGGACCCGAATCCCCCCCTCCATTCCTTACGAACCGCATACACCTGGGGGTACATAGCCCTAGTGGCTGTTGCTCGCGCGAACGCACGCACCTGGACGTCGATCGGTCGGTCGGGCAGGCGTTGGGGCGGTCTGGCAGGCGTTGGGTCGTTCAGTCGTCGGTCAGGCGTTCGTAGGCGGCGGTCACGCGCTTGAACGCCTCCTCGTCGCCGTCGGCGGTGTCCGGATGCACCTCCTTCACGCGCTCGCGGTACGCCGCGCGGACGGCGTCCTCGTCCGCGGTCGGGTCGAGGCCGAGGCGTCGGTACGCCTCTTCGGCGCTCGGGCCGTCCTGGCGCGCGACGCGACGGCCGCCGCGGCGCGCGCCCCCACGACCGCCGGCGGCGGCGCTCGCACGCGCTCGTCGACCGCCAGCGCGCGCCTCCCGGCGTCGTTCGCGGTTGATGCGACGACGCGCCTCGCGAGCGAACCGACTTCGGCCGCGCTGCGCGCCCTCCCTGGCTTTCTGCTCCGCGAACCGCGACCCGTCCGCGTTCACGCCTTCGGCGACGCGTTCGCGCATCCGACCGGTCGCCTGATACCACATGAAGTAGCCGGTTGCTGCGAACGGCAAGGCGACCGCGAGCACGAACGCCTCCTTGGTGACGATGGCGACGACGGCGAGCATCGTCGTCAGACCGGCGAACACCGACGCCAGCCCGAACAGGAGCGGGGAATCCCTCACGTCTCGACGGAAGGGCTCCGAACGCGTAAATCGCTCGGCTCCCCACCCCCTGCGAGTCACTCGGTCGCACCCCCATACCGACGCCCATGTGAATCAGACTCAAGAGGCGTCGCTGCGAAGACTGCCGTATGAGCGTCTCCGGGCTCTGCCAGATCTGCGAGTCGAACGCCGCCGAGGAGTCCTGCGAGCGCTGCGGTGCGCTCGTCTGCGAGCGGCACTACGACGGCGAGCACGCGATGTGCGTGTCCTGTGTCGCCGAGATCGCTCGCGGCGACCCCGGCGACCGCGGCGGCCGCGACGACGACCGCTCCAGACGCGACCCGGACGTCCCCGGCGAGTACCAGTTCTGACGGCCTCGTCGCGCCGTCGACTCAGCGGTCGTGACTGAACCACGCGGTCGACGGCGGCACGAGCCCGACCGCGACGCACGCGAGCAGTCCCAGGTACGCGAGCAGGCCGCCGGCGAGCGCGTTCAGGCCAGCTTCCGGGCGGAACGCCACAGCGCCTGCGGCCGCGAGCACGACGACGCCCACAGATAGCACGCGCACCCCCGCTCGCGCCCAGAGCGCCCTGACGGTCGCTGCGCGAGCGCTCAGGACGACCTCGAACAGGACTGCAGCGACCGCGCCCGCTGCGAGCGCGCCCGGTGACGCGTCCACGCCGACCGCCGCGGCGAGCGCGACGACGCCCGCGAGAACGCTCGCGGCGAGCGCACCGTCCTCGAGCCGACTCACGCGTCGAGGAACCCGTCCACGAAGAGACCGATACCGAGCAGCCAGAGCCCCACCGCGACCGCGATGGCGCTCACGTGCACGACCACCGAAGTCGTCCCGGTACCCAGTATCGGCGCGCCGAGCGCGTTCGCCGCCATCGCCGTACTGCGCTGGACCGACCCGGTCGCCTCCAGGACCGATGCCCACGCGAGCACGCCAGCGACGAACCCGACGCCGACGAGCGCGAGCCCGGCGCTGTACAACGACCGGACGACGCCGTCGAGCGGGCCGGCGGCGAACGGCCGCCCATCACGCGTAGCCATGGCAATAAATGACACGCTCGATGGTGATAAATCTGGCTCGACGACCCACGAACGCGACCAAACTGACAGACCCAGCGCGCGAACGCCCGTCCCAGCCCCGCGCTCGAGTCAGTCCCGATACACCGTCGCGCCCTCGCCGATCTCCGTCTGGTACGCGCGCGCCGACACCCCCGCATCGTCGAACGCCGAAAGCATCGCGCTCGCGACCGCTCGACGGTCACCGTCGCGACACACCGCGAGGACGCTCGGCCCCGCACCACTGATCGTCACACCCGTCGCCCCCGCCGCTTGCGCCGCGGCCTTCACCTCGTCGTACCCGTCGACGAGCTTCGCCCGACGCGGTGTCACCACGTGCTCCTCCAATCCACGCCCCACCAGCTCGGGGTCATCGCGATGCATCCCCGAGACGAGCGTCGCCGCCGACCCGACCGTCGCCACCAGGTCGTCCATCGACGCCGACTGCGGCACGACCTGGCGCGCGTCGCGCGTCGACACCACGACCTCCGGGAGGCACGCGACCAGGCTCACCGACGCATCCACCTGCAGCACGCCGTCGTCGCGCGCGATCGTGAACCCGCCGAGGATCGACGGCGCGACGTTGTCCGCGTGCGCATCACCCGACACCACCGCCTCGCCCTTCGCCGCGACGTGCACGAGTTCCTCCCGCGACCGCCCGCGGTCGTACAGCTCGTTCAACGCCACCGCCGCCGCCGCAGCACTCGCCGCGGACGACCCGAGGCCGGACGCCGGCCGCACGCCCTTGTCGATGTGGATGTGAGCCGGCGCGTCGAGCGCCTCCGCGACCGCACCGACCGTGTTCCCCTTCGGGTCCTCCGGGATGTACTGGCTCCCGACGCCAGTCACCGATATCGTCGTCTCAGCGGCGCGCTCGACGCGCACCACGTCCGCGGGCACACCGAGCGCCACGCCGAACACGTCGAACCCACTCCCCAGATTCGCGGAACTCGCCGGCGCCCGAACCGTCAGCATGCCCCCGACTTACCCGCCCCCTACGAAAAACCTAGCGGAGACCGCAACCGTCACTACCCGGTCCAGCGGAACTCGAACCCATCACCGCCCGGTCCGACGGAGCCCGTGACCGTAACCCGCCGATTCGACTCCCAGCGGGTCGGCGGCGGCACGTCGCCGACTCCGACGGGACTCCAACAGACCCATACCGACCGACGCCCTCGCCTCGCACATGACTGTCGGCATCGTCGGCGGCGGCATCGCCGGGCTCGCGGCCGCCCATCGCCTCCAGGAACGCGGCCACGACGTCCGCGTCTTCGAGGCGAGCGACGACCTCGGCGGGCTCGCCGCCGTCTACGAGACGCGCGGCGACCCCATCGAGAAGTTCTACCATCACCTCTCCAAGAGCGAGGAGACCATCGTCTCCCTCGCGGAGGACCTCGGCGTCGGCGACCGCGTCGAGTGGATCTACGGGAACGACGGCTACTACGTCGACGGCGTCGTCCACCCCCTGAACACCATCTGGGAGATCGCAGCCTACCCCCACATGAGCCTCTACGACAAGTTCCGGCTCGGGATGCTCACCATGGAGGTGGACGTCCGCGGCGGCATCCCGAGCTTCGACACGTACGACGACCTCGAATCCTTCGAGGACGTCCCGATCAAGAACTTCCTGCTCGAACACACCACGCGCGGCGTCTACGAGAACTTCTTCGAACCGCTGCTGGACGCGAAGTTCGGCGACCGCGTCGAGGACGTCTCCGCCGCGTGGCTGCTCGGCCGCATCAAGTTCCGCGGGGAACGCGACCTCCTCAAAGGGGAACAGCTCGGGTACTTCGACGGGAGCTTCGCGGTGCTCGTCGACGCACTCATCGACGCCGTCGGCCGCGAGAACGTCCAGACTGGTGCGCGCGTCGTCGACCTCGACGCGACCGACACCGATGCCGCCAGCGACGGCACGGTCGAATCCGTCACCGTCGAGACCGCCGACGGCCGCGAGCGCCACGACGTCGACGGCGTCGTCGTCGCCGCGATGCCGAACGTCCTGGAAGACCTCACGGGCTACCCCTGCGACGTCGACTTCCAGGGCGCCGTCTGCGCGGTCGTCACCATGGACCGCGCGCTCATGGACGAGACGTACTGGCTGAACGTCGCCCACGACGCGCCGTTCGGCGCGCTCATCGAACACACGAACTTCGTGCCACCCGAGCGCTACGGCGGCGACCACCTGCTGTACGTCGCGAGCTACGTGCAGTCCCAGGACGAATGGCTCTGGCAGGCCGACGACGACGAGGTCAGCGACCGCTGGCTCGACCACATCGCGGACATGTTCCCCGACCAGTTCCACGAGAGCATGGTCGAAGACGTCCGCATCTCGCGGAACCCACGCGCCGCGCCCGTCTACGAACGCGGCTACCTCGACATGGTCGTCCCCTACGACGTCGGCGGCGAAGCCACGGACGTCCCCGACGGCGTCTACTACGCCGGCATGGCCAGTCGCGCCCAGTACCCAGAGCGCTCGCTGAACGGCGGTATCGTCGCCGGCTACGAGTGCGCCGACCGCATCCACGACCGCGTGGACACCGACCGCTCGACGGTCGAAGCCAGCACGCAGTAACCCCCCGAGAACGAACTCGGGACTGGAAGGAACGAGCGACGCGAACGCCACGCGAGGCGCTCGCTCTGGAATCGGTACCCGAAAAACCGGGAATCGAAGTTTGGACCCGGACGGGAGACGTTTTCCACGGACCACGCGACCAGTGCTAGCTTTCGGTGGGCTCGCACCACCTCGGTCGACTACTGCCGACTTCGGCCGGGCTTACACCGGCGTGCTTGCGTATTCACGAAGATCGCTTACGCGACCTCCGTTACTTGGTCTTCGCCGCCGACCACCATGGTGGTCGACCAACGGTCCGCTACGGTTCTCCTTCGGAGCGACGACTTTGGAACCCTGTTACGGGCCCTTCAGTTGCTGCCCCTACTCCGACACGTCTCACCCACTTGCGCGGGTCGATTCGTGCCTTGAGCGTCCGGTGAGTCCCTTCGACTCCCGGCGACGTCCATACAGAGGGTCGCGGAGATAGTAAACCTATCTGCCTGTTACTGACCAGTTAGCCACAGCGTCTGTCGATTTCGACGTCCAAAATAGCTGGCGCTAACGCGGGCTGGCCCGACGATGGACCACGCGACCGAACGCCAGATCTGAGCAGACGTGGACGTAGGCGGCGAGAGGACGTATAGATTGCTGTGAGCCGTGGTCGACCCGCGCGTGTGTCGTGGCTGAGTCGACCGGACCTCGCTGGCGAACAGGCGGTGCAGTGGTCGAGCCCGCGAGTGACCGGGTCGACCGACGGCTGGCGCGAGGGTGCACCGCGCTCCCGTCCGGGCCGCTCGCGCCCGCGACTCACGTCACGTCGACCGTGGCCGCGGCTTCGTCCTTGAACCCTCGCAGGAACCGTCCCGGTGCGCACGCCGTCAGTCGTCGGCGACGTACTCCTCGGGGTCGACGTCGTCGGGTTCCTCCTGCCCGCCGACGACGATCTCGCCGTCCGCGGTCTCGACGTACACGTCGTCCGCGAACCCGCCCTCGGCGTAGGGATGGACCGGGTCTTCGAGCTTCTCCGGCGTCGACGGCGCGTCGGCGACGCCGTCCTCGGGATAGAAGTCGCCGAGCGGGTCGTCGACGGTGATGCCGTGGTCGTCGAAGAACTCCGCGTACCGGTCGCGGTGCTCGCCGAGCTCGTCGCTCGGGAACTCCATCATCTCCGTCCAGCCGTGGTTGTAGAAGTCGAAGTTCGCCTGGACGTGCGTGACCTCCCGGGCCTTCGCCTCCGGGTAGTAGTCGAGCGCGGCGACGTACGTGTCCATCGTCGCGTCGAAGAAGTCGTCGAGGTGGTCGCGGCGGTCCTCGCGATGGGTCTCGTCGGCCTTCCCGAGGAAGATGTCCGTGTGCATGTCGACGAGCTTCCCGCGAGCGACGTCCCCGAGCACCGGCGCGGTGAGCGCCTGCTTGAACGCGAAGTGCTTGACGTTCTGGCGTATCTTCATCTGTACGTCGACGTAGCGACTCCGCAACCAAGAACGTCCCGCTGGCGGCACCGTTCGGTCGCTCGCGGGGCCGTCGAGCGCCCGATGCGGCGCTCGTCCCAGGTGTCTCTCGGGCACGTCCGGCCACCCGACCGGTCGCGTCGCGGTCAGTCCACGTACGCCATCGCGTCCTCGGAGTCGCTCGGCGTTTCGACGCTGATCTCCTGGACGGGCTTGAGGTACGTGACGCGCACGTATCCCGCCCCCGCCGGTTCCACCGAGACCGTCTTCGCGGCCGCTGGCAGGTCCAGCACTTGCCCGTGTTTACGCAGTTCCGAATCGATTTTGAAGTTGGTTCCGTGCATGGTAACGCTCCGTTACTCGAGAAACACCCACTTTCCTCGAGTTCCGGCTTCACGAACCGTATCCCTCGGGGTCTTATGTCCCTTCCGAGAACGCCGCTAAACGTCACCCAACCGTCCGTTAGAATCATTCAACTGTCTGTAACGAGTCCGCAATCGTCTGCATCTGGTAACCAACGTATCGGTCGTACTCGACGAGGGACGCGCGAACGTGCGCCGGGCGTCCCGCACGCGCAGTCACGGCTCGACGAGACGAATAACGAAGCAAAGACCGACCGGGCGGAAACGCGGTCGCCGGCGAGGCGACCGCACGTGCACGCTACCGGTCGTGCCCGGTCACTGGAAGCCGATGCGCTTGCGTTCCTCCGCGTCGCCCTTCGGCACCTCGATGGCGCACATCCCGGCGTCGTACGTCGCCTTCGTCTCCTCGACGTCGATGGCGACGGGGAGCTGGATGGTGCGTTCGAGCCGCTGCGGGCACTCGCGCTGGAGGACGCGGTGGCCTTGCTTCGGTTCCTCGCTGCCGCGTTCCCCGGCGACGATGAGCTGGTTCTCGTCGGCGTACACCGAGATGTCGGCCTTCTCGAACCCCGGCATCTCGAGTTCGACGAGGTACGATTCGGGCGTCTCCGTGACGTCCGCACGCGGCATCGCGACCTCGGGCCCGCCGGCCGTCGGCTGCTGACCGCCGCTCGTTGCGCCAGCGGCGGCCTGTCCGCTCTCGGCGTGCATCCCGGCGTGCATCCCGCCGACGTCGCCGGCTTCAACGCCCGGCGACGCACTCATCGCGGCCTGTGCGGGCTGGGGGATACCCATGCTCTGCTGGGCGACGGGTATACCCTGCGGCGCGAATCGCGGATCGCCTCGATACGGGTTCGCCGCTGGATTCCACGCCATCAGTACGCCACCGGCATCGCGCCGTAGCGGACGCCCTGCACGCCCGGAGCCACGGCACCGCTAGCGCCCATGGTGACGTCACCGTACGGCCGGCTCGGCATCGATTGCGTCATCGACGCCTGCGAGAGCAGCGACCCGACCGTGGTCACGGTCCCGTCCTGGAGCGTCACGAGCTCGTCGACCATCGGCTTCGGGCTCGCGGTCTGGAAGCCCTGCTGGATGGGTGCGGGCGTGGAGACCCCGGACTGGACGCCCGGCGCCTGCGCGGAGTGGGCCTGCTGGTTCGGCTGCGACGCCCAGTCGAGCTGCTGGATGGGGAGGTCACCGCCGGTCGCCTGTAGCGGGATCTTCGATGCCGTCGACGCGTCAGCGCCGAAGCGCGCTCCCGTGGGCGACCGCTGGCGCTGTTCACCGACGGGTTCCTGAACGGACTGCTGGACGGACGACGGGAACTGGCGACCGGATGCGGACGCCATCGGGAGCTGGGTCTGGAACGCACCGACAGCTGCCTGGCGCGACGCGTCCAGCGACCGGTCGTCGATCCCGCCTCCGTGCGCCAGCGGGGCGTCGATCGCGCTCACGCCACCTGTCGAGAGCCACTGGCTCCCGACGCCCATCGCGGGTTGCTGAGCGAGGCCCTGCTGGCTGGGTTGCTGAGCGAGGCCCTGCTGGCTGGGCTGCTGGGCGAGGCCCTGCTGGCTGGGTTGCTGAGCGAGGCCCTGCTGGATGGGCTGCTGGGCGAGGCCTTGCTGGTTGGGTTGCTGAGCGAGGCTCTGCTGGTTGGGTTGCTGAGCGAGGCTCTGCTGAATGGGCTGCTGGGGGAGGGCTTGCTGGACGGGTTGGGACGCCTGGTGCCCTCCCGGCGCCTGGAACTGCTGGCTCGCGTACGTGGGCTGGGACGCTGTCGTATCGAACGCCTGCCTGCGCGACTCGACGCCGATGCTGGCCTGCGGGCCGTACCCCTGGGCCTGTAACTGCTGGTCGGACACCGGGATTCCACGCGGGTCCGTCAGCTGCCCCGGCGCCTGCTGGGTTCCGTACTGCTGTTGTGGGTGCTGCTGTTGGGTTCCGTACTGTTGCTGTGGGTTCTGCTGTTGAGTTGCGTACCGTTGCTGGGGGTACTGCTGCTGCTGGCTTCCGTACTGTTGGGAACCGAAGTTCGCGTCCGGGACGGACGCCTGTGCTCCTTGGCGCGCGCCGCGTGTCGCTTCGAGGGTTTGCTGGTCGGTGAACTGTGGGTCGGTCGACGCCATCGGATTGATGCTAGTGTTCTGGTACATTCGTTGATCTGTGGCTCGCGCGCTTACCGCTCGGCGCTTCGTGGAGCCACGACGAGACGAGGCGCGAAAACAGCATAAAGCGAGCCGATAGTTCACCGGAGTAGGTGCCTGGTTCGTGTTGGTAAGCCCGATAGCGGGGGCCGCATAACGACGTGGATACGAATTCCGTTCATCGTGACCTATCAGGGTAATCTACAGTTTCCGAGCGGTGGTGATTCGCAGGGTAACCGAGTCGCGCCAGTCGGGACGAACCGACGAGCAACCGGCCGCGAACGGACGGCAGTCGAATCCCCGTCGCCGTCACCTGGTCGGTACTGGACCAGTACCTCCACGACGCCAGTGCGACCGCGGACACCGTACCTCGCGCCGAGGGCGGCGCTTGCACGCGAAACGAACAGTTCACGCGGCCGTGTTTTCGGAGATAGCAACCCACTTTAACCCCCGTACCGAACGGTTCGGACATGACCGAATCGTACGTGATCATCGGCGACGGCATCGCGGGGTCCTCTGCAGCGGAGACACTCCGAGAGGAGGCGCCGGACGCCGACATCACCGTCATCACGGACGAGGGGGAAGCCCTCTACAATCGCATCCTCATCAAGGAGTTCGCGAAGGGCAAGATGCCCGAAGCACCCATCTCCATCCACGACGGGAGCTGGTACGAGGAGCGGGACATCGAGCTGGAACTGAACACGCACGTCACGACCATCGACGTCGACGGGCACGAGATCGAGACGCACTCCGGGGACGTCATCGAGTACGACAAGCTCCTGGTGGCGACGGGTGGGACGCCGACGCAGCTGCCGGTGGATAACTCCGACGCCGAGGGCGTCCATCACTTCTGGACGTTCCAGGACGCACGCGGTATCGAGGAGCACGCGAGCGAGGCCGACACGGGGCTCGTCGTCGGCGCTGGCTTGCTCGGCATCGACCTCGCGGCGATCTGTGGGGCGCAGGACGTCGACGCGAAGTACCTGATGCGCGGGGACTGCTGGTGGCGGTACGCGCTCAGCGAGGAGGGCGCGGAGATCATCCACGACGGCCTCCGCGAGAAGGGCGTCGAGCCCGTGTTCCAGTCGGGCGTCGACCACTTCACGGTCGACGACGACGGCGCGGTGACGGGCGCGGTCGACCCGAACGGCGTCGAGTACGACGGCGACTTCGTCGGCGTCGCCATCGGCCTGAACTTCAACACGGAGTTCCTCCGCGGGACCGGTATCGAACTCGACGACGGTATCGTCGTCGACGAGTACATGCAGACGAACGTCGAGGACGTGTACGCGGCGGGTGACCTGACGCAGTTCCACGACGTCCTGCTCGGCGAGCAGGCCCAGAACGGGTCGTGGGGGAGTGCGAAGGAGCAGGGCCAGATCGCGGCGAAGAACATGGTCGCGGACGCGGAGGAGGCGGTGTTCGAGTGGGTGTCGTCGTACTCCATCACGCACTTCGACTTCCCGTTCCTCTCCTTCGGGCATCCGACCCTGGGCGACGATTACGTGGAGAAGAAGTACTCGGACACGGAGTGGCGGCGCGTCGTGTTCAAGGACGGGAAGGTCATCGGTGGCGTGCTCATCGGCGACCTGGCGCCGCAGACGAAGCTGAAGAAGCTCGCTCGCGAGCAGCGTGACCTCACGGGCCAGAAGGAGGTCTTGCTCGACGAAGAGCTCGACCTCGACCGGCTCGAGGCGCCGGAAGCCGAGCAGTAGTCGGTCGCTAGTTCTCGTCGCGGTCGTTCGCGTTTGCTCGTTTTCGTCAGTGCCGACTGGGGGTTCGTCGCGTTCGGGTGCTGTGGGGTGATTCGAGGCGGGTGTCGTGGTGGGCTTCCGGGTCGTCAACGCCAAGCTTTAATAGAAACCGTGGTATACTATACCATGCCCCATGGCAGTTAGTGACACCAAGAGCGGTGCTCTGCGGTTACGCCGCACCGAATCCGTCCCCGCGGACGCGACGGTCAAGCACGTCGACCAGCTCCGAGACCAAACGTACCGCCAGATCGCACGGACGACCGACGGCTCGGTCGTCGAGCTAGACGCAGCGTCGACGCAACTCTCCGCGGGAGACGTCGTGGTGTTCACCGACTACCTACGCGTCGAACGCGCCTGACCCGGGGGCGAGGGCGTTCTCTCCGAGCACGACCACGTAGCGACAGCGCCACCCGGCGACCAGAAAGTGGACGCGAGCGGCGGCTGTCGGCCACCAGAAAGTGGGCGCGAGCGGTATCGGTCGGGGAGCGAGCAGTCGGGCCAGACCGACACGTTCTTTCGCCGCGACCGGCCATCTTGGTACATGAACGGGCCCGACAGTGGCACGATGACGCTGGCGTTCGAGCTCTCCGCGCTCCAGGCGCTCGCGGACCCCGAGGCCGTCTTCGACGACGCGCGACGCTGGGCGAAGTACGTCGGCGTCGTCTCGGACGAACCGACGTACGTCGTCACGAACTTCACGCGGAAGAACCGCGTCCGCCAGGACTTCTTCAGCGGGCCGCGCGGTCGCGAGGAGAGCCTGGAGAGCGTCCACGAGCAGTTCGACACCGACCGGCACGTGTTCGTCGGCACCGCCGAGGGCGACGTGGACCTCGCCGACCGCGTCGACTGGGAGTACCTCGCCGTCGAGGACGCCGCCGACGCCGCCGGCTGGACGCTCGCGACCGACACCGCGAGCGAGGACGCCGCCGACGAGGAGCCGGTTCGCGACGACTGGCCCTGACCTCGGGACGCCTCGGAGCGTCACGACCACTCGTCGCGTGCCCTGGCGACCGGGAGTCACGTGCCCGTGGCGACCGGGAGTCGCGGCCCTTTTACGCGCTCGTTCCGAACGCGCTCGTATGCCTGAGCCGCGGGTTCCGGGTGACGACGCCCCGAGTAGCGCGCTCGAACTGCCCTGCGGTGAGTCCGTCGACGTGAAGGACCTGGACATGGGCGTCCGCGATATCTCGTGTGCCTGTGGTGGGACGCACGCGGTCGTCCAGGACGTCCATCCGCCGTCGCGGTTCTTCCCCGAGAGCCTCGTCGCGGTCCTCCAGGAGACCATCGAACCGGAGGACGACTTCGACGAGTTCGACACCATCCACCTCATGGGGGTCGTCCTCGAGGAGTTCCCGGAGGACGTCGCCGTGAAGGACGTGAGCGACGACGGGAGCGTCGGGTACTCGATGGTGTGGGTGACCGAGTTCGACTCGCGACGCCTCCACGAGATCGTCGTCGAGTTGATCGTCGAGCTGATGGAGCACGCGGTCAGCCACGCCGAGGACCAGAACGCGGTCGAGGAGTTCGAACGGCAGATGCTCGAGTTCGACGTCGCCGAGTTCGTCGAGGCGTACCGCGCCGACCGCGACTTCGCGGACGAGCACGACACCGCGCTGTAGGGAGTGTCGACGGCGCGACGATAGAACCCGCGCTGTAGGGAGTGTCGACGGCGCGACGATAGAACCCGCGCTGTAGGGCGGTGTCGACGGCGCGACGATGGCACGCGCCACCCGCGACTCGCGTGTGTCTCTGTCGCACCCTGGGTGCCATTTTATACTCCTCGCGCGCGTGAGATTACGTGTGACTCCCGTGGACCACGGCGAGTTCGAGCGGATCCGTGACGTACTGGCGAGTGCAGGTATCGAGGAGCCGCTGTCGGCGAGCGATATCGTCGCGGTGCTCGACGAGCACGGCGTCGACGTCGATAGCACGCATCGCGTCGCGACGGTGCTCGGGCGGCGCGCCGAGTCGGGCGCGGTCGAGGTGGTCGGCGAGAACCCGCCGTATCGGTATCGGTTCGTCGACGAGTAGCGGTCGCGGTCAGTGGAAGGTGACGGTCTTGTTCTCCGGGTCGAGGTCGACGCGTGCGCCGAGTGGAACCGGGGCGTGCGGGTCGGTGTGGCCGACGTCGAAGTCGAACACGATGGGGACGTCCGCGAACGCGCGTATCGTCTCGTGGACGGCGTCGTGCTGCCGGTCGCGGTAGGCGTCGCGTTCGCTGTGGGGTGGGACGCGGACCTGCTGGTCGCCGCCGGTTGCAGCGACGACCGCGCCGACCGTCGGGTCTTCGAACGCCGACTCGAACGCGTCCGCGATGGCTGCGGGGTCGTCGTCGGCGTCGATGAGCGGGGAGCGGTCGACGGCGACGCCGAAGCGCTCGCGGAGGCGCGTGGTGACGCGGTCGACGACGAAATCCGGCCCGTTCCGGGAGGTCGGGTGGCGGCGCGGTCGACGACGAAATCCGGCCCGTTCCGGGAGGTCGGGTGGACGACGACGACCTGGTCGTCCCCGACCGGTGGGGGCGTGACGGGTGCGTCGGCGGTCGCTTCCATGTCCTCGCGTGCTGGCCGCGAGCGGGTGGTTCTTCCGCGGGCGTGGGAGTCTCTGGCGTGGGTCGGCCGCCTTCCTTCCGGCAAGATTTCGAAGTTCGAAATCGAATTACGCTCCTCGTAATCTATCGTGGGTCTTATTACGATGTACGGACTGAGAATCGATAAGCAACCATGACCGGCGGGACACCAACCGACGACGACGCGGACGGACGCACAATCCTCCTCATCGGCTCCGGCCCCATCCAGATCGGGCAGGCCGCGGAGTTCGACTACTCCGGCGCGCAGGCGTGCCGCGCGCTCCAGGAGGAGGGTGCGCGAGTCGTCCTCGTGAACTCGAACCCCGCGACCATCATGACCGACCCCGAGATGGCGGACAAGGTCTACATCGAACCCATCACGACCGACGCCATCGCGGAGGTCATCGCGCGCGAGGAACCCGACGGCGTCATCGCCGGGCTCGGCGGCCAGACCGGCCTGAACGTCACCGCGGAACTCGCCGAAGAGGGCGTCCTCGACGAGTACGACGTCGAGATCATGGGGACGCCGCTCGACACCATCTACGCGACCGAGGACCGCGACCTCTTCCGCGAACGCATGGAGTCCATCGGCGAACCCGTCCCGAAGTCCGTCACCATCAACAGCGTCGACGAGATCGAGGACGCCGTCGACCAGGTCGGCGGCCTCCCCGTCATCATGCGGACGACGTACACGCTCGGCGGCGCCGGGTCCGGCGTCGTCGAGGAGATGGACGAACTCAAGGAGCGCGTCCGCAAGGGCCTGCGCCTGTCGCGGAACAACGAGGTGATGATCACCGAGTCGATCGACGGCTGGGTCGAACTCGAGTACGAGGTGATGCGGGACGGCGACGACTCCTGTATCATCATCTGTAACATGGAGAACATCGACCCGATGGGCATCCACACCGGCGAGAGCACGGTCGTCACGCCCAGTCAGGTCATCCCGGACGAAGGCCACCAGCAGATGCGCGACTCCGCGCTGAAGGTCATCCGCGAACTCGGCATCGAGGGCGGGTGTAACATCCAGCACGCGTGGCGGGACGACGGCACGCCAGGCGGCGAGTACCGCGTCGTCGAGGTGAACCCGCGCGTCTCGCGGTCCTCGGCGCTCGCGTCGAAGGCGACCGGGTACCCGATCGCGCGCGTCACCGCGAAGGTCGCGCTCGGCAAGCGCCTGCACGAGATCACGAACGAGATCACGGGCGAGACGACCGCGGCGTTCGAGCCCGCCATCGACTACGTCGTGACGAAGGTCCCGCGCTGGCCCCAGGACAAGTTCCCGGAGACGGACTTCGAGCTGTCGACGGCGATGAAGAGCACGGGCGAGGCGATGGCGATCGGGCGGACGTTCGAGGAATCCCTGTTGAAGGCGCTGCGGTCCTCGGAGTACGAGCCGGACGTCGACTGGCCGGACCTCGCGGACGAGGAACTCGAGCGCGAGTTCCTGGTGCGGCCGAGCCCGGACCGGCCGTACGCGATGTTCGAGGCGTTCGACCGCGGGTACAGCGTCGAGGACGTCATCGAGATGACGGACATCCACGAGTGGTACGTGGAGCGGTTCGCGAACGTCGCGAACGCGGCGAAGGCCGCGCAGGACGGCGACTTCGAGCGCGCGGGCGAGGTCGGGTTCACGAACGCGGAGGTCGCGGAACTGGCGGGCGACGGCGGTCGCGTCGCGGAGGCACCGACCGGTGACGGTGGGACGGCGGCGACCGTCGAGGCGGTCGAGGCGGCGACGCCCGAGCGCTCGTTCAAACAGGTGGACACGTGCGCGGGCGAGTTCGCGGCGTCGACGCCGTACTACTACTCGGCGCGTCAGCCCTCGCACGTCTCGAGCCGGTACCGGAACGAGCTCCAGGTCGACCCGGAGATGGAGAGCGTCGTCGTCGTCGGCGGCGGCCCCATCCGCATCGGGCAGGGCGTCGAGTTCGACTACTGTTCGGTGCACGCGGTCCAGGCCCTGGAGGAGCTCGGTATCGACGCGCACGTCGTGAACAACAACCCGGAGACGGTGTCGACGGACTACGACACCTCCGACGGGTTGTTCTTCGAGCCGATCACCGCCGAGGAGATCGCTGACGTCGTCGAAGCGACGGACGCGGACGGCGTGATGGTGCAGTTCGGCGGGCAGACGTCGGTGAACGTCGGCGAGCCGCTCGAGGCCGAGCTCGAACGTCGTGGCCTCGACTGCTCGGTCCTGGGGACGAGCGTGGAGGCGATGGACCTCGCGGAGGACCGCGACCGCTTCAACGTCCTGATGGACGAGCTCGGTATCGCCCAGCCCGAGGGCGGAAGTGCGACGAGCGAGGCGGAGGCGCTCGAACTCGCTCGCGACATCGGGTATCCGGTGCTCGTTCGCCCGAGCTACGTGCTCGGAGGCCGTGCGATGGAGGTCGTGCACGACGACGCGGACCTGAAGCAGTACGTCGAGGAGGCGGTCCGCGTGAGCCCGGACAAGCCGATCCTCGTCGACGAGTTCCTCGCGGGCGCGGTCGAACTTGACGTCGACGCCGTCTCGGACGGGGAGGACGTCCTCATCGGCGGTATCATGGAGCACATCGAGACGGCTGGCGTGCACTCGGGTGACTCGGCGTGCGTCATCCCGCCGCGGTCGCTCGACGACGAGACGAAGCAGCGCGTTCGCGGGGTCGTCGAGGACATCGCGAGCGCGCTCGACACGGTCGGTCTCATGAACGTCCAGCTCGCCGTGAAGGACGACGAGGTGTACGTCCTGGAGGCGAACCCGCGTTCCTCGCGCACGGTGCCCTACGTGTCGAAGGCGACGGGCGTCCCCATCGCTAAGGTCGCGGCGAAGGTGATGGCCGGGGAGACGCTCGCGGACCTCGACGTCGCCGAGCAGGTCCCCGACCACTACTCGGTGAAGGAGGTCGTGCTGCCGTTCGACCGCTTGCCGAACTCGGACCCGCGCCTGGGGCCGGAGATGAAGTCGACGGGCGAGGTCATGGGGACGGCGAGTTCGTTCGGGATGGCCTACTGGAAGGCTCAGGACGCTGCCGGGAACGCCGTGAACACTGGCGGGAAGGCCGTGGTCGCGCTCGCGGGCGACGACGACGACCTCCCCGAGCGCTTCGGCGAGTACTTCACGGTCGTCGAGTTCGACGACGTCTCGCAGGCGATCATCGACGGGGCGGTCGACTTCCTCGTCAGCGACGACCCGGAGGCGTTGAAGACCGCGGTCGAGGAGGACATCGCGTACCTCTCCACGGAAGCAGCGGCCGAAGCGTACCTCGAGGGACTCGCGGTGTGCGAGGGCGACCTCGAGGTGCTTCCGGTGGGCGAGCGTCCGCGCCGCACCGAGGACTGGGGCTGACGGCGGGGACGCGTCCCCGAGGTCCCTCGTCGCGCCGCCGGCGAAAGGTGCCTCGTCGCGCAGCCGGCGAACGTATCTTCCGATTGCTGGTGGCTGCGTATTATCGTCCGTTGGCGTGATTTTGGTGCGAATTTGGGAGAGATTAGGCAAAATCCCCTTTATGTCGTGGGTGATGGTACGGGTATGGCAAGAGGGGTCATTGGAGCGACAGTTGGGGCTGGTTGGCGGCGGGTCCGGCGCGGGGTCGATCCGCGCGCGTCGCTGACGGGGAAGTTCGTCGTGGCAGCGCTCGCCGCCATCGCGGTGGCGTTCGTCGTCGTCGCCGTGGCGGTGTGGCGGGCGACGGTCGCGCTCGACGCGAACTACGCGCAAGCACAGGCGATCTACCGCGGCGGCATCCTCGCGTTCGCGACGATGACCGTCGGTATCGTGGTGGCGTTCGCGTTCGTCGAGCGTTCCGTGGTCACGGGACTGCGCGACCTCGACCGGGAGACGCGGACGGCGGTCGAGACCGGGCGGTACGACGCGGCGTTCGAGCCGACGCGGCGCGACGAGGTCGGCCAGCTCGCCTGGAGCGTCGCGGAGTTACGCGACCAGCTCGGCGAGCAGGTCGCGACCGTCGAGTCGTTGAACCGCGAACTGGCGACGACGGCGACCGCGCAGACGCGGACGCTGTCATCGGTGCGGCGCGGCGACCTGACGGGGCGGATGGACGAGGAGACGGGCGTCCCGCAGTTCGACGCGCTCGCCACCGGGTTCAACGAGATGATGGACCAGATGGAGACGATGGTGGCGGAGGTCCGTTCGTTCTCGCGGTCGGTCGCAGACGCGGCGCGGGAGGCCGACGAGAACGCCGGGGCGGCGAAAGCGGGAACGCGGCGCGTGACCGAGGCGACGGCGTCCATCAGCGACGGCGTGGAGGCCCAGCACGCGGAGCTGGAGGAGACCGCGGACGCGATGGCGGACCTCCTGGAGCAGGTGCGGACGGTGGCGCGGTCGGCGGGTGCGGTCGCCGAGCAGTCCGAGCGCGCGGCGGCGACGACCAGTGAGGGCGCGGACGCGGCGACGGACGCGCTCGCGGAACTCGACGAGATAGAGGCGCGGATGGCGGCGTCGGTCGACGGCATCGAGTCGCTCTCGGAGACGGTCGAAGAAGTCGCGGACGTCGCGGACGAGGTCCGGGACCTGACGAACCAGACCGAGCACCTCGCGATGAACACGACGCTGGAGGCGAAGAAGACGAGCGACGACGGGAGCATGACGCACCTCGGCGAGCAGATCCAGCAGCTGTCGAACGATACGGAGGCGGCCGCGGCGGCCATCGAGGCCGGGCTCGGTGACGTGGCGACGGACACGGAGGCGGCGCTCGCGGAGATAGAGCGCACGCAGGCGGCGCTCGACAGGGGCGCGGACACCATCGAGGACGCGCTCGGGGCGTTCGAGGACGTCGAGCGCGTGGTCGTCGAGACGGCGGCGGACGCGAACCGCATCGACGAGGCGACGGACGCGGGGACCGAGCGCGCGGCGGCGGTCCGCGAGAACGTCGCGTCGGTCCGCGAGATCGGCGCGGAGACGGCGACGGAGGCGAGCGACGTGGCGGCGACGGCGCGCGAACAGCAGGCGGTCATCGAGCGCATCGAGCGTCGCGTCGACTGGCTCGCCGACGGCGCGGGGCAACTGGAGCGTGCGCTCGAGCAGTTCACGGTGCGGTCGACGGACGCCCCGGAGCCGGCAGTGGAGGGCTCGCGATGACGGACGAGGACGCGTCCGCGGCGGGCGGGAGCGACGACGAGCACGTCGACGGCGAGTTCGTGTTTGGTGCCGTCGCGGACGACGAGGAAGCGTCGGACGGGACGGCTGGTGCGGTCGGGCCGTCTCCCGCGCTCGGCCCGGGCGATGCGCTCCGCGTGCAGCTCGACGCCATCGAGGCGGGCGACGTGGACGCGGCGGCGGCGCGCGCCGCCGGCGACGTCCCGGGGAGCGTCCGGACGTTGTTCGACTTCGCGGCACCGGCGTTCCGCGAGACGCACGGGGACCTGGACGGGTTCGCGGCGACGTTCCTCGGCGCGATCTACGACCGGCTCGTCGGTGCGCGCACCGTCGAGCGCGGCCCCGGCGAGCGCGACGGCGACCGGTACGTGCAGGCGGTGCTGGCGCGCCACCCCGACGGCGACCGAACGTACGAGTTCGTGCTCGCGAAGCAGGCGGGCGGGAAGTACGACGGCTGCTGGCTCACGGCGGCGGTGGACATGACCTACGACGGCGAGAGTCCGTCCTTCCGGCGGACGCCGACCGTGACGTTCGGCGACCGGTCGGTGACGTGCGAGGTCGGCGACCAGTTGCGTGCGGTCCTGCTCGCGGCCGAGGGGTACTCGCCGCACAACGACGTGACGCAGGTCGCGAACTGTGGCGGGAACGGCCTCTGCGGGACGTGCGCGGTGGCGTGCGACGGCGAGGTCGACGAGATGGGCGAACGCGAGGAACGCCGACTGTCGCTCCCACCGCACGAGACCGAGAGCGGCCTCCGGCTCTCCTGCCAGACGCACGTCCAGGGCGACGTCGTCGTCGAGAAGGGCGGCGGCTACTGGGGCCAGCACGTCGAGGACGTCGCAGAACCCGACGACGGCGACGCGGGCGGTGACGACGCGGTCGACGGCGAGGCGACAGCCGACGGCGACGCGCTCGTCGACCCGGCGTCCGTGGTCGCGGTGACCGAGGCGGAGTACGCTGGCGAGTACGACTACGCCACCGACGGCCCGGGGACGGCGGCGGCGAACGGGGGTGGTGGGCGATGATGGACACCGCCGCGAGCCAGACCGACGCGTCGATGCGCGACGGCCTCGGGCTGGACGCGTTCCTCGTCGTCGGCGCGGTCCTGGCCGCGGTCGGCTGGGGCGGCACGCAGTTCCTGGCGTCCTCGCCGGGGCTCGCACTCGAGGTCCTCGGGTTCGAGGCGGCGGTGGTCGTGGTCGCGTACTGGCTCGTCGCGAGCGTCGGGATGGTCGCGCTCGCACTCGCCGCCGGCCAGCGCGTCGTCCGGTACAGCCCGCTGCTGTGGGCGTGGGGCGCCCTCGTCTCGCTCGCGCTCCTCGTGGACGTCGCGGTCGTCCTGGGCGCGTTCGGGCCGTCGCTCGGCCGGACGCTCCTGTGGACGCCGTGGCCCGTCGTCATCGGCGTCGGGTTCGCGCTCACCGGCCTCCTCGCGGCGCACCGCGCCCGGGGCGCGTACCTCGTCGGCGCGCTCGCCGCCGGCCTCGTCGTCCTCGCCGCGGTCCTGTTCCCTTCGACGGTCGGGGACTGGGCGTTCGCTGCGACCGGCGTCGTCCACGCCGTCCCGCTGCTCGTGGACGCACGCGTCGGCGACCGGGACACCGACGCGGCCGACGACGCCGCGAGCCCCTACGAGTTCCGGGAACTCGACCGCGAGCGCGCCGGCGACGACGCCGAGGAGGGCGGCGCATGACCGACCGCGAACCCCGCAAAGAGGGTCGCGACGACGCCCGCGACTCCGGGCGCCGTCGTGTGCTCGCCGCCGCCGGCGCGTCGCTGTCGGCGCTCGCGACCGCCGGCTGTCTCTCGAACCCGTGGGGGCCGTCCCGGCCCGGCGCGGGCGCGGCGACGACCGGTGACGACCCGGCCGGGACGGCGACGACGCGCGGCGACGGCGGGGGCGCGGACGCGGACACGACGCGCGCCGACGCGACGACCGCCGACGCCGGAACGACCGACGGCGGCGATACCACTGCGGACGACACCACTGCGCCCGGCGAGCCGACGACCGAGGACACCGAGACCGCGACGGCGACGGCGACCGAGGTTCCACCGGAAGCGAAGGAGCCCGATCAGGTCGTCGAGGTCGCGCCCGACGGCTTCCGGTTCTCGCCGGAGACGTTCACGATCGACGCCGGCGACACCGTCCACTGGCAGTGGAAGGACTCCGGGCACAACGTCCGCGTCCGCGAGAAACCCGAGGACTCGGACTGGACGGGCACCCCCGGCGACGCGTCGGACACCTACGGCGAGGGCTACCTGCACGCGCACACGTTCGACGCACCGGGCGAGTACGAGTGCTTCTGCGCACCCCACCAGACGCTCGGGCTGGAGGGGTCGTTCACCGTCCGTTGACCGCACTCGGCCCAGCGTAGACGGCGCGACGGCGACGCCCGAAACTACGTATTTTGGCCGCATCTACTCCGAGCGCGGCGTGCTCGGCGTTCGTACACAATGGGGCCACCCGATAGCGACGACGGTTCCGGGGAGGGTGCGCGCGACCCCGTCACCGACGGCGGGTACGAGGTATCGACGTGGGAACCACGAACGGCGCTCGACCGGCTGGCGGTCGCGGTGTACTCGGGGATCGTCGCGAGCGCGCGCTGGGCGGTCGTCGCGCTCGCCGTGCTCGCGTTCACCGCCCAGCTCGGCTTGGTCGTGTTCGGCATCACGGTCCGGCCGACGCTCGGCGTCCTGACGCTCGCGTCCATCCTGCCGGCGCTCGTCATCGTCGGCGTCATCTGGTACCAGAACCCGACGATGCGCGAACCCGTCTGGCCGCTGGCCGCGACCTTCCTGCTCTCCATCCTCCTCGCGAGCTTCGCGGCGCTCGCGAACTCCGCGCTCAAGTCCGTCGTCACTGCGTACGTCCCGAGCGTGCTCGCGCTCGTCGTGTTCTTCTTCCTCGTCGTCGGCCCCGTCGAGGAGACCGTGAAGTGGCTCGCGGTGCGCCTGTACGCGTACCGGAGCGCGGCGTTCGACGCCGTCATCGACGGCGCGGTCTACGGCGCGGTCGCCGGCCTCGGGTTCGCGACCATCGAGAACGCGCTGTACATCTCGCGCGCGGTCATCGACGCCGGCGGCTTCCAGGCCGCCCAGAGCCTCCAGGGCGCGTTCGAGGTCGCGACCTCCCGGTCGTTCGTCGGCCCCGGCCACGTGCTGTACTCCGCGATATCCGGCTACTACCTCGGGCTCGCGAAGTTCAGCGACGACCACTGGGGCCCCATCGTCGTCAAGGGCCTGCTCATCGCGGCGGGCATCCACGCGACGTACAACTCGATTGTGACGCTCGTCGACTTCGGCGCGTTCCCGCTCGTCGACGGCGGCGTCGGCTTCGTCCTGTTCGTGTTCGCGTTCGAGGGCGCCGTCGGGTACGTCCTCTACCGGAAGCTCTCGAAGTACAACCGGTACTATCGAGCGGGCGCCACCCAGGCGAACGCGGACTGACCGGGCGACTGGGAACGCGGACTGACCGGGCGACTGGGAACGCGGACTGAGCGGCGACCCGCTCCGTCGGTCCGTGGGCGTCGCAGCACCAGCCGCGCGACCCGCTCGCCGTTCGCCGCGCGCGAGCTCGCTGCCTCCTGCTCGGGGCGGTTCGTCACGTTCAGATATTATTCTCGAATAATCGGAACGGCCACCGAGGGGATTCGTTGGCGGTTCGCTGGCGGTTGTTCGGCGGTTCGTGCGTGGCTTTCGACGAAATGTTTACTATGGAATCGTCCGTACGTCGTGACCGGATAGAGCTATGGAACGCACGGATACCGACCAGCGAACGATGGTATCGCGTACGACACCGACGGACGTGGCGTTGTCTCGACACGACGTCGCGCTGGGCGTTATCCCAGTGTTCCTCGCGCTGCCGGCACTCGCCGCCGTCCTCTCGGGGCTGCCGGTGCCGCCGCTCCTCGGCGCTGGCGCCGTCGCGTGCGCGCTCGTCGTCGCGGACGTCTGCTTCCTGCATCCGCCCGCCGGCACCGGCGTCGTCGGTCGTCGCGACGACGCCACCGGTCGCCCCGAGGAGGCGACCCGTCGCCGCCGTCGGACCGGGTAAGTAAGTCGCTCGGAACCGGCACCGAAGTGGTCGCACGGAACGTTTTACCTCCCCCAGAACGTAGTGTGTGAATGTGCCACACGAATCGTATCGCGTCCTGGTTGCAGACGCCGCAACGCCCGTCGGCACCGCCCTCCTGACGTACCTCGGCGAGACCGAGTACGTCCTCCGCGCCCTCGTCGCGGACGCCGACGCCGAGCGTCGCGCACGCAACGCCGGCGCGGACGAGGTCGTTCACGCCGACTTCGCGAACCACCGCGCGCTCGCCGACGCCGTCGCCGACGTCGACGCGTTCTGCTGTACGACCACCGACGGCGGCCTCGGGCGCGTCGTCGGCCCGCTCGACGGCGGTCGCGGCCTCCGGAACCTCCTCGACGCCGTCGACGAGAACAGTCGCCCGTACGTCGTCCTGCACTCCACCATCGGCGTCGGCGACTCCGCGTCGGGGATGGTGCTCCCGCGCCGCCTCTACAACTACCGCATCCTTCGCGCGCTCGACGACACGGAACGACACCTCCGCGAGCGCGGCGTTCCCTACACGATACTCAGAACCGGTGCGACGACCGACGACGCACGCAGCCACGACGTCGTCACGGGCGAAGGCGGCGACGACGTGTCCGGCCGCATCGGTCGTGCGGACCTCGCGTGGCTGATGACCGCCACCCTCACCACGCCCGAAGCCCGGAACCGGACGTTCGAGGTCGCGAGCAGCGACGCGACGACCGCGACCGACGCCGTCGACTTCGCGTGGAGCGGCCCCGAGACGGGACTCGTCGCGCGCCGCTCCGGCTACTCCATCCCGTCCTGAACGCGACGGCGAGCGTCCCTCGTGTTCTCCGCCGCTCGGACGTTCTCGGCGAGCGTCCGGTAGTGCCCGGCGCTCTCGACGTCCCACCGGTCGTCGGTCGCGTAGTAGACGTTCATTCCCGCGAGCGTCGGGCCGCTGTACGGCCCGTTCTCTTGCGTCCACGCGACGTCGTCGAGGTCGACCAGCTGCGTTATCTGGCCGTTCTCGTCGACGACGAAGTGACTGGAGACGTTCGCGTCGGGGTTCTGGAACCAGTTGATGCCGCTGCTGGCCGAGCCCTCGATGGTGTGGACGACGATCCATCGCAGGTCGCTCGCGTCGCGACTCGCGCTCGCGTAGTTCGAGTCGTGCGCGCTCACGTACTCCATAGCGGGTTCGTCGGCCGCGGCGGCGCTCCCGGCGGCTCCGAGGGCGTCCCCGCCGCGACGGCTCCGGTGCTCGTCTACAGGAATCTTCACCGACGCATAGTTACACAGACGAATCTCGGTACGTAAAACAGCACTCGCGTGGCATTCTACTCGCCGACTGGAGACGACGGTCTGCCCGACCGTACGTCGTGGACAGCACCGAGAGCGCCGGACGCGAGCGTGGCGGTCGCTCGCGGTCGAAGTGCTCGAAGGAGCTGGACGCCTACGTCCTGGTTCAGTCCGCGAGGACCGTTCGCTTCGCCTCGGCCATCCCGAGCACGTCGTCGAAGAAGCTCAGCGAGTCGTTCGGGCCGGGGTTGGCTTCGGGGTGGTACTGGCGCGTGATGACGTCGAGGTCGTCGCTGTCGAGACCCTCGGGCGTCCCGTCGTTGACGTTGATCTGGGAGACCTCGAGCGCCTCGGGGGCGTCCGCGACCGTGTACCCGTGGTTCTGCGTGGTCATGACGACCTTCCCGGAGTCGACGTCCTGCACGGGCTGGTTGACGCCACGGTGGCCAAAGGCCATCTTCTCCGTGGTGCCGCCGAGCGCGCGAGCGACGATCTGCTGGCCGAGACAGATGCCGGCGACGGGGACGTCGCCGACGAAGGCGTCGACGACCTCGACGGCGGCGTCGAAGTTCGCGGGGTCGCCGGGCCCGTTCGAGACGAACAGGACGTCGGGGTCGACGGCCTCGACCTCCGCGGGCGTCGCGTCGTAGGGCATGCGGTGCACGGTCGCGCCGCGCTCGTTCAGCGAGTCGACGATCGCTTGCTTCGCGCCGCAGTCGATGAGCGCGACGGTCTCGCCGTCAGCGGTGCCCTCGGTGACCTCGACCTCGTCGACGGAGACCTGCGCGCCGATGTCGGTGTGGTCGCTCATCGCCGTGCAGTCCTCGAGTTCCGCGAGCGCGTCCTCGGGCGTCACGTCGTCGCCGACGGCGATACCGCACGCCATGGCGCCGTCCTCGCGGACGTCCGTGACGAGGTCGCGCGTGTCGATCTGGTCGACTGCGGGCACGCCCTCCTCGGTGAGCCACTCGGCGACGTCGTCGGTGAGCTCGCGAGCGACCGCGGCGTTGGGGTGCACGCGGCCGGACTCGAAGCGCTCCTCGCGCACGCCGTAGTTCCCGATGAGGGGGTACGCGAAGGTGAGGATCTGTTCCTCGTAGGACGGGTCGGTGAGACTCTCCTCGTATCCCGTGTACGCTGTTGTGAAGACCAGTTCGCCGTTCGTCGTTCCTGGAGCGCGGCCACGTGCTTCGATCACGTGTCCGCCCTCGATGGCTACGTAGGCGTCCATCGTTACGAGATACGTATCGACCCCGACCTCATAAGCGTTGCTTTCGTAGCATCGTTACGAATTTCGTAATCGTTTAGGTTGGGGGTGGTGTACGTACGAATCTACATGGACGAACTCGACCGCCGCATCCTCAACATCCTCCGGCGAGACGCTCGCACGCCGTACACGGAGATCGCGGAGGAGGTCGGCACGAGCGAGGGAACGGTCCGGAACCGCGTCGAACGAATGACCGAGGACGACGTCATCGAACGGTTCACCGTGTCCACGCGCACGGGGAACGTGAAGGCGATGATAGAGGTCGGCGTCGCCGTCGACGTCGCGACGGGCGAGGTCGCGGACCGGATGGCCGACTGGGACGAGGTCGACTTCGTCTGGATGGTCTCGGGCGAGGAGGACATCGTGCTCGTCGTCGACGCCGCCGACACCCAGGGCGTGAACGAACTCATCACGCAGGCGCGCGAACTCGAGGAGGTCGACGCGACGAAGACCCGGCTCATCCTCGACGAACGCCTCGGGTAGCGTTCGCGGCCGCCTGGCGGACGGTCGTCGTTTCTGCCCTCGTCTCCACCGTCGTCGCTGGTCTCTCGCCCGGCCGATTCGTCGACCCGGGCGCCCCGTGGCCTTTCGCATCCATGCCGGCTGGAATTTCGCGGTCGTCGCCTGCAACCAAGGGATAGCCCTATTACGTTGCCATTGGTGTTCACCATTAGCTACCATGCCTGCCCCAAGCGAACGGACGTGGGACCTCGACGGGTCCGGCGAGATGGACGAAACCCTCAACACCGGCGCCGCGTTCACCATGATGGCGCTCGGCCAGCTCATCCTCCTGTTCACGTTCTGGTTCAGCGTCTGGCCCCACGCGTTCGGCATCCCGCGGGACGTCCGCATCATCACCATGCTCGGCGGGTTCTTCTCCGCCGCCGCCGTCCTCGGCATCTACTGGGGCTTCCAGCACCTCGTCGACGCCACCAACTGACCACGCAACCCATCCCCCGACCTCTCCCCTCGACTCCTCCTTCGACCTTCGCTCTCGGACTCCCTCTCCTACCGTCGCTCTCAATCACCGGATTCGAGCCAGGGAGCGACGCGTCGCCGTCGCGAGTCGAAGGTGGTTTCACTTCGGTTCGCGTTCCGTTGACGTATGAGCGCACCCGATTCGCCCGCCGACGCAGCCGGCGGGGACCTCGAGCACGAGAACGCCTCGCAGGACGTCATCGCCGTCGACGCCGACGACGAACCACAGGGCCTGGTCAACCGGCTGGACGCGCACACCGGCGACGGCATCCGGCATCGCGCGTTCACGGCGCTCCTGTTCGACGAGAACGACCGCATCCTCCTCGCGCAGCGCGCCCCCGGCAAGCGCCTGTGGGGGACGTGGTGGGACGGCACCGTCGCCTCTCACCCCCGCGAGGGCGAGACCCAGGAGGAGGCGACCCGCCAGCGCCTCGACGACGAGCTCGGTATCACGCCCGACCAGTACGACGACCTCCGCGTCACCGACCGCTTCGAGTACAAGCGCTACTTCGAGAACGCGGGCGTCGAGCACGAGGTCTGCGCGGTCCTCCAGGCGACGCTGCACGACACCGACCTCGACCCGAACCCCGAGGAGGTCGGCGGCCTCATGTGGGTGCCCTACGAGCGCCTCCACGAGGAACCCGAGTTCTACCGGCAGCTCCGACTCTGCCCGTGGTTCGAGATCGCGATGCGTCGCGACGTCGAGTAATCGACTGTCGGAAGGAGCGGTTTCGTGCGGTAGAGTAGTCGACTGCTGGAGGACGCGGTCTCGTGCGGTCGAGTAACCGCTTTCTTCCGTTCGTTCTCCGCCGGTGACCTGTCCGCTGGAGCGACCGCGTTCGCGTTCGCGGGTCGGTCTCGGGTTCGCGATGCGTCTTCGGGCGTCGATAACCCCACGTGAACCGCGTGCCAGCGTTGCGGTCGACCCGAGGGTCGGGGGGCGAGGGTAGATAACCCCATCCCGGTCGTGCGTGGGTTGTTAACACACGCCAATGCTTATGAGGGTGTCCGTCGTACTGACACGTGAGGCTCACGGGCCTCGTGACAGCAAGTGTCGACCGATACCGTCCCGAACCAGCCGCCGACGAACCGCCTCGCGCTCTCACGAGCCGAAGCCTGGGTCGTCCACCACGTCGTACTCGAGCACCTCCTCGACGAGGACGCCGACACCGACGAACAGCCGTGGTGGGCGCTCGAGGCCGCCGAAAAGCTCGAAGAAGACGACGCGCGGTTCACAGCGTTCGAAGCCTGGCGGCTGCGCTGCGCCCTGCTTGCCTACGCGGGCGCGGACGGGACGCCGGACGCCGACGTCGCCCTCTCCGTGGCGATCGTCGACCGCATCGAACGCGAGTTCGACGGCCCACCGGCCGCACTCTGCTAGCGAGGCCGGACCTCACCGCACCCGTCGCTGTCATCCCACAACGGCGACCCCCCCTCTTCCCCCTACCCGTTCCCCGACCGACGAGCGACGGCCAGCCCCTCGTGCGACCCGCTCAGGGTCGTCGACCGCGCGTGATTCAGGGGCGCGTCGTCGCCCACACGCCGACCGCGCCAAGCAGTATCGCCGGGAGCATCGGGAGCGCGAGCAACGCCGCCCAGTACGGCAGCGACGGCGGCCGGAAGAGGATCAAAAGCGGCGCGCCGATGAGGGAGAACGCGAGCACGCCCAGGAGGACCCAGCCGCGAGACCCGACGCTCCGGTCCGCGGTCTCGGGATGCGCACCCTGGAGGTCGCCGTCGGTCCCGGCGGCGCGACCGCCGTCGCTCGCGTCACCCGCGCGGTCGCCGTCATCGTCGGTCTCACGGGCCGCACCCGGCCGGTGCGTGTACCCGTCGTCGTCAGCGCTCACTATCCGGGATTACGACCACCTTGCCAAAGCCCTCACGGTTCTCGAGGAGTTCGTGCGCTCGCGCCGTCTCGCTCATCGGGAGCGTCTCCCGGACCCGCGGTTCGAACGTCCCGTCCCACACCTTCGAGAGCGCGCGTTCCGCGCTCCCGTGACTCGCCATCGTCGACCCGCGCACGTCCAGCTGGTTCCAGAAGATGCGGCCGATGTGCGTCTCCGGACGCGGCCCCGTGGTCGCACCGCAGGTCACGATACGGCCACCCTTCGCGAGGCTCTTCAGGGAGTCGTACCACGTCGACGCGCCGATGTGGTCGACGACGACGTCCACGCCACGGTCACCGGTCTGCTCGTGGATTGCCTCGGAGAACGACTCGGTCTCGTAGTTCACGACGTGGTCCGCGCCACAGTCGCGAGCGTACTCCAGCTTCTCGTCGGTCGAGGCGGTCGCGTACACCTCCGCGCCCGCGTCCGCCGCAATCTGGACCGCTGCGTGCCCGACGCCGCCCGATGCGCCGAGGACGAGCACGCGCTCGCCGGACTGGAGCTCGCCGCGTTCGAGGAGCATCCGCCACGCGGTCTGGAAGACCAGCGGTGCCGCGGCCGCCGTCGCGAAGTCCACGTGCTCGGGGACGGACGCGAGCTGGTCCTCGTGGACCGCGGCCTGCTCGGCGTGCACGCCCTGCGTGTGCTCGCCGATGACGTGATACGTCTCGCAGAGCGTCGGTTCCCCGCGGCGACAGAACTCGCATTTCCCACAGGAGACGCCCGCCAGCAGCGCGACGTGGTCGCCCGGCGAGAAGCGCGTGACGTCGTCGCCGACCGCTTCGACGACCCCCGCCATGTCGCTCCCCGGGACGTGGGGCATCTCGAGGTCGAGGCGCCCGGTCGCGCCGAGCCCCTGGCGCGTCCACACGTCGAGGTGATTCAGCGCCCCCGCCTTCACGTCCACGAGGACGTCCTCGGGGCCGACCTCGGGGTCGGGGAACTCGCTGTACTCGATGACGTCGCGGTCGCCGTGCTCGCTGAACTGGACCGCCTTCATGCGCGGAGCGTCACGCGGTCGACCCAAGAACGTTCCGACCCCGGCAGCATCCCGTCGTCGACGCCTGCCCGGTCTCGGCGGAGGGCTTACGTCCGTCCGCGGGGAACGCGCGAGACATGACCGACGGTGAACGCGGCCAGGAACCGACGTCGACGGGCGGCGACGGCGAGCACGCCGGCGACCACGTCGCGGACAGCGAACGCGGACACGACCACGCCACGGACGACGACCGCGGACACGATCACGCCACGGACGGCGACCACGACCATCACGCCGACGATGCGGCGGGCGTCGGCGCGGCGGTCGTGACGGTGTCGTCGTCCCGGAGCCTCGACGACGACCCGAGTGGCGACGTCATCGCGACCGAACTCGAACGCGACGGCCACGAGGTCGCGACGCGAGAGCTCGTCCGCGACGACTTCGACGGCGTGCAGGGAACGGTCGCTCGCCTCGTGACGCGGGACGACGTCGACGTCGTCGTCACCACCGGTGGGACGGGCGTGACGCCGGACGACGTGACGCCGGAGGCGGTCGAACCGCTGTTCGACAAGCACCTGCCTGGATTCGGCGAGGAGTTCCGACGGCGGTCGGTCGCGGCGGTCGGCGAGATGGGGATGCTCTCGCGCGCGACCGCCGGCGTCGTCGACGAGGCAGTCGTCGTCGTCCTCCCCGGCAGCGAGTCCGCGGCGAGAACCGGCATCACGCTGCTCGCGACCGTCCTCGGGCACCTCGTCGGGCTCGCGAGCGACGACAGGACGCACTGACTGGCGGTCGAGAACGACGACGGGACGCACTGACTGGCGCCCGTGAGCGACGGATCGGTCGACCGGCCGACCGCGACTGGCGCGAGCGCTGTCGCTCCCTGGGTGGACTGCGACGAGAGGGGAATCCTGGCACGCTGCCAGTCGGAGAGGGGTGGATGAGGGGGGGAGTGGAGGGCGTGCCCCGAGCGGGGTGCCTCTGACGCGCGGTCGCCCAGGGGAGTGGACGACCGCTCCGTGGGGGGAGGCTTCCGCCTCCACGCACGACTAGCGGCCGTTCCTACATGAACCGTCGAGACCCTCCACGCGAGTTCACGCGGTGAACGGTCGTGAACGGTGTGAAACGACGGACGGCGCGGTCGTAAAACGAACTAATCGTCGTAAATTCCCGTAACCTGTCTCGGGATTTAATCCCCCTCCGTTCGTTCACGGCCGAACGGGTGAACTCAGATGACGGAACGTACCCTCACGCGACGGAACGCGCTGAAGACGCTCGGTGCCGCGGCCGCCGCGACGACGTTCGCGGGTGCCGCGACCGCAGCCGATAGCGACGGCACCGAGTCCGGGTGGACGACGCGAGAGTCGCCGACCGGGAGCACGCTCTACGACGTCGAGGAGACCACTGGTGGCGTGTACGCCGTCGGCGCGGGCGGGGTCGTCCTCGAACGCACGCCGAAGGGCTACGTGAAGGTGCTCGACGGCGGCCCGACCGGGAACGGGAACTCGCTGTACGGCGCGGACGTCACCGACGACGGCAAGCGCCTGTGGTTCGTCGGCTCCAGCGGTGCCATCGGCGAGTACGACGTCGAGACCGGGACGCTCCAGTCGCATTCGGCGCCGATGGACGTCACGAACAACTTCAACGACGTCTCCGTGACCGGCGAGGCCGACGAGGCGAACGTGTACGTCGCCGGCGACAGCGGGAAAATGTACTACAGCTTCGAGAACGGCCGCAGCCAGAGCTGGGAGTACGTCACGCCCGCGAGCGGCGCGGCGATCAACGCGGTGGACTTCCACGACGCGAAGAGCGGGCACATCGTCGACGGGAACCAGACGGTGCTGTACACGCGCGACGGTGCGACCTGGGACCGCCTGGGTATCGAGAACGCGAACCACAACTTCTACGGCGTCGACGCCGTCGGCTTCGACGACGTCTGGGTGAGCGGCGGCGGTGGCACCATCTTCCACTGGAACGGCTCCGAGTGGCTCCGCTCGGACACCGGCGACGCCGGCCAGCGCGACATCGAGGTCGCCGGCGAGGATGCAGGCTACGTCGTCGGCGGCGGCGGGAAGGTCTACGACCGCGAGAACCAGAAGTGGACCGCTGACGCGACGCCGACCGGCCAGAACCTCAAAGCCGTGGTACTGCTCGGCGGCGAATCCGCGGTCGCGGTCGGCGCCGGCGGCACCATCGTCGAGCGGTAACGTGCGTCGCCCGTAGCGAGAACAGCCATCGACTGCCGCGTCGTCGCCTCAGTCGTCGCGGACGGCGGTGAGGATGACGATGCCCTTCTCGGCGTCCTCGACGCCGCGGTCGACGACGTCGTAGCCCAGGCGGTCGAGTTCGGCGCGCACGTCCGCTTCGGGCGCGTCGAAGTTCGCGTGCGCCTCGACGACGACGACGCGCGGTCGAACCCGAAGTCCGCGGAGGATACCGACCTCCGCGCCCTCGCAATCCATCTCCAGCACGTCGCACGTCGGGAGGTCGCGGGCGTCGACCACGGTCGCGTCCCCCGGTGGCGTGTACGTCGACACCGCCGACCCGACGATGGCGTGCTCGACGTCGACGCGGTCCTGGACGTCGTTTATCTCCAGGGTCTCCGCGACGAGGTCGTACTGTTCCGCGCCCGCCTCGTAGGTCGTCACCGACCCGGCGTCCCCGACGCGGCGGGCCGCGACGACCGAGGACACGCCGAACCCGCCGCCGACGACGACGACGTCGTCGCCGTCGCGGACGCGCTCGCGTAACGCCGCGACGATGTCAGCCTCGTACTCCGGGAAGCGATCCGTGAGGTCGAAGAGCTTCGCGCCGCGAGCGGTGACGCCGTTGTGCGTGCTGAGCTTGTACGGCAGATGCGAGCGCACGAATCGATTGTACACCGACTGGACGGTCCCTGGACCGTCCTCGGTCGGCGAGTCCGCGGGTTCGCTGGTCGACGTGACGCGACTGGTGACGCTCCCGATCATGAACGAACGGTCGCGTCCCGACGGCATCAACTCGCGTTCGTCCTCGTGCGTCGACTCGGCGCTCGTTTCGACGCTCGATACGCACGACTGCCGGGGGACACCTCGAAGAACGGGCTGGTGGGTGCTCGCGACGGCGCCCGCGAGCGGTCAGGGCGTGTGCCTCGGGGCGCTCAGGCGGCGAGCTCCTCGGCGACGGTCGCGGAGTCGAGGAGTGCGGGGTCGACAGACAGCACCTCTTGGCCGGAGACGAACTCCGGGAGGGAGTCGTCGGTGTAGCAGACGACGCGGACGTCCTCGTTCAGGTCCTTCGCGACGGGGATCGACGTCGCCTGCCCGACGTCCGTGAGCACGAACAGGTCGGCGTCGTGTACGCCCGCTTCCTCCAGCGCGGGCCGGTTCGCGACGTCCGGGACGACCGTGACGTCGTACCCCACCGCTTCGAGTTCACCCACGAGTTCGTGTTCGTCGACACCAGCGAAAATCGCGTGCATCACGTCGATAGTGGACCCGAGACGGTATGTGCCTTTTCCCCCGCAGCGGCCGTGAGTCGCGGTCCCGTGGGACGTCCACGCTGTCCGTGAGGCCGGTCGCGAGTCGTTACTCGTATTCGATGGTCGCGGGCGGTTTGTGCGTGACGTCGTAGACGACGCGCGCGACGTTGTCGTGTCCGCCCGTGATGCGGGACTGGATGCGCTGGAGGGTCTCCCAGTCGATCTCCTGCGCTCTGGCGGTCATCCCGTCGCGGGATTCGACCGAGCGCACGCTCACGACCCAGCCGTGCACGCGGTTGTCGCCTTTGACGCCCGTCGCTTTTCCGATCACCGCGGCGAGCGCCTGCCAGGGCTCGTACTCTTCGAGTTCGTCCTCGACGACGTGGTTCGCCATGCGGGCAACGTCGAGTTTCTCCTCGGTGACCTCGCCGATGATTCGCACCGCGAGTCCGGGGCCGGGGAACGGCATGCGTTCGGCGATGATCTCCTCGAGGTCGAGGTCGCGTGCGACCTCCCGGACCTCGTCCTTGTAGAGGTCGCGCATCGGTTCGACGATGCCCTCGAAGTCCACGACGTCCGGGAGTCCGCCGACGTTGTGGTGGCTCTTGATGGTGCCTTCGCTCTCGATGCGGTCCGGGTAGATGGTGCCCTGGACGAGGTAGTCCGCGTCCACGTCCTTCGCGACCGTCTCGAACTCGCGGATGAACTGCTCGCCGATGACGTGACGCTTCTCTTCGGGGTCGGTCACGCCCTCGAGTTCGTCGAGGAAGCGGTCCTTCGCGTCGACGATCCGGAGTGAGTCCATGTAGGAGAAGACCTCCCGGATCTGGTCGGTCTCGCCCTCGCGCATCAACCCGGTGTCGACGTAGACGGGCGTGAGCTGGCTCCCGATCGCTTCGTACGCGAGCGCGGCGGCGGTCGAGGAGTCCACGCCACCCGAGAGTGCGATGACGGCGTTCGCGTCGCCAACCTGACTGCTTATTTCCTCGATTTTCTCGTCGATGAAGGAGTCGACGTCCACCATCAGGCGGTCACCTCCTCGTGTTCGTCGGCGTCGCCATCGACTGCGCCGTTGTCGGCGCCGTCGACGCCGGCGCGCTCCATGACGGCGTCGAGCAGGCCGACGAACGGCGGACTCGGGCGGCCGGGTCGAGAGCGGAACTCGGGGTGGAACTGCGTTCCGAGGAAGTACGGGTGGTCCTCGTGCTCAAGTATCTCCATGCGGTTACCCGCGCGCCCGGAGAAGACGAGTGGCGTCTCCTCGAAGTCCTCGAAGTACTCGGGGTTGACCTCGTAGCGGTGGCGGTGGCGTTCGGTGCAGACGTTCGCGTCGTAGACGTCCGCGGCGAGCGTCCCCGGCGTGATGTCGGTCTGGTGCGCGCCGAGACGCATCGTTCCACCCATGTCGTTGACCTCGTACTGCTCGGGGAGGATGTCGATGACGGGGTCGGGTGTGTCCGGGTCCATCTCCGCGGAGTCCGCCTCGTCGTACCCGAGGACGTTCCGCGCGTGCTCGACGACCGCCATCTGGAAGCCGAGACAGAGCCCGAGGAACGGCACGTCGTTCTCCCGCGCGTAACGGATCGCCTCGACCTTCCCCTGGGTGCCTCGCGACCCGAAGCCGCCGGGGACGACGACGCCGTCGCACTCGCGGAGGCGCTCGCGGTTCTCGCCGTCGTCGTCGCCGTCGATCATCTCGTCGGAGTCCACCCAGTGCACGTTCACCTCCACGCCGGCGTGCAGGCCGGCGTGCTTGAGCGCCTCGTTCACGCTCATGTACGCGTCCTCGAGGTCGTACTTCCCGACGAGCGCGACGTCGACGCTTCCGTCGCGGTCGCGCGTGACGAGGTTCCGCCACGTGTTGTCGCGCTCGGGGACCGACAGCGCGCTCCCGAGGAGGTCGAGTTCCTGCATGACGTACTCGTCGAGGCCTTCCTCCTCGACCATCAGCGGGACGTGATAGATGTCCTCGACGTCCGGGTTCGAGAACACCGCCTCGGTGGGGACGTCACAGAACAACGCGATCTTCTCTTTGGTCTCGGCGTCGAGCTTGTCCTCGCAGCGCCCCACGAGGATGTCCGGCTGGAGTCCGATGGACCGGAGTTCCTTCACGGAGTGCTGGGTGGGCTTGGTCTTCTGTTCGCCGTTCTTCGAGTACGGGACGAGCGTGACGTGGGTCAGCAGGAAGTCCTCCTCGTCCTCCTCGTGCGCGAACTGTCGGAGCGCTTCGAGATAGGGCATCCCCTCGATGTCGCCGACGGTGCCGCCGATCTCGACGATGCAGACGTCCGTGCCTTCGGCGGCCTCGCGGATGCGGCGCTTGATGTCGTCCGTGATGTGGGGGATGACCTGCACGGTCTTCCCGAGGTAGTCGCCCGAGCGCTCCTTCTCGATGACGTGCTTGTACGTCTTCCCCGTGGTGACGTTGTGGTCGAACGTCATGTCCTCGTCGAGGAAGCGCTCGTAGTTCCCGAGGTCCAGGTCGACCTCGCCCCCGTCCTTCAGGACGTAGACCTCCCCGTGCTGGTAGGGGTTCATCGTGCCGGCGTCGACGTTCAGGTACGGGTCGACCTTGACCGCGGTCACGTCGAATCCGGCGTTCTTGAGGAGACGGCCTGTGCTCGCGGCGGTGATACCCTTCCCGAGCCCGGACATCACGCCACCTGTTACGAAAATGAACTTGTTCCCGAGCGTCGGGTCGTACTCGGTGTCGGACTCCTTCGGCATACCGAGTGTGCGCGAGGCCGCCCCAAAACCATTTCGGAGCACCCCCGGCGTGGCGCTCGTTGCCACGGTGGCCAAACGCCTACGTCGACGCGGGGAGACGCTCCGAACATGGACGTTCGTCCACTCCGGGACGACGAGGTCGGGGCGCTCCACGACGACTGCTGGCTCCCCTTCGGGCTCGAGATGCAGGAGCTCGACGCGCACGACGCGCTCGCCGACGACCTGGACGCGGTCCGCGACGCGAACGTCGCGTACCGCCGCGACCAGCACGCGAGCGACGACTCGCTGACCGTCGTCGCCGTCCCCGAGACGGACGCGGAGCGACGACCGCCCGAGCGCGCCGACGCGCTCGCGGCCCCCACCGTCGACGACTCGACCACCGTCGCTGCGGGGACGCTCGACGACCCGGCGCGGTTCGCGGCGTACGCGTTCGCCGAGGTCGGGTCGAGCCCGCCGGTGTTCGCGCGCGGCGACCCACTCGTGGTACTCGAGGTGTACGTCCGCCCCGAGTACCGCGGCGACGGCCTCGCGGGTCGCGTCATGGACGCCGTCGAGGCCTGGGGCGCCGACCGCGGGTGCGAGCGCGCGGAACTGCACGTCAGCGCCCGCAACGAGACCGCCCAGCGCCTCTACGAGGCACGGGGCTACGAGGTCTTCATGCAGAAGCGCCGGAAACCGCTCTGAGAGCCGGCACCGTCGAGTGGTTCCCGATGCCGTCCGTCAGTCGTCGTCCGCGACGCCGCCGCCCGACGACCCCCCGCCGTCGTCGACGTGCTCGAGCGGCGCGCTCTGCCAGTACTCGTGGGTGTCGTCCGTGCGGAAGCACGCCGCGTCGTGGTTCGCGCCGACGTCGTAGTCCGGCGGCAACTCCCGCTTGCAGGCCTCCCTGGCGTGCGGGCATCGCGTGTGGAACCGACAGCCACTCGGCGGGTTCCGCGGCGACGGCACGTCGCCCTCGAGGGTGCCGCCGCGACGCCCGTACTCCTCGACGCTCGCGCGCGGCACGCTGTCCAGGAGCGCCTGCGTGTACGGATGCTGTGGGTCCTCGAATATCTCGTCGACCGGTCCGGTCTCCACGACCTTCCCGAGGTACATCACCGCGACGCGGTCCGAGATGTGCCGGACGACGCTCAGGTCGTGTGCGACGAACAGGTACGTGAGCCCGAAGTCGTCTTGGAGGTCCTCGAGGAGGTTCAGGACCTGCGCCTGCACGCTCACGTCGAGCGCGCTCACGGGTTCGTCGAGCACGATGAACTCGGGGTCGAGCGCGAGCGCTCGCGCGATACCGATGCGCTGGCGCTGCCCGCCGGAGAACTCGTGGGGGTACCGGTCGACCTGCCGCGCCGACAGCCCGACGCGCTCCAGGAGCTCCTTCGCGCGAGCGGTGCGTTCCGCGCTGTCCGCGAGCCCGTGGATGCGGAGGCCCTCGGTGACGATCTCGCCGACCGTCATCCGCGGGTCGAGGCTCGAGAACGGGTCCTGGAAGACGATCTGGGCGTCCTGCCGGAACTGCGTTCGCTCCCGCGAGGTCATCTCGAAGACGTCGTCGCCGTCGAACCGAACCGAGCCACCGGTCGCCTCGCGGAGCGCGAGCAGCGTCTCGCTCGTCGTCGACTTCCCACAGCCGGACTCGCCGACGAGCCCGAGCGTCTCCCCGCGCTGCACGTCGAAGGACACGCCGTCGACGGCCCGTACCGCGCTGGGCTCCCGCCCGAGCAGGCGGTCGAACAGCGTGTCGTTCTCGAAGTAGTACTTCTCGAGGTCCTCGACCTCGACGAGGGCGTCGTCAGTCATCGGCGGCACCTCCCTCGGCGGGCGCGTCCGTCGCCTCGGGGTCTTCCTCGAAGTAATCGTCGGGGAGCGCGGTCGCCGGGTCGTACTCGCCGTCGGCGAGCACGCACCGCGCGGTGTGGTCGGGGTCGCCGTCGACCGGGCGTTCGGCCGGACGTTCCAGACAGGCCTCCATCGCCTTCGGGCAGCGGTCCGCGAAGTAACAGCGGTCGGGCATCTCGCTGTCGACGAGGTTCGGGACGTTCCCCTCGATGGGCTGGAGTCGCGGCGCCGGGTCCTCGACGTCCGGGATCGAGCCCAGTAACCCCTGCGTGTACGGATGCGTCGGTTGCTCGAAGACGTCCGCGAGCGATCCGCGTTCGACGACCTCGCCGGCGTACATCACGCCGACGCGGTCGCACATCCGCGCGATGACGCCGAGGTCGTGCGTGATGAGGACGACGCTCATCCCGCGGTCGCGCTGGATGTCCCGCAGCAGGTCCAGTATCTGGGCCTGGATGGTGACGTCGAGCGCCGTCGTCGGCTCGTCCGCGAACAGGACGTCGGGTTCGCCGGCGAGCGCCTGCGCGACCATCGCCCGCTGGAGCATCCCGCCCGAGAACTGGTGGGGGTACTCGTCGGCGCGCTCCACCGGGTCGGGGATACCGACCTGCTCCAAGAGTTCGATGGCGCGCTCGCGGCTCGCGTCGCTCGTGTACTCGCGGCCGGGGACGAGCGTGTCGACGATGAGCTTCCCGAGCCCGTACCCCTGGGTTCGCGAGCGCGTGCTCCGGGGGTTCGCGGACGCGCGCCGCTGCACCTCGACCGCTTCGGCGATCTGTTCGCCGACCGTCAACGACGGGTTGAAGCTGCTCATCGGGTCCTGGAAGATCATGCTGAACTTCGGGCCCCGCAGCGACCGCCGGACGCCCTTCGGGAGCCGTCGGAGGTCGACGAAGTCGCCGTCGACCGCGTCGGGCGTGCGCTCGCGGAACTCCTCGGCGAGGTCGGGTTCCCGGAGCCATACCTCGCCGTCGGTGACGCGTCCGGGCGACTCGATGAGGTCGATCGCCGACAGCGCCGTCACGGACTTCCCGGAGCCGGACTCGCCGACGATACCGAGTATCTCGTCCTCGCGGACGTCGAAGCTCACGGACTCCACGGCGTTCACCTGGCCCTCCTCCGTGAAGAACCGCGTCGTGAGGTTCTCGACGCGCAGGCGGTCGCGCTCGTGGCCGGTATCCCGGTGCGCTCGCGGGCTGGCGTCGCGCTCCCGGGTGGAGTCCCGCCCCGCGTTCGGCGTGACGTCGCGCTCGCCGGGTGATTCGCGGCTCATACGCCACCCTCCCCCTCGATACCGGGGTCGAGCGCGTCCCTGAGCCAGTCACCGACGAGGTTCAGGCCGACGACCGTGATGACGATCGCCAGCCCCGGCATCGCCGCGATCCACCACGCGGTCGACTGGTACTGGCGGCCGAGCGCGATGTCGAACCCCCAGGAGACGTTCGCCGACGAGAACCCGAGGAACGACAGCGCGCTCTCCAGGAGGATGATGGCCGCTATCTGGATGGTGCCGAGCACGAGGATGGGCGTGATGGCGTTCGGGAGGACGTGCCGGGCCAGTATCTTCGCGTCGCTCGCACCGAGTGCGCGAGCGGCCTTCACGTACGACTGCTCGCGCAAGCTGAGGGCTTCGCCGCGCGCGACCCGCGCGAACCACACCCAGTTGACGAGCGCGACGACCACGATGATGGTGCCCGGCAGCGTCGTGGTCTCTGGCATCCCCGTCGGGAGCCCGATTGCGGACCGAACCGCTTCCGAGAGCCCGCTCTGGACGAACGGGTCGGGGATGGACTGTTCGAGCGAATCCCCGAGCACGCCGATGAGCGCGATGGCGAGGACGATGGAGGGGAACGCGAGCATCACGTCCGCGCTCCGCATCAGGACGTCGTCGACCTTCCCGCGGTAGTAGCCGGCGACGAGCCCGACGCTGACGCCGACGAACATCGCGAGCGCCGTCCCGAGGAACCCGACGAGCAACGACACCCTGGCGCCGTATATCAGTCGGGAGAGGATGTCGCGGCCGTTCCCGTCGGTCCCGAGCGGGTGCGCTATCGTCGCGTTCTCGTAGACGGTCCGGTTCTCCGTGAGTATCTCGCCGTCCTCGAAGACGACGCTCCCGTTCTCCTGCACCGGGACCTCCTGGACCGTCGCCTTCGTGAAGCCGAGCGGCGGGAGGCGTGCCTCCTCTAAGTTCTGCGTGCCCGGTTTGTCTGGCGCGACCAGTGGCGCGAACACCGCCACCAGGAGCACGATGACGACGACGACGATGCCGACCTTCGCCAGGGCGTTCCGGTTCAGGCCGCGCTTCAGGCTCCGGACGGTGCGTGGCGACACCAGCCCACGCAGGCCGTCACCGAAGGGAAGCCTCGCGAACAGCCAGCCGAACAGTTCCGAGATCATACGTGGAGTAGTTCCGATATCATGCGTGGCGTAGTTCCGCGTTCATCCGTCGAACCCCACCCGCGGGTTCACGTACGAGTACAGCGTGTCGACGACGATGTTCACCACGACGAACCCGACGGAGATGACGATGAGCGACCCCTGCACCATCGGCCAGTCCCGCGAGTTGATGCTGTTGATGAGCACCTGCCCGAGTCCCGGCCAGTCGAAGACGAATTCCGTGATGACCGCGCCGCCGATAAGCGTCCCGAGCTGGAGGCCGACGACGGTGATGATGGGGATGAGCGTGTTCCGGAGGACGTGCCGGTAGCGCACGAGCGACTCCGGGAGGCCCTTCGCTCGCGACGCCCGGACGTACGTCTTCCCGAGTTCGTCGAGCATCCCGCTGCGCGTCAATCGCGTGATGAGCGCCGTGAAGTACGTCCCGAGCGTGATCGCGGGGAGCGTGATGTACCACAGCCACGTCACGAACCCGGCCCCGGCTGCCTCGAGCTCTCCCGAGAACAGGAAGGTGAGGACGGCCGGGAGGCCGATGGCGCGCTGGCTCGTCGGGAACCAGTTCAGCTGGACGGAGAGGATGATGATGAGCATCACGCCCAGCCAGAAGTTCGGCGTGCTGATGCCGGCGAGCGAGAACAGGGTCGCGCCGTAGTCCGGCGCCTCGTGGCGGTTCGTCGCGCTGACGACGCCGAGCGGGATGGCGATGATGACCGCGACGACGGTCGCCGCGACCGCGAGTTCGAGCGTCGCTGGGATGGACCGCGCGACGCGCGCGGTGACCTCGGTGCCCGTCGTCAGGGACGTGCCGAGGTCGCCGACGGGGATGCCGCTGATGAACTCCCAGTACTGGACGTGTAGCGGCTCGTCGAGCCCGAGGTCCGCGACGACCTGCCGTCTGACCTCCGGGTCGACGTCCGGCGGCAGCAGGACGTTCGCGGGGTCACCGGGCGCGATGACGCGCAGCCCGAACACGATGGTGACGACGCCCCAGACCACGAACGCGCCCTGCAACAGTCGCTTCGTCAGGAACCGAGCGAACGACATCGAGTTACTCGGCGGGGCTCATCGCGTAGGCGTCGATGCGCTCGTCCGACCGGGGCTCCCAGTCGACGCGAGAGCTGACGCCGTAGACGCTGAACTGCTGGTTGAGGAAGATCCACGGCGCTTCCTCGTGCGCGAGCGCGTTCGCCTCCTCGAGCGCGCTGATGCGTTCGTCGCCCGTCGAGTTCCCGGCGGTCTCGAGCAGCGAGTCGAACTCGTCGTTGCTCCAGGACGTCAGCGCGCCGTTCGTCGACAGGAGCGCGGTCATGACGAGCGCGCCCTCGAACGTCGCTTCGCCCCACCCGATGAGGTACCACGGCGGTTTGTCCTCGATGTTCCCGGTGAGGAGTTCGTCGACGAGCGACCCGAAGTCGCGCTGGTTGACGGTCGCAGTGACGTTCGGGAGTTCGTCGATGTAGCCCGCGACCGCTTGCGCAATCTCGAGGTCCTTCAGGTACCGGCCGACGGGCGTGTTCAGTTCGATTTCGACGCCGGCGTGCCCGGATTCCTCGACGAGGCGTTCGGCTTCGTCGGGGTCGTAGGGGTACGGGTCGACGTCGTCGTTGTGCCCGACGAACTCCGGCAGCGTCGGCTGCCCGGTCTGCGCACCGAACCCGCCGAGGACGTTCGAGACGATGCTCTCCAGGTCGATGGCGTAGTTCATCGCCTGCCGGAACTGCTTCGAGGAGAACGGTTCGACGTCGTACCGCATCGCGTTGTAGATGATGCGCGTGCTCGGCGCGGCGGCGACGCTCCCGGCGTCGCTGTTGTTGATGCGGTTGACCTCCTGCGGTGGGACGTTCACGATGACGTCGGTCTCGCCCTGGAGGAGCTGGTTGACGCGCGTACTGGACTCGCTCGCGGCCTCGAACGTGAGTTCGGAGACCTGCGCGGGGTCGTCCCAGTACTCCTCGTAGCGCGTGAGGACGACCTGTTCGTCCTGCGTGTAGCTGTCGAGCTGGAACGGCCCGGTGCCGTTCATCTGCTGGCCGATCTCGGACTTCGACCGTTCCTCGACCCAGGACTGCTGCATGATGTCGCAGTACGTCGCGAACTCGCTGAACACGATGGGGTTGAGGCCGTCGAGCTCGACGCGCACCGTCGTCTCGTCGACCGCTTCCGCGCCGCTGACGCCCGCGAGCTGGTCGCTCTGCGGGCTCGCGAACCCGACGGACTCGTCGACGATGCGGTTGATGCTGTAGGCCGCGTCCGCGGCGACGAACGTATCGCCGTTGTGGAACGTGACGTCCTCGCGCAGCTGGAACTCGGCGGCTGCTTCGCCCTCGACGCGCGACCAGTCGGTCGCGAGCGCGGGCTGGGCTGCGCCCTCGGCGTCGCGCGTGATGAGGCCCTCGTAGGCGTGCAGCATCACGACGTCCGTCGGCGTCTCGCGGTGGTCGTGTGGGTCGAGCCCGGAGGGCATGTTCCCCTGCGTGACGCTGACGGGGAAGTCCGGGAGGTCCATCCCGTCGTCGCCGTCGCCGCCGTCGCCGCCGTCGCCGCCGTCGCCGCCGTCGCCGCCGTCGCCGCCGTCGCCGCCCGTGGTGGTGTCCTCGCCGCCCTCGTCGTCGTTCCCTCCCAGGCAGCCGGCGAGTGCCGCCGCAACCGCGGTGCCGCCCGCGTACTTCAGGAAGTCGCGCCTTCGGGTGTCATTCTCTGGCATGTCCCGTACTACCGACGACACGGATATAAAACCACCGTAGGAATTGACCGGCGGCTCCGGCCTCTCCCCCGACTTTCGACGACATCTTCCCCGAACGAAAACACGAATCGTCGGTCTCGGGTGTCGCCCGCTCTCCCGGCGAGCGGTCGTGCATTCGGGCGCGCCACCCTGTTCGAGGAACCCGCAGCGGAGAAGCAGTTATGTCGCTCCGAGCGCGAATACCGTCGATGCGAACGCACACGCTGGGCGAGGGCGAACCGGCGCTCGCGGTCGTCGTCGGCCAGCACGGCGACGAACCCTGCGGCGAACTGGCGATGGAGCGACTCCTCGCCGCCGACGACCTCCAGGTCACGGGCGCGGTCCTGTTCGTCGTCGCGAACGAGCGCGCCGCCGAGGCCGGCGACCGGTTCGTGGACGTCGACCTGAACCGCGCGTACCCCGGCGACCCCGACGCCGATGCCCACGAGGTGCGGCTCGCGCACGACCTCCTCGACGTCGTCGACGACCTGCCCGTGCTCGACCTCCACTCGACGGTGTCGACGGTCGAACCGTTCGCGCTCTACCAGCGACTCACGCCCGGGACGCGACGGATGCTCGAACGCACCGGGCTCGACCGCGCGGTCGACATCCGGACCGAAGCCGGCGGGATGACCACGCACGTCGACGGCGTCGCCGTCGAATGTGGCCTCAAGGGGAGCGCGGCGGCGGTCGACAACGCGGAGCGAGTGCTCAGGAACGTGCTCGCCGCCTACGGCGTCGTCGACGGCGAGGCGGCCGTCAGCGACCCGACCGTGTTCGAGGTGACCGGGCGCGTCGACGGCACGGGCTACGAGTTCCTCGGCGAGAACTTCGTCGCCGTTCCGGCGGGCACGCCGTTCGCACGACGCGGCGACGACGAACTCGTCGCCGACGACCCGTTCTACCCGGTCCTGATGTCCACTGACGGCTACGAGGACAGCGTCGGATTCCGCGCCACGCGACGCGGCCCGCTCTCCGAGCGTCCCGACGACGACGAGCGCGACTGACGACCCGGCGACGGCGAGCGCCGGGTCCCGATCACCACGACGCTACTCGCGCCTCGCGAGCCGGCGGCCGACGGCGGCGAGGACGAGACCCACGACGAGCGCGGCGAGCCCGGCGATGGCGAGCGTCGAGTCGACGGTCCCGACGCACTCGGGGTGACAGCCCTGCGTCGGGACGCCGGCGGCGAAGACCGCGCTCGCCGGTGCGACGACGAGCCCGACGTACAGCGCGGTCCACCCGAGTTCGGTACTCGTCTTCGAGAGCAGTGACGGCATTCGACCCGACGGTTCGCGGCCGGGACTTGTGGTCGTTGCGGTCGGGACCGCGACGCCCGTCGGCACCGAAGACGGCCGCCGGCCACCCGAACCGTGATGCTCGCCGAGCGCGTCTCTTGAAGCATGCAGGATTCCATCGCGACCCGGCTGGCTGGCATCGAGGTCGGCGACCTCGTCAGGTGGAACGACCGCACCGCGCCGGAGGTCGTCGAGGACGTCAGCGCCGATCACTTCGACGTCCGGACGTCGCAGCACGACTACTATCGGTTCTACGTCGAGGAAGGCGTGGTCGAGAACCGGGGGACCGACGAGCGCGCTCGCGTCGAGTCCTTCGAGGTCGTCGGCGACGTCTGCGACGTCGACCTCTGGTAGCGCGCCACTCTGCTTTCGAGTCCGCGGCGACGACCGACGCTACGCCGTGACGCCCAGGTGCGTCGCGAGGAACTCGGCGGCGTCGACGCCGACCTTCTCGTGCTGGCCGACGAAGTGGTGGTCCGAGCCGTACTTGACGACGGACTGCTGGCAGCGCTCGGCGGCCTCGACGACGGGGATGGAGTCCGCGACCTCGTCGCGTTCGCCGTACCCGACCTGGAGGGGACAGGGAAGGTCCTCGACCACGGCCGAGGCATCCAACTCGTCGCCGAGCCGGCTCGCCGGAGCGAGGACGGCAGCAGCCTGGACGGGGACGTCGACGCTCGCGGCGGCGAGGATGGCGATCGCACCGCCGAAGCTGTACCCGTAGACGCCGACGGCGTCGTAGCGGTCGGCCGCCCACCGGAGCGCGTTCCGGGCGTCCTCGCGTTCGCCGTAGCCGTCGTCCCAGTCGCCGTAGTCGAACCGGAGGCAGTCGACGCCGTGGTCGGCGAGCGCATCGCTGGTGGCGGTGAGTCGGCGGTCGCTCCGGGCCCCACCAAGTTGCGGGTGTGGTGGGCACGCGACCACGCACGCGGTCGCGTCCGTCCCGGCGACGTCGAGGGTCGCGCGGACGTCCCGGGCACCCGGGACGAGCACGACGTCGGAGTCGGTCATGTCGACGCCATACGTCCGGTCGACCCTTGAACGCCCCGGGTCGTGCCCGGAGCCGTCGCGTGGCGGGTCCGTACGGTGCCGAGGCTGTCGCGTGGAGTCGAACCGGGTGCGGCCTCCTCTCTCCCTCATGGAGGAGGCACCCGGCCGCCCGCGTCCTGGCGACGCTGCGGTCGCAACGGAGCTGCCCCCGTTGCAGGGGGGTCTATGTGACGTCCCGCAAAATCCCCCGAGCATGGACTATCATGTTCATAGTCAACATGTAACGCGTTCTTCCTTTGTGACCGACGCATACCCATTCGAAACCTGACGCTTTTAAGGTCGTGGCTGCTAGGAAACGGGTATGGGAATCCTGTCTCGGGCATCGTACATCATCCGGTCGAAACTGAACTCGATCCTCAACCGCGCGGAGGACCCGGGGGAGACGCTCGACTACTCCTACGAGCAGATGCGCGACCAACTCCAGCAGGTCAAGAAGGGCATCGCGGACCTCACGACGCAGAAGAAGCGCCTGGAGATGCAGAAGAAGCGCCTCGAGGAGAACGTCGAGAAGCACAACGACCAGGCTCGCGAAGCCGTCAAGCAGGACCGCGAGGACCTGGCGCGCAAGGCCCTCGAGAAGAAGAAGTCGAAGATGAACCAGATCGAGGAGCTGGAGTCCCAGATCGCGGACCTCCAGAACACCCAGGACCAGCTCGTCGAGAAGAAGGAGACGTTGCAGCAGCGCATCGAGGAGTTCAAGACCAAGAAGGAGTCGATGAAGGCGCGCTACGAGGCCGCGGAGGCGAGCGCGCGCGTCAGCGAGGCGATGACGGGTGCGGGCGACGAGATGGAGGACGTCGGGCGCTCCATCGAGCGTGCAGAGGAGCGCACGAACGACATGGAGGCTCGTGCCGCTGCGATGGACGAACTCCACGACTCGGGGGCGTTCGAGGACGTCCTCAGCGACAAGGACTCCATCGACCGCGAGCTCGAGCAGGTGTCGACGGATTCGAGCGTCGACGCGGAGCTGGACACGCTCAAGGCGGAGATGGGCAAGAGCGAGCCCGCGGAGACGGAAGCCGAGACGGAGACGGAGACGGAGGCGGCCGACGGTGGGGGCGCGAGCGAGGACGCCGGCGGCGAGGTCGCGGACAGCGAGGTCGAGGCGGAACTCGAGGAACTGCAGGACGAGGAGCAGTAGCGACCCGTTCCACGGACGCGGTCCCGGGACGCGTTTCGCGGCGTCGATTGGCCGGACTGTTTTGACGGACGCGGTCGAACTGTGGAGGCATGAGCGACGACCCCGAGCAGCCGAGCGACACGATGCGCGAGCGCGCGGCGGCGAGTTCGCGGAAGCTACGGGTCCTGATGGGCGTGAACCGGTGGGTGCTCGCGTTCGCCATCGCGGGGTTCGTGTTCGCGACCGTCGTCGTCGTCGGCGTCGTGCATCCGACGGAGGCCATCCGGATGCTGCGCACCGGCGACCCCGTCGAGACGCTGTTCCAGGCGTTCGTCGGCGCCATCATCACGGGCGTGACGCTCGTGCTGACGTTGAACCAGCTCGTGCTCTCCCAGGAGCTCGGCGCGGTCGGCGATCAGCGCGAGCGCATGGAGGGCGCGATGTCGTTCCGACGGGACGCCGAGGACGTGTTGTCGTCGGCGGCGGCACCACCGGAGCCGTCGGCGTTCCTGCGGTCGCTCGTGGACGCGAGCGCGGACCGGGCGGACGCGCTCGCCGACGCGGTCGAGGACGCGGACGCGAGCGACGAGTTCGTCGACGCCGTCGACTCGTTCGCGAGGGACGTCGCGGGGAACGCGAACGCGGTCGGGGACGCGCTGGAGGGCGAGCAGTTCGGGACGTTCGACGTCATCTTCGCGGCACTGGACTACAACTACTCGTGGAAGCTGTACGCCGCACGGCGACTCCGGAACGAGTATGCCGACGAGTGCACGGACGCGGTGAACGCGGCGTTCGACGACCTCACGGCGGCCCTGGAGCTGTTCGGGCCGGCACGCGAGCACTTCAAGACGCTTTACTTCCAGTGGGAGCTCGTCGACCTGTCGCGAGCGATCCTCTACGCGGCGATCCCGGCGCTCGTGGCGTCGGTGTCGATGATCGTGTTCTTCGAGCCGGAGGCGTCGTTCCTCGCGGGGGAGACCGCGGGGTTGTCGCACGCACTGGTGGTGGTCGCGGCGGGGTCGACGGTGGCGGTGTTCCCGTTCGCCATCCTGCTCTCGTACGTCGTCCGCATCGCGACGGTGACGAAGCGCACGCTCTCCATCGGGCCGTTCATCCTCCGGGAGACCGACCGGAGCGCGGACCTGGACTGGGACAGTGCGACCATCGACGACGACGGCGACGCCTGAGTCGAGGCGGGTCGTCGCGGGCCGGTCGTCGCTCGCGCCTTTTTTCTCGCCGCGTCGGGTAGTCGACGTATGCGATTGCTGTTCGTGCACGTCGACGCGGTGGCGCTCTCCCGGGGCGACCGAGCACTCGACCAGGACGACGCGGGCGAGCGCGCGGCGACGGTACCGGCCGAGAGCGCGGTCGCGTCGGCGTCGTTCGCGGATGCGCTCGTCGCGTTCGCGACGGTCGAGTCGGGGGACGGGACGGCGGCGGGTGCGGTCCGCGCGGCGGCGGCGGACGCGGTCCGGGAGACCGCGGCGGACCTCCGGGTGGACGACGTCGTCCTGATGCCGTCGGCGCTCCTGAGCGACCGTGCGGCGCCGCCGGCGGCGGCCGCGACGGTGTGGGACGGGTTCCCCGCGGCGGTCGTGGGCGACGCGGGGACCGGGCGCGCGCCGTCGGCGGGGTTCGAGACGACGGTGGCCGGGTTCGGGTGGCGGTACGCACTGGACGTGGCGACGAAGGCGCATCCGTTCGCGACGGCCGCACGTACCGTCGACCCGGCGAGCGCGGCCGCCGTCGCGAGCGAGACGCGCGAGCGCTCCCCGACCGAAACCTCGTGGACGGTGGTCACGCCGGACGGTGGCCGTGCGGCGCCTGCGGCGTTCGTCGCCGACCACGGCCCAGCCGAGGGCGTCGTCCGCGCGATGCGTGCGGTCGTCCCGTCGCTCGACGCGCCGGCGCGGACGACGAGCGCGCCGTCGGGGGAGCGCCCGCCGGACCGCGGGGACCGCGCTCGTGCGCTCGGCGTCGCCGACCGCGACCCCCTGGACCCGGCGGCCCGGTTGCGGCCCGCCGGCGCGTTCGTCCGCGACCGGCTCGGGGACGCGGTCGCTGCCGTCGTCGAGGCGCGCGACCCGGCTCCGCAGCGCGTCGCCGGACCGCGTGCGCTCGACCTCGCCGACGACGCCGTGCGGGCGTACGCGGCGACGCTCGGCGTCGACGGGTACGGGGTGGCGCTCGCCGACCGACGGGTGCTCCCGGACGCGCTCGGCGCTGGAACGGCGCTCGCGACGCTCGCCGACGCGGGCGTGGGCGCGACCGACGCACCCGTGGCCGCGTTCGACGCGGACGCGCCGGCGCCCGCCGCGACCGGGTCGTGGTCGGCGACCGCCACCACCGCTGGCTTCCCGACGGCGGGGTCGCGCGCACCGGCGATCCATGAGACGTCCGCGACCGTCGCGGCCGCTCGCGACGCGGTCGCCGACCACGCCGCGCTCGCCGTCGCGCTCGCCGAGGCCTCCGGCCTCGACCCGCTCCCCGTCGTCACCGTCTCCCCGAGCTTCGACGGCGACGAGGCGTGGACGGACGCGCTCGCGGCACGCATCGACGCGCCCGTCCTGGTCCGCGTCGACGACGAGGCGCCCGCGGCGTGGCCGCTCCAGGTCGAGACCGCGGTCGCCACGCCAGAGGGCGACGCGCTCCGGACGGGCGTCGTTCGACTCGACGACGACGGCCTCCGGCAGTTCGCGCCCGACGTCGACCGCGTTCCCGTGGTCGTGCACGCCGCGCCCGCCGGGGCGCTCGACGCGACGCTGGCCGCCGTCTGCGACGCCAGCGCGCCCGCGATCACCGACGAGGATTCGGCCGCGGCCGCGAGCACGTCGACGCCGCTCCCGGACTGGCTCGCGCCGACGCAGGTCAGACTCGTCCCCGTCGCCGACGAGCACGTCGACCGCGCCACGGCCATCGCCGACGCGCTCGCAGCGGCCGGCGTCCGCGTCGACGTCGACGACCGCGCGCTCTCGGTCGGTGCACGCATCGGGACCGCGGAACGCGAGCGCGTTCCCCGATACGTCGTCGTCGGCGACGACGAATCCCCCGACGCCGCCCTGCCGGTGACCGACGTCGCGACCGGCCGGGAACGCGAGCGCGACGTCGACGACCTCGCCGCAGCGGTCGCGGACGCGGTCGCCGAGTCGACCGTCGACGACGCGGCGTCGACCCCACCCGCGACCGCACCTCGACCGAGGCGGCTGTCCGCGCGCCTCGCGTTCGACGACGCCGAGGAGTGAACAGCAGGCGCTGGGGAACGACCGTCCATCGAGAGCCCGGGCGACGACCGGCGGCTAATTCGAGCCGGCGCGACCCATAATCTTAATACTCCGACTTCGGATGGTTGCATCGTCATGCTCGACGGGTTCGTCACGGCTGGCCTCGGCGTGCTGCTGGCCGTGGGTGCGTGGGGACTGTACGCCGGGCGGTTCGACGCGCGCGGCGGCCGCGGGCAGCTGTTCGTCGACGACGTCGCGTACCTGACGCGCGCCGACCTCCGCGAGCCTTCGCGGCTCCTCGACCCGTCGAAGGCCGCGAACATCCTCATCGCGGCGCTCGAGACGCTCCTGCTCGTCATCGCGACCGTGACCGTCGTCGCGGTCGCCGCCCGCACGAACCCCGCGCCGTGGTTCCTCGCGGTCGCCGCCGTCGGCGTGCTCGTCGGCGGGTACCTCGTCTTCCGCGGCGTCTACGTCCGTCTCGGGTTCGCGGTCCCGGAGCCCGCGCGTACCGTGAACGCGTTCGGTGCCGGGTTCGAGCGCGTCGCCGGCACCGACGCCGCCGCGGACTTCACCGCCATCCACGACGCGATGGGGCGGACACGCGCCACCGGCGACTCCGACGCCGCGACCGCCGCCGTCCTCGCCGCGGCACGCGCCGACGTCGACGCCGACGAGTTGCGGGACTGGGCGGCCGACAGCGGCCTCGCCAGTCCCGCGTCCGTCGACGCGCGCGTCGACGACCTCGCGACCGCCGGCCTGCTCGACCCCGACGCGTTCGCGCTCGCCGACGACCGCCTCGCGACCGCCGACCCCGAAGACGTCGCCGCGGCCGCAACCACTGCAGTCGCCTGAATCGACCCGCGGGCTCGCTCGCCGTCAGCGCTCGACGGCGCCCGTGCCGGCGTGCTCGTCGAACGCGATGGCGCCGCCCTCGCGGACGGGGCCGTCGTAGGGGTCGTCGGCGAGCAGTAGCGACCCGTCGAGGTCGACGTGGTCGCACAGCGGCGCGAGGTGCGCGCCGGCGGCGATGGCGGCGTTCGATTCGACCATGCACCCGAGCATCGTCTCCAGGCCGTGCGCTCGTGCGGCGGCGAAGAGGTCGCGGGCGGCCTGCACGCCACCGCACTTCATGAGCTTGCACGTCACGATGTCCGCGCGATTCGCGATCTGTGGGACGTCGCTCGCGGTGACGCAGGACTCGTCGACCGCGATGGGGAGCGGCGACCGCTCGTAGACGTACCGGAGGCCCTCCGGGTCGGTCGCGGGGACGGGCTGTTCGACGAACTCGACGCCCGCGTCCGCGAGCCAGTCTGCCTTCCGCACCGCCTCTTTCGGGGTCCACGCCTCGTTCGCGTCCACGCGGAGGGTGGCGTCCGGCGCGCCCTCGCGGACGGCGTCGACGACGGCGCGGTCGCGGTCCGTGCCGACCTTCACCTTCAGCGTCCCGTAGCCTGCCGCCGCCGCGGCCTCGGCCTTCTCCCGGATGCGGTCGGTCGTGTCCAGCCCGATGGTGAACGACGTGTCCGGCGCGCTCGCGGGGTCGAGACCCAGATACCGGTGGAGTGGGACGTCGAGGCGCTTCGCGACGAGGTCGTGGACCGCGATGCTGACCGCGGCGCGCGCGGCCGGATTGTCGTGCACCGCGCGCTCGCATTCGGCCTCTATCCGGCGCGTCTGGAACGGGTCGACGTCCGCGACGGCGGCTTCGAGGTCGGGGAGCACCGCCTCGACGGTCGCCGCGGTCTCGCCGTAGTGGCGCGACGGCGCGGCCGCGCCCACGCCAACCACGGCGTCGCTCCCATCCTCACCAGTGGCGTCGTCGCGAACGCGAACGACGACGTTCTCCGCGACGTCCTGGCTCCCGCGGGAGATGGTGAACGTGTCCGCGAGCGGGAGGTCGACGCGCTCGACGTCGAACTCCAGGGTCATAGCACCGCCTCCAGGACGCGCTCGCGGTCGTCGTCGAACCGGACGAGGTCGCCCGCGGGCACGTCGAGCGCGGTCTCGTACGCCGCGACCGCGCTCCGGGCGTCGCCGTCGTCGTCGACGTCCACGGTGTTCAGCGCGCCGGCGACGACGTCCGCGTCGTGGACGGGCGCGGCGAGGGACTCGTAGAGGTCGACGTACGTCCCGGGCGCCTGGAGCGGGTAGTCCTCGTACCCGTGGACGACCTCGCGGCCGGCGGCGTGACAGAGCACGAGCGAGTCGGGTTGCGCGCCGTGGAGGATACCGCACGTCACGGCGGAGTACGCCGGGTGCGTGATGGACCCCTGGCCTTCGACGAACAGGACGTCGTGGTCGTCGCCGACCTCGAGCACCATCTCCTCGACCGCACCGGCGGTGAAGTCGCTGACGACGCGGTCGACGCACGTCCCCCAGCCCTCTATCATGATGCCGGTCTGGCCCGTCGGGACCACGGCGGCGTCCACCCCTCGGTCCTCGGCGGCGCGCGCGAGCTCCTCGGTGACGGTCATCTTCCCGACCGAGCAGTCCGAGCCGACCGTGAGCACGACCTCGGCGTCCACCTGGCTCGCGACGCCCTCCGCGACCCCGAGGTCCTCGGGTGGCCGGCGGACGTCGTCGATCTCGCAGTCGTGCTCGGCGGCGAGCGCGGCGAACTCGTCGTCCTCTGCGAGAAAGTAGTGGAGGCCGGAGACGACGTCGCCGCCGCGTTCGAGCGCGGCGCGGACGTCGCCGCGCCACGACTCCTCGAACCCGCCGCCGATGGGCGCGATACCCACGAGGAGCGCGTCCGCGTCCGGCGCGTCCGCCATCGACGCGACGATGGGGGCGTCCTGGACGCCCGCGACGTGGTCGCTGACGCGGTCGCCCGCGTTGTCGCGGTCGAGGACGGCGACGACGTCGTGGTCGCCGTAGCGGAGCACGCCGAGCGCGGTCTTCGCGCGCCCGGGGAACTGCTCGTGGGCGAGTATGACTAGCTGCATACCCCCGACGAAGACCGCCCCTCGCTTGAACCTTGTCGGTAGCGGCAGTGCTGCGTCGGCCGAGCGCTCGTCGGTCGACCCACTACGGCCGTCCGTCGGTCGACTCACCACGGCCGTCCGTCGGTCGACTCACCATAGACGTCCGCCAGTCGACGCGCCCGGCGACCGATTGCTGTCGCGTCCCCGACACTCGCCGTCGGACGTGGACCTCGCCCACGACCACCCTTCGGTACCACAGAGGCGTCGCGGTGATTACCGGAAACCCCAACCGGAATCGGCGAGAGGCTTTATGCCGTATTCTCTCGTACATCCTGTCGATTCGATGCTCGCGGTCCTCGCGTCGCCGTACGTCATCGGGCTCGTGCTGGCGACGGTGGCGACGCTGGCACTCGGTGCCGCCGCCTACCGGCACCGCAACCGGCCAGCGTCGCGGCCCTTCGGCGCGCTCTGCGTCCTCCTCGCCGCGTGGGCGGCGACGACGTGCGTCGGCCTCCTCGTCGAGACACAGGGCACGCGACTGTTCCTCGAACGCATGCACTGGGTGTACGCCGCGATGGTCCCCGTGTTCTGGCTGTGGTTCGCGTTCGAGTACTCCGGGTACGGTCCCGAACTCACGCCCCGCCGGTTCGCGCTCCTCGTCGCCCCGACCGCGGTCTTCGTCGCCGTCCTCTTCGCCGACCCCGGAACGCTCGTCTGGTCGTCCTACGAGTTCCGCGAGGTCGGCGGCCTCTACGTCGTCGACCACAACCTCGGACCGCTGACGCTCGCACTCAGCCTCTACCTCTTCGTCGTCACGTTCGCCGGCGCCGCCGTCATCGTCCGCTTCGGCCTCACCGCCGGCCACCTCTACCGCGACCAGACGGTCGCACTCCTCGTCGGCGTCGCCACGCCCATCGTCGTCTCGCTGTTCTCGATGGTCGACCTGACGCCCATCCACGGCCTGAACGTCACGCCGTACGCGCTCGCCGTGTCCGCGATAGCGTTCGGGAACGCGATGTTCCGCTACGAGTTCCTCGAGAACGCCCCCGCGACGCGCCGGTTCGGCCAGCACGTCGTCACGAAGAGCCTCCGCGACGGCGTGCTCGTCGTCGACGACCGGAACCGCGTCGTCGAATGCAACCCCGTCGCCGGCCGCATCCTCGACGTCGACCCGGACGACGCGCTCGGCGCGGAGATCGACGACCTCGTCGACGAGGACACGCTCGTCGACGGGACGTTCGACCAGAACGCGCACCTCTGGAACGCGAACGGCACGCGCCGGTACGCCATCGAGCAATCGCCCGTCGTCGACCAGCACGACCACGAGGTCGGTCGCGTGTTCGTGTTCCGGGACGTCACCGAGACCGAGCGCCGCGAGGAACGCCTCGCCGTCCTCAATCGCGTCCTCCGGCACAACCTCCGGAACGACATGAACGTCGTCACGGGGCGCGCTCGCGAACTCGGGGCGCGACTCGGCGGCGAAGACGCTGCGACCGCGAGGGAGATCGCGGCGGTCGCCGACGAACTCGTCGAACTCTCGCACAAGGCGCGGACCGTGGAGACGATAATGGCGAACGACGCCGCCGAGACGCGGTCGCTCGCGGCACTCGTCGGCGACCTCGTCGACTCGACGGCCCACGCGTATCCCGCGGTCACGTTCGACGTGGACGTCCCGGACGTCGCCGTCGCTCGAAGCACGGTCGTGTACGCCGTCGTCTCGAACATCGTCGAGAACGCGGTCGAACACGGCTCTCCCTGCTCCCGGCGTCCCGACGGGAACGCCGTCGAGCACGCCCCCGACCGCGACGGCACGTGCTCGGTCCGCATCGACGGCCGCGTCGACGGCAAGGTCGTCGAACTCACGGTCGCGGACGACGGCCCGGGCATCCCGGACGTCGAACTGGCAGCGCTCCGCAGCGGCGAGGAATCAGCGCTCGAACACGGCAGCGGCCTCGGCCTCTGGATCGTCGCATGGGGTATCGAACGCCTCCACGGCACCGTGTCGATAACGGTCGACGACGGCACGTCCGTCACGCTCGAACTCCCCATCGCGGGAACGTCGCGCGACCCCGAGGCGGACGACGACCGCTGGCGCGGCGACGACGGCACGCTCTAAGGTGGCAATCAGTGGCGACGACGGCACGCTCTAAGGTGGCAATCAGTGGCGACGACGGCACGCTCTAGGGTAGCAATCAGTGGCGACGACGGCACGCTGTAGGCGGGAGCGGTGAGCGAGTCCGTCGTCACGTGCCCGTCAGATCACGCGCAGCGTCGTCGTGAAGAACTCGTAGTACGCGTCGTCGAGCGCTGGTTTCGGGTCGCCGCTGGCGTCGACGGCCGCGGTCGCGGTCGCGTCGACGTCGAGCGCGTCCACGAGTCGGGCGTCGCCGACGACGTACAGTCGGTCCGCGTCGACGTCGCGGATGGCGGCCTCGCAGTCCGCGAGGTGCTCGTCGATCTGGGCGTCGCGGCGACGCTCGAAGCGCCCCTGCGAGAACCCGCCCTTCGAGTGGTCGCCCTTCACGTCGCTCCGGAACCCGTGGAATGAGCGGCGGTCGTGGCCGTCGTACTCGCCGACGGCGAACACGCCGGCGCGGACGAGTGCGAGCGCGAACGACCCCGTCGGCCGCACCCACTCGTCGTCGACGCGGAACTCGTCGCCCCACTCGCAGAACGCCTCGGGTGGCGCGGGGACGTCGAGGGTCGCACTCACGAGCCCGGCGTCGTCCACGACCGCGAGACACGGCGCGGCGCGTTGCACGAGCGCGGCACGGTCCCCGAACGCCTCGGCGACCGCGTCCGGGAGGTCGTCGTCGTCGACGTACGCCGTCAGCGCGCCTTCTTCGCCAGCGTTCACGCTCCGGAGGCGCGCGAGCACCGCGTCCAGGCGCTCGCCGCGTACCGTCTCGACGCGCCGGTACGACAGCGACGCGTCGCCGTCGCGGTCGCGTTCGCGCGCCACCGCTCCCTCGAGCTGCGCGATCTTGTCCTCGAGGCGGTTCACGCGCTCCTCGGCGTCCTGGCGCGCGCTCGCCGCCTCCGACCGCCGGCGCTCCTCGGCCTCGTACTGCTCGCGGAGCCGTCGCTTCTCGTCCTCGAGCTCGTCGATGCGGTCCTTCAGGGCGGCGCGCCCGAGCAACTCGTCGAGCATCATCTACGACGCCGGCGGCCGGCGCCTTGACGCTTCCGGGACTCGGGACGCGAGACCGAGCGACCGGACGGCGGTACCGGTCGTCCGCGTACGGACCGGGAGCGATCCGGTCAGGTGCCGGTCGGGCCACCCGGGCCGCGCGGACCACGCGGCCCGCTCGGTCCGAACCGCGTAGCGCCGTCGCCACTGCCGTCGTCGTCGTCGCCGGTCGTCGGGCGCGTGAACCGCAGGAGCTGTTCGGCGCGGTCGGCCTTCGCGAGGAACACCTCGGTCAACGTCGGTGGATTCCCGACGTCGAGCGACGAGAGCAGTTCCTCCGGTATCGCGAGTGTCTCCGCTGGCACGCCGTCGTCGCCGTGTACCGGGAAGTGCGCCGTGTCGAGCTTCATGACGAGCGACTCCGGTGTCGACGCCGTCGCGTCGGTGGTGTACAGTTGCTTGCTGACCCGTTCGTGCGTGGTACGCTCGATGAGCGCACGCTCCTCGCGCGACGGCGTGACGTACAGCCGCCCGAGGTAGTAGCCGCTTGAGAACTCCTCGAACATCTCGCAACCTAGTCCATGATACTTGTTACCAAAAGCCTTCCGGGGGGTTCGGGACTCGAAACGCCAGACGGAACCACCGACGAGTCGAGCGGTCGCGACCCCAGGAACGGCGCTCTCGGTCCAACCGGCGCGCCTCCACGCCTATCCGACGGACCACGCGACCGGAACCCAGCACCCGAACACCGACTCGCCGCACCCGAGCACCGACTCGCGGTACCCGAGCACTGGGTCGCCGTCGGCGTGGCCGTCGCCAACGAGCGGAATCGACACCGCACGTCGGGTTGAACGCTCCTGAACGGTCGAGTGCGCACCCGAAACCGACGTGAACGGTTCGAAACGAACGACCTCCTTTTAGGGTGTGGCAGTCCTTCGACGAAGTGATGAGAACGACCCTCGCCGTCTCCCTCGTGCTGGTCGCGGTCCTCGGCGCCGTCTCCGTCGCCGCGGCCGGCCCGCTCGGGCCTGCCACCGTCGGGAGTCAGGCGCCGGCCGTCGGCGACACCGGCGGGACGGCACCGAACGGGAGCAACGCCAGTATGGGCGCGGAGGTGTCCGCGTTCATGCAAGCGAGCGCCTCGGACGCGAACGCCTCCGTCGACGAGGGGATGTTCGCCGCCGAGTGGAATCAGAGCAACGCGAGCGCCAACGCGCTCGTCGACAAGCGCGCGAAGACCCTGGAGAGCCGCCTGAACGCGCTCCAGAACCAGAAGGAGCGCTTGCTCGCACAGAAGGACAACCTCAGTGACGTCGCGTACACCGCTCGGATGAGCGCGCTCGCCGCTCGCATCGACGCGCTCCAGAACGCGCTGAACGCCACGAGCGACCGCGCCCGGATGGCGGGCGTGAACGCGACGCGACTGGACGAACTCCGGACGAACGCGAACAACCTGACCGGGCCCGAGGTCGCCGCCATCGCGCGGAACCTCAGCGTCGGCGTCGGCGGCCCGCCCGCCGGCACGCCCGGGAAGGGTCCCGGCGGCGCCGGTCCGCCCGGGCAGAACGAGACGACCGGGAACGGCGCACCGACCGCGAACGACTCCACGCCCGGGAACGGCACGCCCGGCGGGAAGAACGGCAGTACCGGCGGGCCAGCCGTCGAGAACCCCGGGAACGACACCATCCAGGGACCGACGACGAACGGCTCCGACGGGAGCGTGACCGCGGGAAACTCCTCCGGCGGTGGACCCGGTGGTAGCGGAAGCGACGGCGGCAGTGGGAGCGGTGGCGGGAACGGGAACGGCAGCGGGAACGGTGGCGGGAGCGGGAACGGCCCGAACGCGCTGACCGCGACCGGCGGCGAGCACGCGCCGTCGCTGTACCAGCGAATCGCCGGCCGGCGCTGACCTTGCGCGGTCGCCGACAGCAGACATTCTTTTACGCGCTCGCCGTCAACCCATAGCTGAATGGATTCCGCGGCCTTACTGGACCTCCTCGGGAACGAGAACCGACGGCGCATCCTCCGTCTACTCGCCCGGAAACCGTGCTACGTCACGGAGATAAGCGAGTACCTCGGCGTCTCCCCGAAGGCCGTCATCGAGCACCTCCGGAAGCTCGAGACCGCGGGCCTCATCGAGAGTCACACGGACGACCAGCGCCGGAAGTACTTCCACATCGCGCGGAACCTCCGACTGGAGGTGAACGTCTCGCCGTACGGGTTCGCGACGAAGAGCGCGTACCCGGCGTCGAAGTCCCTCAATCTCAACCGGTGCTCGCACCTCCAGCTCGAGATCCAGGACGCGGACGAGGACCACAACACGGACGAGCTATTGGGCGACCTCGCGCGCCTGGAGGAGCTGGAGAACGAACTCTCGCTCGCCCAGCGGTACGTGCAGGGCCGGATGACCGACGTCCTCGAACGCATCACGGAGGCCGTCGGTGCGGGCCAGGACTCGGGGATGTACGCGGACGTCCTCACGGCCGTGAAGCAGGAAGCGCGGAGCGTCGTCGAACTCGCGAACGCGGTCGACGCACCGCCGGGGATGGTCGAGGAAGTGCTCGTGGACCTCCAGGAGAACGGGCTCGTGACGCACGAACCCGAGGGCTGGACGCTCGCCACCGACGACTAGGCGAGACGGTCGAGGAGCGCGAAGTAGCGGGGGTGTGCGTCGTCGTCGTAGTACTCGCGAGCGACGCCCATCGTCGCGGTGACCCCCAGGAGCGTCCCTTCGACGACGGCGAGGAGGCCCACGACGGCGTCTGGGAGGCCGCCCAGGAGGACGACGAACGCCGTGAACCCGAGGAGTGCGACGACGACGCCGAGCGCGTGGTCGCGGACGACGCCGCGAGTGCCGCGCGTCCCGGTACGCGACGTGATCGAAGCGCGCGTCCGACCGCAGTCGGAGGACTGCCATCGGTGGGACGAGAACGGGGAGGGCGACGCCGAGGTAGGTCGTCGCGGTCGCCTCGACGCCGAGTGCGTTCGCGGCGAGCGCCGCGGCGCGGACGACGACGACGACCGCGAGGAGCGTCGCCGCCGCGAGCGCGAACGCTCGCCACGGGTCGAACTCGTACTGCTCGTGCGTGACGTCTGGCACGCGCCGGAATTTGGCTGACTGCGGAAAATACGCTTCGCCTGCGAGACAGGTCCGCGTCTCGACGCGACTACCAGCCGGGGACGTCGTCGTCGCCACCGCCGCCTTCGACGTCGGCGGTGAGGCCGGCGCGGAGGTCCCGCCCGAAGTAGTGGCCGAGGAGCGCGACGAGCATCGTCGCGACCGTCGAGACGGCGAGGATGGGCACGCCGATACCCGAGAGCGTCACGAACATGTTCGTCGTGACGAGCGCGACGAGGAACCCGACGACGCCGCTCGCGACGAGCGTCTCCGCGTACCGGCTGTCGCTCGCCCCGAGCCCGTGCGCGAACGCACCGACGCCGACCCCCAGCAGGCGCGCGAGCCCACCCACGAACGGGATCGGGATGAGCCCGCCCGCCATCGCCCCAGCGAACACCAGCACCGCCGAGATACCCGCGCTCTTCGGGTCGAAGTACTTCCGGAACCCACGGTCGTCCGTCGCCGCGGCCGCGTCCGCGCTCGCCGCCGACCCCTGCTGTGCACTCCGCTCACGACTCCTCGAACCGGCGTCCAGGTCAGCCATCGCATCGTCGAGAGCCGCATCACTCGCAGACGCGTCACCGGACGTGCCCGCGCCACCGCTCCCGGCGTCGTCCATCCCGCTGAGGATGTCGTCCGTCTCGGACAGCAACTCGTCCGTGGACTTCTCGACGGTCTCCTCCTTCGACCCGTCGCTCATACCCACCTCTTCCTCTCGAACCGGCATGGGCCTTTCGCACAACCTTTCTTCTGCGTCGGGTGCGCCTGCGGCGCACCGCTCCTTGAAAAAACGTTGCTGAAAAAAGGCCGCTCGCGCTCTCCGAGCGCTCGCGGTGAGTGCGCCGAACCGCACCGCTACCGCAATAGCGACCGTACCGCACCGCTACCGCAATAGCGACCGTACCGCGACCGCATCAGCGACCGCACCCGGGTTTTACGCCTCGCGTAAACTTCGGGTGGGTGGTCGCGTGATGGGGGACGAGTGGGAGGGTTCGGGGCGTGCCGCGACGCGTCCCCGACGACTGCGGCCAAACGAGTGGCTTCAAGTCCACGCACGCGGTACCGCGAGGTATGAATCCAGGCGACCGCGTTCGCGTCGACCGCGCGGACCAGACGTACGAGGGCGTGCTGTTGCCGTCGAGTGACGCGGAGCAACTCGTCGTGAAGCTCGACGGCGGCTACAACGTCGGCGTGACGCGCGAGGACGCCGACGTGGACGTGCTCGAGTCCGGCGTGTACGACATCGAGGGCGACGAGCCCGACGAGGGCGAATCCTCGACGATCGAGTTCGACGAGGACCTCCCTACCATCAGTCTCATCTCCACGGGTGGGACCATCGCGTCCACCGTCGACTACCGCACCGGTGCGGTGACCGCGCAGTTCGACGCGGAGGACGTCCTGCGCGCCGTCCCGGACCTCGCGGGGCGCGCGAACTACCGCGGGCGCGTCGTCGCGAACATCCTGAGCGAGAACATGGACCCCGGCATCTGGCAGGAGCTCGCGCACGCCGTCCACGAGGAGATCGAGAACGGCGCGGACGGCGTGGTCGTCATGCACGGGACGGACACGATGCAGTACTCCGCGTCCGCGCTCGCGTTCATGCTCGACACGCCCGTCCCGGTCGTGTTCACGGGCAGTCAGCGCTCGGCGGACCGGCCGTCCTCTGACAACGTGATGAACGCGGTATGTGCGGTCGAGGCCGCCAAGAGCGATTGCGCTGAGGTCCTCCTCTGCATGCACGCGAGCGAGAGCGACGACGACTGCGCGCTCCACCGCGGCACCAGGGTCCGGAAGAACCACACGAGCCGCCGCGACGCGTTCGAGACCGTCGGCGCGGCACCGCTCGGCGTCGTCGACTACGACGCCGCCGCCGACGAGGACCCGGACGCTGTCACGTTCCGCCGCGAGCACCAGGCACGCGACGGCGTCGACCTCGACATCGAACCCGCGCTCGCGTCGGACGTCGAACTCGTGAAGTTCACGCCCGGCATGGACCCCGCGTTCCTCGAGTACTGCGAGGGCAAGGACGGTCTCGTCGTCGAAGGCACCGGCCTCGGGCACGTCCACACGGACCTCATCCCGACGCTGGCGTCGCACGTCGACGACGGCACCACCGTCGTCATGACGAGCCAGTGCCTCGAAGGCCGCGTCTGCGACCGCGTGTACGACACCGGCCGCGACCTCCTCGACGCCGGCGTCGTCGAAGGCGAGGACATCCTCCCGGGGACGGCGAAGGTGAAGCTCATGTGGGTGCTCGCGAACCGCGACGACCCCGCCGCGGCAATGGGAGCGGACCTCGCCGGCGAGATACAGGAGCGGTCGGTGCCCTGGGAGTGACGATGCCCGACGACGAGGGGCGGACCGACGGGACCGACGCGACGACGAATCTCGCGACCGACGGGACCGACGCGACGACGAACCTCGTGGCCGACGGCGGCGTCGAGGCGACCGCGGCGGCGGACGCGACGTACCGGCGTGCGACCCACGACGACTACGACGACGTCGAGGCGTTCACCGCGGACACGTGGAGCGACCGCGACGGCAGCGACTACATCCCGCGGATCTATCACGACTGGATCGAGGCCGACGACCCCGACCGCCACGACCAGCAGTACACGTGCGTCGCCGAGGTCGACGGCACGGTCGTCTCCATCGCCCAGACCGTCCTGTTGAGCGAGCACGAGGCGTGGTGCCAGGGGATGCGGACCGACCCCGACTATCGCGGCGCGGGCATCGGGAAGGAACTCACGCACGAGATGTGGGACTGGGCGCGCGACCACGGCGCGACGGTCGCGCGGAACATGGTGTTCTCGTGGAACATGGCGGGCCTCGGGCACTCGCGCGGCGTCGGGTTCGCGCCCGCGACCGAGTTCCGCTGGATGCACCCCGACCCCGACGCGGACGCGACGATACCGGACGGCTACCGGCTGTCGAGCGACGTGAACGCGGCGTGGTCGTACTGGACGGCGAGCGACGCCCGCGCGCACCTCGGCGGCCTCGGGCTCACCGACGAGGAATCCTGGGCGGTCAGCGAACTCACCCGCGACTCGTTCGCCACCGCGGCCGACGACCGCGAGCTCGTCGTCGTACAGAGCGACCGCGGAACGCACGCCGTCTCCTATCGCGTCCGGGACTTCGAGCGCGAGGACGACGACGGCGTCGAGCAGACCTACGCCGAGTACGGCGTCGCCGGCTGGGACTCCACGACAGCGCTCCGCGCGCTCGTCGCCGGAATCGCCCGCGACGCCGCCAGCGTGGACGCTACCACGACGCGCGTCCTCATCCCGGAGACCGCCCGCCACGTCTCCGACGCGAGCCTCGTCCGCGCCGGCATCAGCGACGAACCCGACTTCGTCATGGCCGCCGACCTCACCGCCGACTACCGGAACGACGCACACCTGGGGTGAACTCGCGATTCGACGCGCGTCCGCGTTCGTCCGGTCGGCGTCCCCCGACCGCCGTTGGCGGAGCCGTTAAGCGCCCGTAGCCCGCGGTCTCTGACGTGACCGACGCGCACGAGGAGTCGCTGCGTTCGCTGCTCGCTCGCGGTGCGAGCGCACTCGCCGTCGACGTCCGCGAGCGCGACGCACCCGTCACGGGGCTGGTCGTCGCGAGCACGCTCGTCGTGTTCGTCGTGCAAGCCGTCACCGCCGTCCGCCTGAACGCGCCCATCGGGGTCGTCACCGCGTCCGTGTTCGTCAGCGAACCCGTGCTCGCGTGGGTGCTCTCCCCGCTCCTGCACCGCGACGTCGGGCATCTCGTCGCGAACGTCGTCGTCCTCGCGTTCGTCGGGACCGTCGTCGAACCGCACTTCCGGCGCCGCGACTACGTCGCGTTCCTCCTCGCAGCCGCCGTCCTGGCGGCGCTCGGCGGCTACCTCTCGAAGGCCGCGTTCACCGGCCGGCCGGTGACCGCCTACGGCGCGAGCGGTCTCGCGTACGCCGTCGCCGGATACGCGCTCGGCGTTCCCGTCGCCGGCGTCCCCCTCGACCGCGACGCGCTCTCGATGTACGGCGTCCTCGACCGCACCACGCCCGGGGAGCGCGTCGCCGCCGTCTTCGGCATCGCTGCCGGCGCGACCGTCCTCGCGGACGTCGCCACCGGCCCGTACCTCGCGTTCGACTGGCTCAACGGCGCACACCTCGTCGGGTTCCTCGTCGGCGTCTGGACCGCGTGGACGCACCGTCTCCACCGGCGGAACGGCCGCGGCGGCGACACCTGACCCGAACGCACGGACGCCGGGAATGTCGCCGGGTTTAATCTCCGAGCGCCGGCATGACTCGGATATGAACCGCGAGGAACTCGCCGCCAGCATCGACCACACCGTCCTCGGCCCGGAGACCACGCTCGACGACGTCCACACCGTCCTCGACACCGCCAGCGAGTACGGGATGAACGCGTGCATCCCGCCGTGTTACGTCGCCGAAGCCAGCGAGTACGCGCCCGACGTGACGCTCGCGACCGTCGTCGGGTTCCCGCACGGCCAGCACGCCCCCGCTGCGAAGCTCGACGAGGCGACGCACGCGTGGGACGACGGCGCCGACGAACTCGACGTCGTCATCAACGTCGGACGCCTCAAAGCCGGGGACGTCGACGCCGTCGAAGCCGAGCTCGCGGACCTCGTCGCCGCCGTCCCCGTCCCCGTGAAGGTCATCATCGAGACCGCACTCCTCACGGACGACGAGAAGCACGCCGCCTGCGAGGCCGCCGAAGCCGCCGACGCCGCCATGGTCAAGACCAGCACCGGGTTCGCTGACGGCGGCGCCGTCGTCGAGGACGTCGAACTGATGAGCGAGTACCTCCCCGTCAAAGCCAGCGGCGGCGTCGGGGACTACGCGACTGCCAAGGCGATGTTCGACGCCGGCGCCGTCCGCATCGGCGCGTCCTCCGGCGCCGCCATCGTGGACGACTACGACGCGACCGAGTGACAGTCAGTAGCGTCGACGACTACGACGCGGCCTACTGAGAAATGCCTCGATCCTCCCGCTCGCAGCCGCCTACCATCGATAGCGGCATCGTCGGTCGAAACCGCCACCGTCACTCGACAGCGTCAGCGCTCGCCGCTGGCGACTGCCGGTGCTGGTCGACGCGACTGCCGGTGCCGGTCGACGCGACGGTCGAAAGAAAGAACGCGTGGAGGGCGACCGGGTGGTTACTCGTCGCGACGCCGGAGGCGCCCGAGCAGGAGCGCGGAGACGGCGGCGACCGCGGCGAACGCCGCGGACGCGCCGAAGCCGGGCAGGCCACTGCTCCCGCTCTCGCCGGCGTCCGTGCCAGTGCCGGCGGTCGTCGTCGTCTCGGGCTCCTCGATGCCGAGGTAGTCACGGGCCTCCTCCTGGTCCATCTTCGGGAACGACTGGGACGCCGGGTCCCAGTCACCGGGGAGGTGGACTTCGGTGTCCTCACCGACGGCCTCGTGCGCGCGAACGTCGCTTTCGGACGCGTTCTCGCCGAACGCCCCTTCGACCGCGACGTACGCCTTCGAGTCCTCGCCGAGGTTCGCGTTCATCGACGCGATGTCCCCGCCGAACTCGTCCTGCATCACGGAGCGGAACGACGTCATGTTCTCGAAGCTCGCACCAGCCTGGAACGTCACCTCGTCGCTCCCGACGTTCACGTTCATCTTCGCCTTCTCGAACTCGGAGCGCTGGAACGCTTCGACGAACCGCTGGACGTTGTCGGTGTTCGACCCAGTGCTCGCGGAGTCAGCGGACTCCATGAAGTTCCCGAGCGTCTGGTCGACGAGGTTCTCCTGCTCGACGCTGTACTCCATCTCCGCGACGATCTCCTCGCCCTCGGTCTGGGCGGTCGCCGAGAACGACACCGAGCCGCCCGTCGGGACGTCGCGCTTCTCCAGCTCCGAGAGGTACGCCTCGTAGTTCTGCGTGTTGAACTGGAACGACCCCTGGACGCGGACCGCGTCCTCGCTCGGCGAGGAGAGCGACCCGTCCCAGGAGTACGTCTGCACGAAGTCCGAGGCCTTCATCGCCTCGTACTGCTTGCGCGCCGTCTCGATCTGCTCGGTCACGTTCTCGTCGTCGCTCGCCTCCTCCGCGAGGTCGAGGCCGGCGTCGACGAGCGGCTCGTACTCGCTCAACTGGACGTCCCAGGACGCCTGCATCGACTTGCCCTCGGCGTCGAGTTTCGCGTGCACGCGGTCGACGTTGAGCTCCGCCACGGCGTCACCGACCGCTTCGGCGGTCTCCGTGGACACCTCGACGTCCTCCGCGTTCGTGATCGACTGCGCGACCTGCTGGCCGAGCGCGTCGTCGATGTTCGAGTACACGATCTGGTACTCGATGTCCAGCAGCATCCGGCCGTCGTCGGCCTCGGTGAACGAGTAACTGGACACGCGCACGTCCGCGCTCCCGCCGAGCGCGGTCGCGATGCTCGCGTACTGCTGTTCGATGGTCTCGGTCGCGTTCTCCTCGCTGTCCCACTGGCTCGCGAAGTACGACGACACGTAGTACTCCTCGGACGCCTGCAGGCGGTACTGGTTCGTGCCCTCTTCGAGCGTGTACTCGCGGTGCTGGACCATCCCGAGGTCCTCCGCGTACTGGACGTTCGCGGATCCGCTCGTCGAGAACTCGTTCGCGGCGACGGACATCTCGCCGTCGGTGGACGCGGACTCGACGGTGGAGGTCATCGAGTACTCGCTGTCGTCGACGTACGTCATGTCGAAGTTCGCTCGCGCGGACGCGTCGGACTCGGTGCGTTTCGCGCTCACGTCGACGTCGAGGCTCTCCAGGTTCTCCGGGCGCGGCGCCTGGAACGAGCCGTTCCCGGCGAGCGAGGACGGCGTCAGGACGACCTGTGCGCCGCCCGTGACGTTCGTCTCCTCCTCGAGGTCGTCGCGGACGAGCACGTGCATCAGGCCCTCGGTGACGTTCAGGCCGAGGTGGCCGGTTGCGGTGGATGCGGTGCCGTCCATGCTGTCGTTCTGCTCGTACACGAGGACGGCGTCGCCGTTCTCGTGCACGAATATCTCGTCTGCCGATTCGACGGTTTCGTTGTCCGCCGGCGTCGTCGCGTCGACGGACGCCGCGGCTGCCCCGCTCGAGGGGGCTGTCGTCGCGCCCGCCAGGGCGGTCACGCTCGCGGCGCTCGAACACACGATGAGGAGCGCCACCAGCAAGGCGGTGGACGACCGTAGTTTGTCGGGGAGTTCCATGCACTAGTTCGTAGCACTGGGTTCCTATAATCGTTTCCCGTTTGACATTCGTTGCGGTGCGTTCACATGATGCGTGGGACGAGCGGATGAAAACATCCTGCGAGCGTGGTCGCGGTTCGAAATCGCGCTCGGCGTTCGCGCGCGTCTGGCCCACGAACCCCACCCGTCGTATCGGAATGCGAGAACCTTCTGTCGCGCGCTGAACCGGTAACCGCTGCTGGTTCCCGGTGACGCCCCCGCACCGGCTGCCCTCCCTCGCTCGACGTTCGCATTCGTCGCGACACGCGGCGGCATGCGGCCGCACGTGGCGACACGTAGAGACAGGCCTGCGGTCGTCGCCCGGCGCGTGCCAGTGCAGCGCGCACTCGCGGCCGCCAGCGAAGGGGTATCGTCGCGCTTTTGGTCGCCCGACGGCAAACACGCGTAACTGGCATGGCCCGGTACCACATCGAGACGTACGGGTGTACCTCGAACCGCGGCGAGAGCCGTCAGATCGAGAGCGCCCTCCGCGACGCCGGCCACTACAAGGTCGACTCCCCGGACGAGGCCGACGTCGCCATCATGAACTCCTGTACGGTCGTGGAGAAGACGGAGCGGAACATGCTCCGTCGGGCCAAGGAACTCGAGGACGAGACCGCGGACCTCATCGTCACGGGCTGCATGGCGCTCGCCCAGAGCGAGGAGTTCCGCGAGCACGACGTCGACGCACAGATACTCCACTGGGACGACGTCCCCGAAGCAGTCACGAACGGCGAGTGCCCGACGCCCGGCCCCGGGACCGAACCCGTGCTCGACGGCGTCGTCGGCATCCTCCCCATCGCGCGGGGCTGCATGAGCGACTGCTCGTACTGCATCACGAAGGCGGCGACCGGGAAGATAGACTCCCCGCCCGTCGAGGAGAACGTCGAGAAGGCGCGCGCGCTCGTCCACGCCGGCGCGAAGGAACTCCGCATCACCGGCCAGGACACCGGCGTCTACGGCTGGGACGACGGCGAACGGAAGCTCCACGTCCTCCTCGACCGCATCTGCTCGGAGATAGCGGGCGACTTCCGCGTGCGCGTCGGGATGGCGAACCCGAAGGGCGTCCACGGCATCCGCGAGGAACTCGCGGCCACCTTCGCCGAGCACGACGAACTCTACAACTTCCTGCACGCGCCCGTGCAGTCCGGGAGCGACGACGTCCTCGGCGACATGCGCCGCCAGCATCAGGTGAGCGAGTACGTCGAGGTCGTCGAGACGTTCGACGACGCGCTCGACGAGTGGACGCTGTCGACGGACTTCATCGTCGGGTTCCCGACGGAGACCGACGCGGACTTCGAGCAGACGATGGCGCTCCTGCGGGAGACGCGCCCGGAGAAGATCAACGTCACGCGGTTCTCGAAGCGCCCCGGGACGGACGCCGCGGACATGAAGGGTCTCGGCGGCACCGTGAAGAAGAAGCGCTCGAAGGCCATGTCGGAGTTGAAGATGGACGTCGTCGGCGAGGCGTACGACGCGATGGTCGGCGAGCGCCGCGAGGACTGCCTCGTCGTCGAACAGGGCACGGGCGACTCCGTGAAGTGCCGCGACGCGGCGTACCGCCAGATCATCGTCCAGAACGCGAGCGAGCACGACCTCGAACCCGGTGACTTCGTCGACCTCGAGGTCACCGGGCACTCGACGGTGTACGCGTTCGCCGACCCCGTCCGCAAGCGCCAGCCCGCGGACTGACCCACCACCACCACCGGTTCGACGGACGTCGATATCACCTTTCGACGTGTTTTTGTCGTGCGAGCGAGTCCCACGTCCCATGACCGACACGGACCCGCGTCGCAACCTCGCGCGCCGCATCGCCGGCGAGGTGACGCTCTCGACCGACCCGGGCGCGACCATCCGGAAGTGGCGAACCGACTTCGACGTCAGTCAGACCGAACTCGCGAACTCGCTCGACGTCTCCTCGTCGGTCATCTCCGACTACGAGAGCGGCCGCCGCGAATCACCCGGCATCGGGTTCGTCCGCCGCGTCGTCGACGGGCTGCTCGACATCGACGAAGCACGCGGCGGCGACCGCATCCGCCAGTACGCCCGCGTCGTCTCCGCCGGCTTCGACAGCGACGTCGTCGCCGACCTCCGCGAGTACCCCCGCACCGTCGCCCTCGACCGGTTCTACGACGCCATCGACGCCACCGAGGTCCAGGCGGGCGACGCCGACCGCGTCAGCGGCCACACCGTTATCAACTCCATTGCCGTCATCACGCGCCTCTCCAGCGAGGAGTTCTACCGCCTCTACGGCCAGAGCACGTCGCGCGCCCTCGTCTTCACCGACATCACGCGCGGCGAGAGCCCGCTCGTCGCCCAGCGCGTCGTCACCCCCACGCCGAACGCCATCGTCCTCCACGGCATCACCGAAGACGACCTCTGGGAGCACGCCCCCAAGCTCGCACGCGCCGACGGCCTCAGCCTCGCACTCACCCAGCAGGACCCCGACGAGATGCTGGACGCGCTCGCCGGACTGCCCTGAGTCATAGATTGAGCAGCTCGAACCCCATCACTGTGTTCAGCGGGCCATGACAAACCGTCAACCAGTATCGAGTAGTCAGACGACTGGAGTCCATCATCACGTCCGGAGCTGGGAGGTGACGATACTTTCTCGTCGGATGGTGTGAAAGTTCGCGTTGCCCGTCATCCCGCGGTCGCCGAGCTACGAATGCAGAGATACGACGCCAACACGAACGAGACTGACGGAAGCTACGAAAACATGGCCTCGTGAATCAGAACGTTTCTGACTCTCGACTGTCACTCCTCTTGGTTCGTCTTGACAGCTGGTTCCAAATATTCGATATCGATGTATGCGTACTCGACACCGAGGTCCGGCGGCTGGTAGAAACGTTTTCTTGGCATGAACTCGACCTGGGTCACGCCTCCTCGGACTATACCGAGTATATTCAAAATAACAAAAAATAGACGAGGCAAAGTTTATAATATATTTTCTCATACATAATATAGAAATACTGCCCTTCTCTCCTCAAACATCCATATATCAGTGATACAATAAAAGTAGCAAAAAATCGATTTCTTTGGCTACCAGTTCTGTCGTATGGGTTCCGAAGAAACTACTACCAATACTTCTATTTTATCAGGTTCTCTGATATGCTTCGGGACATTACTGGGAACGATGCCTATAATTGGTCTCTTCGTCCTCAATCAAGAACAGTCAATTATCGATAGACCGGAAGTTCTTGTCGGTGCTGCGCTGCTCGCGATTACGATTACCGCTTTGACGATCTATACTCGGTCGGATGCGGTCGAATCTATCATTCACGATGCCGACGCTTCAGAGACCATATGGGGAGAACTCATCAGTTACACAGTACTCTTGATTGCTGCATTTATTGTGACTAGTTTCGTACTCATTCCTATACAAACCCGCCTCGGACATCCGGAACTGACGAGCTTCGTTCAGCTCTCCCTCTGTACGGGTATCGGACTAGTTATCATCTCCTTACACCGGAACAAACGGATTGAACTCCCGAGCTGGATTACTGCAGCCCAGTGGGGATTCTGGGATCACTTTGCGCTGTTCGGCGCCGTCACTGCACTGACGGTCATCTATTCGAACACCGTGTTCGACCCGACGAGTGGACTACTAGCTGGAACTGGCCTCCTATTTGGGGCCACCGCGGTGCTTTTAAAAATAAAAACCACGGTTGATAATCGACCAAACTCTTCGTCGACTGCATCCTAATTGTACGATTGAATCTCTTCGCCAAGATAGGGCAACGGGCGACGTGTCGGTTTTAATGGTCTTTCGGAGTGTTTGATGGCTTCTGACTGTGTCTCTGGTGCAGCGTTCGAATGCGATATTGTTTATCTGTCCCTGACAGATATTTATCTGACACGTGGTCTGCTTGAACGGATTGTCCGCTATTCCACGTACGTGTACTTCCGTTCGCCCATGCGGCCCCAGCCGTCGAACACGAACTCCGCGCTCGGCGTCGTGAACTCCTCCAGTTCCTTGTCCATGTCGTGATTGTGGCGGTCGTGGACCTCCTCGTACTCCGCCCAGGAGAGGTCGTAGCGCGCCGCCACCTGCTCGTCGACGTTCAACGCCGCGATCTCCTCGCGCCAGCCGTCCTGCACCGTCTCACCGTGAATCTCCGCCTGCGCACCGGAGCCGTACGACGCCACGAGAAGGTTCTCGCCCGTGACGTCCACGTCGTTCTCGTACGCCGACTTCAACGCCGCGATGCGCGCCACGTGCACCGACGCCGTGTACCAGTTCCCGACGTCGCGCGCGATCGAGAGCGTCGGGTCGACCGTCGCGTCGTACCAGTCCCGGTACTGGTCGGTGTCCTTCAGCGCGCTCATGTACTCGCGGACTGCCTCCTCGTACGCGCCGTCGTCGTCGAAGCTCTCGCGGCGCGGCTGCCGACCGATCTCCCCCGCGAGCGCCTCCTCGTGCTCCGTATCGCGAGTGACGTGCCGGTACGCGAGCGCCGCCGCCTTCCGGACCATCCCCGGGAACGGCGTATGGAACGGCGCGTACGCGAAGTCCTCCAGATGCACGTCGCCCGCGACGCTCTCGTAATCCTCGAGCGCCTCACGCATCCGCGCGAGATACACCTGCACGGAGCGCTTCCCGTCGACACTCGGGAACTGCTGGTTCGGCTTCAGGAAGTCCGTCTCGTCCGCACTCCCATAGCCCTGCTCGGTACTGAGCTCCACGAGGTCCGGGTCCTCGTCGATGAGGAGCGCCACCGCACCCGCGCCCTGCGTCGCCTCACCGGCGTCACCGCGCGCGTACAGCGCCGTATCCGTCGCCACGACGATCGCCTTCCTGCCGCGATTCCGGCCCGCGCGAATCCAGTTGTACGCGTCGTCGATCGACTGGGTGCCCGCGATGCACGCGAACTTCCGCTCGCCCTTGTTCGCGTGATGGAAATCACCCTCGTACACCTGCTCGAGACACCCAGCGATGTACGTCGAGATCGGCTTCGAGTTGTCGAAACTCGACTCCGTCGCCACGTCGATACGACCGATGTCGTCCGGTTCCAGGCCCTTCCGGTCCATCAGGCGCTTCGCCGCGTTCGCGCCCATCGTCACGATGTCCTCGTAGCTATCCGGGAACGACGACGCCCGCAGCCCGAGCCCCTTCGTGTACTTCTCCGGGTCGTCCCCCTTCTCCGGCGCGAACGTCTCCGCCAAGTCGAGTTTCAGATTCCCTGTCCACAGCTCGACCGCGTCGATACCCACGCTTGTCATACCCCCTACTCGTCGCGGCCGCTATTTGGGCGTGTCGATGAACAGTTCGACTATCGTCGAAAGCGGTGGGGTTTCAGATGTCGTCGATGACGACGGTAATCGTGCGTCCGTCGGAGAGTCCCAACGTGACCGTAACCGTGCTCCCCGCGACGTTCACGGCGTCGCCGTTATTCTTCCGGAAGTACGCGAGGGTGACTCTCGCGTCCTCGCCCGTGCCGATTTGGGAAGACAAGTCGAGTTGGTACGTCGTACCCAGGGTCATCGTGCCTTCACGGTAGCCATCTCCCGACGGGCTGGCGACGTAGACCTCAACGGTTCCAGGGGCAACCCCAAAGGCGGTCTCTTCGAGTTCTCCTGCAGGGCCTCCGGATACTGAAACCGTGGCATTCTGGACGGTCACCGCCGAAGTGTCGTCGTTCGAGATAGTGAACGACAGACTACCGGTCCCCTCATCGTTCGTCGAGCCGCTCCCCGAGACGTAGTTCAGACCGGAGCGGTCGAGGTCGTTGACTGTCACGTTCACCGTATCCGTACTACTGCGGCCCCTGGCGTTGGTGGTCGTCAAGGTGACCTCGACCTCCTCGTTCCCGGTCACGTCGACGCCGCTGGCGTCGAACGTCGCGGCCGGCGTGGACGTGTCGGCATCCGTGACACTGACCGGGAGGTCGCTCGGGTTCCGGGTGACTGCCCATTCGTAACTGGTGACAGATCCACCGGGACTGGAACTGGCACTGCCGTCCAGCGTCGTCGTCGACCCCTCGTCGACGACGGTATCTGGACCTGCTTCGGCGGCGGGCCCAGCGACGAGGTCCATGGTGAACGTCTCTGTCAGCGTCCCGCCGCCTTGCACGCGATACGTGACGGTTATCGCCACCTCCTCGCCGGTCATGTTGACGTTCGTGGGGCCGGACTGGTCGTAGAACTCGTAGATGTAGAACCTCGCCTCCGAGCCGCTGGACATGACGGGGTTCCCGTTGTTCACGCCCGCACTGTTGTCGAGGTCCACGACCAGTCCACCCGCAGGCACCGACTGGTACTCGGTGTCGAATAGCTGGTAGTCGACGTACCCGTTCCCCGTGTCCGCGAACACCACTATCTCGTTCACCTCCGGTTGTCCGTTGGCGCCGCCGAGCTTGTCCGAGAGCCCGTCGATAGAGTCGTTCAGCGGGTCGATGGTTACCTCGAGAAGCGTGACAGGCTGGGAGTGACCGTTCGAGAGGTTGAACTCGATGCCGCCCCGCGGATCAGTGTCGATACTCCCGGAGTTGTCGCCACCTTCCAGTGCCACGCCGTCGCCGACGTAGTAGAGCGTGCCGGACGTGGACTGGACGGTCACGGTCCTCGTCGTCGTCGACGTCGCGCCCTCGTCGTCGGTCACAGTCAACGTCACTTGATACGTCCCCGTCGACGCGTACGTGTGCGTCACCGACTCTCCGATCGCGGTCGTGCCGTCGCCGAACGCCCACTCGTAGCTTGTGATGGAACCGTCGACGTCCACGCTATCTGCGGCGTCGAACGTCACCAGCGTTCCGGCGTACGGCGACGGCGGCGAGAACGACACGTTCGCGGTCGGCTGACAATTGTGCGCGCCCGCGGACACGCAGATGTCGTCGACGAACCACGAGTCGTCGTAGGTCGTGCTCGTCTGAACGATGCGAACTGCAAAGTTCGAATGGAGCGCGTTCGGGTCGGTCAACGTTGCCGATACCTGTTGGTATGGTTCGTTCGACCCGGTCGCTGCGATGGTCTGAACGGTCGTCCACGTGCCGTCGCTGGCGCGATACTGGACGAGTAGGGCCTCGCCGGACTCTGGCGGGTCGCCACCCGGCTCGCCCTGTTTGACCGCCAACGTGACGTTCACCGAGGGTCTGCCCGACGTGTCGAGCACAGTCGAGACGATACCGCCGTTCGTGCTGACGTCAGCGATGTGGACCGCCCGAGTCGGGGAGTTGGAGACAGTCGTTCCGGTGGCGACAAACACCTCACCGGACGGTGCGTTCACGCGCGACCAGTTCCCGTTGGCGTCGAGTGACCGGCCACCCTCGAAGTCGTCGTGGATGCCGACGCCAGGTTCGTCGACCGTGACCGTCCGTGTCGTCGTGTTCGTCACGCCCGCAGCATCCGTCACGGACAGCATCACGGTGTACGTTCCAGCGTCGTCGTACCCGTGACTCACAGTCTCGCCGGTTCCGGTCGTTCCGTCCCCGAAGTCCCACTCGTAGGTCAACGCATCCCCGTCCGGGTCCGTCGTCGCGCTCGCGTCGAACGCGACATCCTCCAGGGTCGTCGGATCCGACGGCGTCGCCGTGAACTCGGGTTCAGGGTGGCCGTTCAGGCGCTCGATCATAATCGCTCCCACTTTCGGATTCTGCGGCCCCTCGTATGGGAGGTCGATGTCGAGCGTCCCGTCGGTCACCGTCACGTTGTACGTGAGGTCCAGGCGGGTATCTGGGCCTACCTCGTCGTGGATACTGAGATCGTTCCGCCGGGTCGTTCCCTCGAGCGCAACGTCGAACACCCGCGGGTTCGACGGCGATATCGGGTCGTAGATCTCGGCGAACTTCAGCGTGACGCGGTACTCGCCGTCGGGCACGGCAACCTCGTACTCGAGGCTCGAACCGGCGCTGTACGCCTCGGTCTGGTAGAGAGTATCGTCGACGGTACCGTTTACAGTGTCGGCTGTCTCGTACGTCTGACTTCCACCGTCGACCCGCGAGATGCTCGAACCGTCCGCGTCATCGTACGTGACGCCCTCGCAGGACGTGTACGTGTCCCCGCCGGCGTTCAGCGTCGCGACGACGGTCCGCGGTTCGGGGTCGACCTCGACGGTCGCGGTCGTCGACCGGCGCTCACCGTCGGTACTGATGGTGGTTACCTCGACGGTCCGCGTGCCAGCGCAGTCGAAGACGTACTCGATGCTCGAGCTCGTGGTGTTGACGACGTACCCCTCCCCGAGGTCGAACACGTAACGTTCGATGGACGCAGAGCGGTCGGTCGAGCCGCTGGCGTCGACGGTCACCGCAGTCTGGGTCGTCGCCGGGTCCGGCGATAGCGAGAGATCGGTGACGAACCGGGGCGTGAAGTACGATCCCTCGTCGGTCGCCGACCAGTCGCCGGGCTCGTCGTTGTCGACCGGCGTCCCGTTCGCGTACGTGTCACGGACCGCGACTTTGCCGGCGGTACCGCCGGAGAACGTGAAGCTCCAGCCGTTTGACGTCGACGCGCTACCGTACGCGAACTCGTCGACGACGCGGCCGCTCGTCGTGTTCACGAGTTCGAGCGGCTCGCCGCCGTTCGCGAGAACGCCGTTGCCCCCCGGCTGGAACTCGACAAGCGTGACGTCCGAGGGGACGACCCACTGGTCGCGGAACGCCGTCTCGTTCCTGACGAACCAGACGACGTCAGCGTTCGCTGGCAAGTTGGCGGCGGCGCTCCCGACGCCGCTCTCGTCGTCGCGCACCACCCAGTCGCTCGTGTCCCTCACCTCGGAGACGTTCACCGCGATGAACTCGCCGTCGCTGTCGTCGAGCGCGTCCGGGTTCGGTTCGACGGCGGTGATGTATCCCACTCTTGTCGGGTCGGCGTCTTCGACGACGATGCGAATCCGGTCGCCGGTTCCGCCACCCGTGACGTACACGTACGCCCACCCCCGCTGGTTCACGGTGAGGTTCACCGAGCCGACAGCTGCATCGTTCGACCGCGACGTCGCGTTCTTCACCGTGAGCACCCGCTGGTCGCTCACGCTGAACTCGACCAGCGCACCCGAGAGCCCGTCAGTCGTCGCGTTCAACTGCACCACGGACACCGAGCCCCTGTCGACGGTCAGGTTCCCGTCCTCGATCGATAGCTTCCCCGACCGGCCTGCGATCTCGCCGGGACTCGGCCACGCCACGGTGTACGTTCCCCCACCGATTCCCGAATTACTGTCGTCGCTCGATTCCCCGTCCGCGACGGTGAAGTTGACGAACGCGGTCGATGCCTGGTTTCCTCCGAACGAGGACGACCCGCTCCGGTTCACGCGCACGGAGACGTCCTGATCGCCGTCCACGTCGTCGACGGCGTACGTCAGTGTCACCTCGCCGTCGGGGTCGGTCCGGAGGTTCGTGAACGTCCGCTTCGACGCCCCGTCGGCGGAGAGCTCCCCGGGGCCGTCGAGCGACACGTTCACCGTCGCGTTCGACACCGGGTTGTCGAACCGGTCGCGGACCTCGAAGGTGACGCGGTGGTCGCTGCTCTCGCGGACCGTCGCCGTCCGGCCGTCGACCACGGTCACGTACGCCGGCGGCTCTCCAGCCTCGGGCGCCGACCCGACGCGGACCTTCGACAACTGGAGGTCGTACGTCTCGTTGCCCTCCAGGGTCAGCACGAGGAGGTCCCAGTCCTCCGGGCCGATGTTCGCGGGCTTCACGCTCACGTTCTTCACGTAGGCGTCGTCGTCCGGCGCCCCGCTGAGTTCGCCCGCGAGGCGGTCCTTCCACGTCGCCTGGTCGAGGTTCGTCGGCACCCGAATCTGTATGGGACCCCCGGAGTCGTTCCGGACCCGCACCGTCGTCGGCGACGCCGACGCCGGATACAGCTGGAGGTCCGTCGGCGCGACCTCGCCGCTCGACGCCTTCGAGTACGAGCCGTTCACGGTCACGAGCGAGATGTCACGGCCATTCACGAGCCCCTGGTCGGCGTGCTGCCGCCAGAAGCTACCGTACCTCGAGTACACGAGCGAGTTCTCGTACACGATACGCTCGGGACCGCCGTCATACGCCTGCAGCGCGGGGTCGTACACGAACGCCGCCGTCGAGAACGACCTGTTCGCGCCCGTCCAGTAGTCGTTCTCCTCCTCGTCGACCGCGGTCGCGTTCGTCACGTTCGTCGCGAACCCATCCGCGCCACTCCCCACCGTCCGCAACCGCCCACCCGTCGGCGGCGGATTCACGAACAACGTCCGGTCCGGGAACCGATTCCCGAGCGACACCCCCACCTGCTTCGTCCCCGACCCGGACCCCATCGACCCGACCGTCGCCCCCAACTCCTGCATCTGGGACTGCACCTCCTGCACGTGATTGAACTCCACGCGCTCGTTCTGCTGGGGAACCACACCCACCTGCCAGCCGACCGCCGCCGTGATGAGCACCCCGAACAGGAGCACGAACCCGATGGTCTCCGACTGCGCTCGAATCCCGCCAAACCCTCTCTTCGCTTGCCCCCCCAACACGTCACGCTACCCCTGCGATACCTGAAGCTGCCGAGATACGATTCCCGTCTTCGTCACGGACGTATCCCGTAGCCCCACTGGTCGTCACATACCGGAGATAGCCGCTTTGCCCGACGTAAATTACGTCCTCGACATTATCCCCCGTGTAGTCGAACATCGCAATCGGTGCACCACCCACTGGCTTGTCGGCGGGTGAGAGTTGGTCACCTTGCCCGTTAGAATCGAGTTCGTACAACCACGGCGTTGAGCTTGCTCTGTAGACGATACCTTCGTTCGCCGTGATATCGACGGAGGGGTCACTAATCGAATGTACAGAACTCGGTGCGACGGTAGTATCGTCGATCGTATTTTTATTTTTGTTCTGTGGCTTGAGGTGCTTGACATTGCCGTCACCAGCGACGAAGACGATGTGATTCTGTCCGCCACTGAAGCTAGCTGTCCCAGCGACTGCCTGTGCAGAGATGGTCCCGGTGTCGTCCTTGATATTGGTATAAACGACCTGCGCGTTCCCGTTCCCGTCTACACGGTGCAAGTTATCATTGCCATTCACGAAGTACACGTACGGTCCGCTGCCGCGGTACGTGCCCACCCCGATTCGCGCCTGCTTGGCGGTCGTCCCACTGGCACCGTCAATCAGCGTTTGCACTTGACCATCCAAATCAATCATCTTGAGGTCGTTATTCCCCGTCACGAACGGGACTTCGACCTTTCCGTCACCGTCTAGGTCTGCGTTCATCGGGCCGATGGCCTTCACCGTCCCCGTCTTCGCTGGATCGTACGCCTTCACGACTCCATTCTGTCCAACAGTTCTGAGTTCTCCGCTCTTCGTAAACACGATACCGGGTTGAGCCATCGCTGCCGAGATGCCAGTCACGCGCAGCGTCGTCCGGTTTCCGCCGGCGCCGCTGGAGGCGAACACGACGACGTCGCCGTTCTGGTTCAGGACGACGTCGGTGCTGTTCTCGCCGTTCCCCTGCGTCTCGCCGTTCTCGGGGTCGACGGTCGCGATCGTCGTGTCGTTCACCGCCCACGACACGCTCGCGCCGACCGCCGTCGGACTGGTGCCCATCGTGACGTTCACCGTCGACAGCTGGCTGCCGTCGACGACGCACGTGCGATTCGTCGGCCAGTTCGGACAACTTACCGCGCCCGCAGGCGTGTTCGTCTCGGAGACCTTCACGAGCGTCACGTTGTACGCGCCGTTCCCGCCACCGCCGCCGCTGGCCTTCGACACGGAGACGTTGAACGTCACCGAGGTCGACTTCCCGGCGGCGTTCGAGAGGGAGACGTTCACGCGTGCGTCGGTCTTCGCGTCCGGTGCCTCGTACGTGAACCCGACGCGACCGTCGTCGCCGGTCTCCGTCCCGTTCGGCTCCACGATACTGCCCTCGTCCCGTGACGCCCATTCGACTCTCGCGTCCATCTCGACGCCCGACAGGGGATTGTTGAACTCGTCGCGGACCTCGACCGTCAGCGTCTCCTTCGCGCCTGCGGTCGTCGACACGTTCTTTGCGGACCCCGTCGTCACGTAGCGGTCCGCGGGCTCCGCGTTCACGTTCGTGCCGACGCCTGCCTTCGCGAGCGACAGCGAGTACGTTGCACTCGGGTCCATCACGAACTCGATGCGGTAGGCGTCAGTGCCCGAGATCGGGCCAACCGGGTTCACGGCGTCGACGTACCCGCCGCTCCCCGACATCTCACCGGCCTCGGTCAGTATCGTCTCCCAGCGAGTGGCCGCGTCCGCGAGCGAGTCACCGAGTCGCGTGACGACAGAGATCGTTACTGGGTTCGATGACGTTCCCTCGACGCTAACCCGGGTCGAGGACGCGCTCACCGGGCGTACCGTCACGGACGCCGCTCCGCCCTGCTCGTCGTACGAGCCGTTCAGTGCGGTCAACGAGATGCGTCGCCCATCGAAGAGCGACTGCGAGTTCACGACGATGTCCTCACCGTTCGGGAACTGGTTGTAGACGAGCGAGTTCGACACGACAGTCCGCGGCGCTTCGCTGTAGACGTTGTAGTTCGGGTCGAAGACGAACCCGCCACTGCGATATGTCTGCGTCGTCGTTCCATCCCAGAAGTCGCCCGTCTCGCCGGTCGCCGCCGCGTTCTCGATCTCGATAGTGAACGCAGGATTCCCGGTGCCGAACGTCCGCAGTCGCCCCGTCGGCCGCGGCGGATTCACGAATATCGTCCGCGCCGGATATCCCGTCGACGACTCCACGACGACCGTCCGCGCACCGCCCGCCGTCGGCGTCGACCCGACCGCACCCTGGAGGTCCGCGAGCTGTCGCTGGACCTCCTGGTTGTGGTTGAACTCCACCTGTTCGTTCTGGTTCGGGACGACCGACGCCTGATAGGCGGTGATGGCGATGATGACGAACGCGAACAGCACTATCGCTCCCACCTGTATCGCCACTGCACGGTCGTCCGAACCGAACGGCATTACGAATCGATAACCAGTGCGCAAGTAAAACCCTTGTTGCAGATTCCCCGGACCGTACGCGGGCAAACGGCGTCTGTCAACCGAACGCGTCCGTACTGACGGTCCCCAGTCCGGCGACCGCGCGGTCGCCGCCTCCCGGCGTCCCGGTCAGTCCTCGGCCTCGTCTTCCTCGACGACCTCGGGGTCCTCCATCGCGCTCTGGAGGCTCGCGAGCCCGTTCAGCCAGTCGGTGACCGGCCCGAACTCGAGGTCGTCGCCGACGTTCGGCGTCAGCTCGCCGCCGTCGATGATGCGCGTCCCCGCCTGCGCGAGGTAGCCGAGCGCCGCCTCCATCTCGTCCTGGCTCTCCGCGTCCACCGCCGCCTGTACGTACTCCTCGACGCTCGCGTCCTCAGCCGGCCCGCTGTGGACGTACTCCTCGGCGGCGTAGAACACGACGACGAGACTCGTCTGCACGCTGTTGACGAAGAATAGCTTCTCCTCGTCGTCGAACCCCGGGTCCGCGAGCACGATCTCGTGGATCTCGCCGACCTTCTCCAGCGCTTCCTCCTCTTCGATCTCGCCGTCGTCGTACGCGGCGACGACCTTCGCCACGGCGATGGCGGCGTCGTCCTGCATGAGGTCGAGGACGCGCATCGAGTCCTCGTCCTCGGGGTCGAGCTCTTCGTCTTCGATGCGGTCGATCCAGTTCTGCCAGCGTTCGGCCGAGTAGAACTCGGTCGGGGGAGTGCTCATGTGAGAGACTACGCCGGGCGACTGAAAGACCTTTCTCTCGGCGGCGTCCGTGCTGGCGGCCCGCACGCCACGACCGACGCGGACCGTAGCCGCGGCCAATCCACCAGGCAAACACGACGACGCGGAACCAGCGACCTATGGGTCGCCGGATGCCGGATCAGTCGGTGTGGTCGAGTGCAGTGGCGCGGAACCGGCGACCTGGGGGTCGCCGGATGCCGGATCAGTCGGTGCGGTCCAGCGTCGCTTCGGTGTCGACGTCGTAGACGAGCTTCGGGGTGTCGACGTGCGCGCGCCGCATCGCTGCGTCGTGGCCTTCGTCGAGGAGCCAGCGGACGCGTCGCGGCACGGTCTTCGGTCCCATGACGGCGCCGGGTTTGTCGGGGTCGTCGACGAAGTCGGTCTCCATGAGGAACGGCGCGTCGCGTTCGACGGCGACGCGGAGGCGGTCCTTCTCGCTCATCACGCTCGGGACCGGGCCGGCGAGCTCGCCGAGAGCGTAGTGCTTGACGACGCGCGTGCGGTCCAGCCCCTCGGCTTCGGCCCAGTCGGCGACCTCGGTGAGGTCGTCGCTCCCCTCGGTGTGGAGTTGGACGGCGCAGTCGAGGTCGGCGCCGTGCGCGAACGCGGACCGCATCACGGCGTTCGAGGCGTCCCAGACGGCGTCGGTGACGTCGTAGTGCGGGCGGCCGGACTTCAAGCCGAGTGCGCGCCCGTCGGCGACGAACTCCGCGGCGACGTCGATGCCCGCGGTCATTAGGTCGCGCGCACCCGCTGGGTCGTAGCCGTCGTCGACGAGCTGCGAGACGAGCCCCGGGTGGACGCCGAGGATCGGCCACGCGCGTCCGTCGAGGACGTCGGTCGCGTCGGCGACCGCGTCGACGGTCACCTCGAACACCCGCTCGAAGTCGTCCTCGTCCGCGGGCAGGTCGTCGAGGACGTGCCAGGACGGCTTGTTCACGACCATGAGGTGCGTGCCGCCGAGTCGGTGGAAGTCCTCGACGGCGTCGATGCCACGACCGTTCGCCGGGTCGAGATGCATGTGGTTGTCGAGGACCGGAATGTCGAGAGACTCCATGTAGTTCACCAGACGTGTGCGGAGCGGTTCAATAATATTGACGATTCGCACGTGATAGGCGCGCTGTCTGGTCATCTCCCGACGACAGCTGTCTATCAGATTGTGTTACCATACTATTATTTTTAGTCGTTCTGAACAAAATTTAAATACGGGGCGTCCTACGTGGCTGGTGGGCATGGCAGACCGTAGCAACCCGCAGACGAATCGGCGTACCTTCCTGAAAGCAACCGGCGTCGCAGCGAGCACCGCAGCGTTCGCGGGCGTCACCCAAGCGACCCCCGGGCGCGAACCGGGCCCGAAGACGGGCGAATGGGTCGTCCTGACGAGCGCCACGACCAGCATGGCGACGGCCGAAGCCGAAGTACAGGCCACCATCCCGGACCAGGCCGACGTCACGCACCGGAACGAGACACTCGGCTACATGGCCGTCGAGTCCCCGACGCCGGGAACGGCGTCGATGGACTCCCCGGTCGTCGAGGACCTCGAACGACTCCCCTTCGTCGAAACCGTCGAGCGGAACGTCACGTACCACGCGATGGCGACGCCGAACGACGAACTCTACGACCAGCAGTACGCACCCCAGCAGGTCCGTGCACCGACCGCGTACGACACGACCGACGGGAGCGAGGACGTCACGATAGCGATCGTCGACCAGGGCGTCAAGTACGACCACCCCGACCTCCAGAGCCGCTTCGGCGCGGACAAGGGCCAGGACTTCGTCGACTCCGACGACGACCCGATGCCCGAGTCGACGAGCGAGGAGTATCACGGCACGCACGTCGCCGGCATCGCGTCCGCGACCTCCGACAACTCGACGGGCGTTGCGGGAATCTCGGACTCGCGACTCATCTCCGGGCGTGCACTCGGCACGGGCGGCGGCGGGTCGCTCACCGACATCGCCGACGCCGTCCAGTGGGCCGCGGACCAGGGCGCGGACGTCATCAACATGAGCCTCGGCGGCGGCGGCTACACGGACACGATGAAGAACGCCGTCTCCTACGCAGTGAACAACGGCGCGCTCCCCATCTGTGCCGCGGGGAACAACGGCGACCCGTCGGTCAGTTACCCCGCGGCGTACGAGGAGTGCATGGCCGTCTCCGCGGTCGACTCGAACGAGGACCTGGCGTCGTTCAGCCAGTACGGCGACAAGTGCGACGTCGCCGCCCCCGGCGTCGACGTCCTGTCGACGTGGACCGAGTACAAGAGCCAGTTCGGCGGGAAGTACAACAAGATCAGCGGGACGTCGATGGCGTGTCCCGCCGCGTCCGGCGTCGCGGCGCTCGGTCTCGCCGCCGCGGGCGGCAGCGGCGCGCTCTCCCCCACGGAACTCCGTGCACGCCTGAAGAACACCGCGGTCGACGTCGGCCTGAGCGAGCAGAAGCAGGGCGCGGGCCGGGTCGACGCGGCGAACATCGTCGACGCTGCCGGTGACGGTGGCGGCGGGAACACGGCACCGACGGTGTCGATCAACGCCTCGTCGACGACCGTCGACGTCGGGACCGCCGTCGAGTTCGACGGGTCCGGGTCCAGCGACTCGGACGGCTCCATCGAGTCGTACGCGTGGGATTTCGGCGACGGCGCGACCGCGACCGGCGCCAGTGCGACGCACACGTACGACAGCGCGGGCGACTACACGGTCACGCTCACCGTCACCGACGACGACGGCGCGTCCGCCTCGAACGCCATCGCCGTCACCGCCGAGTCCGGCGGCGGCGGTGGCGGGTCCTGTGGTGACGTCACCGAGACGCCGAGCGTCGACGGCTCGCTCTCGGGGTACTGGGACGACGCGAACTACACGTACAGCGCCGCGACCAGCGACCCGTGCCAGGTATCGTTCGTCCTCGACGGTCCCTCGGGCGCTGACTTCGACGTCTACGTCACGTACGACGGCCGGACGCCGTCGACGTACGACTACGACGCGCGCGCCGCCACGTACGGCGCCGACGAGACGCTCACCGTCGAGGACGTGAGCGCCGGCCAGGAGTTCGGTATCCTCGTCGACGCCTACGACGGCAGCGGGAGCTACACGCTCTCCGTCGAGGAACTCGGCGCCTGAACACCTACAGACGCGTCGGTCTCCCCAGCCACGGTCGACGCATCCCTCTCGTCGACCGTTCGTTCGTCCCGCGTTCCACCGCTCTCGCGGGACTCGTCGCTGACTCGACGACCCGTCCTGGACTCGACGACCCGTCGCCACGAGCGAGCTCGTCGGGTTCGACGTCGTTCCCACGCTCCAGTCCGCTGTTCCGTTCTCCGGTCAGCACATCGCTCTGGTCAGCACATCGTCCTGCTTCGCGCACGCTCGCACGCGACATCTTTAGTATTAAGAGCTGGTGAATGATACCGAGCGTTGGTGATGGGGTGGTGGGTGGTTGGCGCTCCAGTGGCGGTGGACGTCGCACAGACCTGGTGACATGTTGTCCGGTTCTGGGTGCCGATGCGGTCGGTCGTCGTCTGACGTCGAGGTCGGGCGTCCCCCTCGCGATCTTGCGCGCGCGCCAGGTTCACACGGCCGTCCGCGCTGGAGCTTGCAGACATCTCCACGATTTCGTGTCTGCAGGCTATCATGCTGCTCGACGCGTTCGTGATAGCTGTGTGTCAGTATCACGCGCACTGATTCCCGTCTATGCTCCGCTAATCCGGTGCAGGCACCGTGAATCAGCACTTCGTTTCTCGTAGTTTCAAAGCACGCAATCAAATAATTCGTCTACAGCAAGCGCTGATAATAGTTTCAAATCGCTATTGATTTAGCTCCAAATGAGGAAAATATAAATACATGGCTGCCAAGTGCTGTTCTGTGTCATGACAGGCGATGACAACCACTATTGGGCGCGACGAACCTTCCTGAAGACCACGGCCGCGGCGGGCGCCGCAGCGACGGTCACCACGACCGTCTCCGCAGACGGCGTGGAGAAGGTGCGACTGAACTTCGGTATGGCGAACACGGCGTCGATGTCGACGGCCGAAGCGGAAGTCCAGGCGGAGACCCCGGGTAACTCCGAGGTCTACCGACGCTCGAACGAGCTCGGGTTCATCTCCATGGACATCCCGAAACAGGCCGCCGAGAACGTCAAGGAAGCCTTCGAGAAGAAGGACAAGTTCCGCTACGTCGAGTTCGACCAGCAGCTTCACGCGCTGGAGACGCCGAACGACAGTCTCTACAATGAACAGTACGCCCCCCAGCAGGTCCGTGCGCCGAGCGCGTACGACACCACGCAGGGCAGCAGCGACGTGACCATCTCGGTCGTCGACCAGGGCGTCTACTACGACCACCCCGACCTCCAGGACCGCTTCGGGTCCGTGAAGGGCAAGGACTTCGTCGACTCGGACAGCGACCCGGCGCCGGACTCGATGGCAGACGAGTACCACGGCACGCACGTCGCCGGCATCGCGGCCGCGACGACGGACAACGCCACGGGGATCGCGGGCATCTCCGACTCCACGCTCCTCTCGGGTCGGGCACTCTCCGAGGAGGGCAGCGGGTCCACCGCCGACATCGCGGAGGCAGTGCGCTGGTCGGCCGACCAGGGCGCGGACATCATCAACATGAGCCTCGGCGGCGGCGGCTACACGGACACGATGAAGAACGCCGTCAGCTACGCCGTCTCCAACGGCGCACTCCCCATCTGCGCGGCGGGGAACGACGGCTCGGGCTCCGTCTCGTACCCGGCGGGCTACAGCGAGTGCGTCGCCGTCTCGGCAGTCGACTCCAACGAGGACCTGGCGTCGTTCAGCCAGTACGGCGACAAGTGCGACGTCGCCGCCCCCGGCGTCGACATCCTCTCGACGTGGACGGAGAACGTCTCCCAGTTCGGTGGGAAGTACAACAAGATCAGCGGGACGTCGATGGCGTGTCCCGCCGCATCCGGCGTCGCGGCGCTCGGCCTCGCGGCCGACTCCTCGCTCGGTCCGAACGAACTGCGCTCGCGGCTGAAGCAGACCGCGGTCGACATCGGTCTGAGCGAGCAGAAGCAGGGGTCGGGTCGCGTCGACGCGAAGAACATCGTCGACGCCGCCGGTGACGGTGGCGGCGGCGGTGGCGACGGGAACACGGCGCCGACGGTCTCGATCAACGCCTCGTCGACGACGGTCGAGGCGGGGACCGCGATCGAGTTCGACGGCTCCGGGTCCAGTGACCCGGACGGCTCCATCGCGAGCTACGACTGGGACTTCGACAACGGCGCGACCGCGACCGGCGTGACGGCGACGTTCACGTACGAGAACGCGGGCACGTACGACGTCCAGCTCACGGTCACCGACGACGACGGGGCGTCCTCGACGAGCGCCATCGACGTGACCGTCGAGGAACCCAGTGGCGGCGGTGGCTCCTGTGGCGACACGTCGTCGTCCGCGAGCGCCGACGGCTACCTCTACGGCTACTACGACGATTCCTCGTTCACGTACGCCGCCAGTCTCGACGACCCGTGCCAGGTCACGTTCGACCTCGCGGGGCCGTCCGGGGCTGACTTCGACCTGTACGTGACCTTCGACGGGCGGACGCCGTCGACGTACGACTACGACGCGCGCTCGATCACGTACGGCGCGGACGAGCAGATCGTCGTCGACGACGTCGACGCGAACCAGGAGTTCGGTATCCTCGTGGACTCCTACAGCGGCAGTGGCTCGTTCAGCATCTCGGTGGACGAGCTCGGGAAGTAATCGACCGCGGACCGAGCGGATCGGTCCGACACGGCGGTGGCGTCGGCGCGGGGCACCGACGCCGTTCTCTCCGTTCTCACAGCACGCGTAGCGACGCCGTTCTCTTCGTCCTCACAGCACGCGCAGCGACGGGGTTCGGGTCGTACAGTCCGCGATAGCTCTCGCTCTCTCTCCTCGGTGGCTCGGTGATGTGGGGTCGCTCGACGGGAGCGGTCAGTCGTTGACGAGTCGCGCTTCGTCGGCGGCGTTGGACAACGCGTCGGACCGGCCGTGTTCGCCGGGAGCCATGGCGACGGTGTGGACGCCGTATCGGCCCGCGGTCTCGAGGACGGGCTTGAAGTCGGTGTCGCGGGAGACGACGATGAGCGTGTCGAGGGTGCCGTCGACGACCGCTTCGGTGGCGTCGATGGCGAGCTTGACGTCGACGTCGCCGCTCGTGACGACGACCTCGAATCCGCGGGCTTCTGCGGCCTGGATGAGGCCGGGGGTGGCGTGTTCGTCGAGGTAGATCCGCGAGTACGCGAGGTCGCCGCGTTCTCGACCGACGGTGCGGACGTCGTCGAGGTCGACGTCGAACTCGTCGCGGAACGTGTTCGGGCCGTCGACGAACACGCCGACGCGCGCGCGGTCGTCGCCGGGTGACAGGAATCGGTCGAGGAGGCCGGGCATCGTCGACGCTTGGGGGGTCGACGGCAAAGGCGTAGCGATGTGGCGGCCGCGGGCGAGCGCTGGTTCCGCGTGTGCGGTGGCCGCGAACTGTCGACGGAAGACTACGACGCGCGCTCGATCACGTGCGGTCCCGACGAGCAGATCGTCGTCGACGACGTCGACGCCGGCCAGGAGTTCGGTATCCTCGTCGACTCCTCCCGCGGTCGCGGTTCGTTCACCATCTCGGTCGACGAGCTCGGGAAGTAACCTGCGACGCGCTGTCGTCCGCTCCCATCCCCGTCTGTTGCGGTTCGAACCGACGTGTGCGTCGTTCCGTTCTTCCCGTGGTTCGGGTCGTTCGACGACGCCAGCTCGTCTGTTAACGTGTGGTGCGCGCGATGTCGTGTGCGCTCGACGCGGCCAGTTTTCTGGATTTATCTTCTAAAATCACTACTTGCTCTGGTCAATCAGATTTACATAATGTTCGACCCCACCAAAATCCTTATATAACCATTAGAAATTGCCATTGGTAATTTTACATTCTTTCATCGATGTCCACAATCCTTTAATACAACCTTGCAGACCCTGGGCGTGCAGCATGGCAGACGATGGCATTCAACACCACGGGCGTAGAACCTTCCTGAAAGCAACCGGTGCAGCGGGCGCGGCGGCCGCCTTCTCGGGCGCGGCGGCAGCCACACCCGGACGCGACCCCGGACCGAAGGAGGACGAGGTCCTCGTCGGCGTCTCCGCGGGCCACGACCTCCGAAAGAGCGTCGAACAGCACGTCCCCGGCAAGGCCGAGGTCGTCCACCAGAACGACGACCTCCGGTACGTCGCGGTGAAATTCAAGGGCAGCGACACCGCACGCGAGAACTTCAAGGACGCGATCACGAAGAAGGCGGGCATCAAGTACGCCGAGGACAACGCGACGTTCCACGCGCTCGCGACACCGAACGACCCCCAGTTCGGCGACCAGTACGCCCCCCAGCAGGTCCAGTCCGACCAGGCGTGGGACGCGACCTTCGGTGACTCGGGCGTGACCATCGCGGTCATCGACACGGGCGTCCAGTACGACCACCCCGACCTCTCCGGGAACTTCGGTTCGGACAAGGGCGAGGACTTCGTCGACAACGACAGCGACCCGTACCCGGACGTCCCGAGCGACGAGTACCACGGCACGCACGTCTCCGGCTGTGCGAGCGCCGTCATCGACAACGGCACGGGCGTCGCCGGCCAGAGCAACTCCACGCTCATCAGCGGCCGCGCGCTCGACGAGTCCGGCGGCGGGAGCCTCTCGGACATCGCCGACGCCGTCAAGTGGGCCTCGGACCAGGGCGCCGAGGTCATCAACATGAGCCTCGGCGGCGGCGGCTACACGGACACGATGCAGAACGCCGTCAGCTACGCGACGAACAACGGCTCGCTCATCTTCGCCGCCGCGGGGAACGACGGCACGCAGGGCGTCTCCTACCCGGCCGCGTACAGCGAGTGCGTCGCCGTGTCCGCGGTCGACGACAGCGAGCAGCTCGCGAGCTTCAGCCAGTACGGCGACAGCGTCGAACTCGCCGCTCCCGGCGTCGACGTCCTGTCGACGACCACCGAGACCCGCGGCGGCTACGAGCAGCTCTCGGGCACCTCGATGGCGACCCCGGTCACCTCGGGTGTCGCGGGCCTCACGCTCGCGAAGTGGGACCTCACGAACAGCGAACTCCGCAACCACCTCAAGAACACCGCCGCGGACATCGGGCTCTCCAGCCAGGAGCAAGGCAGCGGGCAGGTGGACGCGTACGCCGCAGTCACCACCGACCCCTCGAACGACGGCGGCGACGGCGGCGACGGCGGCGACGGTGGTGGCGGAAGCGATTCGACGTCCAGTTCCAGCTCCGGTACCCTCGACGGGTACTGGGACTACGAGGACTACAGCTACGGCTGGAACTACGCCTCGCCGAGCCAGGTCGTCGTCGAACTCGATGGCCCGAGCGACGCCGACTTCGACCTCTACGTCAACACCGGCACGACGGCCGCGGCGTCGCCGTCGGACTACGACTACGCGTCGCGGTCCACGGACAGCCAGGAGTCCATCACCATCGACGCACCGGACGACGCCACGGACCTGCAGGTGGACGTCGACTCCTACAGTGGCAGCGGGAGCTACACGCTGACCATCACCGAGTACCAGTAACGACGCCGACAGCGCCGACTCGGTCGGCCCGCGGACCGAGCCGACCCCGACTCGGCCGCCCCGCGAGTCCGCGTGCGCTCGCGGAAGACCGCACTCGCCTGTCGACACACCCGACCGCGGCCGACCGCGTTCGGCGACGGTCGCACACGCACGCCGACCGCGTTCGGTGGCGGTCGCACACGCACGCAACCGACGCGCTCCGCGACGGGCGCGTGACCGGGTCATCCCTTCCTTCCTCACGCGACGACGCTACCGCGACGGCGTCCCGACCGCGAACCCGAGCGTTTTACCGGGACCGACGAGCTACCCTCGAATCGTGGGACTCTACGACCGTTACCTCGCGCTCCGCGTCCGCACCGTGGACGCCGCCGTCCCCGAGCACGTCGCGCTCGTCATCACCGAACGCGACCTCCTCGAACAGGGCGCGTACGACACGCTCAGCGACTTCTTCGCGTGGGCGTTCGAGTACGGTGCGACGGACGTCACGGTGTACGTGAGCGTCCTCGACCGCGCGGCCGCACCGACGCTCGCCCGCGAACTCGAGGACCTGGACGCCCCCCGCGAGGTCGCGGTCCGACAGCCCGACGACGTCGAACGCGCGGACGCCCCCATCACGGTCGGTATCGGCCTCGGCGGCCGTAGCGAGTTCACCGCCGCCATCCGCGACCTCGCCACGGCCGTCGACGACGGCGACATCGACCCCGAGGACGTCGACGAGGCCGCCATCGAGGACCGGCTCGTGTTCCCGAACGACCCGGACCTCGTCATCAAGACCGGCGCGGAACGCCTCAGCGACTTCATGATCTGGCAGAGCGTCTACAGCGAACTCTACTTCACGGACGTGAACTGGCGGGACTTCCGCGAACGCGACTACCTGCGAGCCATCCGCGAGTACCAGGACCGGAACCGTCGATTCGGCGAATGACCGCGCCTGAACCCGTGGATTCACCGAGCGAGTGGCGTATCTGGTGCCCGCTCGATAAGAACGTGCGCTTAACGTCCCCCTCCCCGTAGTGGGAAGTATGCAGATCGGAATCATCGGTGCGGGGAAGGTCGGTCGAACCGTCGCAGGGCACTTCGCGGCCGCCGGACACGAGGTCGCGATCAGTAACTCGCGTGGCCCGGAATCGCTCGAGGACGTCGCAGCCGACCTCGGTTCGAACGTTCACGCGGCGACCGTCGAGGACGCTGCGTCGTTCGGTCGCGTCGTCCTCGAAGCCATCCCCTTCGGCGAGTACGAGACGCTCCCAGTGGACGAACTCGCCGGGAAGACCGTCATCAGCGCGTCGAACTACTACCCCGACCGCGACGGCGAGATCGACTTCGACGGCCGAACGCACACCGAACTGATCGCCGACCACCTCGACGAATCGCGCGTGATGAAGGCGTTCAACACGATGCACCACGACACGCTCCGCGAGGAATCACGACCGGACGAGGACCTCTCCGACCGACTCGTCGTGTTCCTCGCCGGCGACGACGCGCTCGCGAAGGCGACCGTCGCGGACCTCATCGAGGACGCCGGGTTCGCGCCCGTCGACATGGGACGGCTCACGAACGGCCGCCTCATGGAGCCAGGCGCTCGCATCTACGACGAACCGATGACGCTCACGGAAGCGGAAGCACTCCTCGAACACCTCACGTTCTGAACCGACCGACGCGACCGACCTACCGACGACCCGACGCCGGACCTAACTCGACGCCAGAGACAACCCGACGCCGAGTCGACGCGAACGACGGCCGTAGACCGCCACCACGAACGTCGACGGCCGCCGCGGGCGTCGACGGCCGGCCACCCGTCTCGACGTCAACTGTCGGCGTCTTCGAGCGAAGAACGAGCTTCTCGGAACGAGCCGCCGCTCAGAGTTCGTTGAGCTTGCGCTTGAGCTGACCCTCGTACTCCTCGTCCGCACGGTACTCCTTCATCTCGAGGACGTTCCGTTCGAGCTTGTCGAGCGCGACGCGGAACGCGTTCTCCGCGCCGTAGCCCTCGCCGGAGCCGGCGACGCCGCCGTTGTCCGTCCGGATGCGGATCTGCGAGTAGATGAGGGGCGTCCCGCGGAGCTTCTCCTTGTGCTCCTGGAAGCGGACGTGGACGTGCAGGACGTCCATGTCCTGGTACTTGTCGACGACCTGCGTGATCGCGTCGCGGATGTCGTCCCGGGTGAGCGTGTCGAGCAGCGCGATGTTCGACACCTGCACGTCCAGGTGGTCCTCTTCGGTGAACGTGAGCGCGCGGAGGACGTCCGTCTTCGTGATGACGCCCTTCACGACGGTGTCGTCGTCGTCGGGCGTGACGACGAGACCGCCGAGGTCCTCCTCGAGCATCGTGCCGACGGCGCTCTCGACGCTCTCGCCCGTCGTCGTCGTGTGGACGGGACTCGTCATGATGTCGTAGACGGGGATGTCGAGCATGCGACTGGAGTCGCCGGCGCGACTCCCCGTCGTCATCTTCTCGTTGCTCCGGACGACGACGTCGGTGAGGTCGTGCGTCGTCACGATGCCCGAGAGCTGGCCGTCGTCGTTCTCGACGGGGAGGCGACTGATGCCGTTCTCGCGCAGGCGGTTGATCGCCTGCCCGAGCGTCCCGGACTCCTCGATGGTGACGGCGTCGTCGGTGTAGATGTCGGCGACGGTGAGCGCGTCGAGGTTGTGCAGGACGGCTTCGAGGATGGCGTCGACGGTGACGATGCCCCAGAGGGTCTCGCCCTCGAAGACGGGTGCGACCTTCACGCCGCCTTCGACGAGGACGCGCGCGGTCTCGCGGACGTCCTCGTGTCGTCGGACCTTCGGCGCCGGCGCGTTCCGCGATGGCTTGACGAGCGCGGCGACCTTCGCGTCGTCCTCGACGTGACTCTGCAGGAGTTCACGTTCGCTGAGTACGCCTTCGTAGGAGCCGTCGCGGGTCACGATGATGCCCTTGAGGTTGTCCTTGGTGAAGCGAGAACGGACCTTCCCCAGGCGCGTGCCGACGTCGACTTCGACGTAATCCTCGGTCGCGATATCAGAAATATTCATTCCACCCTGGATTTCGCTGGCATCACTATTTAACATACCGCCAAGGACGACTGGACGGGAACGACCGGAACGCCGCGAACCGACCGTCGTCCCGGCCCCCGCAGACCCGTCCGGGAGCGTGTCCGTGGACGGCCGTCGCTGTCACGTAAATCGACGCGTTTTAGCTGGTTCTCGCCCGTGCTGGTGGCATGAACCGACTCCGTCAGTCCGTGCACGACGCGCCCGTCGTCGAACGCGACGGTTACCGGTACCTCGTCCATCCGGTCAGCAACGGCATCCCGACGCTCGACCCGAAACTGATGCGCGAGGTCGTCAACGGCCTGCTCCGGCTCGTCGACTTCGAGGACGCGGACGTCATCGTCACGCCCGTGACGATGGGCGTGCACGTCGCGACCGCGCTCTCGCTGACCACGGACGTCCCGCTCGTCGTCATCCGGAACCGCGAGTACGGGTTCGACGACGAGGTTCCCTTCGAGCATCCCGACGGCGAGTACTACCTGAACGACGTGACCGCGGGCGACGACGTCGTCGTGGTCGACGACCTCGTGAACACCGGCCAGAGCATCGCAGCGGTCGTGGAGGCGATCGACGACGTCGGCGCGAACCTGCTCGACGTCGCGTGCGTCCTCCGGCGCGTCGAGTCCCGCGACGACCTCGCTGCCGTCGACGTGAAGCGACTGCTGGACGTCACGGTCACCGCGGACGGCGTCGAGATCGTCGACGACGCGTAAGCGGGGCCGCCGCACGGGCGAGCGTCGTCGGATGCCACTGTCCCCGCCGACTGCCGCTACCTCCTCTCTCCTTCCCCGCGTACCGCGGCGTAGGGATCCTCGCCGATCGACCGCAGCATCGACTCCCCACGCCTCCGGGCCCACACCTCCATCAGCGCGAGCCACGCGACGGCGAACGCGACGCCCATCCCGACGCCCCACGTCGCGGGGACCCGAGCGAGGAGCGTCATCCCGCCGCCGTAGCCGCCCGCGAGGAACGCGAACAGGACGAGGTCGCGAACGACCGGTCGGTCGACGAGCGCGCGCTCGAACCACGTCAGTTCCGGCGCGTCCGTGTCGTCCGCCGCATCGTCACTCTCCCCCGTCGTGTCGTCGCGTCCAGCCCCTGCGTCGTCGTCGCTCGCCACCCCCGGCGGCTCGCGGTCCGCGGTCGACGTCGTTCGTTCGTCTGCGGTTCGATCGGTTCCGTCGTGACGTCGGTCGGTTCCGTCGGCGTCGTCCGTCCTCACGCGTGTCCCTCGACGGGGCTGCACCGAAATACCGGGGTGGCGTTTGCAGTCCCAGAAACCGCGTGGTCGACGTGCGAGCGCCCGCTGCAAGCGTCGCCGCGACCGAAAACCACCCTGACTGTCGCTCCCGGCCCGTATCGCTCGCGAGCGACGGTCCCACACCCGTACCGGACCGAATTTCTAAGTAGCCACCCCATCAAAATCGGTGTGGGAACGTCCCATGGTAACACTCGACACTTTCGTCGGGGCGGTGGTCGGCCCCGCACAGCTCGTTCCGGAAGGGTCGCGCGCGGTCGTCTTCAGGCGCATCTACGAGGTGTTCCTCGTCCTCGGGACGGCCGTCGGCGTGATCGTCATCGCGTACATGCTCTGGAAGGCCTGGAAGTACCGCGCCAGCGCCGACCACGGCGACGACGCCGACCGCCCCCAACTCGGCGAACTTCCAAGCGGCGGCGGTGGCGGCCGGAAACTGTTCCTCTCGTTCTCGCTGTCGGCTATCGTCGTCGTCTCCCTCATCTCCTGGACGTACCTCACGCTCCTCTACGTCGAGAACCCCGAGCCCGTCCAGGACGAGGAGGAACCGCTGACCGTCCGCGTCGTCGGGCACTCGTTCTTCTGGGAGTTCGTGTACCCGAACGGCGAGTCCGTCAACGACCAGCTCGTCGTGCCCGAGGACCGCCACGTCCGGTTGGTGGTGACGTCCGAGGACGTCTTCCACAACTTCGGGATCCCCGAGTTACGCGCGAAGTCGGACGCCATCCCCGGCCAGGAGACGAACACGTGGTTGCTCGCCGAGGAGACCGGGACGTACCAGGCGAACTGCTACGAGCTCTGCGGGCCCGGGCACTCGCACATGACCGCGACCGTCCAGGTCGTCTCGCAGTCCGAGTTCCAATCGTGGTACCAGGGCATGGGGAACGAGAGCGCGAACGACACCGCAGCGGCGATGGACGAGAACGTGACCGCGAACGACACCGCGAGCGCACTCGCGACTCCGACGCCCACCGGACCGTCACCGGCCCTGACCACGCCGGCAGCGTCGTCGGCCACGACCGCAGCGTCGACGCAGGCACTCCCCGCCCCACCGACACCGACGGCCGCACCAGCGCGACACGCACCCACCGCCACCCGACACCACCCAGAGGTGATCTGACATGACCGACGACCCGACCGACGGACCCACCGCACCAACGGACGACGGGGCGGCATCGAGCGGTGAGACCGACCACGACGCGGAGCGCGCTCGCGCGGACGGCGGCGCGCTCGAAGTCGCCGACGGGCACGCCCAGGACGAGCACGCGATGCCGCCGACGAGCTCGCTGAAGCGCTGGTTCGTCACGACCAACCACAAGGACGTCGGGCTCCTGTACATCGCGACGAGCCTCTCGTTCCTCATGCTCGGCGGCGTGCTCGCGCTCCTCATGCGCGCCCAGCTCTGGGTGCCTCGCGCGCCCGGCACCGGCCCGCTGTCCGCGATGGCGTACAACCAGGCCGTCAGCGTGCACGGGCTCGTGATGGTGTTCTGGTTCCTGTCGCCGTTCGCGTTCGGGTTCGCGAACTACGTCGTCCCCCTCCAGATGGGTGCGAAGGACCTCGCGTTCCCGCGACTGAACGCGCTCAGCTACTGGCTGTACCTCTCCTCCGGCGTCCTCCTGTTCGTCTCCTTCTTCCAGGGCGGGACGTTCGCCGGCGGCTGGACGATGTACGCGCCACTGAACCTGCCCGCGTTCACGCCGAGCGTCGGCGGGAGCGCCGCCGTCCTCGCACTCATGCTGTTCGTCGCGAGCGTCACGGTGTCCTCCGTGAACTTCCTCACCACGATGCATCGGATGCGCGCCGAAGGCCTCACGCTCCGACGACTCCCGCTGTTCTCGTGGACGATCCTGCTGACCGTCTGGATGATGCTGTTCGCGTTCGCCGCACTGCTCGCCGCACTCCTCCTGCTCTCCGCCGACCGTCTGCTCGGCACCACGTACTTCGCGGTCAACGGCGCCAACGGCGCGCTGCTGTGGACGCACCTCTTCTGGTTCTTCGGGCACCCCGAGGTCTACATCGTCTTCTTCCCCGCGCTCGGCGTCATGGCGGAGGTCTTCCAGACGTTCACGGGCCGCCGTATCGTCGGCCGGAAGTGGTTCATCGCCGCGATGGTCCTCGTCGCACTCCAGAGCTTCATCGTCTGGATGCACCACATGTTCCTCACGAGCATCAACCTCGAGATCAAGACGCTGTTCATGGCGACCACCATCGGGATATCACTGCCCTTCGACCTGATGGTGTTCTCGCTCATCTACACGATGGTGAAGGGGAAGATACGGTTCAAGACGCCGTTCCTCTTCAGTTTCGGCGGCCTGCTGTTGTTCATCCTCGGCGGCATCACCGGCGTCTTCCTCGGCGCGGTCGTCCTCGACTACGAGTTCCGCGGGACGTACTGGGTGGTCGCGCACTTCCACTACGTCATGGTCGGCGGCGTCACCGCCCTCATCGGCGGCCTCTACTACTGGTACCCGAAGATGGTCGGGCGGATGTACGACGAGTTCCTCGGGAAGGTCCACTTCGCGCTGTACTTCGTCGGATTCAACCTGCTGTACTTCCCGATGTTCGTCGCGTGGGAGACGCCGCGGCGCGTCTTCGACTACGACCCCGGGATGACCGCCTGGCACCAGATGGCGACCGTCGGCGCCGTCGTCCTCGGCGCGTCGTTCCTCGTGATGATCTACAACCTCGTCACGAGCGCGTACCGCGGCGAGGTCGCCGACGAGGACCCCTGGAACTACGTGACGACCGCCGAATGGGCGGTATCCTCGCCGCCGCCACTCGAGAACTTCCCCGGGCTGCCGTCGTACGCGAGGGGGACGCTCGAGTTCCTCGGCGGCTCATCGAGCGCGCTGAAGACCGTCGACGACGACGCGCCCGCGGCCGCCGACCGCGGCACTGGGGCCGCGACCGACGGCGGCGCGCCCGCGACGCTCGACGGCTCGGAGGCGCTCGCCGCGAGCGCACACACCGCCGAGGAGGTGCAGGCCGGCGAGGACCACCACGCGAGTCACGCGAGCGTCTGGCCGTTCCTCGTCGGCGTCGGCGCGCTGCTCCTGCTCCTCGGGCTCTCCGGGTTCACGAACGCGACGTGGTCCGAGGGCGCGATGGGGACGGCCCACCAGGCGTCGACGGGCGTCGGCGCCGTCGTGACCTTCGGCGCGCTCGTCGGGATGGCCCGCGAGCAGTTCGTCGGCCCGAGCGGTCCCTACGGCGAGAGCTGGCCGTTCGAGAAGGTCTCGAACATGAAGACGGGGATGTGGATCTTCCTCGTGAGCGACGTCGTGCTCTTCGGCGCGTTCATCGGCGCGTACGTGTTCCTCCGGTTCTCCTCCGGGTGGATCGCGTGGGAGCCCATCCCGGACAACGTCGTCCCGGGGCTCATCAACACGTACCTGCTGTTGACGAGTAGCTTCACGGTCATCCTCGCGCTGGAAGCCGCGGAACGCGAGTCCCGCGGTGGCGTGGTCGCGAGCCTCGTCGCGACCGTCGTCCTCGGTCTCGGGTTCCTCGGGAACAAGGCCATCGAGTGGGAGCACCTGTTCACGGACAAGGGCATCTGGATCGACTCGGGCATCCGCGAGTCCACGTTCTTCGTGACGACGGGCCTGCACGCGGCGCACGTCGTCGTCGGGCTCCTCATCACGCTGTACCTGATACTGCGGGCGTGGAACGGCGCGTACCTCGACGACGCCGCGCCCGTGGAGCACTTCGGGCTGTACTGGCACTTCGTGGACATCGTGTGGCTGTTCCTGTTCCCGCTGTTCTACATCCTCTAAGCCAATGACCAGACTCAAGCTATACACGGCGATATACGTGGTACTGTTCGTCTCGGCGACCGTGCAGGTGCTCGTCGAGCAGGCGGGCATCGCGTACGAGACGGCGCTGGCGGTCATCCTCGCGCTGTCGTTCGTGAAGGCGGTCATCGTCGCCGGGTACTACCAGCACCTGCGCTGGGAGCCGCGGTCGTTGACGTACCTCATGGGTATCGGGCTGCTGGCGGTGCTCGCGTTGACCGTCGCGGCGACGTACTCCATCACGCCATGACCGCACCGAACCCGTTCGTCGTCGGTGCGGTGGCGGTCGTGGTGCTCGCGCAGGTGCCGCTGGTCGCGTACCTGTCCCGGCACGTCGCGGTCGACGGCGGCGCGGAGCGCCCGGACGCGTCGAAGGGGTACGTCACGTACGGGACCGTCGACGCGCGCCCGGCGTCGAACGCGGGCAGCGCTGGCGACGACGCGGACGCGGATGGCGGCGACGCGGTCGCGTGCCCGTCGTGCGGGTCCGTCGTGGACGCGTCCTACGACGTCTGCGGCGCGTGCGCGACCCGGATTCCGCCGGAGGGTCCGGGGGGAGGTGAGCGACGATGACGTCGCGACGCGAACGACTCGGGTGGGCGGCGCTGTTCTCGCTCGCGCCGGCCGCCGGCATCGCGTTCGCGACCGCGAAGGTTGGGCCGCGGACGCTCGCGGACCCCATCGTCGTCGCGGCGTTCGCGGTGACGGCCGTCGTGATGTTCGGGTTCATGTTCCTCGCCGCGAGCGTCGGGTCGACGGACGTCCCCCAGGAGCGCTTCGAGTAGCGCGTACTCGCCACGACCGGTCTGGGACGGCAACCACCGCGCGAGCCGTGGTGCATGTGAACGCTCCCCATAGACTTAGGCGGTGGGCGTGCGAACGACCCCCTGTCATGGGATTCGAAGGCTTCGCGTACCTCGGCGCGGTCCTCGGCGTCGCACTCGGGATGGTCGCGCTCCTCGCAGCCGAGTACTTCCACGGCGTCGACCTCCTCCTCCCCGTCGGCGGCGGCCTCGCACTCGTCTCCGTCGGCGCGATGACGTTCCTCATCAGCCGCAACGACCCGCCCGCACACGGCGACCACTGACCGCGCCCACGGCGTCGTGACCGACGAGCCCGCCACTGACCACGGTCGCGCGGCGGCGTGACCGACGGGCCCTACAGGAACCCGCTCCCGAGTGCGACCATGTACACGAGCACCAGCACCGTGTAGAGCGCCGCGAGCGCCGCGACCACGCGCAGGTGGAAGTAGAACAGCTCGTCCTCCTCCGCGGCGAGCGCGTCCGCGTACGCCTCGTGCTCGCTCGTCGAACACGCGTCCTCGTGGACCTCGCCGACGTGGAGGTCGTACGCCGCCTGCGTCCCGAACGCCCGGTCGCAGTACGGGCACGCCCCCGCGACCGACTCGTCGTCGCGCACCAGCGTCTCCAGGCCCGCACGGTCGATACCGCGACCAGCCACGACACCGGCCCGTTCCTCGTCGCCGCCGCTCGCGCCGTCGTTCCAGTCGTCGGCGTCGCTCGCTGGCGCCTTGGCGTCGCTCGCTGCGCGCTCTGACTCGGTCGTGACCGGTTCGTTCTCGTTCATAGGTAGACTGGATCGACGAACGGTTGGCCGATGACCCACGCGCTCGTCATCGTGTACGCGACCATCACGACGACGAACGGGTACTGGCTGCGGATGGGGCGAAGCAAACCCGGGAACAGCTCGAGTGCGAGTGCGTGGGCGACCCAGACCGCGAGCAGGTGCCCGACGACGACGAACCCGAGCTCGACCGTCCCGAACCAGCCCGGTAGCACCGCGACCTGCGGGACGCCCCCGCCGCCGAGCGGGTGGCGGAGGACGGCTTCGAGCGCGGGCGACAGCGAGAGGAAGTACCCGAGGAAGTGCGCGACGTGATAGCCGGCGGCGATGGGGACGAGCGCGGGCGCGAACCACGACTCGATGGCCGCCGGCGACAGCCGACTGTCGACGATGGCGCGCGACCGCTCGGCGGCGACCCGGTACAGCACCCGGAACGCCGCGAACCCCGCGACGAGCGCGACGAGGTAGACCCCGAGCGCCGGAACGCCCGCCTCGACGACGACGGTCGCGAGGTCGTTCCACGCCGGCGTCGTCACGAGCCCGTCGAACGTCGTCGCCCACAGGAGCGCGACCACGAACGTGGTCATCCCCGACTCCCGACCGAGAAGCGCGGTCGTCCCCGACTCCCGACCGAGAAGCGCGGTCGTCCCCGATTCCGCTCCCAGGACCGCGGTTTCCGTCGACTCTCCGCGGAGCCGTTCGCGTGCGCCGGCGACGAGCCCGCTCCCGGGGAGGCGGAGACGGACGCCGTTCGCGTCGCGCTGGAGGGGCGCGAGCCGGCCGTAGACGGCGAACACGCGCGAGACGGGGTCGACGCGCTCGAACCACGCGTCGGGGCCGTACCGGTACGCGCCGGCGAGCGTGAGCACCGAGTACGCGGCGACGACGACCCCGAGGAGTCGCGGGTCCGCGGCGAGCGGGCTGACGACCTCGACGTACACGAGCGCGAGCAAGCCGACGACAGCGGGCCAAGCGCCGTAGTCCGCCGGCAGTGCTCGACCACCCGCGCCGGGGAGTGCGTCGACGACGGTCCGCCAGGGGTTCAGGACGGGCCAGGCGTTCCCGGCGAGGTACGTCGTCATCGCGAACCCCGCCCACCACCCGATCCAGACGACGACGATCGCGAAGTTCGCGGTCGGGTCCGTCGACCCGACCGTCGCCGCGCGAAGCACGAGCGCGAGGCCGAGGACGCCGACCACGCGGGTCGCGAGGACGAGCGCGCGCCGGAGCGTCGCGGTCGTCGGGACGAGCGCCGACCACGCGTTCACCGCGCGGACGCCCTCGTGGTCGGTGAGCAGGCTCGTCCCGAGGAACGACCCGCCGACGAGCACGCCCCCGGTCGCGACCGTCAACCAAGACGGGACCGTCCCGACGTTCACGGCGTCGGAGAGCGCGCCGACGTGCAGCGGCGCGAGCACGCCCGTCGAGGTGGCGAGCGACGCGACCGTCGGATCCAGCGCGCTCGCGAGCGCCACGGCGACCGTCGCGAGGAGGAGGCGACGCATCGCGGCGTCACCTCGCCCCCGGTCGCCACGCGAGGAGGGCGACCGCCGCGACGAACGCGACCGTCGACAGGTCCATCGAGTACGCGTACAGTGCGTTCGCGACCGCCTCCCCGCCGAGTGCGGCGGCGAGCAGCGACGCGAACACCGGCCACGAGCAACTCGCACAGGACAGGAGGCCGATGGCGCCGCTCGCGGCCGAGGCGGCGGTGTCGACGACCGCAGCGTACGTGAGGTACGCGAGCGCGACGTACCCGACGATCTTGTACGGGACGAGCGTCAGCGTCGCCGACGGTGCGTCGAGGACGACCGTCGGTCCCCAGCCCGGCGGGAGCGCGGTGAACACCGCGAGGTCGACGCCCGTACCGTGCGCGTGGGCGTGCCCGCCGCCGAGGAGGGTGACGTCGACGAGGCCGCCGGCGAACGCGAGCGTCGCGAGGTACGCGCCCGCGACCGCCAGCGCCGCCCGGCGCGCGACCGCGCTCTCCGTCCGCGGCACGTCGACCGCGAACACCGCCCACAGGCCGAGGTTTATCCACACGAACGGGTAGAGGAGGTACCGGACGCTCGTCGCGCTCGCGCCCGTCAGGCCGAGGTAGCCAGCGAGCAACGCGAGCTCGGCGAGCACGACCACGGCGAGTGCGAGCACCGCGGGACGGGTCGCTCGTCGCCGGACCGCCGCTATCGAGCGCGAGACCTCGGTGTCCGTCATCCCGGGTCAGCCGACGAGGAGCTTCACGGCGATGACGAGCACCGCGACCATCGACATGAACCACGCACTCAACCCGACGGCGTGCGCGTTCCCGAGGCCGTGCGAGCGCCCGAGGTAGTACACGCCCCACGCGAGGTACGCGAGCACGAGGATGCCGACCGCGGCGACGAACAGCGTCGGGTCCGGTCCGACGACGGCCGCCGCCGCGACGAACCCGATTATCACGAGTGCTGCGAGCGTCATCTTCGGGTCCACGCGCACCCCGCGCTGCGAGCTCGCACCGACCGCGACACCGCGAGCCTTCACGCCGAGCGTGTGACTGTACGCCCGAACCGCCTGCGCTCGCGTCACGAGCACGAACACCGCCGCGAGCAACGCAACCATCACGAGCGTGCTCGCGACGAACGCACCATTAGCCATGATACCACATACCACATCGAGGCTCGAGCCCAAATGTGTTTCCCTCACCCATCACGCCGAACCACCAACGCACTCGCTCGACACCCCTCGACGCCGGCGAGTAGACACGGTAGGCAGTAGATACCAAAGCTCCCGTCTATCGTCACCGGACGTGCATGGACCAATCCACCGTCGTCGTCCCCACCGGGTCGCCGGCGAGCACGGTCGCCTTCCACCGGTCGCTCGGGAGACGCGGCGTCCGCACGATCGGCGTCGCCAGCGACGACACCACGCCCGCCTTCCGCTCGCGGTACTGCGACGAACGCGTCCTCGCCCCCGACCCGATGACGGACACGACCGCCTACAGGAACGCCCTCCTCGAGCTCGCAGCCCGACCCGACGTCCAGACCATCGTTCCACTGACCGAACCCGACATCTACGTCCTCGCGAAGTACCGCGACGAGTTCGCCGAACACGTCGCGACACCGTGCCCGTCGTTCGACACGCTCCGCACCATCCACGACCGCGACCGCCTGTTCGACGCAGCCGACGCCGCCGGCGTCGCCACCCCCGACACGCGACCGCTCGACGACGTCGACGCGTGGACCGAGGACTGCGTCGTCAAATCCCGGTTCGCGCTCCTCGCCGACGCCTACACGACCCAGGACCTCCCCAGTGAACTCGTCGACCAGACCGGTGCGGTGTTCATCCCCGCGAACGACCGCCCCGACGTCGACGAACTCCACGCAGCCTTCGGCCACACCCCGCACGTCCAGCGGTTCGTCGACGGCACCGAGTACTCCCTCGGCGTCCTCTACGATGACGGCGAACCCGTCGTCGAAACCCAGAAACGCATCATCCGTGGCGTCAAGTACTATCACGGCCCGAGCGTCTACCACGAAACCGTCCACATCCCCGAACTCGAAGCGCTCGGGCGCGCGATCCTCACGGAACTCGACTACGACGGCCCCGCGGACATCGACGTCATCCAGGACCCCGACACGGGCGAGTACAAGCTCCTCGAGATCAACCCGCGATTCTGGGCGACCGTCCAACTCGAGATCCACGCCGGTTTCGACTTCCCGTACCACTACCGGCAGCTCGCGGCCGGCGAACCCGTCGGGCCCGTCCCCGAACCGACGCCCGGCATCCGGTCGCACGTCCTCTCCGGCGAACTCTCCTACCTCCTGAGCGTCGCCGCCGACGACCACCCCGTCTGCGACCATCCGTCACTCCCCACCGCAACCTGGAACGTCGCCACCTCCATCCTCCGCGACCGCCGATTCGACGTCCTCGACGCCCACGACCCACGGCCGTTCCTCACCACCGTCGCCAACGACATCCGCGCACAGATCAACGGCCCACAACCCGCCAAGCCAGCAACGCCACCCGACGACGCCGAGGAACCGCAGCCAGAACCAACACCACGCACCCACTGACCACTCCCGGACGCAGGATTCGCAGACGCAAGCGACTCGCTACGCTCGCCGGTTTGTTCGCGCGAGAAGTGGGTGGGGCGGATTTGAACCGGAGGAAGACGTGCTCGCTCACGTTCGTTCGCTGCGCGCGACTTCCAGAGTTCAAATCCGCACAGAACCATTCTCGCAGCACAGACTCTTCGCTACGCTCGTCGTTTTGTGCTGCGAGAAGTGGGTTGGGGCGGATTTGAACCGCCGGCCTCCTCCATGTCAAGGAGGTGTCATAACCAACTAGACCACCAACCCAGGTGGCGTCGGTCTTTCCTGCACTCGTTCGTTGCCCGGGACGTTAAAAAAGGGTTTCGAATCGGTCGCCGTGTGGTGAATCGTCGCTACCGGGCCACGTGCACCGGGACCTCGACCGATTCCGTCGCGCCGTCGTCGTCGGTCACCGACAGCGTCACCCGGTAGTTCCCGCGCCGCCGGAACGCGTGCTCCACGACCGCACCCGGCTTCGCGCCGCCGCGGAACGCCCACTCGTACGCCACCACGTCCCCGTCCTCGTCCCGCGACTCCCGGGCGTCGAACGTCACCGGCTCGCCGACCCCGACGATGTACCCGTCGTCGTACGTCCGCGCCGGCGACACGTCGTGCACGGGCGTCGGCGGTTCGTTGTACCGGTCGCGCTCGAGGACGTGGAGGTCGACGCTCGCGGACGCGGCGCGGCCCGCCTCGTCCGTCACCGCGAGCGTGACGGTCTCGACGCCGCCGCCGCGCTCGAACGCGTGATGCACGCGCTCCCCGTCGATGGATTCCCCACCGATCGTCCACGTGTAGGCCGCGACCGGCGCCGTCGACTCGGTCCCCGAGGCGTCGAACGTGAGTGCGTCGCCCGCGTGCACGACGAGGTCACCGTCCTCGCGTCGTGCGCCGACGACCGCCAGGTCCGGGTCGACGTGGTCGCGACCGCAGTCCCCGCCCGGCGCGGTCGCGTCGGCGGCTCCTGGATCGTCGTCGGCCGTGCGGTCGAGGACGCCGAGACCGGTCGCGCCGGCGGCCGCGGTCCCGGCGTGTTCGAGGACGCTCCGTCGAGTCAGCGTGCGTTCGAGCATGACGCCGACGCTGGCCGCCCCATCCGCCTTCAACCCTCGGCAGCGTGCGGCCGGTCCCGCTCGGGGCCAGCTCCCGCTCGCGGACGGGTCCCTTCGCCCTAATCGCGTCGTATGCTAGCACTCGACGGCGCCTCTCACCGTCGATACGCTTAAGTGAATGTACGAATTTGTACATCATAAGACGAAGCCGTTCATTAGTGATTCACTATGCAGGACTACATCGAGCGCGTGACCGACGGCACCGACCTCACACAGGACCAGGCCCGCGACGCCGCCACCGCGGTGTTCGAGGACGCCACCGACGCACAGATCGGCGCGCTGCTCTCGGGGCTCCGCGCGAAGGGCGAGACCGAGGCCGAGATCGCCGGGTTCGCCGAAGGGATGCGCGACGCCGCCCGAACCATCCAGCCCGACCGCGCCCCGCTCGTCGACACGTGCGGGACCGGCGGCGACGACTACGACACCATCAACGTCTCCACGACGAGCGCGATGGTCGCCGCCGGCGCCGGCGTCCCCGTCGCCAAACACGGCAACTACTCCGTCTCCTCCTCCTCCGGCAGCGCCGACGTCCTCGAGGAGGCCGGCGTCGACGTCGACGCCGAACCCCCGGCGGTCGAATCCCAGATAGAGGCCGACGGCGTCGGCTTCATGCTCGCGACCGTCTTCCACCCCGCGATGAAGGCCGTCATCGGCCCGCGGAAGGAACTCGGGATGCGCACCATCTTCAACGTCCTCGGCCCGCTGACCAATCCCGCAGGTGCGAACGCGCAGGTCGTCGGCGTCTACGACCCCGACCTCGTCCCCGTCCTCGCGAGAGCGCTCGCGCGGATGGACGTCGAGCGCGCGCTCGTCGTCCACGGCAGCGGCATGGACGAGATAGCCATCCACGACGAGACCGTCGTCGCCGAGGTTCAGGGCGAGGAGATCGAGGAGTACACGCTCACGCCCGAGGACCTCGGCCTCGAACGCGCCCCCGTCGAGGCGGTCGCGGGCGGCACGCCCACCGAGAACGCCGCGGACATGACGGGCATCCTTGAAGGGGACGTGACGGGCGCGAAGCGCGACATCATCCTCGCGAACGCGGGCGCCGCCATCTACGTCGCCGGCGAGGCCGAGTCGCTCACCGACGGTGTCGCGGCGGCACGGGAGGCCATCGAGTCCGGCGCAGCGGCGTCGAAGCTCGCGGACCTCCAGGGCGAGGAATCGACGGCCGCGACGGCCGAAGCGGGCGCGGACTAGCGATGACGCGAACGAAGGTCTGTGGTCTGACGCGCGAAGCCGACGTCGACCAGGCGGTCGACGCCGGCGCGGACGCGCTCGGGTTCGTCGTCGACGTGCCCGTGGACACGCCGCGCGAACTCACCGTGGCGCGCGCCGCGGAACTCGTCGCCCGCGTCCCGCCGTTCGCGACGACGGTGCTCGTGACGATGCCGACGGCGCCCCAGCGAGCGGTCGACCTCGTCGCGCGCGTCGACCCGGACGTCGTCCAGTGTCACGGCGACCTGTCGCCCGGTGACGTCGCGTACCTCCGGTCGCGCGTCGACGCTCGCGTCCTGAAGGCCGTGGACGCGGACGACGTCGAGACGGCGAGGCGGTACGCGGACGTCGTGGATGCACTCCTCGTCGACTCCGCGGACGCCGACGGCGGCGGTGGCACCGGCGAGACCCACGACTGGGAGCGGACGCGCGACGCCGTCCGCGACCTCGACGCACCCGTGATACTCGCCGGTGGGTTGACGCCGGGGAACGTCGCGAGCGCCATCGACGTCGTGGACCCGTTCGCGGTGGACGTGGCGAGCGGCGTCGAAGCCGCGGGTGGCGTGAAGGACCACGACCGCGTCCGCGAGTTCGTCGACGCGGTCGCCGACGCGACGCGAGCGGCGCGCGACGAGGCGACGAACGAAGAGGCGGTGTCGGCATGAGCGACGAGCCGGCGCTCGCACCGGACCGCGAGTCCTTCGAGACGCTCGCCGAGCACGCGCTCCGCGACGGCGGCCCCGCGGTGGTGCGTGCGAGCGTCGAACTGGACGTGGACGTCACGCCGCTGGGCGCGTACGCGGCGCTCACGGGGCGGACCGCGGACCCGCCGGGGAGCGACGACGACTACGCGTTCCTCCTGGAGAGCGCGGAGAAGGTCGCGTCCAGCGACCCGGCGGGCGCGTTCCGGCCCGCGGCCGCGGACGACGACGACGGCGACGCGAGCCGGCACGCGCGGTACTCGTTCGTCGGGTACGACCCGGCGGCGGTCGTCACCGTCACCGGGAGCGACGTGGACGTGGACGTCCTCGGGAGCGACCGGTACGAGGCCCTCGTCGACCCAGAGGGCGCGCTCGCTGACGCAGCTGCGAGCGGCGACGGCCCCGGCGAGTCGTCCGCGGACGTCTTCGACCGGCTGCGGGCGGCGATGCCCGACGCCGAGACCGCGGGGTTCCCGACGGGGGACCGCCAGCACCTCCAGGGCGGGCTCGTCGGGTTCGTCGGGTACGACGCGGTGTACGACGCGTTCCTCGACGAGGTCGGCGTCGACCGTCCGGAATCGCGGTTCCCGGACGCGCAGTTCGTGCTGTCGACGAAGACGCTCGTGTTCGACGACGTCGCCGAGTCGCTCGAACTCGTGTTCACGCCCGTGCTCTCGGCGAGCGAGGACCCCGGCGCCGTCTACGACGTCCTCGAAGGCGAGGCCGAGCGCGTCCGCGAGTGCCTCGCGAGCGCCGACCCCCTGGAGACGGGTGGGTTCGTTCGCGAGCGCGAACGCGCCGGGAGCCGCGAGGCGTACGAGGACTCGGTCGCGAAGGCGAAGGAGCACGTGCTCGACGGCGACGTCTACCAGGCCGTGCTCTCGCGGACGCGCGAGCTCGAGGGCCAGGTGGACGCGCTCGGGCTCTACGAGAGCCTGCGCGAGGTGAACCCGTCGCCGTACATGTACCTGCTCGGGCACGACGACCTGGACGTCGTCGGCGCGAGCCCGGAGACGCTCGTCTCGGTGCGCGGCGACGAGGTCGTCGCGAACCCCATCGCGGGCACCATCGAGCGCGGCGACAGCCCCGTCGAGGACCGAGCGCTCGCGGGGGAACTGCTCGCGGACGCGAAGGAGCGCGCCGAGCACACGATGCTCGTCGACCTCGCCAGGAACGACGTCCGGCGCGTCAGCGAGTCCGGGAGCGTCCGCGTCGATGAGTTCATGAACGTCCTCAAGTACAGTCACGTCCAGCACATCGAGTCCACCGTCACGGGCGAACTCGCCGCCGACGCGGACGCGTTCGACGCGACGCGCGCGAGCTTCCCCGCCGGAACGCTCTCGGGCGCACCGAAGATCCGCGCGATGGAGGTCGTCGACGCGCTCGAGGACGACCCCCGGGGCGTCTACGGCGGCGGCGTCGGGTACTACTCGTGGACGGGCGACGCGGACGTCGCCATCGTCATCCGGACCGCGACCGTCGAGGACGAGGGCGAGTTCGACCGCGTCACCGTCCGTGCCGGGGCGGGCGTCGTCGCGGACAGCGACCCCGAAAGCGAGTACGACGAGACCGAACAGAAGATGCAGGGCGTCCTCGACGCGCTCGACCGCATCACGACCGAACCTGAGGACGACGTCCCGCCACCGGAGGTGTCGCGATGAGGGTCCTGTTCGTCGACAACTTCGACTCGTTCACGTACAACCTCGTCGAGTACGTCGAATCCTCGCTGCTCGCGACCCGGCCAGCCGACGAGGTCGCGGTCGAGGTCGTCAGGAACACCGCGAGCGTCGACGACGTCCGCGCGTTCGACCCGGACGCCGTCGTCGTCTCGCCGGGCCCGGGGCATCCGAAGAACGAGCGCGACGTCGGCGTGACGATGGACGTCTTCCGCGACGTCAGCCCGGACGTGCCGACGCTCGGCGTCTGCCTCGGACTGGAAGCCGCGGTCTACGAGTACGGCGGGACGGTCGGCCGCGCCCCCGAGCCCGTGCACGGGAAGGCGTGGCCGATCGCGCACGACGGCCGCGGCGTGTTCGCGGGCATCGAGCAGGGGTTCTCCGCGGGGCGATATCACTCCCTGGTCGCGAGCGAGGTCCCGGAGTGCTTCGAGGTGTCGGCGACGACCGACCACAGCGACGAGGGGCCGAGTGGCGTGGACGTCGCCACCGACGGCGGCGTCCGCGCTGGCGCGGCACGCGGCGACGGCGACGCGCTCGTCATGGGCGTCCGCCACCGCGAGCACCCCATCTCGTGCGTGCAGTTCCACCCGGAGTCCGTCCTCACGGGCCGGGGTCACGACGTCGTCGAGAACTTCCTCTCGCTCGTCGACTGAGAACGACTGCCGCGCGCGTCGAGGCCGGTTCGGTACGTTCGCCGCGGGTGCTTACGCCAGGAGCGACGCGGCGTCGACGAACGTGGTTCCGGGGAGGCCGAGCGGGTCGATGCCGAGCGTGACGTCGAGCGCGTAGAGGATACCGAGGACGATCGCGGCGACGATACCGACGCGGATGGCGATGGCGACCGCGACGCGCACGAGCAGCACGACGACGACGAGCGCGACGAGCGCGATGACCGCGAGCGCCAGCGCGTCGAACCCGAAGGCCACCTGGAGTGGGAACATACCCGATTCCAGACCCACGGCGGGCATAAGTTTGTGGGCAAGACAGGGAGGCGTTCGACCTCGGGCCGCGAACCGGGGCGCGTCGAGCGCTCGACGGCGGTCGTCGGGCGTCCACTTTCACTCCGGTTTGGGAGGGTTCAAGTCGCTCCCTCCCGAAGCGATTCATAGAGATGATCCCGAGTGTCCGGTAGCGACAGCGCCATAATTAAAACAGGGTTGTGTAACATCAATCGGAGTAGAAATCCGACCATTTATGGTACCCTCGCGTGTACCAAATCTTCGTCTCGAACGATGCATATGACACCATCTACAGCCGCCGAAAACGCCCGCAAGCTCGATGCTGCGGGCGGGGAGGGGAAGCGATGAGTCGGTCGAACGTCGGAGCGGACGAGGTCGACCTGCCGATCAAGCGAACCGAGGGCGACACGCTCGAGGACCGCCTCACGGGGAACGCGTACCACAACATCCTGCCGGCGCGCTACCTCCGCAAGGACGCCAACGGCGACCTCATCGAGGAGCAGGAGGACCTCTTCGTTCGCGTCGCGAAGAACATCGCGCTCGCCGAGGCCGTCTACGAGGCCGACAACCAGGACGTGACCGTCGAGGTCACGCCCGACCAGCTCAAGCCCGACCACCCGCGTCGCGACGAGCTCGCCGAGGAAGTGTTCGGGAAAGGCACCACCGTGGACGACGACACGTCCACGGAGCTCTCGGTGTACAACGTCAACAAGTTCGCGTACGACACCGTCGTCCCCGAACTCCCCGACGGCGTCCGCGAGCACGTCCAGGAGAAGGCCGACGAGTTCCAGGGCCTCATGGAGAACCTGTCGTTCATGCCGAACTCGCCGACGCTCATGAACGCGGGCGACGAACTCCAGCAGCTCTCGGCGTGCTTCGTCGACTCGCCCGAGGACGACATCGACGACATCCACCAGACCGCCAAGGAGGCCGCGCAGGTCTTCCAGAGCGGCGGTGGCATGGGGTACGCGTTCTGGCGGCTCCGCCCGTACGGCGACCCCGTCGGGTCCACGGGCGGCATCGCCTCCGGCCCCATCACGTTCATGCGGACGTACGACCAGATGTGCGAGACGATCGCGCAAGGCGGTGCGCGTCGCGGCGCACAGATGGGCGTCATGCGCATCTCGCATCCGGACGTCATCCAGTTCATCCACGCGAAGAACAAGGACGTCAGTCTCGCGCACTCCCTGCGACTCAACGACCCGGACGACTACACGCACAACTCGTTCGCGGACGCGCTGGAGGAGGCGCGGGAACTTATCGACGACGAGGGGAAGGTCCCCAAGCACCTCCGGAACGCCGTCGAGGGCCACCTCTCGAACTTCAACATCAGCGTCGGCGTCACCGACGACTTCATGGACGCGCTCGAGAACGGCGAGGAGTTCACGTTCACGAACCCCCGTACGGGCGAGGCGCACATCGCGACCGCGGAGACGAAGGAGCTCTACGAGATGTTCGGGCTCGGCGAGCACGTCGAGGTCGGCGAGGAGCTCTCCGTGCCCGCGGAAGCCCTCTGGGAGGACGTCATCGAGGGCGCTCACGAGAACGGCGAACCGGGCGTCATCTACCTCGAACGCGTCAACAAGAAGCACTCCTTCGACGTCGAAGAGCACCCCGAGCACCGCATCCTCGCGACGAACCCCTGCGGCGAGCAGCCCCTCGAGGAGTACGAGGCGTGTAACCTCGGGCACATCAACCTCTCGACGCTCGCGGACCTGGACGCGCCCGACTGGCGCGTCTGGTACGACGAGCACGGCGACGACTACGCGGACCTCGAGAGCGCAGTCGATGCGTTCCTCGACGACGCGGTCGACTTCGAGGAGTTCGACCGCCGCATCGACCTCGGGACGCGCTTCCTGGAGAACGTCGTCACGATGTCTGACTTCCCGGTGCCGAAGATCGAGGAGAAGGTCCGCGAGATGCGGAAGATCGGTCTGGGCGTCATGGGCCTCGCGCAACTCTACATCCAGCTCGGGATGCGCTACGGGAGCGAGGAGTCCAACGAGGTCGCGAGCCAGCTGATGACGCACATCAACCACGAGTCCAAGTGGACGAGTCACGAGCTCGCCGGCGAGCGCGGCGCGTTCGCGGACTACGCGGACTCGAAGTACGCGAACCCGACCGAGTACGCGGACTGGTTCGAGCACCACACCGGCCTCGACGCCGACGAGTGGGCCGACGGATTCGAGATCCGGAACCACAACACGACCACCATCGCGCCGACCGGCACCACGAGCATGGTCGGGAACACGACCGGTGGCTGCGAGCCCATCTACAACGTCGCGTACTACAAGAACGTCAGCGACGACGTGCAGGGCGACGAGATGCTCGTCGAGTTCGACGACTACTTCCTGCGCGTCCTGGAGGCGAACGACATCGACGTCGACGCCGTCAAGGAGGAAGCCCAGGAGCAGATGGCGTCGAACGCGTTCGACGGCGTCGAAGGCCTCGACACCGTCCCGGACGCCATCGGCGAGCTGTTCGTCGTCACGAGCGACCTCGAAGGGAAGGACCACGCCGCAGTCCAGTGTGCGTGCCAGGACGGCGTGGACTCCGCCATCTCGAAGACGTGTAACTTCCCGAACGACGCCTCGCCGTCCGACATGGACGAGGTGTACCGCTACATCTACGAGAACGGCGGGAAGGGCGTCACCGTCTACCGCGACGGCACTCGTAGCAAGCAGGTCCTCACGACGCGTGCGGACAACAAGGAGTTCGCGGACGAGGACGAGGCCGCGGAGGTCCTCGTCGAGCAGATCCAGGACGTCTTCGGCGGCATGGAGGCGTTCCTCGAGAACGACGACGTGCAGGCCGCACTGACCGAGGAGGTCTCGAGCCTGCTCGCGGCCGCGGACGGCGACCGCCGCCGGAAGCGCGACCGGCCCGCCGCGCTCCGCGGCGTCAGCCAGCGCGTGAAGACCGGGTACGGGAAGCTCTACGTCACGATCAACGAGGACCCCGACACCGGCGAGCCGTTCGAGGTGTTCGCGAACATCGGGCACTCCGGTGGCTTCACGAACTCCTTCACCGAGTCGCTCGGGAAGGTCATCTCGACGGCGCTCCAGGCGGGCGTCGATCCGGACGAGATCGTCGACGAGCTCTGCGGGACGCGGAGCCCGAAGGTGGCGTGGGACCGCGGCGAGCAGATCCAGTCCATCCCGGACGCCATCGGCACCGCGATGCGCCGGTACCTCGACGACGACATCGACAAGCCCTACCCCGAGCAGAAGACGCTCGAGGAGGCGGCCGACGACGGGGACGCCGACGCGGCGACCCAGCCCGACGGCGGGGCGACGACCGCCGACGCGTCCGCGGTCGACGCGTCGACCCCGAGCCCGCCCGCGGAGGGCGAGCCGGCGGCCGAGGAGACGAGTGACGCGGTCGACGACCTCATCGCGGCCGGGGAGAGCCCCGAGTGCCCCGAGTGCGGGTCGCTGTCGCTCGCGTACTCCGAGGGCTGCAAGACCTGCGAGTCCTGCGGCTGGTCCGAGTGCTGACGTAGGTTCCGCGATTCGCGGTTTTTTCTCCCCGAGCGTCCACGGGACGGTATGGACGCTGCTGTCTTCCACGGCGAGCGAGACGTCCGCATCGAGGAGGTCCCGGACCCGGAACTGGAAGCGCCCGGTGACGCGATCGTCCGAATCACGCACACCGCGGTCTGCGGGTCTGATCTCTGGTTCTACCGCGGGGAGCACGACTACCCGACGCCGGGTCGCGTCGGGCACGAACCGATGGGCGTGGTGGAGGCGGTCGGCGAGGACGTGACGAGCGTCCGGCCCGGGGACCGCGTGCTCGCGCCGTTCGCGATCAGTTGCGGGGAGTGCGAGTTCTGTCGGAAGGGCCTCTACACGTCCTGCGTCGAGGAGGCGGGCTGGGCGGGCGAGCACGACGGCGCACAGGGCGAGATGGTGCGCTGTCCGTTCGCGGACGGGACGCTCGTGCGCGTCCCCGACCGGTACGCGGACGACGACGACGTCCTCGAGTCGCTGCTCCCGCTCACGGACGTCATGTGCACTGGCCATCACGCGGCGGTGAGCGCGGGCGTGGATGCGGGGGCGACCGCGGTCGTGGTCGGTGACGGCGCGGTCGGTCTCTGTGGCGTCCTCGCAGCGCAGCGCCTCGGGGCGGAACGCATCGTCGCCGTCGGCCACCACGAGGACCGCCTCGCGGTCGCCGAGTCCTTCGGCGCGACGGAGACCGTGAGTGCACGCGGCGAGGAAGCGATCGACGCGGTGCTCGACATCACGAACGGCGGCGCGAACCACGTCCTCGAGTGCGTTGGCGCGGAGTCCTCGTGGGACACGGCACTGGACGTCGCCCGCCCCGGCGGTACCGTCGGGTACGTCGGCGTACCAGCCGGGGTCGAGGACGCCGAGTTCCTCGGAACGGCGTTCTCGAACAACGTCGGCCTCGAGGGCGGCGTCGCGCCGGTCCGCGCGTACGTCGAGGACCTCATGGCGGACGTCCTCCAGGGGACGCTCGACCCGTCGCCGGTGTTCACGAAGACCGTCGACCTCGACGGCGTCCCCGAGGGCTATCGCGCGATGGACGAACGCGACGCCATCAAGGTCCTCGTGGAGGTCTGACCGCAAGTACCGCGTCGCTGGCCGACCGCGGAACCGTCACGCGTGATCGGCGGTCCCGAGCCCGAGGTCCTCGCTGAGGTTCGCGTACAGCGTCTCGAAGCTGGTCTCGTCGGCGGCTGCGGCGGCGGCGATGGCGCGCGGTTCGAGCGTCGCCTGCCGGGTCGCGCCCTCGACGACGAGGGTCTCGGCGAGTTCCCCGCGGTACTCGGCGGTGTGGTGCGTGCGGACGACGGCCGCGAAGTAGCCCGCGATGGCGTCGGTGCGACCACGGACGGAGAGGTCGAGGTCGTCGACGTCGGGGTCGAAGGGCACGTCGTCGGGTTCGCGGTCGCTGCGCGCGACGTCGTCGAGCGCACCGAGCGAATCGGGCGTGAAGTCGAGCGCGTCGTGGTCGGCGGCGAACTCCGCGGCGAGCCGGTCGAACGCCGCGACGACGTCCGCTGGCGCGGGTTCCTCGCGCGGATCCGCTTCGTCCTCGAAGGGGTCCTCGTCGGCGAGCTCGGGCGTGTCGACGTCGAGTTCGCTCGCGAAGACGTCGTGGACGACCGCGAACGACGACTCGCCCTCGACGACGTCACCGAGGACGCTCGGGACGGTGAGGACGAGCGGCTGCCCGCGGTGCGTCGCGGGGAGGGTGACGACCCAGCCGGCGCTGTCGTCGAACGTCCACTCGCCGTCGTACGCGCGAACGAACGTCTCCCCGAGGTACGCGCCCATCCGGCGCACCGACTCGTTCAGCGCCTCGACGTCCCCGGCCTCGGTCGTTGCGCCCACGTCGTCGGTCGCGCCGACCGGTTCGGCCCCGCCCGCTGGTTCGGGGCCAGGTTCGGTCGCGGCGGCCGGTTCGGTCGCGGCGGCGAGCGCCGCGGCGACCTCGTCGGCGATGTCGTCGAGCGCGTGCAGCGACTCCGGCGTGTAGTCCAGGTCAACGTCGGGGTGGGCGTCGACGAACGCGGCAGCGAGGTCCCGCGGTCGACTCGCGTCCTCGGTCGCGTCCGAACTCGCGCCAGCACCGTCGGCGTCCGCGCCACGACCGAACAGTCGCTTCAGGGACGACAGTGGATTCATGCACGAGCGTTGGTCGTGAGCGCGGAAATGCGTGTCGTGGACGCCGACGCCACGGGACGACGCCGACGCGACGACGATGGCACGACGTGTCAATCGGACGACGCCGACGCAACGACGGCGCGAGCACGCCACCCGAGCGTGGTCGGGCAAAGGTTCACGACCGCGGCGCACCGACGCGTTCCCGTGATAGACTCCCGGACGGACCGCCTCCTCGTCGCCGCCCTCGCCGGCGTCGCCCTCGGCGCACTCCCGCCGTGGCTCCTCCGGAACCCGTTCTACGACGGCATCTCCCCGGCCGTCTACTACCCCGGGCAGGGAACCGGCCTGGAGACGTGGGGGCTCGCGACGCTCCCGCTCGCCGTCCTCGCGATCGGCGTCCTCGTCGCTCGCGACGGCCGCGTCGCCACGACCTCCGCCACACTCGTCGGCGCCGCCGCGACCGTCGTCGCGCTCGACACCGCCTCCGAGGGCGTCGTCGCCCCCTGGCTCCTCCCCGGCCCCGGCGTCGCCATCACCGCCGCCAGCGGCCTCGCCGCCCTCGCACTCGTCGCCCGCGACCGCGCGAACCACCGTGATTAAGCCGCCAGAACCGGAACGTTCACGCGATGACCGACGACGCCGACGCGACCGCCGGCGGCGGCCGCCCGTGCCCGATGTGCGACACCGTCCTCTACCGACGGCACTGCAAGTACGTCTGCCCGAACCACGGCGTCGTCATGGACTGCTCCGACACCTTCCACCTCCAACGCGAGTAACCACAAGACGAGCGCGACCGCCACGGAAACGCCGCCCTGGGGGTCGGCGTATGCCCGCCGAATCAGTCAGTCCCCTCCGATACCCACCCGTCGATAGAGCGGGCCGGCGAGGAGGATGGCGGCCGCGATACCGAGTCCGACGACCAGTCGCGGGTCGACCGCGCCGACGCCATCGGCCGAGAGCGTCGACAGCGAACTGCCGACGAGGATGGCCGCAATCGTCCACGGGAGTTCGCCGACGACGGTCGCCGCGCAGAACGCCGGCAGCGAGACGCCGGTCATCGCGGCGGTCGCGGTGACGGCGTCCGCCGGGAGTGGCGCGAGCCGAGCGGCGGTGACGCCGCGGAAGTCACCGGTCGCGTCGAAGTACTCGCCGGCGGCGGCGAGGAACCGCTCGCCGGGCGCGAGCCACGACAGCGGGTTGTCCTCGCCGTCGCCGAAGTACCGCCCCGCTGCGAACACCGGCATCGACGTCAGGACCGCGCCCGCCAGCGCGACCGGAATCCCCACGGCGACCCCGTACCCGTACCCGACGACGACCGCGACGAGCGTCGTCGGCCACGCGACCAGCGGCCGTAGCAGATAGCACGCGACGAGCGCGACCCCGAAGACGACCGGGTCGTCCGCGAGCGCGGCAAGCGTCGCGAACGTCGCGGTCGGCGACACCGCGAGCGACGCCACGACGACCGTGGCGACGAGCACGACCCCGACCGCGGCGCGACGATGCATCACCACCGACTATCCCCCGGGTGCATGAACGTCTTTCCCCTCGCTCGCGACCACCGGCCCCGGTGAGCGAGCGCGGTCGCGAGACGGCGACGGTCCGCGCAACGTTTTTGCGTCGCGGCCGAGGACTGGAACGCGATGACGACCGAGGATGGCGAGCGCGCGAGCGGGACCGGTGGGGTCGACGGCGACCCCGTCGAGGTCGGCGTCGAACTGCTCGCGAAGGCCGAGGACGCCGAACTGTCGCTCGCCGAGGCGATGGATCGCGTCGAAGCGGTCAGTACCGCGCCGACGGTCGTCCGCGAGATACTCGACACCGCCGAGATGCGCGGCGTCATCGAACGCGAGGACGGCGTCGTTGCGGTCGCGGGCGGCGGCGGGTACGTCTCGCAGACGACGGACGTCGTCCGCCGCGACGGTGACTACGACTGTCGGCGCTGCGGGACCGGCCTCGCCACTGGGCACTTCGTGCAACTCGACGCAGGGGAACTCGGGCCGTTCGGCTCCGAGTGCGTCAGGAAGGTCACGGGCCGCGACGACTGACCGCGGACGCCAACGGCGGCCGCCGAGAGTGGCCGGCTCGCGCTACGAGCGCTCGCGGAGCTCCTCGATGAGCTGCTGGATGAGCGCCTGCTGTTGCTCGAGGAGGTCGTTCTGCGCGTCGACGCGGGATTCGAGGTCGTCGATGCGGTCCGCGAGGTCCGCGGCCGTCACGCCCGATTCGGTCGCGGGCTCGAACCCGGCAGCCGCGAACCCGCCCTCGCCGTCCTCGCTCCCGTCGCCGCCGGCAGCGTCCTCTTCGGTCTCGTCGGTCGCGCCCTCCGGTGACAGGAGGCTCGACGACTCCTCGACGCCGCCCGCGGTCGCGTCTCCAGTCACGTCGGCGGAATCGGGTGCGGGTTCCGCACGCCGGCTGTCGGCGGGCTCGCTGTCGGCGGAATCGGTCGCGGGTTCCGAACGCCGGGTGTCGGCGGGCTCGCTGTCGGCGGAGTCGGTCGCGGGTTCCGCACGCCGGCTGTCGGCGGCGCCGTCGGCTGGTTCCGCGCGACGCCGCCCGGCGTCCGCGTCGGCGCTCGCGTCCGCCCCGCTGTCCTCGCCAGCCGAGACCGGCCGGCGCGGGTCCTCGGCCGCAACCGCGGGCTCGCTCGCACGCGCGTCGGCGTCCAACGACTCGGCCTTCTCGTCGTCGAGGAACGGGTCGCCGCTCGTGTCCGCCGGCCGCGACCCCGACCCCGACCCGAGCGGGTCGACGCCCTCGCCGAAGTCGACGCCACCACCAGCGGACGCCGACTCGCCAGCGGCATCCGGCGTCTCCTCCTCGGGGTCGACGAGCGCGTTCAGTTCCGCGAGCGACCCCACGTCGTAGTACGCGAACAACGCTTGCGTGAGGCGTTCGCGGACCACCGCGATGTGCTCGTTCGGCGTCTTGATGCGCTGGGGACGCCCGTCGACCGCGATGACGATCTGCGTCGCGACGCTCCCCTCCTCGAAGTCGAGCGCGGTGACGTCGTCGAAGTGGTACTGCTCGTGGTCGTCGTCCCAGACCGCGCTCCCGACGTGCTTCAGGAGGCGGTCGCTCGTCACGATGAGCGTCAGTTCGCTGAACCGGAACGTCTGCACGACCGTCTCCCCGGGGTCCGTGACGCCCGACCCGTTCAGCACGCCCGCGAGTACGGGATGGAGGACGTCGTCGGCGACACTCGAGGGAACGGTGAAGTCGCGTTCACCGTCGATACTGTACGTGAGCGTGATTCGCGTCTTCCGACGACCGTCCTTGACGGTGACGCGCTCTGCGTCGTGCGGGTACGACTCGACCGACTCGTCGCTCAGGAGGCTCTCCGAGCGGTAGACGAGCGTCCGCGACGCGGTGACGAAGAGGGCGTCCTCGCCGCCGAGCGACACGCTCGCAGCGACCTCCTCACCGTCGAGCTCTCCTTGCACGATACCCGGAACGTCCATGCGCCGTCCTTCACGAGAGGGCGGCTTAAATCCGTGGGGACGTCGTGTCGACCCGGCGACGCGATGGACTGGGACCCCCTCACGTACCGCGGTAACATGAGAAGGTTCAAGTCCCGGAGCGGACTACGAACTGGTGAGGCCGGGTGGCTTAGCTGGACATAGCGCCGCACTCATAGGGTTTCAGAGATTCGGTGCGGTACCACAGCCTTGGAAGGCAACTGCGTGACCTCGGGGCCCGCCGAGCCTCGAACCTGAGTCATGCGGAGATCGCGGGTTCGGAGCCCGCCCCGGCCACTTCTCACACGGATGAACGAACGATAGTGAGTGACGACACCGTGAGCAGTGGCCGGGCGATGCGAGGAACCTGCTCGCGGTTCCCACGAGCGACCATCGGGAGCGAGTGGGAAGTCGAAAGACGAGCGAAGCGAGTCTTTCGGTAGTTCCGAGGTCGCCCCGACCACTTCCTACCCACGGACTGTGAGCGTTAGCGACCAGTCCGGCGATACGAAACGTAGCTGAGAGCGGGCGGAGAACCGGTATCGGTCGTCGACGAGCGCGAGCGACCGTCGCGTCGGCGCTACCGGGAAGCACTCCACGGTCGCGCGTCGAGCGAGCGTCCGGTATCGCCGGGACCACCGGGGGGCGGGGATACCGAACGATTCGGGGACTGCAGGTTCAGATGCCGTCCGGGTGCGTCAGTTGGCCGTCGGCTTCCGCGACGAGGCTGCGCTGGATGGCGGCGTCGATTATGGCCTCGCACTCGTGGTCCGGGATGTCGTACGCGCTTCCCGCGATGGACTCGATCTCGGCGCGAGACACCGGGAGGTCGCGGTTCTTCAGGAGCCGCACGACCTTGTTGTACGTTCGCGGGTCGACGTCCGGCGTGTCGGGTTCGCTCGACGACGTCGAGGCGTCGTCGGTCGACGGACCGGGGGTGCTGGCGTTCGACGCGCTGGCGTTCGACGCGTTGGCTGCGTTCGAGGTCGACTCGCGGTTCGTCGCGGTCTCTTCGCGGGACTGGTCGTCGAACGCGATACCGTCGGTGTCGTCGTCCGATTCGGCGTCCTGGATGGGCGTCGTCGGCGTGTCGTTCGCGTCGGCGAACACGCTGCTCGACGCGGTGTCGTCGGCGTCGTCGAACACGGACGTGGTGTCGTCCACCTCGAACGGCGTCCCGTCGTCCGCGGCCGGTTCGCTGCCGGCGGTGTCGTCCGCGGTCGGTTCGGTGCCGGCGGTGTCGTCCGCGGTCGCGTCGTCGTCGCCCGTCGTCGACGTGCCGTCGTCGGCGACGTCCGAGAGGATGCTCGGCGGAACGGTGGCGTCGGCGTCCCCGGACGTGGTTCCGTGGACCTCGTCCGCGTCGTCGGTCGTGGCGGCGTCATCGGCCGCGGCCTGGCTATCCGTGGACGCGTTCGCTGCCGCGACGACCGGGTCGAGGACGCGCTCGAGTTTGCGCTCGCAGGTCCCGCAGAGGACGACTGTGGTCTGGTGTGCTGGCGTCGGCGCGAGCGCGTCGGGGACGACGGTCGACTCCCTGAGCGAGACGTCCATCGCCGCGCCACAGAAGTAACACGAGGAGAGGTCGGCCATGCCCAAGTTCGACGCTCGCACCCCACCTAAAACTTGCCACGCCACGCCACGAACATGATTACTGGCCAATACTCTACGAAAAAATAATGCTCCTGGCGGGCGAGGGTCGTGCCATGAGCGAACACGACGAGCACGGCACCGGCGGGGCCGTGGTCGACCCGCCGACCGCGGCAGCGCTCGCCGCGGTCCCGTCGAACGACCCGGTGAGTACGACCGAGGTCGCCGACGAACTGGACGTCCCGCGCGCGACCGCTCGGGACGCACTCCTCGAACTGACCGCAGCCGACGACCTCGCGCACCGCCAGGTCCGCGGTCGCGTCGGCGTCGTCGACGTCTGGTATCGGCTCCGCGAGACCGACGAGGCGACGCTCGACGACCGCGTCGACGACGCACTCGCCGAGCTCGCCGTCCCCGGTGCGAGCGAGCTCATGCAGGACTGGCGTCGCGACGCGGTCCGCGAAGCGTTCGAGCACCTCCGGGACGCCGAGCGAGCGGACGCCTCGGCGGTCGTGGACGCCGTGTACCCGACCCACGAGGCGGGATACGACAGCGAGGAGGCGTGGTGGGGGATGGTCGCACCACGACTGTCGCGACTCCCCGGCGTCGAAGCCGGCGGCGACGGCGACCCCTGGCGGTTCGTCGCAGACGTCTGAGAACGGACAGCGACAGGCTCCGGGAGCGAAGGCCCTACCGACCAGTCGAGCGAAGCGCACGGACCAGCCGAGCGAGCGCGTGCGGACCAGCCGAGCGAGCGCGTCAGTAGATGAGTTCGTCGTCGTTCTCGACCATGTAGAGCGTGCGCGCCGCGATGTTCACGGCGTGGTCGCCGACGCGCTCCAGGTCGCGGATCGTCAGGAGGAGGCGGGAGACGTCCGCCATGAGCGTCTCGACGTTCGCGCCGTCCTCGAGTTCCGTCTCGATGAGGTCCCGGACCACCATCTCGCTCGCGTCCTGGCAGAGCTCGTCGAGGTCGTCGTCGCTCGCGGCGATCTCGCGGCACGCCGCGGTGTCCTCGGTCTCGTACGCCGCCATGGCGTCCCGCACCATCTCCGCGGTGACGTCGCCGATGGCCTGCACGTCGACCTCCGGGAACACGTCGCGGTCCGCCTCGAGCGTGTACTCCGCGAGGTTCACCGCGAGGTCGCCGACGCGCTCCAGGTCGGTGATGATCTTGAACGACGCGGCGATGAACCGGAGGTCGCTCGCGACCGGTTGCTGGAGCGCGATGAGGTCGATGCACTCCTGTTCGAGTTCGAGGTACGTGTCGTTGACCTCGCCGTCGCCCTCGATGACGGCGCGAGCGCGCTCGTCGTCCTTCGATTCCAGGGCGACGAACGCGTCCTGGAGGCGGTCGAGGACGAGTTCGCTCATGTAGAGGATGTCCTCGCGCAGTTCCTCCAGTTGGTCCTGGTAGGTCTGTCGTGGCATACGCGAACCACAGACCGCCCCCGTTCAAAAATCTTCGTCACTCGACCCGGTTGTTTCTATAGTCTGCATATCGTTACGTTTGGCTATATACTACACGTAGTTCTCGGGTGCGGATGGGAGCGATATCGACGCACTTCGAGCCGGTTTGCTGTTGGGTTCTCGACGCCGTCGCCGGCACTTCTCGGCATTCTGGCGTCCGCGAGGGGAGCGCCATCGAGTCGACCAGGTCGATATATAGGAATAGTCGGATTTATGGTCGGTGCTTGGATATCGACTGGCATGGAGACGCGCAAGGTGCAGGTGACCGGTGGGTCGACGTTCACCGTCTCGCTCCCGAAGGACTGGGCGACCGAGAACGGCGTGTCGGCGGGGACGACGGTCGAGTTCTACCCGGAGGACGACTCGCTGCTGTTGACGCCGAAGAGCGAGACCGAGCGGACGCGCGGGACGCTCGACGTCACGAACCTCGAGGGCGAGCAGTTGACGCGCGCGGTGATGACGATGTACGTCTCCGGGTTCGACATCATCGAGCTCGAGGCGAACCGCATCACGACCGACCAGCGTCGCGCCATCCGGGAGGCCACGCAGGGCCTCGTCGGCGTCGAAGTCCTCGAGGAGACCGGCGACAGCGTCGTCATCCAGGACCTGCTCGACTCCTCGGAATTGAGCATCACGAACGCGGTGACGCGGATGCGCCTCATCGCGCAGTCGATGCTCGAGGACGCCGTGACGGCGCTCGTCGAGAACGACGCGGACGTGGCGCGTGACGTCGTCGAGCGCGACGAGGACGTCGACCGCCTCTGGTTCGTCGTCTCCCGCATCTTCCGGTCGACGCTCCGGTCGCCGCGGGCCGCCGAGGAACTCGGCGTGAGCCGCGAGGACTGCTTCGACTACCACTCGAGCGCGCGGCAACTCGAACGGATCGCGGACCACGCGGCGAAGATCGGGAACCTCGCGCTCGACCTGGAGGGGATGGACGACGAGCTCGCGGGCGCGTTCGACGACCTGCACGAGGACGCGTCGAACGTCGTCGACCTGGCGATGGACGCGCTGTTCGAGGACGACGCGGACGAGGCGACGCGGCTCGCGAACCAGGCGCGAAAGGACATCCTCGACATCGACGAGCACACGCGACGCATCGACGAGTTGCTCCGGGAGCGCGACCCGCAGGTCGCACAGAGCCTCGGGCTCGTCGTCGACTCGCTCTCGCGGAGCGCGGACTACGGCGGGAACATCGCCGAGACCGCGCTCCAGAAGGCCGCACCGAGCCCCTGAGCCGTCGAGCGCGTCGCTGGACCCATCAGGCGGGCGGAGACCTTTCGCTGGCGAGGCCGGACCGAGGGATTTTCGACGCTGTGGCGTGGAGTGTGGGGGTATGACTGACGAACCCGCGGAGCGAATCGTGCCGGCGGTCCACGAGACGGCCGAGGACATCGCGTCGATGGAGGTCCGGGGTGCGGCGACGATCGCGGACGCGGCCGCCGGTGCGCTCGCGACGCAGGCGGAGGCGTCGTCCGCGACGACGCCCGACGCGTTCGAGGCGGAGCTGAAGGCGGCGGCGCGACGGCTCTACGAGACGCGACCGACGGCGGTGTCGCTCCCGAACGCACTCCGGTTCGTGCTCTGGGACATGGAGGGCGGGAGCGTCGACGCGCTCCGCGAGAGCGTCGTCGAGAGCGCGGCGGGCTTCCAGACGGACCTGGCGGCGGCCCAGGACCGACTGGGTCGCATCGGCGCGAACCGACTCCGGGACGGCGACGTCGTGATGACGCACTGTCACTCGACGGACGCGTTGTCGTGCGTGAAGGCCGCGCTCGACCAGGGCAAGGACATCTCGGCGGTCGTGAAGGAGACGCGACCGCGCAAGCAAGGGCACATCACCGCCGAACAGCTCCGCGAGTGGGGCGTGCCCGTGACGCTCGTCGTCGACAACGCCGCGCGCCGGTACCTGGAGCGCGTCGACCACGTGCTCGTCGGCGCGGACTCCATCGCGGCCGACGGCAGCGTCATCAACAAGATCGGGACGTCGGGGCTCGCGGTGAACGCGCGCGACCGCGGCGTCCCCATCATGGTCGCCGCACAGACCATCAAACTCCACCCCGGAACGTTGACGGGCCACACCGTCGAGATCGAGAACCGCGACGAGAGCGAGGTGCTCGAGGACGCGGACCGAGACCGCATCACGGGCGGCGACCCGGACGATCCCGACCTCGTCGTCGAGAACCCGGCGTTCGACGTGACGCCACCGCGGTACGTCGACGCGATCGTCACCGAACGCGGCCAGTTCCCGCCGGAGAGCATCGTCACGCTCATGCGCGAACTGTTCGGGACCGACGTTGGCGAACCCTGGGAGTAGCGCTCGACGACCCGGCGAACCGCCGGATTCGGCGGATGCTCTCGTCGCGTCCGCGGGGGTCCCGACCGGAACCTTCTTTCCACTTCCCGTGCCGAGGATATGACATGGTTGGTGGCGTCTACACGATTCCGTCGCTGGTGTACGTGGTGCCGCTCCTCCTCGCGTTCTTCGGGGTAGCGGCACTCCTGTGGGCGATACAGCCCCCGACGACGGACTGGACGGTGGTGTCGTTCGCGCCGTGGATGGCCATCGGGTCGGTGCTGTTCCTGCTCGACGGCCTCGAGGCGTACCCCGCCATCGTCGCGCCACTGTTCGGGCCGGTGACGGTGTACGTGACGACCGCCATCTTCGCGGGGTTCGTCTGGATCCTCATGACGTTCGTCGCCGGCATCCGGAAGGGATTCGATATCTACTACGGCGTCGGCGTGTTCGGCGGTGGCGTCGCCCTGATGCTCGTCGTCTTCCTGTTCCTGACGGGCATCAACGCGCAGACGTTCAACCCCGTCTATCCCGTGTTCGGGACGATCGTCGCGGCGCTCGTGACGGCGCTCGCGTGGGTCGTCCTCTCGCTGACGTATACGGACGTCGCGCGGTACACGGGGCGGACGGGCGCGTTCGTCGTGTTCGCGCATTCGCTCGACGGCGTGTCGACCGCGCTCGGGTACGACCTCCTGGGGGCGGGCGAACGCACGCCGCTGTCGCGGGTCATCCTCGAGTTCTCGGCGACTCTGCCGACCGCGGAGTACGTCGGCGCGGGCTGGCTGTTCGTGCTCGTGAAGGTCGTGCTCGCGCTCGTCATCGTCGCGGCGTTCCGCGAGTACCTGGAGGAGTCACCCCAGCGGGCTCGTCTGGTGCTCGCGTTCGTCGCGGCGGTCGGGTTCGGGCCGGGCGTGTACAACCTCCTCCAGTTCACGTTGACCGATCAGGAGATCGCGTTCGCGATCGTTCGCGCGCTCGGAGGTGCCTGACGTGCGCGTCCTGGTCGCCGGGCACGTGAACTGGGACGTGACGCTGCGCGTCGACCAGCTTCCGGAACCGGACGGCGAGTCGCGAATCCACGATCAGCGCTCCTCGGGCGGTGGGTCCGCGGCGAACGTCGCGTACGACCTGACGCTGCTGGACGTCCCCGCCGGTATCGTGGGGAGCGTCGGCGACGACGAGTACGGGTTCCTCGCGACGCGGGAACTGGAGGAGTCGGGCGTCGACCTGTCCGGGATGGCGCGCGTCGAGGACGCGGAGACGACGGTGAAGTACGTGCTCGTCGAGGAGGGCGGCGAGGTGTCGATGCTCGCGAACGACGGCGCGAACGAGGCGGTCGCGCCCGAGGACGTCGACGACGCGTTCGTCGCGAGCGCCGAGCACGTGCACCTGACGAGTCAGCGTCCGGACACGGCGGCGCACATCGCTCGCGTCGCGAGCGAGTCCGGGGCGACGGTGAGCGTCGACCCGGGGCGTCGGCTCGCGCACCGCGACTACGGTGACGTCCTCGGGAACGCGGACGTGGTGTTCGTGAACGACAAGGAGGCAGAGGTCGTGCTCGACGCGCCGCCGAAGGAGGTGTTCGCGGGGCAGGTGCTCGTGGTCAAGCGCGGCGCGGCGGGTGCGGAGGTGCACGCGCCCGAGGGCCACTTCGAGCACCCGGGGTTCGGTATCGATCCCGTGGACACGACCGGGGCCGGGGACGCGTTCGCCGCGGCGTTCGTCGCGACGCGTCTCGACGGCGGCGACTACCACGCCGCGCTGGAGCGCGCGAACGCCGCCGGCGCGTACACCGCGAGCACGGACGGTGCGCGGCAGGCACCGACGAGCGACGCGCTCGACGCGTTCGTCGACGAACGGACGTAACGCACGCGGACGACGGTCGCCGCTGTCGGCGCGCCGTCGCTCGACGGCAGCGACCCGCTACGCCGCTTCTATCTCCTTGAGGTTCACGTCCTCGTAGCCGTCGGCCTGCGCGCGCTCGCTGGCCTTCTCGATCGCTTCTTGCGTGTCGAACACGCCGTCCTCGACGGCGACGGTGTACGTCACGACGTCGTCCTGGTCTCCCACCCAGAGGTGGACGTCCACGTCCTGCATGCCCGATGCGTCATCGCCCTGGCAGAAAAACGTTCGGCGCGGCCGACGTCGTGGGGTCCGCTGTCGCGACGTCCGCGGCCCGCGGTCAGCGGTGCTTCGCGAGCCGGCGCTTGAGGCGTTTGGCGGCGTCGCCGGCGGCGTCGAAGTACGCCTTCTCGCCGCTTGTGTTCTCGCCGGCGAAGATGATGCCCCGGGAGGAGTTCACGAGGCCGACGTCGCGGCCGTCGCGCTCGGCGAGGCCGTGTTCGACGGCGGCTTCGGCGTCCCCGCCCTGCGCGCCGACGCCCGGGACGAGGAAGGGGAGGTCGGGGACGAGGTCGCGGACCGCTTCGAGTTCGTCGGGCGTGGTCGCGCCGACGACGAGGCCGACGTTCCCGTGCTCGTTCCACGTGCTCGCGAGGCGCGCGACGTGCTCGTAGACGGTGCCGCCGTCCGCGAGCTCGTGGTCCTGAAGGTGCTTCCCGCCCGCGTTCGAGGTGCGACAGAGCACGAACACGCCCTTGTCCGCGCGGTCGAGGAACGGCTGGAGGCTGTCACGGCCCATGTAGGGGTTGACGGTGATGGCGTCGACGTCGTCGAGCACCTGCGCGTACTGGCGCGTGGTGTTCCCGATGTCCGCGCGCTTCGCGTCCAGGAGCACCGGGACGTCCTTCCCGTGAGCGTACGCGACGGTCTCCTGGAGCGCTCGCCAGCCGTCGGCGTCCTCGTAGAACGCCGCGTTCGGCTTGAAGCACGCCGCGTGCTCGTGGGTCGCGTCGATGACGCGGCGGTTGAACGCCCACCGCGGGAGGGCGTGGTCGGCGAGGAACTCGGGGATGCGCTCGGGGTCCGGGTCGAGGCCGACGGAGACGACGCTATCCGTCGACTCGATGCGGTCGGCGACGCGGTCGAAGAAACTGGCGGTCATACGAGCACGCGCTCGCCCGGCACAAATCGGTCTTTCCATTCCCCGCGTCACGGGCGGCGAGTCCGGCCGGCTCACGACGCCGTCGGTGGACGCGTCATCGTGGGAATCTTCAATACCGAGGCGGTCCCCGTTGTTGACGTGACTGTCTACGAGACGGACGTGCCCGGAGTCGGCCGGAAGTTCGAACTGGAACTCGGCGGTGGGTCGCGCCTCGTGGTTCTCCTGCATCACGACGGCCGCCGCGAGCTGTTCGTGCGACCCGACCCCGATGGCGACAGCGAGCGGTTCGCGGACCTCACCGGCGAGCAGGCGCGAAAGCTCGGCGCCATCCTCGGCGGCGCGTACTTCCAGCCCGTCGAGTTCTCCAGTGCGAGCGTCCCGCTCGGCGACGCCATCATCGAGTGGGTGACGGTCCCGGAAGGGTCGCCGGTCGCCGGCGGGACGCTCGCGGACTCGAACCTCCGGGACGCCACCGGTGCGAGCGTCATCGCCGTCCAGCGCGGCCCGGACACCATCGCGAACCCGGACGCCGACACGACGCTCGAAGCCGGTGACGTCCTCGTCGCGCTCGGCACGCGCGACGAACACGCGGAACTGGAGTCGTTCGTGACCGCCGCGTAACCGTGGCTGACCTCCTCCTCCAGGCAGGCATCGCCATCGCGGTGCTCGCCGTCGTCGGCCTGCTCGCCCACCGGTTCGGGCAGTCCGTCATCCCCGCGTACATCGTCGTCGGCATCCTCGTCGGCCCGAACGCCCCCGTCGTCCAGGGCGTGTCGTTCAACCTCCTGGAGCGCTACGAGTTCATCACGCTGTTCGCGGAACTCGGCATCGTCCTCCTGCTGTTCTTCATCGGCCTGGAGTTCAGCGTCGACCGCCTGCTCGCACGACGCGGCGAGTTCACGCGCGCCGGCACCGTCGACTTCGTCGCGAACGCCGGCGTCGGCCTCGCCATCGCGCTCGCGTTCGGGTTCACGCCGCTCGAAGCGGCGTTCGTCGCCGGCATCGTCTACATCTCCTCGAGCGCCATCGTCACGAAGACCCTCGTCGACCTCGGGTGGGTCGCCGACCCCGAAGCCGAACCCGTCCTCGGCGTGCTCGTGTTCGAGGACCTCGTCATCGCGGTGTACCTCGCGATCGTCTCCGCGGTCGCCACGGGCGCCGGCGACCCCTTCACGTCCGTCGGCATCGCGCTCGCGTTCCTCGTCGTCCTGTTCGCGGTCGCGCGCTTCGGCGGCCCGGTCGCCGAACGCGTGTACGCGCACGACTCCGACGAACAGTTCATGCTCGGCGTGCTCGGGACGCTCGTCCTCCTCGGCGCCGTCGGCCTCGCCGCGGGCGTGAGCGAGGCCGTCGCCGCGTTCTTCCTCGGGATGGCGTTCAGCGAGACGACGCACGTCGAACGCATCGAACGCATCCTGTCGCCCCCCAGGGACCTGTTCGCCGCGGTGTTCTTCCTCTCCATCGGCCTCCAGACCGACCTCGGGACCGTCCGGAGCGCGCTCGCACTCGTCGTCGTCGCCGTCGTCCTCACGACCGCGACCAAGCTCGCGTCCGCGTACTACGCCGGCCGGACGTACGGCCTCGACCAGCGACGCTCCGTCCGCGTCGCGGTCGCGCTCGTCGCCCGCGGCGAGTTCTCGCTCGTCCTCGCCGCCATCGCCACGAGCGTCGGCACCGGTGCACTCGGCGAAGAGATCCCCGCGTTCGCCGTCGGCTACGTGCTCGCGATGAGTATCCTCGGCACGACGCTCATGCGGTACAGCGACGTCATCACCGACCGGCTCGCGGCGACGAACTGAGCGACCGTCCAACCCGTCACGTCGCGGTCAGGGCCGCTGGTCGCCCGCCTCGATACCGCTATCGGTGATCTGTAACTGGACGCTCTCGCCCGCGGCCTTCGCCCGATGCTTCTCGAGGGTCGCCTTCCGGTTCCCGCCCCGGTAGCGGTCGATGCGGACGACCGTCCCCGTCCAGTGCTCCAAGGTGTGCCCGCCGAGCGCGCGCGTCCGGTCGCTGTCCGGGTCGCTGAACACCTGGTTCGTCACGACCACCGCGAGGTCGTGCCGGCGCGCGAGCCCGAGGAGGTGCGTGACCTGGTTCGCGACCTCGCGCAGCGAATCCCCGCCCTCGGCGTCGTTCCCGCGCTCCAGCCGGTAGAAGCCCGTGACGGAGTCGACGACGACGAGGTCCGCCTGCTCGGCGAACTCCGCGACGTCCTGCACCGCTTCGGCTTGCTCGTCGAAGTCGAGTGCGTCCTTCACCACGACGTTGCCCGTGACGTCCTTGAGGTCGACGCCCGCCGCGTCCGCGGCCGCTGACGCGACGGCCTCGAAGCGGTCCAGGGACAGCCCCTCGGTGTCGACGTACACGACGAGCCCACCCGCCGCGGCGACGCTGACGCTCGCCGAGAGCGCGACGTTCGTCTTCCCCGCCGCCGGCGGCCCGTACACCTGCGTGACCGTCCCGCGCTCCAGTCCACCGCCCAGGAGGTCGTCGAGCGGGTCACAGCCCGTCGAGATGACGCCGTCGTTCACGAGGGTACTGGGGACGGGACCGCACAAAAACGCACGGGAAGTGACGCGGCCGCCGCGACCCCCAGCGACGACGCGCGACGCGGTCCGGCCTCAGCAGCTCGGTTGCTTCAGGAGCGTGTCCTCGGCCGTGTCCGTGTCCGCGGTCCGCACGTACCGCTCGCCGTCGCGCTCGACGGCCGCGAGCTGGAAGCGCTCGCCCCTGTAGGAGACGACGATGACCTTCTCGTCCTCCGCGATCATCTCGTGGACCTCCGCGGGCGTCCGCGTCGCGATACTGCCCGAGCGCGTCGTGAACCCGATCTCTTCGATGCACCGACAGTCGTCCACGTCGGCGTCGTAGTCCATGCTCACGCACGCGACCTCGTAGCTCGCCATACCACCTGTTTGGACGGCCACACAAAAAGGGGGTCCGGTCGACTGACCCGGGACGGGACGCCTTCCGGACGAGCGCCGGGGCAGGCTGTGGGACTAGATGCAGTCCGCGCAGGTTCCGCAGTCCGCGAAGACGAGGCCGACGCTGTTCGCGGTCAGGCAGGCGATACACAGTGCAGCACCGGCTCCCGTCGTCACGAGCGCACAAGAGCCATAGCAGAGGCCACGGTTGACGGCCCAGAGCGCACAGCTCGCACACGCCGAGTCGCACTCGCCCTGCGCGGTCACGACCCGCTCGACGTTCGACGGGGAGATCGCGCGACCGTTCGACCCGACCTGGTATCGGCCCGCGTCCGTCATGACGACGAACCCGTCCGTTGCGCTGTCGTAGATTGCGACCGCGATATCGCCGGCCTCCTCGGGGAGCGCGCGGTCGAGCTTCCGGTGTTCGGCGTCGGTGACGCGGCGAGACATCGTCACCCCGGACTCGGTCCCGTAGAGCGTGAGCGATGGTCCGCGCGGAACGTCGCGGAACTCCTTCGGGAGCGCTCGTCGCTTCGATGGATTCGCAGCCAGGTCGACGAAGTCGAGTTTGGCGTGGGTCGTCCCGTCGGCGGTCTCGACGTGAACGAGGCGGCCGACGTTCGTGTCGAGGACGGTCTTGTCGACGTCGAGCGACGACGTCGAGATGTGCTCGAACTCGGCGACGCCGTCACTGCGGAAGCCATCAACTGCTCGACGGATCGACTCGACCTTCGGATCGTCGAGCACGTCGGCGGGCGCGGCCTCGTCTTCGCTCGCGGAGACGACGCTGATGGCGCTACTTCCTGCGACTGCGCCTGCACCTGCGGTCTTCATGAGCTGTCGCCGATTGATTCCGCTTGTTTCGTTCTCGTCAGACATCTACACATGGGCAGAAACACCAGAAACAAATAAACATATCTAATTTGGTATATCGGAGTTTGCACCGTCGGTGTCGACGCTTCCCAAACCCAACGGAAAGAACAGCTAACCAAAACAAATTCGTAGTGGTGATTCGGTTTAGAAATCGCGGTTATCGACAATTCGTACCATGAACCTGCCATACTACGAAATGTTCTCTCCGGAGAAACACAGCTATAAGTTACACTTTCCTCGTTCGCCATATGCTCTGAAAGCGACCTCTATCGGTTATGCACAGGTTTTATTACTTCTAAACGTCCAATCCTATCGTATGAAGAAGATGTACTTTGCCCTGCTCGGCGGGATTTGTGTCATACTTGCGGGCGCTTTCGGCGTCCGGTTCGGGTTCGACGAGCTACACGTCGCCGCGGCGGTGCTGGCGCTGTTCGTCGCCGGCGACCTGCTCGTCATCGGCGGGCTTCGAGACCGCTCGTCACTCGGGTCGTGGAACGTGCAGTGGTACCACTTCGTCGGCGCTGGTGCGACGCTGCTCGGGGTCGCCCTCGGTGTGTTCAGCGTTTCCGAGGGACTCCAGTCCGCGTCCCTCTCCGCGAGCCTCTTCCTCGGCGTGACCAGTTCCATCATCGCCATCCTCATCGGCGTCGACTTCGCACGCGGTGGTCGACTCCACGACCTCCACTCCGTCGAGTGACACGCGCGTCGCCTTCGGCGGCGCGACGACCAGCAGTACTTATTCCGATCGGTCACCAGGGTCAACGCTGTGATAGTGGTCGCGACGGCGGACTTCGAGGTGTACCACGACGTCGTGGGGGAGCTCCGGGACCGCGGGGTGGCGTTCACCACGGTCGAACCTGGCGACGACCTGCCGGACGAGACGGCGGTCGTCGTCACTGGCCGCGGCGAGAGCGAGGCGCTCGCGGACGAGGGCGTCGAAGGCGTGCACGTCGTGGAGGCGGAGCCGGACGCGCCGCGCCGAGCGGTCGAGGCGGCGCTCGCGTACCTCCGCGGTGGCGAGGGACGGACCGTGGTGGGCGTCGACCCCGGCCGGAAGCCCGGTATCGCGGTGCTCGCGGGCGACGTCGTGGTGGCGGCGTTCCAGGTGCCGGCGAGCGACGCCGCCGCGGTCGTCCGCGACGAGGTCGCTGGCGAGGCGGACGCGGTGGTGCGCGTCGGCGACGGTGCGCGCCGCGAGGGCGCGAAGATCATCGGTGGGCTCCAGGACGTCCGCGTGGAACTCGTCGACGAGACGGGGACGACGCCGTACCTCGGCACGGGCGCTCGCGGCATGGGCGACGTCCTCGCGGCCGTGAACATCGCGCGCAGCGAGGGCGAGGTCGTCGAGTCCCGCGAGTTCGAGCCGACGGCAGGCGAGATCCAGCGCGTCAAGGACCGGTCGCGCGAGCTCTCCCCGGACAACCGCGCGGTCGACACGGCCCTCGCGCGCCGCGTCGCCCGCGGCGAACTCGACGTCGAGACCGCACTCGCCGAACACCGAGCGAACGACGACGACGCGACGGCGGCCGACACGGATGGTCGCGCCGAGGAGACCGACGACGGGTAGCCCGGGAGACCGACGACGGCTAGCCGAGCGCGGTCGCGTGGGACGAACGGAACCCTCGATGACGTGGGACGTCGAGGCGGTCGACGCCGCGGGGACGCGGGCGTCGACGGCGAGAAGTGGCGTGGTGGCGTGGTGGTCGGCGCCCCGGCCGACGGCGAGGTCGGGCGGGGGTGCGGTCGGGCTGCGGGGCGGTCAGCGCGCGTTCCAGGTGCAGTGCGTGCAGGCGGGGACGCCCTGCACGTTCGCGAGGTCGCTCTCGCAGGACGGGCACGTGGTCGCGCCGGCGGGGCCGCCGTCGGTGACCGGCGTGCGTTCGTCCGCGTCGACCGTCGCGTCGGTGGGGTCGTCGAGCGTGACGTCGACGCCGCGGTAGCAGCCGAACGTGAAGTCGTGGGCTTCGGTGGGGTCGGCCATAGCTATCGTTTACATCTGTGGCATCGAGTATAAGGCTATGTTCGGATGGGTATATGTGCATCCAGCTTCCTAGAGGTGTATTAGGAGTACTTTCGAGTGGGTGGTCGTCGACGCTAGACCGGCGAGTCAGTCCTCGTTCCTGCGTCACACGCCATCGTAGTACGCGCTCTCGGCGCGGCGAACGACCTCGCGAACCGGGAGCCCGGTCTCGCGTGCGACCCGCGCCGCGTCGTCGTACTCGGCGCTCGCGTCGTAGCGCTCGCCGGCCTCGTCGCTCGCGACCTTCACCGTCATCTCGTAGGCGTCGCCGTCGACGTCGACGGTGACGGTCTCGAACGCTCGCTGGGCGACCCAGCGGTGACTCGTGCTCGTCGCACGCACGCCGAGCGTCCCCGTCTCCTCGGCGAGCCGCCGCGCGACCGCGTCCGCGTCCGCCGGTGCGCAGATCACCTTCACCAGGTGCCCGGGCCGCGACTTCTTCATCGTCGTCGGGAGGATCGTCGTGTCGTACGCCCCAGCGTCCGCGAGCGCGTCCTGGAGCCCACCGAGGACCTCCGGCGTCGCGTCGTCCAGGTTCGTCTCCAGCACCGCGACGTCCTCCCGACGGAGACCGCTCGTCGCGTCACCGACCGACGCCCGCAGCACGTTCGGACGCGCGTCGAACGACTTCGAGCCCGCGCCGTAGCCGGACGCGTCCACCGTCATCGACGGCAGCGACTCCACGCCCTCGGCGTAGTGCGCGAGGATCGCTGCGCCCGTCGGCGTCAAGAGCTCGGCGTCGATAGGCCCACCGTGCACCTGCCAGTCCGCGCGCTCGGCGAGCTCCATCACCGCCGGCGCCGGCACCGGGTACGTCCCGTGCGCCATCTCGACGCTCCCACCGCCGACCGATACGGGCGTCGTCACCACCCGCTCGACCCCGAGGTCGTGCACGAGCGCGCACGCCCCGAGGACGTCCGCGATGGCGTCGTCGGTCCCGACCTCGTGGAAGTGCGTCTCCACCAGCTCGACGCCGTGCACGCTCGCCTCCGCCTCCCCGAGCAACTCGAAGACGGCGAGCGCGTCCTCGCGAACGCCCGACGACAGCTCCAGCCCCTCGACGAACTCGACGACCTCCGCGTACGACCGACTCGCACCGTGCCCCTCGCTCGAATCACCGTGGTCGTGGCTGTGGCCGTGGTCGTGGCTGTGGTCGTGGTCGTGGTCGTGGCTGTGGTTGTCTGCGCTGTCGTCGCCGTCGTCGCCGTCCTCGGTCGTGCTGGCCGTAGCGTCGTCGTGGACGACGTCGACCTTCGTGGCGGTGATGCCGTTCCTGTCGACGTCGTGGACGTCGTACGTGACGGGGAGTTGCGCGGCGAGGTCGTCGAGGACGCACGGGTCGGCGCCGGCGGCGACGAGCGCTCCGAGGAGCATGTCGCCGCTGGCGCCCGTACGGCCGTCGAACGCGAGCGTTCGCATACTGCAAGGTGGTCGTGGGAGCGCGAAAAGCACCACGGTCCCCGGGCAAGGACGACAGCCGATCAGCGTCGCGTGCGAGTCGTCGTTCCGTGGTCGTCGCTACGCCCAGTTCACGGTCCAGCTCGACACCGATTGCATCGTGACGACCACGAGCTGCTCGCCCGCGCGAACGAGCTCCACGGAGGCGCCCTCCGGCACGTCCACCTCACCCGTGATCGTGCCGTCAAGCAACTGGAGTGCGACGAGTCGCCCGCCGCCCGTGACGACGAACGCGGCGTCGTTCCAGAGCACGGGGCCGGCGGTCACGCGCCCGAGTTCGTCGGTTTCCCAGTAGCGCTCGCCCGAGTACGCGTCCAGACAGTGCACGCCGTCCTGGCCGCCGGCGACGACCCGGCCGCTCGCGACGGCCGGTTCGAGCAGCTGGCGGTTCCCGAACGGATGCCGGAACATGAACGACTTCGTGGACAGGTCCATCGCGGTGAGATTCCGGCCGGCCGCGTACAGGACGTCGTCGTGGACCGCGACCGGTTCATCCATCCGGAACCCCCAGCGCTCGCGCGGGTCGAACACGCGCCGATCGTCCGCGTCGTACGCCGCGTTTGCGTTCGCGATACCCACGTAGAGCACGTCCTCGTGGAACGCGAAGTTACTGATCGTCGTCGTCGGATCCCACGAGTACGCGAACCGGAGCTCGCCGTTCCGGTCGTCGAAGGCGTGCAGGGCGGCGGCGTTCGTCGTCGTCACCTCGGAGGACCCGACGAACACCTCGCCGCTACGAACGAGGATGTCCTCGACCATCGTCACCCCACCTGGGACGTCTACCGACCATTCGATGGAGTTGCCGTCGGGCGTGACGCGGTGGACCTGGGGCTGGTCAGCTCTCGTTCCGACGTAGAGCGCGTCCTCGGTCGCCGTCGTTGCCCATGCGTCCGCGTCTAGGGAGACGCCGTTCGTCGTCCCACCCGTCGCTGGGTCGATCGCACTCACGGCACCGTCGAACGCGTACAGCGTCTCGCCCGACACGGCGACCCGCGGCGAGGTGTCGCCACCGTCCAGGTCCGTGTTCGTCCACGCGTTCTCGATCGACTCGACCGCGACCGCGTCTGGTGGCTCGACAGGTTCGCGCGTCGTCGTCTCGGTGGCCGTGTCCGTCGCCGTCCGCTCGGTCGACGCCGTGACGCGCCTCGTCCCTTCGCCGCTCGGTCGCTCCGTTCCGTCGGTCGGTGGGGAGTCTTCGAGCCGGAGGCAACCAGCGACCCCTGTCGTCGCGAGCGCCGCCAGGTACCGACGTCGATTCATATTGCGTCACGCTCGCCACGAAAGAATGTCAGTGCTTCGATGTTAGCACGATGACGGTTGCGATGTCGCGAGCAACTAAGTGCCGGCCGCTCGAAGAACCAGAGCGTGTTCGAGGGTCTGCGAGAACGATGGGCGGCGTGGCGCGGGGACGGCGAGCCGGCGCACTCGCGGCCGCTCGGCGTCGTCCAGAAGCGGGGGCGCGAGGTGTTCGGCGTGAAGCTCGGCGAAGCGAAGGGCTGGCAGCCCGACTGGCGGGACGTCGAGGACCTCCACGAGCAGGCGATGGAGCGCTACGACATCCGGCCGACGCCGGTCGGTCACGAGGTGGCGACGGTGCACTTCGACGCGGACGGCCACGTCGTCGACGTGGAGTGGTTCGACGAACCACGGGCGCCCGAAGCGCCGTAAGCGGCCACCGACGCCGACAGCGTTATGCGGTCCCCGAACGACCTTGCTAGTGAGTGGCATAGGTGGGTGGGTGACGTCCCGACGAGACGGCGACGGACCGCCGAAACCCAGTCTGAGCAAAAGACATATCGGGACCGGAGACCCACGTTCGACCATCCAGGCAGTCCCCAAATCATGAACGAAGTCCAACTGGAGGTGGCGAAGGCGTACCCGAACGACTCGGGGCGCGGTATCGCGCGACTTGACCCGGATACGCTCCTGCACCTGAAGCTGAGCCCCGGCGACATCATCGAGATAGAAGGTGCGGACACGACCGCTGCGAAGGTCTGGCGCGCGGACCGGCAGGACTGGAACACCGACACCGTCCGCATCGACGGGTTCACGCGGCAGAACGCCGACGTCGGTATCGGCGAGCGCGTGACCATCCGGAAGGCCGAAGCGACGAAAGCCGACAAGCTCACGCTCGCCCCGCCCGAGGAGGCCTCGGTGCAGTTCGGGAGCGACGCGGCGGGCATGGTCAAACGCCAGATCCTGAAGCGCCCGGTCGTCGAGCGCGACATCGTCCCCGTGATGTCCTCGACGAACCATCCCTTCATGCGCTCGCCCGGGCAAGCGATCCCGCTCATCGCGGTCGAGACCCAACCCGAGGGCGTCGTCCTCATCACCGAGGACACCGACGTCGAGTTACGCGAGGAACCGATAAGCGGGTTCGAGAAGACCGGGGGCGGCATCACGTACGAGGACATCGGTGGCCTCCAGGGCGAAATCCAGCGCGTCCGGGAGATGGTCGAACTCCCGATGAAGCACCCGCAGATCTTCAAGAAGCTCGGCATCGAGCCACCGCAGGGCGTGCTCCTGCACGGCCCGCCGGGCACCGGGAAGACGCTGCTGGCGAAGGCGGTCGCGAACGAGACGTCCGCGAGCTTCTTCTCCATCGCGGGCCCGGAGATCATCTCGAAGTACTACGGCGAGTCCGAACAGCAGTTACGCGAGATCTTCGAGGACGCGACCGAGGAGTCGCCCTCCATCATCTTCATCGACGAACTGGACTCCATCGCGCCCAAGCGCGAGGACGTCACCGGCGAGGTCGAGCGTCGCGTCGTCGCCCAGCTGTTGACGATGATGGACGGCCTCGAATCCCGCGGGCAGGTCATCGTCATCGCGGCGACGAACCGCGTCGACTCCGTCGACCCGGCGCTCCGCCGCCCCGGTCGGTTCGACCGCGAGATCGAGATCGGCGTGCCCGACGAGACCGGGCGCGAGGAGATCCTCCAGATCCACACGCGCGGGATGCCCCTGAGTGACGACGTGAACCTCCCGAGTCTCGCGAGCGAGACGCACGGGTTCGTCGGCGCGGACATCGAGAGCCTCACGAAGGAGGCGGCGATGAAGGCACTCCGCCGGTACCTCCCCGAGATCGACCTGGACGAGGAGGACATCCCGCCGAGCCTCATCGACCGCATGATCGTGAAGCGCGACGACTTCCGCGGGGCGCTCAACGAGGTGGAGCCGAGTGCGATGCGGGAGGTGCTCGTCGAACTCCCGAAGATCTCGTGGGACGACGTCGGTGGCCTCGACGACGCGAAGCAGAACATCGAGGAAGCCATCCAGTGGCCGCTGAACAACCCCGAGAAGTTCGAGCGGATGGGCATCGACCCGCCAGCGGGTGTCTTGCTCTACGGGCCGCCCGGCACCGGGAAGACGCTGATGGCGAAAGCGGTCGCGAACGAGACGAACGCGAACTTCATCTCGGTGCGTGGCCCGCAACTGCTCTCGAAGTGGGTCGGCGAGTCCGAGAAGGCGATCCGGCAGACGTTCCGGAAGGCACGCCAGGTCTCCCCGACCGTCATCTTCTTCGACGAGCTCGACTCGCTCGCACCGGCTCGCGGCGGCGAGGTCGGGTCGAACGTCTCAGAGCGCGTCGTCAACCAGCTCCTCACGGAACTCGACGGGCTCGAGGAGATGGGTGAAGTGATGGTCATCGGGGCGACGAACCGCCCGGACATGATCGACCCGGCGCTCATCCGGAGCGGTCGGTTCGACCGTCTCGTGATGGTCGGCCAGCCCGAGCTCGAAGGCCGCGAGCAGATCCTCCAGATCCACACGGAGGACACGCCGCTGAGTCCGGACGTGAGTCTCCGCGAGCTCGCGGAGATGACGGACGGGTACGTCGGGAGCGACCTCGAATCGATTGCGCGTGAAGCCGCCATCGAGGCGTTGCGCGCGGACGAGGAAGCGGAGTCCGTCGAGATGAAGCACTTCCGGACTGCGATGGATTCCGTTCGGCCGACGATCAACGACGACCTCCTCGAGTACTACGACCAGATCGAGGACGACTTCCGTGGCGGCGCTGCGGAGACCCGCGACCGCCGCGGCGGCCGCATCGGGTTCCAGTAGCTGGATTCTCGTCGTCCTCCCGCGGTCGTCGTTCGCTCGGGAACGGGCGCAATCCGGGTCGACCGTCTGCGGAAACGATTTTACGCGCGCTCCGCTTAGGACGCGCCAGTGTCTTCGGTTACCTCGACGCGTCGTACCGCAAACGGCCCGTATCGACCGACTCGTGACCCGCAGGTGCTCTTGCTCGTCGGCATCGTCGTCGCGGTCGTCGGCCTGTGGGTCGTCGGGGTGATGTCGCCGGCGACGCTCTCGGGTGGGGAGAGCGGGCCGGTGTTCCCGTTCCGCGATCAGAGCGAGGACGGGCAGGTGTCGGTGTCGGTGAACCGGTCGACGGTGGACTCCGGGGAACTGGTCGCGGTGACGGTGTCGGTCGACGGGAAGCCGGTGAGCGATGCGACGGTGCGGGTTGCGGGTGCGTCCTATGCGACGAGCGGTGATGGGACGGTCGTGGTGTCGGTCGACGACCCGGGGTCGTACGAGGTGACTGGCGTGCGTCCGGACGGGAATCGGTCGGCGACGACGGCCCTCCGGGTGCGGCGGTTCGAGAGTTCGCTGTCGGTGTCGGTCCCCGAGACCGTGGTGACTGGCGAGCCGGTGCCGGTTCGGGTGACTCGCGAGAACGGGAGCGTCGTCGACGCGGTCGTCGCCGCTGACGGGGAGCGCGTCCGGACTGGGTCGGACGGCGTCGCGAACGTGAGTTTCGGTGTCGCGGGCGAGTTCGAGGTGCGGGCGTCGAAGCAGCCGACCGCCGAGTACCGGTTCGTCGAGGCCGCTGACACGGTGACGGTGGAGCGGCGAGCGGTGGGGTTGGTCGTGACCGCGAACCGGAGCGAGCCGCGCGTCGACGAACCGGTCGCGGTGTCGGTGCGTCGTCGCGACACGGGCGAGGCGGTGAACGCGACGCTGTCGCTCGGCGGACGCACGCTGTCGACGGGCGCGGACGGCGTGGCGACCGTGCGCTTCGACGCCGCGGACGAGGTGGTCGTCGTGGCGGGCGCGAACCGGACGCCGGCGGTCCGGTTCGTCGACGACCGGACGCGCGTCGACGTGCGACGGATTCCCGTCGAGCTCTCGGTGTCGGTGTCACCGGACCCGGTGCCAGAGGGCGAGCGAGCGCGGTTCGTCGTCCGGCGGACCGACACCGGCGAGCGCGTCGGTGCGACCGTCGAACTCTACGGGAGCGCGTACCCGACGGGGCCGGACGGCCGCGTCTCGTTCCCGTTCTACGTGCCGGGGAACGCGACGGTGTCGGCGTCGAAGGCGCCGACGCCGCGCGAGCGGTTCGTGCCCGCGAACGCGTCGTTCGTCGTCGTCGGCCCGGAGGTCGTCGCCGACGCGGTGACGGTCCCGGAGACGGCGCCCGCGGACGGGACCATGCGCGTGAACGCGACGCTCTCGAACGTCGGGAACGAGCGCGCGAGCGAGGACGCGGTGATCTCGGTCGGGACCGCGACGACGCGCGTCCGGACGACCGTCCCGGCGGGCGAGACGACGAACGCGAGCTGGCAGGTGGCGACGCCGAACGCCACCGGGAACGTCACGGTCGTCGTCCACTACGAGGAGGTCCGCGTCGAGCGCACGGTCCGACTCGTCGCGTCGACGGACGCGGAATCGACGAACGCGACGGCCGACGGGTCGACGAACGCGACTACCCGCGAACGCGCCGAACCAGCGGCTGTGCACTCCGCTGAACCGGTGACGGTGGACTCCCCTGGGGCTTCGCGCGCGAGGAGTCAGCTGACTGCGTGGTAACTCGCGGTGAACGCCTCGCCGGTGGTGGTGTCATGGTGGCGCGTGGTCGCGTGTCGCGGTGCACTCGAACCGCGTCGTGACGCGGTGGAGATGCGTACTACCCTGGTAGTTACCGACTACCATCCGCAACGAGCCGGGATACTGTGACCAACTCTTAGGCGATTGTAAAACGTCTAGGCGCCTCTAAACCGTTCATGAAAAGTTAAAGTGTTGACTGGAGGGTGGTGAAAAGAGCTGAAACCGGTCGAATAATCTCGGCATTATATGCTCCTGTCGGTCAATGATGGAGATACGATGGCATCCCCGCTCTCCGACTCCCGCGTCCTCCCCCACTCGCGGCACGTCACTGAATCGGTCGTCAAGCCAGTACGCTTCCTCGGGTTCTGGAGCGCAGTCGCCCTCCCCTTCCTCCACATTCCCCTGCTCCTGACCGGGCTCGATGGCGCCCCCGAGACGACCGCGTTCCTCGCGCTGTTCGCACTGAACGTCCTCGCGCTCGTCGTCGGTCACGGTCACGGCGACCACTGACCCGACGCTCGAATCGACTGCCGCCCTCCACTCGGCGACGTTCGAATCGACTCCCATCCTCCACTCGGCGACGTTCGAATCGACTCCCATCCTCCACTCGGCGACGTTCGAATCGACTCCACCCCTGTTCCCGGTGTCGCCGTCTTTCGTTCTCAGGACGAGAGCAACCGCTGGAGCGACGCGACCTCCTCGCGGAGCGCGTCGCGTTTCACGAGCGCGAAACCCGCGAAGATGACGAGGAAGCCGACGACGGTGTAGACCGTGGGGACCTCGCCGCGGATCGCCCACCCGGAGAGCGCCGCGAATATCGGAGCGACGTAACTCACCATGTTGATCTCGATGGGGCCGAGGCGCTCGAGGAGGTAGAAGTACAGCAGGAAGCCGAGCGCGGACGCGGCGAGTGACAGGTACGCGAGCGACCAGAGTGCGGTCGTCGTCCATTCGACGCCGAACGTCTGCGTCTCGCCGAGGCCGAGGGAGATGACGTGCATGATGAGTGCGCCGCCCGCCATCGACCACGCCTGCATCGTCTCGATGGGGAGTTCGGCGTCGGGGACCTTCGTCAGGACGCTCCCGAGCGCGAACGATGCGGCCGCGAGGAAGACGAGGGTCTTCGCGACCGCGCCGCCGGCGAGCAGGTTCGCGGGGTCGGGGCGGACGAGGACGGCGACGCCGACGAGCGCGAGGAGCGTTCCGGCGACGGTCCCCGGCGTCACGAGGTTCTCGGGGACGAGGAGTCGCGAGAAACCGGTCGTGAGGACTGGCGAGAGCGCGACGAGGACGGCGGCGACCGCGGACGTGACGGCGGGGTCGGTCTCGCCGACGAACAGGAAGACGTGGTACGCGGCGATCATGAGGGTCGCGCCGGCCGCGATCAGCGCCCACTCGCCGCGGCCACTGGGAATCCAGTGGTCGACGCGCCAGGCGGCGTACGCGAGCATGATGACGCCCGCGACGTCGTATCGGAGTGCCGCGAACAGGACCGGTGGGACGACCTCGACGCCCTCCTTGATGGCGAGGAACGCGCTCCCCCAGACGGCGGCGAGCACGACGAACAGGACGACGTCTCGATAACGGCTCACGTCGAACGCGACGACTGGCCGTTTCGTCAATGCTTCGATTCGAAGGGGCTTCTGCCGCTATCGAAACTCCCGAGCGCTCTACTGTGATACGGTCTCTCACGGGGGATGGATTTAAGTCTGAGAATCGCATCCTGTCAGCTATGGCCGCTCACGGCCGTCCCGCACTGCGGGACCTGTTCGATGAGTCGCCGACCCCCCACATCGCGCACCCGCCCCGGACCCACCATCGAGATTTCTACGTGGCGACGGACGGGTCGTTCCGCGCGAACGACGACGGGGGTATCGGCGCCGTCATCGAGACTCGAGACGGCGAGCGCGTCGCTCGCATCGCCGCCAGCGACGACGCCCCGAACAACAACGTCGCCGAATACCGCGCGCTCCACCTCGGCCTGGACGTCGTCGCCGAGCGCGCCCCGGCGACAGCGACCGTCGGCGTCCTCGTCGACCACGACGAGCTCGCTGCGAACGTGAACAGCGCCGTCCTCGCCGGCCGCCACCCGGACTGGCAGCCGACGCGCGCCATCGAGGTGCCGACGGCGAGCGAGCACCACTGGCGCGGTATCCGCGCTCGCGTCTCCGGGTTCGACGAGGTGCGTGCAGCACGCATCCACTCCGAGGACAACCCCGCGCACTACCTCGCGAACGCACCGCGGGAGTACGCGCACGTCAACGAGGAACCCGACCGGTGCGTGCTCCCCGAGTCTCCAGGGTCCAGCCCGCAGTACCCGCCGCCGAGCCGCGCCGACCGCCACGCCTCCGACTAGGTGGGCTGGCAGTCCGGCCAAGCTTCGCGCCACGGGGCAGTCTCTCGCTCTCGTTCGCGCTCGCGACGCCGCTGCCGGCGAGTGGCTACGCGATCACCGACACCGTCGTCTCGTCGAGTAACTCGAACACGGCGCGCTCGCCGGGCTCCACGGTCTCGCGGACGAGCGTCGCGCCCTCGACGCTCAGCGTGAACACGTACGTCTCGCCGCGCTCGCAGAGCCCGGAGAGATACGCTCGCTCGCCGTAACTCATCTCGCGGACGTCGTCGTGCGCGACCGTCCCGTCCGCGCGAACGAGCCGGAACCGCACGGGTGTCTCGCTGGACGCCGTCGACACGACCTCCAGCGTCGACTGTTCGGCCAGTTCGCCCGCGGTGGCCGTAGCAGCGTCCTCGGTGGCGTCGCTCGCCGACGCTCCGGCGTCGTCCAAACGGTCCGGCCGCGACGACGGCGCCGACGCGAACTCGTCGGCCTGGGACGCACCGACGACGCCCGCCGACGCCACGCTCACCGCGGCCGCAACGAACTCCCGTCGCTTCACGCACTCACCGACGAACGACACCGAAAAAAGCCAGACGGAGAGACAAACGCCGATTTGACTCACCTCGCGTCGCGGCCACGCGCGTCCTGGCGGGCAGTGAGTCGCGGTTCGCAAGACGTGAGCGAAAAGCCGACCGCGAAGCCTACTCGTCTTCTTCCTGGGCGTCGACGACGGCGACGCCGGCGAGGTTCACGATGTCCTTGACCTCGTCGCCGCGCTGGAGGACGTGCACGGGCTTGTCCATGCCGACGAGCATCGGGCCGATGGCGTCCGCGCCACCGAGGCGCTGGAGGAGCTTGTACCCGATGTTCCCGGCTTCGAGGTTCGGGAACACGAGGACGTTCGCGGGGCCTTCGAGGTCGCTGAAGTCGTACGTGCCCTCGAGGATGTCCTCGACGACCGCGGTGTCGGCCTGCATCTCGCCGTCGACGGGCGCGTCGAAGTCGGGGTTCTCGCGGAGCATCCGCGCGGCGCGCCGGGGTTTGCGCGTGCCGGGGTTGTCGACGCTCCCGAAGTTCGAGTAGGAGAGCATCGCGACGCGCGGGTCGACGTTGAACTCGCGAGCGAGGTCCGCGGTGTGTTCGGCGACCTCCGCGAGGACCTTCGCGTCCGGGTCCTGGTTGACGGTCGCGTCCGCGCAGAAGATGACCCGGTTCTTGAACGTCAGCATGTAGACGCCCGCGGCGTAGTCCGCGTCCTCGGCGGTCCCGATGACCTGCAGCGGCGGACGGAGCGCGCTCGGGTAGTGATGCGTGAGCCCCGTCATCAGGGCGTCCGCGTCCCCGGACTCGACCATCACGCTCCCGAAGTAGTTCGAGTCACGGCGCACGAGGTCGCGGGCCTCGTTCTCCGTGAGCCCCTTGCGTTTCCGGATGTCGTGCAATCGCTCCGCGTACGCCTCGTACTCTCCGGCCTCGCGGGGGTTCGCGACCTCCGGCTCGAAGTCCAGCCCGAGGCGCTCGGTCGTCTTCGTGATGCGACTGGGGTTCCCGATGAGCACCGGCTCCGCGATGCCCTGCTCCTCGAGCTGGTACGCCGCCCGGATCATCTTCTCGTCCGTGCCCTCCGCGAGCGCGATGCGCTTCGGGTCGCTCTTGGCCTTGTTCAGGACGACGCGCATCATCTCGCGGGACTTCCCGAGCCGTGCTTCGAGGCGCTCCTCGTACGCGTCGAGTTCGACCTCGTGACGCGCACACCCCGAGTCCATCGCGGCCTCCGCGACCGCGGGCGCGACCTCGAACAGGACGCGCGGGTCCAGGGGCTTCGGGATGATGTAGTCCGCGCCGAACTGCAGCGGCTGGTCGCCGTACGCCTTCACGACCGCGTCCGGGACGTCCTTCTGTGCGAGTTCCGCGAGCGCTCGCGCCGCAGCGACCTTCATCTCCTCGTTGATCTCGGTCGCGCGCACGTCGAGTGCCCCACGGAAGATGAACGGGAACCCGAGGACGTTGTTCACCTGGTTCGGGTAGTCAGAGCGCCCGGTCGCCATGATGACGGTGTCGTCGCGGGCGTCCTTCGCCGCCTCGTACCCGATCTCGGGGTCGGGGTTCGCCATCGCGAACACGATGGGGTCGCTCGCCATCGACTGCACCATCTCCTGACTGACGAGCCCGCCGATGGAGAGGCCGACGAAGACGTCCGCGCCGTCCATCGCGTCCGCGAGGTCGCCGCCGGGGACGTCGCGCGCGAACTGCTGTTTGTACTCGTTGACGTCGCCAGCGTCCGCGCGCTCCTGGGTGATGATGCCCGAGGAGTCACACATCGTGATGTTCTCCTTCTTCGCGCCGAGGGAGACGTAGAAGCGCGCGGTCGCGATGGCGGACGCGCCGGCACCGGAGAACACGATCTCGAGTTCTTCGAGGTCCTTCCCTGCTATCTCGGCGGCGTTGACGAGCGCCGCACCGGAGATGATGGCGGTCCCGTGCTGGTCGTCGTGGAAGACGGGGACGTCCATCGACTCCTTGAGCGCTTCCTCGATCTGGAAGCACTCGGGCGCCTTGATGTCCTCGAGGTTGATGCCGCCGAACGTCGGCCCCATCGCGTCGACCGCTTCGATGATCTTCTCGGGGTCGTCCTGGTCGAGTTCGATATCGAACACGTCGATGTCGGCGAATCGCTTGAAGAGCACGCCCTTGCCTTCCATGACCGGCTTCGAGGCTTGCGCACCGATGTCACCGAGTCCGAGGACGGCGCTCCCGTTGGAGACGACGCCCACGAGGTTCCCTTTCGCGGTGTACTTGTACGCGTCGTCCTCGTTCGCCGCGATCGCCTCGCAGGGCGCCGCGACGCCGGGCGAGTACGCGAGCGAGAGGTCCCGCTGGGTGTTCGTCGGTTTCGTGGTCGAAATCTCGAGCTTCCCGGGGGGGTCCTCCGCGTGATAGTCCAGTGAGTCCTCGTCGAGTCCCATGGACGAACCCACCACCGGCGCGGACTAAAAGCTAATCGAAAGCGACATTCGACGACTGTCGATAACCGGGCGGCGTGACCGGGGGCGTCCATGGTCGATTCGCGGCGTCCGGCGTCGACGCGGGGGAACGACCGCGGTCGGGTGTCGTCGCCTGTCGGGACGGGTCAGGCGTCGTAGACCGCGGGGCGTTCCAGGGTCACGTCGAAGTCGACGGCTTCGACCTCGACGGTCGGCCAGTCGTCGCTCGTCGTCAGCGGCTCGAACCCGTCGTCGTCGACGAGCACGGTGCCTTCGCTCTTGGCGCCCTCGACGGTCGGGTTCCACGCGTACCCCTGCGGGAGGTGGACGGGCTCGGTGCTCGTCGGCGTCGCGATCCACTCGCGGCCCGCGTACCCGGCGGCGCCACCCTGATGATGCTCGCGCCACTCCTCGGGCCACCCGACCGCGTCGTAGGCGGTCTGGACGTGCTCGAAGACGTCCGCGGCAGTCCCGTCGTCGCGACCGGCGGCGCGCGTCGCCGCGAGCGCCGTCGTCTCCACGCGCGCAGCCGCCTCGTGGCGGTCGGCGAGCCACTCGGGCGCGTCGAACGCGACGGTGCGCGTGCACGACGCGTACAGGCCGTCGTCGTACGCCGTCACCGATATCACGGCGTACTCCCCGAGCTGGTTCTCCGTCGGCGTGCAGTGCCGGTACGGTGCGGCGCGGTCGGCGCCGCCGACGAGGACGACCGGCGCGGTGAGCTCGCGCACCGAGAGCGCGACCGAGAGCGCTGACGCGACCTCGCCCTCGGTGTCCGTCGACTGGAGCTCCGCGCAGACCGCCTCGACCGCGGCAGCGGTCCGTCGCCCGACGTCGGCGTACTGCTCGCGGTCGCGCTCGGAGAGCGGCTGGCGGAGCGCGCTCGCGTCCACGTCACCGAACCCGGGGACGTCCACGTCCGCGACCGCCGGCTGGCTCGCGACCGCCGCCACCGCCGCGGGCAGGTCGCGCTCGTGCCACGGGTACTCGACGACCGCGACGTCCTCCGCGAGTTCCTCGTCGCGCAACCGCTCCGTCTCGTTGTTCGGGGCGACGACGGTCACGTCCTCCCCGTCGTATCCAGCTGCCGCCACACCGATTCCCGCCTCGTGGTCGACGCGGTTGTCGCCGCCGGTCAGCCACGCGAACCCCTCGGGGCGCGCGAACCACACGGAGGCGAGGTCCTCGGCCGCGAGGTACTCGTCGAGTCGCCGTCGTTCCATACCAGCGCCGTCGAGTGGACGCGCCGTAATCCCGTCGGTTCGCACACTCCCCGACGGTCAGGGGTCGTGTCCTGCAGGCGGTTCGTCGCGGCCGGCCGCGCCGACACGTTGGGAGCCGAACACCTAGCCCTGCGTTTATTACGGCTTCGTTCGGTACGGGACGTTGATATGTGTGCCCGTTCGACCCCCGACAGCGACGGAGCGACCGCCGGTAGCACAGCCCGGAGCGGTATCGACGCCTCGACGGCGATCCGCGGTGCCGGTGCCGGCGCGGCGGCGTTCGTCGCGACGTACGTCGTGTCGTTCCTCCTCTGGACGTTCGTGGAACTCCCCGAGCCCGACAGCATCGGCGAGGCTCTGAACCAGGCGGTCATCGGCATCGTCCGCGACAGCGTCCCCGCGTGGAAGGCCGCCGGGTACGTGCTCTTCAACGCGCAGTTCGTCGAGGTGACCTACGAGGGTGCACTCTCCGAATCGACGTTCAGCCTCATCGCGCTCGCGGACAGCTCGCTGCTCGCGCTCGCGTACCTCGTCCCCGCGGTCGCGCTCGTCGCCGCCGGGTACGTCGTCGCGTCCTCGCCGAGCATCCGCGGCACCGGTCAGTCCGCCGCCGCGGGCGCGCTCGTCGTCGTCGGCCAGCTCGCGCTCGTCATCCTCGGCGCGGTCCTGTTCTCCGCGTCGGGCGACGGCGGCAGCCTCAGCGTCCCGCTCGCGAACGCCATCATCATCGCCGGCGTCGTCTACCCCGTCGTCTTCGGCGCCATCGGCGGCGCACTCGCCGAGGTCGCCTGATACCGATTCGAACGCTCGCGCCGACGCGCTCTCTCCCCTACAGTTGCTTCGCCACCATCTCGCCCCAGTGCCCGAACCCGTGACGGTCGTAGAACGCTCTCGCGCGGTCGTTCTCGCGGTCGACGTCCAGGACCAGGCGGTCGAGCGGGAGCGACTGGTCGCGAGCGAGTGCGACCGCGGCGTCCATGAGGTCGTCCGCGACGCCGGTTCCTCTGGCGTCGGGGACGACGTAGAGTTCGTTGAGGACGGCGGCGTCCCACACGAACGCGAGGCGCTCGGGGAGCACGAACACGTACCCGAGGAGCGTCTCGCCGCCGGCGTCGTCGGGCGCGCTCGCGACGGTCACGCAGCGCTCGTCGTCGGCGACGCATCGGTCGACCCACGCGAGCCAGTCCGCGCGGTACGCCTCGTCGAGCTTGTCCTCGTACAGCGCCTGCTTGTCGTCGCTGCCGGTGCCCTCGCCGAGCCCGGTCTCGAACCCTTGCTTGAGCTCCCATAGCGCGCCGCGGTTGCGCTCGGCGTCGTACGGGCGGATGGTGGCGTCCATGTTCGACCAAGCACGCGGCACCGAAAGGAACGTTCCGGTCCCGCGAGCCGGAGCCCGGTCGACGGTTGTGTCGCTCGGTCGGGTCAGCGGTCGCGGACGTCCTCGGCGACGCGGCTGGCGACGACGAGCGCGCCCGTCGCGACGAGCAGGAGCTGGGTGCCCGAGCCCGCGAGCGGGAAGATGCGCTCGTTCACTTCGGGTTCGCCCTTCCTATCGGGGTTGGTGTCGGCCCCCGTGTGGTACTGGCGTTCCTTCGTCGACCCGAGGCTCGCGTCCTTCACGGGTTCGGCGTTCCCGAGGTCGACGAACGTCTGCACGAACCCCTGCTGGTCGCTGAGGTACGTCCGGCCCGTCACCTCGTAGAACTGGTCGTGGACCGGCCAGAGCACGTTCACGCCGTTGGTCACCACGTCCGGGCCGATGCCGGCGAACGCGACCGCGACCACCGCGACGCCCGCCACCCGCGGGGCGGTCTCCCCGAAGCGCGCGCGCAGCCACGAGGTCTCGCGGATGCGGACGTCCCAGTACACGAGCGCACCGAGCGCGACCGGGAGGAGCAGGGTGTGCGTGGCGGAGCGATGTGCGCCCACCACCACCCACCCGAGGAACGTGTCGAGGTCGACCGCCGCGACCGCTGCCAGCACCACGAGGATGGCGCGTGGCGAGAACGCGCCGGCCAGCAACGCGCACCCAACCAACCCACCGAGTGCCACGTGCACGAGCGTCGAAGGCATACCACGAGCCAGGGCCGCAGCTACCAAAACCCTATCCCGGCCTCGCTCACCCGTTCGCCTACCGCTCTCGCCCACCGCCATCGCAACTACCGTACCCGTCTTCTCCAGGACCGGTAGGCGTCAGTCCTCGCGGTGTTTCCGCGCGAGCCGGTCGACGTCCGCGTCGGCCTTCCACTCGCCGAGTTCCTTCGGGTCGACGTGCACGAACACGTCGTCGACCTCCGGGAGCTCGCGGATGGCGTCCATCACCTCGGTCTCGATGTCGTGCGCCTCGAACAGCGTCCGGTCGCCCTCGACCTCGATGTGCAGCGAGACGTCGACCTCGGGGCCGACGTAGTGCGCGACGACGTCGTGCGCGCCCTCGACGTCCGGGTGTGCGAGCGCGCGGTCGATGATCTCGATGCGCAACTCCTCGGGTGGGGCGCTCCCGACGAGGTACCCGACGTTGTCGCGGACGATCTCGACGCCCGTGTAGCAGACCGCGATCGCGACGATGCCCGCGGCGAGCGGGTCGAGGAGCGGGTAGCCGGCGCGTGCGCCGACGACGCCGACGAGTGCCGCGCCCGCGGTGAGGACGTCGTTGCGGTTGTCGAGCGCGGCCGCTTTCAGCGCCGGGGAGTTCGTCGATTCCCCGCGTGCGTACACGAGCCGGTAGAGGCCGTACTTGGTGACGCCGGAGACCGCGAGGATGCCGACCGCCGCGTACCCCGTGGTGACGGTCGCGTCACCGGAGAGGAGCGTCGTCCCGGCCTGGTAGAGGATGGCGCCGCCGGCGGCGAACACGCCCGTGGCGACGAACAGCGCGACGAACGGCTCGATGCGCTCGTGGCCGTGTGGATGCTCGAAGTCCGGTGGCTGCGTGGTGTAGTAGAGTCCGACGAGGACGAAGACGCTGTAGGCGGCGTCCGCGAAGCTGTTCACGGCTTCGCCCCCGACGGCGAGACTGCCGCCGTCGAGGTAGACGAGCGTCTTCCCGACGGCGAGCGCGAGGTTCACCGCGAGGACGAGTGCGCCCATGCGTCGCATCGTCGTCGCGTCGCTCATCACATCGGGCTACGGCGTGGGGTGTCAAGGGCGTGTCGACTCCACTGCCCGCACGAGCATACGGCCGCCGGCAGGCGGTCGTTTCGGGGGGAAGTTGCCCGCACGAGCATACGGCTGCCGGCAGGCGGTCGTTTCGGGGGAAAGTTGCCCGCACGAGCATACGGCTGCCGGCAGGCGGTCGTTGCTTGGTTGATCCGACCGCACGAGAGTACGCCGGTGGGGGGTGCGGTTTGGCGTGTTAGAACTGGATGGCGCCGTTGTCGGTGGTGGTGGCGTCGTCCTGGTCGCTGAAGGCGTCGTGGAGGCGGTCGTAGGTGTCGGTGACGGCTTCGACGATGACCTTGGTGTCGGAGATGACTGGCATGAAGTTGGTGTCGCCGGTCCAGCGTGGGACGAGATGCGTGTGGAGGTGGTCGCCGATGCTGCCGCCGGCGGCGCTCCCGCCGAGGTTCTCGCCGGTGTTGTAGCCGTCGGGCGCGAACGCGGTATCCATGGCGTCGATGGTGCGTTGCTTGAGGCGGGCGTGCGCGAGGAGTTGGTCGTCGTCGAGTGCGCGCCAGTCGCCTTCGTGCGCGGTCGGGATGACCATCGTGTGCCCGGGGTTGTAGGGGTAGTTGTTGAGCATGACGACGGCGTGGTCGTTGCGCGCGAGCACGAGGTTGCTGCGGGCGTCCTCGCGGTCGGGGAACTCGCAGAACACGCAGTCGACGTCCGGGTTCTTGTCGTCGCGTTCCACCCACTCGATGCGCCACGGCGCGAACACCTGGTCCATACCGCTTCGAGGTGTGGCGTTGATTTGAAAGCACGGCTTCATACGTGTGGGAATCTCGACAGTAACTATCTGGAAATTTGCTGGTAATCATTGACAACCGATTGAAACGCTATCCACAAACACTGGAAAAACGCCTCAGAAGTGGTTTTAGACGATTTAGGACTACCTCAGGCGCTGGAATGGTTTCATTGGCTCCTCGTCGGGTATTTTTCGCCCCCGCCCCCCGAAAACTGACGAATCGATTTATTACCAACCAGGGTAACATGTGGTCTGTAGATGGCAACGACTGACAACTCCTTCGACGGCCTGACGGAGCACTGCACCGACTGTGACACCGACACGCTGCACCAGGTGTCCGTGCAGATCCGTACTGAAAGTCTGAAGGAGGAAAATGCGGAGTTCTCGCGCGAACCCTACCGCGTGGCCGAATGCCAACGCTGTGGGAACCGCTCGAGCCAACGCATGAACAACGCTTAGACGCACAGGTGGGCACGGGGGTGTCCAAACCAATCAACTCGCCGCCGGCACTGGGGTGACGGCGGCACGCAGTTTCTTTGGGACTACGGACTAGAGAGCATACGCCGACCGCCAGGTCGGCGTTTCTGCTGTGTACTGATTAGAGAGCGTACGCCGACCGCCAGGTCGGCGTTTCTGCTGTGTACTGATTAGAGAGCGTACGCCGACCGCCAGGTCGGCGTTTCTGCGTTCTGGGGGGTCGTTATCGTGATCGGGTGGTGATCTCGCAGCCGTCTTCGGTGACGATGATGGTGTGTTCGCGTTGGCTGACGAGGCAGCCGTCTTCTTCTTTGAGGACGGGGTAGCCGTGGACGATGTCGTTCATTTTGAGGCGGCGGAGTGCCATCTCGGGGCGGGGGACGTCCAGCCAGCGGGTGGCGAACGGGAGGGTCTTGAAGTCCTCGGTGATCTGTTCGAGGGCCTGGCGTGCGGAGCGGTCGCGGACGCTGGCTTCGCGTTCGAGCGAGTAGATCTCTTCTTGTTGGCCTTCGGAGACTTTCCCGGAGCCGTCGGTCGCGAACGGTTCGATGGCGACGACGTCGCCGACCTCGAGGGTGGTGCCCTGGGAGACGCCGCGGTTCGGGATGTTCGGTGCGGTGTGTTGCTCCCAGTGCCCGAGGCCGTGTCCGGTGAGGTTCACGACCGGATTGTAGCCGTACGCCTCGATGACGTCCTCTATCTCCGCGCCGATCGTGCCGGTGTCGACGCCCGCTTCGACGACGTCGAGCGCGGCGTCGAGGGCTTCTTCGGCGGCTTCGACGAGGTCCTGGTTCCCGGAGAAGTCGACGGTGACGGCGGTGTCGGCGAGCCAGCCGTCGATGTGGACGCCGATGTCGAGTTTCACCATCTCCTCGCCGACGACGCGGTCGTCGTCGGGGCCGGCGGCGCCGTGTGCGGCTTCCTCGTCGACGCTGACGTTCACGGGGAACGCGGGCGTCCCGCCGAGTTCGCGGATGCGGTCCTCGGCCCACTCGCTTATCTCGAGGTAGCTCGTTCCGACCTCGAGGCGGTCGGCGGCCTCGTCGCGGACCTGCGCGAGTATCTCGCCGGCCTCCCGGTGCTTCTCGTACTTCTCGGCGTCGAGGTCGACGTCTGTCATACCCCATCGTTGACCCGTCCGCGAGAAAGAGGTTGCGTCTCCTCGCGTGCGTCTCTCCGCGTGCGTTCGCGGCCACGACCACGGACCGCGCACCCACGCCACCAGCCGCATGCTACTCGTTGACGAACACATTCTACATAGCTCCATAGAGTCGTCATAGCAACGCTTTACGTGCGTTCCCGATCATATAGGTCAAGACCGTGACAGCCGACCGATTCGACTTCGACGACACCGAGGGTGCCTGGCATCGACGCATCGACCTCGACGACTGGGACGACGTCTACGTCGTCGGGGACGTCCACGGCTGCTTCGACGCGATGAAGCGCCTGCTCGCGACGCTCGAGGTCACCACCGACGACCTCGTCGTGTTCGTCGGCGACCTCGTCCGGAAGGGCCCGGACTCGAAGGCGGTCGTGCAGACCGTCCGCGAGGCGGACAACATGCTCTCCATCCGCGGGAACAACGAGGAGAAGCTCCTGCGCGGCGAGAAGGAACTCCCCGAACTCTCCGCCGTCGACGTGGACTACATCCGGTCGATGCCGGTCGTCATCTCCTGGGACGACGGTGTCGTCGTTCACGGCGGCATCGACCCGCGCAAGCCCCTCGCCGAGCACGACGTCGACGACGTCCAGAACACGCGCTCGCTCACCGACGACTCCTACGGCCGGCCGTTCTGGTGGGACGAGTACGCCGGCGATCGCCGCGCGTTCTTCGGGCACACCGTCCTCTCCAGTCCCGTCGTCCGCGAGCACGCCATCGGCCTCGACACCGGCTGCGTGTACGGCGGCGACCTCACCGCGTACGACGTCCGGAACGACGAGGTCGTCGCGGTCGAACTCGACCGCGACGGCCTCTCCCGGAGCGACGACTCCATCGTCGACACTCGCGAACGGGTCGTCGCCTGAGTGACTCGCTTCTCGACCTCCGACGACGAAACCACCGAGAGCGAGCCAGGCACCAGCACGGACGACGAAGCCACCGAGAGCGAGCGTGTCGTCGGCAGCGACGATGCAAATAAACCCGAGGGCGACGAAACGATTGGCATGACTGCGGACGACGACGCGGCCACGACGACCCCTCGCTTCGAGTGCGCGTGCGGGTACGCGGCCGAGAGCCGGAAGTCCCTGACGTCCCACATCGGTGGGTCCGGCGGGACGAGCGAGTCCCATCACGTCGTCGACGCGCCCGCGGACGCGGACGTCGCGTCGCTCGACGCACCAGCGGACGTCGACGCGGAGGCGGGAAGCGGTGCGCGCGCCGACGGCGACGGCTCGGCCGCCCGAGCACCGGAACGACCCACCGACGACCCGGACGTCGTCGACCTCGACGACGACGCGCTCTACCTGAACCGCGAGCTGAGCGAGCTCGCGTTCCAGCGCAGGGTCCTCCACGAAGCCGTCGACGACCGCAACCCGACCCTCGAGCGCGCGAAGTTCCTGTCGCTGTTCACGTCGAACCTCGACGAGTTCTTCATGAAGCGCATCGGCGGCCTGAAACAGCAGATCGACGCGGGCGTCACCGAGCTCACGCCCGACGGCCGGACGCCGCGCGAACAGTGGCGCGAAGCCATCGAGCGCGCCGAAGCGCTGTTCGAGCGTCAATCGCGCTGCTATCGCGAGAGCGTCGAGCCCGCGCTCGCCGACGCCGGCATCCACGTCCTCGACCACGACGAGCTCGCCGCGGACCAGCGCGAATCCCTCCGCGAGTACTTCGAAGCGCAGGTGCTTCCGACGCTCACGCCGCTCACGTTCGACCCCGCGCACCCGTTCCCGTTCATCTCGAACCTCAGCCTCTCGATGGCCATCCTCACGCGGAAGTCACCGGACGCGGACGTGAAGTTCTCGCGCGTGAAGATCCCGCAGAACCGCCCGCGGCTCGTGCGCGTCGACGACAAGGACGCGGGCGACGACCACGCGGAGTTCGTGCCCCTCGAGCAGGTGATCGGCGCGAACCTCGACCTCCTGTTCCCCGACACCGCGGTCGAGGAGTGGTCGACGTTCCGCGTCACGCGCAACGCCGAGGTCCGTCGGAACGAGGAGGTCGCCGAGGACCTCATCGACATGATCGAGGAGGTGCTCCGCGAACGCCGGTTCGCGACCGTCGTCCGGCTGGAACTCGCGAGTGGGACGCCCGACCGCGTCCGCGACCTCCTCGTCGAGCACCTCGACGTCGACGAGCGCGAGGTGTTCGTCCGCGACCCGCCACTGGATTACCGCGACCTCATGCGACTGCACGGGCTCGACCGACCGGCGCTGAAGTACGAGGACTGGACGCCGAAACCGCACCCGCGGTTCACGCGCGTCCACGAGGACGAGGACCGGACGATCTTCGACGAGGTCCGCGACGGCGACATCCTCGTCCATCACCCGTATCACTCGTTCACGGGCACCGTCCACGAGTTCATCCACGAGGCCGCGCACGACCCGGACGTCCTCGCGATCAAGGCCGCGATCTACCGGACGGCGAAGGACTCGAACGTCATCCAGAGCCTCATCGAGGCGGCCCAGAACGGGAAGGAGGTCGCGGTGATGGTCGAGCTGAAGGCGCGGTTCGACGAGGAGAACAACCTCCGGTGGGTGAATCGACTGGAGGAGGAGGGCATCCACGTCGCGTACGGCACGCCGGGATTGAAGACGCACACGAAGACGACGCTCGTCGTCCGCCAGGAGGACGAGGACGTCCGCCTCTACAGTCACGTCGGCACGGGGAACTATCACTCGGAGACCGCGAAGACGTACGAGGACCTCGGGCTCCTGACCGCGGACCGGGACGTCGGTCAGGACCTCGTGAAGCTGTTCAACTTCTTCACGGGGCACTCGATGCACGACGACTACCGGCGCCTGCTCATCGCGCCGACGAACATGCGCGAGGCGTTCCTCGACCGCATCCGCCACGAGACCGCGGTCGCGCGCGACGGCGGAGACGCACGCATCATCGCGAAGATGAATCGCCTTGAGCACCCGGAGGTCATCAGGGCGCTGTACGAGGCGTCGATGGCGGGCGTCGAGTGCAAGCTGATCGTGCGTGACATCTGTCGGCTCCGCCCCGGTCTCGAGGGCGTGAGCGAGAACGTCGAGGTGCACAGTATCGTCGGGCGGTTCCTCGAGCACTCGCGAGTGTTCTACTTCGAGAACGACGACCCGGGGTTCTACATCGGGTCGGCGGACTGGATGGTGCGGAACCTCGACAACCGCGTGGAGGCGAACGCACCCGTGGAGGACCCGCGGTTGCAGCGCGAGCTGGCGCGCGTGCTCGAACTGAACCTCGACGACAATCGTCGTCGCTGGCGGATGCACGCCGACGGGTCGTACGAGCAGGTGCGGCCCGCGGCGGACGAACCGGTGCGGGACCTGCACGAGCGCATGATGGAGCGGGCGGAGGACGGCCTGGACGTGTGGGACGGGCCAGTGACGTTGTTCGACTGACGACGGCGACGACGGTGGTGCGGGCGCGTTCTTCCGTGAGCGGTGTCGTCAGTCGTCGTCGGCGATCCACGCGCAGTCCGGGCACGCGTCGACGCCCTGGACGTTGATCGTCTTCGTGCCGCACTCGGGGCAGGCCGCGCGGCGGTGCTGTGTCTGTTCGAGCATACGACCATAGTCGTCATCGACGATGATAAAGATAGGGTACGACACGCGTCGAAAACCGGTTCTGTGGCGTCGCAGTCGTGTGGTTTTCACCGTCTCGGTCGTTCTGGCGGCGACGCGACGGGACGGGACCGGTGCCGTCGGTCGAGGACGGCGACGACGATGCCTGGGCCGAGGACGGCGACGGCGAGCAGGGCGAGGAGTGCGGACTCCCGGACTGGCGAGTCGAGGAACAGGACGTTGTACCGCGCGAACCCTCCGGGTGCGGCGAACAGGATGCCGGCGAGTGCGAGGCAACCCGGCCACGCGAGGACCACCCAGCGCCGTCCGGTGCGACCGGGGAGCCCGTCGGCGTGGGCGGCGACGAGCCAGCCGACGGCAAGCGGTGCGGCCGCGAGCACGACCACGACCGCTGCGACGACGCTAGCGGCGAGGAAGCCGCCGAGGACGAGGAGCGCACCGACGGCCACCGTCGTCGGCACCGCCACCAGAATCCCGGCGACACGGTCGACGCGGGCGTCAGCGAGCCGTTCGACGGCGACGGCGATCACGGCGACGACGGGTGCAGCGAGCACGACCACGACCCCGGTCAGGATCGCCAGGAGCGGGAACCACTCGTACACGCCCACCAGTACGCGCGCTCGAACCATCAACCCGCCGCGGGACTGCGCTGGTCACTCGACGACGACGGCGGTCTGCATGAGCTCGGAGTTGTACGCACTGCCGGCGTTCCCGTCGGCGTCGAGGACGATGACGCCCGCCTGCGAGCCCGTGAGTTCGCCGAACTCGTCGATGGCGAGCGCGGCGGCGTCGTCGGCGTCCCGACCGGATTCGACGTGGCGGACGGCGCGGCGCGCGAGCGTGACGCGAGCGATGTCCTCGCCCGCGCCAGTGGCGCTCGCACCGCCGGCTGGCGCGCAGTAGAACCCGTTCCCGAGCTGGGGGACGTCCCCGACGCGCCCGGCGAGCGCGAACCACCGACCGCCCGTCGACGTCGCCGCAGCGATGCGATCGCCGTCGCGCGCCACCGCACCGACGGTGTCGTGGTCGGTGTGGTCGGCCCCGCTCTCGCTGGCGTGGTCGGTGTGATCGTCACCGGCGCGGTCGTCGGACTCGGGGTCGGCGTTCGCCGCGCCACCCCGCCCAAACCGGTCCGCGAGCCACGCGAGGTGCTCGCTCGGCGATCCCGTCGGCGGGTCCGCGTTCGCGTACTTCTCGCGCGTTCGGTCGGTGAAGAGGTCGCCGTCGGTGTCGACGCCGTAGTCGTCGGCGAGCGAGACGGCGTGCTCGCCGGAGACGAGGACGTGCGGGGTCTCCTCGAGGACGACGCGTGCCGCCGAGACGGCGTGCTCGACGCCCGGCATCGAGCACGCGGCGCCCGCGTCGCGGTCGCTCGTCATGACGCCGGCGTCGGTGCGGACGACGCCGTCGGACTGGACGGCACCGCCGATACCGGCGTTGAACCGGGGCGACGATTCGAGGACGTGGAGGGCTGCTTCCACCGCGTCCAGCGGTGTCGCTGCGTTCGCACCTTCGTTCGCGGCGTCGTCGAGTATCGCCTGTCGGCTCTCGGGTTCGTCCGGCGCACTCCCTGCGCCGCCGTGCACGATGACCTGCATGGCTTGGGACGCGGCCCCCCGGCGCTTAACGCTTGCCGACCTGGGTCCTGGCTGGAGGGCACGCGCACGGCCAGCTCCATCGCCTCCAGGACAGCGAGCGTGTCGCGGTCTCCCATGGTACCTGGCCCCAAAGTACTTGTGCCGTGCTAACTCTTGACTAAGACGTGATGCGGACAATACGCTTGCGACGACCGTGACGTCGTCCGCGCGACCACCGACGCAGCGGGCGGCACCTACGAACGCACCGACGACCGCCGACCGATGGGCCTCCGACACGCGATGCCCGCGGTGAACTGCCTGCACCGCGGTCACTCGAACCGTACCCGAACCGGCGCTTCCGCGACTCCCGCGGCGAATCACCTGCGCCGCGGCCGCCCGAACCGAACGCGAACGACCTCGAACCGAACGCGAACCAGACCGGTCACGCCCGCGGTGAACTGCCTACACCGCGGCCGACCCGCACCGCCCGCGACGAACGCCCGCACCGGACGCACCGATCACTCGAACCACACGCGACCCCGCGGTGGACTGCCCGCACCGCGGCCGACCCGCACCGCACGCCGACTGCCCCACGACGGAGACACAGACGTCGTGGCCGACGACGCACGTACCGTGCTGTCGCGGCGCAGGCCACGCCGCGACCGACCGGCACCGATCCGCGATCACGTACCGCGAGCCAACCCGAACCGCACGCACACCACCTTCCTGCTGCCGCCGGCAGAACCCTCGCAGCAGCCTCGCCGCGCCGACCCGTCGTGCTGAGTCCGTTGCCGCCGCGCCGACCCGTCGCCGTGCGCTGACCTCGTAGCCGTGCGCTGACCTCGTCGTCGCGCCGAGTTCGCCGTCGTCGTGCCGACCCGTCGCCGTGCGCTGACCTCGTCGTCGAACGTTGACCTCGTCGCAACGCCGAGTCCGCTGTCGTCGCGTCGAAACCGCTGTCGTCGCGCCGATTCCTCCTTGCGCTTCGCACCGTCAGCCCCGCAGTCGCCGTCCTCGTGCTTTCGCGCGAGCCGGTGCGCCGCCAGCGGAACCACGAACACGGTGGCAAAACTTTCGTCCCGACCACGTCGAGAACGCCCGCAAACACGCCGACGTCGCGGGTCTCGCAGCCAAATGATAGGCCTTTTAGGCGGGTGTTCCGACCATCTAGCCGAGTATGAGTCACGAGTACGAGAAGGTCGACGTGCCGTCGGACGGCGAGGCGATCGAAGTTGTCGACGAGGACGCTGACGAGCTGGACATCCCCGAGAACCCCATCATCCCCATCATTCACGGGGACGGCATCGGGAAGGACGTCGGACCGGCCGCGCAGAAGGTCCTGACCGCCGCCGCCGAGGCAACCGGACGCAACATCGAGTGGATGCGCGTCTACGCCGGCGAGTCCGCTCGCGAGAAGTACGACGAGAACCTCCCCGAGGACACCGTTCGCGCGATCGACGAGTTCCGCGTCGCGATCAAGGGGCCGCTCACGACACCCGTCGGCGCTGGCTTCCGGAGCCTGAACGTCGCCCTCCGACAGACGCTCGACTTCTACGCGAACGTCCGCCCGACGTACTACCTCGACGGCGTTCCGTCCCCGATGAAGAGCCCCGAGGAGATGAACATGGTGACGTTCCGCGAGAACACCGAGGACGTCTACGCCGGCATCGAGTGGGAGGCCGGCACCGACGAGGTCGAGCAGGTCCGCGACTTCGTCGAGGACGACATGGGCATGGACGGCATCATGCACGACGGCCCGATCGGTATCGGCATCAAGCCGATCACCGAGTTCGGCTCGAAGCGCCTCGTCCGCAAGGCCATCGATTACGCCCTCGAGCACGACCGCGACAAGGTCACGCTCGTCGGCAAGGGGAACATCATGAAGTTCACCGAAGGCCAGTTCACCGAGTGGGGCATGGAAGTGGCCGACGAAGAGTACCCGGACGACGAAGTGTTCGCCGCACCGGACTCGCTCTGGGAGACCGAGGACGAGATCGACATCCCCGAGGACGCCGTCATGGTGGAATCCCGGCTCGCGGACGCGATGCTCCAGTGGATGCAGCTCCGCACCGACGAGTTCGGTGTCCTCGCGATGCCGAACCTGAACGGCGACTACCTCAGCGACGCCGCGGGCGCCCAGATCGGCGGTCTCGGTATCGCACCGGGCGCGAACTTCGGTGACGCGCGCGTCCTCGCCGAGCCCGTCCACGGCAGCGCACCGAAGCGCGCCGGCAAGGACCAGGCGAACCCGAGCGCCCTCATCCTCTCCGGCGAACTCATGTTCGACTACATGGGCTGGAAGGACGCCGCCGACCTCGTCCGCGACGCCGTCGAGGAGACCATCTCCTCCGGCATCGTCACGTACGACTTCGCGCGCAACCTCGACGACGCCGAGAAGGTCTCCACGACCGAATACGCCGAGGAGGTCGTCGCAAATATCGAGAAGCTCTCGTAACGACGCGACCGCGGCCGCGGTTCTTCTCTCTCTTCGCCGCGCTCGATAGCCGACGGCTCGGTGGTTCGGTCGTCTCGGCACTGGGTCTCGCGATGCGTCGGCGGCTGTCGTTTCGAGTCGATGGCGCGTGGAGTCCGGTAGCGGTTTGGGCGCGCGGTCGTTCTGTGTGATTGATGGACGACGCGGCCGACGCTGGCGGGTTCGAGTGGCGCTGCGAGCACTGCGGGGAGCGGACGCCCAAGCACAATCCGCCGTGTTCGAACTGCGGGGGGATGTCCCTGGAGAAGGTGCCGTTGGACGGGGAGCGCGACGTGCGGGAGGCGGAGTCACTCCTGGGGACGTCGCGGCGCGCGCTCGTCGGGTACGGCGTGGCTGGCGCGGTCGCGCTGTTCGGTGGTGGGTACTTGGTGTGGGAGGAGTACACGCCGCCGGCGATACCGGACGCACCGGGGAGTGCGGAGCGCGCTGGCGGTCTCTCGCTGTCGGCGGTCGAGGACGCGATCCTGGATGGCGTGAACGCCGAGCGCGACGTCGACCTCGCGGCCGAGGGGCGGGTGGTCGACGCGGCGCGGTACGCGACCGCGTACACGGTCACGACGGGCGAGGACGGGAGTGCCCGCGAGCTGTTCGGGCGACTCCGGGACTTCCGACTCGGACAGTTCCAGTTCGTTCGACGGATTCTCACCGGCGCCGAGGACGAACGCGCGATCGAGGGGTTCGCGGACGCGGACGCCGTCGCGGACGCGTTCCTCCGGAACCTCCTCGGGGACGACGACGTGCGCGCGTTTCTGACTGCCGAACGCTTCGAGCACGGGAGCGCGGACGTCCACGTCTCGCCGAACGGCGACGTGTACGCGTCCGTCGTCGTCGCGAGCGGCGGCACGGGCGTGCTCTGAGCGCCGACGCCGCTCGGCGGTCCGGTGGCATGATGCGAGCGAAACCCCTTCGAGGGTTCCGTGCGTCGGTCCGCGCATGACTGACGTACGCGTGCAGGTTGCCGACGCGGAGGACGAGCGCGAGGACGCGTTCGCGGTGCGGCGCGTGGTGTTCGTGGACGAGCAGGACGTCGACGAGAGCCTGGAGTGGGACGACTGGGACGACGACCCGGCGACGACGCACGTCGTCGCGTACGACCGCGACCCGACGCGAGACGCCGCGCTCGCGGTCGCGGACGGCGTGCGGCCGGTGGGCGCGGCGCGGATCCGGCCGAAGGACCGCGAGGCGGCGGCCGTCGGGAAGGTCGAGCGCGTCGCCGTCCTCGAATCGTATCGTGGAACCGGCGTCGGGCGAGCGCTGATGGACGTGCTCGAGACCGAGGGCGGGGAGCGTGGGTTCGAGTCGTTCCTCCTGTACTCCCAGACGCAGGCGGCGGGGTTCTACGAGCGACTCGGGTACGAGCGCTTCGGCGACGAGTTCGACGAGGCCGGCATCCCGCACGTGAAGATGCGGAAGGACGCGACGAGCTGAGCGTTCGCGCTCGCGACGGAGGGAGGAGACTTACGCCGGTCGGGTGCGAAGCCGAGCGCGTGCCGTCTCGACGCGCCCTCCTCCAGGCCGTGGCGGCGAGCGCGCCAGCGCTCGCCCCGACCGGAGCCGATTCGACTCGAAGCGACGCCGTCGCGAGTCCGATGACCGTCGGTGTGGCCGTGCATCGCGTCCGGTCGATCCCCGACCGCACCTTCCGGCGCGTGGTGCGGGCGGTCGACCGGGGCGTCGAGCAGGTCGCGCGGAACGCAGACCGGGAACTCGACCGCGACGTCGAGTACGACGTCGTCGCGGGTGCGACCGCGCCCCGCGGAACCGTGGTGACGAACACGCGCGACGCGGTCTACAGGTCCACGGCGAACTGGCTCGACGCGACCGACCGCCGCGACCCCGACGCCCTCCACCTGATGCTCGTCGACGCACCCCTCCAGCAGTCCATCGGCTACGGCGGGAACCGCTCGCACGTCAAGTACGACGGGCCGGTGTCGTACGCGAACGTCGGCGCGACCGAACGGTGGGACGACGCGGCGGTCACGGACAACATGGCGGTCCACGAGGTGCTGCACGGGCTCGTGACGCCCTACGACGCTCGCCCCGTCATCGGTCGTGGCTGCGAGCACGACCTCGGCGCGGTCATCCCGGCGGGCGACGGCCGCGGCGCCATCGTGACGCCGCTGGCGACTGCGTACGCGGAGACGACCGTCGGTGGCGAAACCCAGTGGCCAGGGTCGGGCTGTCTCGGGCACTTCTCGCAGGACGTCGGCTACGACCCCGACTGGTGGGGGCACACGTACGCGCTGTCGCCGGCGACGCTCGCCGCGACCGCGCGCTACCTCGGCCGCATCTGACTCCCGTTCGCCGCCTCGAACGACACTAAGTAGCACGCGTACCTAGCGGGTGGTATGTCCCTCCCGCGCAGACGCGACGTGCTCGCGAGCGTCGGTGCGAGCGCGAGCGCGCTCGCCGGCTGTCTCGACCTCGGCCTCGGCGGTTCGACCGACGGCGACGCGGACGCGGTCGTCTCCCTCGACACCGTCGCCGACGGGTTCGCGGCGCCGGTCGCGGTCGCCTTCCGTCCCGGCGACGACCGCCCGTACGTCGTCGACCAGCCCGGGCGCGCGTACCGCGTCGACGACGACGGCCCCACCGAGGTCGTGGACCTCCGCGACCGCATGGTCTCGGTCGGGTCCGGCTACACCGAGCAGGGCTTCCTCGGGCTCGCGTTCCACCCCGACGGCGAGCGCGCGTACGTCCGGTACAGCGCCCCACGCCGGGGCGGGACGCCCGAGGACTTCTCGCACACGTTCGTCCTCGACGAGGTCCCCGTCACGGCCGAGGGCGCGCTCGCGGTCGACGACGAACGCACGCTCCTCGAGATACCTCAGCCCCAGGGGAACCACAACGCTGGCGACCTCGCGTTCGGCCCGGACGGCTACCTGTACGTCGCGGTCGGCGACGGCGGCGGGAGCGGCGACCGCGGTACCGGCCACGTCGACGACTGGTACGACGCGAACGCCGGCGGGAACGGCCAGGACGTCACCGAGAACCTCCTCGGGAGCATCCTCCGCATCGACCCGGACTCGCGGACCGACGGCAAACCGTACGGGATTCCCGAGGACAACCCGCTCGTCGACCGCGACGGCCTCGCCGAGCAGTACGCGTGGGGGCTCCGGAACCCGTGGCGACTGAGCTTCGACGGCGACCGACTCGTCGCCGCGGACGTCGGCCAGAGCCGCTGGGAGGAGGTGAACGTCATCCGGGCGGGCGCGAACTACGGCTGGAACGTCCGCGAAGGCCGGCACTGTTACGACGCCGACGACTGCCCGACGGAGACGCCCGACGGCGACCCGCTCGTCGACCCCGTCCTCGAGTACAGTCACGACGTCGGTATCGCCGTCGTCGGCGGCCACGTCTACCGCGGGAGCGACGTCCCCGCGCTCGACGGCAAGTACGTGTTCGCGGACTGGCGCCAGCGCCTCTTCCTCGCCGACCCCAGCGGCGACGAGTGGACGCGCGAGGACCTCGCGGTCGCCCCCGGCGGCGGCATCGAGCGGTTCGTGCTCGCGTTCGGCACCGACCACGACGGCGAACTCTACGTCGCCACCGACGGCAACAGCGGCCCCGGCGGCGAAAGCGGCCGCCTCTCGAAGTTCGAACCAGCCGACGGCGCCGACCGCTCGCCGACCGACACCACTGCCGCACTGACGAGTAGCGTCACGACCGCACTCACCGGCACCCCGCTCCCGCCGACGACCGACGACGGGAACGGCGACGACACCGGCGCCGGCCAGGAGAGCGACGCCACGCCCGGCTTCGGCGTCCTCGCCGGCCTCGCCGCGATCGCCGGCACCGCCGCTACCAGGATCAGGAATCGGTGAGAACGCCGTCGCGACCGACCGCGGGACGCCCGGTCAGTCGTCGTCCGTGAACGCACCCAGCGGCGACTCGTTCGCGCCGGCATCGTCGTCGTTCGCGAGCATCGCCGCCACCGCCGCCGGCATCCCGTCCGCATCGAACTCCGGGTCGAACAACTGCAGGGCGGTGTTGATCGTCGACCAGTCGTCCTCCGCCGCCGCGTCCCGCAGGCTCTTCGTCGGCGCGGACAGCAACTGGGAGACCAACGCGTCGGCCATCGACTCCACGACCGCCGCCTCCTCGTCGTCCAGGTCGAGCTTCGACAACGCCGTCTCGACCTCGCGAGCCTTCATGCGCTCGGCGGACTCGTACATCGCCGCGATGACCTCGTCCGCACGCTGGCGCTTGAACTGCTCCAGGAGGTTCGCGAGCTCCGCGTCCACGATACGTTCGACCGCTTCGGCGGCCTCCCGGCGGTTCTCGCGGGTCTCCTCGGTGACGTCCTCGAGCGCGTCCAGGTCGTACACCGTCACCGACTGGATGTCGCCCGCCGCCGGGTCGACGTCCCGGGGCTGCGCGAGGTCGACGACCGTCACGTCGCCCGCGTCGGCGAGCGCGCTCGCGCCCACGACGAGGTCGTCGCTCGACGTCGCCGACAGCACCACGTCCACGCGCGACAGGACCGTGTCGACCGCCGACAGCGGCACCGGCTCGGTCGGCACGTCCAGTTCGTCGACAACGTGCTCGGCGTTCGCGACCGTTCGGTTCGCGACGACGAGCCGGCCGACGCCCCGGTCGGCGAGTGCACGCGCCGCCAGCAACCCCATCTCGCCGGCGCCGACGACCAGCGCGGTCGCGCCCTCGAGTTCGCGTTCGGCGGCGACGCGCTCGGCCGCCGCCGACCCGAGCGAGACGACGCCCTCGTTCACGTCCGTCTCCGTCCGCGCCCGCTCCCCGACGTGCACCGCCTTCAGGACCGCGTCCTCCAGGACGTCGGCGACCGTTCCGACCTGCTGGGCGGTCTCCAGGGCGTCCCGGACCTGCCCGAGCACCTGGTCCTCGCCGAGCACGAGCGAATCCAGGCCCGACGCCACCCGCAGGAGGTGCTCGAGGCTCTCCTCGTGACCCATCTCGACGCGCGCCTCGTCGCTCGCGTCCGCGCCGTACTCGGCGAGTGCCGCGCGACCCGCTCCGGCGTCGCCCGTCACGACGTACGCCTCCGCGCGGTTGCACGTCTGGAGGACGAACGCCTCCTCGACGCCGTCGGTCGCCGCGAGCGTCCCGAGCACCGCAGCGGGCTCGCGCGTACTCGCCGCCGCGACGTCGTCGACGCTCCCCGTGCTGTGAGTGACGCGAACGCCCGTGATGACGCCTGTGTCCTTCATTATTTGAGGAGTTCGGGTGCGACGTCCGCGAGGACGTCGTCAATCAGTTGTCGTGGCTTGGCGTTACCGGTACGTAAAGTTGTCCAAACGTCCGGCGACCGCACGACGGCACGCACCACGTCCCGGCGTCGTTCCGGGTCGACGCCGCGACCCTGGAGGTCGTCGCGGAGCGCGCCCGTGAGTTCCGCCATCGCGCCCGCGCCCGCGATGTCGTCCTCTACCTGCTCGCGGAGGTACTTCGAGAGTGCGGGACTGGCGCCGCCGGTCGCGATGGAGACGACGACCGGGTCGTCACGGACCGTCGCGGGCACGACGACGCTCCCGGGGTCGCGCTCGCCGTGCGTGTCCGTTCGATTCACGAGCACGCCGCGCTCCCTGGCTTCGCTCTCGACGTGCGCGTTCACCGCCGCGTCGTCGGTCGCCGCCACCGCCAGCGCGGGGTCGACGCGCTCGAACCACGCCGGGACGTCGTCGGGCGCGACCTCGCTCCGGACGCGCTCGGCGCCACCGAAGTCCGCGTCCGCGAACCCCGGCGACACGACGACGACGTCGGCCTCCGTCGCGAACCGTCGGGCTTTCCGCGCCCCGACCGACCCACCGCCGACGACGAGCACGCGCTCCCCCGTGAAGTCGTGGTAGAGCGGTATCACGACGTCACCTCGAGCGAGCGCATCGACGTCACCTCGAGCGAGCGTATCGACGTCACCTCGAGCGAGCGCATCGACGTCACCTCGACGCGTCCGCGGACGCCTGTTCGTCCATCTCGGCTGTCTCCTCCTCGCTCGGCTCCGCGTCGTCGTCCGCTTCCACGTCGTCGCCCGCTTCTGTACTGGCGTCCGCGTCGCCGCCGGCGTCAGCGTCGGTGTTCGCGTCCGCGCGCTCGTCCAGTCGGATGCCGGTCTTCTTCAGGATGCGCGTCGAGAACAACGTGTCCCAGTCCTCGTCGCCGACGTCCCAGTACTCGCTCATGACGTCGCGGACCTGCTCGACGCGCTCGGCGCTCTCTTCCTCGCTGCGGCCGTGCGTCATCGCGAAGAAGTTGTACGGCCACACCCCATCGTGGCGCGGTCGCTCGTAGCAGTGCGTGACGAAGTCGAGGCTCGCGACCGCGGGCCCGACCTCGCTCACGAGGTCGTCCGGGACGTTCCACACCGTCATCCCGTTCTCCGTGTACCCGAGCGCGTAGTGGTTCGGGACCACGCCGACGCGCCGGATCTTCCCCTCGACCTCGAACCGCCGGAGCGTCTCCAGGACCCACTGGACGTCCACGCCCAGCGCGTCCGCGACGTCCCGGTACGGCGTCGACGTCACCGGCAGTCCACCCTGCACCTCGAGCACGAGGTCGCGCTCGGCGGGCGTCAGCGTCGACCGCCCCGAGGGGTCCGGGCTCGGCCCCAGGCTCGACAGGTCGACGTCGCCCTCGGGAACGGGGCCGTCGACGAGGAACTTCGCCTCCACGCGGAACTCCGTCAGCTTCGGGAGGTTGTACGTCTCCTGTCCGGTCTCCGCCTCGATCTCCGCCAGAACCTCCTCGACGCGGTCGGCGTCCGCGACGCTCACGACGAACCACACGTTCAGGTGCGGATGCTCGCGCTCGTAGTTGTGCGCGACCTCCAGATGTCCGTTCACCGCCTCCACGACCTCGTCGAACCGCTCCTCGGGCGCGTGCATCGCGACGAGCGTCGCCGCCCCACCGATCTCCTGGGCGTTCACGAGCGGCCCGAACCGCGACAGCACGCCCTCGTCGTCGAGCGTCCGAACGCGCTCCAGTAACCCGTCACCGTCGATGTCGATGGCGCGCTCGCGCAGCGCCGCCGCTGCCGACTCGAACGGCCGCTCCACGACGGGGAACCCGCCCTGGAACGCGTTCACGACCGCTCGGTCCACGTCGTCCAGCTCGTAATCGACGTCTCCCCGTCCCATTTGCTAGGCGGTCAGGTCCGCGAGCGTATAAGGAACGCGGGTCTTCCGAGTCCGTGAAAACCGGCGTCGCGGACCCGGACTCGCCGCGCTCGGCGCTGGTGCGGTACTCTCAATCGCGGCGGACGCGACGCTCACCGTCGCGCGCTGACCTCGAAGAAGCAACCGCGACGGCCCGTTACTCGTCGCCGCGGACGCCCGTGACGTCGAACCCGAGGTCCTCGATGCCGGCGACGATGGCGTCGTGGTCGGCCTCGGCGAGATAGTACATCACGATGTCGAAGCTCCCCTGGCGGAGGAGCTGCTGGCACTCCCACACGAACTCCTCGTCGTCGATGGTGAGGCCCTGGTGCTGGTTCGAGGAGAAGTTCGGGTCGTCGTTCCCGCTCTCGACGTAGACGTCGTTCGGGTCGTGGCCACTGTGTTCGGCGATGACGTCCGCGGCGTCGAGCGTCGCCTGCATCATCTGGACGTCCGCCTGCCCGTCGTACTCGGTGTGGACGACGACGCCGTTCAGGTCGACGTCGCCCGGTTCCAGGAGCGCCTTCGTCCGCCGGTAGAGGTCGTCGTCGAGCGTCTCACTCATACAACCGCACTTCTCGACCGTCGAGTAAACGTGTCACGATTCCACGCCGCCGCGACGACCGGACGGCACCGTCGCTATCGACCGTGAGGACCGGGACGCCCGGCGAGCGCGAGGCGCTCGGGGCGTCGAAAATATTCGCAGTCCGCTTCGCGAGAGGAGACGAGATCACCGCCGCCGCCCGGAACCGCTACCGCAACTGGTGGTGAACCGACTTAGAGGCGCTCGAGGTTCTCGGCGCGCGGGCCCTTGTCGGCCTGCACGATGTCGAACTCGACCTCCTGCCCCTCTTCGAGGTCCGGACCGCCGATGTCCTCCATGTGGAAGAACACGTCCTCGTCGGATTCGTCAGTATCGATGAAACCGTAGCCACCAGTGTCGTTGAAGAAGTCAACCTCGCCTTTCGCCATTGCAGTCGAACCGAGCACGGCCTCGCATATAAATTTGTCCGATGGCGCGCGAGAGACCGGTTCGTCCGGGAGCTGCCCGCAGCGGTGCGTTCGGGCCGCGTGAACGCGGCCCGGTGGCGGCGCGGTATCGGGCTCGGGCGGCCAGGTGCGCTCGCGAGACGGTGGCAGGGACCGGTGTCGTCGTCTGCAAGCAGAAGACACATATCCGCGGTCGAATAGGATGCTAGCAGATGCGAGCGTGGCTTCGCGAACGCGTCCGGGCGGGGTACGAGCACCTGCTCCGCCGGGAGATCTCGGGGTCGCCGACGCACGTCGCCGTCATCCAGGACGGGAACCGTCGGTACGCCCGACAACGCGGCGGTGACGCCCCGGACGGGCACCGGGCGGGCGCGCAGACGACCGAGGACGTCCTGTCGTGGTGTCAGGACCTCGGCGTCGAGGAACTGACGCTGTACGCGTTCTCGACGGAGAACTTCGACCGGCCCGACGAGGAACTCGAACCGCTGTTCGACCTGCTCGCGGAGAAGCTCCGGGAGTTCGCGGACGCGGAGAGCGTGCACGACAACGAGGTGTGCGTGCGCGTCATCGGCGACCACGCGATGCTCCCCGAGCGCGTGCGGTCGGCGGCGCGGTACGCCGAGGAGCGCACGCGCGAGTACGACGAGTTCGTGCTGAACGTCGCGCTCGCGTACGGCGGCCGGAACGAGCTCCTGCACGCCGCCCGCGGCGTGGTCGACGACGTCGCCGCGGGCGAGCTCGATGCGAGCGACGTGGACGTCGCGACCGTCGAGGACCGCCTGTACGACTGTCCGGTGCGCGACGTCGACCTCATCATCCGCACGGGCGGCGACGAGCGGACGTCGAACTTCCTGCCGTGGCACGCGAACGGGAACGAGGCGGCGGTGTTCTTCTGTGCGCCGTACTGGCCGGAGTTCTCGAAGGTGGACTTCCTGCGCGCCATCCGCACGTACGAGAACCGCGAGCAGTCCTGGCGACGGACGCGCGCTCGCCGCGCGCTGGCGCTCGTTCGCGCGTTCGGGAACGCGGAACTGGAGGAGGCCCGGCAGGTCGCCGACCGGTTCCGGGACGCGCTCCCGCGACGCGAGCGCGCGGACGCCGAGGACGTCACGACGACCGAGCCCGCAGACTGAGCCTCTCGGCGACCGATTCTCTCGGCGACCGATTCAGCGGACTGATCCGCTCAGTCGCGGAGTGAGAGGGCGACGAGGACCCCACCGGCGAGCGCGAGCGCCGCGCCACCCGGTGCGGGCGTCGTGGGGGCTCGCGCGAGCAGCGTCGCGGCGACGGCGGCGAGGGTGCAGACGGCGAGCGTCCACGCCGTCCGGCGGGCTTCGAGCGGCCACGTCCCCGCTGCCGGGGCGTGCGAGTGGAGGGAAGCGCTCCGTTCGCCGGCGTCGTACGCCCCGACGACGAGAGCGGTGCCGGCGAGGACCGCGACGTCACCGAGGCCGGTGAGGACGCCCGCGAGCGTCGCGGCCAGCAGCGCGAGCGAGCCGATGCGACGCGCTCGCGGTCGGTCCTGGAGGACGCCGGCGGCGTGTGCGACGGCGCCACCGGCAGCGACGGTCGTCGTCCACGCGGCGGTCGCGGCGACCGCGACCGCGAGCAGGTTCGCGCCCACCGCGAGCGCGACGCCCGGGCGCGTCGCGCGCCACTGCGCCGGGGGGTCGTCGTCGCGGGTCACGGCCGCCACCCCGCGCGGTCGAGGGCGGTGGCGAGCGGTTCGTCGCCCCAGTCGACGACGGCGAGGCCGCGCCGCCGAAGGTCGCGGAGGCGCGCGCGGCGTTCGAGTGCGGCGAGCCGACCGCCGGCGTCCGTGCGGGCGGTCGGGTCGGGGCTGCAGACGCCGACGTCGTGTCCGGCGGCCGCCATGCGCGTCGCCGCGTCCGTTATCGCGTCGTCGCACGCGGGCGTGCACAGGCAGACCTGTGCGCCCCGTGGAAGGCGTGCGCGGAGGGCTTCCGCGAGTTCGCGGCCGTCCGCGTCGAGCGGTTCGGGGGCGGTCGCGACCCCGGGGACGCCGTCGAGGAACGCGCGGACGCGGTGGGCGTGCTCGCGGCCGACGCCCGGGTCGAGCGTCGGGTAGCCAGGTGCGAGTGCGACGACGCCGACGTGCGCGAGGTCGAAGCCGCCGGCGACGAGGCGTGCCGCGTCGACACCGCGACGGATGGCGCTCTCGCCGACGCCGGCGGCCTCGTGGGCGCCGCCGGGAGCGAGGTGCGCTCGCTGGCGGGCGTCGACGACGAGGACGACCGTCGGTGCGCGGCGTTCGCGGTACCTGACGGTCGCGAGGTCGCCGGTGCGCGCGTACCGCCGCCAGTCGACGCGCGCCGCCGGGTCGCCGCGGCGGTACTCGCGGAGCGAGTCGAACGCGATCCCGTCGCCCGCGTCGTCGCTCGGTCGACGACCGGGGCGACCGCTCGCGGGCGGGGCGACCGAGACCGCGTCCGCGTCGGGGAGCGGTGCGGTCGGCGCGACGGTCGTCTCGTCGACCGCGGCCCTGCCCGCGGTCGCGACGCTCCCTGTGGCGTCGTGGACCGCGAGGAGCGGGTCGTCGAACGCGTGCTCGCCCGCCGGGACCGCGACGTCGTACCGCATCGTCGCCGTCTCCCCGGGCGCGAGTGCGGCGGCGAGCGCGCGACTGCCGTCGACGACGTCGACGCCGTCCGGCGGTGCGTCCACGACGCGGACGTCCGGGAGGCGCGCGTCGCCCGCGTTCCGCGCCGCGAGCTCGACCGTCACCGTCTCGCCGGGCGCGGGGTCCGGCGGGTGGACGACGCGGTCGACGTCCACCTCGGGCGTCGGCGCCGTCGTTGCGCGCCCGAATGCGGGCACGACCGCGACGACGACCGCCGCGAGCAGGAGGACGGGGGTGTTCGCGAGCGCGCCGACCGCGGCGACGAGCGCGGCCACCGCGAGCGCACCCCGGTACCGTCCGGTCCGCGTCGCCTCGAGTCCGGCGCCGAGGCGGGTGCCGTCGGTCATGCGTCGTCCTCCACGCGGTCGAGTTCGGCGAGTGCCCGCCGGACGCGTCGCGCGTACGGCGGGGCGCCCGAGCGCAACGCCGCGACCTGGTCGCGGGCGGACAGCGGCGGTACCGGCCCGTCGACGAAGCACGCCGCCGCGACCGGGTCGTCCGTCCACGCGCCCGACGCCAGCAGCTCGCGGGCGGTCGCCGCGTCGACGTCTCGCTTGGCGACGAGGACGTCCACCGCGAGCGCCTCCAGGCGGTCGTGGAGCGCGCACCGGCCGTCGGCTGCGTCCGCGCGCCGCCCGACGACGCGCAGGTCCGCTATCGCCCGGGACGCCGCCGCCCCTGGACGCCGCGGCCGCGCCTGCTCCGGCGGCGCGGCGACCGTCGGCGCGTCCTCGTCGCCCGCGTCCCGGTAGAGCGCCACGCCGGCGACGCCCATCGCGAGGACCGCGACCGCGACGAACCCGTACGCGCCACCGGGGAGGACGGGACCGACGACGCCCGCGAGCCGCCCGATGCCGAGCGCGACGCAGACCGTCCCCGCCGCGAACAGCGCCCGGTTCACGCGTCACCACCGCCGCGTTCGCGGCCGTTCCGCTCCATCTCGTCGCCGTCCGCCTCCACGTCGACTGGCGTCTGTGCGTCCCCGGGCGCCGCCGCGTCGTCGACCGCTCGGGCGGCGAGCGAGCGCGCGCGCTCGGCCTCGCGGGCCGGGTCGGCGTCGCCGTAGCGGACGCGCTCGAACACCGCTGTCAGGCGCTCGAACGCGCTCGCGTCCACGCCCTCGGCGTCGGCCGCCCGGACGAACTCGCGGGGCGTTCGCGCTGCCGGGGCGGGGAGCGACACCGATGCGACGACGCGCTGCCAGGCCCGACCGACCTCGTCCGACGCCTGCCGCGCGGCCGGATGCACCGCCACCGACCGCGCCCCCTCGTCGCCCTCGCCGTCGTCGTCCGTGCCGCGGTCGGTCGCGTCCGCTGCCCGCGACGCACCGTCGTCGCCCCTGCGGCCGAACGCCCGCCAGACGCCCATCGCGGCGGCCAGCGCGAGCACGCCCGCGAGCACCACGCCGAGCGCCCCACCGGTCGCGGTCGACGCCACGTCCCCGACCGCCGATAGCGCCCCGGTCGTCGCCGGCCCGAGCCACGCGTAACTCCCCGCCGCGACCACCACGACGCCCGCCGCGACGGCGACGGTGCGGCGCTGGCGCGGCACGAACGCGTACCCGGCCGCCAGCGCCAGGCCGACCACCGCCACGAGCAAGCGGTCGCGCGTCGCGCTCGACACCGGGTTCTCGACCGCTCGCTCCACGCCACCGTCACTGCTAGCGCCGCTCGATGGCGGCCCGTCCGCGCGCTCGTCGGGAGCGCCCACAGCGGGTGCATCACCCGGTGCGGGCAGCGACCCCGCCGCGAGCCCGAACGCTACCACGAGCACGACCGCAGCCAGCATCGTCCGCGTCCGACGCATACCGCCACGTTCGTCCACCAGCCCCCTAAACTACACCCGGCGTTTTCGCGGCGAGCAAACGCCACCCGGGTCCGACGCCCCAATGATTATGCCGCCCGCACTCGATTGTTGGCGCATGGCAGACGTCCTGGCAGACGACGAGGTCGAGGAGCGACTCCCGGAGGGCTGGTCGATAGACGGGGACGAGATTGTTCGCACGTTCGAGTTCGACGACTACATGAAGGGCGTGAACTTCGCGCAGCTGACCGGTGAGATCGCCGAAGCGCAGTACCACCACCCCGAGATCCGCATCCGCTACAAGGAGGTGGAGGTGCGCGTCACCAGCCACGAGGCGGGCGGCATCACCGAGAAGGACCTCGAGATGGCGGAGATCCTGAACACCGAGACCGCCTGAGGGACGGTCTCGGGGAGTCGAGCGATGGATGGGGCGTACGTGTTCCGGGTGCGGTTCCGCGTCGACGCGAGCGACGCGGTGACCGTCGCGCCCGACGCGTTCGAGACGACGCTCCGGTATCGGGCGCCCGAACCCGGCACCGACGGGTGGCTGTTCTTCCGCGACAACCTCTGGCGTGGCGAGGTGAACGACCGCGAGCACGCGCGCCGGTTCGTCGAGGACGAACTCGGCGTCACGGTCGAGACCGTCGACTTCCGGAGCCTGCGCGCCGACCGGGCGTACGTCGACGCGCTCCGCGACGCCATCGCCGACGACCTCGGGGCGTTCAACGCCGACGGCGTCGACGAGGTCGTCTCGAAGTACCTCGGGAGCAGCATCGACGTGGTCGACGACCCCTGGCGGTAGCGTGTCGCGGCGTCGACGACCCCTGGGCGTAACCTGTGGCCGTATCGCACGCTCCCCGAAGACACTTAGCGGACCGAACGCCTAGTACTGGTTCCCGATGGTCGCCGACTCGTACGACTTCTGGCTGTTCGACCTCGACGGCACGCTCGTCGACGCGGAGTGGGCGTACACGCGCGACGTCTTCGACCGCGTCGGCGACCGCCTCGGTCGCGCGTTCAGCGACCGCGAGGCGTACGTCCTCTGGCACGGACTCACCGGCGCGCGGAACCGACAGTTGCAGGCGTGGGGCGTCGACCCGGAGGCGTTCTGGCCGGCGTTCCACGCCGAGGAGGACCCACGGCTCCGCGCGGAGCACACGTTCCTCCACGACGACGCGCGGTTCGTCGGCGATCTCGACCGACCGGTCGGCCTCGTCACGCACTGTCAGCGGTTCCTCGCCGAACCCGTCCTCGACCACCTCGACGTCGCGGACTGGTTCGACGTCGTCGTCTGCTGCGACGACGACACCGGGTGGAAGCCCGACCCCGCGCCCGTCGACCTCGCCAGAGCGGGCCTCGGCGTCGACGCCGACGAGGTCGGCGTGCTCGCTGGCGACGGCAGCAACGACGTCGGCGCGGCGTGGAACGCGGGCCTCGACGCCATCCACGTGGAACGTCACGGGGCCGACCGCCGCGGGCACTGCGTGCGCGGCGACCATCGCGTCCCGCACTTCGGCGCGCTCGACGGTATCGACGCTGCAGCGGCTCGCGACGCGACCAGTCACCTGCCCGCGTTCGACGACCGACCGTGAGCGCGCTGGTCGACGCCCCGTCGGCCGCACTCGGCGTCGACGTCGTCGACGTCGGCGCCCCTCAGGCCACCGGGTCGGCCATCGCGGACGCTCGCACTCGCGTCTCCCCGCATTCCGGGCAGTGCACGCTCGACATGTCCGCCTTCGGCGACTCGAACGTCGCCTCGCAGTTCGGACACCAGTACTCGTACGTTCGCTCCTCGCGCCCGAACAGTCCCTTGAGCCTGTCGACGAGTGACATGTGTATCGTTCGCACCTACCACGAGATGCGACTTAAGCCCCGTCGACCGGTCACGCCAGTTCACGGACGGTACGACCCGGTTACACGCACGAAACCGGAGCTTACGTCGCCGGAGTACGAACCCAGCGATCACGTCGCCGGAAGGCGGTGTCGGCGAGCGTTCGACCGGCGAGGCGCGAACGAACGCCGCCGCGACCGAACCACGGTCGTGCGAGTCGTTGTCGAACCGCTACCCGTGGGTTTTTCGACCCAGGGCTCCTACGGCCGTTCATGTCCGCGCTCCGAGAGGCGTTCGCAGACCTACCCGACGCCGTGTTCGCTGACCTCCTCGAGAGCGACGACGGCTACCTGCTCGTCGTCGACCTTCCCGGCGTCACCGCCGACACGCTCGACGTCGTCGCACGCGACGGCCGCGTCTCCATCGAAGCGCGACGCGAGAAGGACGTCCCCGCCGAGTTCCGGTACGAGCGCGAGGACCGGTCGCTGTTCCTCGACGTCGACCTCCCGCTCCCACCGGACGCCAACCCGGACGCAGCCGATGCCAAGCTATCGCGGGGCGTCCTCGAACTCTCGATCCCGAAGCGCACGTCGACCGACGAGACCCGTATCGAGATCCGGGACGCCTGACTCGAGGTGAGAAAGGCTGGTCAACCTACGGGCGTACTGGCGGTTCCTCGTCGTTGCACGCCAGTTCCTGCCGCTCCTGCTCGCGTACGCTCGCGACCGCCGACGTTACCTCCTGTTCGGGGGGCGTCGTCGCGTCGACGAAGCGACCCAGATCGACCGTGCCGAGCGCCTGCTGGACTCGCTCCTGAAACTCGGCCCGACGTTCATCAAGCTCGGTCAGCTCCTCTCGACCAGGCCCGACGTCCTCCCGCCCGCGTACATCGACGTCCTGTCGTCGCTCCAGGACGACGTCCCGGCGGCGGACTGGGCGAACGCGAAGCAGGTGCTCGAGGCGGAGGTCGGCCCCATCGACGAGGCGTTCGCGGAGTTCGACACCGACCCGATCAGTGGCGCGAGCCTCGGTCAGGTGTATCGCGCGACCGTGAACGGCGACGACGTCGCCGTGAAGGTCCGGCGTCCGGGCGTCGAGGACCTCGTTGAGGCGGACCTCCGGGTCATCCGGTGGAGTCTCCCCATCCTCCTCTACTTCGTCGGTGACGCGCAAGCGTTCAGTCTCGAGAACCTCGCCGACGAGTTCGCGAAGACCATCCGCGAGGAGATGGACTACGAGCGCGAGGCGCGGATGCTCGAGGAGATCAAGCTGAACTTCCAGGAGAGCGACGAGATACGCATCCCGGCGGTCGTCGACTCGCATTCCGGGCCGCGCGTGCTCACGATGGAGTACCTCCCCGGGACGAAGATCAACGACATCGAGAAGCTCGACGAGAAAGGTATCGACCGCGAGCGCGTCGCGGAGACGCTCCAGCGCGCGTACCTCCAGATGATCATCGACGACGGCGTCTTCCACGCCGACCCGCACCCGGGGAACCTCGCGGTGCTCGACGACGGCGCTATCGTCTTCTACGACTTCGGGATGAGCGGGCGCGTGAACGAGTTCGTCCAGGAGAAGATCGTGGAGTTCTACGTCGCGGTCGCGAACCAGGACATCGACGCCATCCTCGATTCGCTGGTCGCCATCGGGACGCTGAGTCCGGAGGCGAACCGGGACGTGATGGGTGACGTGATGGAGCTCGCCATCGCGGACGCTCGCGGCGAGGACATCGAGCAGTATCGCGTCCAGCAGATAATCGGCCAGATAGAGGACTCCATCTACGAGTTCCCCTTCAGGCTGCCGCCGAACCTCGCGCTCGTCCTCCGCGTGGCGACGGTCGTCGAGGGCGTCTGCGTCACGCTCGACTCGGAGTTCGACTTCATCGAGACGGCGACGACGTACCTCACCGAGCAGGGGTACCGCGAGGAGACGGTGCGCCAGTACCTCTCGGACGCCGGCGACCAGTTCCAGGACGCCGCGCAGTCGCTCGTGCGCGTCCCGCCGAAGCTCGAGGACACGCTCGACACCGCCCAGCGCGGGAACCTCACGGTCCAGGTGGAGCTCGGCGACGACAAGCGCGTCATCGACAAGCTCGCACGCCGACTCGTCTCCGGGCTCGTGTTCGGGTTCAGTCTCCTGTCGACGGCGTACCTGTACGCGGGCGGGGACTACTACGCGACCGGGGTGTCGGGCGTCATCGGACTCGCCGGTGCCTTCTTCCTGTGGCGGTCGTTCCGCTCGAAGAAGAGCATCCGCGCGAGCCCGCAGTTCACGCGCCAGGAGATGAAGAAACGCCGCGGGAACGACTGACTGGCGTCCGGGCCGTCGGGTGGTCGTCGACGCGTCGGGCGTCGCAGCGTTCCAAACCGTTTATAGCCACGTGGGAAGAACGGCCGTGCATGGCTACGCAGCAGCAGGAAGTTCGCGACCTTCAGGAGGGCTCGTACGTCATGCTGGACGACGCTCCCTGTAAGATCAACGCGTACTCGACCGCAAAGCCCGGCAAGCACGGAAGCGCGAAGGCGCGCGTCGAAGCCGTCGGCGTCTTCGACGGGAAGAAGCGCTCGATGAGCCAGCCCGTCGACCAGAAGTGCTGGGTCCCCATCATCGAGCGGAAACAGGGCCAGGTCGTCTCCGTGGAGTCGTCCACGGTCGTCCAGGTCATGGACCTGGAGACGTACGACACGTTCTCGATGAAGGTCCCCGAGGAGCAGGAGCTCGACCCCGACGACGAGATCGAGTTCCTCGAGTTCGAAGGCCAGCGGAAGATCCTCTGAGGGCGGGTCGAGGATGTTCCCGGGTGCGGGCGTCGACCGCGAGGACGCGGCGTTCGTCGTCGTGGGCGCGCCACTGGACGCGTCGACGTCCTTCCAGCCCGGGACGCGATTCGGTCCCGACCGCGTCCGCCGGTACGCGCGCGGGTTCGACGATTACGACCACGCGACCGGCACGCACTTCTCCGATTGCGCGGTCGCCGACCACGGCGACGTCCGCGCGTGGGACGACGCCGACGAGTACCTCGAGTACCTCGAGGGCGTGTGTACGGACGTCGTGTGGGACGACGCGGTTCCGGTCGTCGTCGGCGGCGAGCACACGGTGAGCGTCGCGGGCGTTCGCGCGGTCGACCCGGACGTGTTCGTGTGTCTGGACGCGCACCTGGACCTGAAGGAGTCGTTCGACGGGAACGAGTTGAGTCACGCGACGGTGACGCGGCACGCGCTCGACGTCGCCGACCGTGCGGTCGTGCTCGGGGCGCGTGCGGGGAGCGAGGCGGAGTACGAGCGTGCGAGCGGGCGCGACGTCGAGGTCGTCCCGCCGGAGGCGGTGCCCGCGTGGGAGCCGTCGTTCGACGCCGACGCGTCCGTGTACCTGTCGGTGGACGTGGACGCGGCGGACCCGGCGTTCGCGCCGGGGACGGGGACCCCGGAGCCGTTCGGGTTGACGAGCCGCGAGTGCCGGGACGCGGTGCGTGCGGTCGCGGCGACCGGTCGCGTGCGCGGGTTCGACGTCGTCGAGGTGAACGACCGCGACGACGGGCAGGCGGCCGTCCTCGGCGCGAAACTGCTTCGTGCGTTCGTCCACGAGGCAGCTCTGGCCGCAGAGAACGCGTGAGGCGAGCGTTCGACGCCACCAGGCGACCTGTCTGCTCGAGGGAACGTCCAGTCCGTTTCGCGGGTCCTCCTAACCTGTTGTGTAAGTCAGTTATTTCCGGATAGCGCGCTAATCCCTATACGGAGAGACGCCACCACCGCGGGGTCCTCGCCGGAGAACACACGATGCACGACGAACACGTCAAGGAAGGGAAAGCCATCCAGCGAGAGACGGGGAAGACCTTCCATATCGCGACGCGATTGCTCCCCGAACGCATCAGGCACCCGACGTACGTCCTCTACGGGTTCTTCCGCATCGCGGACGAGGTCGTCGACGACCCGGACGGGCTTTCGCGCGAGGAGCAGTCGCGTCGCCTCGAGGAGCTCCGCGCGCAAGCGCTCGGCGAGAAACCCGCCGACGACCCCGTACTGGAGGCGTTCGCGGAACTCTGCGAGACGTACGGTATCGACGACGAGTGGGTGAACGAGTTCCTGGACGCGATGGCGTCGGACATCGACACGGACCGCTACGAGACCTACGAGGCCCTCGAGGACTACATGCGTGGGTCGGCGGCGGCGGTCGGCGTGATGATGACGGACATCATGCACCTCGACGACGAGGCGTACGAGCAGGCGCTCCCCCACGCGATCAAGCTCGGCGAGGCGTTCCAGCTCTCGAACTTCGTGCGGGACGTCCACGAGGACGTCGTCGACCGGGACCGCGTGTACCTCCCGGAGGCGACGCTCGAACGGCACGGCGCGGACGTCGAGGACGTCAAGCGCCTGGAGTTCACGCCGGAGGTCAGGGACGCGATCGCCGAGGAGACGGCGCGCGCGGACGCCCTCTACCGCGAGGGCGTCGCCGGCATCCGGTACCTCCCCGAGGACTGCCAGCTCGCGGTGCTCCTGGCGGCGGTCCTGTACGCCGAACATCACCGCGTCGTCCGCAAGCGCGACTACGACACCGTCACCGTCGACGTCGACCTCCCGCTCTGGCGGAAGCTCGCGTGCCTCGTCCGCACGCGCTGGCACTGGCAGTGGAACAAGGACCCCGAGGCCGTGTTCCGGCGGGTGTCCGCGGTACCGTACGGCGACGAGCACGCTGACGGGCATCACGAGGGCGAGCACCACGGCGACGACCGCGACGGCGGTCGCGGCGCGCTCGGCCGAGTGCGTGGCTGGCTGCCGTCCTGGTAGTCGAGTCGAGACCTGCTTCCTGGCGACGACGGTGGTATACGCGAGACTTGCTTGGCGGTGACTGCGGTGGTATAGCGTTCGATAGCGAGTGCTGTCCTGGTCGAACGGCGTCCGGTTCAGCGTTTGACGACGCGGACGAGTGCGCTATCGCCGACGGCGAAGTCGAAGCGGTCCGTGCTGAGGAGGCCGACGCCGAGCGCGACGGCGATGACGACCGGTATCCAGTTCCCGTAGAGGGCGTTGATGCCGCCCCAGAGGAGGATGAAGGAGACGAGGTCGTCGAGCATGAACTCGCACTCGCGGAGCCTGGCTTTGAGGCCGGTGCGGTCGAGGCCCTGGTCGAACGCGAGGACGGCGACGGTCGCGGACAGCACCCAGCCGCCGTAGTTCGACCAGGGGACGCCGTAGTACCCGCAGGAGGCGGTGGCGGCGCACTCGTACGCCCAGAACTTGACGGCGACGGCGCCCGGGTCGAGGACGAGGTCGGTAGCGAGCACGGCGCCGACGGTCGCGGCGAGCCGGACGGCGGTGTTGTCGGCGCGGTCGCCGAGCAGGAGGAGCGTGAGGAGGTACGCGTTCAGGACGAGCGGGAAGAAGAACACGGGGAGGGCGACGGGGATGACGCCGGCGAGCATCGGTCCGAGGGGAACGGTGTACTCGAACGCGCCGTACGGCCAGCCCGTGGTCGTGCCGACGTACTCGATGCCGTACGCGTAGACGGTGAGGAGCGCGAGCGCGACCGCGGCTTTCCTGTCGACGAGCGGGCCGACGCCCGCGATGAGCGGGAGGCGCATCACGAACACGCCGAACAGCACGAACAGTGGGTTGTACGCGAGGAACGAGAGCGCGTCGGGGTACCAGCCTTCGGCGCTCGCGACGAGCGAGACGGCGCCGACCAGGGGGAAGACGACCGCGATGGTGAACCGGTGCTCGCGGACGAGTTCGTCGAGGCGCGCCTGCACCTGCTCGCGAGTCGATGGGGTGCGGGTCGCGTCGGCGAGCGACCGCGACCGCCCGGGGTCCTCAGACGCCATTCGTGAGCCTCCAGAGGGCGCCGAGCGTCAGTACCATGCCGACCACCGTATTCAGGTAGGGGAACCACCAGTACGCGCGGTCGACCGCGACCGACGACCGCGCCACCCACGCGACGAACACGGGGTAGACGGCGAGGACGACGCCGAGGCGGTAGTCGACGGCGGCGAACGCGAGGGCGGCGGCGGCCCAGACCGCGAAGCAGTACGCGTACGTCCGGGATTCGCCCAGCCGGGTCGCGGTCGTGTCGATGCCCGCCGCGCGGTCCGGTCCGATGTCGGGGATGGCGCTGAAGGTGTGCATCGCCATCGTCCACAGCCACGCGCCGGCGAGCGCCAGGACCGGGGGATGCTCGCCGAGGACGGCAGCGTACGCGGCCGCACCCGGGAGGATGTACAGGCCGTTCGAGAGCGAATCCAGGAACGGCGTCGTCTTGAACCGCAGCGGCGGCGCGGAGTACTCGGTCGCGAGCACGGCGTACGCGGCGAGGTACGGCCACGCCACCGCGGGCGTGAGCGCCGCGACCGGGACGAGCGCCAGCCCCGAGACGGCGACGACCGCGACCACCCACGCGTCACCCGAGAACCGCGCCTCCCGGCCCTCCTTCTTCGGGTTCTCGACGTCGACGTCGCGGTCGAAGACGTCGTTGATCCCGTACAGGTAGACGTTCGCGGGCACGAGGAAGTACGCGAACAGCGCGATGGCGACGGGCGCGAACAACTCGGGGACCTCGCGGGCGCCGTACGCGACGCCGACGACGACCGGGCCGGCGAGGTAGAACCAGAACCGCGGCCGCGAGAGCGTGAAGAGGTACGCGACCCCCTCGAAGACGGCGGTCGTCGTCGACTCGTGGGTCCCCTCGGCGGTCATTCTTCGCGAGCGGTCGGGGCGCCGGCGTCCTCGCGGACGGCGTCCGCGGTCAGTTCGCCGCTGATGAGGCACATCGGGACGCCGATACCGGGCGTCGTGTACCCGCCCGTGTAGTAGAGGCCGTCGACGGACTCCGAGCGACGCGACGGCCGGAAGAGCGCGGTCTGCTTGAGGGTGTGCGCGAGGCCGAGCGCCGACCCTTCGTAGGCGTTGTAGCGTTCGGCGAAGTCGCTCACGGTGAACGTCTCCTCGACGACCATGCGGTCCCGGAGGTCCGTGCCGGTGTTCTCGGCGATGTCGTCGAGCACGACCTCCCGGTACTGTTCGCGAGTCTCCTCGGTGTCGTCGAGGCCGGGTGCGATGGGGACGAGCACGAACAGGTTCGAGTGCCCCTCGGGCGCGACCGAGTCGTCTGTCTCGCTGGGCACGCAGAGGTAGTACGCCGGGTTGTCGGGCCACGCCGGGTCTTCGAATATCTCGTCGAAGTGCTGCTCCCAGTTCGTCGGCAGCACGAGCGTGTGGTGTTCGAGTTCCTCGACGTCGCCCTCGACGCCCATGTACATCAGGAACGCCGACGGCGCGTACGTCCGCGAGTCCCAGTAGTCGGCGTCGTAGTGCCGCTTGCCCTCGTCGAGGAGTTCCAGTTCGGTGTGCGCGTAGTCCGCGTCGCTCACGACGACGTCCGGGAAGAACGTCTCCCCGGGCTCGGTCGTCACCTTGAATCCGCCGCGGCGACCCATGATCTCCGTGACCGGCGTGTCCGTGACGTACTCCACGCCGAGTTCCTCGCCCAGGCTCGCCATCCCGTCGACGACGCCACCGAGGCCGTCCTCGGGGTACCAGACGCCGAGGTTGAAGTCGACGTGACTCATCAGGTTGTAGAGCGCGGGCGTGTTGTTCGGCGACCCGCCGAGGAACACGAGCGTGTACTGCATTATCTGCTGGAGCTTCGGGTGGTCGAAGTACTTCTCGACGTGGTCCTGCATCGACCCGAGCATCGTCAATCCGCGCGCTTGCTTCGCGACGTCGGGGTCGAGGAAGTCCCGCACCGTCGCGCGGTCCTCGTACACGAAGTGCTCCATCCCGACGTTGTAGTTCTCCTCGCTCTGCTCGAGGTACCGCTCCAAGGCCTCGCCCGCGCCCTCCTCGTAGGATTCGAAGACCTCCTTGGAGCGTTCCAGGTCGGGCGTGATGTCGACGCGGTCGCCGTCCTTGAAGAAGATGCGGTAGTGCGGGTCGAGGTGCTCGAGCCCGTAGTAGTCCGTGGGCGTGCGGTCGAAGTGCCCGAAGAACCGCTCGAAGACGTCGGGCATCAGGTACCACGACGGCCCCATGTCGAAGCGGAAGCCGTCGCGTTCGAGGACCGACGCGCGGCCGCCGAGGCCGTCGTTCTTCTCGACGACGGTGACGTCGGCACCGGCGTCGGCGAGGTAGCACGCTGTCGACAGGCCGCCGAACCCGCCGCCGACGACGAGCACGGAGGTTCCGGAGAGTCCGTTCATGACTGCACGTAGTAGCGAGACGACCTTAAATAGCGGCCACGACTCGGTAGGTGTGCGAACCGCGGGCACGCGCTGGCGCGCGGCGGGTACCGACAGCGGATACCCGCGGTTGCTGGCTGGAGGCGGTCACGTCAGGTCCCGGAGGGGACCCGTGGCGTGGCGTCGTCCTCGTCGACGGAGTCCGGGTCGGTGGAGTCCCGTCGGGCGGGGGCGTCGGCGTCTCCCGGGGTGGCCGTCGTCCGGAACTCGAAGCGCGCGCCGCCGTCGGCCGCGTCGACGACGTCGACCGTCCAGTCGTAGGTCTCGGCGACCTCGGCGACGATGGCGAGTCCGAGGCCGGTGCCGTCCTCGTTCGAGTACCCGCGGTCGAACACGGCCTCGCGTTCGTCCTCGGGGATGCCGGGGCCGTCGTCCTCGATGGCGAACCCGTCGTCGTCGCCGAGGCAGGTGACGCGGATCGTCGGGTCGGGGCCGGCGTGCTCGGCGGCGTTCCGATAGCAGTTCTCGAACACCTGCCGGAGGGCGCTGCGTTCCGCGTCGACGGTGCAGTCGACGTCGACGACGACCTCGCCGTCGCCGATGTCGACGGTCGAGAGGGCGTCGGTGGCGACGCCGGCGACGTCGAGTTCGGTGACGGCGTCGGGGTCGCGTTCCGTGCGTGCGAGTGCGAGCACCTGTTCGATGAGCGTCTCGATGCGGGCGTGACACGTCCTGACGTCGTCGAGGTGGTCGAGGTTCCCGGTCTCGGTGGCGAGTTCGACGTAGCCGCCCGCGACCGCGAGCGGGTTCCGGAGGTCGTGACTGAGGATGCTCGCGAACTCCTCGAGGCGCTCGTTCTGCTCTCGGAGTTCGGCGTTGGCGTCCCTGAGTTCGGCGTTGAGGTCGCGGAGGCGTTCGGTCTGTCGGCGCTGTCGGAGGTAGAAGTGCGTGGGGACGACGCCGAACCACGTGCCGATGGCGGCGATGCCGTAGCCGACGTAGAACGCGTCCGCGACGCCGCCGAACGGCTGGTCGATGCCGGCGTAGAACGCGGCGACGAGGACGAGGTAGCCGGTGGCGGTGACGACGCCGGCAGCGGCGACGCGGCGGCAGTGCGTCGCCGTCTCGGTCCGGGCGAGGTGGACGCCGAACGCGGCGAGTGCGAGGAACGCGAGGACGGAGACGACGAGCGTCGACCCGACGAGTGCCGCGACGGCCCGAGCGAGAGGCGCGGTGCTGGCGACGGCGTGTACAGCCACGGCGGCGACCCCGGCGAACCCGAGCACGGCGACGCCGTACCGTCCGCTGTCCCCCTGCGTCCCCCCTGACACGAACACCAATTGAATACATACCGATAAATCCTCCTGGCATGATTTTCCATGCCACGATTGGTCGGTGACCGGGTGTGGCCACCGGTCGAACGAGCACCGCGTGGACGCCGAGGCACGCGATCGACGTCGGACGCGTGCCGCGACCGGTGGTTTCCTATCGACCGTTCCCGTACGTGTGAGTATGCACGGGACGACGGCGGTCGTGACGGGTGCGACGAGCGGTATCGGACGAGCGGTCGCCACGGCGTTCGCCGAGTCGGGCGCGTCGGTCGCCATCTGCGGTCGAGACGCGACGGCGGTCGGCGAACTCGTGAACGACCTCGAAGCGCTCGGTGACGGGGAGGTCACCGGGTTGCGCGCGGACGTCCGCGACGAGTTCGACGTGGAGCGCCTCGTCGAGACGGCGTCGCGGACCGGCTCGGCGGGCATCGACGTCGTGGTCGCGAACGCGGGCGTCTTCCACGGGACGCCCGGCGAGGCGTCCATCGGCGAGACGTCGTATACCGCGTTCGACGAGGAGTTCCGGACGAACGTCCGCGGTGCGTTCGCGACGTTCAAGGAGTCGCTCCCGCACCTGAACGAGGGCGCGCGCCTGCTGCTGCCGACCGGGTCGGTGGCGCGGGACGCGAAACCCGGGCTCGGCGGGTACGCGCCGTCGAAGGCGGGCGCGGAGGCGGTCGTCCGCCAGTTCGCCGCGGACACCGAGTACGTCGCGGGCTGCGTCGACCCGGGGAAGGTCGAGACGGACCTGTCCGGCCCGGGCGGCCGAGCACCCGAGGACGTCGCGGCGATGTTCGTGTGGGCGGCGACCGAGTGCGACGCCGACGACCTCGACGGCGCCGTCGTCGACCTGAAGGCCTGGAAGACCGCGACGCGCTGAGCGCGCTCGCGGGGTCGAGACGGCTTCGCTCGCCGAGCGCACGCGACCGACGGTATTATTAACGAACGACGTGATGTTGTTAACGAGAATGGTTACTAACTCCGAATCGAGGGTTAACAACGTCGCGGGCGTGCCGACGGTCGGCGTCGCCGCCGTCGTCGCGTTCCTCGCACTCACCGCGTGGGCCGCGACCGTCGCCGCCGACGGCCGCCCCGAGATCTGGAAGGTCGTCGGCATCGCGTGGACCGCGTTCGTCGCCATGGCGGTCGCCATCCCCCTCGGCGCGCGCGCCGACGGCGGCCACGCCCACGGCCTCGTCTGGGCGTACGGCCTCGCCGCCGGCGCCATGGTCACCAGCGCCGCCGTCTTCCTCCTCCCCCAGGCCTTCGGCCTCCACCCGCGCTGGGGCGGCTTCGGCGTCGCGAGCGGCGTCGTCCTCGGGTTCGGCGCCCACACCGTCGGCCACCGCCTCACCCACGAGACCAGCTTCGACCACACGAGCCTCGAGATATCCGCGCACGCCCTCGCCGCCGGCGCCATCATCGGCATCGTCTACGGGAACATGCCCGGACTCGGCGCGTTCCTCGGCGTCGCCATCGTCTCCCACAAGGGCCCCGCCGGGTACGCCGCCGCCCGTCGACTCGCGAGCGACGGCGGCAACCCCTGGGTCCTCCTCCTCCCCGCCGCCGGCGTCGGCCTCACCGCCATCCCCGGCTCCATCGTTGCCCTCCCACCCGACCCCGTCCTGAACGCGCTCGTGTTCGGGTTCGCCGCCGGCGTCTTCCTCCACGTCGCCATGGACTTCCTCCCCACCTGCGAGATCGGCGGCGACGTCTACGACGTCGCACACACCACCGACCACGCCCACGAACTCCTCGACAGCCTCCGCCTGCACGCCGTCGCCTCCACGCTCCTCGGCGGCCTCGTCGTCTTCGTCGCGTGGTTCGTCGTCGCCTGACTCCGAGAGCGCCCAGTCCTTCTCGACGTCGAACGAGTTACAGATCCGCTACAGTTCGCGGTCGCTCGACGGATCGTCGAGCTCCCAGAGGACCTCCGGCAGGAACGCGTCCAGGTGCTCGACGACCTTCCGCTCTGAGACGTTCATGCCCTCGCAGTGCTCCCACGCGGACTCGCGGACGTCGACGTGGATGTCGCCGTCCTCGACCGACACCGCGAGCGGGTACACCGAGCACCGCGTCGGCTTCCAGTCGTGCTCGGCGTGCAGCGAACAGAGGCCGTCGTCGCGCAGGAACACGCACGCCTCGCCGTCCTCGCCCACGTGCTCGTCGCGGTCCTTCGCCTCCTTCCGCACGAAGTCCTCGCCCCGGAACTGCGTCGTCGTGTCGTCCAGGCTCGCTCGCTCCGCGAGCTCGTAGAAATCCTGCTCGTAGAGGAGGACGCCGTGCGTACAGCACCACGTGCACTCGTCGACGCACTCGAAGGTCAGGTCGGGGTCGAACTCCACGACGGCCTCCCGACCCGGATGCACCTCGACGCGACGGGAGCCCGTACTCATCGCGTCGAACGACGCCGCGAACGCGGAAGTGTCCTTCCCTTCCGCACGCACCAAACAATTTAGGAGTCACGAATGAGGGGCCAGAGAGCCGTTGCTAGCACGAGCGCACGAAGCGCCGCTATCATGCCCGGAACTCACTCGCTCCCGATGGACGTGACCGTCGACCTCGCGACGACGGACGCAGCCGTGCTCGTCGTCGACGACGACGAGGACCTGGCGGACACGTACGCGCTCTGGCTCCGCGAACACGTCGACGTCCACGTCGCGTACTCGGGGACCGACGCGCTCGACGTCCTCGCGACCGAGTCCATCGACGTCGTCCTCCTTGACCGCCGGATGCCGTCGATGTCCGGCGACGCGGTGCTCGCCGAGATGCGGTCTCGCGGCCACGACCAGCGCGTGTCGATGGTGACCGCCGTCGAACCGACGCTCGACATCGTCTCCCTCCCCTTCGACGAGTACCTCGTCAAGCCCGTCGGCCGCGACCCGCTCGAATCGACCGTCGAATCCCTCCTCGCGCTCGCCGAACACGCCGACGCGTTCCAGGCGTACTTCTCGCTCCAGTCGAAGCTCGCCGTCCTCCAGGCCGGCCCCGAGTACCGCACGCAGGACGACCCCGAGGACCTCGACGCGCTCCGCGAGCGCGTCGTCGCCGCCCGCGAGCGCGCGGTCGACTCCCTCGAGGACGTCCGCCGCGACGAGGACGCCGACGGCACCACCCTCGTCACCGACACCGGGTGACCGCGCGACGACCACCCGCGACGACCAGCCGAGTCGACCACCTGCGACGACCAGCCGAGTCGACTACCCGCGACGACCACCCGCGACGACCATCCGCGACCGTACCTCCCTAAGCAGCAAGGCTCCATCGTAAGGACTCACCGCGAGAGATTACCGGGTGGCCGCGGACCAGTGACGGACGGTCCGCGACCGATTCCCCCCAATCGTCGGTGGGCGCTCCGACCCCCTCGAGCACCCCACTGACGTTCCCCCTCATTCCCACCGAGCGACCTACCCGGTGTTCTTCATGCCGGCCGCGATGCCCTTCACCGTCAGGCGAAGCGTCCGCTCCTCCGCTGGCGTCCGATGGGTCTGGTCGAGGAGGTCGACCTGCAGCAGGTGCAGCGGGTCGACGTAGGGATTCCGACGCGAGAGGCTCTCGCCGAACCACTCGCGCTTGTACACCGTGTCGCGATCCGTGATCTCCTTCACGAGCTCGCACGCACGCTCGTACTCACCTTCGAGCCGCGGGAGGAACCGCTCGCGGAGCTCGGGCGTCGCGAGTTCGGCGTAGTAGCTCGCGATCTCCATGTCGGTGCGAGCGAGCGCGACCGCCGCGTTGTCCAGGAGCGTCGTGAACACCGGCCACGAGTCGTACATCTCCTGGAGCGTCTCGAGGTCGCCGCCGCCGGCGCTCGCGGTTTCACCGCTCGCGCGGTCGGCGGACTGTGAGCCCGCCAGGTACTCGTCCAGCGCGGTCGCGAGCCCGTACCAGCCCGGGAGGACGCATCGCGACTGCGTCCACGAGAACACCCACGGGATGGCTCGCAGGTCCTCGACCTTCCGCTCGCCGGTCCGCGAGGCGGGCCGCGAGCCGAGGTTGAGGTCCTCGATGACCGTGATCGGCGTCGCCTGCTCGAAGTACGACACGAACCCGTCGGTCTCGAGGAGGTCGCGGTACTCGTCGCGCGCGACGTTCGCCATCCCCGCCATCGCCGCCTCCCAGTCGTCCGCGGCCTGCGGTTCCGGCTGCTCGATGGCGCGCTTGCGGGACCGGAGCTGCGCGGAGAGGAGCTGTTCGAGCGAGCGCTCGGCGACCTGCGGGTTCGCGTACCGCTCGGCGAGCACCTCGCCCTGCTCGGTGAACTTCACCATCCCCGACACCGCGTCGCTCGGTCGCGCGAGCAACGCCGCGCCGATGGGGCCGCCACCCCGGGAGATGGAGCCGCCGCGTCCGTGGAACAGACGGAGCGTGACGTCGTGGTCGTCGCAGACGTGCGCGATGCGACGCTGGTTCTCGTGGAGCCGCCAGTTCGCCGCGAGGAACCCGTTCTCCTTGTTCGAGTCCGAGTACCCGAGCATCACCTCCTGGACGTTCCCGCGCGCCTCGATGGCCGCAGCGTAGGCGTCGTTCTCGAAGAGCGTCCCCATGATGTCTCGCGCGTTCTCCAGCGCGCTCTCGGTCTCGAGCAGCGGGACGACGTCCACGCCCGAGTACGCCGGGAGCGAGACGACGCCCGCCTGGTCCGCGAGGAACAGGACCTCGAGGACGTGACTCGGGCGTTCGGTCATCGAGATGGCGTACGTGTCGATAGCGTCCGCACCGTACTCGCGCTGCCAGTCCGCGAACGCGTCGAACCGTCGGAGGACGCGCTCGGTGACGTCCGAAACGTCGTCGACGTCACCGACGTCGACGACCGGTTCGTCCTGGAGGATGGCGTCGGTCAGGGTGTCGACGCGCTCGTCCTCGCTCATCGCCTCGTAATCGATGCCCTCGCGAGCGAGCGCCTCGCCGACCGCTTCGGTGTGGTTCTCCTGGTGGTCGCGCAGGTCGAGGCCGGCGAGCGTCAACCCGAACGTCTCCACCTCGCGGACGAGCGGCTTCACGTGCGCGTCGACGATGGCTTCCGCGCCGTTCGTGCGGAGGCTCTCGGCGAGCGTCTCCAGGTCCGCGATGAGGTCGCTCGCGTCGTCGTACCCGCCGGGGCGGACGTCGCCGACGCGGTCCACGCGCTCGCGCATCATCTTCAGCTTCTGCCGGTAGGGTTCGCCGGGGTAGCGTTCCTCGGTCTCGCCCGCGATACCCGGCAGGCGCTCGCGGTCCGCGGCGAGCCCCGCCCGGAACGCGTCGGTCGGCGGACAGCGCTCGCCGTCCTGACTCACGACGCCCGACAGCGCCTTCAACCGGTTCCGGTAGCGTTCGAGCGCGACCGACCGCTGGCGTTCGAGCGTGCGCTCGGTCACGTCCGGCGTCACGAACGGGTTGCCGTCGCGGTCGCTCCCCGCCCACGACCGGAACTCGAGCAGCTTCGGGACGTCGAGGTCCTCGACGACCGCGTCGTCGAGTTCCCGTTCGAGCGTGTCGTAGACGTCGCCGACGACGTCGAACAGCGTGTTCTGGAGGTACCACTGGACGTTCCGCGCCTCGTCGTCCGGCGTCGGCGGCCCCTCGCGGACCTGCGGGGTCTGCCAGAGCGACGTCACCTCCGCCTCGATGTCGCGCCAGACGCGCGCGTCCTCGAGGTCGGTGAGCGAGCGTTCGTCGAGCGTCTGGACGTGCCCGGCGATCGACCGGAGCTTCGCCTTCACGGTCTTCCGGCGTGCCTCCGTCGGGTGCGCGGTGAACGTCGGCTCGACGAGGACGTCAGCGAGCGTCTGCTCGACGACGTCCACGTCCGCGTTCCCGAGTTCGTCGGCGGCTGCGGGGAGCGAGTCCTCGAGTTCGTCGGTCTGCCGGCTCCGGCGGACCGTCCGGACGCGTTCGCGTTCCTCCGCGAGGTTCACGAGTTCGAAGTACGTCGTGAACGCGCGAGCGACGTCGCTCGCGCGCTCCGGGTCGAGCGCCTTGATCGTCTCGACGAGTCGTTCGCGCGAGTCCACGTCCCCGCGTCGGTAGCCGATCGCGCGCTCGCGGACGTCCTCGACGGTCTCGAACGCCGCGGTCGACGCCTGGGCCTCCAGGACGTCGCCGACGAGTTCGCCGAGTTCGCGGACGTCCTGCCGGACGTCCCGTTCGTGCAATGCCATACCACCACGCACGCGCTCCGGTTCCATCAAACCCGACGCCACGCCGAAAAATTGCCACTCGAATCGTAGTAATTAATTATCTGTTTCCAGTTGGGGGCGGCGAGCCACCGCTCAGTTGTACCCGCGCCACTTCTTCCCGCACTCCGTACACTTGAAGAACCGCGTCGGCGGCTCGTCCGCACTCGCCGTCTGCTGGATGTAGTACCACGCCTCCTCGGTCCCGCACTCGTCGCAGCGCACGTCCGTCGCCGTCGGCTTCCCCTCGAAGTCCGCGTTCTCCTCCGTCTCGATGACCTCCGCGTCCGACTGGGCGTCCGTCGACACGTACTCGCTCTCGTCGCCCCCGCGGGACTCGGTCGCCTCGCAGGACGAACACACCCACTCGTCGCCGTCGGTCTTCATCATCGACCCGCACTCGTCGCAGAATTGCATACGTACCCTGGACCTTCGAGGTACTCGATTGTAACGTCTTCGCGACGACGCCCCGCACCGCCCTGGGCTACTCCGCGGTCACGTCCCGCACCAGGTGCCCTACCCGGCCGCCACGTTCCCCGCCGTCTACGGCTTACTCCGTCGTCACGTCCTCGAGGCGTTCGTCCTCCAGGACGACCGGACAGTCCGCGACCTTGAAGTGCTCCATGTCCACCTGCTCGAGGATGTCCGTCCCCTCGTGCGAGCACCCGACGTCCGGCGGCTCGGCGAAGTACGGACACTGCGAGCAGTACTTGCGCTTCTGGACCTCCCGGATCTCGCGCTCGCCACGCGGTTCCACGGTCGGCTCGTCGGTCTCCACCTGCGCCCAGAGCTCGTCCGCGTCCAACTCGCCGACGTCCACCTCGTCGAACAGCGCCTCGTCGGCCTTCGTCTTCCGCTCGCGACGCCCCTCGACCCCGGCCGCGATGTCACCGAGCGGCCGATCGCGGTCCTCGTCGGGTACTCCCGGAACGTCCTCGACCACGGTCTCGTCGTCGCCACGGTCGACCGCGGCCCCTTCGTCGCCAGCGTCGTCGTCGGCCAGCGACGCGTCGCTCTCCTCACCGCCCGTCGCAGCGGCCGTGGGCGACTCCTCCGGGAACAACGTCGGCGGCGCCGCATCGTCGTCCTCGCCCTGGACGCGGTCACGCAACCCACCGAGGGGCTCTCCCGTCGACGCATCCGACGCTCCACTCGCGGCCTCGTGGTCGTCGACGGCCCCGGTCCCGTCACCGTCGTCCATTCCCTCGTCGAACGTCCACCCGGCCTCGTCGTCGCCGTCCTCGACCTCGGTTCGCTCGTCGCCCGTCTCGACGTCCGGCACGTCGGGACGCTCGTCGTCCCCGGTCATTCCGGCGCCTCCTCGGCTTGCTCCGCGAGCTCCTCGGCGAGGTCCGCGTTCAGGTCGTCGTCGTGGCCCTCCGGGAGCGCCGGCGGGTCCCCAGTGACGAGGCGGTGCGAGGAGAACAACCCGGAGCGCTTCTCCACGTCGTTGAACGTGCTCGCACAATGCGGGCACTCCGGCATCGACAACAGGGAGACGTCCACGGGCGACTCGCACTCCTCGCACTTGGCCGTCCGGATGCCCTCGCGGTTCGCCGCCAACTTGAGCGTCTCCGCCTCCGCACGACGGGACTCCTGGAGACTCAACCGCTTCACCTCCGAGCGAACGTCCACGAGCACGCGAGCGAGCGTCCCCGTCTTCGTCTCCAGCTCGTCGGCCGTCTCGGTGAGGTACTCGAGGACGTCCTCGAAGTTCTCGAACCCCGCGTCCAGGTCGTCCTCGACGCGGTCGACGGTCTCGGAGAGGTCGGCGACGTCCGCCGCCATCGCGTCCACGCGCTCCTCGAGGTCCCCGTGCCCGTGGTCCGCTGGCGCCTTCGCGTCCGCCTCGCGTTTGACCTGCACCACGCGCTTGCGGACGTCGCTCAGGAGGTCCTCGAACCCCTCGCGTTGCTCGTCGAGCGCGTCCTCGAACGCCGCTGTCTCGACGTACGCTTCGAGCGCTTCCTCGTCGACGACCCCGTCGAGGTCCTCGGCCGTCAGGACGCCGTCCTCTGCGTCGCTCTCCGTCATCGAACGGAACGCGGCGACGAGCTCTCGGATCACGTCCTCGCGACTCCGGTCCATCTCGACGGCTTGCTGGTCGAGCCACTCCTCGAGGTCCGGCGGGAGTCGAATAGAGACGTTGACGTGCTCCTCGCTCGCCATTCGCCTGGATTTCGGTCTTAAGGTGCTTAAGGGTTGTTGCAAAATCAACTGGTGTGGCGAGGACGACGCGGTTGCTTCCGGCGGTTCCCCGTCAGCGGATCTTCCGGACGTCGCTGATGTCGAACCCGGCGTCGCTGATGTCGGTCTCGAACTGGATGATGTTCTCCTCTTCGAGGCGCGACAGCACGCCGCGGAACTGCTTGACGACGAGCGTTCGCGCACGCTCGCTGCCGCCGGACTCCCACTCGAACAGCAGCGAGCCGTCCGTCGACTCCATGAGCCCGCCGAGTTCGCGCTCGGAGAGCGCTTCGGTGTTCACGAGCAGGAGGACGAGCCCACCCCACTCGTAGCTCGCCTTCTTCAAGCCCTTCATGAGGAGCGTGATCTCGTTCCAGTCCATCTCGTCGCTCGCCGCGGACACGAGGTCGGTGACGGAGTCGACGACGACGAGACTCCCGCTCGCGTGGTCGTTCATGTACTCGCCGACGGCGTCCATGGTCCCGCGGCGGTCGTTCCGGTTTCCGAGTTCCGTTATCTTCCGCGTCTCCTTCGCGTACCACTCTCGGGGCACCTGCGACAGCTGGAAGTACTCCGTGGAGAAGTCCGCGAACGAGATCGCTTCGGCGGCCGCGTCGACGATGTCGTCGTCCATCGCGAACTGCATCTCGGAGACGATGGCGTCCCGCTCCTCGGTGAACGACAGGTAGTGGATGTCGTCGGGGACGACGGCGTTCCCGTGCAGGCCGCCGTAGTAGAGGTCGAACAACTCGGCGTTGGCGTGGGCCAGCCCGTTCATCGCGACGCTCGTGTACACGAACTCGCGAGCGCCCGCGCCTACCTCGCCGGCGAGGAGGACGACACTCCCCGGCGGCGCACCGCCGTCGATCATCGAGTCGAGCCGCGAGATACCGAACGGGAGCCGCTCCATGCACGCACCGTGGAGAGCAGGTGGTAACTGTCTTACGGCACTACGGGCCGCACGAGCGTACGGCGTCCGGCAGGACGCCGTTTCTGATGTCGTTTGCTCGCGCGAGCAGACGGCTGTTGCGAGGTGGTCGTTCTGGAGTGTCCGTGGTTGGTTAGGCGGACTTGGTGGTGCGGCGTGCGCGGCGGCGGAGGTCTGCGAGCATGACGAAGCCGACGCTGGTGAGGACGACGCCGGTCGAGAAGGCGTCGTCCGGGGTGAGGCCGACGTTGTCGAGGGACGTGGCACTGAGTGCGAAGGCGAGGACGCCGATGGTGAACAGCGCGGACGCGAGGAGTTGGAGGCGGGTGTTGGTGTCCATGCGATAGTGACGCCTCGCGACATAATGAATGCGTACGTCGGGGAGCGGTCCGCGTGCCTGGTCTCGGGGTGCTGTGGGGTTCTTATTCGATCCGTGCACCGTCGCTGGCGGGTGCGACCGCCATCGTCTCGCCGTCGACGCCGGCGGCGTCGAGCGCGCGGTGGGCGGCGTCGAGCGCGTCCTCGACGTGCGCGGTGTCGGTGAGTGCGTACACCGCTGGCCCCCACGAGCTCTGGCCGACGCCGCCGACGGCGTCGCTCCGCGAGAGCGCTTCGACGACTTCGCCGACGGGCGGGCGGAAGACGCCGCCTTGCTCGTCCGCGTACCACGCGCCGTTCTTGCGGCCGAGTTCGGCCATGCCGTCGGCGAACCGCTTGCGGTCGTCGGTCGCGGCGGCGGGCAGGAGCGTGCGTGTGAGGGTGCCGGCGACGGCGTCGGCGACCGCGGGGTCGGCGCGCTCGACGACGCTGCGCATGCTCGCCGCCTCCTCGCTGCCGCTGCGGCCGGCGTCGCCCTCGGGAACGACGAGGACGAACCGCCAGTCGGCAGGGAGCGGGTGGCGCGCGACCACTGGCGGCGTCTCCCACTCGCCGCGGGCGGGTTCGTCGGTCGTGAACCGCGCGGTGGGGTGGCCGGCGTCGACGACGAACCCACCGGCTTCGAACGTGGCGACGCCGACGCCGCTGCGGCCGCCGCGACCGAGGACGGGGGCGTGCTCGCGCGGCGTCGGGTCGACGTCGTTCGCTCGCGCGACGGCGGCGTACGTCGCGAGCGCGAGCTGCGTGCCGCTCCCGAGGCCGACGTGTCGGGGGAGCGCGCGCTCGACGGTGACGTGCGCGCCGGGGACGTCGAGGGCGTCGACGGCGCGCTCCGCGTACCGGCGCGCTGCGTCGAGGTCCGCGCGTTCGTCGCCGCCAACTACTGGCATCGCGTCCGCCGCTGCGTCCACCGAAACCGCGTCCGCGGCGACGGCGCTGACCGCGACGCGGGGCTCGGCGAGGCCGACGCCGACGCCACCGTAGAGGCGGTCGTGCGCGAGCGACAGGTTCTGGAACCCGAAGTGCAGGCGCGCACCCGCCGAGACCGTGACCATACCCGAACGTTGGGGCGGGAGGTGCAAGGGGTTTCGGCGGTGGCAACCACGTCCGGTGACGGAACCCGAGTCACTCGTGGTCGTCGAACCGCCCACGGTCGCCGGCGCGCGTCGCGGTCCAGCCCAGCCAGCACCCGCCGACGACGAGGAGTACGACGCCCGCGAGCACCGGCGTCAGGCTCGCCCCGCAGCTGTTGCAGCTCTCCTGCCAGCGTATCGCCCACGCGGAGAGTGAGACGCCGTCGAACGCGACGCCGGTGTCCCTCGCGCAGCCCACTTGCGTGCACGCCCCGCCCAGGACGGTGACGGCGAGCACGACGACGCCAGCCGCGGCCGTCGCTGCCGCGGCCAGTGATTCCCGCACCGAGCGCGTTCCGCTCCGACGAACCGGTCGCACGCCACCGCGTTCTCGCGGCGGGGACGAATGTCTTGATGCCATCCCGGGACCGAATCGGTTCGCTCGCCGACCGCCGTGACAGCAACGTCTGTCGAGGGGGCCGGAGTTAAGGCGGGCGGGCGCTTCACCCGGGACATGAGCGAACACGACAAGCCCGAGAACCTCCGGAGTCGCGAGGTCACCGAGGGCACCGAGCGCGCCCCACACCGAGCGATGTTCCGCGCGATGGGATTCGACGACGACGACCTCTCCGCGCCGATGGTCGGCGTCGCCAACCCCGCCGCGGACGTCACGCCCTGCAACGTCCACCTGGACGACGTCGCCGACGCCGCCATCGAGGGCGTCGACGCGTCCGAAGGGATGCCCATCGAGTTCGGGACCATCACCATCTCTGACGCCATCTCCATGGGCACGGAGGGCATGAAGGCCTCGCTCGTCTCGCGGGAGGTCATCGCGGACTCGGTGGAACTTGTCGCGTTCGGCGAACGCCTCGACGCGCTCGTCACCGTCGCCGGCTGCGACAAGAACCTCCCCGGGATGCTCATGGCGAGCATCCGCACCGACCTCCCGAGCGTCTTCCTCTACGGCGGCTCCATCATGCCAGGCGAGCACGACGGCCGCGAGGTCACCATCCAGAACGTCTTCGAGGGCGTCGGCGCCGTCGCCGAAGGCTCGATGAGCGAGGACGAGCTCGACGACCTCGAGCGGTCGGCGTGCCCGGGCGCTGGCTCCTGTGGCGGGATGTTCACCGCGAACACGATGGCCTCCATCTCGGAGGCGCTCGGGATGGCGCCGCTCGGGTCCGCGAGCGCGCCCGCCGAGTCCGACGCGCGCTACGACGTCGCCGAACGCGCCGGCGAACTCGCGCTCGACGCCGTCCACGCGGACCGCCGCCCCAGCGACATCCTCTCGCGCGAGAGCTTCGAGAACGCCATCGCGCTCCAGGTCGCCATCGGCGGCTCCACGAACGCGGTCCTCCACCTGCTCGCGCTCGCCGCCGAAGCCGGCGTCGACCTCGACATCGACGACTTCGACGAGATCAGCCAGCGCACGCCGAAGATCGCGAACCTCCAGCCCGGCGGGACGCGCGTGATGAACGACCTCCACGAACTCGGTGGCGTCCCGGTCGTCCTCCGCCGCCTCCACGACGCCGGCCTCATCCACGGCGACGCCGCCACCGTCACCGGCCGCACCATCGCCGAGGAACTAGAGCACCTCGAGGCGTCCGGCCACCTGCCCTCGCGCGACGCGGTCGAAGCCGCGGACGCCGACTTCCTCTACAGCGTCGACGACCCCTACCAGGCAGAGGGCGCCATCCGGGTCCTCAAGGGCAACCTCGCACCCGACGGTAGCGTCCTGAAGGTCACGGGCGACGACGCCTTCCACCACGAGGGCCCCGCTCGCGTCTTCGAGAACGAGGAGGACGCGATGCGGTACGTCCAGGAAGGCGACATCGAGAGCGGCGACGTCATCGTCATCCGGAACGAGGGCCCCCAGGGCGGCCCCGGGATGCGCGAGATGCTCGGCGTCACCGCCGCCGTCGTCGGCGCCGGCCACGAGGACGACGTCGCCCTCCTGACCGACGGCCGCTTCTCGGGCGGCACGCGCGGCCCGATGATCGGGCACGTCGCGCCCGAATCGTTCGTCGGCGGCCCCATCGGCGCGATCGAGGACGGCGACACCGTGACCGTCGACGTCCCAGACCGTACCCTCGAGGTCGACCTCACTGACTCCCAGATAGCGGAGCGCCTCGACGCCCGCGAGACGCCCGACCCCGCCTACACCTCCGGCGTCCTCGCGAAGTACGGCCGCGACATGGACTCGGCCGCCAACGGCGCCGTCACGAACCCAGCCGCGAAGCGCGACGAGTAGGACTCGACACGGCCCCCGCGGCCGTGCCGATTCCGCGGAGGCTAAAGCCCGCGAGCCCCAAGCACGAGCAATGAGTCTGGAGGGGGACTGGCGCGACCGCATCGACGACGTGGACGCTCGCCTCATCGACGAGTACCAGAGCGACTTCCCCGTCGAAGCACGCCCGTTCCGCGCGGTCGCCGACGCCATCGGCACCACCGAAGCGGACGCGTTCGAGCGGACGACCGAACTGCTCGAGGCGGGGGTCTTCCGACGGTTCGGTGCCGTCCTCAACCCGCCCGTCATCGGGTCGTCGACGCTCGCCGCCGTCAGCGCGCCCGATGACCGCTTCGACGAGATAGCGGAGACGATCAACGCCTACCAGCAGGTGAATCACAACTACCGCCGGGACCACGAGTGGAACATGTGGTTCGTCGTCACCGCCGGCTCCCGCGGGAAACGCGACGCGATACTCGCCGAGATCGAGGCCGAGACCGGCTGCGAGGTCCTGAACCTCCCGATGCTCACGGACTACTACATCGACCTCGAGTTCCCCGTCGTCAACGACGACCGGTTCGCGCGCGAGAGCCTCGACTCGACGGACGTCTCAGCGACCCGCATCAGCGAGAACGCGACCGGCGACCTCTCCGCGTTCGACGCCGCCCTCCTCCTCGCCATCCAGGACGGCTTCCCCGTCTCGCGGACGCCGTACCGCGACCTCGCCGACGACCTCGCCGCGACCGGCGACCACGGCGACGTCGCCGTCGACGACGTCACCGCCGCCATCGAACGCCTCCGGGACGCGAACTGCATCAAACGCATCGGGTGCGTCGTCAACCACGTCGTCACCGGGTTCCGGAACAACTGCATGGTCGTCTGGTCGGTTCCCGACGACGAACTCGACGCGCGCGGCGAAGCCGTCGGCGCACTCCCCTACGTCACGCTCTGCTATCACCGACCGCGCAGACCCGAACTCGACTGGGAGTACAACCTCTTCACGATGATCCACGGTCGCGAGGCCGACGTCGTCGACGCGAAGATCGACGAACTCGCCACCGACCACCTCCCCTACGAGCACGAACGCCTCTACTCCACGGAGACACTGAAGCAGACCGGCGCGCAGTACGAAGACCTCATGAACTAGCCCGCGAGCGGTCCCGGCGCCGACGACCGCGACCGGTACGCTTCACCGAATCCATTCGTTCCGACCGACGCAACTCGTTCAGACCGACGCAACTCGCCCCGATCGACGCGATGCAGGGCCGCGACCGAACCGTTACTTCCGCGACGCGACGAGGATCATCGGGCCGACGAACAGGAGGCCGAGCCCGAGGAACTTGTACTGGATCGGTGCGAGCGACCCGGGCGTGAGGACGAAGATGGCGCCGAACGTCACCATCGTCAACCCGACGAGCTTCATCGACTTCAGCGGCAGCGCGCCGAGGACGGACACGATCAACAGCAAGAGCAGCGCCTGCCCAACGTTGTACTGGAGCAGGAAGTTGTCGACGATCTGGAGCGCGATGTCCATCATTCCTAGGTCGTAACTCGCCACGAAGCGGTCTTAATCGTAACGATACCGCGACCACGTTCGTCGGTCGCCGTCAGGGGACTCACGCGGTCGGCCCGGTGAGCTCGAGCGATCGAATCCAGCGATGCCAGAACAGGGTGACGATGGCCGAGAACCCCCACGTCCACGCGATCGTCCCCAGGAGCGAGTAGCCCGCGGCGGTGAGCGCGAACTTCGCGAGTCCCGGGACGACGATACCGGCGAGGACGGTGAGCCCGACCTGTATGCGCTCGTCGCCGAGCGTCGCTACGTCCATACGCGACGATTGGACCGAACGTGCCTCAACCCATCGGTCGCGGTCCGACCACGACCCGACTCACTCGACGCTCTCGGTCCTGGCGTCGGCCGCACAAAGGGGTGGACGCACGGGACGTACGAACCATGGAGCGTGCACGTGCGTCCAGTGAGACGTAACGGACCGGACACCCTTAATTCGCACGGGGGTCCTGTAAGTGGTCCGCACAGCCGCGGAGACGGCTGATTCGGTTGCGTGTTCCGTCCGCCGGTTCGACGGCCGGCGGTCGGTGTTCGGCCGCTCCCGTCACCGCTGCTCGCCGCCGCTTCGCGCGTCCGGGAGCGCGGCCGCGAGCGCCTCGACCGGCGTCGGCGGGTACGCGTCGGCGTCCTCGCGCGCCGCGAGCTGCGTCCGACAGGACGCCCCGGGTGCGATCACCGAGTCCGCGTCGCTCGCGTCGACCTGGTCGTAGAGGATGTCCGCGATGGCGGAACTCATCGCCTCGTGCTCGCGCTCGTACCCGAAGCTCCCCGCCATCCCACAGCACCCCGAGTCGAGCGCGTCCACGCGGTAGCCCGCGCGCCGGAGTACGCCGACGGCGTGGTGGTCCTTCTTCGTCGCCTGCTGGTGGCAGTGCCCGTGGTACGCGACGTGCTCGCCGGAGTCGGCCGAAGCGTCGTGCTCGCTGGGGTCGCGCCACGCGACGCGGTCGTCGAGCGAGAACGCGTTCAGGTACTCGCAGACGCCGTACGTCGCCCCACTGACTGCCTCCATCGCGGCCACGCTTTCCGCGTCCCTCGACGTCGACGCGCTGTCGGCGTCTGCGCCGAGGAGGTCGTGGTAGTCCGACTGGAGCATCACCGCGTCCGAGGGTTCGACGACGACGACGTCGCGCCCCGAGCGCACGTACGGCGCGAGCGCCTCGACGACCTCGCTCGCGGTCTCGCGCGCCTGGTCGAGGAACCCCATCGAGTGCGCGGGCCGCCCCGTGTCCGTCACGTCGCCGGGGACGACGACGTGCACGCCCGCGGCCTCCAGGACGCGCACCGCCGCCTTGCCTGCACCTGGGTTCGTGTAGTTCGTGTACGTGTCCGGGAACAGGACGACCGACCGCGTCGCCTCGCCCGGCGCGACCGCGCTCCCGCCGCGCGCCTCGAACCAGTCGCGGAACGTCGTCCGTTCGAACGACGGGAGCGGTCGCTCCGTGCCGATGCCGACGGTGCGCTCCAGGAGCGTCCGCGCCCCTGGGGCCTTCGCGAGCCAGTTCGACACCGGCGCGAGCGCACTCCCCACTCGCGCGAGCGCGTCGACGTTCGCGAACGCCTTCTCGCGGAGCGACGCCCCCTCGCGCTCGTGGTGCGCGTGCGTCACCTCCGCCTTCAGCTTCGCCATGTCCACGCCGCTCGGGCAGTCGCGCTTGCAGCCCTTGCAGCCCACGCAGAGGTCGAGGACCTCCTCGCGGAACTCGTCGCTCAAGTGGGCGTCCTCGGGGAGGTCGCCCTGCATCGCCTCCCGGAGGAGGTTCGCACGACCGCGCGTGCTCGTCACCTCCTCCTCCGCGGCGCGATACGTCGGACACATCGCGCCACCGGTCGTCTCCTGCGGGCCACGACACCCACCGCAGCCGTGACAGAGCTCGACCATCCCCTGCAGGCCGTTCTCGTTCTCCCACGCGAGCGCCGGCTCGAACCCCACGTCGAAGTCGTCGCCGGGACCGCTCCGCAGGTGCTCGGTCATCTCCACGTCCCCACACACCTGTCCGGGATTCAGTCGCCACTCGGGGTCGAACGCCGACTTCACCTCCTGGAAGCGCTCCCAGACCTCGTCGCCGAACAGCTTGTGGTTCCACTCCGTTCGCGCCCGGCCGTCGCCGTGCTCGCCGCTGACCGACCCGCCGTACTCGACGACGAGATCCGTCACGGCGTCAGCGATCGAGCGCATCGTCTCCACGCCCTCGATCGTCTTCGTGTTCACGAGCGGCCGGACGTGCAGCACGCCGGGGCCGGCGTGCGCGTAGAACGACGCGAACGTGTCGTGCTCGTCGAGCACGCGCTGGAAGGCCGCGACGTACTCCGGGAGGTGCTCGGGCGGGATGGCGACGTCCTCGATGAACGACGCGTGCTTCGCGTCCGACGTCCGCGACAGCAGAATCGGGAGGCCGCTCTTGCGGAGCTTCCAGAACCGCTCGCGCTCGCTCGCCTCGTGCGCCTCCAGGCCAGCGACCGCCCGCGGCTCGTCGCCGGTCGTCACCGCACCCGCACCCGGGTCGCCCGTCGCGTCCGCGTTCGGGACGCGGTCCGCGAGCAGTTCCGCGACCGCGCGCTCGCCCGCCGCGTCGTCCTCGGCGTAGAACTCGACGAGGAGGACGTCGCTCGCACCCTCGGGGAGCATCCCGACGACGTCAGCGAACTCAGGCGTCTCCCGCGCCAGCTCCAGGAGGACGTCGTCGACGAGTTCGACCGCCGCCGGGTCGTGCTCGAGGATGGGCGCGACGTCCCGCATCGCCTCGACGAGGTCGTCGTAACACAGGAGCGCGACCGCCTTCGTCTCCGGGACCGGCTCCAGCGCGATCTCGACCTCGGTGACGACCGCGAGCGTCCCCTCGCTCCCACACAGCAGCTTCGCGAGGTTCACGACGTCGCCCTCGCCGTCGGGCTCGCCGACGCCGCGCTCGCCGCCCGCGTAGTCCTCGACGAGCCAGTCCAGGTTGTACCCCGACACCGACCGCTTCAGGTCCGGGTAGCGCTCCCGGAGCAGGTCCGCGTCCTCGTCCAGTATCTCCAGTACCTTCGCGTAGATGCCCGCTTCGAGGTCGTCGCCCGCCGCCTTCTCGCGTGCCTCCGCGACCGATACCGCCCCGAACTCCGTGACAGTGCCGTCCGCGAGCACCACCTCGCAGGACTCGACGTACGCGTCCGTCTTCCCGTACTTCAGCGAGTGCGACCCCGTCGAGTTGTTCCCGACCGCCCCACCGAGCGCGGACTTGTCGCCCCACGCCGGGTCCGGCGCGAACTTCAGGTCGAACTCGGCGAGCCGCCGGTTCAGGTCCCCGAGGAGGACGCCGGGTTGCGCGACCGCACGCCGCCCCGCCGGGTCGACGTCGCGGACCGCGTTCATGTGCGTCGTGAAGTCGAGCACCACCGCCTCGTTCACCGTCTGCCCCGCGAGACTCGTCCCGCCACCACGCGGCAACACCGCGATATCCTCGTCCGCACAGAACGACAACACAGCGGCCACGTCCGCCGTACTCGACGGAAACACGACACCGACCGGTGTCACCGAGTACAGGCTCGCGTCCGTCGCGTACAGCTCGCGCGAGTACTCGTCGAACCGCACCTCGCCCTCGACGCGCTCGCGTAACGCCGACGCCAGCTCCGGGCGCTCGACGCGGTCGCTCGCGTAATCGTACCCCGACGCCTCGTCGCGCGCTCGCCCAGGCGCGTTCGGCTCCGTCGCCATGACAGACGCGTCGACTCGCGACGCCTTAACCGCCACGCCGCACGGCCACGCGACCGCCAGCGATAGCGACGGCGCTCGGCCGTCAGTCGTCCTCGTGACGACGGCGCCGCGCCAACCCGACGAGCTCCAGGCCCGCCCGCTCCAGCGAGTCGTAGTCGTCGGCGGCCACCGCGAGCTGCGCCGCCTCCAACGCCTCACGAACGTCGTCTTCCGCACTCATACCCAGTCAATACGGACGGAACGACCCTAAACCCACGCCATGCACGGTGAAAGTGAAAACCGCAAGACAGCGACCCAACACACCAGAGACCAAACACACCTAATCGGCCAGTAATTTAGACAGAACCATTATGTCAACGCGAGGCGTCAGACGCGTCCAGATGGGAACACTCGACCGCGTGATGGATGCCTTCAGCGAGGACGACGCGCGCCCCGAATACGCGTGCCTCGCATGCGAGAACGGGTACGACGTCCAACACCACGTCTGCCCCGAATGCGGCGGCTACAGCGTCGAACGCATCGACTGGTAGCACGACGCCACCGCACCCCGACCCACCCCCCGGAACCCGCCAAGTCGCTACGCTCCTCGTTTACGACAGCAGCGAAGCGAGCAGACTCGGATCCTGAACCACGGTCACTCCACTCGCCACGCTCGCTTCGCTCCCTGATTCAAATCACTCGGTTGTACTTCTCCCGCGAACGAACGACTCGCTACGCTCGTCGTTTTGTGTTCGTCGCAGAAGTGGGCAGACTCGGATTTGAACCGAGAACCTCCACCTTATCAGAGTGGCGCTCAACCTGATTGAGCTATCCGCCCGAACGCATCCCGAGATAGATGGGTGATGAATAAAAGGGTTTCCTTCTTGCAGTTCGGGTGCGAGTCAGTCCCGGTCGTCGTCGGCGTCGCGGACGTCCTCGACGTCCACCTCGAACGAGTCCTCGTCGAGGTCGATGGTGTCGTCGTCGCCGTCGTCGTCCTCGCGCGCCCCGCCGGCGAACGGCCCGCCGGAGCCGTCAGCGTCCCCACCGAAGCCGCCGCCGAACGACCCGCTGACGGAGAACCCGCCCGCGCCGCCAGCGCCACCGCCCGACGCGTCCTCCGGGTTCGGGAACCCGAACGTCCACGCGTTCCCCGACGCCATCCCGCCAGTGCGCTTGTCGAGCTGCGGGACGACCACGTACTTCTTCAACGCCATCCGGAGCGGGACGCGCGAAAGCGGCAGCGTCAGCGCGATCCCGATCGCGTCCGTGACGAGCCCGGGCGTCAGGAGGAACGCGCCCGCCGCGATGAGGAGGCCGGCGTCCATGAGCTCGTTCGTCGGCGGGTTCCCCTCGGCGAGCGAGCGCTGTATCTTCGCGAGCGTCCGCCGCCCTTCCATCCGCACGAGCAGCATCCCGATGAGCGCGGTCAGGACGACGAGCGCCACCGCCTGCACGCCTCCGAGCGTCCCCGACGCCACCAGCGCCACGAGGACGATGGAGTCCAGGAGCGGGATGACGAGCAACGCGGCGATGTACCGGAGCATACCTCCGCCTAGCGCGTCCGGCTTCAAAGCCCTTTATCTCGGCGCGCTCGAACCCGGCGTATGGACGAGTCCGCCGAGGAGACGAAGGTCGAGTGGCGCGAGTGGGGCGAGGAGGCGTTCGCGGTCGCGGACCGCGCCGGGAAACCCGTGCTCCTGTCGCTCTCGGCGACGTGGTGCGCGCACTGTCACGAGATGGACCGGGAGACGTACGACGAACCGCGTATCGCGGCGAACGTCAACGACGGGTTCGTGCCCGTGCGCGTCGACGCCGACCGCCACCCGCGGGTGCGAGAGCGGTACAACATGGGCGGGTTCCCGTCGACGGTGTTCCTCGCGCCCGACGGGAACGTGCTCTCGGGCGCGGGTTACCTCGGCCCGGACGGGTTCCGGCAGGTGCTCACGAGCGTCCGGAAGGCCTGGAACGCGAAGGGCGTCGACGCCGGGACGGTGCCGCGAGCGCTCCGCGAGGGACTCCCGCCGGCCGGCGAGTTGACGCCGGAGGTCGAGAAGCAGATGCTCGGCCAGCTCGTCGACTCGTTCGACGACGAGCACGGCGGCTGGTCGGATAACGCGAAGTTCCCGCTGCCCCGGACCGTCGAGTTCGCGCTGAAGCGCCAGCGCGACCAGGCGGTGCGGACGCTCGACGCGGTCGACGCGCACCTCCGGGACGACTACGACGGCGGGTTCTATCGGTTCGCCGAGAACGCGAACTGGTCGAACGTGCACCACGAGAAGCTCCTGGACTCGAACGCCGCGCTGATTCGAACGTTCGCGAACGCGTACTGCTACACGGGCACGGAGGCGTACCGGGAGGCGGCGAGCGCGGGCGTGGACTACCTCGCGTCGACGCTCTGGACGGGCGAGGCGTTCGCGGGGAGTCAGGCCGCCGACGAGGACTACTACGCGGGGTCGGCGACCGACCGCGAGGACGCCGAAGCGCCGCCCGTGGACCAGACGGTGTTCGCGGACCGGAACGCGCTCGCGGCGGACGCGCTCCTCGCGTTCGCGGCGTACACGGACGACGAACGGGCGCGGTCGTACGGGACTCGCGCGCTCGACTTCGTCGGAGAGGCACTCGTCGACGACGATGGGGCGGTCACGCACTACGTCGCGCCCGGCGACGGAGCGGGCACCGTCGAGGGTGGAGCGTCGGACGGGACGCGCGGCGAGGTGGGCGTGCTCGCGGACCAGGCGCGCGTGCTCGGTGCACTCCTCCGCGCTCGCCAGGTGACGGGCGCGGACGTCGTCGACGAGGCGCGTCGCGTCGCCGACTGGACTATCGACGAACTCGGCGACGACGACGCGTTCCGCGACGGCCCCGCGTCCGGCGCGGGCTTGCTCGACGAATCGCTGTACCCGCTCGACGGGAACGTCGAGTTCGCCGACGCGCTGCTCTCCCTCGCGGTCGTCACGGGCGAGGACGAGTACCGCGAGATCGGCCGGCGTGCGCTGGAAGCGTTCGGCGGGGCCGCCGACCGCTTCGGGGTGCGCGTCGCCGCGTACGCCGCGACCGCGTCCCGGTACCTGGAGTCGCCGCTCTCGATCCGCGTCGGCGACGACGCGGGGAGCGACCTGCATCGCGCCGCACTCCGGATGGCCGACCACGAGAAGGTCGTCGTGCCCGCCGCTGCGGACGTCGCGGCCGGCGAGGCTACGGTCGCTCGGGGCGACGACGTCGCGGGTACCGCGAGCACGCCCGCGGACCTCGCCGCCCTCGTCGCCGAGACGGTTTAAACGCCAGCTTCGGGGTCGCTGAGTGCTCTCGACGCCGTCGCGTCCGCCACCCGGCGCGGCCGGCGCGCCCTACAACTACCGATGTGTTTATGGTTCTCCACTCTGTTTGGGTTTACTATGGCCAGCCTGCGAGACCTCGGGTTGTCGGAGTACGAGGCACGAGCGTACCGTGCACTCCTCAACACCGGCCCGACAACCGCCAAAGAGTTGTCCCGGGCGAGCGACGTCCCGATGGGTCGCATCTACGACGTCCTGAACAGCATCGAGCAGTACAACCTCGTCCGCAGCCAGACCGCCTCGCGCCCGAAGAAGTACGTCGCGGTCGAACCCGCGACCGCCCTCGACCGGCTGCTCGAGGACAAGAAACGCGAGCTGGAGGAGAAAGCCGAGCAGTATCAGAACATCGTCGACGAACTCTCGGACGAACTCGACGCGGCCGAACCCGTCGAGGAGCAGTTCTGGACGGCTGCGGTCGGCCAGGAGGAGACCACCGACCTCCTCTTGGAGCGGCTCACGGCCGCGGACGACCGCATCGTGATGGTCGCGAGCGACCCGAGCCCGCAGTTCAACGTCGCCGAGATCGGCGAATCCATCATCGAGGAGATGGAGAACGCCCTCGAACGTGGCGTCGACGTGGACGTCCTCATGACCCGCGAGATGGTCGCCTCGCTCAGCGAGGAGGTCGGCCGCCGGTACCGCGAGCGCCTCACCGACGACCCGAACTTCAACGTCCGCACGAGCGAGGAGGTCACCGGGACGTTCAACCTCATCGACGACATCGAGGTCGTCATCCAGGTCCCCAACCCGCTCGGTGGCACCGAAGCGTTCGCGATGATCGACCTCAAGGACCCCGAGTTCGCCGCGGACGTCTTCGACCAGTTCAACCCGACGTGGCAGAGCGGCGAACCGCTCTCGTTCTGAAAGAGGCATCGAAAGCGCCGTTCTCTGGCTTCGGTGGCGGCGGACGAGTATCGCTACGCGCTCGCGCCGAGCACCGAACAGGTCGACGGACGATACCGTTTTGTTCGTGGCTCTGTCAGATAGCGGCATGCCAGCGACAACGGGTGCCTCGCACGGGTTCGCGGCGTTCGCGACGCTCCTCATCGGCACGATGTTCTCGAAGTTCGTCTGGGAGCTCCTCCCGCCGCTGGGCGAACTCTCACTGCTCGTCATCGGAACACTGCGACAGCTCGGGTTGGCGGTCCCGGCGAGCAGGCAGTTCGCCGGAACCATCGTCGTGATGGTCGGCCTGTCGTTCCTCTGGGGTGTCCTGTACCACGTCAGTCGACACTGAGAAGGTCGGTGTCGGGAACGGTATCGAGAACGTTCGGTGTCTCGACGGGTATCGAGAACGGTCGGCGTCGCGGTCCGCGGCCGACCCGTTCAGTCGTCCGCGAGTTCGTTGCGGAGGGTGCCGACCTCGGCGACGCGCTCGGCGTGGGCGTTGTGCTGGTGGATGCTCTCGTCGTTTGACTGCTTCATGGTGACGACGGCGTCGTCCGCGAGGTCCGGGAACTCCTTCGCAACACCTTCGGCCATCGACCGCACGCAGTCCTCGACGAACTTCGCGTTCGAGTGGCTCTCGTAGGTCATGTAGTCCTCGTCCGGGCGCTTCGCGAGGTTGTAGATGCGCGCGCTCATCGAGTCCCTGGCGACCTCCACGAGCTCCATGAGGTCGACCTCGGGTGCGCCGTCGGTCTCGACGGTGAGCGTCGCGTGCCCGCGCTGGCTGTGCCCCGGCTGGGGGACCTCGTCGAGGAACGCCTCCGCGGTGTCGTCGTCCACGCCGAGGTCGTCGAGCACCGAGCGGGCACGCGCGGCGCTCATCCCCTGCGAGCACGGACACACCGTCATCCCGACGACGCGCGCACCGACCTCCTCGCGCGTCCCGTCCTCGGTCGCGGTCGCACCGGCGATGACGTCGACCGTGCTCTGGGTCTCGCGCTCGCTCTCGGGCGTCTGCTCGCGCGTCACGAGCTCCGCCTCCATCCGGACCTCGGCCCTGCTCGTGTAATCGTGCTTGTCGAGCAAGCGTTCCGCGGCGTCACCACACACGTCCTCGACGCGATAGGCTTCGTCCCGTGTCGCCGCCTCCAGGGTCTCGTCGATGACCTCCATGTTCCGACTCATGTCCGCGCCCTTCCGCCACGACGGCAGGTCGACGAACACCTCGAACTCCGCCATGAGGACGATCGGTCGCTTCTCGGGGCGGGCAAGCTTCACGAGCTTCTCGACGCCCGTGACTCCGACCTGGTTGAGGCCGACGGTGACGTCCGGGCTCGCCGCCTGGACGTCCGGCAGTTCCTGACTCATTGCTCAAAGAAAGGTGCGACGGATGTTTGTACCTAACGAAGGGGGAACCGACCACGAGAACCCGAATATCGGGTTCGAATGGGCTTCACGCCGGTGTTCTCGGCGCAATCAGTTGAGCTTGTTGAGGGCTTCGAAGAAGTTCACGGGCGGCCCCGCGACCCGCACGGGGTCCGCGGCCGTTCCGACCTCCACGGCCGCTGGCGGATCGAGCTTGCGGGTCTCCCGTCCGTCGCTGATGACGTGCGCGCAGTCGGCTTCGTCGACGCGGACCGTGATGGTCTGGTCGCGCGAGAGGACGAGCGACGGCATCGCGTCGGTCGCACACATCTCCGTGACGACGTAGTCGCCGGCGGCGGGTGCGACGAGCGGGCCGCCTTCGCTGAGGTTGTACGCCGTCGAGCCGGTCGCGGTCGCGACGAGGATGCCGTCGGCGTGCCCGCCGGAGTAGAGTTCGCCGTCGACGCGCACCTCGAACCCGGCGCCGGCGCCGTGCCCGCGCTGGGGCCCCTGGACGACGATCTCGTTCATCGCGGGCGGTAGCGACCACGCGTCGCCGTTCTCGCCCGTGCCGGTCGCGGCGAGTCGTGGGAGTGCGCGCGAACGCACCGTCCCGGTCTCGCGGAACCGCTCGACCTCCGCGACGAGCGCGTCGTGTGCGTCCTCGGGCGAGACGGCGTTCAGGAACCCGACCTCGCCGAGGTTCACGCCGAGGATGGGGACGGAGTTCGCGCCACGGGCCGCGTAGAGGAAGGTGCCGTCTCCGCCGATGCTGCAGACGAGGTCGCACGCTCGCATCTCGTGGGCGGGGACGCCGTCGACGTCGAGTTCGCTCGCGGTCGCCTCGTCGACGGCGACGGCGACGTCGCGGGCCCGGAGCTCGTCTCGGAGCTCGCTGGCGAGGCCCGCGGCGCGCACGTTCCCTTTCTGGGCGACGACACCTACGTGCATGTCCCCGCCTACCACCCGCCCGGTGAAAAACCCCGCGTCGTGCGGCGACCGGCCGCGGCCGACCCTGGTTGCGATATCGCGGTCGACGTGGACGGCAACAAGGTTGATACGTTTCGGCCCCCTCGCTGGGCACACGCACGCTCGCGCGGCCCTCTGTCGTGGTCGTGCGGGTCCTATCGACGATGAGTGAGGACGAAGAGGAAGACTGGTTCGAGCGCGCACTCGAGGAGACGCCGTCCGAGGACGCCCCCGACGACTGGGACGAGTGGGCTGGCGACGACGTCGATAGCGACGACGTCGACGCGCGCAACGCCGGGGACGTCGACGACCCGGGGACCGACGACGCAGGCACCGGCGACGACGCTGGCAGTGCGCTCGGCGACGGTGACGCGACCGAGCCGTCGAGCGAAGCGACCGTCGACGCCGACCTCGTCGACCAGACCGGGGGCGGGGCGTCGCCGACGGCGAACGACGACGACGGCGGTGACGCGGATTCGGGTGGCGGGCTGTTCGACGACGACTTCGCGGCTGCGATGGGTGACGCGCCGGACGTCGCCGGCCCCAGTGGCGGCCAAGGCGGTTCCGGCGGGGCCGTCGGCCCTGGCGGCGGTGGCGGTCTCTCCGGTGGCGAGTTCGGGATGGGCGGCGACCTGGACGTCGACGACGAGTTCGGGATGGGGGTCGACGACGACTTCGGGATGGGTGGCGGCGACTTCGGGATGGGCGGTGGCGGCGGGTTCGACGCCGAGGAGGAGTACGAGACGGACCTGCCCCGCATCGACCTCGGTATCGACGGGCTCGACGAGATGATCCAGGGTGGCGTCCCCGAGCGCTCGCTGATGGTCACCATCGGCTCCGCGGGCACCGGGAAGACGACGTTCGCGCTCCAGTTCCTCCACGAAGCGCTCGAGCAGGGCGACCGCGGCATCTACATCACGCTCGAGGAGTCCCGCGAGCGCGTCATCAACTCCGCGAGCGAGAAGGGGCTCGAGTTCGACAAGTACGCGGACAACGGCCAGCTCGCCGTCGTCGACCTCGACCCCGTCGAGATGGCGAACTCGCTCCGGTCGATCCGCTCGGAGCTCCCGCGACTCATCGAGTCCTTCGACGCCACGCGGCTCGTCCTCGACTCCGTGTCGCTCCTCGAGATGATGTACGACGACCGCGCGAAACGCCGGAACGAGATCTACGACTTCACGAACTCCCTGAAGAACGCGGGCGTGACGACGATGCTGACGAGCGAGGCGAGCGACGAGCACGCCTACACGAGCCGGCACGGCATCGTCGAGTACCTCACGGACGCGGTGTTCGTCCTCCAGTACGTCCGGCCGGACGACTTCCGCGAGACCCGGCTCGCCATCGAGATACAGAAGATCCGTGACGCGAACCACTCCCGGGAGACCAAGCCCTACGAGATAACGAACGAGGGCATCTCGGTGTACCGGCAGGCGAACATCTTCTAGGCGTCGTCGCGGTCGGACGCGTCGGCGTCCGCATCGGCGTCGTCCTCGTCGTCGCGTTCGTCCTCCAGCGTGGCGACGATGCCGTCGAGTTCCGCGGGGTCGGCGTCGGCGATCCGTTCGAGGAGTGCCTCGGTTCGCTCGCGGTCCTCGGGGTCGAGGACGGCGGCGAGTTCGCCGAGTGCGGCGTCGACGTCGGCGGGGGCGACCTCGGGCTCGGGTATCTCCTCGGGTTCGACCGCGGTCGCGTCGGTCGTGGGGTCGGTCGCGAGCGCGTCCGGGACGACGGGGTCATCCGGGAGCGGCGTCGACAGCGGGTCGGCGTCGACGGTCGCGGGGTCGGGGCTGAGGCCGAGCAGGCGCTCCAGGGTCTCGTTCGCGGACTCGTCGGGCATCCCCATCGCCTGAAGGTGGTCGTGGACGCGTTCGCTGACCGCGATGGTGCGTGGCTCGCGGTCGGTGGCGTCGTCGGATGGCATACGCGAACACTCGGGCGCGACGGGGAAGAAACGGTCGGACGTGACCGGGGGGAAGGCCGAAGAAACGGTCGGGTGCGACCGGGGAGCGGGCGTTACTCGCGAGCGCGTTCGCGGGGTTGGCGTGGTTCGTGGTCGTGTTCGGTGCCGCAGTCCGCGCAGACGCTGGCGCGACCCGGGCGGGTGCGCTGGGCGGCGACGGCGCCGCAGTCGTCGCACACCATGAACAGGCGTTTCTCCGGGGGGACGCCGGCCTCGAACGTGACCTCGATCCAGGCGTCGTCGTTCGCGGGGTCGAAGAGGCGGACGCCGTCGTCGGTACGCCGCCAGTCGACGGGCTCCTCGGTGCCGCGCTCGGGGGTCGCGGGGTCGCTCATCTACCCGACGCTGACGCCCGCAGAAACATAAACACATTGATAGAAATTAGTTCGGTCGCGAGTAAATCAGGGCTCGGTCGTTCGAACCGGCGACTCACGGGCCGCCCGCGCCGCGAGCGCGAACACGCGCACCAGGAACCCCGATCCTGTCAAACAGCTCAATATCGGGTATTTCACCGAGGACGCCGTACGATGACGTATGAGCGTCTTCGCCGAGTTCCACATCCAGACCGACGCGTTCGCGCTCGAGTCCACGTTCGAAGCGGCCCCGGACACCGTCATCGAGATCGAGCGGGTCGCAGCGACCACCGACCTCCTCACGCCGTACTTCTGGGTGTCAGAAGGCGACTTCGACGACTTCGAAGCCGCCGCCGGCGCAGACAGCTCCATCGAGAACCTCGAACGAATCGACGAGTTCGACGAGTCCATCCTCTATCGCGCGAACTGGACGGAGAACATCGAATCCATCGTCTACGCCTACACCCAGATCGGTGCGGTCATCCTCGAAGCTACCGGCTCAGCCGACGTCTGGGAGCTCCAGATGCGTTTCGACAATCAGCAGCGCCTCGAACAGTTCCAGGAGTACTGCGTCGAGCACGGCCTCCCCTTCGAACTCCAGCGGCTCCACGACGTCGCCAGCCCCAAGACCAGCCGACAATACGAACTCACCGAGAAACAGCGCGACGCGCTCGTGACCGCCTGGGAGACCGGCTACTTCCGGACCGACACCGACACCACGCTAGAGGCCGTCGCGAACGAACTCGACATCTCCCAGCAAACGCTCTCGAACCGGCTGCGACGCGGCTACGATTCGCTCATCGAGAACACGCTCGCGGTGACACCTCCCGACGAAGACACGTAACCCGCCCCGTCTTAAGCCATTGAAAGTACAATGCCGACATTCCTCCCCGCAGCACTCGTTCCTTCAGGCAGAGAACCCATGGCTTCCAGCGACACACAGCAGGATACGATCCGGTGGGCGACGGAGGTAACAGGCGACGCGCTCTCGGCGCTCGCGAACGAACGTCGGCGCACGGTTCTCGAGACACTCGAACGCCGGTCGTCCGCGACCCCGGCGGAACTCGCGACGCGCGTCGCGGCGACCGAGCACGACACGTCCCTGGCGGCCGTCCCGGCCGATACACGACGGGTCGTCGAACGGAGCCTGCATCACCGACATCTCCCGACGCTCGAGGACGCCCGACTCGTCAACTGGACGGGGGACACGGTCACGCTGGCGCGACGGGCGACCGTCGAGGTCTGGGAGCACCTGCAGGCGCTCGAGACGGACGCACTCGACTGGAACGAACTCTTCTCGATACTCGAGAGCGAGCGCTGTCGAGCGGTCCTCTCGACGCTCGCGATCGGAGCGGACCGCGTCGAGAGGCGAGCGGTCGCGACGACCGTCGCCTCGGCGGACGCCTTCGAAACGGCGAGCGTCGACGAGACGGAGATCGAGTTACATCACGCCCTGCTCCCGAAACTCGAGCGAACCGACCTCGTGACGTACGACGCCAACGCTGGCCTCGTCCACGTCGACGGCCCCATCGAGTCGGTCGAACGAATCGTCGCGTCGGTCGCGCACTGATGCGGGGATACCAGCGTCGGTCGGCGGAGACGCCGGCCGAAGCCGCCTACAACGCCGTCTCGGAGGTCACCGGGTGCGGTCCCCTGGAGCTGCCGCCGATAGCGAACGCGATCAACTCCGAGGCGATGGACGCGTTCGTCGACGAATCGCGAACGCTCCGGGAGTACTCCATCACGTTCGAGTACGCCGGCTGCGACGTCACACTCAGCGACGACGAAGTGCTCGTAGAGCGACTCGACGGCGCGAACTGACCGCCGTGAACGCCACTCGCCGGGCGCTCACCTCATCGTCGACCCGACCATCGCGCTTAAGCGAATCCCCCGCCGTGTCGAAGACGTGACGCTCGACCCCGTGCACTACGAGGGCATCGCGCGCCTCGCCAAGCGCATCCAGTACGACGTCGACGAGAGCGACCACCGCGACGTCGCCGAGACCGTCTGGGACGAGTACCTCGACCCGCTCGTGCACGACGGCAACCGCGTCCTCGAACCGCTCGACGAGCAGCGCCGGCTCGTCGCCGACGTCGAGGACGTCGCGCTCGCAGACACCGCGTTCGACTCCGTGCACGGGCTGGACGCCGGCACCATCAACCCGACGACGTTCTCGAACGGGCTCGTGCTCGACATCGCGCAGGCCGCGATGAGCGCGACGCCGAGCGACCTCGACCTCCACCGCGGCCGCACGATGGTCATGACCGTGCACTCCGCGGACGCGACCGTCGCGTTCGACGAGGACGACTGGACGATGAACGACGCCGGCTACGTCCGCACGCAGATACGGCAGGCGCCCCGCGTCAACCGCTTCGAGGAAGGCGTCGTGCACGCACTCAGCCTGTACCGCGCCGAATCCGAGCACGCGCGCACGAACGCGGACGTCGTCGACGACCTCCTCGTCCTCGACGGCCCCATCTACCCGACGGGCCTGCTGCGGTGGGCGGACCAGCATCCCGAACTCAAGACGGTGCTCGAGGAGGAGGACCAGCCCGAGGAGGTCGTCGAGAACTACGTCCGGCTCGTCGAGCGGTTCGTCGAGAAGGACGTTCCGCTCGTCGGGTTCGTGAAGAACCCCGCGGGGAACGCCATCACGCGCGTCGTCCGGGACTCGTTCGGGCAGGCGCCGTGGGTGGACGACGCCGCGATGTTCAAGCGCCTCCTCGAACGCGGCGAGCTGGTCGCCGACGAGGACGCGCGCGACGCCGGCGACGACGGCCCGACGCCGCGGCGGTTCGAGCGCGACACGAGCGCGCTCACCGCGACGTCGTGGTTCGTCTCCCGGGGCGGCACCGACCGCGTCCTGTCGCGGCACGGCGACGCCCTCGGCGTCGACCGCCGGCTCGACGACGAAGCCTACGAGGTGACGTTCTGCGCGATATACGACCCGCGGACCGACGTCCTCTACAGGCTCGAAGCGCCGTACGCGGTCACGCGCCACGAGAGCCAGCGGGAAGCACTCCAGCAGTGGGCGCTTGCGTCCGTCGCCGCCGAACGCGGCCCGCCCCTGGCAGTCGGGAAAGCCGACGAACTCGCGAAGATCGGCGGTCGCGAGAAGCGCTCGCTCCGCGAGACCCTCGAGGAGACGTTCCAGTCCCGGCGCGCCCGCCAGTACGACGACGTCCGCTGGGGCGACGAGTAGTCAGCGGCGACGAGACCCGACGGGATCCGCGGACTGCGCCGAGTACCGCCCCAGCGACGACGTCCTGCGATACCGTGTCACCCGATTGTTGAGTACACCACTGCTGCGTGAAAATGTCTCTCCTTCACGCCCTCACGACGCGTAATACACCCGGAGCGAATAAATCAACATGTCCTTAACGACACGCAACACCGACGACCAGGCCATCTCCGACTTCGCGGCGACGTTCCGCGGAACCGTCATCAGCCCGGACGACGAGGGCTACGACGAGGCCCGAACCGTCTGGAACGGGATGATAGACGAACGCCCCGCGCTCGTCGCGCAGTGCGCCGGACCCGCCGACGTCATCGCGTCGGTGAACTTCGCGCGCGAACACGAATACGCGATCTCCGTCAAAGGCGGCGGGCACAACATCGCCGGACGCGCCGTCAAGGACGACGCCTTCGTGATCGACCTGTCGCGGATGAAATCGGTTCGCGTCGACCCGGACGCCAGGACCGCGCGCGTCGAACCGGGCGTCGTCCTGCAGGAACTCGACCACGAGACCCAGGCGTTCGGGCTCGCGACGCCCGCCGGCTACAACTCGACGACCGGTGTCGCCGGTCTCACCCTCGGCGGCGGCTGGGGCTGGCTCTCGCGCAAACACGGCCTGACCGTGGACAACCTCATCTCCGCCGACGTCGTCACCGCCGACGGCGAACTCGTTCACGCGAGCGAGAACGAGAACCCGGACCTCTTCTGGGGGCTCCGCGGCGGCGGCGGGAACTTCGGGGTCGTCACGTCCTTCGAGTTCCAACTGCACGAGGTCGGCCCCACGGTGCTGTCCGGCCCGATCGTCCACCCGTTCGACGACGCCAGAGCGGTCCTCTCGGCGTACCGTGACTTCACAGCGGACGCGCCCAACGAAGCGACGGTCTGGTGCGTCATCAGGCACGCGCCGCCGTTGGAGTTCATCCCGGAGGAATGGCACGGCCGGAAGGTCCTCATCCTCGCGGCGTTCTACGCAGGCGAGATGGCTGAGGGCGAGCGGGTGCTCCAGCCCCTCCGCGACGTCGGCGACCCCATCGCCGACGCCATCGGCCCGCACCCCTACACGGGCTGGCAGCAGGCGTTCGACGGACTCGCCCCGGCCGGGAACCGACACTACTGGAAGTCCCACAACTTCGACGAACTGACCGACGAGATGATCGAGACGTTCGTCGAGTACGGCGGAACCATCCCGACCCCGGAGACGGAGATCGCGATCCCGAACCTCGGCGGCGCGATGAACGAGCGACCCGTCGATTCGACGGCGTACCCGCACCGCAACTTCGAGTTCACGATGGTCCTCCACACGCAGTGGACGGACCCCGAACAGGACGAGGAATGCATCGCGTGGGCACGCGAGATGCACGAGGCGATGACCCCGCACGCGACCGGCGGCGTCTACGCCAACTTCGTCCCCGAGACGGACGGCGACCAGCAAGCCGCGTACGGCGAGAACTACGACCGGTTGGTCGAGGTCAAGAACCGGTGGGACCCGGAGAACGTCTTCCGGTTGAACCACAACGTCGAACCCAGCGAGTGACCGTCGCCCCCCGACGGCCGGGCTGGTTCGGAACTATCCGGTGCGCGCACGCCAGGACCGTTTTTAGGTAGCTGGCGTGACGATGAGGGCCCATGGCTTCAGTCGAGATCGAGTACTGCGTGCCGTGTGGTCACCGAGCGAACGCCATAGAGACGGCCGACGCCATCCTCGACGTGCACGCCGACGCCGTCGACGCCGTGAACCTCGTCCCCGGCGGCGGCGGTGTCTTCGAGGTCCGGATGGACGGCGAGATGGTCCTGGACACCGACGAGGAGGGGTACGACCGGGACGCCATCGTCGAGCGCATCGGCGACGCGGTCGCGTGAGCCCCACCGCGGTGGGGCGGTAGGATGGAGTGGGGTTCGGTCGTCGACGACAACCTCCTCTGATGGGTGCTCGCCGCGGTCGCCGCGGGCGTCCTCGTCCCGGAACTCGCCGTCGTCACCGACTACGCGACGCCGATCCTCGCGGTGATGGTCGGGAGCGTCTCGCTCACCCTGACCGTCGACCGCTTCCGGACGGTCGAGCCCCGCGGCGTCGCGGGCGCGCTCGCCGGGCACGTCGCGATGCCCGCGGTCGCGAGCGCGGTCGCGAGCGCGCTCGACCTCGCGCCCGCGGTCGTCGCCGGGTTCGTCGTCCTCGGCGCGGTCACGCCGGAACTGGTGACGCCGACGATGACCGAACTCGCGGACGGCGACACCGCGCTCGCGATGACGGTGCTCGTCGTCGCCGGTGTCGGCGCGACCGCGTTCGTCCCGCTCGCGGCGTTCCTCGGGGACGCCGTCGCCGTCGACTCCGCCCGCATCGTCGAGGGACTCGTGCTCGCGGTCGTCGCACCGATGCTCGCCGCCATCGTCGTCCAGCACGCGTTCGACGAGCGCGTTGGCGCGCACGAGGACGCGTACGGGACGGTGTCGGCCGTCGCCGTCGTCGCCATCATCGGCGGCGTCGCCGCGGCGAACGCCGACCTCTTGCGCGCGACTCCCGCGCGTACCGCCGTCGTCGCCTTCGGCGCGCTCGCGCTGAACCTCGCCGGCTACGCCATCGGCTACCTCGGTGGTCTGGGCGGCACTCGCGAAACCCGCATCGCGACGACGCTCTCGGTCGGGATGCGCGACTTCGCGGTCGCCGCCGCGCTCGTCGTCGCCGCCGGCTTCCCGACCGCCGCGAGCCTCCCCGCGGTCACGTTCGGCGTCGTCGAGATGACGACGAGCGCACTGCTCGCGAGTCGACTCGGCTGAAGGACTCTTGGGCGACCCGAGCAGTCAGGCGTGCTCGACCTTCTCGACGCTGACCTCGACGGCCTCGGGGTCCACGCCGATGCGCGCGAACTGCGTGCGGACGTGCTCGCGAGCCGCCTCCACGGCCTGGTCGCGCGTGTCGAACCCGCGCGGCATCGGCGAGTCGAACGCCACGTGAACCTCGCGGCCGTCGACCTCCTGGATGCTCCCGCCGCTCTCGACCTCGTAGAACTCGTCGCAGACCCACACGTACGGCGCGTCCTCGTCGGGCGCGCCCTGGAACTGCGGCGCGCGCTCCCCGCGCTCGTAGACGGTGCCGGTCAGCTCGGTCCCACCGGCAGCGCCGCGGACTAGTAACATGATTCGACTGACGGCCCGCAGCCGAATAAGGGGAGTGGGTCCCACCGCCAGCACCAGCATACGCCGCCCGCCAGGGCGGCGTTTCGAGTCGTGGGTCGGGGTGTGCTGGGGCGGCGTTTCGAGTTGCGGTTCGGGGTGTGCCAGGGCGGCGTTTCGAGTCGTGGGTCGGTGCGCGCCGCGAGGTGTTCCTCGTGGGGCGTGGTCGTGCGTGCGTGAAAAGCGGTATGGTGCTCGCGGTGTGAGGGTGTGCTATGACTGACCTCGGTGACTTCGGGGATTTCGCTGGTGACGACGACGAGGACGGCGCGGGTGACGGTGGCGAGTCGGGGCCCGCTGGGGGTGCTGGGGCCGACGGTGATGGTGACGGGGCGGCCGTCGGAGACGACTTCGAGCGCGTGGACGTGTCGCCGGCGGGGAGCGACGACGGCATCGGGACGGTGGCGGTGTCGGCGGGCCTCCAGATCGCGGAACGCGAGGAGGACACGCAGTTGCGGGCGTACGTGACGACCGGGAACCGCCCGCAGGTCCGCATCGGCAAGTACCTCCTGGTGCCGTACCCGGACGGCGAGAAGCTGTTCTGTCGCATCACGGGCCTCGAGTACGAGCAGGCGTTCGTGAGCGACGACGCGAACGAGATCCACGCGCGCCGCGCGATGCGACGGGACGGTATCGACGAGGCTGATTACAAGTTCATGGCGACGCTCGACCCGATGAGCGTCATCTTCCGCGACGAGAGCGACGACGAACTGAAGCGGCGGATGGTCGACCGCGTCCCGAAGCCGGAGACGGTGGTGCGGGTGGCGAGCGACACCGCGGAGATCAAGACGGGGTTGAAGATGCCGGACGACGGCGTGTTCCTCGGGCACCTCTCCGTCGGCGGGGAGAAGGTGCGGACGGCCGCGGAGCCGCCGACCATCGACTACCGCTTGAAGGACGACTACAGCGAGGGCGACCCGCTCCTGTTCCGGCACACGCTCGTCGCGGGTGGGACGGGGAGCGGGAAGACCCACGGCGCGAAGAACGTCCTCCGGCAGTTCCTCGCCGAGGAGCGCACGTACCCGATGGAGGGCGGTCGCGAGAGCCGGCCCGCGGTGGTGATGTTCGACCCGCAGGACGAGTACGCGCAGATGCACGACGACAACCCCGCGGTCGCCGACGACGACGCGTTCCGTCGGCGACTGGAGCGCGAGGACGTCGCGTACGGCGGCGTGGACGATACGACGGCGTTCGTGCCGAAGGTCGGGTCGGCGACGTACAGCGCCGACCATCATCGCGCGGAGCAGGTCGAGTTCACCATCCCGTTCAGTATGGTGCGGTCGCGACCGTGGCTCGTCGCGAGCGCCGGCCTGAACGACAACCAGTACCCCGCGCTCAAGCTCCTGCTCTCTCGGTTCTTCGAAGACTACGGGAACTCGGGGACGTACTCGCAGTTCCGGTCGTTCCTCGACGACCCGGCGCTGAAGGAGGAGCTCGACGAGAGCGGGCGCGTGCACGAGGCGACGTTCGACGCCATCAAACGCCGGACGTACGGGTTCGGGGACGTCTTCGACCAGAGCGCGCGCGCCATCACGGACATGGTGAACGAGTTCGTGCGCCCGGGCGGCCTGAGCGTCGTCCCGACGTATCACGTGACGGATTCGCGCCAGACGACGACGGTCGTGCTCGCCCTGGCGAGCCTCCTCGTCGACCAGAAGCTCTCGAACGACCCGCGCTACGAGCGCATCAAGGAGACGCCGCTCGTGCTCGGGATGGACGAGGCGCACAACTTCCTGACGGACGCGGAGGACGTGCAGGCGCGGAAGGTCATCTCGAAGTTCACGGACGCCGCGAAGCAGGGGCGCAAGGAGCGCCTCGGGTTGTTCCTCATCACGCAGGACCCCCAGGACGTCGCCGACCCGGTGTTCAAGCAGGTGAACACGACCGTCGTCCTGAACCTCGGCGACGAGGACGCCATCTCCGCGGTGAACATCCCCCGGAACCTCGAGGACAAGGTGCCGTACATGGAGAAGGGCCAGATGGTCGTGTACTCGCCGGACAACTCGGAGCCGGTGGAGATCGTGGGGCTCTCGAAGTGCCTCACGAAGCACGGCCGGTGAAGCGCTCGGTGGCGGCCCGAGTCGTGGGGTGACCGGCCGCGACGGAGCGGCGGTTCGTGGTAGTGGACGGGTTCCGTCCCGGTGAACCGTCCTGAACGGTCGAATTACTTATCCCACCTACTGTGCTATTTGGTACCATGTCTGTGCACGTGCTCGTGGCGTACGACGACTCCACGCAGGCCGACCGCGCGCTGGCGTTCGCGCAGGAATCGTTCCCGGACGCCCACGTCACGCTGCTCACAGTCATCGACCCCGCCGACGCCGGCTCGCGGCGCCGCCTCTCGCTCCCCCCGCTGGGCGACGAGTGGCTCGCTCGTGCCCGCGAGAACGCCGAGGACCACCTCGCCGACGCGACCGAGCGGGCTCGCGACGCCGGCGTCGACGTCGACGCCGTCATCGAGGTCGGGCGGCCCGCGAACACCATCGTCGGGTACGCCGAGGACCACGCCGTCGACCACGTCGTCATGGGGAGCCACGGCCGCTCGGGCGTCACGCGCATCCTCCTCGGCAGCGTCGCCGAGAGCGTCATCCGACGCTCGCCCGTCCCCGTCACCGTCGCCCGCGCCGACGCGACGCGCGCCGACTCGACGAGCGCCGACTCGACGAGCGCCGAGGACGCCACGGGAAGCGAGTCGACGAACGGCTCGCCAGAGGACGCCGCGAACGAGGTCTCCGGCGAAGGCTCCGCCTGACCAGCATCCTTTTCACGTTAGGTTCCGAACATTTACCGTATGGAAACCAGCGACGGCGACGTCGTCGCCTGGCAGATAGCGCCCACGGACACGCGCTTCGGTCGCCTCTGTGGGTACGCGCTCGTCGGCGTGCTCGGCGCGTTCGCGTTCTTGGCGCTGGCGGCCGTCGCCATCGCGGTCGCGGCCGCCGTCGCGGGCGGCGACGGTGGCACGGTCTTCGTCGTCGTCGTGCTCGTCCTCGTCGGCGGCCCGTTCTCCGCCGTCGCGCTCGTCCCGTTCCTCGACGCCGACCAGCGCCCCGACGACCTCTGGTCGACCGAGACGTTCGACCCCGGCGCGCTCCACCCGCTCGGCGTCGCCGCGAGCGTCGTGCTCGCCGCCGCCGGTCTCCTCGCGACGGTCGCCAGCGACAGCGTCCTCGCGGTCTACCCGCTCGTCGGCGTCCTCTTCGTCGCCTCGATGGGGCTCGCCATCGGCGGCCCCTCGGGGCGCGTCGACCGCGACGCCGGCACGCTCACCGTCCACGGGAATACGCACCCGCTCGCCGACCTCGCCGCCGTCCGCGCCGTCGACGTCGGCGGTCTCGTCCTCGTCAACACCCGGTTCGTCGCGCGCCCCGGCGGCCGCGACGCCCCCCTCCTGTTCACGATACCGCGCGACGCCTACGACCAGGTCCGCGCCGAACTCGACGCCGGCGTCGCCGCCGACAGCACCGTCGACGCCACGCGCTCGCGCGCCGACTGCATCGCCATCGTCACCGCCGGCGTCGGGTCGCTCGCACTCGCCGCCGCCCTCGTCGGACTCGGCGCGACCAGCAGCGTCGACGGCGCCGGCGTCCTCTCCTTCGTCGCGGCGTTCCCCGCGCTGTTCGGCGTCCTCTTCCTCGCCCTCGCCGCACGACGCAGCGCGTGAGCGCACCGCCTCCTCCCAGCGACGCGACCCGCGCTACGCGACCCGATACCGGCCATCGCTGGTCGTCTCGAGCGCGCCGAACAGGACGAGCCAGTCGAGCTCGCGCGCGACCGTCTCCCCCCAGACCTCGCGCCAGTTCGTCGGGTACTTGTTGCGCTCGTACTGCGGCACGCCCTCGGCGACCGCATCGAACACCGCGTCCGCAGACACCGGGTCGTCCGCCGCCGCGACCGCGTCGCTGACCGCTGGCGCGAGGTATACGCCGTCCAGGAACCGCCCCGCGAGCTCCTCCGCGTCGACGTCCTCGCGCGTCCTCGCGTACCCGCGTTCGTGCTCGGCGACGAGCCCGAGCGCGCGCAGGAACGTCAACCACTTCGCGGCCTCGTCGCGCTCCGGGAACCCCACGCGCTCCATGAGTCGCGTACAGCAATCGTCCTGCGTATCCGGGACGAGCGGCACCGCCTGCCGCGACTCGAACACGCGGTCGACCGACGCCGGCGGACGCGGCACGTGCTTGAAGCGCATCGCCTACGAGAGGTCGAAGCTCTCCGCGAGCAGTTCCTCGTCCGTCTCCCCGAACACGTGCGTCGGCCCACCGCGGACGTCGACCGTGACCTTCGCGGGCGCGAACACGTCCTTGGGGATCTGCTGGAAGTTCCAGTCCTTCTCCTCGAACACCTGCATGAACGGCTCGCCGTACGTCTCCGCGGCGGTACTCGCGACCTCGTCGAACCGGTCGAACCCCTGGTCGACGACGACGTGCACCTCGCCGCCGTACGCGAGCGCGTCGTTCGTGCGCGCCATCGCCTCGTCCTCCGTCGGCGCGACCGGCGCGACCGGCGCGCGAGCGTTCACCGAGAGGATAGAGAGCGGGTCGTACCCGAGCTCCGCGAGCCGGAACGTCGCGAGTTCGCCCGCTCGCGCCGCCATGCTCACGCTCCCCGCCATGCTCGCCGTCGGGAACGCCAGCAGGAACACGCTCTCGACGTTCGTCTCCGTCAGGTCCGCGACGTGCTCCGCCACCGCCTCGTCGGGGAGCGTCTCCGTCTCCACCGCGAGCGCCGTCAGGTCGAACGCGTCGTGGTACCCGATGGTGCGGAAGACGTCCTCCTCGCCGACGAGCGCACGCGCCGGCCCGCTCCCCAGGCCCTCGAAGTCGTCGACGCTGACCTCCCAGCCGGCCTTCTGCGAGCACAACAGCGCGTACGCCGGGTGGTCGGTCGACAACTGGACGTGACTCAACGGCGCACCCGCGACGTCGCCGAGCTCCGCCTGCACGGTCGCCAGCCCCGCGGTCTGGATCTCCGAGAGCAGGAGTCCCGCCTCCAGCCCACCGTCGAAGTCCACGCCGAAGTCGAGGACCGTGGCCTCGTTCTCCAGTTCGAACGCCCCAACGTGCAACTGCTCCGCGAAGTCGATGGCCTCGTCGACGAGCTCGATGGCCATCCGATTCAGACTCTCCATACCCCCGCTAGCGCGCCCTCACGAATAAAAGACGCCAGTCTGGCGACGACCAACGGGAGTCGCCGAACGAGCGGCGCGGCGACCGGCAGGAGCCGCGTCGCTCGCGGTCAGTAGTGATGATGCGGGTAGTCGAAAGCGCCCTCAGTCCCGGGTCGAGCGGGCGTCGCGCCCGAGTTCCTCCTCGACGCGGTCGACCTTCGAGCGCGCGGTCGCGTCCACGGTGCGCTTGTCGTCTATCTTCAGGAACGTGGAGACGCGGTCGCCGTCGACGGCGGCGTGTGCGGCGCTCGCGGCCGCGAACACGGTCTCGGCGTCGTCGGCTTCGATGGTCGTCCCCATCGGCGTCGTCTCGTACGCGACGTCGAACTCCTCGAGTGCGGCGACGGCCTTCGCGACCTCGCCAGCCATGCTATCCTCCGTGACCGGGGCCACCGACAGGAACGCTACGGTCGTCATACCCGAACGTTAGGCGAGCGCGACCGAAAGCGCGTCGACCGTCCTCGCCTGGAGCGCCGGGCGGTCACTCGTCGTAGAGCGACACCGTGACCAGCCCATCGAAGTTCAGGAGGATGCGCTGCGTGGCGTCACCGAAGAACGCCTTCCCGCTCGGCGACCGCCGGCGTCCCGAGACGAACATGTGGTCGCAGCCCTCGTCCTCGGCGATATCGATGGCGTCCCGCTCGAGGCGGCCGACCACACCGAGGTACTCGACGTCGACGTCGTGCTCCTCGACGACTCGACGACCCGCCTCCTTCGCGATGTGGGTCGCCTCCCGTTCCGCCTCGTCGATGGAGAACGTGCCGCCGCCGCTCCCGGTCTCCAGTCGCGTCGCCATCCGATCCTCGTACTCGTCCTCCGGCATCACGTGCAGGAGCACGAGCTCGGCGTCGACGCCCTCGCACAGCTCCACGGCCTCCTCGACGAGTGCCTCCGTCGCACCTGTGTCCATCCGAACGACTGCCAGTGCTTTCTCCATATCCCGACCTGTCACGTGGTCTCCGGAAAAACGTTTCCAGTACGCGTCAACAAACCCTTTGGTACCAACTCACGTCCAGTAGATTCGGGAATCTCGGCGCCCACGTGGCCTCGACGCCGACTGTCCGGCGACGCGACGCCAGCGCACTAATCCTCTCGTACTGGTCGATGCGGCGCGAACGAACCCGCACCGCTCGACCGGCGAGTAAGCCGCAGTGATGCACTCGTGACCGTCGAGAACGCACCTATAACAATCCGCTCGCGGACCGTCTTACGGACGATGCCCCGAGAATCCCATACATCATCGACAGCGACCACGCGACGCCCAGTCCTGAAGACGCTCGCCGCTACCGGCGCCGTCGGCGCGCTCGCCGCGACGACGCTCGGCGCCGACGAACGCCACACGGGCGGCACACGCCAGCTCGCGAGTCTCGACGAACACACGGACACCGTCCACACGGTCGAGACACGCATCGCCGAGCCGTCGACGAACCCCAACCGGCCCACGGACTTCTTCTACGAACCGACCGGCCTGCACGTCCAGCCGGGCGACGTCGTCCGCTGGCGGTTCGTCACCCCCGACCACAACGTGGTGAGCATGCATCCTGCCTACGGGATGCGACGACGCGTTCCCCTCGGCGTCGACGCGTTCTCCTCGCCGCTCCTCGGGTTCGAAGCGGACTCGATTCCCGGCGACATGGTCGACCCGCCGGGGATGCCGGGCGAGGACGAACCAGAGGCGAACGCCACCGCGACGACGACCACGTCGACGAATGCGACGACGACCACGTCGACGAATGCGACGACGGCCGCGTCACCGCCGAACGCGGGGCCCGTGCCAGCCACGTGGCTGCTCGCGTTCGACACGCCCGGCGTCTACGACGTCATCTGTTCGCCCCACGAGGGGTTCGGGATGGCGATGCGCGTCGTCGTCGGCGACGACACCGAGGCTCCGTTCGAGACCAGCGACCCGGCGGCACTCCCCGAACCGCGCCTCGGCCCGGTCGGCCTCTCCCGGATAACCCTCACCGACCCCGCACTCGAACCCGACGCCATCGTCGACGCCGGGACCGTCTCCTGGCTCGACCTCCAGGCGAACGGCGGCGGCGACGGAGACGACGGCGAAGAGTCCGACGGCGACGACGACACCAGCACCGGCACGGAGACCGCGAGCTGAGCACGCACCCACACGAGCGCACCGACTTGCACCGCTACGCGGTGCTCGTCGGCGTTGTCGTCGAGAGAAGTGCGCAGACTGGGATTTGAACCACGGTCGCACGGTCCTCGCTTCGCTCGGCTGCGTGCTCCCTGATTCAAATCCCCGTTCCCGATCTCGTGCTTTCGGACTCCTCGCTACGCTCGTCGTTTCGAAAGCACGAAAATGCGCAGACTGGGATTTGAACCCAGGTTGTGACCATGGCAAGGTCACGTGATACCACTACACTATCTGCGCGCGGTCACGCTTTCGCGTACCTAATCGTAGTGGCCGGGTTACAGATAAGGGTTCCGAATCGTGGCGCGTTCGTGACGTGGAACCACCACAGGGCGACGGGGTCGAGACCCGAAAGCTACCTTCTCTTCGCGTGCGCGAGCGCTCGCGCGAGCCCAGTCGCGCGGCCGCCGTGCGACACCAACCCACGACAACGCGTCACCTTGTGAACGCGAAACACGCGGCTAGTGGCCTGAGAGCGCCTCACAACACCGAAACCAATCCGGCACCCTTTTATGGCGCGTTCGAATACAATCGGCACAGTCTAGTGACGAGGCGAGAAAGCGTCACGGCATGACCACCAGCGTACTCGTGCCGTCCTCACTCACCCGGGAAGCCGAGGACAAACGCGAGGCAACTCGCAAACTCGGTTACGTCGCCCGCGCGGCGACCATCTTCCGGGCGGACCGACTCGTCGTCTTCCCCGACGAAGACGGCGAACGGAAACGAGGCGGCGACTTCGTACGCACCGTACTCGAATACGCCGCAACGCCCCCCTACCTCAAACGCGAGGCATGGGGAAAACGGCCAGAACTCGAGTACGTCGGTGTCCTGCCGCCGCTTCTCCCGGCGTCACAGACCGGCTCCGAATCGAACGATTCGGAGTCGTTAAGACAGGGAATCGTGACCGAGGTCGGACCTGAAGGGCGCGTCCGGGTCAATTGCGGACTGCAACACCCGATCTCCCTCAACGTCCCTCCCGAGATGGAGGTGGCTGAGGGAGAGCGCGTGACCGTCAGGGTCTCTTCGAGACGACCGGTTCGTGCGCGACTCGTCGACGCCCCCCTACCGGGGTTCGACGTGGAGCAATCGACCATATCGGCAGCACTCGGCCGTGAGGACGCGGGCGTGACCATCGCCGCTTCACGACACGGGGAGGAACTCTCCGTGTCCAGGCTGGACACGCTCGCCGGGCGCATCCACGACGACGGACTGACCGTCGTCTTCGGGGCGCCCGACAGAGGACTGCCGCCAATCCTCGGCGTCGACGCCGACGCCGTGGACTCGAACACCGTCGAATCCGGTGACCTACCCGGGTTCGACCTCTGGGTGAATTCGATCCCGAACCAGGGCAGCGAGGTCGTGCGAACCGAAGAAGCGATGTTCGCGACACTCGGCTGCCTCACCCTAACGAGGTAACAGCATGCCACAACCAAGCAGACCACGCAAAGGCTCGCTCGGATTCGGCCCACGAGTTCGCGCGTCTAGCGAGACGCCGCGGTTCAACTCGTGGCCCGAGGACGATGGACAGCCGACGCTGCAGGCTTTCGCCGGCTACAAGGCCGGCATGACGCACGTGGTGATGATCAACGACGAGTCCGACTCCCCCCGCGAAGGGATGGAGGAGACCGTTCCCGTGACCATCATCGAGACCCCGCCGATGAAGGCGGTCGCCCTGCGAGCGTACGAGAACACACCTTACGGCAAGCAGCCGCTCACCGAAGTCTGGGCGCCCGAGGTCGACGACGACCTCGACCGCGTCCTCGACGTCCCGGAGGACGTCGACTTCGAGACGAAGGCCGACGACTTCCGCGCGACCGTCGACGAGGCGGACATCGCGGACGTGCGTGCGATCACGCACACGACGCCGCGGAGCGTCCCGTCGGTCCCGAAGAAGAAGCCCGACGTCATGGAGTCCCGCATCGGCGGTGGCTCCATCGACGACCGCGTCGACTACGGTCTCGAGCTCCTCGAGGACGGCGGCGCGCACGACACCACGGACGTCTTCCGCGAGGGCGAACTCGCTGACGTCGCCGGTGTCACGAAGGGGAAGGGCACCCAGGGTCCCGTCAAGCGCTGGGGCGTCCAGAAGCGGAAGGGCAAGCACGCCCGTCAGGGCTGGCGGCGCCGCATCGGGAACCTCGGTCCGTGGAACCCGAGCCGCGTTCGCTCGACGGTCCCCCAGCAAGGGCAGACCGGCTACCACCAGCGCACCGAGCTCAACAAGCGTATCCTCGGGCTCGGTGACGGTGACGACGCGAACGTCGACGGCGGCTTCGTCAACTACGGCGAGGTCGACGGTCCGTACACGCTCGTCAAGGGGAGCGTGCCTGGTCCCGACCAGCGCCTGCTCCGACTTCGTCCGGCCATCCGACCGAACGAGCAACCGCGCCTCGACCCCGAGGTCCGGTACGTCTCCACAGCATCGAACCAGGGCTAAATCATGAACGCGACAATCTACGACCTGGACGGCGACGAGTCCGACTCGCTCGAGCTGCCGGAGGTCTTCGGGACGCAGTACCGCCCGGACCTCATCAAGCGAGCGGTCGGCGTCGCACAGGCAAACGCGAAACAGGACTACGGAGCGGACCCGCACGCGGGGCTCCGGACGTCCGCGGAATCGCCCGGCTCCGGGCGTGGCATGGCGCACGTGCCGCGCACGAACGGTCAGGGTGCGCGCGTCCCCCAGACTGTCGGGGGTCGCAAGGCGCACCCGCCGAAGGCCGAGAAAGAGCAGGGGAAGTCGATCAACAAGAAGGAACGCAAGCTCGCGTTCCGTTCCGCGGTTGCGGCGACCGTGGACGCAGAGCGCGTGGCCGAGCGCGGCCACGAGTTCGACGACGACCTCGACCTTCCTGTCGTCGTGTCCGACGAGTTCGAGGACCTCGCGAAGACCAAGGAGGTCGTCGCGCTCCTCGAAGCGCTCGGGCTCGACGCGGACGTCGAGCGCGCCGACGAGGGGCGTTCGGTTCGTGCAGGCCAGGGGAAGGCTCGTGGCCGGAAGTACACGGAGCCGTCGTCCGTCCTGTTCGTCACGTCGAGTGACGCCGGGCCGTCGAAGGCCGCGCGGAACCTCGCCGGTGCCGACGTCGCCACCGCGGCGAACGTCGACGTCGAGGACCTCGCGCCCGGCACGCACGCCGGTCGCCTCACCGTCTGGACGGAGTCCGCCGTCGCGGAGGTGAACGAGCGATGAGTGCCGACGTCATTCGGTTCCCGCTCGTCACCGAGAAGGCGATGAACGACATGGACTTCGAGAACAAGCTCCAGTTCGTCGTGCACGACGAAGCCTCGAAGATCGACGTCCGCGAGGCCGTCGAGTCGCAGTTCGAGGTCGACGTGACCGACGTGAACACGATGATCACGATGAAGGGCCAGAAGAAGGCGATCGTCCGTCTCAGCGAGGAGGACGACGCGCAGGAAGTGGCCTCCCGCATCGGGGTGTTCTAAGAATGGGACGCAGAATCCAGGGGCAGCGACGCGGTCGTGGTGGCTCGACGTTCCGAGCCCCCAGTCACCGCTACAAGGCTGACCTCTCACACAAGAAGCTCGAGGAATCGGACGTCGTCGCGGGCGAGGTCGTCGACATCGAGCACGACCCCGCTCGCTCCGCGCCCGTCGCGGCCGTCGAGTTCGAGGACGGCGATCGTCGTCTCGTGCTCGCGCCCGAAGGGATCGCGGTCGGCGACGAACTGCAGGTTGGTATCTCCTCGGAGATCAAGCCCGGCAACACGATGCCGCTGGCGGAGATCCCCGAGGGTGTTCCCGTGTGTAACGTGGAGCGCCAGCCGGGTGACGGTGGGAAGTTCGCGCGTGCATCGGGTACGAGCGCGGACCTCATCACGCACGACCGCGACGCCGCGGTCGTCCAGTTGCCCAGCGGCGAGATGAAGCGCCTGTCGCCGGACTGCCGCGCCACGGTCGGCGTGGTCGCCGGTGGCGGTCGAACGGAGAAGCCGTTCGTGAAGGCAGGGAACAAGTACCACAAGATGCGTGCTCGCGGTGGCAAGTGGCCGACCGTGCGTGGTGTGGCGATGAACGCCGTCGACCACCCGTTCGGTGGCGGTGGCCGCCAGCACCCGGGTCAGCCCAAGTCCGTGTCGCGGAACGCGCCGCCGGGCCGCAAGGTCGGCGACATCTCCTCCCGACGCACGGGCCGAGGTGGTAACAAATGACGAATCAGGAATACCGAACCGGCCGGGACGAGGACGAGGAGTTCACGTACCGCGGCCACACGCTCGACGAACTCCAGGAACTCGACCTGGAGGACGTCGCGGAACTGCTGCCCGCTCGCCAGCGGCGAAGTATCGAACGCGGCCTCTCCGTGGAGAAGCAGAAGCTCATCGAGGAGGCTCGCGACGCGACCGAAGAGGACACCGCGAACAACCCGCTCCGCACGCACCTGCGCGACATGGTCGTGCTGCCGGAGTTCGTCGGCCTCACGTTCGCCGTCTACAACGGCCAGGAGTTCGAGCGCGTTCGAGTGGAGCCCGAGATGATCGGGCACTACCTCGGCGAGTTCCAGCTCACGCGGACGTCCGTCGAGCACGGACAGGCCGGTATCGGGGCGACGCGGTCCTCGAAGTTCGTGCCACTCAAGTAAACCATGGGAATCAGTTACAGCGTCGACGCGGATCCGGATTCGACGGCGAAAGCCATGCTCCGGGAGCGTCACATGAGCAACAAGCACAGCAAGGCCATCGCGCGAGAGATCAAGGGGATGACCGTCGCGGACGCGCAAGCGTACCTCGACGACGTCATCGCCGGCGACCGCTCGGTGCCGTTCAAGCAGCACAACAGCGGTGTCGGGCACCGTAGCGACATCGACGGCTGGGACGCCGGTCGCTTCCCCGAGAAGGCCAGCAAGGCGTTCAAGGAACTGCTCACGAACGTCGCCGCGAACGCCGATCATCAGGGGTTCGACGGTGAATCCATGGAGATCGTGCACTGTGCGGCACACAAGGTCGGCGAGTCCCAGGGCCGCAAGCCTCGTGCGATGGGGCGAGCGTCGCCGTGGAACACGCCGGAGGTCGACGTCGAAATCGTCGTCGAGGAGGTCGAAGCATAATGGCTGACGAACATCAATTCATCCAGGACGGGATGCAGCGCTCCCAGATCGACGAGTTCTTCGCCGAAGAGCTCGGTCGCGCCGGCTACGGCGGCATGGAGATGGCGCCGACGCCGATGGGCATGCAGATCGTCCTCAAGGCGGAGAAGCCCGGGATGGTCATCGGGAAGGGTGGGAAGAACATCCGGAAGGTCACCACCCAGCTCGAGGAGCGCTTCAACCTCGAGGACCCCCAGATCGACGTGCAGGAGGTCGACGAACCCGACCTGAACGCGCGTATCGTCGCGGACCGTCTCGCGAACGCGCTCGAGCGTGGCTGGTACTTCCGGAAGGCCGGTCACACTACCTTGGAGCGCATCATGGACGCTGGCGCACTCGGCGCCGAAATCGTCCTGAGCGGGAAGGTCACGGGCGCACGGTCGCGCGTCGAGAAGTTCAACGACGGGTACATCAAGCACAACGGCGAGCCCGCTGAGGAGGTCGTCGACCACGGCCAGGGCGTCGCGGTGATGAAGCTCGGCACCATCGGTGTCGACGTGAAGATCATCCCGCCGGGTGCGGAACTCCCCGACGACTTCGGCGTGCACCCCGACATGGACGTCAACGAGGTCGCGCCCGAGGCCGTCGAGGCCAACGAGGCGGCGGACCTCATCGAGGAACCCGACGACGAGGAGCTCGCAGCCATCCAGGAGGAGGCTCAGGCCGACGCCGACGCCGACGACGAAGCGCCCGCCGAGGGCGACGAGGACGTCGACGCGGTCGACGAGGACGTCGTCGAGGAGGTCATCGAGGACGAACTCGACGAGGAGGTCGTCGACGAGGACGTCGACGTCCCGACCGACGACGACATCGAGGAGGACTTCGAGGACCTCGACGAGGCCGTCGAAGCCGAAGCCGAAGAGCTCATGGACGAGATGGACGACGAAGCAGAGGACACGGAGGAGTAAGTCATGGCGATTCTCCACATCGAAGAGATCCGCGACATGACGGCCACCGAACGCGAAGAGGAGCTGGCGGAGCTCGAGACCGAGCTCCTGAACACGAAGGCGGTGCAGGCAGCCGGTGGTGCGCCCGAGAACCCCGGGCGTGTGAGCGAACTGAAGAAGACGATCGCTCGCATCAAGACGATCCAGACGGAAGAAGGCGACCACGAGTAAGCGACCATGGCACTGACACCCGAGACGCTCCCACGACACGAACTCAACGGCCTCCTCGTGGAGGTCGTCGATGCCGCGAACCCCGACCTCGTCGGGATAGCGGGGCGTGTCGTCCTCGAATCGAGGAACACGCTGCACGTCGAGGACGTGCGCGACGGGGAGGCTCGGGTGCGGCAAGTGCCCAAGGAGTCCGCGGTGTTCGAGTTCCAGGTCACAGATGAAGCCGCCGACCGCGAGAAGCGGTCGGGGACCACGTCGAAACTCGGCCGGGATACTGCTGGCGTCCGCGCCGGTCAGTCCGGGTCGGGCGACGGCGTGGCCTACGTTACGGTGGATGGCGACCGGTTGCTCTCACGACCCGCACTCCGATCGGAAACTGCAGGTGATTCGAAATGGCGATAGGACTGAACGTACCAGAACCGGAGGACTCCTGTGCTGACGAGGACTGTCCGTTCCACGGCTCGCTTGCCGTGCGCGGCCAGACCCTCGAAGGCACGGTAGCCTCCACCGACATGGATAAGACCGTCGTCGTCGAGCGAGAGTACGACGTGCGAGTCCCCAAGTACGACCGCTACATGAAGCGGCGTTCGCGGGTACCCGCCCATGCACCGACGTGCATGGAACTCTCGGAAGGCGACACGGTCCGCATCGCAGAGACACGACCGCTCTCGAAAACGAAATCTCACGTCGTCGTCGAAGTGCTCGACGGCGAGGGAGGTGACGCCTGATGGAAGCCCTGAAGGCCGACGTCACGCAGGGCCTGGAGAAGGGCTCGCTCGTGGCGTGTTCGGACAACACGGGCGCTCGTGAAGTGAAGATCATCAGCGTCGCCGGCTACCACGGCACGAAGAACCGACACCCGAAGGCGGGCGTCGGTGACAAGGTGACGGTCTCGGTGACCAAGGGGACGCCCGAAGAGCGTCGTCAGGTCAAGGAAGCCGTCATCATCCGCCAGCGCAAGCCCATCCGTCGTCCCGACGGCACTCGCGTCAAGTTCGAGGACAACGCAGCCGTCCTCGTGAACGAGAACGAGGAGCCTCAGGGCACGGAGATCAAGGGCCCGATCGCGCGTGAGGTGGCCGAACGATTCGGTTCGATTGCGTCCACTGCGACGATGATAGTATGACACGACAACCAACCAAACAGCGAAATCAGACCGAGCGTGCTTCGCTTCACGAGAAGCAGAAGCAGGTTCGTTCGACGCTCTCCGAGGACCTCCGCGAGGAGTTCGACCGGCGTCGCGCTCGCGTGAACGTGGGCGACACGGTCGAGGTGCTCCGCGGCGACTTCGCGGGGACCGAGGGCGAAGTGCTCGACGTCGACCTCCGAGAGGCGGTCGTGCACGTCGAGGACGTCACGCTCGAGAAGGCCGACGGCGAGGACGTCCCGCGCGCTCTCGACGCGTCGAACCTCCGCATCACGGACCTCGACCTCGAGGACGATGTGCGCGAGGCACGCCTCAGAGGTGATGACGAATGACGAAACACCAGAAGCGACTCTCGGTTCCGAAGTCTTGGCCGGTCGAGCGCAAGACCGAGACGTTCACCGTGAAGGCCGACGCCGGCCCGCACGGCGAGGAGGGTGTCCCGCTGGTCATCCTGCTCCGTGACGTTCTCGGGTACGTCGACTCGAAGAAGGAAGCTCGCTACGCCCTGAATCAGGGGTCGGTGCTCGTGAACGGCGACGCCGTCAGCGACGAGCAGCGCCCCATCGGGATGTTCGACATCATCGCGTTCACCGAGCGCGGCGAGCACTACCGCGTGTTCCCCGACGAAGGCGGTCGCCTCGCGCTCACGCCCATCGACGCGGATGCGGCGGACGCGAAGCTCGGGAAAATCACGGGCAAGCAACAGGTCACTGGTGGCGACACGCAGCTCGCGCTCCACGACGGGCAGACGATCCAGCTCGAGGATGCGAGCGAGTACGCCGCGAAGGACTCGATCGTCGTCGACTTCGAGAACGACGAGATCGTCGCGCACTTCCCCTACGAGGAGGGTGCGCTCGTCACGGCAGTTCGCGGCAGTCACGCCGGCGAGATCGGCGAGGTCGCGGACATCGCCGTCACGCACGGCAGCGGGTCGAACACGGTGACCGTCGAGCAGGACGATGGCTCCTACGACACCGTCGAGGAGTACGTCGTCGTGATCGACGAGAACTTCACCGCCTCCACGGGGGGTGAGGACTGATGGCGGAGAGCGAGTCCGCCGAGTTCCACGAGATGCGCGAACCCACGATCGAGAAGGTCGTCGTCCACATGGGCGTCGGCGAAGGTGGGCGTGCGCTCGCGGACGCGGAGGACATCATCGAGAGCGTCACCGGCCAGCAGTCCGTTCGGACGAAGGCCAAGTCGACGATGCCGGACTTCGGTATCCGTCAGGGTGACCCGATCGGTGCGAAGGTCACGCTGCGCGGCGAGGACGCCGTCGAGTTCCTCGAGACCGCGCTCCCGCTCGCGGAACTGTCGACGACGCAGTTCGACGACACCGGGAACTTCAGTTTCGGCGTCGACGAGCACACGGACTTCCCGAGCCAGGAGTACGACCCGAACGTCGGGATCTACGGCCTGGACGTGACCGTGAACCTCGTGCGGCCGGGCTACCGCGTCGCGAAGCGCGACAAGCGCACGCAGAGCCTGCCGTCGAAACACCGACTGAACCCGGAGGACGCGGTTCGATTCGTCGAATCGACGTTCGACGCGGAGGTTAACGATGAGTGAAAGCGAACAAGAGCGCGAGCAGACTGGAGAGCACGCCGCAAAGCGGACCGGTCAGCTGGAGGAATGCCAGCGTTGCGGCCGAGAGCAGGGCCTCGTCGGGAAGTACGACATCTGGCTCTGCCGACAGTGCTTCCGAGAGATCGCTCGCGACATGGGCTTCAAGAAGTACCGATAACAATGACAGCAAGCGACCCGTTCAGCAACGCGCTCTCCGGCCTCGATAACGCCGAGAGCGTCGGGCATCTCACGCACAAGGTATCGCCCGCTTCGAACGAGATCGGTAGCGTACTCGAGGTCTTCTACGACCGCGGGTACATCGACGGCTTCGAGTACGTCGACGACGGCAAATCCGGCGAGTTCGAAATCGAATTGAAAGGCCAGATCAACGAGTGTGGCCCCGTCAAGCCCCGGTATTCGGTTGGCGCGGACGAGTTCGAGCGCTGGGAGAAGCGGTTCCTTCCGGCGCGGGACTACGGCGCGCTCATCGTGACGACGAGTCACGGTGTCATGAGTCACTACGAGGCTCGTGACAAGGGCATCGGCGGTCAGGTCATCGCGTACGTGTACTGAATCATGCGAGTAGAACTACAGATTCCGGACGACGTAACCGCCGACGTGGATCATCTCGACCTTACGGTCGAGGGTCCGAACGGAGCCGTCACACGACGGCTCTGGTACCCGGACGTCTCCGTCGACGTCGAGGACGAGATGGTCGTCATCTCCTCTGACGCGGACGACGCGAAGACGACGGCGACGGTCGGAACGTTCGAGAGTCACGTCCAGAACATGTTCCACGGTGTCACCGAGGGCTGGGAGTACGAGATGGAGGTCTTCTACTCTCACTTCCCGATGCAGGTGGCCGTCGAGAACGGCGAGGTCGTGATCGAGAACTTCCTCGGCGAGAAGGCACCGCGACGGACGACTATCCACGGCGACACCGACGTCTCTGTCGATGGTGAGGAACTCACCATCAGCGGTGCGGACAAGGAGGCAGTTGGGCAGACCGCCGCGGACATCGAACAGCTCACGAAGGTCTCCGGGAAGGACACGCGCGTCTTCCAGGACGGCGTGTACATCACCCAGAAACCCCGCAAAGGAGGTGCCTGATAGATGGCTGACGAACCCGAGAAACTCGAAGATATTAGCGGTGTCGGGCCGTCGAAGGCCGACGCGCTCGAGGACGCCGGCTACGAGTCCGTCGAGGACATCAAGGCTGCGTCCCAGTCCGAGCTCGCGGAGGTCGACGGCGTCGGGAACGCGCTCGCTGCGCGTATCAAGGCCGACGTCGGTGACCTCGAGGTTAGTGAGGACACCGAGGCGGAGATCGAGGACGACGAGTCCGAGGCCGAGGAAGCCGAGGAGGACGTCGAGACCGAACTCCAGCCGCGTGGCCTGACCGAGAAGACGCCGTCGCTTTCCGAGGAGGAGGAGCGGCTCCTCGAGCAGCGTCGTCGTGTCGGCAAACCCCAGTTCAACCGCCAGGATTACCACAAGAAGAAGCGGACGCCGACCTCGTGGCGGAAGCCGCGCGGCCAGCTGTCCAAGCAGCGACGTGGTGTGAAGGGCAAGGGCGACAAGGTGCAGGCTGGCTTCCGGACGCCGAAGGCGGTGCGCGGCAAGCATCCCTCCGGCTTCGAGGAGGTTCGCGTGCACAACGTGGACGACCTCGAGGGCGTGGACGGTGACACGGAAGCGGTCCGTATCGCGTCCGGGGTCGGTGCTCGCAAGCGCGAGCGCATCGAGGAGTACGCCGAGGACGCCGAGATCCGCGTCCTGAACCCGACCTACGTCGAAGTGGAGGTCGATTCCGATGAGTGATCTGTCCGCACAGAAGCGACTGGCTGCGGACGTCCTCGACGTCGGGAAGAGCCGCGTCTGGTTCGACCCCGACCAGCAGGGCGAGATCGCGGAAGCGATCACGCGCGAGGACATCCGCGAGCTCGTCGACGACGGCACGATTCGAGCAGAGGAGAAGAAGGGTATCTCGAAGGGGCGGTCGCGCGAGCGCAAAGCGAAGCGCGCGTACGGCCACCAGAAGGGCCCGGGTTCCCGCAAGGGGAAGGCCGGTGCTCGCGAGGACTCGAAGGATGCGTGGGAGAAGCGCATTCGCGCGCAGCGAAAGAAGCTCAACGAACTCCGCGGGAACGGCGACATCGACCGTTCGCAGTACCGCGAGCTCTACAACAAGGCTCGTGGTGGAGAGTTCCGGAGCGTCCAGTACCTGCTGAACTACATCGACAACAACTACGGTGACGAATAATGGCGACAGGACCACGATACAAGGTTCCGATGCGACGTCGCCGCGAGGTCCGTACGGACTACCATCAGAGGTTGCGCCTCCTGAAATCCGGGAAGCCGCGCCTGGTCGCTCGAAAGAGCAACCGGCACGTCACGGCGCAGCTGGTGCTCCCTGGTCCGGACGGTGACGATACGCTCGCGGCTGCACACTCGAGCGATCTCGAAGAATTTGGATGGGAGGCTCCGACGGGGAACCTTCCGGCTGCGTACCTGACCGGCCTTCTGGCTGGGCAGCGCGCGGTCGAGGCTGGTCTCGAGGAGGCGGTCCTCGACATCGGTCTGAACACGGCGACGCCTGGCAGTAAGGTGTTCGCTATCCAGGAGGGCGCGATCGACGCGGGCCTGGAGATCCCTCACAACGACGCGGTGCTCGCGGAGTGGCCGCGGAACCGCGGTGAGCACATCGCCGAGTATGCAGAACAGCTCGACGAACCGCTCTATCAGGGCGAGTTCGACGCAACAGATCTTCCCGAGCACTTCGACGAAGTGCGGGAAACCCTCATCGAACAATGAGCAACAATAACTACAACGACGGCTGGGAACCCGTCACTCGCCTCGGTAAGAAGGTGCAGGAGGGCGACATCGAGACGATGGAGCAGGCCCTCAACTCCGGGCTTCCGCTGAAGGAGGCCGAGGTCGTCGACCAGCTCCTGCCGGGGCTGGACGACGAGGTGCTGGACATCAACATGGTCCAGCGCATGACTGACTCCGGGCGACGGGTGAAGTTCCGCTGTGTCGTCGCCATCGGCAACCGCGACGGGTACGTCGGGTACGCCGAGGGTCGTGACGACCAGGTCGGTGCTGCCATCCAGAAGGCCATCGACATCGCGAAGTTGAACATCATCGACGTGCCCCGTGGCTCGGGGTCGTGGGAGGACCGTTCGACGAAGCCGCACTCGCTCACGCACAAGACGAGCGGGAAGGCGGGTTCGGTCGAGGTCGAACTCATTCCGGCGCCGCTCGGGCTCGGGCTCGCGGCGAGCGAGACGGTTCGGAACGTCCTGGAGCTCGCTGGCGTGGAGGACGCGTGGACGAAGTCCTACGGGAACACGCGGACGACGGTGAACCTGGCGAAGGCGACGTTCAACGCGCTCCAGAACGCCTCGCAGTCTCGTGGTGCTCGCACGCGCGGGCAGTCCGAGGGTGCGGGGGAGGTAGAACAATGAAGGCCGTCGTTCAGCTCCGCGGTGAGGTCGACATGGCTGGCGACATCAAGGACACGCTGGAGATGCTGAACGTCCACGAGGTCAATCACTGTGCGCTGGTTCCGGAGACGGACAGCTACACGGGGATGTTGACGAAGGTCAACGACTACGTGGCGATGGGCGAACCCAGCGAGGACGTCCTTGCGACGGTTCTCTCGAAGCGCGCGGAGCCCCTCGAGGGCGACGCTGACGTGGACGGCGAGTACCTCGCCGAGCACACGGACTTCGAGGACTTCGAGGGCCTTGCGGCGGCGTTGATCGCGGAGGAGACGACGCTCCGCGAGCAGGGACTGGCACCGTGCCTGCGCCTGCACCCGCCCCGGAAGGGCCACGACGGCATCAAGCACCCCACGCAGGAGAGCGGCCAGATCGGCAAGCACTCCACTGGGGACATCGACGGCCTCCTCAAGGCGATGCGATAACCATGAGTAAGAAACGTAGACAGCGTGGCTCGCGCACGCACGGTGGCGGCACACACAAGAACCGGCGTGGTGCCGGGAACCGTGGTGGGCGTGGTCGCGCAGGACGGACGAAGCACGAGTTCCACAACTACGAGCCGATCGGCAAACACGGCTTCAAGCGCCCGCAGGACGCGCAGGACGACGTCGTCGAGATCTCGGTGCAGAAGCTCGACGAGGACGCTGTCCTGTACGCTGCTGAGGGTGACGCTGAGAAGGACGGCGACGCGTACGTCATCGACGCGCGTGACGTCGTCGAGGACGCGTGGGAGGCTGACGCGGTGAAGGTCCTCGGGAACGGGCAGGTTCGGAACGAACTGCACGTGACGGCGGACGCGTTCACGGCGAGTGCCCGCGGCCTCATCGAGGAAGCCGGTGGCAGTGCGGAGCTCTCCGAGCGCGGCGAGGCGCTCGCCGAATCGGAAGACACTCAGGCATCGGACGACGACGAGGAGTAATCTATGGGATGGAAGGAGGCTGCGGAACCGGTACTCACGCGGATGCCCACGGTCCAGCGACCGGAGGGTCACGTGCCGTTCAAGCGCAAACTGATGTGGACCGGTGGCGTGCTCGTGTTGTACTTCTTCCTCACGAGCGTCCCCCTCTGGGGGCTGCCGGCTGGCGGTGGCCAGGACCTGTTCGGGCAGTTCCGCGCGATCCTCGCGGGCGGCCAGTTCACGGTGCTGCACCTCGGTATCGGACCGATCGTCACGGCGAGCATCGTCCTGCAGTTGCTCGGGGGCGCGAACCTCCTCGGGTTGGACACGGACGATCCGCGTGATCAGGTGCTCTATCAGGGCCTCCAGAAACTCCTCGTCGTGTTCATGGTGATATTGACGGGGCTCCCGATGGTCCTCAGCGGGTTCCTGCCTGCGGATCAGGCGCTCGCCCAGCAACTCGGTATCGGTATCGCTGGCGTCCAGGGCCTGTTGTTCGCCCAGATCTTCGCGGGTGGCCTCCTCATCCTGTTCATGGACGAGGTCATCTCGAAGTGGGGTGTCGGGTCCGGTATCGGGTTGTTCATCGTCGCGGGTGTCTCCGAGAGTCTCGTCACGGGTATCATCGGGCCGCGGAACGGCTTGATCTTCAACTGGGCGGGGATGGTGCTCGGTGATACGGCGCTGTCGGTGGACAACGTCCTTGGTTCGCAAGGCCAGGTCATCGCGCTCATCACGACGCTCGCGATCTTCGTAATCGTCGTGTACGCGGAGTCGGTCCGTATCGAGATCCCGCTGAGTCACGCTCGCGTGAAGGGTGCACGTGGTCGGTTCCCCGTGAAGCTCATCTACGCGAGCGTCCTGCCGATGATCCTCGTTCGCGCGCTGCAGGCGAACCTCCAGTTCCTCGGGCGTATCATCGTCTCGCAGGCTGGGTCGCCGACGGCGGACGGTCGCGTGGTCATCGAGTTGCTCGGCGTGCAGATGCCGTGGCTCGGGTTGTACTCGCAGACGGCGCAGGGACCGAACAGTCCGGTTGGCGGACTGTTCTACTACATGGCGCCGATCCGCCAGCCGACCGACTGGATGTGGTGGCTGGCGAGCGGTCCGAGCCAGGAGATCTGGCAGGTCGTGACCCGGGTCACGGTCGACCTGACGTTCATGATCATCGGCGGTGCGATCTTCGCCATCTTCTGGGTGGAGACCGCCGACATGGGTCCGCGGTCGACCGCGAAGCAGATCCAGAACTCCGGGATGCAGATCCCCGGGTTCCGTCAGAACGTCGGTGTCATCGAGAAGGTCATGGAGCGGTACATCCCGCACGTGACGGTCATCGGTGGTGCGCTCGTTGGACTGCTGGCGGTCATGGCGAACATGCTCGGTACCATCGGTGGTGTCTCCGGGACTGGGCTGCTGCTCGCGGTCTCCATCACGTACAAGCTGTACGAGGAGATCGCCGAGGAGCAACTCATGGAGATGCATCCGATGATGCGCCAGATGTTCGGCGACTGACCGCGGTTCTCTCCTTTCTCTCTCTTCGATTCCGCGTTCGACCAGCGCCGGGTGCGTTCGGTCGGGCGTGGGTCGTCCGTGGTCGTCGGCGCGTTGCGGGTCGATTGATGCCGGCTGGATTGGGGTGGGTCGTCGACGTCGTACTGCGTGCTCTGTTCGTTCGACGTCGACAGGCCAGTGGGGCGACGGCGCGAGGTCGGCGGTGATCTGGCGTCTTGCAGTCGGTGCTCGCGGGTGGTAGGGTCGCGTGGTGGTGGTGGCCAGCAGTGCGGGTCGTCGGTCGTCGACGCGGACCACGCGAACGGTCAGTCACGTTTGTCCGTAGCGTGCGAGTACTGTTCGGGTGGTTGGTGCCCGAGTCGTCGTTCCGCGAGCCGCGGTGGACGTTCGACGCGCTCGTGTGGAGTGTGGCGTCGAGTACGACGCGTCCGACCCGTGGGTACGTCCGGGTTCGAGGGGGAGTCCGGCCTGTGGGGGTCGGTTCGTGGGCCGTGCCCACCCGTCTCCTGCGCTCGGGTCGACGGCGTACGCGTGCGGTGACTGTGGACGGCGGACGACCGACGTGCTCGCACTGGCCGTCGGCGCACTGGCGCCGGAGGCGGACCGACGTGACGGAGTGGGTCCGGACAGTCGTCCGAAGACGCGGACGGGTGTCGACGAGGACGCGTGACGGAGGTGGCTACTCGCTCCCGAGGAGGCGTTCTTTGAGCGACCGGCGGCGTTTCTTCTCGGCGAGGAGCACCGAGCAGTCGACGTCGTCGACGACGTCCATGACGAGCGTGCCGCCGAGGAGGCGGTTGATGAGGCCGCGTTCGGTCGCGCCGACGAGGAGCATGGTGGCGTCCCTGGCGCGGCGTTCGATTGCTTCTTCGACGTCGCCGTCCTCGATCGTGAACTCGGCGTCCTTCAGGTCGTGGTCGACCGCCCAGTTCGCGAGGAACTCGCCGGCGTCGTCCCGGCTCTCGTCGTCGTCGCGCACGTACAGGAGTTCGACCGTCGAGTCGTACTCTTCGCGAAGGTCGCGTGCGACGGCCGCGGAGAGGTCGCTGTCGGGGCCGCCAGCGGTCGGCACGAGGAGGTGGTCGGGGTCGAACCCGCGGTCCTTGAGGACGAGGAAGTCACAGGGGACCTCGCTCGTCAGTTCGTCGACGCGCGATTCGGCGCGGCCGTGCGAGTGCGGCCCCCAGCCCATCACGCAGACGTCCGCGTTGTACGTGCGGGCGGCGTCGAACACCTCCTCGAACGCGCGATGGGAGATGATGGTGTGGGTCTCGACGTCCACGCCGAACGTCTCGGCGTCCTCGCGGGCGGCTTCGAGGAGGTCGTCGTTCGTGCCGTCGAGCGCGTCGACGTTGTCGCGAGCGTGCTCGAGCGTCGTCTGGTCGGGGACCGTCACGATGTGGGTCGCGATGACGGTGCCGTCGTTCTGTTTGGCGAGGGCGCTCGCGAGCGTGATGAGGTCCTTCTCGTGTTTCGGGTTCGCGAGCGGCACCATCACGCGGTAGTCGCCGCCGTCCGGAGCAACCGAGTCAGCGGCTGAGACCGCTGCCTTGGGCATGTCGTCCCGCCGACTGAGGATGTACTGACCGAGGATTCCCTGCTTGTCGGCACGAGTTCTGGCGTAGAAGAGGTACCAGCCCAGGCCGACGGCGATGAAGACGAGACTCAACTGGATTTCCTCGGGTTTCATCTGCGTGATGAGCCCGAACGAGAGTAGCGCGCCGAGGATCGGCGTCAGCGGGTAGAACGGGACCGTGAAGTCCGGGTCGTACTCTTCGGGGTCCGCCTCCCGCATCACGATGAGACCGAGGTTCATCAGTCCGTACACGACGAGGTGGAGGACGCTCCCGGCTTTCGCGAGGACCTCCACGTTGCCGTACGCGATGAATGCGAGGATGAAGGCGCCCGTCACGACGATGGAGCGGTACGGGGTCGCGAACTTCGGATGTATCTCGTTGAGTTTCGCGGTGATGAGTTTGTCTCGCCCCATCGCGAAGTTGATGCGCGAGGACGCGAGGATGCTCGCGTTCGCACTCGACGCGGTTGCGAGCAACCCGGCGAACACGATGAGGCCGCCGCCGAGCCACGCGAGGCCGAGGAGGTTCCCGAACGAGATCTCGGCGACGTGCACGACCGGTGATGGGATGGTGGCGAGGGTCTTCCAGTTCTCGACGCTCATCAGGACGACCATGATGATCGCGTACATGATCGTCACGATGACGACCGAGCCGACGATGGCCAGCGGGAGGTTCCGCCCGGGGTTCTTGATCTCTTCGGCGACAGTCGTGATCTTCGCGAACCCGAGGTAGGAGACGAAGATGAGCGCGGTCCCAGGGAGGATAGCGCCGTAACCGCCGGTCTCGGCGGGTGCGAACGGCCGGAGCGTCGAGAGGTCCGCGCTGAAGAACCCGATGACGGTGACGGCCGTGAGGATGGCGACGAGCGTGATGACGATGATGTTCTGGAGTCGTCCGGTCTCCTTCGCGCCGACGTAGTTCACGGCGACGAAGACGGCGCCAGCGACGAGGGCGGCGATCTGGATGGAAGAGAGTGAGAACCCGAAGAGGTCCACGCCAGGAACGCCGACGATGTCGACGAGGAAATCGCCGAACCCGAGCATGTAGAACGCCGATGCGAACGCGAGCCCGATCCAGTTCCCCATGCCGGCGATAGAGCCGAACAGCGGGCCGAGCGCGTGGTTGACGTAGTAGTAGCTTCCGCCGGCCTTTGGCATCGCGGTGCCGAGTTCGGACGCCGACAGCGCGGTGAAAAGCGAGATGACGCCGCCGACGATGAACGAGATGGCGATGACGGGCCCGGCTTCACCCGCGGCCTGCCCGGGGAGGACGAAGATGCCGGCGCCGATCATGGTGCCGACGCCGATGGTGAGCGCGGCGAGCGGGCCGAGGTCCTTGGCGAGTTCCTCGTCGCTCATGATTCGGCCTCGTCAGTCGACGCTGTGCCGCGTGATCTGTCTGGGAGGACGACCACGGGGCGGTCGTTCTCGGTGACGAGGTCGCGGGCCGTGTCGCCGGTGAGGAACTGGAGCCACCGCGACCCCTCTCGAGGCGTGAACGCGACCGCGGACGCGTCGATGTCGGCGGCCGCCTCGAAGACGGTGTCGGCGACGTCCGTCCCGTAGTCGATGCGGGTCTCGACGCTGACGTCGGCGGTCCGGCAGTGCGCTTCGACGTGGTCGAATATCTCTCGGGCGCGGTCCTCGCGTTGCTCCACGCCAGCCTTGTCGACCCCCCCACCGGCCTTCTCGATGACGTGACAGACGACGATTGTCGCCCCAGCGTCCAGCCGTGGGAGGAGCGCTCGCAGCGTCGCCTCCGCGTCCGCCTCGCTCGCCACCGGCACGAGCGGGTACGCGAGCAGGTCCGTCATCCACCACCACCTCCGTCTGGCGTCGACGTGGCGACCGTCGGTTCGCCGTCGCGACGACCGCGGCGAGAGACGGTCGCGGCGCGCTCCCGACAGCGGCCGCTTCCAGTGAATCGTGACATACGCCTGCTTGCGCGCCCCCGCTACGTAATACTTGGCTCTCGACACCGTGCCTGCCCGGAGTTCTGCGTTCCCGACGGTGCGCCTTCCGGAAGTTCCGCGGTCCCGGCGGTGCGCCTTCCGGAAGTTCCGCGTCCTCCCGTTGTTCGCGTCGACGATGACCGCGAGTCGACGCCAGAGATCGGGACGATTCGGCGAGAAATTCACCGGACGCGGACGTCACCGATCCGGTCGGGCGTGGTCGGCTCGACGGCCGTCCACTCCCGGGGCGTCCCGGTGATGCCTCGACATCGAAGTTCGCGGCTCTCCCCTCGTCGTCGGACGTCCACTCGCCCCCCGAACAGGTGCGCGAGCTGGGCGAGGTCGGCCTCGTCAGTCGTGTTCGTGTACGTCGGATAGACGCCGAGGGCGTCGGGTGCGTCGGCGAGCACGAGCAACTGGTGGGTGAACCGCGCGACCGTCTGGACGTCCCCGCCGAGGACGAGTCGCGACAGCGAATCGAACACGACGTGCCGCGTCGACACCCCGCGGTCGAACAGCGTCGACAGGCACTCGTGGACCGCTTGACTCGTGCCCGTGAGATCCATCGGGGACCGCATCCGCCAGTGCAGTGGCCGCGGGTTCGCGCGTACCGCGTCGCCCTGTGGTCGCGCGTCCACGACCGCCACGTCGTCGCGAGCGACGCCCGAGACGCGCCGCTCGATGCGGTCGACGAGCGTCCGCGGTTCGAGGTCCGTCGTCACCGCGACCACGCCGTCACCGTCGCCCGCGGCCCGGTCTAGCAGTCCCGTCGGGACGCCCCGGAGCACGTCCTTCGACGGTCCCGCGACGAGGACGCTCCCGGTGTCGCCGAGACTCCCATCCGCGATGGCGCTCGCTACGTCGTTACCCTCTGACATGGTATCCCACCACGCTGCATTCGACAGAAAGAGGACACTCAACGGCTTAACGCTGACGGCAGCCCGTTCCTCGACGTGACGTGGAATCGGCGACGACGGTCGGAACTCCAGGCGGACTCCCGACCGATTCCGAACGGACTCCCGACGGAGTTCGGACGGAGTTCGCACGATCGATACTACCGCACTCGCCAGTGACGCTCCTGGAGGCACGACCCTCCACCCCACCATGACACACTCAACCAGACGCCGCGTGCTCGCGATTGCTGCCGCAACCGCCGCGACCGGCGCCGTCTCCACGGTCACGGCGACCCCCGGCAAGGGCGACGAACGCGGGAACGCCCGGTCGTTCGGCGCCGTGTACGCCAACGACGTCCTCTGGCGCACGAACGTCGTCGAGGTACTCGACAGCGAACCATCCCGCAGCGACGCGATCTACTTCCTGCACGACGGTACCCAGCCGATTGTCGGTAACTCGAGCGCGGACGACGCGCAGCTATCCCTGTTCGTCTCCGAATCAGCGCCCGGCGGCCGGGACTGGAACGGCGGCCAGTGGGTGCACTACAGCGCGGAGATAACCGACCTCGACGCGTTCAACGCCGACGCCCCCCTCACCCGCGACACCGACGTCCTCGACACCGACTACATCGACGTCACCAAAGGCCGCCCCAGCTTCGGCCCACCGAACTACTTCATCTGCCCACTCAACGGCAACGCCTGACGCGAACACGCACCTGAACGCGACCACGACGACGGGACCACGGCCGCACCCGCCTGCTGCTCCTTGGTCCTATTTTCGCGACGCACGCACTCGTCGCTACGCTTTCGCTCCCATCGACCCTCTCTCGGAGTCGGCCACGGGCTTGGTCGAGTTCCTTCGCGAGCTCGTACGCACTCGCCTCGGGATGGTCGTCGACGTAGTTCTGGTACGTGCGGTAGTCCTCGACCAACTCCTCTGCGGACGGGTTCGGCCGGTCGTAGGTTCCGATTACGCGATCCTCGGTGGGGACTGCATTCAGCGGCGGAATCGGCGGTAAGGGGTATAAGCGCACGGTGTATTCAATTGAGCGAGGGAGGCATCCCTCGACCCACACCGTGGCTGCGCGCCCGGCGCGCACTCCACGTTCTCCGGCTGCCGACTCCAAGAAGTATATAAATGTTATCCTACGGGTTTAGAACGACAGATTCGTATCAGAATTATATTGTATATGTTGGTGTCCCAACATCGATTAATTAAACCGCAAAACTTGACCGGTTTTGAACGGTCTTCAAGCCGACGTTGAACGCGAGAAATCCGACCTATACCAAATTCCAGACACACTTGACAGAGGTGGTTTGGAACCGATGGCCGACGGGATTAAGTAAGTCGCTTCTAATCTCATTGGTAACATCGGCACGGTGGGTGAACCGTCAGCCGGTGTGGGAAAATACAACAATGCAACTGAAGAACCTCTTCGCGGACGAGGACGCCGTGTCGCCGGTCATCGGGGTCATCCTGATGGTCGCGATCACAGTCATCCTCGCAGCCGTGATCGGCGCGTTCGTACTCGGCATCGGTGGCAGTCAGGACCAGGCCCCGCAGGCCTCCTTCCAATGGAGCAGCAGTGGCACTGCCGTTGTCCATTCAGGAGGTGATGCGCTGGACTCCACCAACCTTGGTCAATCCACCGCGTCAGATGGGTGTGACAATCCCGGCAGTGCTCCTGGTGTAGTCTCGGACACCAACATTCAGGCTGGCGAAAACGTGCTTAACGACGTCGGAGGATGTGGCTCAGCTACGATCGTCTGGAGTTCTCCGAGCTCCGATAGCACGAACATCATCGGCGAGCTCAATCGCTAAATAATGCAACTAAAGAATCTCTTCGCGGACGAGGACGCAGTGTCGCCGGTTATCGGGGTTATCCTAATGGTCGCGATTACGGTTATCCTTGCAGCCGTGATCGGCGCGTTCGTACTCGGAATTGGCGGGAGCCAGACGCAGACGCCTCAGGCCAGCTGGGAGTGGAGTTCCGGTAGTGCATCCGGTACATTGGCCTGTGACGTCAGCGTAGATGGTAGTAGCAGTGGCTCCACGTTTCATGTAACCCATCAGGGTGGCGATGAACTTGAGAGTGATAACCTTGCGATCGGTGGCACCGACTGTACTGACGGGAATACAGTAAACGCTGGAACCCCTCTGCAAGTCAGTGATGTCCAAAGCGACACGACGGTTTCGCTGGTTTGGAAGAGCCCCTCTAGCAGCGATACCAGCATCCTGTCGAGCTACGACGCCTAAACGGATACACTGTCTTTCTTGGTTTCTTTTTATAAACCGTAGAGCGCCGAAGCGCAAAATAAATACAAAATGAAGCTAAGCAGGCTACTCATTGAGGATGATGCTGTGTCGTCGACCATCGGGGTGGTATTGACGGTCGCGGTGACGGTCATCCTCGCAGCGGCTGTGGGGACGTTCGCGCTCGGCCTGGCGGAAGAGTCGACGAAGCAGACGCCGTCAGCGTCGATCGAAGTGGAATGGGACACGGTCGGGGGAGACGACGTGGTCGATATCACCATCCTCGGTGGCGATAGCGTGAAGTCGCGGTTCGTCAATGTCGTCCACCAGGACGGCACCGAACTGTGGAGCGACGGCACGACGAACGGCGTCTCGATTTACGACAACAAGAAATGGGGTGGCGACGAGATACAGTCCGGAGACACCCTCGGACTACAGGAAGACTCCAGCAATGTCTTCCAATCCGACGACACCGTGAAGGTCATCTGGAACAACGGGCAGAAGTCGCAGGTCCTGGGGTCGGGCACGCTGAATTGACGCTTTTCTCGCACTCATAACCGACAATCCCTGGCGTGGGGAGCGACTCTCGGCTCGGTGAGAGGTTTTTACGTTGGTTTCTGGTCGCTAAAGCCGTAGCATCATGACTACTGGCGGCTTCGACTCCGAGGACGCTCCTGGCTTCGCGGCCATCGTCCTCGGGGCCATCGGCCTGACCGAGATCGGCACCATCAGTATCTACGGGTTCAGTCTCAGCGACACCGCGTTCTCGCTGGGGAGTACCGCCGTGACGTGGGCGGCACTCCTCGTCGTCGCTGGCGCCGTCTGGATCTCCATCACGAACGAGGTCGCCATCGGCGACTGGATCGGGATGGTCTCGGACGGTGACGACCCGCAGAACCAGAACAAGAACCTGGAGACGGCGCCGGCGTCGCCGCCTACGCCGGCTAACCAACTCCCTTCGCACCCCTACCCATGTCCATCAACCCGTTCTCGGCCGCTTCGGGTGGGTATACCCTCCGGTGATGGAGAGTGACGGTATGAGAAGTGGGACCACGGTCGCTTGCGACGCTCGCTCCCTGGTCCCATTGTCGCGACGCGCGCACTCGTCGCTACGCTCCTCGTTTGGCGTCGCGAAAAGTGGGACCGCCGAGAGTCGAACTCGGGTCCTACGGACCCCATCCGCAGAGGATACCACTACCCCACGGTCCCTGTACTCTGACGATTGGTCGGTTCGTGTTTAAGGGTGTCGTTTCGGGTGCGCCGGCTCGTGGTTTGCTAGACGAGCACGCGCTCGAGAGTGACGACCTCGCCGCTTTCTGCACCTGGGTCGCCGGTGAGGCGGCCGAGGGCGACGACGGCGTCGTTCGGCGTGTAGGCGGCGACGATGCCGTCGACGGTCTCGGGGTCGGGCGCGTCGATGACGCCGGGTGCGTAGATGGGGGCGCCGTCGGCGACGGATTCGGCGGCGCTCGGCGCGATGGTCACCTTCGGGAGGTGGGAGAGCGCGCGTTCGGCGGGCTGGAGGACGTCACGGAGCGCCTCGGGGTCGTCGTGGTCGAGCCAGTCGTGGATGGCGTCGACGAGGTCGTGGAGCGTGACGAGCGTGGTGTCGTCGAACGGCGTGGTCGCGGTCCGCCGGAGGTGCCCCATGTGTGCGCCGGTGCCGGCGGCGAGCCCGATATCGTGACAGAGCTTCCGGATGTACGTCCCGGGCTCGCAGCGGATGCGGAGGAGTGCGCGACGCTGCTCGACCTCGAGGACGTCCAGGTCGAATATCTCGCGCGTACGGAGTCGCCGCGAGACCGCGGACTTCCGCGGGGGCTTCTGGTAAATGTCGCCTTCGAACTCCGCGACGACGGCTTCCAGGTCGCTCGGGGCGTCGGCGTGCAGTTCGAGGACGCTCACGTACTCCTTTTCGCCTTCGCCGAACGCTTGCGCGACGCGGGTCGCGTCGCCGGTGAGTATCGGGAGACACCCCGTGACCTTCGGGTCGAGCGTCCCGGCGTGTGCTGCGCCGTCGACCGAGAGGTCCTCGCGAGCACGCCCCGCTGCCTGTGCGTCCGCGAGCGCGTCGCTCGCCGCGTCGCGCACCCACGCCGCGACCTGGTGTGCGCTCGGCCCCGGCGGCTTGTCGAGGTTGACGACGCCGAACGCGAGGAGTTCGGCGGGCGTCCGGTCGGCGGGCGCGGACCGGAGCATCAGTGGTCGACGGCGAGGTCGACCGTGAGGTCGACGGGTTCCATGCCCTCGTCCGTCGCCGAGTCGTACGCTTCGACGGCGTCCACGAGGAGGTCGACCATCGCGTCCTCGCCCCAGCGCGCGGTGTTCATCGACAGGTCGTAGATGGAGCGGTCCTCGATGTCGATGCCGTAGTATTCCATGTAGCGTTTCGCTTCGCTGGATTCGCGCGCGGCGGTCTCCTCGGCGGCGGCCTCGGGGTCCTTCCCCTCGCGGTCGGCGATACGGGCACCGCGCACGGAGACTGGTGCGTCCAGCCAGAACCGGAAGTCCGCGTGGTCGCCGGCGAGCCAGCCCGCGAGCCGGGATTCCAGCACCACGTCCTCGCGTTCCCGAGCGATCTCCTGGAGGCGCGCGTCGAGGTCGCGGTCGATCTGGTCGTCCTCTTCGGCGAGCTTGTTGAACTCGAGTGGCGTGTAGCCGCGTTCGTCGGCGAGCTCTCGGAAGATGTCGCCACCGGAGATGTGCTCCAGATCGAACGCGTCGGCCAGCGCCGGTGCGGCAGTACTCTTGCCGCTACCCGGTGGGCCGGAGACGGTCAACAACATACACTCTCTCGGACCGTCGCGGTAAAAGGAATTGTGACTTCGCGCGACGTTCGGGCGACCGACGACGCTAGGAGGAACGACGGCGATTGGGAACCGTCGACCGCGCGTTCAGGACGGCGTGGGGGTGTCGAGGTCGAGCGCCTTCCGCATCACCTGCGTGAACCCCATCGAGCACAGGAAGTAGAACGCAATCCAGGCGGGGAGCGGGCCGATGCTCCCGTTCTTCCACGTCACTTCCCCGGCGAACGGCATCACGACGGTCTGCTCGAGGCCCTGGAGGTGGCCGGCGCCGCCGCGCGTGCCGATCATCCAGTACATCCAGAGGAACGCGGGGATGGTGAGGAGCGTGATCCACGCCATCGGGCGGAAGTTCTCCTTCATCATGTTCATCTGGTCGCCCATCGCGTCCATGCGTTCCTCCTGGATGCGGTCGACGGCGGCGTCGTCACCGCGCTCTTTCGCCTCCTTCTCGCGTTCCTGGAGCGCCTGGAACTTCTCCTGGTACGCCGCGACCTTGTCCTGGTCGACCATGTTCGCTTGCAGGAGCGACGAGTACAGCCCCGTCACGAGCGAGATCGCGAGGATGACCGCGTAGAACGGGAGCGCGGCGTCCAGTGGCCCGAGGACGACGTCGACGATGCCGCCGACGACCTGCCGGATCGGGTCGAAGTAGTAGCCGGCCATGAGCAGGAGCGTCCCGACGCCCGCGAGCTTGTCGCGGGTCTTCCAGCTCGACCCGGAGTCCTCGACCTCGGGGATGTCCTCTATCTCGTAGTCGTCGTCGCCGTCGACGTTCCCGTCGAGGACGTCCGCGACGGCGTCCGCGTCGGCGAACTCGAAGCCGTCGTCGCCGTCGACGAGGATGTCCTTCTCGAGGAGGCGACCCCATTGGCCGGACGAGATGTCGTCCTTCACGTCCTTCCAGCGGACCACGCCGTCGTTCTCGTCGGCGACTTCGCGAACGGTCTCGAGCGCTTCGCGCATCTCCGCGCTCTCGTTCGCGAGTGTCGCCGCTTTCTCAGCGGTTCGCGCCATTTGCAGGCCCTAAGCGATGGCGGGTAAAGAAGCTTTTACTCTCCGTCGCGTCCGGTGCCAGACCGAACCCGACGGTGACGGGCGGTCTCGCGAGCCCCTGGATGGCCTCTCAGGCGTTGGTTTCGATGGCGGCTTCGACGTCCTCCCAGACGGCGTCGGGTGCGCGTTCGCCGTCGACGGCGACGAAGTCGTCGCGATCGCTGTAGTGGTCGATGACGGGCTGGGTGTTGTCGTCGAAGACGTCGAGGCGGTTCTCGACGGATTCGGGCTGGTCGTCCTCGCGCTGGACGAGGTCGCCGCCGCAGTCGTCGCAGACGCCCTCGGTCTCGGGCTGGTCGAACTCGACGTGGTAGTTCGTCCCGCAGTCGTCGCAGACGCGTCGGCCGGTGAGGCGGTCGACGAGTTCGCCGCGGGAGACGTCGAGGTGCAGGATGACGTCGAGGTCGGTCATGTCCTCTAGCTCTTCGGCCTGTTCGAGGTTCCGCGGGTAGCCGTCGAGGACGTAGCCGTCCGCGGTCGAGAGCGCTTCCTCGACGATGGCGTTGACGACGGCGTCGGGGACGAGGTCGCCGGCTTCCATGTACGCGCGGGGCGTGTCGTACTCGGTGTCCATGTCGCTGATGTCCATGTCCTTGTTCGCGCGGAGCGCGTCGCCGGTGGTGACGTGCTCGACGCCGAACGCGTCGGCGATGCGTGCGGACTGCGTGCCTTTGCCTGCGCCCGGTGCGCCGAGGATGAGTACGTGCGGTTTGCTCATACACGGGTGGTCACGGGCCGGGGTTAAATGGTTGTAGAAACGCGCTCGATGTTACCGCGAGTGGCCGCGGTCGGTGTCACCGCGAACGCGGTCGACCGGCTCGCGACTGGCTGGTGGTTGCGTCGAGCGAACGGTACTTGTGACCGGCGTGCGACGCGTGGCGTATGGACGTTTCACTCGTCGTGCTCGACGGCTGGGGATTGAACGACGACCCGGGTGAGCACCGGGATGCGGTGGCGGCGGCGCATACGCCGGTGTTCGACCGGTTGAGTCGACAGGGGGCGCGCGGTCGGTTGTCGGTGTCGGGGCGTCGCGTCGGCCTCCCGGACGGCCAGATGGGGAACTCGGAGGTCGGGCATCTGAACATCGGCGCGGGACGCGTGGTCCGCCAGGAGTACACGCGCATCAGTGACGCCATCGAGGACGGGTCGTTCTTCGAGAACGACGGGTTGGCGTCGGCGTTCGAGTACGCCGCGGACACGGGTGGGCGCGTGCACTTCGTCGGCCTCGTGAGCGACGGTGGCGTGCACTCGAGTCAGGCGCACCTGCACGCGCTCGTCGAGATGGCGGCCGACCGCGGCGTGGACGCGGTGACGCACGCGTTCACGGACGGCCGCGACACCGCGCCCGAGTCGGGCGCGGGCTACCTCGCGGACCTCGAAGCGGTCGTGGACGACCACGGGACGGGCGACGTGGCGTCGGTGACGGGGCGATACTACGGGATGGACCGCGACCGGAACTGGGAGCGCACGCTGGCGGCGTACGACGCCATCGTCGACCGGGACGCCGAGCATCACGCCGAGTCGGCGGTCGAGGCGGTGGACGCGAGCTACGAGCGCGGTGACACGGACGAGTTCGTGGAGCCGACGACGGTCGGCGACCACGATGGACTGGAGTCGGGCGACGCGGTCGTGTTCTTCAATTTCCGCGCGGACCGCGCCCGACAGCTCACGCGGCTGCTCGCGAACGACCCGCCCGCGGACGACTCCGTCGCGGAGTCAGGCGTCGAGTGGCCCGAGGCACCGAAGCTCCGGCTGGTGACGATGACGGAGTACGACGAGGAGTTCGACGTGCCGGTCGCGTACCCGCCGACGTACCCCGAGGACGTCCTCGGGGAGGTGCTCGCGGACGCCGGGAAGACCCAGTTGCGGATGGCGGAGTCCGAGAAGTACGCGCACGTCACGTACTTCCTGAACGGCGGTCGCGAGGGCGCGTTCGACGGCGAGAGCCGGGAGATAATCGAGAGCCCGGACGTCCCGACGTACGACGAGACGCCCGCGATGAGCGCCGAACCGCTCACGGACGCGGCCATCGCGCGCATCGAGCGCGACGACCCGGACGTCCTCGTCCTGAACTACGCGAACCCCGACATGGTCGGACACACGGGCGACTACCGCGCGGCCGTGGAGGCCGTGGAGGCCGTCGACACCCAGCTCGGTCGGCTCGCGGAAGCCGTCCAGGCCGCGGGCGGTGACCTCGTCGTGACCGCCGACCACGGGAACGCCGACGACATGGGGACCCCCGAGGACCCGCATACGGCGCACACGTACAACGACGTCCCGTTCGTGTACGTCGACGCGGACGGCACCGACGGCGGCGTTCGCGTCCGCGAGGACGGGTCGCTGTGCGACGTCGCGCCGACGCTCCTGCACCTCGCGGACGTCCCGAAACCGGACGCGATGACCGGCGAATCGCTGCTCGTCGTCGACGACTGACCGCGAGCCACGAGGGCTGACCGCGACACGCGACCGAGTGCACCTCGCGACCACTGCCGAACGCGTGTGGCGTGATACCGCGAATCACGCCGCAGTGCGGGAGTTTATTTGATTCCTGTTGCTAGAGGACGTGTGCAGAGTCCGTTCGACGTGCTGGGGGTCGACCGGGACGCTGGCGAGGACGAGATCCGTCGCGCCTACCGTCAGCGCGCCAAGGAGACCCATCCCGATCAGGGCGGGACGCGCCGCCAGTTCCGGCTCGTGAAGGCCGCCTACGAGGAGCTATCCGCCGGCGGTGGCCGCGACTGGGACGAGGTCGCGACCGACGAGGAGGGCGAGACCCTCGCCCGGACCGAGTCCGTCGTCGAGTACCTCGACTACGACGCCATCGTCGAGCAAGGGTGGAGTCTCGACGACGACGACCTCTTCGAGAAGGCCAACCGCGTGCGGTTCGACGACGCCACGCACGGGACGTTCGTCGTCGAGGGCGACGACAGCGTGCTCGAAGCCGCCGAGGCTGCCGGGTTCGACTGGCCGTTCTCGTGTCGCGGTGGTGCGTGCGCGAACTGCGCCGTCGCGGTCGTCTCCGGCGAGATGGACGTCTTCCACGACCACGTCCTCCCCGAGCAGCTCACGGACCGCGGCATCCTGCTCTCGTGTATCGGGACGCCCGCGACGAGCGACATGCAGGTCGTGTTCAACGTCAAGGACCTCCCGGAGCTCGAGGAGCACCTGCTGCCGCCACGACCGAGCTGACCGACCCCGGGAAGGACGGACGGTGCGTTCGTGTTCGCGTTTCGTTTCTGACACCGGAAAGCCGAATACGTCGGCGACAGAACGTCCGGTCGTGTCTCAAGACTGGGCCAGCGCCGAGGGCGAGGACTGGTCGCTGACGACGCAGAACGGTAGTCTCGACCGCGAGCGCGTCGTCGCGGTCGCGTCGTCGGTCATCGAGCGATGGGAGCGCAGCCGTCACCTCGAGGTCGTCCGCGGGCGCGTCAGGAACCTCTTCGCCGCGTTCGCGCTCGTCGCCGTGGCGACGTGGCTGTTCGAGCCGCGCGGGCTCAGCGGGTTCGTCTTCCAGATGTGGTGGCTCGCGAGCCTCCCGCTCGCCGGCGTCACCGGCACCGTCTACGTGACGCTCCGGAACCCGAACCGGGTACGAGAGATCTGGTGGGACGACGGCGCGCTCGTCACGCTCGGACTCGTCGTCGTCGCCGTCCTCGCGAAGGCCGCGACGAGCGGCCCCGTGGCCCGGGTCGCGTGGCAGTTCCTGTTCGCGGAGGACTCGCCGACGAGCGTCGACTACGGGTACGACGCCGTCGGCGACGGTATCGACGGGAGCCGGGTCGCCGAGATACGCGAGTACGTCAACTGGGCGATACTCGGGTCGGTGGGTATCGTCCTCTTCGACTTCCTCGGCCGCGTGCTCTCCCGGGGCGGCCTCGACGCGGTCCTCGACCTCCTCGCCGGCGGCACCGGTACCGGTGGTGGGACTGGCGGCGGTGGTGGCGGCGTCCCGAGCCTGCCGGCGCTCCCGGCCGTCCCGACGGACCCGCTCTCGGTCGTCGGTCTCCTCGTCGCCGCCCTCGTCGTCGGTGCCGTCGTCGGCGTCGTCGTCGCCCTCCGGCGCGAACTGTAATCCCCGGGACTCGAAGCGTCCGGTCTCGTCGACGCCGGGCGGGCCGCCTCGACCTCGAGCGGCCGCCGTCCACGGGTCCCGGGTCGTGCACGCGAGGGCTTAAGCGACCGTCGAGCGAACCTTCCGTCGACCACCCGAGCCCCATGGATATCTCCTGTTTCGACACCACCGTCCGGATCGACGACGCGTTCGTCGACGCCGCGCCCGACGCCGTCCGCCGGGAACTCCGCGAGTACGAACGCGGCGAGCGCCGTACGTTCGACGTCGCCGTCGCCTACCCAGACGACTTCACGGGCGACGTGATGCGCGCGATGACCGCGATCCCCTACGGTGAGACGCGAACGTACGGCGCCCTCGCTCGCGACCTCGACACGAGCGCGGTCGCCGTCGGCGGCGCCTGCGCGCGCAACCCCGTCCCCGTCGTCGTCCCCTGCCATCGCGTCGTCGCGAGCGACGGCGGCCTCCGCGGGTACTCCGGCGGCGACGGCGTCGCCACGAAACGCCGGCTCCTCGAACACGAAGTGAGGAACGCGGAGACGAGCGACGCCGACGGCACCCGACAGTCGACGCTCCCCGGGCAGGACTGACGGAACGACACCCACCGGAGACGCCGACTCGCGAACACCTTCAGTCGGCGGTGCGGAACGAGTAGCGGAGTGCGTTCAGTCGGCGGTGCGGAACGAGTAGTCGAGGCTGGACGCGGAGTGCGTTAGGCTCCCCATGGAGATGACGTCGACGCCGGCGTCGGCGTACGCGGGGACGTCGCCGACGGTGATGCCGCCGGAGGCCTCGACGATGACCTCGCGGCCGGCGGCGACGGCGGCGTCCCGGACCGCGTCAGCGGTCGCCGCGGTCGCCTCGGGGGCCATGTTGTCGAGCAGGACGACGTCAGCGCCGGCGTCGACCGCGCGCACGGCCTGCTCGCGGGTCTCGGCCTCCACCTCGACCTTCGTCGCGAACGACGTGCGCTCGCGGAAGTGCGCGACCGCGTCCTCGAGTCCCATCTCGGCGACGTGGTTGTCCTTCACCATCACCATGTGCGAGAGGTCGAGGCGGTGGGTGTCGCCGCCACCGGCGACGACCGCGCGCTTCTCGACCCCACGCAGTCCCGGGGTGGTCTTCCGGGTCGCCGCGACCGCGACGTCGTCGCCGAACTCGCGGGCGGCGTCGACCGCGCGCCGCGTCTTCGTCGCCACGCCGGAGGCGTGCCCCGCGAGGTTGACCGCGACGCGCTCGGCGCGCAACGTCGCGCGCGCCGCGCCCTCGGTCCGCAGCAGCACGTCGCCGTCCCCGACTGCAGTCCCGTCGGCGACGCGCTCGACGACGTCGACGTCGAGGTACGCGAACACCGCCTCGGCGGCCGCGAGCCCCGCCGCGACGCCAGAGTCCTTCGCGACGAGCCGTCCCGTCGTCTCGCCGGGGACGTCGTTCGTCACGTCGTGATGCCCGACGTCCTCGCGCAGCCAGCGCTCGACGTCCGCGTCCGTGATCATCGTTGCCCCTCCCGTCGTGGTCGTCGCCCTCGCATCATTCTGCCTCCGGCGTCGGCGCCTCGGTCGCGCGCTCGTCCGCGTCGACGACGTAGTGACAGCCGACGCTCTCTGGGTTCTCCGCCGCGGCCTTCGCGACCAGGAGCGCGACGACGCTCGCGTTCCGCAACTCGAACAGGTCTCGCGCCGTCCGCGTGCGGACGTACGCGTCCACCTCGCCTTTGAGTCGACGCAGCGCCGCCTGCGCGCGCCCCAGGTCGGTTGCGTTCCGCCGGAGCCCGACGTGCTCGCTCGTCACGCGCCGGAGCCGTCGGAACTTGTCCGCGGCGAAGCGCTCGGGGAGCGCGGGGTCGCTGTTCCGGTACGACGGCGCCTCGACGACGAGCGTCTCGCTGTCCAGTGGCGTCCGGCCGACGGCGTCCCGGCCAGCGCGCAGCCCCCAGACGAGGCCCTCCAGGAGGCTCGTGGACGCGAGCCGGTTCGCGCCGTGCACGCCGGTGCGCGCGCACTCACCGACCGCGTACAGGCGGTCGAGGCTCGCGCGACCGTCGTGGTCGACGTCCACGCCACCACAGAGGAAGTGCTCGCACGGCGTCACGGGAATCCCGGACGTCCAGTCGACCTCGCGCTCCTCGCACTTCGCGGCGAGTCCGGGGAACGCCTCCGCGAACGGTTCGTCGAGCGGCGACACGTCCAGTCGGACCTCGCCGGTCGCCTCGCGCTCGGTCGCGACCGCTCGCGCGACGACGTCCCGCGGCGCGAGCTCCGCGTCCGCGTGATACTCGGGCATGAACCGCTCGCCGTCGCCGTTCACGAGGTGCGCGCCCTCCCCGCGGACCGCCTCCGAGAGGAGGAACGAGTCCTCGCCGTCGTAAGCGGTCGGGTGGAACTGCACGAACTCCATGTCCGCGACGTCGGCGCCCGCGAGCGCCGCCATCGCGATACCGTCACCCGTCGACCCCGCCGGGTTCGTCGACGTCTCGAAGCAGTCGCCGATACCGCCGGTCGCGAGCACCGTCGCGTCCGCGTACACCGCCTCGCCCTCGGGCGCACGCGGCGCGACCCCGTCCTCGTCGAACGCCTCCTCGGGCGCGCTCGCTTGCCGGTCCAGGACCGCGCCGTGCACGCGCCCCTCGTCGGTCACGAGGTCCAGCGCCGCGGTGTCCTCCAGTATCTCGACGTTCTCCACGTCGGCGAGGTGCGAGAGGAACGGTCGGAGGACGTGCTGGCCGGTCGCCGCGTCCACGTGCAGGATGCGCTCCTCGCTGTGGGCGGCCTCGCGAGCGAAGTCCAGCCCGCTGCCGTCGGCGTCGGTATCGAACGGGACGTTCAGCGTGTCGACGAGGACGTCCGTCACCGCCGCCGAGGCGTCTTCGACGAGCACGTCCACCGCCTCCGGGTCCGCGGTCCCCGCGCTCGCCTCGACGATGTCCGCCTTCAGCGACTCCGGGCGACCACGGGTCGTCGCGATGCCACCCTGCGCCCAGTCCGAGGACGCGTCCGCGGGCTTCTGCGCTTTCGTCACGAGCAGCACGTCCGCGTCGTCCCGCGCCGCCGCGAGCGCCGCCGCACACCCCGCGATACCGGAGCCGACGACGAGCACGTCCGCGACGCGCGGCGAGTTCGATTCCGTCATCGTCACACCTCCAGCATGCGGTCGAGCGCGACCTGCGCGAGCTCCTTCTCCTCGGGCGCGACCTCGACGACGTTGCGCTCGCGGCCCGCGACCAGTTCCTCCAGGACCCACGTCAGGTAGTTCGGGTCGATCTGGCGCATCGCGTTGCAGTCCATGCACGCGTCCCCACAGAGCGGGAGGACCTCGACGTCGGGATGCCAGCGGTCGAGGTGCTTCGCCAGGTGGATCTCGGTGCCGATCGCCCACGTGTCGCCGGGGTCGGCGTTCGCGACGGTCTCCGTTATCGTGGCAGTCGAGCCGACGACGTCCGCGGCCTCGACGACCTCGCGGCGACACTCGGGGTGGACGACGACGTTCGCGTCCGGGCGCTCCGCGCGCAGGTCCGCGACGTGCTTCGCGGCGAAGCGCTCGTGGACCTGACAGTAGCCGTCCCAGAGGACGATGTCGGCCTCCGCTGCCGCCGCGGCATCCTTGCCCTCGGGGTCCCATGGGTCCCACTCCGCGATCGAGTCCTCCATCCCGAGGTCGTACGCGGTGTTCTCGCCGAGGTGCTTGTCGGGGAGGAAGAGGACCTTGTCGCCGCGCTCGAACGCCCACTCGAACGCGGCCGCGGCGTTCGAACTCGTGCAGACGAGGCCGCCCTGCTCGGCGCAGAACGCCTTCAGGTCCGCGTACGAGTTCATGTACGTGATCGGGACGATCTCCGAACCGGGCGCGGCGGCCGTGATCTCCTTCCAGGCCGCGTCGACCTGGAGCGCTTCGGCCATCCCCGCCATCGGGCACGACGCCTCCATCGAGGGGAGGATGACGGACTGGTCGTCGTCCGTGATGATGTCCGCGCTCTCGGCCATGAACGTCACGCCGCCGAAGACGACGTACTTCGCGTCCGCATCGGCGGCCTCCTTGCTCAGCTGGTAGGAGTCGCCGACGAAGTCGCTGTGCTCGACGATCTCCCGGCGCTGGTAGTTGTGACCCAAGATGACGACGTCGTCGCCGAGCTCCGCCTTCGCGGCCTCGATGCGCTCCCGGCGCTCGCCCTCGTCGAGGTCCCGATAGCGCTCGGGTAGTTGCTCCAGGTTGTCGTACTTGAAGAGGCTCAACTCCGTCTCGAACGTCGCGGACTCCATCTGTGGCACTATCGACTCACCTGTCGTTACTAGCCGCTCGGAAGCCCATATTGAAGAACTTTTCTCTACAAAGAGCGATACCGGTGAGGTACCACCACCGAATAGCGCATCGAAGCGACAGCGAGTTGTGTGTCGGCCGTCCGCCGGTGAAGGATACCGACGATGCGCTACCGTCGACGAACCGTCGAACAGAGCGGTCGACTGGCAGGTTCAGCGGTCCTCGGACCAGGTCGCTCGCCGCCACGGCGCCGTCGGTTCCTCGTCGTCACCGCCAGCGCCGTCGCCATAGCCGCCGTCCCCGGGCGCATCGCCCGCCGGGAGGTACCTCGACTGCTCCGCGAGCGTCACCGACGCCAACAGCAGCCCGAACGCGAGCGCGGTTACCGCGACCGACGGGAGCGACGCTCCCTCGTCAGTGAGGCCAGCCGTGGGCACGACGACGGCCATCGTCCTGAGGAACCGCCGACCCCCCGGGACGTCGACCGGAACCCGCCCGTAGTGCGTGCGGTAGTACGCGAACGGCCCGAGGGAGAACAACACGAGCCACGGGACGACGTCGGGGACGGCGGGGAGTTCGCCGACGGTCAGGAACCCGGCGACGCCCGCAATCACACCGAGACACCGTGCAACCGTCCGGTTCGACCGGAGCACCGACGCCGCCCACGTCCACGCCTCGCGAGCGTGCCGCGCCGGCCACGACCGCGTGGTCCACCGCCGCAGCGAGTCCTGGCGGACCGCGAACGCCCTCGCTCGCGCCGTCGGGTCGTCGCCCTCCCCCGTCACCTCGCGCGCCGTCTCCTCCGGTTCGCGGTCCCGTCCCGCGCGAACGTCGAGGTGCGCCATCGTCGTCACCGCGATGCCCACGCCCGCGAACGAAATGACGGTCACGCCGACGGCCATCCACCCGGCGTCCCCTGGGATGAGGAAGAACACGAGGAACGGCCAGACGCTCGCGACGTCCCACGGCCGGGACTCGTCGGAGAGCACGTCCGGATGATGCGTGAGGTAGTACGTCCCCGGTCCGACGCCACCCACGAACAGGAGCGGGACGTAGTCGGGCGCGACGACGAACCGCTCGACGAGCACGCCGCCAGCGACGCCCACCAGCGCCCCCAGCCACCACGCCACCGCGGAACTCGACCGGAGCAACCCCGTGGTTCGTGCGAGGGGTGCGAACCGCTCAGTCGGCATCGACTGCGCTGGCGGTGCTCGGGCGGTTCGCGTCCTCGACGCCGTGGTCACCGTCGCCCGCGTCGTCGTCGCCGTCCGCATCGACGACGTCGACGACTGCGGTGAGGACTGCGAGGAAGATGACTCCGTACGCGGTCATGAACGAGAGGAGGTACTCGGAGAGGGGGGCGTCGTCGGAGACGAACATCATCGGGACGGAGACGATGGCGAAGTTCCGGAGGAACCCACGGACCATCGCGTCCTGCTCCCAGTCGGTCAGGTCGTAGTGTGCGAGGTAGTACGCGCTGCCGCCGACGCCGAGCGGGAGCAGGAGGTACTCGTAGAGCGAGGGGTGGGCGTAGTAATCCACCGCGAACAGCGCTGCTGCGCCGACAGCGAGGCCGGCGAGGAGTGCGAGGGCGCGGCTGGCTCGGAGTGCCCGAACCGGAGCAGCGAGCCAGCTGCGAAGGGAGGGGACCATGCGCGACAATCCTGATTCTCGACGTATATTTCTTGTGACGTGACGGGGCTACGAATCGAGTTCGGCGAGCGAGTGTCAGCGCGCGTCGTGGACGACGTCGCCGTCGACGACGGTCATCGCGACGTCGACGTCCCGGAGTCCTTCGGTGTCGACGCTCCAGGGGTCGTCGTCGAGGACGACGAGGTCGGCGTGTTTCCCGCGCTCGACGGTGCCCATGCGGTCCTCGTCGAACCCGGCGTAGGCGCCGCCGAGCGTGTACGCGCGCAGCGCCTCGGTGACGGTGAGGCGCTGGCCTTCGGCGGGTGCGTTCACGGCGTGATGCACGCCGAGCATCGGGTCCATCGGCATCACGTCCGAGGAGAACGCGAGGTCGACGCCCGCGTCGAGGAGGTCGCGGTATCGGTTCGACTGCTCGCGGCGGGTCTCGCCGAGGCGCTGGTCGTAGAGCCCGCCGGGCTGAGCCCACTGGAGGAAGTTCGGTTGGCACGACGCGACGACGCCCAGTTCGGCGAAGCGCTCGATCTGCTCGTCGGTGACGAGCTCGACGTGCTCGACGCGATGCCGGGACTCGCCGGGGGCGTCCGTGCGCTCGTACGCGTCGAGGACCGCGTCGATGGCCTCGTCGCCGATGGCGTGCGTCGTGAACTGAAGCCCGAGGTCGTCCGCGCGGTCGACGAACCCCTGGAGTTCGTCGGGGTCGACCACCCACTCGCCGCGACCGTCGCTCTCGGGGTCCGCGTCGTCCGCGTCCGCGTCCGCGTACGGCTCGCTGACCTTCGCGGTGCGGCCGCCGAACGACCCGTCCGTGAACGACTTCACCGCGCCGACCTGGACGTACTCGCTCCCGTGGTTCGACGCGAGGCCGGCGTCCTCGAGCGAATCGAGGTGGTCGGTCCAGTAGTTGATGCGGACGCGGAGGTCGAGCGCGTCGGCGAGGTCGAGCTCGCGGTACACCTTCGGCGCGGGCGACTCGCGGACCATGTCGTGCACGGCAGTGACGCCGTGGGCGTGCGCGTAGTCGCGCGCCGCGCCGAGGAGTTCGTGGGCTTCCTCGCGGTCGACCTCGGTGGCGTCCCAGAGCGGGTCGACGGCCTCCTCGACGAGGACGCCCGTCGGCTCGCCGCCCTCGGTGCGGACGTTCGAGTCAGTGGGGTCGACGTCGAGGACGTCCAGCGCGACGGAGTTCACCGCCGCGGTGTGCATGTCCACGCGCAGGGCGGCGACGGGCTGGTCGGTGCTGACGGCGTCGAGGTCCTCGCGCGTGAGGTAGCGGCCGTCGGGCCACGCCGATTCGTCCCAGCCGAACCCGAGAAGCCACTCGCGGTCGCGTGGCGCGTCCGCGTCGAGCGTCGCGACCGCGTCCTCGACGCTCTCGGCGTCGGAGAGGTCGGCGTACACCTGGTACTGGCCGAGCTGGAGCATGTGCGTGTGCGCGTCGACGAACCCGGGGAGGAGGGTGCGGCCGCCGCAGTCGACGACGTCCGTCTCCGCGCCGACGAGGAAGTCGACCTCGTACGCGCTGTCGACGCGGACGATGCGGCCGTCGCGGACGGCGACGGCCTCGTGCGTTGCGTCTGGCTCGGCGAGCGTGTGGACGTCCGCGTTCGTGAACACGCGGTCCGCAGGCGTCGTCATACCGGAATGCGACGCCCCGCGTCAGGAAAACCCTACTGCTCGTGGCGAGCGAGCGCCATCGCGTCGACCGCTCTCGCCGCGGGTTGGCGCGGTCGTTCTCACGCACCGAGCGAGCCGGCCCCATGACGAGCGTCGTCACGGCGCCCAGGACGAGCGTCGTCACGCTGCGCGGCACCGCGTCCGCGTGCCGGACGGCGATTTCCAATCCTTCCGGAGTTACTGTCAGTTACCTAATCTCCCGATGTCTGTAAATACACGACCTCTCGACGCATATTTCTCCCAACAACAGCGGTAGATTTAACATCTATTCGCCCAAACATCCGTGAAAACAGGCGTCATCATGAGTAACACAGCCAATCACAACCAACGCGACGACCGAGGCGTCTCCGAACTCGTCGGCGTCGTCCTGCTGTTCGGCATCGTCATCGCCGGGTCGGCGATGATATTCGTGTCCGGTACAGCAGTCACCGACGACGTCCGCGCGGAGGGACGCGTCGACGCCGCATCGTCAGCGATCGTCGAGATGGACAGCAGCGTCCAGTCGCTCGCACAACGCCGCGGCAACGACCAGGAGGCGGTCTCCATGGGCGCCGTCGACCCGAACAAGGCGGAGATCCGCGACACCGGCGAGTTGCAGATACAGATCAACGAAGGGCCGGAGGCGTGCAGCGCGACCATGGACCTGTCCGCGCTCGAGTACGCCGACGACGGCGGCACCACCATCGCCTACGAGGGCGGCGCCATCTGGAAGCGCACCGACGCCGGCCTCGTCACCCGGAAAGCGCCCGAGATCGGCTTCCGGGACGGCGCCCTCCAGCTTCAGGTCGTCCGCATCGACGGAGCAGTCGAGGACGACGAGATGAACATCGACTACGACCGCGCGGAATCGGTCTCCGAGACCGAAGCGATGCGCGAGGACCTGTTCGCGACCTCTAGCTGCCGTCGACCCACCGAACTCAGCGTCACCGTCAGCGACACCAGCTACTACGAGGGGTGGGCCGACCACTTCGAGGACGAGTTCGGCGCGTCGAACGTGACCGTCGACCACGACGCGCAGACGGTCACCGCCGAAGCCGAACTCGACGTGGAGTACGACGTCGTCGACTTCCCCGGCTCCGGCCCCGGCGAGATAATCGACCCGGCGACGGGCGACGACACGCTCTGGCCCGGCGGCCCTTCGCCGCTGTACGCCGGTGCGACCGCCGTCGACACGAACGAGTACCGCGGGACGGTCACGTTCCTCGGCAGCATGAACGCGAACCTCCACTCGTACACGAGCGAGGCGACGACGTGGGACAACGAGACGGTCGTCGACGACGTCACCCTCTGGAGTAACGAGAGCGTTCGGCTGTCGCTGGACGGCAGCGTCGAGTTCCAGGTGAACGACATGGAGTTCTACTGGGACAACCGCACGAAGACCGTCTGGAACAACACGACCGTCCGCAAGCGCGTGAACGGCACGCCGCCCCTCGAGGTCTCGTTCGTGCTCGACGAGTCCGGCTCGATGCAGTGGGACGGGAAGATGACGAAGGCCAAGAACGCGACCCGCGAGTTCCTGTCCGTGATGAAGGACGGCCAGGGACACCGCGTGAACGTCGTCGGGTACGACTACTGCAGCCAGGAAGTGTACTCCGAGTGGTACGACCGGTGGACGTGCTCGCGGTGGGCGACCGAACTCGACGTGAACACGTACCAGGAGTTCACGACCGACCAGAGCGCGGCGAGCGACGCCCTCTCCGAGTTCCAGGTCGGTGGTGGGACGCCCATCCCGCAGGCCATCGAGCACGCGTCCGACGAGTTCCGCGCGGACGGCAACGCGTCGAACAACCAGGTGCTCATCCTCCTGACCGACGGGAAGGACGAGGACGGCGCACCGCATCCGTACGAGACCGCGCAGGAGGAGATCCCGGACACGGTCACGGTGTACACGATCGGCGTCGGCGACGACGTGAACGAGGACGTCCTCGAGAACGTCGCGACCACCGGGAACGGCGAGGGCGAGTACATTCCGGTGACCGACGCGGACGAACTCGACTCGGTGTTCTCGGCGATCGCGCGCAACGAGACGACGGAGCTCGTTCACATCAACAAGTCGAAGAACGTCACGGTGCCCGTGAAGAAGGAGCGGACGGACCGACAGAACGTCACGATAGACCTCGACGAGGGGAGCGTGCGGCGGGACGTGAACGTCTCGCGGGACCTCGCGAACCCCGAGGACTACGAGGTCGGCGATACCGTGTGGGTGAACGGGACGCGGACCGTCGAAGCGGGCGAGACGGTGTCGGTCCAGGAGACGCTGAACCGCACGATCGAGTACGCGAACGGGACGGTCGTCACGGAGCCCGTGGTCTTCTCGACGACGGTCGAGCTCGAGTCGTCGCGGACGGTGACGGTGAACGAGTCGGTCGTGCTCGGCGAGGAACACACGCGCTGGGAGAACGAGTCGACGACGACGGAGACGACGCACAACCTCGTGCTGCGGCGGCCGATGACGCTCGAGGCGACGTACAACGGCTCCAGTCACCCGCCCTTCTGGGATGGAGGGAACGTGAACGCGTTCCGCGGTGGCGTCGAGCGCGGCGATTACGCGAACGTCGTCGTCGAGGAGGGGAAGCCGATGAAGTTCGAGCCGTCCGCGCACGAGTGCGCGACGAACACGACCCACGACGAGCAGGTGGCGATCGGTGGGGTCGACCACAACCTGACGACGTGTACGTCGAGGGGGAGCGAGACGAGTCTGAACCACGAGGTGGAGATGTACGCGAACGGGACGACGCTGCCGTCGGCGGATGCGCCGGGGTGGCAGACGAGCCTGACGGAGATGTTGACGGTGGACGGGCGCCAGTACTACGAGCGTCAGGGTGGCGACCTCGTGGCGGCGAACCTGTCGTCGAACCAGGTCATCGTCGTCGTCGAAGCGGACGACGCCGCTGGTCGCGACCGCAACAACGTGGTGTTGCTCGTCGAACTCGGCGAGTCGAAGGCGAGTGCGAGCGGGAAGCACCTCGTGAACGTCGAGGTGACTGCGGTGTCGGCCCAGAGCGGTGACGTGGACGAGGACGACGACTGACCGCGGCGAGGACGACTGACCGCGGCGAGGACGACTGACCGCGGCGACTAGAAGGGCTTTTTTCGTGCGGGTCTGTCGGTTCGTGTATGACTGACGCCGAATCTCTGGTGGCGCGAGTGCGCGACGGCGACCTGCGATTGCACGAACTGGAGGAGCACGCGGACGCTGAGACGGCGGCGACCGCGCGTCGGCTGTACGTCGAGGCGGAGGCGGGTGCGGACCTGTCGGTGACGGGCGAGTACGCGCTCGACGCGGAGCAGGCGTCGGCGTCGGCGATCGAGAACATGATCGGGGCGACGCAGGTGCCGGTGGGTGTCGCGGGGCCGGTCGTGGTCGACGGTGGGGACGCCGACGGCGAGTTCTTCCTGCCGTTGGCGACGACGGAGGGCGCGCTCCTGGCGAGCGTGAACCGCGGGCTGTCGGTGATCCGGTCGGCTGGTGGGGCGAGTGCGCGCGTGACGAAGGAGGGGATGACGCGAGCGCCGGTGTTCCGCGTGGACGGCGTCGTGGAGGCCGCGGAGACCGTGGAGTGGGTGCGCGAGCACGTCGACGACCTGCGCGAGGTGGCGGAGTCGACGACGAGTCACGGCGAGCTGTTGGACGTGACGCCGTACGTCGTCGGTGATTCGGTGTTCCTCCGGTTCCGGTACGATACGAAGGATGCGATGGGGATGAACATGGCGACGATCGCGACCGAGGAGGCGTGTGGTGTCGTCGAGGCGGAGACGCCGGCGAGTCTCGTCGCGCTGTCGGGGAACATGTGTACGGACAAGAAGCCGGCGGCGATCAACGCGGTGGAGGGTCGTGGGCGGTCGGTGACGGCGGACGTCGAGATTCCGGGCGAGGTCGTCGAGGAGCGCTTGCATACGACGGCGTCTGCGGTCGCGGAGGCGAACACGCGAAAGAACCTCGTGGGGAGTGCGAAGGCGGGGAGTCTCGGGTTCAACGCGCAGGCGGCGAACGTGGTGGCGGCGGCGTTCCTGGCGACGGGCCAGGACGAGGCCCAGGTCGTGGAGGGCGCGAACGCGATCACGACGGTGGAGGAGCGCGACGGCGACCTGTACGCGTCGGTGTCGCTCGCGAGCCTGGAGGTCGGGACGGTCGGCGGTGGGACGAAGCTGTCGACGCAGGCGGAGGCCCTGGAGGTGCTCGGGTTCGCTGGTGGTGGTGATCCGCCGGGGTCGAACGCGCGGGCGCTCGCGGAGGTCATCGCGGTCGGTGCGCTGGCGGGCGAGCTCTCCCTGCTCGCGGCGCTGGCGTCGAATCATCTGGCGTCGGCGCACGAGGACCTCGGTCGTTGACGTCGGTCGCGTCAGCGGCCGAGGACTGTGCGGACGCGGTCGAGGTCGACGCGGAGGCGCGCGCTGAGGAGGGCGACGGCGCCGGCGGCCGCGAGTGCGAGCGGGTGGGCGGTGGTGAGGGCGAGTGCGGCGGCGACGCCGAGGCCGAGTTCGCCGACGGCGGCGCTCGGGTCGACGTGGTCGGCGGTGCGGAGTGCGCCGAGGGCGGCACCGACGACGACGAGGCCGGCGCCGAGCGCGGTCGGTGGGAGGACGATGCCGGCGACTGCGACGGGGTCGGCGGTGCTCTTCGTGGCGACGAGGACGAGTGCGAGGCTGACGACGACGAGTTCACCGGCGAGCAGTGCGAGTCCGTCGCGGCGGTCGGTCACGGGTGCTGATGCGTTCGGCGTGGACAAGTAGGGTGCGTCGAGTTCGGGCGTCGTTTCGAGTACTGAGTCGGACGTGTAGAGTCACCAACCGTTTTGTGTGTGTTGGGTTCATCCAGGAGCGTATGAATAAATCGTACGTCTTCGACTTCGTCGGGACCGCCGTCGTACACGCCGTCGTCGGTGGCGCGGTGCTCGCGCCCGTCGCCGTCGTCGGTACCTCGGCGGCGTTCGACCTCGCCCGACAGTCGGTGCTGTTCTTCGTCACGTTGGGCGCGAGCGCGCTCGGCATGCTCGCGCTCTCGGTGGGCAACATGAACCTGCGAACGGGCAGCGAGTGGCGGGGCTGGGTGGTCGACGCCGACGACCCGAACCGGTTCTTCAACGATGCGAGTGCGCCCTACGGGTTCCGGATCGGGTTCGCGTTCTTCGGTGCGGGCGCGTACGCCGCGGCCGCGTTCTTCCTCCTGTAACCACGGAAGTTATCACCAGAACGACCCTCCTTCTGGTTGGATTGCTAACTGCTCGTATGGGGGTCCTCCACGCGCCAGCTCGTGACCGCGCACCTCCTCCGGCATACGCTCGTCGCCGGCATCCCCGCGTACTCGCTACTCGCGTTCGCCACCCTCACCGTCGCCTGACGACGCGGCGAACACACCGACCGACGCCGCGACGGCGGCTCAGAGCCGCCGGTACGTGCCACCGGACCGCGACACCTCTCCGGCCCGTTCGAGCTTCTCCAGCGCGCGCTCGACGTACTCGCGCTCGACGCCGTGCTCGGCGGCGTACGCGGCGACCTCGTCGAGCGTCGGCTCCTCTATCGCGCGCAGCGCCTCGAGGACTGCCTCGCGCTTGTTCGGCCCGCTCGAACTCGCACGGCCCGTGTCCGCGCGGTCCGCGGCCTCCTGCGCTGCGTCGGCGTCCACGCCACTGCGTTCGAGGAACTCGTCGTCGTCGACGACGCCCTCCGCGACGTCGGCCTCCATGTCCGCGAACGAGGCCACGTTCGCGAAGGCCTCCCCCTCGCCCTGGCGGTTCGCGAGCATCGACGCCCGCACCTCCCGCGCGTGGTCGACGTCCTCGGTCGACACGAACCGCTTGAGCTTCGAGAACTGCTTGCTCGCCCCGCAGCGCGTACAGGAACTGCGCTCCGGTCGCCCCTCGACGATGCGGAGCGCACTGCACTCGCTGCACCCGACGACGTGATACATGTCGACCCCTTCGAGCGCGTTCGCACCTAACGGTTCGGGTCGCGTCCGACCGACGAACCCGAAAGACGGTGCCGTCGTCCGGTACGCTCATACAACCTGCGTTCGTAGGACTCGTATGACCTCGCGGACGTGGTGCAGTCGATGACGACGGGCCCCGATACGTCGGACGGTACCGCCGAGGATACGGTGGACGAGGTGGATATCGCCGCGCTCGTCCCAGCGACGGACGCGTTCGACGTGCGAGCTTTCGCCGCCGAACGCGGCTGCAACGTCGTCCACGCGGGCGACCCCGACTACTCGGAGGCGGCGCGCGTCGCCGCGACCGCTGCGACGGTCATCGTGCTCGTCCCGGACCCCGAGGGTCCGAGCGCGCTCGCGGTCCTGGACGCGCTCCGCGAGCGCTCGACGCTCCCGGTCGTCCTCTACGCGGACACCGTCGCGACCGACGAGCTAGCGGCGTTCCTCGACGCGGAAGCGACCGATTACGTCCGCAAACACCCCGAGGGGAGCGAGCTCGTGCTCGAGAAGCGCCTGCGTACGGCTGCCGAGCACGCGACGCTCGTCGAATCGCACGGCCTCCTCGAGCGCGCGGTCGATCAGGCGGACATCGGCATCACCATCGCGGACACCCGCACGGACGACGAACCGCTCATCTACGTGAACGAGGGGTTCGCGCGCATGACGGGCTACCCGGTGGACGAAGCAGTCGGCCGGAACTGTCGGTTCCTCCAGGGCGAGGAGACGGACCCGGAGACGGTCGCGACGCTGCGCGCTGCCATCGAGAACGAGGAATCGGCGTCGGTCGACATCAGGAACTACCGCAAGGACGGCACGCCGTTCTGGAACCACCTCGACATCTCGCCGATATTCGACGACGACGAGCTCACGCACTACTTCGGGTTCCAGCGCGACGTCACGGAACGCAAGCGCCTCCAGGACGAGCTCCACGAGCAGAACGAGCGCCTGTCGGACTTCGCGAGCGTCCTGAGTCACGACCTCCGGAACCCGCTCGCGGTCGCGCAGGGACAACTGGATGCGGTCGACGACGCGGACGTGGCGGCGGCCGAGGAGGCGCTGGCGCGCATGGATTCGCTCATCACGGACGTCCTCGCGCTCGCGCGCGAGGGTGAGGTCGTGGAGGCGACCGAGCGCGTCTCCCTCGGTGAGGTCGGGACGTACGCGTGGTCGATGGTCGAGATCGACGGCCTCGAACTCGACGTCCCGGCGGACGTCGTCGTGCAGGCCGACCGGGAGCGACTCGTCTCCGTGCTCGAGAACCTGTTCCGGAACGTGGCCGAACACGCGCACGGCGCGTCGACGGTCACGGTGACGGCGGTCGAGGACGGGTTCGTCGTCGCGGACGACGGCCCCGGTATCCCCGAGGGGGAACGCGACAGCGCGTTCGACCGCGGGCACACGACGGACCCCGACGGCACCGGGTTCGGACTCGCCATCGTCGCCGCCATCGCCGACGCGCACGACTGGACGGTCTCGGTCGAGGAGAGCGCGGACGGCGGTGCCGCGTTCGCGTTCCACGGCGTCGACGTCGAACGGTGATCCCGACGAGCGCGCGTCGTCGACGTCGAACGGTCAACGTGAACGCTTAACCGGTTGGATGTATGCCATGCTTGCATGGCAACTGTCGACGAATCAGGGGGAACCGGTATCGTGGGGATGGCCGAGCGCGCGAACCCGGCGTTCGCCGCCGGTGCCGTCACCGTCCCGATACTCGCACTGGCGGTCGCGCTCGCGACCGGGAACGTCCGCTATCTCTTCTACGTACACGTCATGGCCGGCGCGCTCTGGACGGGCGTCGACGTCTTCATGGGCGCGGTCCTCGGGCCCGTCCTCGGCGGCCTCGACGTCGACGAACGCGCGAGCGTCTTCGAGCGGTTCACCCCGAAGATGACGTTCCTCATGCCCGTGCTCGCCGCCGTCACCATCACCGCCGGCGTCGAACTCGCCGTCACGCTCGATGGCGGCCTCGGCGCGTTCTGGATACAGGTCGCGCTCGGCGTCGCCGTCCTCCTCTCGATCATCGGGTTCGGCGTCATCCTTCCGGGCGAGGTCGCCATCTACCGCGAGCTCGTCTCCGGCGACCCCGACAAGGAACGCATCAGCACCATCGGGATGCGGAACGCGAAGCTCGGCGGCCTCCAGGGACTCCTCCAGCTCGGCATCATCTTCGTGATGATGCAACTCCGGTTCCTCTGACGGCGCCGCAGCACGAGTCGGTGTCCCACGGCGACCCCCGGCGAGCGCGACGCCGACGCGTCGTCGACGCCGACGACCGGAACTGGCACGCTCAAGTACGCCCGGCGCCTCTAGCCGTCCGTGAAAACGCGCGCCGTCGGCTTCGACCTCGACCACACGCTCGCGGTCCCCGACCGGGACCGCCACCGCATCCTCGCCGCGGCCGTCGACGACGTCGGCGCGCCGGAGATCACGCGCGAGGCCTACCTCAGCGCGCACCGGGCGGACCACGCCGCCGTCACGCGCTCGCCGATCTTCGAGAGCGTGCTCCCCGACGACGCCGGCGTCTCGCCGGACGCGCTCGCGAGCGCGTACCGCCGACGGATCGCCGAGGCCGTCGCGCCCGTCGACGGCGCACGCGACCTCCTCTCCGCGCTCCGCGCGGACTACCCGGTCGGGCTCCTGACGAACGGCCCCGTGAAGGCCCAGGGCGACAAGCTCGACGAACTCGGCTGGTGGACGGCGTTCGACGCGACGCTCGTCACCGGCCAGCTCCCCGCGGGCAAACCAGACCGGCGGGCGTTCGACGCGCTCGCTGGCGCGCTCGGCGTCGCCGTCGAGGACCTCGTGTACGTCGGCGACGAACCGGTCGCGGACGTCGAGGGGGCGACGAACGCCGGCGCACGCGCTATCCAGGTCGTGTGGCCCGACGGTCCCGACCCGCACCCGGCCGCGGCCGCGGTCGTCGACCGCGAGCACCTCGCTCGCGACCTCGGCGACGTCATCCGCGACCTCGACTGAGCGGGAGCGACGGGGAGAGGAGGCGGCTACGAGTCCTCGAGTAACGCAGTGACGACGGTGCTCGCGACGTCCACGGCGTCCTTGACGGCGGCGCCGGATTCGACGAACGCGAGCGTCCGCGGTGGCGTCGTCGCCTTCGGCCGGACGCGGAGGCGCGTCCCCTCGGCCGCCTCGACGGCGACGTCGACGCCGGCGTGGAACTCGATGCGCGCACGGTCCGGGTGGACGAACACGGACGCGAGGCGTTCCCCGTCGGCCTCGCCGACGTCGACCTCGAGGACCGCGACGTCCTGCTCGGGTTCGTCGACGAGCGCCTCGGGCGACCAGACCACGTCGTACGCCCGCACTCCCTCCGCGGTCGGCGTCACGTCCGCGACCGCGTCCGTCACCGCGACGTGCGCGAGCACGCCGTCCGTTCGGCCGTGTAGCTCCGAGGACAGCAACTCGGCGATGCGGACGCCGTCAGTGACGCGACGCTCCGTCATTGCTCGCCCCCACGATGGCGCCGCGGGCTACGCATCATTCCTCGTCGCCCTCCAGTTCCGTCATCGCTCTCGTCGCCGCGTCCGCGACGTCGACGCCCTCGCGGCGACCGTAGACGACCGCTGCCGCCGCGACCGTCACGCCCAGGCGCTGCTGGAGTTCGTTGATCGATGCGACCGCCTCGTGCTTCTCGGCACCAGCGTCCACGAGCGCGTCCAGCACGCGCTCGAACGTCGACCGCTCCCTGAGGACGTCGTCGTCGGGCACGAACCCGTCTGGGACTTCGACGCCGCTCGTGTCGAACGACGGCGACAGCCCACCGTCGTCGACGCGCTCCAGGAGACCCTCGCCGGTCGCGACGTCCACGAGACGTTTGGCCTGGTCGGGCGAGAACCAGTCCCGGTCCAGGGACAACGCCACGACGAACTCGCTCTCGGCGAGCGTATCGGTGCCGCGCTGGCGGAACGGCGCGGCGACGGCGACGCGTAGACTCACGCCGAACCGTCGCCCGCGACGGCGCGTAAAGACTACGATTCACGGTCGCTCGGGGCGCGCTCGCCGACGGTGCAGCGACCGCTCGACGCATCGGCGTCCACGGGCGGCAAGGGCCGCGAGCGACCGCCAGACCGCCGTCGGGGCGTTCCGAGCCTTTCAAGTAGTTGCTGGGGCTTCTTCGAGGTATGCAAGACCAGGGTCCGTCGCCGCGCAAGCGTACCGGCGGTCGACGCCGTCGCCAGAACAAGCGAAAGAAGCACCAGCTCGGTCGCCTCCCGACCGAGACCCAGCTCGGCGAGCCGCGGTTCCGCGTCATCGAGACGCGCGGGAACACCCAGAAGACGCGTGCGCTCGCGACGAACGTCGCGAGCGTCGCTGACGGCGGCGACACCGTCGAGGCCGAGATCGAGGACGTCGTCGAGAACCCCGCGAACCCGAACTACGTTCGCCGGAACATCATCACGAAGGGCGCGCTCGTCGAGACGAGCGAGGGCACGGCTCGCGTCACCTCCCGTCCGGGGCAGACCGGACAGGTGAACGCGGTCCTCGTCGAGTAACCACGCGATTCCTTCTCGCGTTCGCTATCCCGTCAGCGACCGCGTTCGCGGTCGTTCGTCCGCGCATCGCTCGGCGTCGTATGAACGGATTGACGTCTTCTGGGGAGTTGGCCCGTGTCGCGGCCGCGAACGGCGGTTTTAACTCGTGTATGTTTAAGTGCAAACCGCCACGATATGACGTGTATGAGGACACTCCTAGGCGTGCTCGTCGTCGCGGTCTGCCTGGCACCGGTCGCTGGAGCCGCTCCGGTCGCGTCCGGAGCGGCACCAGGGCCGAGCGAGGCCGGCGCGACGGCGTCCGGGTCGACGGCGCAAGCGGTGACGATCACGGTGAGCGTGGTCGACGCGGACGGACAAGCTGTCGGCGGCGCGAACGTCACCGTCACGTACGACGGCGAGACGAAGACCGGTGAGACGTTCGCGAACGGCAAGGCGTTCTTCGACGTCCCCGAGGGCGCGGACGTCTCCGTCGACGTCTCGGCGCCGGACCTGGCGTTGAACCGCCCGAAGACCGTGTCGAACGTCGACGCGGAGACGACGGTGAACGTCACGATGTATCCGGCGGCGACCGCGCTGGTGACGGTGCGGACGCCGAGCGGACAGGCCGTCGAGGGCGCGCAGGTTCGCTTGCGGAAGGCCGGCGCGGTCCTGACGTCGGTGTCCGGTGAGACGCCGTCGAACGGGACGTTCGTCGCGAGCGACGTCGAGCGCGGGAACTACACGACGACGGTGACGGCGGACGGCTACTACTCGACGTCGTCGTCGTTCGTCGTCGCGAACCGCGCCGGGAAGACGGTCACGCTGGAACCGGGGACGGTGGCGGTGGAGTTCGCGACGGTCGACGGGCACTTCGCGGACGACCGGCCGGTAACGGCGACCGTCGAACTGTACGACGGCAACCAGTTCGTGTCGAACATCTCGACTGGTGAGTCCGGCCTGCGGACGGTGAGTCTCGACGTGAACACCCAGTATCGCGTCGTCGTGAAGAAGAACGGCTATCAGCGCGCGAACCAGGTGTTGTCGGTCAGCGAGTCGGACGTCTCGGTGCAGTACGCGATCAATCGGACGCCGTCGCTGTCGGTGACGGCGGCGAACACGCAGGTCGTCACCGGGCAGACGGTCCGGGTGTCGGTGACGGACGAGTACGACGAGGCGGTCTCGAACGCGTCGGTCCGCGTCGGCGGGGAGGCGGTCGCGGAGACGGACGCGGCCGGTGAGGCAGTCGTGCCGATAGAGACCGCTGGGACCGTGGAGATCGTGGCGACGAAAGGCGACCTGTCGTCGACGACGACCGTCGAGGGCGTGTCGCCGTCGACGGAGCCGGCGACGACGACGGCGACGACGACGGCGGCGACGACGGCGGGGACGACTGCGGCGACGACGGCGACGATGTCGGCGACGCCGACGTCCCAGAACGAACTCGACGGGCTGCCGACGCCGGGCTTCGGTGGGCTCGCGGGACTGCTGGCGGTCGTGCTCTCGGTGGTCGTCCTCGTCCGCCGCCAGAAATGATACGCTAACGGACACCGAATCACTCGCGTCTATCGTTCCCAGATTTCTCGCCCTCAGCGTCTCTAACCCGGAGAAACGTGCAAAGCTTTAGGTGTAGTTGATGCGTATACATAAATATCTATTAATGAGTAACCAAGGCCAACCAACTGACCCTAACTCCAGCGGGACGGACGACATCTTCACCGACGGCCCCAGCGGCGACTCTGGAGACGTCCTGGACGTCGCAACCGACGGACCGACCGACGTCGACCGCGTCTCCTTCGCCGACGCCACCCGCGACCACGCGACCGAGACCGACGTCTTCACCGCCGACGAATTCGACCCCGCAGACGAACCCGCCAGCGACGACGCCGACACGACCAGCACCGACGAACTCGCCAGCGACGACGCCGACACGACCAGCACCGACGAACTCGCCAGCGACGACGCCGACACGACCAGCACCGACGAACTCGCCAGCGACGACGCCGACACGACCGGCACAGACGGCGGACAACCCACCAGTTCGAACTCGTCGATGTCCACGAATGAGCTCGTCCGACGCATCGAGAGCCGCGACGACGACGAGGTCGTCGACGTCCTCGACACCGTTCTCGACGCGAGTGACGCCGGGACCGCGGTCAGCGAGGAGCTCGTCCGTCGCGACCCCGACGCCGACACCGAAGACGTCGACGCAACCGACGTCGACGAACTCGGCGAGGACGACCTCGTCCTCTGGGTCGAAGCCCAGGAGACGCCCGAACCCGAGGACGTCCGCGACGCCATCATCCGCGAGGTGAAAGAGTACTACGACAGCGTCGACCTCGACGTGGAGTTCGCCGAACGCCCCAGCGACGAGTTCATCGAGACCCGCTGGTTCGACTTCTCGTACCTCGACGACGTCGTACAGATCGAGCGACACTGGGTGAACCGGCCGTACGCGTACGTCTCCATCCTCTTCGACACGAAGGCCAAGGAGTTCCGGTACCACGTCAACGAGGTCACGCTCGACGGGTTCGAATCGTACGTCCGCGAGGACCTGACGCGGATCCTCCGGAACAGCCTCATGTACCAGGACATCGACGCGGACGCCGGCCGCGAGGTCGTGTTCGAGGAGCGCTCCAAGGAGGAGATCGCCGAGCACGCCGCGACCGTCGAGGACGGCTCGATCTACAAGCTCCTCTACTACCTGCTCCGGGACTTCCTCGCGTTCGGGAAGATAGACCCCCTCATGCGCGACGAAGCGCTCGAGGACATCTCCTGTGACGGCATCGACGTTCCCGTGTTCGTCTACCATCGCGCGTACCGCGACCTGCGGTCGAACGTCGTCTTCCCGAGCGACATGCTCGCGTCGTTCGTCGTCCAGCTCGCGCAACGTGCGGGCAAGCACATCTCCGTGAGCGACCCGCTCGTCGACGCGAGCCTCCCGGACGGCTCCCGTATCCAGCTGACGCTCGGCGGCGAGATCGCCACCCGCGGGTCGAACTTCACGGTCCGCAAGTTCGCGGACGTGCCGTACACGCCCGTCGACCTCATCAAGTGGAACACGTTCGACGTCGACCAGATGGCGTACTTCTGGCTCGCGATCGAGAACAACAAGAGCCTCGTGTTCGCCGGCGGTACCGGGAGTGGGAAGACGACGTCGATGAACGCCATCGGGTTCTTCATCCCGCACAACTCGAAGGTCGTCTCCATCGAGGACACTCGCGAGATGACGCTCCCCCACGACAACTGGATCCAGAGCGTGACGCGCGAATCCGTCATGGAGGGTGGCCGCGGCGAGGTCTCGATGTACGAGCTCCTGCAGGCCGCACTCCGCCAGCGCCCCGAGTACCTCCTCGTCGGCGAGGTCCGAACCGAGCAACGCGTCGGGTTGACGTTCTTCAACGCGATCGCGACCGGGCACACGAGCTACACGACCATCCACGCCGACAGCGTCGACGGGGCGCTCGGCCGGCTCGCGAACCCGCCGCTGTCGATCCCCGCACAGCTCGTGCAGGACCTCGACGTCATCGCCATCCAGAAGCAGATCTTCCAGGACGACGAACGCGTCCGCCGGAACCAGGAGATCGCGGAGATCCTCCCGACCGAGGACTTCAGTGACGTCTCCTACCAGACGGTGTTCGACTGGGACCCCCGCGAGGACGTCTACGTGCAGGTGAACGACTCGCACCTCCTCGCGGAGATCGCGGAGGAACGCGGCTGGAGTACCGACGGCGTGCAGGCGGAACTGGCGGCGCGCCGCGACGTCCTCGCAGCGCTCGTCGACGCCGACGTCACCGACTACGACGACGTGACGACGATCATCCACGACTTCGCGAAGGACCGCGACGCGGTCCTCGACGCGGTCGACACGGACGGTCTCGACGCGTACCTCGGGAACGAGTCGGACGTCGAGGACCGCTTCGACGACGCGGTCGAAGCGAACGCGACCACGAGCGACGCTGACGACGCCGACAACGCAGACGTCGACGACGCTGACGTCGACGACGCTGACGTCGACGACGCTGACGTCGACGACGGCGTGGAGACGACCACGGCCGACGCCGACGACAGCGTCGATTCGGAGGCGCGATGAGCACGCCCGGGGCCACGGGCGAGACGACGTCGACGCCGATGCCGGACTACGAAGTGAGCCAGTACTTCCCGCGGTCGCGGGACATGACGCCCGAGGAACGGCGCGAACTCCGCGAGCAGTACGGCGTCACTCGCGCGTACTTCAAGGCTCGCCCCGAGGAGTACCGCGACGTCCAGCGATGGCTGAACCAGGCGCGCATCGGGACGACGTACGACATCTACCTGTCCCGAAGCGTCATCCTCGCGCTCGTCGCGGGCGTCCTCGCCGCACTGCTCGGCGTGGTACTGTCCGTCGTCCTCTCGAACGTCGGGGTGCTCGGCGGCCTCCAGTCGCCGTTCTCGTTCCCCGCGGGCATCGCCGGGTACATCGAAGCGAACAAACTGCTGTTCACCGGCGGGGCACTGACGCTCGGACTCGGTATCGCCGCGGCCGCGACCACGTGGTTCGTCCGGTACTACTACCCGCGGAACATCGTCGACACGCGCGAACGCGCTATCAACGTCATGCTGCCCCACGCCATCACGTACATGTACGCGATGAGTTACGGTGGCACGAACCTCGTCGAGGTGTTCCGGTCGCTCTCGCAAGCCGAGGACACGTACGGCGAGGTCGCCGCCGAGTTCGACATGATCGTCCGCGACATGGAGCTGTTCGGGAACGACATGTTCACCGCGCTCCGGAACGCGCGGAACCTCACGCCGAGCGGGAACCTCGAGCGGTTCCTCGACGACCTCGTGAGCGTCGTCGACTCCGGCGGGGACGTCACGACGTTCTTCGAGGACCAGGCCGCACGGTACGCCGAAACCGCGAACGAGGAGCAAGAGGACTTCCTCGAGACGCTCAGCGTGCTCTCCGAGATCTTCATCGTCGGGTTCGTCGCCGCGCCGTTGTTCCTCATCGTGACCCTGATGGTCATCTCGTTCCTCGGCGGGTCGACGGTCAACCAGATGGCCGTCCTCGTCTACGCGGGCCTGCCCCTCGGGATGCTCGGGTTCCTGGTGTTCCTCGACGTCCTCTCGGCACCGTTCGTCCAGCCGGCAGCGGACGAACTCGAAGACGGTCGCTCGGCACCGCTGACGCCCGACGACGTCGACGACGACGACGAGCGGTTCGAGGCGTACGCGAAGGACCGACAGTACGAGCGCTACTACGCGATCGCTCGCGACCCGCTCGCCGCGGTCCGCGACCACCCGCTGTACACGCTCGGCGTGACGGTCCCCCTCGCGGTCGTGTACCTGGCGGTCGTCAGCGCACTCCAGGTGGTGCCCCTGTCGTTCGCGGCGTTCACGACGACGCCCGTGATGACGACGACCGTCGCGGTCGTCGCACCGCTCCTGCTCGTGCTCGTGCCGTTGTCGTACTTCCACGAGGGGAAGCGTCGCCGGGAGAACGCGATGGTCCGCCGGTTCCCCGAGGTCCTCAACGTGTTGTCCTCGGCGAACTACATGGGTATCCCGTTCGTTGACGCACTCGGCCTGGTGTCGCGGTGGTCGAAGGGCGCGCTCGCGGAGGACCTGCGCGCGCTCCGGAACGACATCGAGTGGAACTACGACGTCACCGCGGCGCTGCTCGCGTTCGGGAACCGCATGCACGTCCCGTACCTCACGCGGACGGTCAAGCTCATCGCGGAAGGTGGACGGACGAGCGGCGACATGTCCCGTATCCTCGCCATCGCGGCGGAGGACACGCGCGCTCGCTACCGCATCGAGCGGGCGCGACGTCGCGCGATGGGGTCGTACATCGCCATCGTCGTCATCGGGTACCTCGTGTACCTGATGGTTATCGTGCTGGTGGCGGCGAGCTTCCTCGGCCCGATCGCCGAGGCGGCGAGCGCGCCGACGGCGTCGAACGTCCCCCAGAGCGGGCTACCGGTGTCGTTCACGAACATCCCCCTGGACACGTACCGGGCGTTGTTCTACCACTCGGTGCTCGTGATGGCGGTCGGCAGTGGCCTGCTCGCGGGGAAGCTCGCGGACAACTCGACGCTGTCGGGCCTGAAGTACAGCATCCTCATGATCGTCCTCGGCGTCGCGGCGTTCATGCTCGTCTGAACGCGCGGGCGTCACACCGGGGGCGGGTCGAGACCGAGATGGCCATCGCGGCCACCGCCACTCCCGAACGATTCTCGCACTGGTAGGTGGGTACTTGCCGTTTGGGGCCGTTCTACAGCCGTATACTCACAGATAAGTACTTATACTCGCTCATCGTATTATCTGTATGACATTCTTCGCCGAGGAGAGGGCAGTCTCCCCCGTCCTGGGAGGCATCCTGATGTTCGGGCTCGCGATGAGCCTCCTCATCCTCACCCAGGTCAGCGTCGTCCCGGCCGCCAACCAACAGCTCGAGTTCGAGCACAACCAGGGCGTCCAGAAGGACTTCGAGCGCTTCGGCAGCTCCACGACGCGCGTCGCCGGAAGCGGCGCGACCGAGACCGTCGACGTCGACCTCGGCGTCCGCTACCCGAACCGGTTCTTCCTCGTGAATCCCGGCCCGGCGAGCGGATCGCTGTCCACTGACGCCGCGACGTTCGCAATCGAGAACGTCACCAGCACGACCCCCGAGACCGCCGAGTACTACGACTCGCTCGGGAACGACGTCACGTACCAGACCACGCGCCTCGTCTACGACCCCACCTACCGCCAGTACGCGAACGCACCGCGGACGTTCTACGAGAACGGCGTCGTCTTCAACGAGTACGACGGCGACGTCACGCTCGTCACCTCCCGAACCCCCATCGTGAGCGACGGCGACATCACCCTCGTCCTCTTCGACGGCAACGTCCAAGAGCAGACGACCGGCACGACGAGCCTCACGCTCCAGGCCGCGAGCGCACCCGCCAAACGCATCGCGGTCACGGACGACGGCGAACCCATCACGCTCCGGATCGCGACGCTCGTCCCCGAGAGCGACTGGCAGGAGTACGCCGACGGCGAGAGCGCCGTCACGCTCCACACGTACGTGGACGCGGACGCCGACCCGCGGACGCCCAACGAGGTCGTGCTCCGGCTCGACGACACGCGCGACTACACGCTCCGCGTCGCTCGCGTCACCCTCAACGGCAACGCGATAACCGACCTTCCCGCGTACGTCACGACCGTCGGCTCGTACGCGAGCTCCGTGCCCGCGAACACCTCGATGACGTACACCGCCGAGGTCCGCGACGCCCAGAACAACCCCATCAGTGGCGGTGAAGTCACCGCGACCATCGACGGGCCCGCCAAGTTCTCGAACGGGAACAAGGCGATCAACGCGAGCGTCGACGAGGACGGCCGTGCATCCGTCACCGTCACCGGGAACACGGACGCACTCGGGACCATCACGGTCGACGTCGGCCGCGACAGCGACGCTGACGACGACCTCTCGGACGAAGACGGCCACAAGTACGTCACGTACAGCTTCGAGCTCGTGACGACCGACGTCACGAAGGTCGAGCGCGACGCCGACATCGGGAACGTGATCAACCCCGGGAACGCGACCGCTGGCGACCTCAGCCTCGAATCCGTCGGGGCAGACCAGGTCCAGTTCAAGAACCTCGGAACGGTGCCGAAGTCCATCGAACAGGTTCGCGTCAACTTCGTGAAGGCAGACGGCCAGGGGAGTGCGCCGGTGTATCAGGTCACGTCGGTCGACCTCACGGCGCTGCGAGTTGCCGGGACGTCGACCGGTGGGAGTTTCGACACGCAGTACGCGACTACGTTCACCGTCGGCGGGAACTACGAATCGATCACGAACGGGCCAGTCGTCGTCGGCGACGGCGAGTACGTAACGTTCGCGCTCGAGTTCGACGGCGCGAAGCAGGACGAACTCAGTCCGGGTGACTTCTACGTCATCTCGATCCGGTTTGCGGACGGGACTTCGGCGACGTACTTCGCCGGCGTCGTGTAAGCCGACACTGGCTCAGATCCGGGTACCGACGTCGCGGCCGTTCTCGAACGCTCGATGCACGCGGCCTTCGCCGACGACCCAGTCGCCAGCGCAGTAGAGTCCAGCGGCTTCGCCGGCCTGCACGTCGTCATCGACGGCGCCATTCTCCGGAAGTGCGTACCGCCAGCCCTGGCTGTCGACCCAGTCGGGGTTCGCGTAGCGGTCGTCGTCGAGGAGGTCGGCGACGAGCGCGGCGGCGTCGCTGGCGGCGGACTTGGTCTCTTCGTCGTAGCGTTCGACGGACCACTCCGGGCTCATCTGGGCGACGAGGAGGCTCTCGCCGTCGGGGACGTGCCCCGGTTTGCACTCCTCGCGAGCGAGCCACCCGACGGGATGGGCCTGCTCGGGGTCGAGGAGCGCGTACCACGGGTGGTCCTCGCGGAAGTCGTAGTGGAGGACGATGGTGCGGATGGTGCGGTAGTCGACTGCTGCCGCCGCGCTCTCGACGCGCTCGCGTCGCTCGTCCTCCCAGTCGGTCGCCGCGAGAAGTTCCGTGGTCTGGGGCGCCGGTGGCGTGAGCACCACGGCGTCGAACCCGTCGTACGTCGTGCCGTCGACGTCGACGAGCGACCACGGTTGGTCGTTGCCGTCCTCGCGCTCGAGCCGCTCGATGTGCGTCTCCAGGGTGACCGTGGCGTCGGTCGCGTCGAGCACGCGCTTGGCGAACTGCGTGATGCCGGCCTCGTACGTCCACTTGTGCTCGTCGCTGTCGCGGCCCTCCTGGACGTGGCCGTCGGCGTCGTGCACCCAGATGGGTTCCTCGATGTCGTGCATGCCGTCGTCGCCGAACGACTCGAGGACCTCGCTGAACCGGTCGTCGTCGCCGGGTTTGACGTAGTTCGCGCCGTGGTCGTACCGACAGTCGTGCTTGCGGCGCGTCGCGGCGCGGCCGCTGACGCCGCGGGCCTTGTCGAACAGCGTCACCTGGCGGTCCGTGTCGTCGAGCACGTCGGCGACGCCGCACGCTGCCGCGCCGGTGCCGACGATCGCGACTCGGTCGGTCATACGCGACGCTACCCGCGGGAGGAGTAAGTACGGCTAGGTCGCGGCACCCGAACGAGACGCTCCCGGTCGTCGCCGTGGCCCCCGTGGCGTGATGGTTGAGGGAGCGTTCGTGGCGTGATGGTTGAGGGAGCGTTCGTGGCGTGGTGGCGAGCAGGGAGCGCGTGCCGCGGCTGGGACGTCGGCGCGCTCCGCTCCGGCCTGGACCGACGCCCCCTGGGTGTGGGGGAATCGTCGACCGTGGCCGCGGCTTCCCTGAAGAACCCTCGGCTACGTGGGCGTGGTTCGTGCGTCGGCGCGTCGACGTTCGCAGATGGCGGCGGCCATCCCGCAGCTGCGGGCGAGGGCCTCAAGGTGCTCGCCGACGTCGGGATTCCGGAAGTGCGCGTCCTCTCGAAGGCCCTGGACGAGCGTCCCGGCGGTCTCGAAGGCGTCGGCGGCGTCCGCGTGTCGGTTCGCCGCGAGCGCGCTCCGTGCGGTCTCGAGGTCGTCGGCCACGACGAACCCGCCGCCGGCGAGCTTCTCCCGGAGGAATCGGACGGCGACGAACCGTCGGCCCGCACCGACGACGTAGAGGCCGGCTCCGACGACGGGCACCAGCCAGGTGGCCACGAGGAGGAGTTCGTATCGCTTCGGTCGCCAGCCGCGTCTGAACGTCTGTCCGGGGCCTCGAGCGAGTGCGACGAGGAGTCCGCCGACTGCCACGGCGACCGCGGGCGCAACCGTGAGCGCGAGGAACGCGGGGACGCCCTCCGGATAGACGCCGACCGCAGTCGCGGCCGTCTCGCGGAGTGCTCCGGGCAGGGGGAGCCCGAATCCGAGGAGTGCGACCTGCGTCAGACCGAGTGCGACCGCGAGTGCGGGGAGGACGCCGGCCCAGAACGCCGAGTACCCGAACGCCTCACGGAGCCGGTCACCGGGGTGGGCGTCCGCGAGGTGTAGTGGGAACCGCTCGCGTCCGGTCTCCGTCTCGCAGACGGGACACTGCACGCGCTCGTTCACATACAGGAAACGACAGGTCGGCGTGAAAAAGGAACCGGTCGTGGGCGGTTCAGCTCGTCGTGACGAGCTCGACGACGTCCCGGTGCTCGAGTTCGTGACGCGTCGATATCTGGCGGCCGCTCCGGCAGTCCATCGCGTGCAGCAGGCCGTCGCCGATGTCGCTGTGCAGGTGGTACGCGAGGTCCTCGGTCGTCGCGTCCTCGGGGAGGATCCAGCAGTCCCGCATCACGCGGCCCTGGTCGTCCCCCATCGCGTCCGCGCCACCCGGGAACACGGCCTTCGTGCCGAGTTCGTCGAACAGCGCGGTCTCGATGGCGTCCTGGACGCCCGTGCCGTCGAACGCGGCGACGAACTCGCGGATCTGCTCCAGGCCGGCCTCCTGCTCGTCGCTGACGTCGCCGACGATGTCGAACGCGCCCTCGCCGGGCGTGTAGTCGACGACGCCCGCTTCGTTCGCGCTCTTCAGGGCTTTCTCGGCGTGCGCGCTCACCGGCACGACCGTGAGGTGCTCGTACTCGGGGTCGCTCGTGATGTCGTCGTAGTTCGCCTGCGCTTCGGGCGTGTCCATCTTGTTCGCCGCGACCACCATCGGTTTCGTGCGCTTGCGGAGTTCGCGAGCGAGCGCCTCGCGGTCCGCTTCGTCCCACGCGTCCGGGTCGAGTTCGAGGTCCAGCGCGAGGATGACCTGCTTGATCTCGTCCTTGTTCGTCCCGAACGCGTTCATCTGCTCGGCGAGGTCCACCTCGATGTCGCCCTCGTTCCCGTGGTAGCCCGAGCGATAGCGCTCGATGCCCTTCTCGAGGACGTCGACGTACCACTGGTCGAGTTCCGCCTCGAGGAACGCGATGTCCTCGCGGGGGTCGTGGCCCTCCGTGGGTTCGCCCTCGAGGTCGGTCTCGCCGGAGAAGTCGACGACGTGCACGAGCACGTCCGCCTCGTTCAGGTCGCTGAGGAACTGGTTCCCGAGGCCCTTCCCTTCGTGCGCGCCGGGGACGAGACCGGCGACGTCGACGAGTTTCGTGGGCACGAACCGTTCGCCGCCCTCGCAGAATCCGGTGTCGGGCGTGCACGTCTCGTCGAAGTCGGGCGCCGCGCACTCGACGCGAACGTACGCCTCGCCGACGCTCGGGTCGATGGTCGTGAAGGGATACGCGCCCTCGGGGACGTCGTTCATCGTCGCGGCGTTGAACAGCGTCGACTTCCCCACGCTGGGCTTGCCGACGAGACCGATCTTGTAAGTCATTGCACAGTCACAGGCCGTGGGCGGGCTTGAAAATTGATACTCGCCGCCGCTCCGTCACGCGAATGCATGGCACGGTGCGGGCTCGCGCTCGATGGCGCTACGCCTCGAGGACGTCGAGGGCGACGTCGACGGCCGCGGACTCGTAGTCGGCGCGTGCGATGGCGTACCGGTGGAGGTTCACGGGGTCGTCGCCGTGCGGTCGAAGGTGCCGGAAGTAGCCGTCGTGACTACCGCCCCAGCGCTCGACGTATTTCTCGATGGCGCTGACGGAGCGGTCGTTGTCGTCGACGACGGTGACGGTCACGGCGTCGAGGTCGAGGCGGTCGAACGCGAGTTCGACGAACGCGTCCGCTCGCTCGCCCGAGTACCCGCGCCCCCAGAACGGCTTGCGGAGCCAGATACCGAGTTCGGCGGTCCGCCGGTCCCAGTCGGAACCGATGCCAGCGTTCCCCGCGAACTCGCCGCTCCGCGGTTCCCCGGCTTTCGGGTAGAGCGCGTAGTTCCCGCTCTCGGCCGCGTCGTTCGTCTCGCCGACGTGCTGGACGTACTCGAACGTCTCCTTCGGGTGCGGGTGGGGGTCCCACGTCATGAACCGGGTGGCGTCGGCGATGCCGGATTCGGTGGAGACGTGCGGGTACAGTTCGCGCGCGTCGAGCGTCTCCGGGTGGATGCGCTCGAACCGCAAGCGCTCCGTCTCGAAGACGCGCGGGAACAGGTCCGTCACGCGCCATCACCGCCGTCAGCGCGCTCCTCGACGAACTCGCAGTCGGGACGCTCGCCGCTCGCCTCGTAGTCGGCCTTCGACACCTCGTACCGGACGACGTCCCGGGGCTCGCCGTCGATGACGTGCTGGTTCCGGAACCGACCGACGCGCTCGCCGTCGAACCGGTCGACGTACTTCCCGATGGCGCGCCGCGAGTTCTCGTTCCCGACGAGGTGCGTGACCGAGACGAGTTCGACGCCCAATCGCTCGAACGCCAACCGGAGCAGGGCGGCGGCGCGTTCGCCCGAGTACCCGCGTCCCCAGAAGCGCTTCCGGAGGCCGAACGTCATGAACGCCGTCCGCTCGTCCCAGACCGCGAACAGCTCGGCCTCGCCAGCGGGGTACCCGGCGCCGTCCTCGCCGTCACGCGGCCGGACGACGTACGTGCCGGCGTCGCCCGACTCCATCCGGTCCTCGCGCTGGGCGACGAAATCGCGGGCCTCCTGGAGGTGCTCGAACGGCTCGATGGGGACGTACGCGAGTTCGCCGTCCTCGATGGCGGTCTCGTTCATCGACGCGTAGCGCTCCCCGAGGTCGGCGTCCGCGACCGACTCGCACTCGAGGCGCAACCGCTCGGTCCGGACCTCCTCGGGGAAGAGGTCGCTCACGCACCGTCACCTCCGTCGTTCGCGCGGTCGAGGTCGGTCGGCTCGGACGTCGGTTCCGGGACGTTCTCGGGGTCGAGTTCGACCTCGGGCGCGCCGCCAGCGTCGCGGTAGTCGGCGGCGGTGATGCTGTACGACCGGAGGTTCCACGGTTCGGCGTCGCCGTCGTCCCTGGGCACCGCGTTCCGGATGTAGGCGTCTTCGCGACCACCGAAGTCCTCGACCCACCCCTCCATCTGGCGCTTCGAGTTCTCGTTGCCCTCGAAGTGCGCGACGGATGCGACGTCGAGGTCGAGGCGGTCGAAGGTCACCGAAAGCAGCGCTCGGGCGCGTTCGCCGGCGTACCCACGCCCCCAGTACGGTCGGTACAGCGAGACGCCCGTGTGGACGCGCCGGTTCTCCCAGAGGCAGTCGAGGTTCGCGACGCCGACGTGCACGCGGTCGCCCGTCGAGCGGACGGAGTCCGCTCGACTGTCCGAGGCGCGTGGCGCCTCGCTCGCCTCGACGGGATCGCCGTTCGCGTCGGGTTCGCCGGGCCGCAGGAAGATCGCCCAGTTCGCGGTCTCGGCGTCCGCGAAGGCCTCGCCCCACGACGCGAGCTCGTCGCTCGTGGCCTTCGGGTGCGGGTCCGGTGTCTGCGTGACGTATCTGGTCTCGCGTTCGCGAGCCGGACGGCTCGCTCGCGTTCAGTCGTAGCGCTCGAACGCGTCGAGCGCGTCGTCGACGCGCTCGTATCGCAGGCGCGGCGTCCGCATCGTCTCCGGGAACAGCGTCGTCGGGTCGTCCACCGGCATCGCTACTCGAGGGTCTCCTCGACGTGGAGGTCGACGTCGACGTCGGCGGCGTCGTACTCGTCGCGGCTGATGGTGTAACGGTGGAGGTCCCGCGGGTCGTCGTCGAGCACCACCCAGTTCCGGAGGACGCCCTCGTAGCGGCCGCCCCAGCGGTCGACGTACTTCTCGATGGCCTTCCGCGAGGCGTCGTTCGCGTCCGTGTGGCCGGCGGCGACCATCTCGAGGTCGAGCCGGTCGAACGCGAGCGCGACGAGGGCGTCGGCGCGCTCGCCGGCGAACCCGCGGCCGTGGTAGTCCTCCATGAGCCAGACCCCGAGGCGTGCGGTCCGGCGGTCCCACAGCGGGATGAGGGAGGCGACGCCCGCGAACTCGGCTGTCCTTGCTTCGTCTTCCTTCGGGAACATCGCGTAGTTCGCGCGGTCGCCGTCCGTCCACTGCTCGGCGCTCTCCTCGAGGTAGTCGAGCGCGTCCTTCGGGTGGTGGTGGCGGCTCTTCGAGATGTGCTCGCTGATGCGCTCGAACTCGTCGGTGCCCGTGTACTCGTAGAGCTCGAGCGCGTCCAGTGCGGCGTCGAGGCGTTCGTACCGCAGTCGTTCGGTCTCGAACGCGGCGGGGAACAGGTCCATACGCCGTCATCCCCGGCGGTCGACGTAAGGATTCGGTCGGTGTGTCAATCCGTGCAACGGCGCCGTTACGCGTCGTCGACCTCGCCGCGCGCGACGTCGACGGCGTGTTCGAGCGCGCTCTCGGTCGCGCACGCTCGGATCCAGTCGAGGTCGACGCGGTCGGTCGCGTCGAGCGCGTCGAGGGCGTACACGGCCTCGCGGACGACGTACTGGGGGTATCGCGACGGGTCCGCGTACTGGACGGCGCGGTCGGCCGCGACGGCACGCGGGACGCTCCCGCCGGGGAGGACGGCGAGCGCGCACGACGCCGGGACGCTCGCCGGGTCCTCGGTGCGTGCGGCGAGGAAGTCAAGGCCTGCGGTCGCGTCCACGCCCACCTCCGGGTAGCGCGCGCTCAACCCCGCCACGGCGACCGCGGCGTACAACCGGGTTCTCGCGTGCGTGGCTTCCAGGTGCGAGCCGAGCTCGGCCGCGAGCGGATACACCGCGTTCGGGTGCGTCCTGGCGAACTCCCGGAGCGCACCGAGCGCGTGCTCGCGCGAGTCCGCGTCGCCCTCCGCGACCATCGCCGCGAGCTCCCGGACGACCAGCGGCGCCTCGTCCACGGGGTCGGTGTCGTCGCCGAACACCTGCTTGAGGTACCCCGTCGGGACGGCGTCGTCGCCGACCGCGAGGAGGCTCTCCGGGCGCTCCCACGCGAGACTCGCGACCGCCGCCGCACTCGCCTGTCGGATGCGGGCGTCGTCGTCCGCGAGCGACCGGACGAGCCGCACGCGCACCGAGCCGTCGACGAGCCCGAGGTGCGTGAGCGCTCGCGCGAGCTCGCGGAGGTAGTCGACGTTCACGAGGTCCGCGCCGCGCTGGGATTCGAACTCGGCGAGCACCTTGTCGACGACCGGGCGGACCGCGTGCGGGTCGTACGCGGCGACGTCCGCGAGCTCCGCGGCGGCGTCGATCGCGAGTGCCTCGGCTTCGAGTCGGTTCGCGAGGTCGAACGCGTCGGCCGGCGTCGGGTGGTCGGGCGCTCGAGTGGCGTCGACGTACTCGCGGTGGAGTTCGCGGTGATGGCGCTCGCAGCACTCGTAGACGGTCGCGGCCGCGCCGTCGGCGTCGGTGCTGACGGTCTCGACCCTGCACTCTGGGCACTCGCTCGCGGTCTCGGTCGCCTGGTCGCGGAGCGCGTCGTCGTCCTGGTAGCTCTCGACGGTCGCGCCGGGGCCGCCCAGGTGCGCGTCGGCGGCGGCGAGCGCACGGAGCAGTCGCGTCAGGTCCCGGAACTCCATGGGGTCTCGCGGCCGGTCGTAGCGATGCCCCCACGTCGGATGCCACTCCTTGGAGGCGAGCCGGCCGGCGGCCGCGGCGAGCGCGCTCGCGTCCGCGTCGTCGGCGGCGTCGAACCCGACCTCCGACTGGAGGAACGTCCGGTACGCCGGATCCAGGTCGCCGTCGACCGTCGCGACCGACAGCGGCGCGTCGAACGCGACGAACGCCGACGCCGGGAGCGTCCACCGGATGGGCTGGTCCATGTCGACTCCACATGGTGTACGACGTAATAAACCCGCACCAAGGCGGTCCCGGGTCGACCACCGACGCCGTCTACGCGCTGGCGAGCATCCCAGTCGCGGTGGTGGTACTGGTCGCGGCGGTGGTACTGGTCGCGGCGGTCGGTCAGTTGCTCTCGGGCGGGTCTGCGGGCTCGACGTGCTCGCGGACGAACGCGGCTGCGGCTGCGACGACGTCGGGGTCGGTGCCCGTTACCTTCACGCGACCGGGCGCGTCCTCGCTCCGCGGGTAGCTCCCGACGCGGACGTCGAAGCGCTCGCGGACGCCGTCGATGACGTCGAGGAGTGCGCCCTCGGGCGTCCACGTCGGGACGACCTCGCTCGTCGCGTCGCCCGCGAACGCGTCCGCGACGACGTCGAACATCGCGCGCATCTCACTGGGGATGCCGGGGAGGACGTACACGTTCTCGACGCGACAGCCGGGCGACCAGGACTCCTCGGTCGTGATGGCTTGCGCGCCCTCGGGGAGTGTCGCGGCGGCGTCGAGGTTCAGCTGGAAGTCGTAGCGGTCGGTCAGCTCGGGGTTCGCGTCCCGGAACGCCTTCGCGCGTGCTTCGATGCGCTCGCGCTGGGCGGGGTCGACGACGAGGTCGCGCCCGAGCGCGTCCGCGACCGCTTCGACCGTGACGTCGTCGGGCGTCCCACCGATACCGCCCGTGCAGACGACGGCGTCGAACGCGTCGGCGTACTCGCGAACTTCGTCCGCGATGACCGCGCGGTCGTCGGGGACGGTCAGGATGCGAGCGACGAGCGCACCACGGTCGGCGAGCTCGCCGGCGAGCCAGTTCGCGTTCGTGTTCACGGTATCGCCCGCGAGCACCTCGTCGCCCACGGTCACGATGACGACCTCCACGGTCAGTCGCGGCGCTGGAGTTCGCGCTTCCCGCTCGCGTCGCTCGCGTCGAGTCGATAGAACGCGAACGTCGTCTCGCGCGGCCGTCGCTCGAACACGTCGAACAGCGGTATCTCGACGCGCGAGATGCCGTCGAGGATCTCGCCGGCGACGTCGGCTTGCTCGATGGAGTCGAGGGTGCCCTGGGCGACGACGCTCTCGTAGCCGTCCTCGCCCTCGTGGTGGACGGTGAACGACACCGGGTTGTCGAGGAGGTCGCTCTTGCTGGAATCCCCGCCGGTCGCGAGCCGGAAGTACAGCGACGCGGTGTCGGCGTCGTACCCGTAGGAGACGGGCAGGGAGTGCGGCGGCTCGTCGCTGGCGGTGGTGAACGCGAGGACGCCGACGCCGCCGGTCCCGAGGACGGCATCACGTCCGTCGGCGTCGAGCTGGTGAGGGTCAGTATCTTCCATGTGTTACTAGTCAGTACGGACCACGAAAAGCGTGCCGTCGGTTCTCGGGGACCGACCGGGTGGTGGGTCGCCCAAAGAGCTACCCGGCGGGCGCTCGCAGACCGACGTATGCAGGTGGATACGTTCGGCGAGGGCCGGGACCTCGTCTGGGTGATGGGGTGGGGGAACGTCGTCGACAGCCGACACGAACGCTGGTTCGTCGACCGGCTGGTCGACGCTGACTACCGGGTGCACGCGCTCGAACTGCCGACGACGACGCCGGACTTCCAGCGCGATTGCGTCGCGCCCGTCCGCGAGTACCTCGACGACCTCGCGACGAGCGAGGACGCGACCGACGAGTACGCGGTCCTCGCGCACTCGATGGGGGGGCTCGCGCTCGCTCACGCCGACCCTGACCCGAAGGCGGTCTACCTGAGTCCGTGGTGGGGGATGCACGACGTCCCCATCGTCCTCGAACCCCTGCTCGCGCTGCCCGTGACGCGACCGATACTGCCGTTCACGGTCGCACCCGAGGACCTCGGGGAACTCGCGACGAGCGAGGACGCGACCGCGCCCTCGCGCATCGCGCCGAAGTGGATCCAGACGATCAGGGCGGCCCAGCGGTCGCTCCCCGCGCTCGACGACGCCGACCACGTGTTCTATACGCCCGACGACGACGTCGTCGACCCACGCGCCATCGAGCAACACGCGCCGGAGTCCCAGCGCACGACGTACGACGGCGGCCACGAGCTCTTCAGCTCCGAGGGCCGCGACGAGTACGTCCAGTGGGTCCTCGAGGAACTCCCCGGACCGAACTGACCGTCAGCCGTCACTCCCCCAACTTCGATGACAGAAGTTCTATGCTACTCTGTCGCATACCTTGGGGTATGGTTCAGGAGAGCGTCGAGTCCGCCCGCACCACCTGCAAGCACTGCGGTTTCAGCGCACCCGTCGGCGCCGACGTCTGGGACACGGCGACGCACCCGACGCTCGGCGACCTCATGCAGTGCCCCGACTGCGGGAGCACAGACACGACCAGCGGCGGCTGACCGAACCCGGACCCGCCCGAAAGAACCGGATTCGGCCGTTCGAGCCGCGTGAGAAACTCCTCGCGACGCGTCGCGAGTCAGCTCACGACGCGTCGACCGACCGGTCCTCGTGCCCGCCGTGCTCGCCGCCACCGGCGGCGTCGCCCGCGGACTCACCGGCGGTCATCGACCCCAGGAGTCGTGCGAGGAGCGCGACGCTCGCGACCGTCAACGCCCCGAAGACGACGACCTGCTCGAACGGCGCCGGCGCCCCGTCGGCCGCCATCACGACCACCATCGAGAGGATGGCGGCGCCGAGCGTTGCGACCTTCGCGAGCAACACGACCGCGAGCGCGTACCCCCACGGCCGGCGGTGGTGGAGCCAGTACGCGGCGACCACGAACCCGGGGAGGAGCACGCCGAGGTCGAGCGAGTGGATGACGTTCACCGGGATGTTTGCGTCCGCGGCGCTCGCGGGCGTCGTCCTGGAGAGCGTCGCGGGCACGATCTCGGCGAGCCACGCGAACCCGACGAGCGCGACGACGAGGATCTCGAACGCCACGACCGCGCGCAACCGGCGGCCGTCGAGCGCGCGCTTCACCTGCGTCGCGTCCAGGCGCAGTATCCCGGCGACGAACGCGCCGAGCGAGAGCGCCAGGAGCGCGACGTACGCGAGGTACAGCGGGTTGAACGTCGTCATGAACGCGTACGACGCGTACGTGTACAGCAGGTACCCGAGGACGCCGAGCCAGACGAGGTACCCGCGGAGGGACCCGCGACGCGCCGCGACGACCGACGCCAGGAGCGCGGGAACGGCGACGGCGAGCGTGAGGAGGTCCTGGCCGCGCGCCTGCGAGACGAGCGTCGGCGCGTCCCGATAGAAGTCGGGGACGAGGAGGCCGACCGCGGCCGCCGCCGCCGCCAGCGCCGCGATCACCGTCGACGCGAGGACGAGCGCTCGGGACGGCGGCGCGTGCCGGAGCGTGCTGCCCTGCACCGTCGCATCGCCGTCGCTGGTCGGGCCGACGGACGCGCTCATGAGCGGGGTCCCTCCACTCGGCGGTCCGATTCCGCGACGGCGTCGCGGTCGACGAGGGCGTCGACGGCGTGGACGAACGACGCGACGTCCTCCCAGTCCGTGTACTCGTAGTCCTTCGACGCGTCCGTGTCACCGGTCGCGTCCTTCGCGATGCGCTTCATCATGAACCGCTTCAGGAACCCGTACTCGGAGTACCGGATGGCGCCGGCGAACCCACCGACGACGTCGGGATTCCAGCCGGTCGTCTCCCGGAACTCGTCGACGTACCGCGCCGCGTCCGCCTGCTGCTCCGGGTCGGTCGACGCCGACGAGAGCGACACCTGGAAGAACGCGCTCGGACGCGTCGCGAGGCCGTCCCGCCACTCCCTCGCGAAGTCGACGACGACGTCCTGGTGCGCGCCCATGTGGATGGACGCACCGACGACGACCGCGTCGAACGCATCGACAGCCGGCACGTCACCGGGTTCGCCGAGGTCTCGCGTCGTCACCTCGTGCCCGCGCGCCGCCAGTTCCGTCGCGACGTAGTCCGCGACCTTCGCGGTCTGTCCCTCGCCCGTTCCGTACGCGATGAAGATAGTGCTCATACCTATAGAGACGCGACGAACGCGGATATACGACGTTCACGACTCTCTGAACCCGAGAACGAGCGGGCGAAGCAACCGTCAGTCGGCGGTCACGCCGACCTCCAGTAACTGTTGGCGTCAGTCTGTGGCGTCGACGACCTCGCAGCCACTGTCGGCGTCAGTCGGCGGCGTCGACGACCTCGTAACTGATGTTCGCGTCCCGGAGGCGGTCGGTGTGCGCGCTCAGCTCGTTCGTCGACGCGAGGACGAGCACGGAGAGGCCTTTGGTCGCCGCCTCCTGGACGGCTGCGGGGGTGCCGAAGCGAACGTCCGGCGTCAGCTCGCAGCGCTCCGCGGCGACGAACGCCTCGGTGCCCGCGGTCGCGAGGAGGTCGTGCTCGCTCGCGAGCGCAGCGATACGCTCGGGGTCGACCGCGCGACTCCCACCGTCCTGTACGCGCGGCACGCTCACGACCGTCACCGACCCGAGCTCGTAGTCGACGACGCCCTCGAAGTTCGTCACGCCGACGTCCTCGCCCTCGGCGGCGTCCGTCACCGCAACCGCAGTTGCACTCCCCGCGTCGCCGGCTATCGCGCAGAGGACGCCGTCGCGCATCGTCACCGACACCGTCTCGCCCTCCGCGACGTCCGTGCGTGCGACCGCCGTCTCCACCTCCACCTGTCCGATGACGTCGCTCGCGACGTGACTCACGTACTCCTGGAGGCCGTCGGTCTGCCCGATGAGCCAGTCGACGCCCTCCTTCGTCACCTCGTACCGGCCGCGGCCCTCCTTCACGACGAACCCCTCCTCGACGAGGCCCTGCAGGTAGTCGCTGACGGCCTGGGCGGTGACGCCGATCTCGTCGGCGATCTCCTGCTGGCTCACCGCCGGCTGGCGCTCCGCGATCTGTACGAGTATCTGATAGCGGGTCGCCGAACGCTTGCTCCGGAGGACGTCCGCGTCCGACTGCGAATGGTCGGCCATCGTCGACGGTACGTGGTGCGAAGACAAGTACCTTTGCGATAACACCGGCAGAGTTGTCCTCTTCCGTCTGATACGCGCGACTTCGGCAAGCTGACTTGATGTCGGGCGCCGATGGCTCGTGTGGAAGCCCAGCGGCGCGTCTCGTGCTAGCATGAATCACGTATCGTCTTGTGGACGGGCGACGCAGTGTCGCGCGATGACTGACCGACGCTTCCACACCGTCGACGTGTTCGCTCCCGAGCGGTACGCCGGCAACCAGCTCGCGGTCTTCCACGACACCGCCGACCTCGCGACGGCGGAGCTGCTCGCGCTCACCCGCGAGACGAACTACTCCGAGGCGACGTTCGTCGAGGACGAGTCGCCCGACGACGGCCGGTATCCCGTCCGCATCTTCGACCCCGCCGAGGAGCTCCCCTTCGCCGGTCACCCGACCATCGGGACCGCCGCGGTCATCAGGGAGTTCGTCCGCGACGACGACCCCGACGAACTCGTGCTCGACCTCGGCGTCGGCGACGTCCGCGTCTGGGTTGAGACCGACGCCGACGGCACCGAACGCTACTGGATGCAGCAGGTCGCGCCCGAGTTCGCCGCCGGCCTCGACCGCGACGCTGCCGCGAGCGTCCTCGGCCTCGACTCGAGCGACGTCCGGAACGCCCCAATCGACGTCGTCTCCACGGGCCTCCCGACGCTCGTCGTCCCCCTCCGCGACCTCGACGCCGCCGAGCGCGCCGCCACCCAACCCGAGGCGTACCAGCGCGAGGTCGTCGACGGTCTCGGTGGCGTGAACGTCCTCGTCGTCGCCCCCGAAACGGTCGACCCGGACGCCGACCTCCACGCTCGCGTGTTCGCGGACTGGGCGGGCGTCCCCGAGGACCCCGCCACCGGCTCCGCCGCCGGCTGCCTCGCCGCGTACCTCGCACGGCACGACGCCGACGCTCGCAGCATGGGGCTCGACGTCCCCGAGGGCGGCCGCGAGCGCGCGGACGGCCGCGACGCCGTCGACTTCGTCGTGGAACAGGGCATCGAGATGGGACGCCCCTCGCGACTCCGCCTCCGCGCGAGCGCCAGCGACGGCGAGGACCCCGACGACGAAGACCGCACCGACGTCCGCGTCGGCGGCCGCGTGATACCGGTCTCCGAAGGCCACCTCCTGTAGGTCCGGGAGCTACCTCCGCACTGTTCCGTGTGGTCGAACCGGCGACGTCCGCACTGTTCCGTGTGGTCGAACCGGCGACGTCCGCAACCACTAAACGCGCCACGCGCCTGACTTCGGGTAATGACCGACTGGACGGAGAAGTACCGCCCGACGACGCTGTCGGCGGTCCGCGGGAACGACAAGGCCCGGGACGCGTTCGAGAAGTGGGCGCGGACGTGGGACGAGCACCGCGAGGCCGTCATCCTCCACGGGAGTCCCGGGGTCGGGAAGACGTCGGCGGCGCACGCGCTCGCGAACGACATGGGGTGGGGCGTGATGGAGTTGAACGCGAGCGACTCGCGGACGGCGGACGTCGTGGAGAAGGTCGCGGGCGAGGCGGCGAAGTCCGGGACGCTCACGGAGGGCGGGGCGGGCCGGCGACTCGTGGTGCTGGACGAGGCGGACAACTTCCACGGGAACGCGGACTACGGTGGCTCGCGGGAGGTGACGCGGGTCGTGAAGGACGCGAACCAGCCGATCGTCCTCATCGCGAACGAGTTCTACGACATGAGCAACGGCCTCCGGAACGCGTGCCAGGACGTCGAGTTCCGGGACGTCTCGAAGCGGTCCATCGTCCCCGTCCTCAGGGACATCTGTCGGCAGGAGGGCATCGAGTACGAGGACGCGGCGCTGGATGCGATAGCGGAGGAGACGAGCGGGGACCTGCGGTCGGCGGTGAACGACCTGCAGGCGCTCGCCGAGCAGACGGCGGTCCTCACCGCCGAGGACGTCGTGACGAGCGAACGCGACCGCACGGAGGGTATCTTCGACTTCCTCGACGACGTCATCAAGCACGCGGACGCCGAGACCGCGCTCAAGCAGTCCTATGACGTCGACGAGACGCCGGACGAACTCCTGAACTGGGTGGAGGACAACGTCCCGAAGGACTACTACGGCGACGAGCTCGCGGACGCGTACGAGTTCCTGTCGAACGCCGACCGGTGGCTCGGGCGGGTGCGAGCGACGCAGAACTACTCGTACTGGCGGTACGCGGGCGACAACGTCGCGGCGGGGATTCCGGCGGCACGCCAGCACGACCACGGCGGGTGGACGCGGTACGGGCCGCCGAGTTACTGGTCGAAGCTCGGGCGGACGAAGGGGAAACGCAAGCAGCGGGACGCCATCGCCCGCAAGATCGCCGAACGCAGTGGGACGAGCATCGGGACGGCGCGCAGGCGCATCCTCCCGTACCTCTCGACGATGATCCATCACTGCAAGCCCCGCGAGCTGACGCTCGCGATCGCGGCGACCTACGAGTTCGATGCGAGCGACCTCGCGTACGTCACGGGGAGCGGCGAGTCGACGAACAAGGTCCAGTCCATCGTCGAGGACGCCGAAGAACGCCGCGAGCAGGCGGCGGTCGAGCACTCCGGCGGCGCGTTCGCGGGTGGACGCGCGAGCGACTCCGACGCGGACGAGCCCGACGGCTCGGAGGGGAGCGACGGCGATGGCGGTGGCGATGGGCAGGCGACGCTCGGCGCGGTCGCGAGCGAGGAGGCGGCGGGCGAGGAGTCGATGGGCGAGGAGGCGGACGCGACCGCGGCTGACGACGCCGACGGCGACGACGCTGAGGGGGAGACGCAGGACGTCGACGACCGGGCGGCAGACGCCGAGGAGGACGACGGGCAGTCGGGGCTCGCCGACTTCCTCTGACCGCCCGGCGCGGTCGACGCCCTTGGGGCCCTCCCACGCCGAATCAAGCGCGGAGGGCATCACCACCCGAGATAACCGATAGCGGCCACCTCAGACAACTTGCAGCGCGTTTCGCGTGAATTCATACCGCAACAGTTAATGCCAGAAACTCCCCTGTTCGAGATAGTTTTTGATGACGAACCGAACGCTCATCGCCCTGGTCCTCGCGGCGACGATGGTCCTCGCCGGCTGTAGCGGTGGGACTGCCACGGAGACCACGGCACCGACCGACGACACGACCGTCGAGGAGACGACGGTCGCGACGACGACCGAGAGCACAGACGACACGACCAGCGAACCGACGACGACCGAGGGCGAGGACTACCCGAAGGTCAAGACCGAGAACTGCAAGTACAGCGGCGAGGGCGACGACGACATCGTCCGCGAGTCCGGCGCGTGCCTGCCGTTCGACGCGGACGAGGTCTACCGGAACGTCGCCGACATGGCGGGCGTCGACATCGACAAAGGCCCGAGCGTGAACTCCATCCCGGCACGCGGCACCTCCCGCTACGAGTTCAGCTTCTCGAACAACACGTTCGGCGCGACGATGGGTATCGCGCCCGACGGACAGCCGAGCGTCTTCGTCCCCGGGTACGCGCAGCCGAACCAGAACCCCGACGGGACCGTCTCGCCCGCGGTGACGATGCGGTACATCGGCCTCTGGAACGACAGCGCGCTCCAGGAGGACCTCGGCATCCGCTACACCGCCGAGGACGCCGAGGTCACGGCCGCGCACGAGTTCCTCCACGTCATCCAGTTCTATCAAGGGAGCCAGGAACGCCTCGCGCAGAACCTGACGAGCGAGGGCGTGAACGTCAACGACGTCGAACTCGCGATGATCGAGGGGTCGGCGTCGTTCTTCGAGAGCCAGTACCAGCGCGAGTACATGGGCAACCCGAACGCGATGCGGAACTTCTCCGCGTGGTCGAACTCGAACGCGTACGCGATGAAGCAACTCGGACCGTACGTGGCCGGGTCGCACTACACGCGCTGGTACCTGAACGGCTCCACGGAGAACTTCGAGAAGATCTACGACAACCCGCCGGTCTCCATGGAGCAGATCCTCCACAAGTACGAGCCCGACGAGGAACTCCCGAAGAACCTCACGGTCGACGGCGAGGTATCCTCGGACTGGGCGACGCCGTCGTCGTCGAAGACGAAGGGCGAGCTGTTCCTCCGGTCGGCACTCCGCTCGGCGGTCAGCGGTGACGAGGCCGCCCGTGGCGCGGCCGGCTGGGGGCAGGACGGCGTCATCACGTTCCAGAACACGTCGTACTCCGCAGCGGGCAACTACAAGACCGGCTACGGGTGGGCGATCCGCTTCGACAACGCCACCGAGGCCGCGGAGTTCGAGTCCATCTTCGGCGAGTGGCTCGAAGCGCAGGGCCCGCAGAACAACGGCGTCTACGGCGAGTCGACCGAGGAGACGTTCCGGATGGTCGAGGTCTCCGAGGAGACCGTCGTCGTGCTCGCGGGTCACGAGGACTTCACGAGCCAGGCGACCGTGAGCGGGAACACGACCGAGGTCGTCATCGAGCACACGGGTGAGGACGAGACCCAGAGCGACTCCGTCGAGGACGACGACGCCGACGCGTTCGTCGCCGGCTCCGGGTTCGTTCGCGCGCAAGCCTAGACGACGCGCAACCGACTGCTTCGGTTCTTCGAAGCGAGTAGCGACGCCGCGAGCGACGCTCGACGTGATTCAGTGCCGTGGGGCGACGCTGCCGGGGAGGACGCTCACGGGGCGGTGTTCGCTGACGCCCGTGACCGCACTGGTGGGGTCGTCGTCGACGCGGCGTCGTCGCCGGGTATCCTCACAGGACCCCGAGTTCCTCGCCGGCGTCCTTGAACGCGAGGATGCAGTCCTCGATGTCGACGCGGTCGTGGGTCGCCATCGGCGCGACGCGAACCCGACTCGCGCCCTCGGGGACCGCCGGCGGGCGGACTGGCGAGGTGAACACGCCACGGTCGCGGACCGCGTCCGCGAGGTCCGTCGCGTCCCGCGGGTCGCCGACCAGCACGGGGAGTATCTGGGAGTTCCCCCGGACGTCGAACCCGACGTCCGTGAGGCCCTCGCGGAGGTGCGCGACGTTCTCCCAGAGCCGCGAGCGGATGGCGCCGTGCCGCGCGATGTGCAGCGCCTCGCTCGCCACTGCCGCCGCCGTCGGCGTCAACCCCGTCGAGCGCCCGAACGACCGCGCCTCGTTCACGAGGAGTTCGACGAGCTCGTCGCTTCCCGCGACGTACCCGCCCTGGCTCGCGAGCGCCTTCGAGAGCGCGCCGAGCTGGACGTCCACGCGGTCCGCGAGCCCGTCCCGCTGCACGATGCCGCCGCCGTCGTCGTAGACGCCGGTCGCGTGCGCCTCGTCGACCATCACCCACGCGCCGTGGCGCTCTGCGGCGTCACAGAGCGCCGCGAGCGGCGCGACGGCGCCGTCCTTCGGGAAGACGGTCTCGGTGACGACGACCCACGACCCCGGCGTGTCACAGCTCGCCAGCTTCGCGCGGAGGTCGTCGGCGTCGCAGTGGTCGTAGGTGACGACCTCGGCGTCGCTCAGTCGACAGCCGTCGACGATGCTCGCGTGATTCAGTTCGTCCGAGAACACGACGTCCGGGTCGAGCGCGCTGATGGTGCCGACGTTCGCCGCGTACCCCGACGAGAATGCGAGCGCACGGTCGGTGCCTTTCGTCTCCGCGAGTCGCGCCTCGAGGTCCCGGTGCACGAGCGTGTCGCCGGTGACGAGGCGGCTCGCGCCCGCGCCCGTGCCGACCGTCTCGGCGGCCTCCCTGGCTGCTTGCTGCACGCGCTCGTCCTGGGTCAGGCCGAGGTAGTTGTTCGACGCGAACACGAGCTCGCGCTCGCCGGCGAGGACCGGCAGGTCCCCGCCGGGGTCGGGCGCGAAGTACGCCGTCGAGTCGACGGCGTCGGTCGGCTGGAGGTCGCGGTACAGGTCCGCTTCGCGGATGCGAGCCACGCGTCGCGCGACGTCGAACCCGTGGTCGGACGTCCCCCCTTCGACGCCAGCGTCGTCGTCCGTCCCACTCATCTACCCCAGTAACTCGAATCCGATGTGATAGGTTTCCCGGTATCGCACGCGTCGACCGATGATCCATCTCCGTCCGCGAACGACCGCTCGTGGACGCCACCGCGCGAACGCGCGCATCACCGCCAGAACCCGGGCATCGGTCAGAACCCGGGCATCGGTCTCGCGGACCGGTACAGGATGGAGCGCCCGCCGCGCAACGCGCCAGGCAGCCGCGTCCTCGAGTCTCGCCCACGAACGCCGCGGGGCGTCATCGGGTGGCGGTGGCGAACGCCCAGGGGTCGAGTCTCGTGGCCGTCGCGTCAGTACGGGATGATGCGGAAGCCTTCGGGGAGCAGGAACCCGAACAGCACGAACAGGACCGCGGCGCCGCCGGCCGTGACGAGCGCGTACGGGACCTGCGTGCGGACGTGGGTGATGTGGTCGCTCCCGCTCGTCGAGGACGCGACCACGGTCCAGAGCGACGACGGAGAACGAGAGGAACTGGCGGAGGGGGACCGGTCGATAGTTCGGCCGCGGAGCGATGGGGCCGGTCGGTGACTCAGGCGGCGGTGGCGCGTGCGCCGGGCGCGACCCGGTAGGCGACGAGTGCCGCGCCGACGGCGAGCACGAACACGAGCCCGATGGCGATGGCGTGCGCGGCGAGTATCGTTCCGCTGGCGCCGCCCACGGCGACGCGACCGAACGCGATCTGGACGGGGAACGCGGCGAGAGCGCCGGCGGCGAGCCAGCGAGCGCGCGCGTCCAGCACGCGCCAGCCGCCGACGACTGCGAACACGAGCGCCGCGAGGATGGTCAGCGACACCGCGTAATGGGCGGTCTGCACGGGCGGCGTGTACCGCGACAGCACCTGCGCGCCGAACAGCACGAGCACGGGCTGGGCGACCGCGGCGACCGCGAGCGCGCGCCGGAACGCGCCCTCGTTCACGACGTCGCGGAGGACGAGCGCGGTCGCGACGACCACGCCCGCGAAGATGCTCATCGCCGTCCAGTAGTGCAGGAACAGGACGGGGCCCGTGAACTCGAGGACGGTCTGCCGGCCGAGGAAGACCTGCAGCGGCAGCAGGACGATGGCGGCCGTCGCCGCCAGCCGGACGCCGCGGCTGTGATCGTCGACCCACGCGAGGACCGCGGTCGCGAGGATGAACGGCCCGGTGAGCCCCGCGACCACGCGATGAATCATCTCGAAGCTACTCGGCACGGACTGCGGGAACAGGTTCAGGAACCCGCCGTCGCAGACCGGCCAGCGTGCCTGGCACGCCAGCCCCGCGCCGGTCGCTTTCGTCGACACGCCCAGCAGGATGGTGAGGAACGTGGCGCCAACCGTCAGTGCGGCGAGTCGCCGGAACCCGCGCGTGGACAGGTAGCCGTCGCGCTCGTCGTTCATACGCGCGTCTTCGGAGGGGACGTACTTACGTCGCTCGCAATCGGACCATCGTTCGAGTGGCGGACCAACCCGACTGCTCGGCTTCGGTCGAGTGGCGGACCAACCCGACTGCTCGGCTTCGGTCGAGTCGTTGGCTGCCGCGGCCGGCGACTGCTTATTGTCCTCGGACACCTACCAGCGGGCATGAGCGAATCAGATGCGAGCGAGCGCGACGTCCCTCAGACAGACGACGAGTGGCGCGAGAAACTCGACGACGAGTCCTACCACGTGATGCGCGAAGCCGGCACCGAAGCGCGATTCAGTGGTGACTACGTCGACCACTTCGAGGACGGCAAGTACCGCTGCAAGGGCTGTGGCGAGGTCCTGTTCGACTCGTCGACGAAGTTCGACCACGGCTGCGGGTGGCCGTCGTTCTACGCAGCTGAGGACGCCAACATCGAGAAACGCGAGGACCTCTCCCACGGCATGAAGCGTATCGAGGTCGTGTGCGCGAACTGCGACAGCCACCTCGGCCACGTCTTCGACGACGGCCCCGAGCCGACCGGGAAGCGCTTCTGCATCAACTCGGTCAGCATCGAGTTCGACGACGAATAGTCAGCACACCGACCGCGTTCGTCTCGGAGCGTTTCTCCCGGAAACCCCGTTCCGTGAGCCTGCGAACCGACCAGCTGACTCAGTGCTGTTGATCGAAACGGCGGAGATACCAACGCACTATGTCGCCGACGTGGTAGCGTGCTACACCCAATCTTCGGGGAGTTCGTCCTCGTTATCGGCGAGGAGCTCCAGTAGTGGTCGGATCTCCTCGAAATTCGGTCCCTTCGAGACGTGGTTCGTGTCCTGATTCCAGCTGATGAACCCGTACTCCTCCAGCTTCGGGAGGTGGACGTGTTTCATCTCAACGAGTCGCGTGAGTTCTTCGTCAACGGATTCGTCCGCATCGATGACGACCGACTCGTCGTCCTGGGGGTTGTGAACCAGCAATGCAAGCAGCAGCTTCCGACGCTGGATGTGGCTCAGGGCGTCCAGCATCTCGTCGGGTGTGCGCTGCTTGGCATCGTTCTCCATACGAACCGTAGGCGAGCCAAATATAAGGATTGTCCATATTTTCACGCTCGTTGTCTCTTTTGAGCAAGTGAGTGACTTCGACGATAGCGTCTGCTCGCCCTCTCAGTTTTCGCGGTCGAAGATCGGAAGAGAGACGCGCACCGAGACGGGTGCGTCGCGGTGTCGGGTGGTCGGTTCAGGCGACGCGGGCGAACGCGAGGTCGCCGCTGACGGACTCGATGTACGCGTCGACGACCTGGCCTTCGCGAGCGCCGGAGACGAAGATGGTGTAGCCGTTCTTCTTCGCGACGCCGTCGCCCTTGCGGCCGGTGCCGGTGATCTTGACCTGGTACGTGCGGCCGGACTCGACGTCCTCCGTGACGTTCGCGCTCTGCTTCTTCGAGGACTTCGCGACGGGCCGGAACGCACCACAGGCCTCGCAGCGGAGCATGTCGACGCCGTCCTCGGTGACGAGGCGCGTGTCGGGGAGGCCACACTCCGAGCACGTGACGAACTCGGTGACGTACGCGTCGATGGCGGCCTGGAAGTCCGCGATGTCGAACGACCCGCTGTAGCGGGCGGTGGAACCGTCGAACTGACCGCTCGTCCCGAGGTCGCGCTGGATGGAGCGGTGGAGGTGGTCGGCGTCGCGACTGAGGGCCTTCGCGATCGCTTCGAGGTTCGTCAGGCGCGTGAACGCACCGTCGGTCTGGCCCTCGGGGTCGGGGACCTGCAGACGGTCACCGCCTTCTCGCGGTGTCTCGGGCAGCACGTCGTAGGCTCTGTCGAGCGCTGTAGCGTATTCCATACCTACGTGACGACGCGGGGACGTAAAGCCCCTCCGAGACGAGCGTGGACGCGTCGCACGCCCCCCGCGCGCTCGACGGGAAGCCGCTCAGGCGTGCGGGGAGGCCGGTCTGGCGGTGGCGGGGATGGGGGTCAGTCGGTGGCGGGGATGGGGGTCAGTCGGTGGCGGGGATGGGGGTCAGTCAGTACGGCGACGCCAGTCCTCGAGCGTGTACCCGTCGTGTTCGGTCGCCTCGACGAGCTCCCAGTCGTCCTCGTCGAACTCCGGGTAGTACGCGTCGCCGTCGTACTCGCCGTGGACGCGACTCAACAGCTGGCGGTCGGCGACGTCGAGGAAGAGGCCGTAGATGGCGCTGCCGCCGAGGACGTAGAGGACGTCGCCGTCGAGGCGTTCCGCGACTGCGACGGCGTCCTCGACGTCGCTCGCGTGGTGGGCGGTGTCCTGGGGCCAGTCGCGTTCGGTCCGCGAGAGGACTATCTGTGCGCGGCCGGGGAGGTAGTCGAACAGCTCGAACGTGTGGCGCCCGAGCGCGACGACGTCGTCGGCGACGTGCTCGCGGTACCGCTTCGATTCGTGGGGGAGGTGCCAGGGGAGCGAGTTCCCCTGGCCGATGACGCCGTTCTCGGCGACGGCTGCGACGGAGACGATCTGCATACCGCTCGCTACGGTGTCGAGCGTCGTGAACGTCCCGGCTTCGGAAGGACGCGGCCGTCGGACTGTCGCGACGTTAGCGACGGTGGAGACGGCGGCGTCGGCCGGTTCGACGGCTGACCTGCCACCGTGAGGGGTGTTGGCATGCCAATCAACATACTTAAGTCTATCCCTCACCACTACAGATTGTGAGTGAAAATACTGGGCGGAAGAACCTCCGAATGCCCAACGACGACGAAGTGTTCGCCGTAGTGACAGAGCACAACGGCGGCAACCACGTGCAACTCCGCTGCGCCGACGGCGAGGACCGCATGGGCCGCATCCCCGGCCGCATGAAGTACCGCGTCTGGATCAACGAGGGCGACGTGGTCATCGCGGAACCGTGGGACTGGCAGGACGAGAAGGCGAACGTCGAGTGGCGGTACACCGACGAGGACGCCGACCAGCTGCGCGCGGAAGGACACATCGACTGATATCTCTTAGCTGACCGCAGGACGGCGGCGCGACGAGCGATTGCTCGCGGCCGAGTACCTTCGGATTCACGTCTCGCAGGCACCCGGAGTGACGACACCACCGACCACACCATCGACGCCGCTCGGGGCGAGCGGTCAGTCGGTGAGCGTCGCGAACGCGAAGAGGCTCTTCGTGCCGAGCGGGTCGTCGGCGGTGACGCGACGGACGTCCCCGAACCCGGCTGCTTCGAGCTGTTCGACGGTCGCGCGTTCACCGGGGGCGGAGAAGAACATCCGGCCGCCCATCCAGCCCTCGCGGACGGTCTCGAACCGCCCCGTGGGCAGGGTCATGAGGAGGTGACCGCCTGGTTTGCAGACGCGAGCGAACTCCCGGTAGACTGCGGGATGGTCGTCGCGTGAGACGTGGAAGACGGCGTGGTACGCGGTGATGGCGTCGACGCTGTCGTCGACCAGCGGGAGCTGAGTCATGTCGGCCTGTACGAGTCTCGCCCCGGGGACGGTCTCGGTCGCGAGCTCGAGCGCGCGCCGGGAGACGTCCACGCCGATGGCGTCCGCGGGGAGGTTCGCGAGCGTCCGCGCGCCGTCACCGCACCCGACGTCGAGGACGACCGGGTCCGCTGGCAGGTACTCGCGGAGATCGTCGACGAGGTCGGCGTCGCTCCCGGTCGGGTCCCGGGACCGAGCGTACGTCTCGGCGACGTCGTCCCAGGCGCGTTGCACGTCCTTACGGTCCATACGGACGGTACGGGCCGGAGCGAGAAAGAGACCAGGCCTGACGCACTCCCCGTCCTTCGTGCGAGCAGCCCGCACGCAACCGGGCCGCGTGAACGGTCCGGTAACCGACTGGTCGGAACGTGAAGCGTCTGAAACGTCGGCGGCCGTCTCGCACGTCGAGACCGACCAGCGGCTCCGACTCCCGGAACCTCCTCGTTTCACGCCGTTTCACGCCAACAGCGCCCTACGGTCGCTGAACGATACGAACTGTCCCCACCGGTTCGAGATAACCCGACCGTTGTCCGCGCTACCGTCCAAATAACGAATCCGGTTCGCGGAGAGGACTCCAGTGATGACACGACGCGAACCAACTCGACGCCGACTCGTCACAGGACTCGCAGCCGTCGTTACCGTCGGTCTCGCGGGCTGTGCGAACCCAGAAGAGGACGGCGGAACCAACGAGACAGATCCACTCGACGGAACCGGAACCGAGGGCGAGACCGAGACGGAGATGGAGACCGAGACGGAGATGGAGACCGAGACGGAGATGGAGACAGAGACTGAGTCGGAGACAGAGACAGAGACCGAGACGGAGTCCGAGACTGAGACGGAGACAGAGGCTGGGACGGAGACGGGTACCGGGACGGAGACTGAGGCGGGAACCGGGACGGAGACGGGGACGGCGGCGTCGATGGGGAACGCCGGCTAGTACCTGCAGGGGTGGCGTGGGCGCCTGGGGATGGATGGAGTGACACCGGCCGCGCGCGACCGCCGACGCGATTCCTACGACCCGTCTGGGCGGTCCGGGACGTCGCCCGGGTTCGTCCCGTAACGCGCTGGCACCCACCGCTGGTCGTCGATCGGCGGCCGGTACGCGGAATCGTCCGGACGCTCGGGGAGGTCGACGGGGTCGGGCGTGTAATCGGGATAGTCGAACTGATCGAGGAGGTGACTGATGCAGTTCAGGCGCGCGTGCTTCTTCACGTCGGCGTGCACGACGTGCCAGGGGGCGTGCGCGGTGTCCGTGTGGTCGAACATCTCGTCCTTCGCTCGCGAGTACTCCGCCCAGCGCTCGCGCGCCTCGAGGTCCATCGGACTGAGCTTCCATCGCCGCTTCGGGTCCTCGTTGCGCTTCTCGAACCGCCGCTCTTGCTCCTCGTCGCTCACGGAGAACCAGTACTTGATGAGGGTCATCCCCGATCGAACCAGCATCCGCTCGAACTCGGGCGCTGACAGGAGGAACTCGTCGTACTCCTCGTCCGTACAGAACCCCATGACGCGCTCGACGCCGGCGCGATTGTACCACGACCGGTCGAACAACACCATCTCGCCGGCGGTCGGCAGCTGTTCGGCGTACCGCTGGAAGTACCACTGGCCTTGCTCGCGCTCCGTCGGTCTCCCGAGCGCCACGACGCGCGCGACCCGTGGATTCAGGCGTCGCGTGATGCGTTTGATCGCGCCGCCCTTCCCGGCCGCGTCCCGGCCTTCGAACACCACGCACACCTGGAGGTCCTCCTCCTGGATGTGGTACTGGAGTTTCACCAGCTCTTCCTGGAGTCGTCCCAGCTCGCGCTTGTAGTGCTTCTTCTTCAGGACGCCGCTGTCCTTGTATCGGTCGGGGTACTCTTCGGGGTTCACGGGGAACTCACGTACCGATAGACGCTATCAGGGACCATATGCTCTCGTGCGGACGGTTGCCGGGTCGTCGCGCCCGTCTCGGATCGCTCGAGTCGCTGTCGCGCGTAGCCCCGCTGACGACCCCTTCCGGAACGGGACGCCCTCGACGCCGTCTGGCGTCCTCGACCGGGAGGAGTGATGCTCCGGCGCGGACGTTCTCGGGTGACTGGTCTGCTACGGGAGCGGCCGGGAGTGGGCAGGTTCGGTCACGGGCCGAACGCTCAAGACGCCGGTGGCCGTCCGCACGAACATGACCGTCGCACGCCCCATCGAACTCGAAGGGCACGTCATCGACTCCGGCACGCTCCAGCGATGCATGACGACCATCATGGACATGGGCGGGGACTTCGACGTGGAACAGTTCGACGTCGGCCGCCACAAGCTCGCGGAATCGTACTGTCGGATGCTCGTGGAGGCAGACGACGAGGCGACCCTGCACGAGATACTGCACGAACTCCATCAGACGGGCGCGACCGTCACGGACCCCCACGACGCCCAGCTGGAACCCGCGCCCGGCGACCAGGTCGTGCCGACGGGATTCTACTCGACGACGAACCACCCGACGGAGGTCCGTCACGACGGCGACTGGCTGCCCGTGGAGAACATCGAGATGGATTGCGCGATCGTCGTCGAACCCGACGCCGAGGACGGGCCGCGAGCGTACACGAAGGTCCTGAACGCCATCCGCGAGGGCGACCTCGTCGTCACCGACGAGTTCGGCGTGCGCGTCGACCCGCCGGACCGGCCGCGCGGCGACAGCGGCCCGTTCGGGTTCATGCAGGGTGGCGTCTCCCCCGAGCGCCCGAGCGAGAGCCTCATCGAGGAGGTCGCGGACGTCATCCGCGAGGCGAAGGCCGACGGCGGGAGCGTGCTCGCGGTCACGGGCCCCGCCCTCCTGCACTCGGGGGCTGGCCCGGCGTTCGCGCGCCTCGTCCGCGAGGGCTACGTGGACGCGTTGTCGACGGGGAACGGGTTCGCGGTGCACGACATGGAGCGCTCGATGTACGGGACGAGCCTCGGGATGAACGTCGAGACCATGGAGAGCCCGCGGAAGGGTCACAAGCACCACATCTACACGATAAGCGAGGTCATCCGAGCGGGCGGCATCGAGGCGGCCATCGAACAGGGGCTCGTCGACTCTGGCGTCATGTACGAGTGCATCCAGCACGACGTCGACTACGTGCTCGCGGGCAGCATCCGCGACGATGGCCCGCTCCCGGACACCATCACGGACGCCGTCGAGGCGCAGAACGCCATCCGCGAGCAAGCCCACGACGCCGACGTCGTCCTCATGCTCTCCACGCTCCTCCACTCGGTCGCCGTCGGGAACTGCCTGCCGTCGACGACGCCGGTGGTGTGCGTGGACATCGACCCGGCGACGGTCACGCAACTCCTCGACCGCGGGAGCGCGCAAGCGGTCGGGATGGTCACCGACGTCGGCACGTTCGTCCCGACGCTCGCGGACAAACTCCTGGACGAACCGGCCGCCGACTGCGAGGAACGCGACGAGACCGAAGAATAACCTCGCGCGCGCCGCTCAGAGCGCGTCGAGGACGTTCAGATAGCCGCTCCCGTAGAACTCCTTTCCGTAGCCCGAGGGCACGTCGGCGGCGCGCTTCAGCGCGCTCTCGACCTGGTTCGCGTTGTAGTTCGGGTTCGCGGACTTGACGAGCGCCGCCGCGCCAGCGACGTTCGGCGCCGCCATCGACGTCCCCGCCTTCCAGCCGTAGCCGGGGACCTGCGTGTCCGGCTCGTCGTCGCCGTCGGTGTCCTCGTACGTGAACACGGTGTTGAAGACGAGGTCGTTGAACCAGGGAACGCCCGTGCCGATCGCATCGAGGTCGGCGTCGCCGCCGGGCGCGCCGAGCGTGATGGCGTTCGTCCCGTAGTTCGTGTAGAATGCAGGACTCTCTGGTGGGGACTCGTCGCCGGCGTCCCACCCGTACCCGATGGGGCCGGTTGCGGCGACGGAGACGGCCTGTGCGCCCTCGTTCGGGAGACTGACGAGGTTCCCGTCGTGCTGGAGGTCCGCGCTGTCGTTCCCGGCAGCGATGGCGAGGAGCGTGCCCTCCTTGTTCGCGTACGTCATCGTGCTGTTGAGCACCTTCCCGTAGAACGACCCTTGTCCCTGCCGGGGGACGGGGTACGCGCCCAGCGAGAGGTTCGCGACGTCCGCGCCGACGTTCACGCTGTAGACGATGGCGGCGAGGATGTCCGCGAACGACGCGGTCGGGCCGGAGAACACGCGGCAGTCGACGAGGTCGGTCTTCGGCGCGGTGCCGTTCACGCCGATGCCGCCGCCGTTGTCTGCGGCGACGATGCCGGCGACGTGCGTGCCGTGGTCGTCGCCGCCGACGGGGTTGTGGTCGCCGCCGTCGTCGGTGAAGTTCCGCGAGAGGTCGAGGTTGAGCGGCCCGGCGAGGTCGGGGTGCGTTTCGAGGACGCCGGAGTCGATGACGGAGACGCGCGTTCCCTCGCCCTCGGTCGTCTCGTGCGCTTCCGGCACGTTCAGGTCGGCCTTGTCCCACTGGAGGAAGTCACCGGGTAGGCCCTCGTAGTCGCTGGCGTCGCTCGGGTCGAACGTCGGCGCTTGCGCGTTCGTCTCGGGTTCGTTCAGCGTGATCTCCACGTCGGGTTCGAAGGCCTTCACCGCCTTCGACCGTCGGAGTTCGTTCTCGCTCGCCTCGACGACGGCGAAGTTCACGCCGGGCATCTCGTGGACGACGTCCAGTCCGCGGAGCTTTCCTTTGCCCTTCGTCTGGACGATGAAGCGGTCCGTTCGCGTCGCCGCCGTCACCGTCGCCCCGGTCGCGATACCGCCGAGTACTGCGCCACTGACTGTCAGGAACGTCCGCCTGTTTACGTCTGGCATGCAGATTCACGTCCGGTCGGTGTCGCCATTGGTATAACACACCTACCGACTCCACGAAGGTGGCCACGGAACCCCGACGTATGGTGAAAAATGCGTTTGGTGATTGGTATTGGTTCTTTACCGGCCTGAGGCGCTGATTCCCGACACCAACGCGTCGCAGCGCCGAGCGAGGTATAGCGCTCGAACGCGTACACGACAGGGAAGATGCACGAGGGCACGCGACGGGTGATGGATGGCGACCGCTAGCGACCGCGACGACGCGTCGTCGTTCGCGAGCGACGGCGGGTCGATGTGGCGACTCTACGGCGAGTACGGCCGCGGGAACCTCTCGCTCGCCGGCGTCGGCACCGTCATGGCGGTCCTCTCGCGGGTCGTCGGCCTCCTGCCCGCGCTCCTGCTCGGGCTCGCCATCGACGCCATCCTCCTCGCCGACCGCCCGTACGCGCTCCCGCTCGTCCCCGACGCCTGGATCCCTGAGAATGCGCCCGGGCAGGTCTGGTTCACCGTCGGCCTCCTCGTCGCCGCGACCGCGGTCGGCGCGATAGCGAGCTACCTCCAGAACTACGGTTGGAACCGGTTCGCGCAGAACATCCAGCACGCGCTCCGCGTCGACGCCTACGAGTCGATGCAGGCGCTCGACCGGTCGTTCTTCGACCGGACGCGAACGGGCGAACTCCTCGCGGTCCTCAACAATGACGTCAACCAACTGGAGTCGTTCCTGACCGACGGCGTCAGCTCGACGCTCCGCTTGCTCGCGCTCGTCCTCGGCGTCGGCGCCATCATGCTCGTCCTCAACCCCGTGCTCGCGCTCGCCGCGCTCGTCGCCGTCCCCGTCCTCGGCGCGTTCACGGTCGCGTTCGTCCGCCGCGTCCAACCGAAGTACGCGACGATGCGCGCGAGCGTCGGGTCGCTGAACGCCCGGTTGGAGAACAACGTCGGCGGGATCGAGGTCATCAAGACCGAGCACGCGGAGGCGTACGAGGCCGACCGCGTCCGCGAGGCCTCCCGCGAGTACTACGACGCGAACTGGGACGCCATCCGCACCCGCATCACGTTCTTCCCCGGACTCAGCGTCATCTCCGGGCTGAGCTTCGCGCTCACGTTCGTCGTCGGCGCGTTCTGGGTGCTCAACGGTCCACCGGCAGTCCTCGCCGCCGTCCCGGAGACCGCGCTCGGCGTGCGCCTCGGCGTCGCCGACGCGGTCACGCCCGGCGAGTTCGTGACGTTCATGCTCTACACCCAGCAGTTCGTGTGGCCGCTCGCGCAGTTCGGCCAGATCGTGAACAGCTACCAGCGCGCGAAAGCCTCCAGTGAGCGCGTGTACGGCGTCCTCACCGCCGACGACGTCACGACCGACCCGGACGACCCCGTGCCGTTCGACGGCGTCGACGGACGCGTGGAGTACGACGACGTGACGTTCGCGTACCCCCGCGGGCCGGACCTCGTCGGGGACGGTGGGGGCGAGGCCGCCGACAGCGACGGCGACGACCGTGACGATGCGGTCGCCGACGCGACCGAGTCCGTCGACCCCGAACCCGTCCTCCGCGACGTGTCCTTCAACGTCGCCCCCGGCGAGACGGTGGGCATCGTCGGGCCGACGGGGAGCGGGAAGTCCACGCTCGTGAAACTGCTCGTCCGACTCTACGACCCCGACGACGGCGAGGTCCGCGTCGACGACGTGGACGTGCGCGACCGGTCGCTCGCCGACCTCCGGCGGGCCGTCGGGTACGTCGCCCAGGAACCGTTCCTGTTCTACGGGACCATCCGGGAGAACATCGCGTACGGGACGTTCGACGCGACCGACGCCGACGTCGAAGCCGCTGCGAGACGCGCGGCGGCCCACGAGTTCGTCGCGAACCTCCCGGACGGCTACGACAGCGTCGTCGGCGAACGCGGCGTCCGCCTCTCAGGCGGGCAGCGCCAGCGCGTCGCGCTCGCCCGAACGATCCTCAAGGACCCAGCGATACTCGTGCTCGACGAGGCGACGAGTCACGTCGACACCGAGACCGAGGCCATCATCCAGCGGAGCCTCGCGGAGCTCGCGACCGACCGCACCACCATCGCGATCGCCCACCGGCTGTCGACCGTGAAGACAGCCGACCAGATACTCGTCCTCGAAGGCGGCCGCATCGTCGAGGCCGGGACGCACGACGCGCTCGTCGCCGAGGACGGCCTGTACGCGAACCTCTGGCGCGTCCAGGCCGGCGACATCGACGACCTCCCCGCGTCGTTCTTCGAGGCCGCCATCGAGCGGCGCGCCGCCATCGAGGGCGGCGAGGACGACTGAGCGACCGCACCTCGTGGCCGTCGCTCGGCGTTCAAAGGTCCCGCAGGAGTTCGCGTCGCCGTCGTTCAGGCGCTCGCGTCGTAGCCAGCGTCCTCGACGGCGGCGACGAGCGCGTCGACGTCCGCGTCCCCGTCGACGGTGACGGTATCGGTCTCGTTGTCCGCGCTCGCGTCGGTGACGCCTTCGACCTCGGCGAGCGCGTCCTCGACGCTCTCCTCGCAGTGTCCACAGGACATCCCCGTGACGGTGAGTTCAGTCGTCATACCCGTTCGGTGGGTATCGAGCGTGAAACGAGTGACGAAAGACGGGAGCGTCGGGCGACGACCGGGAGCCGTCGCTCTCGACCGCTGCACGTCGCCGTCGGTCGACGACGCGAGCGCTCTTGGGTGGTTGTGTTCTGAGAGAATCGAGGTCTGAAACGTCGCCGTCAGGCGACGGCGTGGACCTTGGTTAGACGCGAAGAACGTTCTTCGCACGCGGGCCCTTGGGGGCCTGCTCGATGTCGAATTCGATCTCGGTGCCTTCCGTCAGGTCCTCGCCGCCAACGTCCTCCATGTGGAAGAAAACGTCGTCGTCGCTGTCCTCGGTGGAGATGAAACCGTAGCCGCCTGTGTCGTTGAAGAAATCAACCTTACCGTTTGCCATTGCAACTTAACGAAAGCCGACAGCACGGATAAGGGTTGTGTATCTGTTTTCTATGAGCGCAGAATAGAATACGAGTGTCCGCAAAGAAGCCACAATTCTGGATATCTGTTTCGGATGGGGTGGGTTCGCTCGGGATCGGTGACCGTTCAGTCACGACGGGGGCGAACTATCGACGCATCCACAGTTCGCGCCCCGGCTGCCATCCATTCCCACGCACTGGGGCTCCGTGGTGCGGTTCGACGACTGACGGCATCGACCGGCACGGCACGTGCTCGCACGGTCGTCGGGGTGGTCGCGTGGCTCGCGACGAGGGCGGTCACTCCCGCGCGTCGTACTCCTGGTAGATGACCTCGCCACAGGCCTTGCAGTGCGAGGCGTCCCGGTCGTGGTTCGACAGCCCGCAGTTCGGGCACGTCACGTCCACGGTGTCCTTCGACGCCCACTCGCGGACGATCTTGCTCGCCTGCCAGGGGATGAGGATGATGCCCGCGATGATGGTCGCGACCGTGATCCAGCGCCCGGCCCGCGTCATCGGCACGATGTCGCCGAACCCGACCGTCGACACGGTCACGACCGTGTAGTAGAACGCGTCCCCGAAGTTCCCGACCGTCGCGTTCACCTCGTGCTCGACGCTGTAGAACAACCCCGCGGACACGAAGAAGATCACGAGCACCGTCAGCAGGAGCTTCACCGCCCGGAGCGTGTTGTCCGACACCGTCCCGAAGAAGAACTCCGCGTCGCTCGTGAACCGATAGAACCGCAGGACGCGCACCACCCGAATCACGCGGAGGAACCCGAACTCCAGGGTCACCGCCGGTACCGGCGCGACGAGCACGAGCAGCGTCGGGAGGATCGCGAGCAGGTCCACCATCGTGTACCCGCTCGTCGCCTCCGCGAACCGGTCCTCGGCGCCGTACAACCGCAGCACGTACTCGCCGAGGAACACGAGCCCGATGCCGACCTCGAGGTCCCAGAGGAGCGCGTCCGTCGTCGCCGACGTCGGGTACGTCTCCGCGACGAAGATCGCGACGAACACGAGGTTCAGGACCATCAACGCGATGTCGATGGCCTTCCCGAGCCACGTCCGATGGTCGAGGAGGTAGAACCGGACGGTGTCGCGTAACTCCCGGCCGGTGTCGTCCGGCGTCGACGCCGTCCCCATACCCCCACCCAGCGCGTCGACGAACGTAGGTTCTCGGGTTCGGTCCCACCACCGGCTCGTCGTTCCACGTGGCGTCGTGAGCGGGGCGTGCCCCAGTTCTCGGGTCGTCAGTCGACCGCGACGCCCCGTTCGCACGAAGCATTATATTGTCTGTTATCGTGTACTTAAGCGGTATGTCCGCCCGTCCCACGCCCGACAGCACCGATACGTCGACCGCAGAACCGACTGCAGAACTGTCGTCGCTCCCGCGGTACAAGCGTCTCCGACGCTGGAACGCCGTCATGGCAGTCCTCCACTTCGTCCAGGGGGCCGCGATGGTCGCCATCGCCGAATCGGTCCAGTGGCCGCTCACGTACACGCGGTACGAACTGAACCCCGCAACCGACGCCATCGCCCCGGCGAGCGCCCTCTGGACGGAGATAACGCTCCCCCTCCTCGTCGCCGGGTTCCTCCTCCTCTCCGCGCTCGCCCACGCTCTCATCGCGACCGTCCTCTACGACCGCTACGTCGCGTACCTCGACCGCGGCATGAACCCCTACCGGTGGTACGAGTACGCCGTGAGCGCGTCGCTCATGATCGTCGTCATCGGGATGCTCGCCGGCATCTGGGACGTCGGCACGCTCGCCGCGCTCTTCGGGCTCGTCGCCGTGATGAACCTCTGCGGGCTCGCGATGGAACGCCACAACCAGACCACCGACCGTACCGACTGGACGACGTACCTCATCGGGACGCTCGCCGGCATCGTCCCGTGGGTCGTCATCGGCATCGCACTCGGCGGCTCGATCGTCGCGAGCAACGGCCAGGTCCCCGACTTCGTCATCGCGATCTACGTCTCGATCTTCGTGTTCTTCAACCTCTTCGGCATCAACATGATCCTCCAGTACCGCGAGACCTGGAAGTGGGAGGACTACCTGTTCGGCGAGCGCACGTACATCGTGCTCAGCCTCGTCGCGAAGTCGCTGCTCGCGTGGCAGGTGTACTTCGGCACCGTGAACTCCCCGATCTGAGCGCGGCACGCGCGACCCCACCTCCGGCTGTACCTTTACCCTTCTCGCGGTCCAACGCTCACGGGTGACGTCGTCGACGTACACCTGCCAGTGCGGTGCGCGCCTCCGGTACAGGCAGGACATGGAGCGGCGGCCGGGTGGCCGGCACGCGAACTGGGTGTGCGGCGACTGCGGGCTCCCCGTCCCGGGGGGCGTCGCACAGCGACTCCGGCACCAGCACCCGTCCTGAGTCGACCCGTCGCGGGACGCCACGTCCGGCCACGCTCGCGCAGGGGCTCGAAGCCCAGAACTATTGCGGTCGAGACGGTTAGGGTACGGTATCTTGGCGCCAGTCCAGTTCCAGACGCGTATGTGCCGCGCGAACGCCCCGTCGACGCGGCCGCCAGCGAGGACGATGCGATGACCGACGAGAACAAGGGCGTCGTCGGGCGACGAGCCGTGCTCGCGGCAGCCGCGACCACCGGGGCGACGTCGCTCGCAGGCTGTGGATTCCTCGACGCCGGCGACGACGGCGAGAGCACGACCGTTGACGACGACCGGGCTCGCGACCTCGCAGCGCAGTTCACGCCGACGCTCGTCTTCGACCGCCGCGAGCGCTGGTTCCCGACCGACCCCCGCCAGTTCGAGTCCGAGCGCGACGGCGACACGGTCGTCGACGGGTTCGACGCGCTCAACGGCTACGTCGCCGCCGGCGGGCACGCCGACCCGCCCGAGCCGCGCGTATTCTACAACGTCCGCGAGTACGCCGACTCGCCGCTCGCGGTCGTCCAGTACTGGTTCTACTCGGCGTTCGACCAGTTCACGACGAACTTCCACTGGCACGACTGGGAGCTCCTCCAGGTCTTCGTCGACACGGACACCGAGGAGCCCCAGTTGTACGTCGCGAGCTCGCACTCGCGGAAGGTCCCGAACAACGAGTTCCTCGACCCCGACCGGCGTCCGCGCGTGCTCTCCGAGCTCGGCTCGCACTCCAGCGGCCTGTCCGTGAACGCCGACGAGGAGCGCTTCCAGCGGTTCCCCATCGAGGACGACGTCGCCGACGTCACGAACAGCGTCATCGACAGCGTCGAGGACGCTGCCGCCATCCCGCTTGCGTACGGCCTGCCGCGCGACGAAGGGTTCGCGCTTCCCTTCGCGGTCCCGGAACTCGACGGGACGCCCGTCTACGACCACGAACGCCTCCCGGACGTGACCGGATCGGACTTCGTTCCCGACGACGTCACGATCCGGTCCTTCGACGCGCTCGATTCGCCGCCCGAGGACCTGCCGGCGCGCGAGAACGGCCTCGTCTTCGAGCACGAGGCCCGCGACGACGGGAGCGCGGACGAGACGTACGACCTCGTCCCCACGGCCGAACTGGAGTACATCGACGACCACGTCGGCCCGCAGTTGAGCTTCGAGTTCGCGGTCCCGCAGTTCGCCGAGGACGCCATCGCGAGCCACATCACGACCACGGGCGTCCCCTGGCAGGACCCGCGGTACGAGAACCCGGCGAACGACATCACCGAACCCCGGCACCGTGGCGCGCTCGCGAAGCGCTACGACGCCATCGGCGAGCCCTCGCCCGCGAACCAGGTCGTCGCGTTCGTCACGAACGCGGTGAGTGCCCCGGACGCGCCCGACGGCGACGGCGTGACGACCGAGGCGACGGGAACCGAGGCGGTGGCGCTCCTCGAGAGCGACCCCGAGGCGGTCCCGACGTTCCGCGGGGTCGCAGCCGTCCAGGACGTCCCCGACGGCGACCACACGCTCACCGTGAACGGCGCGGGCGTCGCTCCCCACAGCGAGCCCGTCTCGACGGGTGGCGGGTCGGCGGCCGACGACGAGGACGGCGAGACGACGGACGGCGACGGGACGACGACGGTGGCGGGCGTCGACGGCGAGATCCCGCTCGTCGCACGCGAGAACGCCGTGAAGCTCGACGTCGACGGCCGCGACGTCGACCGCGACCTCTCGCGAGTGGCCGTCAGTGACGACTTCGGCGGCCGGCTCTACGACGCCCCCATCGACGAGCGCGACGGCCTCTACGTCCACCGCGACGGCGCGTTCACGACCGAGGTCCGCGACAGCGACGACGAGGTCGGTGCGTTCCGCGTCAACCCTGCTGCCAGTTCAGCGTCCGGGTCCGGGAGCGAGTCCGACGACGACGACGGCGATACGGACGACGACGGTCGGGACCGCGTCGTCGTCGAGAACCCGACCACGGGGAAGACGCCGCTCGCGACGTACGTCGCCGACGTCGCTGCAGAGACCCAGGCGCAGGTCGAGGCCGTCGACACCGAGGACGCCGAGGGTCGCGCGAACTCCGTGGACGGCCTCGAGCAAGCGCTCGCCGCGGTCGTCGACGCCGCCGAACGCGCCGCCGACCGCGCCCGCGACGGCGACCGCGAGAACGCCGACCGGCAACTCGAGACCGTCGTCGAGCGACTCCAGCGCGTCGCCGAGCGACTCGCGGAAGCGAGCGACGCCATCCCCGACGACCTCGGGCTCGCGACCGACAAACGCCTCCAGCAAGTGCGCGAACGCACCGCGCAAGCGCAGGACGCAGAGAAGCTCTGAGCGGCCCCGAACGCATCGCTCCGCACACGCACGTCGTCGGCGAAGCCGACGTCGAGCAGGGGTGGCGCGGCGCTTAACCCGATAGCACGCCAACGAGAGAACGTGCAGCAGTACGTGTTCTACGGCGGGAAAGGCGGTGTCGGGAAGACGACCGCTGCGGCAGCGACCGCGCTGGCGGCCGCCGAACGCGGGGAGCGAACGCTCGTCGTCTCCACGGACCCCGCGCACTCGCTCGCGGACGCGTACGACCTCGAGCCCGATACCGGGCGACGGCGCGTCGCGGACGACCTCTGGATGGAGGAGGTCGGCCCGGAATCCGGGGAGCGAGCGTACCGGATGGTGCTGTCGACGGTCGCGTCGGAACTCCGCTCCGCCGGCATCAGGCTCGACGACGACGAGATAGAGCGGTTGTTCGCGGCCGGTATCGCACCGGGGAGCGACGAACTCGCCGCGCTCGAGTGCATCGCGGGGACGCTCGACGAGGACTTCGACCGCGTCGTCGTCGACACCGCACCGACGGGGCACACGCTCCGACTCCTCGACCTCCCGGACGTCCTCCGGGAGACGCTCGCCGCGACGTCGTCGCTCCGCGGGCAGGTCCGGCGACTCGTCGACGGCGCGCGAAGCGCCGTCTTCGGCCCGGCGTACTACGCGTTCGGCCGGGGCGGCGACGACGCGGACGAGGAATCGCTGTCGGCGCTCGCCGACCGCATGGCGACCGTCCGCGACCTCGTCCGGGCACCCGACCGCGCGGAGTTCCGCGTCGTCACGACGCCCGAACCGATGGCGGTCGCCGAGACCCGCCGGTTCGTCGAGGAGCTCGCCGCCGACGACGTCCCCGTCCAGACGCTCGTCGTCAACCGGATCCTCCGGGACGTCGACGCCGACTGCGACCGCTGCCGCGCACGCGCCAGCCAGCACGCCGACCAGTTGCGGGCACTCCGCGACGCGTTCCCCGACCGGACCGTCGTCGAACTTCCCGAGTTCGACGCCGACACCGACCAGCGAACCGCACTCGAGGACCTCGGAACGCGGCTCCTCGGCGACCGCTGACGAGGGCGACCCGGGTGGCCTCGCCGCCCGGTCGCGACACCAACACGTCCGGCCCCCACCGGTCGCGACACCAACACGCCCGGCCGCCGCCGGTCGCGACATCAACACGTCCGGACCCCGTAACAGTCCGTCAAGCGACGGGCGGTCGATGGTCAGGTTCTCGCCTGCATCCCGGAACTACGGTTTTTCGGGGCGCGCCCGATACATCAGTATGGCCGAATCTTCAGTCCCCGAGGAACGAACCGACGAGACGACGACGTGGCCGGAACTCGCCATCGGTCTCTACGACCGCCTGACCGGTCGGAACGCAGAGATTCACTACGAGTTCGAGGACATGCACGTCGACGTCCCGAGCAAGGTCGGCGAGGACGCGGACTCGGCGCGGTGGCGGCTCGACGGCAAGGTCGTCATCACCACGCGCGAACGTGAATAGCGATTCGCGGACCGTCCCGCTCACCGTCGACGCCGACCTCGACGTCGAAGTGAACGGTGACCCGGTCGCGGTCACGTCGACCGAGGATCGCGTGTTCCTCGAGTTCCCGTCCGTTCTCGCGTTCGTTCGCGCGGCAAGGCGTCCACCCGCGGTCGACTACCGCCCCATCGACGCCGTCCTGCGGGCGAGCGACCTCGCCGTCGAGGTCCGCGTCCGGCATCGGACCGTCGCGGCGCTCGGTGCCGACACCCGCCCGAGCCTGCTCCTCCGCCGGCTCGGTATCGACCCCATGGAGCTCCGGCTCGCGGGCGCGTTCTCGGCGGTCGGCGCGGGACTCGCCGCGGTCCTCGGCCGAGCCCGCGACGCCGTGAGCGGACTGCGCTGACGGCTCCGTGCGACGAACGCACGTTCGCCGGGCGCGACCCGCTCAGGCACGCCCGCGGAACGAACGCTCGAACGCCGGACCTCGTCCAACCGAACGGCCCCGTCCAACCGAACACCCTTCCGACGACGGCCCGTAGTGAGAGTGATGCGTGTCCTCGTCGTCGGCGCGACCGGATTCGTCGGTGGTCGACTCGTCGAAGCACTCCAGTCCGCCGGCCACGACGTCGTCGCGTTCTCCCGGAGCGCGAGCGAGTCGGCGTTCCCCGAGGGCGTCGAGACGTTCGAGGGCGACCTCGGCGACCCGGCGACGCTAGAGGGACTCTGCGACGACATCGACGTCGCGTACTACCTGATACACTCGCTCACCGCGAAGAACTTCGCGGAACTCGACCGGACGTACGCCCGCCGGTTCCGGGAGCAAGCGTCCGCCGCCGGCGTCGACAGAGTCGTCTACTTGAGTGGTATCAGCGGCGACGAACGGAACCTCTCGCCGCACCTCGCGTCCCGTCGAGAGGTCGAATCGGTGCTCGAATCCGGCGATTTCGACCTGACCGTCCTCCGCGCAGCGATCATCATCGGCGCAGGGAGCGCGAGCTTCCGGATCGTCGACGACCTCACCGACCGACTGCCCGTGATGACGGTCCCGAAGTGGGTGCGGACGCCGTGTCAACCGATCGGTATCGACGACGCCGTCGCCTACCTCGTCGGCGTCCTCGACGTCGACGAGACCCGCAACGGCATCTACGACATCGGCGCACCGACCGTCTGGTCGTACGAGTCCCTGCTGCAGTTGACCGCCAAGGAGAAAGGCAAACGCATACTGATCGTGCCGGTGCCGGTGATGTCGCCGGGGCTGTCCTCGCACTGGCTTCGGCTGACGACGGACGTCCAGTACGCGATCGCGCGTCCGCTCGTCGAGAGCATGCGGAATCCGGTGACGGTCGCGCCCGACCGCGACCTCCAGCGCGTCGTCCCCATCGACCAGACGCCGGTCGACGAAGCGATCCGGCGTGCGCTCGCCGACACCTGATCAGGCGTCGGTCCTCCCGTCTCGAACGGGTATCTCTCGAACCTCCCTGAGGTCCTCCAGGTGCGCTGCCGCGTCCGCGGTCAGCGGGAACGTCCCGTCCAGGTCCGCGATCGTCCGGCCGTGAAGCACTCGACCGAAGACGCCGCCACCGGTGGCGTACGCTCGCCGCAGGCCCTCGACGACCGAGTCGGCGACACCCGTCCGAGCGACGATCCGCTCGACGGCCGCCTCGCCGACGTACACGGCGTCGTCCTCGACGAGGAGGAACGCGAACGGTCGGTCGTCGAACTGTGCCTCCAGGAACGCCTGGACCGCTGGCGAATCCCAGCGGACGGCACGGACGTCGTCAGACCGACTGGTCGCCGCCTCTGCGGCGGCGCGGAACAGCGAGCGACTGCCGTCGTAGACGAGGAGCGAGCGTCTCACACGACGCCTAGCCGCTTCGGGGGTTTGAGTGTTTCCGGTCGCCTCGTGGCCCTCCTCGTCGACTCGAGCGTCGCGTTCGAGCGGTCCCCGGTCCGGGGGCGACGGTCCGTTCAGCGGGACGGGACGGTGGCGGGTCCCTCGACGAGCCCCGGATGGTCCTCGAGGACGGCGGCGGCGGCGTGCTCGCCGCTGACGAGACACATCGGCATCCCGATGCCCGGCGTCGTGTACGCGCCGGTGTAGTAGAGGCCGTCCACGTCCGCGCGATGCCCCGGCCGCAGCGGGCCAGTCTGGAACACGGTGTGAGCCAGTCCGAGGGCGGTCCCGCCGGGGTCGCCGTAGTACTCCGCGAACTCGCTGACGCAGGCCGATTCCTCGACGACGATACGGTCGCGCAGCTCGACGCCCGCGTTCTCCGCGAGGTCGTCGAGCACCGACTCGCGGAAGCGAGCCCGGGCCTCCGGGTCGTCGTCGAGCCCGGGAGCGATCGGGACGAGGACGACGACGGCGTGGTGGCCGTCGGGCGCCACGGTCGGGTCGGTCTTCGACGTGACCGAGAGGTAGTACGCCGGGTCCTCGGGCCACCGCGGGTCCTCGAAGATGGACTCGAAGTGGGGGTCCCAGTCGGTCGGGAAGACCAGCGTATGGTGCGCCAGCTGGTCCAGCTCCCCTTCGACGCCGAGGTAGAGCATGAGCGCGGAAGGCCCGTAGGTCTGGGCGTCCCAGTAGCCGTCGTCGTGCCCGCGGGCTTCGGGGTCGAGCAACTCGCGCTCGGTGTACGCCGGGTTCGCGTTGCTGACGACGAGGTCCGTCTCTCGCTCGCCGGCGTCGGTCGAGAGCGTGAACCCGCCAGCCGACCCCGTGATGCGCTCGACAGCGACGTCGGTCTCGATGGTCACTCCCTGTTCTCGACAGAGCGCAGCCAGCGCCTCGACGACCCCGGCGATTCCGCCCTCGGGGTAGAAGACGCCGAGGTTCAGGTCGACGTGGCTCATGATGCTGTACAGCGCTGGCGTGTTGTGGGGGGCCCCGCCCAGGAAGACCAGCGTGTACTCCAGCAACTGCCGGAGTTTCGGGTGCTGGACGTACCGCTCGACGTAGTCGTCCATGTTCCCGAGCAGCCGCAAGCGAGGGAGGAGCGGCAGGAGGTCGGTGTCCACGTAGTCACGGAGCCCCTCGCGGCCCTCGTACACCACGCGGTCCATCGCCAGGTCGTAGTTCCGCTCGGCGGTCGCGAGGTACCGGTCGAGCGCCTCGGCGGCACCGTCCTCGTAGGACTCGAACACCTCGCCGACCTGTCGACGGTCGGGTCGGATGGTCGCGGCGTCGCCGTCCTTCCAGTGGACCCGGTACTGTGGGTCCAGGCGCTCCAGCTCGTAGTAGTCGCCTGGTTCCCGGTCGAAGTGTGCGAAGAACCGCTCGAAGACGTCCGGCATCAGGTACCACGACGGACCGGTGTCGAAGCGGAACCCGTCGCGTTCGAGGACGCCCGCGTGACCGCCGACTCGCTCGTGCTGTTCGAGCAGTCGCACGTCGGCACCTGCTCGCGCGAGGTAGGCGGCCGCCGAGAGGCCACCGAACCCGCCCCCGACGACGGTCACTGTCGGATCTGCAGCGAAGCCGTTCCCCATAGCGGTCGTTCGGGATGGCACCGGTTTCAGCGTGCCCCGCGCTCCCAGGTCGCTGGATTCGGAGGCGCGCTTAAAACCGGTCCGTCCGTAGGTCGAAGGCGATGAGCGCGCTCACGCAGGGGTTCCTCGACCGATGGCACCGTCGCTCGGACGTGCATCCGTCGCTGCCGCTCTCCCGGGTCGCCCTCGCGGTCCTCGCGGTCGCGTTCCTCGTGGCGCGGACCGCGGGCCTCCGCGTCCCGTTGCGCGCCCAGATGGTCGTCTACCTCGTCGGGATGGTGGCGCTGAACCTCCCGCACGGCGGCTACGAGCACTTCGAGAACCTCAGACGGCGTCGCCCCAGCTTCCGCTTCCGGTACGTCGGCCTGTACCTGGGTGCGATCGCCGCCTTCGTGGGGCTGTTGCTGGCCGCGCCCGTCGCTGGCCTGGTGCTCGCGCTGGTCGTCGCCATGGCCAAGGGCGGTCTCGGCGGCCTGAAGGTCCTGGACGCGACGAGCGGGACCGAGCACCTTCGCTCGCGACCGCAGCGATACCTCGCGGCGGCGGTCCGGGGCGGCGCCGTCATGCTCGTCCCCATCGTCTTCTGGCCGGACACCTTCCACGCGTTCAGCTCGCTGATGGTCGGCCTCGTCGACCCGGGGGCGCTGGCGCCGTACGCCCGGCACTTCGACGTCACGCGTGTCCTCGTGGGAGTCGGCTACGGCGGGGCACTGCTCGTCCACGTCACGCTCGGGTACCTTCGCGGCGGCGGGCGGTCCTGGCTCGTCGACGCCGGCGAGTCAACGCTCCTGGCCGGCTTCTTCGCTGCAGTCCCCGTGCTCGTGGCGGTGGGACTGTACTTCCCGTTCTGGTACTCGGCCAGGCAGGTCGCTCGGACGCAGACCGTCGGGACCGACCCCGTCGACGAGGAGGGCTGGGACCTGCTCGGGGCGGGTGACGCCTCGACCGTGGCACTACGGGCCTGGGGGGTGCTTGTCGCTGGCGCGCTGGCGACGTTCGCCGTGCTGGCGGTCGTGTACTGGGTCGTTCCGAACCCGCTCGCGGGCGGCAGCCTCCTCCCGGGCGCGGTCGCGTTCTGGAGCATCTTCATCAGCATCGTGGCACTCCCGCACGTCGTGGTCGGCTCGATCCTGGACGACGAGCGAGGCATCTGGTACGTGCCCTGAACGTCCCCTCCTCGACCGGACAGCGACCGGTCATCCAGCAACGCGCCGCGACCGCCAGCCGAAGGCGCACGCCCACCGGGACGACCAGGGCGGACGACGCTCGTCGCCGCGAGAGAAGACTGAGAGTACCTGACAGGAGCCGCGGGGAACTCCCCCGACCGGTCGGGGTCGTACGTCGACCGGTCACGTGGCGATCCGGGCGCGTGAACGGATGGCCTCGGTACTCATAGGGCTCGTCGTCGCGCGGGTGCCACCCCGGCTCGGCCCGGTGGGGTCGTCATCGGCCGGTCGAGGCTACCGGCGCGTGGGTCTTGAGGATTCCCTTCGCTCGGTCGGTCGCGTAGCGACGTCCTCAGACGCCGTCCTGCATGGCCTGGTTCTGGTCGTCGTTGAGGTTCCGCATGCGGTTGGTGTCGGTGGTGGAGAACTGGCGCTTGCAGCGCTCGGTCCAGGGGACGTCGCCGTGCGGGGTCGGGGCGTCGCCGGTCGTCGGTCGCGAGTCGCCGCTGGCCGGTTGCGGGTTCTCGGCGTTCGCGGAGAAGTCGGTGGTCGTCGCGTCGGTGTGCGTGCTGGCGGTCGTCGGGTCGTCGTACGTGGCGTCGGTTCGAGTGCTCATGTGGGGTTCGGGGTGGGTGGTGTGGTGTTTCGGGTGCGGTCCGGCGTGGTGATGCGTGCGGCGGCGAGGTGTACTGCGTTCATCGTGTCCCTACAACCACACCGGTCTATAATAAAAGTTCATGTTGGTGCCATCGTTGCCGCCGGGCATCTCGCCGCAACCACCCCAGGGACCCGCCAGCGTCGACCCACTCAGTGCTCGGCGACCGCCCGCACCGGACAGCCGTCGCCGCCTTCGATGGGGAGCGGGTACGCGTGCAGGACGAACGAGTCGGGGACGGCCACGAGGTCGGCGAGGTTCTCCACGATGAACTGGTCTTCGGCGAACAGCGCGTCGTGCGCCGGATACCCCTCCGGTTCGTCATCGCGCTCCCGGTCGGGGACCGCGCTCGGCGTCGGGTCCGGACTGAACCCCTCGACGCCGACCGAGCAGTCGCGCTCGGCGCACCACGCTGCGGCGTCCCCCGTCAGGTAGGGGTGGTCGCGGTAGCGGTCGGTCCCCCAGTGCTCGCTCCACCCGGTCGCGAACGCGAGCAGGTCCGCGTCCGCCGCCACGCCCTCGTCGGGGAGGTCCGCGACCGTGATGGGGTCGCGAGCGCCGTGACCGGTGCAGTCCACCAGGGTGGCGTCGAACCGGAAGTCGTCGACGTCGAACGCGTCCAGGCATCGTGCGCCCTCGCGCATGTGGCACGGCGCGTCGACGTGCGTCCCGGCGTGCGTCTGGAGCGTCAGGACGTGCGCGCGAGCGCCGTCCGCCGCGACCGACGTCGTCCGCTCGAACTCGACCGGCGTCGTCCCGGGATACACCGGCATCCCGTCGGCGACACTGTGAGTCAGATCCGTGAGCGTCATGCCGCCACGAACGCCCACCGGCGAGAAAGCGATGGTGGTTCCAGTACCCGTCCGAGGACGCCCACTGCGACCTCAGTCGCTCGCGAACTCCGGGTCGGGATGCCGGACGATGTGGACGTCGTAGCGGGCGTCGTCGGCGACGGTCCCGCCGATGCTCGCGAGCGGGCGCGTCACCTTCCCCGCGTTCTGACTGCCGACGAACACCACGCGCGCCGCGACCTCCGCGGCGACCTCCTTGATGCTGCGGACGACGACCATCGTCGTGTCCGCGGTCGGCTCCGTGTTCTCGACGAACGCCGCGCGAACGTCCGCGTTCGGCGCCACGTCCCGGATCTCTTGGGTGAGCTTGCGCTCGATCACGCCCACGTCGAACGTGTCCTCGGGCTCCAACCACGCGTGCCGGTGGGCGTACCCGGGTTCGTCGGGGATGACGACGAGCGCGAGCAGGTCGTCGTCGGTGTACTCGGCGAACGTCTGGGCGCGCGAGAGCGCCGTCTTCGAGAGCGCAGAGCCGTCGTAGGGAACGAGTATCGTCACACCTGATGGGAGGCACGCGGCGACCAAGAAGGTATCTCCGAACGAACAGTAACTCGCGGTATCGGGGTCGCGGCATCGCGCTCACGCGACCGCTCTCGCGGCATCGCGCTCACGGGACGGCCGTGCTCTCACTCGTTCTCGACGCGCTCGCGTGCTGCTGCGACGAGCAACGGGAGCGTGATGGTGGCGTCGGCGTACACGCTCGCGTTCCGCGCGGCCTTCTCGAGCTTCCCCCACGACCGCGCCTCGTCGAGCGTCGCGCCCGACAGCCCGCCCGTGTGGGGTGGGTCCATCGTGAGCTGGACGGCGTAATCGTACGCGTCCGGCGACACGAGCATCGTCTGCAGGACGAAGTTCTTCGGGACGCCGCCGCCGACGACGAACGCACCCGCGCTCTCGGCGTCGAACGCCAGGTCCGTCAGCGGCCCCATGTCGCCGGTCGCGTCGAGCTGGAAGTCCGTGACCTGCGTGTACATCCACGCCTGCAGGCCCAGGACCGAATCCTGGACCGCGGGACAGTACACGGGGACGTCGTGCTCGTAGCACGCGGCCGCGAGTCCCGGGTCCTCCTCGATGCCCTCGCGTTCGTTCACCTCGGCGTTCGCGCGCCCGAGCTCCTCGCAGAGCCGCGCGATCGTCACCGTCTCCTCGATCTCCGGGAACACCTCGTCGCGGAGGTGGCTCTCGAACAGCGCGAAGTGCTCCTGGGGGAGGTAGACGTTGTAGATCCGGTCGACCTCCTCGTCCCGGAGCTGTTCGTCGTGCTCGCGCGCGGACTTCCCCGGGCAGTGGTCGGCACCGTGATGATGCTTCCCGCCGATGGCCTCGATGGCGTCGTGCGTGAGGTTCGCGCCGGTCGTCACGAGCACGTCCACGTAGCCGTCCCGGACGAGGTCGCTGACGACCTGGCGCATCCCCGTCGGCACCATCGCGCCCGCGAGCCCCATGAACACCGTCGTGTCCTCGTCGCCGAACATCTCCGCGGTCACGTCCACGGCCTCGCTGACGTCCGCCGCCCCGATGCCCGCGTGCCCGTACTCGTCGACGAGCTCGCCGACGGTCATCCCACCGCGGACGTCCGCGTGCCCGATCGGGTCGTGATGGAACGTCTCGCGCTCCGGTTCGGGGTGTCCTTCGTGGTCGCCGTGCTCGTCGTGTGCGTCGTCGCCATCGTGAGCGCCAGCGTCGTCGTGGGCGTCGTCGTTGGTCATGTCCGCGAGTGCGACGGCCAGCCGTTTGAACGACTCGGAATCGGGGCCGACCCCGGTTGGAGGACGGTGGTCGCCGTGGCGTCAGCCGCGGCCGCCGGCGAGCGCGCTCGCGGCCGGCGACCGGCCGAGCGCGAGCATCGCGGCGGTCCCGGCGAGCGGCCCGACGACGAGCGGGAGGAACGCCCACTGCCAGCCGACGGCGTCGGCGACCGTCGCGGTCAACTGGATGCTCGCGGTCGTCAACAGGAACCCGACGGCGGTCTGGAGCGTGAGCGCGCTCCCGACGTAACTCGGGTCCGCGAGCTCGCTGACGGCGGCGGAGAACTGCGCGCTGTCCGCGACGACCGTGACGCCCCAGACGAGGAGGAACGGGACGAGGACGACGACCGACGCGCCGAAGACGACGGCGGCGAGCACCGAGCACGCGCCGCTGATCGTCATGCTCGCTGCGGTGAGTCTGGTGCGGCCGATGCGGTCCGCGATACGGCCGGCGACGCCGGCGCCGAGCCCGCCGGCGGCGATGGTCGCGAACGCGAGCACGGCCGCCGCGTCGCCACCGATGTCGGCCGCCCAGCCCGCGGCGAGGTACGCGGGGATCCACGTCCAGACGGCGTACAGCTCCCACATGTGCCCGAAGTACCCGACGTTCGCGAGCATCGTCGGCCGGTCGGTCGCGACCCGCCAGATGGCGCCGGGGTCGAACGGGGCGGCGGGCGCCTGGTACGGGCCGGGTTCGACGAACAGCGCGAGGACGCCGCCGACGAGCGCGAGCGCGCTCGCGCCGTAGAGGACGAGCCGCGGATTCCCGACGCCGCCGACGGCGCGCAGGAGGTGCGGGGCCGCGGACCCGACGGCGAGCGCGCCGACGAGCACGCCGATGGCGAACCCGCGGCCCTCCTCGAACCAGCCTGCGACGAGCTTCATCCCTGGCGGGTAGACGCCGGCGAGCGCCGCACCCGTCAGGAACCGGAGCGCGACCGCGGGTAGCAGCGAGTCCACGGCGAACGCGATGAGTGCGGTCGCGAGCGCGCCGACCGCCGTCGACGCCGCGAACAGGTACCGCGGCCGCACCACGTCCGAGACCGTCAACGCCGCCGACGCGAGCGCGCCCGCGACGAACCCGAGCTGGACGGCGTTCGTCAACCACGCCGTCTCGGCGGGCGTGAGCCCCCAGAGGTCGGCGAGCTCCGGGCCGACCGCGCTCGCGGAGAACCACAGGGTCATCGCGAGGAGCTCAGCGACCGACAGCACCGCGAGCATCCGCCACTTCCGATCCATCGACACACCGTTCCCTCGCACGCGACTTAAACGCGGAGCCCGCTGGCGGGCGACGTGCACGAACGCCGTCCGCGGTAAGGGTCCGCGGTCAGGCGTCGCCGCCGGCGCCCGTGGTCGATACCGCCCCGGAGAGCTCGCGCTGGGGCGCGGGCAGACTGATGCCCGCCTCGTCGAACCGCGTCTTGATGGCGGTGGTGAGGTCCGAGCGGATGCGCACGAAGTCGTTCCGCGCGGGGTCCGCGATCCAGAAGCGCGCGTCGAGCACGACCGCGTCGTCACCGAGTTCCGCGAGGCGGACCGTCGGGCCGGGTCGGTCGACGACGTCGTCGTTCGCGAGCACCTCCTCGATGATGATGGACTCCGCGCGCTCGATGTCGTCCTCGTACCCGATGCCGAACGTCGTCGACACCCGCAGGCGGTCCTTCGCCGCCGGGTTCGTGACGGCGTTCGCCGTGAGCTCCGAGTTCGGGACGACGACGAGCTCGTTGTCGAACGTGTGGATGCGCGTCACGCGGAAGCTGATGTCCTCGATGATGCCCTCGTTGTCCTTCCAGCGGATCCAGTCGCCGATGTTGTAGGTGGGGTCGAGGACGATGAACGCGCCGCTGACGAGGTTCCCGAGGACGTCCTTGCTCGCGAACCCGACCGCGACGGTGGCGCCGGCCGTGATGGCTTCGGTGGCGGCGAGGAAGCTCGCGAGCCCGGAGACGGTGACGCCCGCGAACAACGCGAACCCGCTGAACGCCGCCCAGAGCAGTTTCCCGAGCGGGAGCGTGATGGCGTCGTCGACGTCGAGCGCGCGCAGGCCGCGTTTGACGCCGGGGACGAGGAGGTAGCGCGCGGGGAGGTAGATGCTCGCGGTGACGACCGCGAGGACGAGCGCGTCCTGGGAGACGGCGACGAGTTCGCCGATGAGGGTGTCGATGGTCCGCGGTTGCGCCATGTGTCGGCTGTCCGTGCGCGGACGAGGACCTTGAGTGTGGGGGACTCGCTGGCCGACGCCGTCGTTCGCCGGTCCATCGCACTCGAACGCGCCGGTCGCGGAGGGCGGTGGCCTTCGGGGAGTGGGTCGCGGCGGTCGAAACGCACACGGCACTGGGGCGTCACGGGTCGCGTAATGACGCTTGGTGAGACTGAGGCGGACGAGCTCGCGTACGAGCTGGCGCAGACCGAGTTCGACGCGGTCGAACGTGACGGGCTGCGAGCGGCGTGGTCGGCGGACGGGACGGTGGTGACGGTGTCCGAGCTCGACAACGGCGACGAGATGGCGTACGACGCGGAGGACCTGGTACGGGCGACGAGCGACCGCGAGGTCTCGCACGCGCGGAACGAACCCGAGGTGTAGTCCGCAACCGGACTGGGGACGGTGGCGTCGGTCGACGGGGTGAGTCGCTCAGATGCCGGTGGGGACGTCGAAGAACGTCGTCTCGACGGGTTCGTCCCAGTCGTCGACGAGCGACTGGAGGGATTGGACGCCGAATGTCTCGGTTGCGTAGTGGCCGGCGAGGACGACGGTGAGGTCGACCTCGCGGGCCTCGTGGTACGTCTTCTGTTTCGCTTCGCCGGTGACGAGGACGTCGACGTCCTTGCGCGCGGCTTCGTCGACGTAGTCGCTGCCGTCGCCGGTGACGATGGCGACGTCCCGGAGTTCGTCGGGGCCGTGGTCGAGGACCTGGATTGGCTGCCCGCCCGTGGAGAGGTCGCTGGCGAGTGCGTCGCGGAGGGCGTCGCTCGTCGTCGCGTCGGGGAGTCGACCGCGGGTGCCGGCGTACTCGGGGCCGACCGCGCCGAACGGCTCTCTCGCGTCGAGGCCGAGGACGTCGGCGACGCCCGCGGCGTTCCCGAGTTCCTGGTGACCGTCGAGCGGGAGGTGCGAAACGTACAGCGCGACGTCGTTCTCGATCAGCGGCGCGATGCGGTCGTGCGCGCGCTCGGTGACGCGCTCGATGCCACCCCAGGAGACGCCGTGATGGCTGACCAGCACGTCAGCGCCCCAGTCCGCCGCCAGCTCGACGGTCTCGCGGACGCCGTCCGTGCAGAACGCGACGCGCTCCACGTCGCCCTCGCGCGGCCCGACCTGGAGGCCGTTCGCGCTCGCGTCCAGGGCCGCGTAGTCACTCGTCCGGAGCTCGTCGTCGAGCCGGTCGCAGAACGTCGACAGTCGCATACCCGAGCGTGCGCTCGCCGGGGCCTTCAGACCGCTGGTTCTCGCGCCGAGCGTCGACGACGACGGGTCCCGGCGGGCGATTCAGCCGCCGGAGACGGGCGGGAACAGCGCGAGTTCGTCGCCCTCGCCGACGGGTTCGTCGAGGCCGTCGCCGGCGTCGAATACGTTCGCGCCGTTCTTCAGGACGTTCACGTCCGCGACGACGTCGCCGTCGGCGTCGAGCACGCGCTCGCGGAGCGCGTCGTGCTCGGCGAGCAGCACGTCGAGCGCCTCCCCGACCGTCCGGGGGTCGCCGACCGCGACGGTCTCCGCGCCGGCGCGCTCCCGGAGGTCCGCGAACAGCTTCCAGTGCACGACCGGGAGTCCGTCGCGCTCGCTGAAGTCGATTTCGGACGGCCCCACCGAAGGCGGCGTCAGTCGTCGGCGCTGTCGACGGACGCGTCGGTCACGGCGTCGACGGGCGCGGTCACGTTCGCGGCCGCGGTCTCGAACGCGCGGAGGGCGTCCGGGCGGGCGACGACGTACAGCGTCGCCCCGACCTCGATGGGGGTGTCTCGCGCCGGGATCGGGGTGACGCCCCGGTCGGGGCGGCGGATGGCGGCGACGGTGACGTCGAGCGCGCCGACGACCGACCCCTGGAGCGGGCTGTCCGCGTCCACGACCACCGCGCCCATCGTCTCGTCCGCGGCCCGGAGGAGCGCCGCGAACTCGCGCTCGACGGCGGGCGCGCTCGGGAGCGTCGCGAGCCGGTACGCGACGTCGTCCGCGAGCGCCGCGGCGTCGTCCGCGTCCAGCACGAGCGTCACGACGTCGTCGACCGCAGCGCGAACCTCCGCGTTCGCGACGCGCTCGGGCTCGCCGTCCGCACTCCTCGCCCACACCTGCACCACGTCGCCCGCGCTCGCGGCGTTCGCCGGGTCCGCTTGCACCGCTATCGCCGCCGCACCAGGGGCGAGCGTCGGCCCGAGCCCCGCCTCGCGCGCACCGACCGCGAGGTACGTCACGTCGCCGTCGGCGGTCACCGCCACGTCGACGTGCCCGACGCCGTAGTCGTCCTCGAGGCGCGCGCGGATGCGGTCCTCGAGTTCGCCGACGGTGACGCGCCGCGGGAACACGAACCGCTCGCCCGCGAACGCCTCCTTCGTCTCCACCGGCACCGGGTCGTACCCGTCGATGTCGTCGACGTCCTCCGGGAGCGTCACCGCGAGCACGCGCCCACCGGCACGCACCACCTGCGCGAGCTCGCGGTCGAACCGCGCCGACGCCCCCTCGCTGAACGCGCGCGCCGCACCCCGGTCACCGACGCGCCGCCCGAGGTCCGCGACGATCGCGCTCGCCGTGAACGTCGTCACCGCCCGCGCCGCCTCCCACTCGTCGATGCCACCGCCGCCACCACTATCGAGCACCTGCTTCAGCGTCTGCTCGGTGTTCAACACGAGCGCCACCGCGGTCAACCCCAGCAGGAGCGCGATACCCTCCGGAACGCGCTCCCGACCCCACCACCGGTAGACCACCGCAACGACGAGACTCACGCCGCCAGCGAGCGCCGAGAGCGTCCCGACCTCGACGGCGACAGCCACCAGCGAATGCGAGCTCACGCGACCACCTCTTGACGGGACGGCAAGCGTACTCGCGTTCGCTCGCTGCGCTCGCTCACGCGACCACCTCCACGAACGCATCGAGTGCATCCGTCCGGCCGACCACGAACACCTCGTCGCCCGCCCCGAGCGCGACGTCGCCCCGCGGCGAGAACCGCCAGCGGCTCTCCGCGCTCTCGCCGCCGCGCTTCTTCGCGGTCGCGCTCTGCGTCGACTCGCGGACCGCGAGGATCGCGACGCCGTACGCGTCCCGGACGCCCGCCTCGCCGATCGTCGTCCCGTCGAGCGGGCCGTCCGCGCGCACCGTGACGCGCCGGAAGCGGTTCCCGGCGCGCCGCAGGAGCGACACGAGCTCGAACTCGCGGTGCGTGCCCCGCGAGCAGACGCGAACGCGAGCACGGTCCGCGCGCAAGAGCGCCGTCGCCTCCCCGCGGTCCACCGCGAGCGTGACGCGCCCCTCGCCGCCGTCCGTCGTCGGCGCCGCAACCGGCGCCGCGGGAGCCGCCTCGTCAGTCCCGCCGTCCGTCACCACGTCCTCGTCCGGTGACACCACCGGCGGCCGTGGCTCCGGCGGGTCGTCGCCCGTCGTCTCCGCCGACAGCACCGTCGCACGCACCGACGCGTCCCCGGTCGTCGCCACCACCTCGTCGCCGCGAGCGACTCCCGTCGGAAGCAACGCCGTGACGGAGACCGCGCGCTTGCCCTTCGGGACCGACCGAGAGAGCGTCCCCGTCGGCGGCGCCGCCGACACCGACGCCCGCCCGCCCGAATCGACGGTCACCGAGACGTCCGCGAGGTCGAACTCCGTCCGCAGGCGGTCCGCGAGCCGCGACTCGAGCTCCGAGAGCGGGAGGTCGCCCGGGAACGACCACGTCGACTCCGCGATCTTCCCGCGGAGGTCCGCGGGCAGCGGCGGATACCCCTCCACGTCGCCGACCGCGCCCGTCACCGTCACCGTGACGCCACCGAAGACGTCGAGGACGTCCGCCGACAGCGTCCGCTCGCGGAGCCGACGGAGCGAGAACCGCTTCGGGAGCGCCACCCCGAGCTTGTCGCCCTGACTGTGCGCGTACAGCGACAACATCATCACGACGATGATCGCCGTCAGGACGCGCGGCGAACTCGCGACAGCCGGGTCCAGCAGCCCCATGAGGCCGCCGTTGATGCCGGCGATGGCGACCGCGAGCACGACGACCCCGAGCCCGGGGAGCGTGACGCCAGTGAGGTACTTGAACGCGAACCCGAGCATCCCCGAGACGAACGCCGGGACGATCCCCGTCAGGAGACCGAGGTAGATGCCGAAGAGGAACTCGACGGGAAGCGAAGCCATACCCGTCGGGGACACGCCCCTCAGTGAAATGGGTGTCGCCGGACGCCGTCGCTCGGAACGACGCAGTCGACCAGAGCCGAGAGCGTTAAGTCGACCCAGCGTGCACGCCGGGGCATGGACTGGCGATTCCGGCCGACTGGCGTCGGCGCGACCGCAGCGCTCGTCAGCGCCGTCGCCGCCCTCTCCGTCGCGACCGGACTCGTGAACATCACGAGCCCGACGGCCGGTCCACTCGCCGCGTACGTCCCGAGCGGCGTCCAGCAAGCCGCCGGGTTCAGCGGAACCCTCACCGGGTTCGTGCTCCTCGTGTCCGCCGCATCGATGCGGCGCGCGCTCTACGTCTCGTGGCTCTCAGCGGTCGTTCTCCTCCCCGTCACGGCCGCACAAGGCCTCATCCAGTCGAGCGTGTTCTCCATCCCGCTCGTCGCACTCTCCGTCGTCGCGACCAGCGTCTGCTTGTGGAACCGCGAGCGCTTCGACCGCGAGGTCGCACTCACGAACTCCCAGATAGCAGCCGGGCTCGCGCTCGTCGGCGCGCAGATATACGGGACCGTCGGCACGTGGGCGCTCCGCGACGAGTTCCCGCGGGTCGAGTCGCTCGCGGACGCGTTCTACTTCACCGTCGTCACCGCGAGCACCGTCGGGTACGGCGACATCACCCCGCAGTCGACCATCGGCGAACTGTTCGCCGTGTCCGTGCTCATCGTCGGCGTGACGAGCTTCACGGCCGCACTCGGCGCGCTGTTCGCACCACTCCTGGAAGCCCGCTTCGAGACCGCACTTGGACGCATGAACGAATCAGAACTGGAACTCCTCGAGGACCACGTCGTCGTCCTCGGATTCGGCGACCTGACCGAACCGATACTGACCGAACTCGCAGACGCGAAGGTCGACTTCGTCGTCGTCGCGAAACCCGACAACGACTCGATTCCCGAGTTGAAGGAGCGCGACGTCCCGCTCGTCGTCGCGGACCCGAGCGACGAGGAACCACTCGTTCGCGTACACATCGACCGGGCGCGAGCAGTCGTCGCGGCGACGAACGACGACGCGAACGACGCGCTCGCCATCCTCACCGCGCGCGAACTCCGCCCGGACGTGAACATCGTCGCGGCCGCGACCGACCGCGAGAACGTCGACAAACTCAAGCGAGCGGGCGCGGACACCGTCATCAGTCCCGCACTCATCGGCGGGCACCTCCTCGTCGAGTCCGCGCTCGGGAGCACGGACTCCGAGATCATCGCCGACCGCCTCGTCGACGGCCCGCTCGCCACGTCGAACGACCACGGCGAGTGAGATCGCTGGCCGTCGACGAGGTCAGGCGAGGACGTTCCTGGCCGCCAGGCCGGCGTCCTCGACGTTCCGGAGCGCCATCCGATCGGTCGTGAAGATGACGCCGTGGTCGCCGACGATGACGCGCCCGACGAGCCCGTCCTCGAACACGCGAACGGTGAGTTCGTACTCGCCGAACGCCGGTTCGACGTCGTGGCTGTCCGCGTACTCGCCGTACGCGGCTGCGGACTCGAACCCGAGGCGTTCGTTCTCCACGAACCACGCCTGGAGCGCGTCCCGGCCGCCGACCGACCGGTCGACGTCGCTACGGAGATAGCACGCCGCCCAATCGTCGCGGTCGAAGCGGACGACGCTCCGGAGGCCGTCGCCGAGGGCAGTTCGGATGGCCGAGACCAGTTTCTCGTCGAGAGTCGCGTGCGAAGACATGCCACGTCTAGGGCGCGTGTGAGCTTGAACGTAGCGGTGGAATCGCAATCAAGCGCCGTCGTGTGCGTGTTCGTGAGGGTGGACCGGGACGCGGTCAGTGACTGCCACGGTGAACGATTGCGACGTCCGTCTCCACGTCCGTGATGCGTTCGAACGTCGGCGGGGCGAGGAACCGCGACGCGGCCGACCGGTCGGTGCTCGCGCCGACGACGACGAGGTCGTACTGGGTGGCGTTCGCTCCGAGGAACCGCTCGATGCTCGCTCGCGACACGCGCGTCTCGAACCCGACGTCGAACGTCTCGACGAGGTTCGCGAGCATCGCCTCCGCGCGCCGCCGCTGGCTCTCCGCGTCGATGCAGTGACAGACCGCGAGCGCTCCCGCTCGACCGGCGACGCGCGTCGCGAAGTCGAGCATCGCGTGGGCCGTGTCGCCCGGACGACCGACGGCGACGAGCACGCGCCGCCACTCCCGGTCGAGCTCGTCGTCGCCGCTCCGGAACACGACGACGTCCACGGGCGCGTCGAACAACCCCTTCAGGTACGGCGAGAGCGAACCGTGAGACTCCTCGTAGGGCGCGACGACGAGGTCGCAGTTCGCCTCCTCGGCAGCTCGGAGCGTCACGTTCGTCCGGCCCGACGCCGCGCTCGCGACGACGACCTCGCAGGGAACGCCGACCTGCGTCCGGATACGGCTCGCGAGGCGCTCCAACCGCATCGCCGCCTGCCCCGCGACCTGCTCGCGCGCCTCCGCCGCCGTACTGCCGACGCCACCGTCGTCGTTCGCAGCGTCCTCGTTCCCGACGGCCGCCCCGTCGGAGCGGCGTTCGGCCACGATGGCGTCCTCGGCCGCCGCGACGTCCTCGTCCGCGACCACGTCCAGGAGCACGACCTTCCCCGCCTCGTGCGCCGCCGCGAGACGCGCCGCGAACAACGCCGCCTCCCGGCCCTGGTCGCCGACGACCGGCACGAGCACGTGGTCGTCGCCCTTCGTCGTCTGGTAGAGGTACTGCGCCCGCCGGTCGTAGAACAGTTCGCGCCACGCGTAGAACACGCCCGCGACGAACGACGACGCGACGAGGATGCCGAGGACGTACGGCACGACCTCGCCGTAGTCCGCGACGAGCGTCAGGAGAGCCGCGGAGAACGCCGACGGCGCCTCCACGTCCGCCGCCCACGTCACGGTGCCGACCGCGAAGATGGCGACCGCCGCGCTCGTAGCGGTCGCCGCGGGACTCCCCGTCGTCCACGGGAGCACTCCGGTGGTCCGGACCGCGAACAGCCCGCAGAGTGCGCCCGCAGTGAGGCCGCCGACGAACCGGACGGGCGACGCGTACTTGCTCTCCGGGTTCGCGAACAGCGTGTACGTCCCCGACGCCAGCGGTGGGAACAGGAGGAAGGACACGTCCTCGCTCACCTGCGAGACGTACGTGACGAACGCGATGAGGAGCGGGACGAACGCGAGTACGGACAGATGCAGGAGGTTCCCCGTATGCTCGACCCAGTTCCTGAACTCCTGGAGTTCGCGGCGCTCTATCCGGCGGACGCGCCGCCACGCGCTCCAGAGCCGCGGCCGCCACCCCTCGAACATGCCCGACTCTTCCACACCGAGAGAGTAAAGCGGTTCCCTCCGGTCGAGGGGAGTCCGGGCGTGGCCGGGCCGGTCAGCGGCCGGGCGTGGTTGGCACGGGCCGGTGTCCGGGCGTGGCCGGCGCGAGTCGGCGTCGTGTCCGCGTCGCACGGCCGCCCACCGCTTATGCGAACGCACCCCCTACCATCGGGTATGACGACTGACGGTGGCGCGAACGCGCCCGGGGACGCTGCTGTGGGCGACGCGAGCGTGCCCGCGGACCCGATCTCGCTCTCGGTCGGGTACGTGCGAGCGACGAAGGCCGGGGACGGCGACCCCGCCGACTACCGTCGGGCCCTCGCCGACCTCGACCCGCAGGCGCTCGCCGATGCGCTCGACGGCGACGACGCGCGCCTGGCGTTCTGGCTGAACGTGTACAACGCCTCGGTCCAGGACTACCTCGCCGAGGAGCCGCGGCTGTTCGAGGAACGAGGGGTCGTCCCTCGACGCCCCATCTTCCGCCGGGACCTCCTCGCGGTCGCGGGCGAGTCGCTGTCCGTCGACGACGTCGAGCACGGCATCCTCCGCCGCTCCCGGAGCGGTGTCGGTCTCGGGTACGTGCCGCGACTCCGCCAGAGCCGGTTCGAGCGCCGGCATCGCGTCGACGACGTCGACCCCCGCGTCCACTTCGCGCTGAACTGCGGTGCCGCGTCGTGTCCGCCGGTGCTCGCCTACACCGCCGCGGACGTCGACGCGCAATTGGACGCGTCGACGCGAGGGTACCTCGACACCGAGGTCAGCTACGACCCGTCGACGAGGACGGCGACGGTCCCGAAGCTGTTCTCGTGGTACCGCGGCGACTTCGGTGGGAAAGCAGGCATCAAGCGGTTCCTCCGCGAGCACGACGCGGTGCCGGCTGCCGGCCGGCTGTCGCTTGCGTGGGGGGACTACGACTGGACGCTGAAGCTCGGCCAGTACGCGGACGCGTGACGGCGCCCGGGCTGTCGGTGGGTTGCGTGCTGGATCGAAGATCCGTGTGGCGAGCAGGCAGTCTCGGATGCGTCCGCGGGACGACTGCGCTCCCGCCGTGGCCGCGCGGACGACGACTCGCTAGCGCATGCCGTCGTTCGCCGCGACTTCCGATTTAAACCTGCGTGGTGGCGTCGAGCGTGATCTGGATGGCGCGCTCGACGTTGTTCTTCGCTTTCTCGGGGAGTTCGTCGGCGTCCGTCTCGCCTTTCTGGGTGCCTTCGACGAGGTTCCCGTCGACGGTACAGATGGCGCCGGCTTGCAGGCCTTTGCGACGCGCGAGCGTGAACACGGTCGCGGCTTCCATCTCCACGGAGAGGATGCCTGCTTGCTCCCAGTCGTCGACGTACTCGTCGGTCTCGGCGTAGAATGCGTCGTCGCTCGCGATGGGGCCGACGTGGACGTCTTCGTCGTTCGCTTCGGCGCCGTCGACGAGCGCGGACAGGACGTCGTAGTCGGGGACGGCGGGGTACTCGGCGGCTTCGTAGCGCTTGCTGGTGCCTTCGTTCTTCGCGGCGCCGGTGGCGACGATCATGTCGCCGATCTCGATGCCTTCCTGGAGTGCGCCGGTGGTCCCGCAGCGGATGAACGTCTCGACGCCCACCGCCGCGAGTTCTTCGACGGCGATGGCGGCGCTCGGACAGCCGATACCGGTCGAGCAGATGGTGAGGTCGACGCCGTCGTACGTGGCGTTCACGACCTTGTACTCGCGGTTCTCGGCGACGACTTCGCTGTCGTCGCACATGTTCGCGATGCGGTCGACGCGTCCGGGGTCGCCGGGGACGATCGCTGTTTCGTGGACGTCGCCGTCTTCGACTAGCAGATGCGGTTGCTTGGCCATGTCGCCGCGTTCGCGGGTCGGGGGCAAAAACGACGCGTTCCGCGGTTCGGGTTTGGGGGCGTGCTCGCACCGGGTGGGGTTCACGTAGAATGTAAACCTTTGGGTTGGTCGTGGGGGTTGTGCGCGGGGGTGGTGGATGGAGATGGTGCGTCGGTGGAGATGGTGCGTGGGTGGGTGGAGATGGTGCGTGGGTGGGTGGAGTGGTGGGGTCGTCGGCGAGGGGCGGCTTCTTCACCGTGGCTGTCGCTGGCAGTGCTGGCGATGCCGCTTCCTTGCTGCCTGCGCCGCTTCCCTTGCTGCCTGCGCCGCCTCCGCCGCCGCGACCGCACCGAACCTCGCCCTCCCCAACCGACGACGCGCGGCGCTGCCGCGCGTCGTCCCTCGCACGGTATCGACGCGCCGCGACTCGCCGACGCTCGTCGCGCCGCGACAGCGCGCGCCAACCGACGGTCGAACGCCCGATTCGACTCGCTGCCGGGCCGCGAGCGGCGCGCGCCGCGTTGGCGGCGGGCGCGGCGAGCAGGGGGAGGGCAGGCCGCGGTGCAGTCGCGGTGCGGTCGCGTTGCGGTCACGGGTCGGTCGCGGTTTGGTGCGTCGCGATACAGGAAGCTTTTCGCATCCGCCGTTCTTCGTGGCTGTCGAATGCACGCCATCACGAACAGCGGCTGGGTGGAGGTCATCACGGGGAGCATGTTCTCCGGGAAGACCGAGGAGTTGCTGCGGCGGCTCCGGCGCGCGCGGATCGCCGAGCAGGACGTGGCCGTGTTCACGCCCGCGGTCGACGACCGGTACGGCGACGACGTCATCGGGAGTCACGAGGGCCGTGACTGGGACGCGACCGCGGTCCCGAACGAGGGCGAAGGCGTCTGGGAGATCGTCGAGCACGTCACGGACGAGGACGTCGTCGCGGTCGACGAGGCGAACTTCTTCGATTCGACGCTCGTCGCGGTCTGCGACCAGCTCGCGAGCGACGGGCATCGCGTCGTCGTCTCCGGGACCGACCAGACGTTCCGCGGGGAGCCGTTCCATCCGCTCCCCGAGCTGATGGCGACCGCGGAGTACGTCGAGAAGTTCCAGGCGATCTGCTCGGTGTGCGGCGAGCCCGCGACGCGCAACCAGCGGCTCGTCGAGGGCGAGCCCGCGCACGTCGACGACCCCACCATCCTCGTCGGCGCGGAGGAGTCCTACGAGGCGCGCTGCCGGAACTGCCACACGCTCCAGACGGGGTCGCTCGACCGGAGTCTCGACGAGTTCGCCGACGGAGACCGCGCGGACGAGGACGCCCTCGGGGACCGACCGTCCGCACCGCCGGCGGACGAGTGACACGATGACCGACGCACTCCCGCAGGACGCACGATGACGCAGTGGGTCGAGTCCACCGAAGGCGGCCGCGACCGTGGGCCGCGAGCAGTGCTGCGTGCGTGGTTCGAGGTCGCGACCGCGCCGTCGCGGTTCTACCGCACGGGCGTCGCCCCCGGCGATCAGGCACCCGGGTTGACGTTCGCGATGCTCGTCGTGCTCGTCGCGGAAGCCACGCGGTTCGTGCTCGTCGACGACGCCTACCCGGTGATCGCCGACAGCGAACTGCTGTCGGGTGCACTCTGGCTCGGCGTCGCCGTGCTCCTCGTCGCCCCCGCGGGCCTCCACCTGCTCGCGGCCGTCGAGACGCTCCTCCTCGCCGCGCTCGCCCCCGACCGCGGCGGCGTCAGCGAGACCGTGCAAGTACTGGGGTACGCGACCGCCCCGTGCGTGTTCGCCGGGATCCCCGCCCCCGAGGTGCGCGCTATCTGCGGGCTGTACGCGTTCGTGCTCCTCGTCGTCGGCGTCCGCGTCGTCCACCGCGTCTCCACGGTGCGCGCGGTCGTGCTCGCGCTCGTCCCCGGCGTCGTCGCGTACGGCTACGGGTTCCGCGCACTCGACGCCATCGAGACCCTCCTCCGCAACTGGTACATCATCTAGCGGTTCGACGACCCGGAACCGTCGCTTCAGTCGTCCTCCGGGCCGAGAGCTACGTTTAAGCTCTCAGAGCGCGTTCGGTACCTTGATACGTATGCTTCAACCCCTGTTCATCGGCGGCCTCGGCGGCCCCGAGCTCGTCATCATCTTCATGCTCGTCGTCCTCCTGTTCGGCGCGAACAAGCTCCCGAAGCTCGCACGCGCCAGCGGCGAGGCCATGGGCGAGTTCCAGAAGGGCCGCGACGAGATTGAGCGAGAGATCAAGGACGCCACCAGCGTCGAATCCGAGGATGCCGACGAAATCGACTCGACCGCTGACCCCAGCCTCGAGACGGACTCGACCGCCGACCCCGACCTCGAGACCGACGTCGACTCGGACCGCACGCCGTCGGCCTGAACGCCGCCCTGCGCCCGTTCTCGGTTCTCGACTTCTCGCTCAGTCCACCGACTCAGGGACGCGCGCGTTCGGATTTTCTATCGCGGTAACTGATTTACGCCGTCTGATTCACGTCACGTGGCACGAGCCACGACCGGCTGGTTCGCGGTGCTGATGGCTGGTTCGCGGTGCTGATAGCCTGCCGGTAGAGTCGCGAGAAGGAGGTGAGTGAACCGACGGGACGGTGAGTGAACCGACGGTCACTCCTCGGTCGGCCCCGGGAGTGGGAGGTCGCGGCGGAGCGCGACGCCGACCGCGAATCCGACCACGGCGATCGGGACGGCGGCGAGGAGGGCGGCGAACGCGGCGAACGCGGCTGCTTCGGGGAGCGAGACGACGTCCGGCCCGAACCTGGAGAAGGTCTCGCTGGTCCCGTAGCGCGTGAACGCGATGCCGTACACGGGTGCGGCGACGAGTGCGGTCGTCGGGACCAGGCCGGCGTTCACGGCGGCGCTCGCGACCGCGAGCGCGAGGAGTGCGGCGACGCCGAGGAACACGAGCGGTTCCGGGTTCGTGCCCGTCCACGTCCCGTACACCCAGGATTCGAGCGTCTCGTACCCGACGGTCGCGAAGACGTGTTGGGCTGCGCCCACGGCGAGGGCGGCGGCGAGGGCTACTATGCCGACCGAGACTGACGTGCGACGGCCGAACAGGCCGTGGACGATGCGTGTCGTCGGGAAAGCGTCCCGTCCACGACTGAGGACGTCAGCGAGTCGGTCGACGCCGTCGGACGGCGTCATCGGTGCGTCGACCGCGGACAGCGCCGAGTCGTCCTTGCTGGAGGGCTCGTCTGTCGACTTCACCATGCGTACACCTCCACGAGACAGAAACATCAAACCACCGAACAGTCAAATCGATATCACGGTTATCGCCGACGACTCCACGACGCGGCCGTCGACCGACGTCACCCGAACTTGCCGGTGATGTAGTCCTCGACGCGCTGGCTCTCGGGGTTCTCGAAGATCTTGTCGGTGTCGTCGTACTCGACGAGTTCGCCACCGGTGAGGAACACGGCGGTCTGGTCCGAGATGCGCGCCGCCTGCTGCATGTTGTGCGTGACGATGACGACGGTGTAGTCCTCACTGAGTTCGTCGACGAGGTCCTCGATCTTCGAGGTGGCGATGGGGTCGAGCGCACTCGCGGGCTCGTCCATCAGGATGACCTCCGGGTCGACCGCCAGCGCGCGAGCGATGCAGAGACGCTGCTGTTGGCCGCCCGAGAGGCCGAGGGCGTTGTCGTCGAGGCGGTCCTTGACCTCGTCCCAGAGCGCCGCCTGCCTGAGCGCTCGCTCGACGAGCTCGAGCTCCTCCTCGGTGTCGTCCCGGCCGAAGAGCCTGGCGAGCAGGCCGGTATCGAGGTCGCCGTGCTTGCGGGGCCCATACGAGATGTTCTCCTTGATGGACTTCGGGAACGGGTTCGGGGCCTGGAACACCATCCCGATGCGCTTCCG
>NZ_JAJCVI010000005.1 GCF_020567525.1 Halorubellus salinus
CCGAGTTTTAAACGCAACGACTGAGGCGTGGAATATCCGGAATTGCCATCGAATATGGTTAGTGGAGGAGCTGTCGGCTGTATCCCCGCCCTGAAGGGCGGGGTTTTAGCCTTGTAACTTCCATAACCGGCAGGACGGTCGCGCTGGGAAAGAGCGAGGCTCTCGCGAGTCCAGAGACGCTCGTCCAGCGTTCATAATCGCCCGTATCGTCCGCAAGGAGACCTCTATCAGCAGTCTGGATGGGAACTAGGAACGAATCGGAGTGGGATCGATCCCGTGGGCGGTCGTCTGAAACTCCAGGCAGGAACCTCCAAGGCACCATCTCGGAGTTCGACCACGGCGACGGACAACAACGAATCCAGAATCCAGCGACCCGAAACCACTAGACGAGAACCGATTATGAAGACGCAACCGAAGACAACAATCAAAATCCCCCAACGCGCACGCACATACCGAACCCCCACAGAAGACCCCTTCACCCCCGAAATCTCAAACACCACCCCCGAGAGACCACCCGAATCGAACCCACCCTAGTTCCCCGCCGACCGACGTACCGATCCTCTCTTGCGGACGTTCCGGGCGGTTATGACTTTCTGAGGCGAGTGGAGATCGGAGTATGTTGGCCATAGACGCTTCTTGACGGGTGAATTCGATTGTGGACAAACTAGGCCGAATGGTCGGAAGAGGAGTGAGACTGAACCGGTTTCCAGCGATTCCTCGTCCAGTACGCAGAAACGGGTGTCGAAGCCTCGGCGAATTGCTGCGACAGAGACGGGGCCGCTCTACCGCGGCCGGTTCGACGACGACTCGATCAGCGGCAGTTCCGTCGGGTCCGATCCAGCCGCTGCATGCAGCTAGCGGGTCCCCGATTGGCGGCCATCGCAGGCGGGCACTCGTTCGGGTAGTCAGTGGCTGCGTTCGCCGCGTCACACGAGCGACCGCACACGTCGCCGTAGAGATGCACGACGGAGTGCGTACTCGACGACGGCCACGGCGAGGAGAATGCCGAGGAAGACGAACCAGGCCCCGAAGTAGAAGGCATGCGGGTCGTCGACACTGGCCGTGAACTCGGCTCGGACGTCATTCAGGACGAAGACCGACAACAGGGCTGCGGGTGCGACGAACTGATGCCGGACGAGCAGGTACATCGGGACCGCAGCGAGCACCCACATCCCGAGCGCGCTGACCGTGTACAGGAGCCATTCGACGCCTCCGGACGCGGTCACTCCAAGCCGCGCGGCGAACCACACCATGACGATGGCGTGAAGCACGCCGGCAGCGGTGGCGACCATGACCGCCGTCCGTCGTGAGGCCGGAACCGGTATCCTGGTCCGGTCGGAGGGTGTCGTAGGCAGCCACCCCCACGCCCATCGGGCCGTGTATTCGACGAGTCCAAGGAAGAGGAACCCGACCGTCCAGACCGACGCGTTGAGCATGTATCGGACGATGTACAGGCCATTCTCGACGACGATGATTCCGGTCGGTTCGTCGAGTCGTTCGAGTTCGGCGACGTCCCGGAACGTCGGTCCCGGCGGGGTAAGTTCCATCCCCAGGACGTAGCCGCTCGTGAGCACGAGCGCGAGAAGTGGTGTGAGGATGCGATACCGCAAGGCCACCCACGCTGGGAGTGCTGCGACGAAGACGAGGCCACCATAACGCCAGCTCAGACCGAGCAGCGAGTACTCGGAGGGTCCGACCGAATACCCGAGTTGGAGTGCGACGGCGAGCATCGCGACGGCGTGAACAAGTCCGACGAGCAAGCTGATGACCGCATCTCGTCTGGAGGGCATACGCCCCACGTTGCATCCCACTCGCTTCTGTGTTGTCCTACTCTCGGAGGGCGACGAACACAGGTGGGCGACGCCATGGATGCTGCAGTGCCTGTCAGAACGCCTCAAGGTCGGTCAGGAACGGCGTGACAGAGACGAATGCATGACTTCACGTCGTCGGGTGGGGTTGCTGGTTCTAGTGTCAGGTCCGACAGGTATGCCTGGTAAGGAGTGCGTCGACAGATTCGGGCGAGTACACCGGCGAGATTGTGGCTCGAATCGATGCACGCCCTGGTGATTGGGACCACGCTTTCCCATAGAGGTTTGTGTGTCCCCTCCGATGTGTCGTGTATGGCGCTTGACGATAACAATCACGCGGTCCTGCACGACGTCGTGGAGATGGACGAGGTAGCGGATACGGAGTACGTGGATTCGCCGATAGAGGGGGAGCCGTCGCGGTTGTACGTGTTGTTCGAGTCGGACGTGGACGTGTTGTCGGCGGATTTCCAGCAGTGGATGGTGGACGTGGGGGTGGCGGCGATGAACGTCGGGTTCGAGTCGGACGCGGTCCTCGACCAGTTGTTCGTGGAACTCCAGGACGTGGAGGAACTGGCCTAAGCACGCATAGGGCGCGCTCCAGCGCGCCGTTTCTGCGGGGCGGCGGGTTTCGTGCTGGACCGAGGTGACTGTGCGGTGCGAGTGCGTCGAGCGGACACCGCGTGTTTTTCACTGCTGGACGCGCTCGGGGGTGGTATGAGCGACAGCGAGGACGCCGAGGGCGGGCCGATGCAGGTGTCGGACCCGAACTATCATAACGTGAATCACACGGCCGCGCAGACGTGTGGGTGGACGAAGAACGCGCTGGAGGGCGAGGGGAAGTGCTACGGGTTCATCATCAGCTGCGAGTATGATATCGCGCACCTCGATGCCGCGTACGAACTGAACTGATCCACTGCCCATAGTTCAAAGATACAAAGGGTTTCCTCGAAATGCATTTCACACCATCCTCAAGCACCCAGACGCATGCGCTGGGTAGAGCTTGGGGGTGACCAGGTGGGCGAAGCGGCGTCGTATAGGTTCTGACCCCTGCCGACCCTCTTCGAAGATGACGAGGGGAACACCAGGGAGAGCAGACCACGCGGACGGCCGACTGTTTGGCAAGGTGACACTGCTCCTCGTTCGCGAGAGAGGACGACCAACTATGGTGAGTCGTACTGCTACACTGTGTGCCGGTCCGCGAGCGCAACGTGCGATTGGTGCATATGAGCAACAATCGCCCAGGCGGTTCGCGCCTCGAAATTGGGAGCGTCGAACGCACGAGGACGGACGAGTTGTCGTAGGAGCCACTTCTTAAGTACTATCAAGAGCAGATTTATCGGCGCCTACAGTGGTGAGGCGCCCAGGCAGAACCGGGGGTTCTCCGTCGACAGCTCAACACACCGAATGAGGTATAGAAGCGCTTTCATAACCAACTGGCTCCCGTGATGACCGGAGCCAAAGGCGACAATTGGACTGAGATTACGATGGCTCAAGGCCCAGTGAAGAAACTCAATAGTGAACGAACGAGAATCAGACAGTACGGCGAAGACGGAACTCTCCCTGAGGAAACGACTGACGCTTTGCCCGAATGGGCGTCGGCGCTTCATCCTCGCGAATCAGAGTTCGAGTACATCACACCCAGTGGTGAACCAGATACATTTGCGATAGCGACTGTCGAATCGTATCTCCGTGAGATGCGAAAGGTCGCACAACGAGTCTCGCCAGATCTCCTCCAACTGGATGCTGAACAATTCAATCAGGCCATGGATGGGATTCACGCCGGGTTGAATCCAAACATCAAGGAGGGTGGTCTAGCAAGAGCGACCGTCATCGTGACGCAATCTGCCGGGCGGTCGTTCTTCTGGTACTGGGGAATCGCACACCCCGACGAAATTACCGTGTATGGCAACTCCAGTGGCGCAGCATATGACGAGGAGAATTTATTCTCACGTCAGGATATTCAGGCACTCAGGACACAGGTCGAAGGTGCTCGGAATCGAGCATTGCTCGAACTCCTCTTGAACACCGGACAACGTATCAGCGCAATCCAGGGTCTTCGAATCAAGGATATCAATCCCGGAGACGGTATTCTGACATTGAACACGAACCGTGATGGGCTGAAGGGAGCAGCAGACCGGGATCGTCGACGTCCGCTTTTCGGCGCGAGACCATACCTGAAAAAGTGGCTGGACGTCCATCCTCTCCGCGACAATCCTGACGCATTCCTGTTCGTTGGTGACCCTGACCATCACTTCACGAATCTCGACCAGCCGCTGTGTCAGGGTACAATTCGTAGAATGCTCGAGGTAACAGCCGATCGAGCGAACGTCGGGAAGCCCGTGAACCCACATAACTTCCGCCATTACTGGACGACAATCATGAAACAGGACTACGGGCTAAACGACGAGGAAATCAAGTTCTTGCTGGGGCACCGTCGAGAAGGAAACGGCGTCAATCGAGTCTGCAATCACTCTGACACAGACGCTCTCTGGAGAAACTTAGAAGCCAAAACAAGAACGACTGTCGAATCGCTTCCGAAGCCTCTAACACCCGACTCTTGTGGCTCGTGCGATGAACCACTCGAATCACACTGGATATGCTGCCCCCGCTGCGGAACTACATACGCACCATAACGGACTTGCGCCGTGTTGAACCCCTCAATCGTGGATAGATTCCAGCAGTTCTGCTGAATCTACAGCGCGAATCGTCCCTGAGAAATCTCCGCGGCTTCGATCGTCCGAAGCGGTAGATACAGGGGGTGTGCTTCGTAGTGGAGTCCTATGCAGCTTCCGTATCTGTGGGCCCTGTGTCTCTATTCCTTGTCATAGGTCCATCTAAACGATGCAGTGAAATCTGGCGACTCAGGTGGCGGTATATTCGGCAGGACGTCTAGCGGAGATGGAGCATACATCATGGGAGTGAGCAATCATTGTTTCACTTACCGGGGTGATGGGGGCAATACTGCCGAAGCAATTGAACGATATCTCCCAGGATACTTCCGGTAAAGAACACAGAATTCTCTCAGTTCTCTCTCGTAGTTCCAAAAACGTGCTTTCCCTCGGCTCTATAAACATAGACAGGGAATATATATTCATCCATGTTCCCGTCATACTTGATTGTTACTTCGACAGTCCTTGGAACTTCCTGAATGAGAGATTGTAGGTCGATGGACGGCTCTTCGACAACATCTCCTTCATCGTTAACTTTCTCTAAATACACTACCCGAAGATCTCTACGCATAGAAGTTTCCCAAGGCGCAGCTTCAACCCAAACATCGTTTCGCTGGGAAATTGCAGGTGAAAACACATTCCCGGCCGCATTAATAGCCGCATCGTGTGCTTCTTGCTCTGCCCAATGCTCATACGGGCCAAAATCGTACTCGATGACTTCTCCCCCGGATCGCTTTGCAGGGTAGCGGATTGTGTCATTACTCGGGAAATATTCAAAGTCCCCTTCAAGTTCGGTGATTGCCAACTCCTTTGGAGCACCCTTCGCACGCGTGTCTTCCCCGACTTCGAGTGGACCGCTACCTCCAGGCATTGCTTGAAAAGAGCTCAAACAACCGGTAAGACCAATTAACGCAGAGGTTGCAATCGATAATATATCCCGGCGTCGTACCATATTCCACAAATTATCGATATCCGCTGAAACCCTTTTTGGTACCTCATAAGGTCATTGCAACTAATGGAATGAACGTCAGGCGATAATTGTCTGAATTAATCATACTGTCGTGTGACCTTTAAGACGTCTGCTACCATCTCGTATTCAATAGCCCACAATCCCGAGGGGTGTCAATTCCAGAAGGAATCAAACATCGGCATTCGGCACCTTAGGTGTACACGTCTCTGATTCAACCTGAGACCTATACGTTCGCACGCCTACCTAACAGCAGTTTCATCAGATGAGATGTCTAACGAATAGGATTTCAACAGAGCCGCTTCGGTATGTTCGCACGCCTACTGAACAGGAGATCCAAATCGGCGTCTGTACATGGAGCCTGTTGATGTTTTCGAGCTAGTCTCTTGATTCAGCACAGTAAGATTGTCAGGTTGAAAGTGTTTAAACAACGCATGGACTCCGAGAGCGTCATCTGCCGAATCGGACTCGTTCGACGGTGAGGTGAAAAGAGAGGGAAGAACGTTTTAGCCTTGCCACCCATTTCTCGCCAATGACCGGATCGGATACCGTCGAGGAATCCTCGACGGGCAAGCAGAACGAGGAGGGTTCTGATGGGGGGCCGATGCAGGTAGATGACCCAAACTACCACAGCGTGAACCATACAGCGGCGCAGACGTGCGGCTGGACTGCCAATGCTCTCAAGGGCGACGGTCGTTGTTATAAATACGCATTCTATGGGATAGAGTCCCATCGGTGCATGCAGATGACGCCGGTGGTGAAGTGCAACGAGCGCTGCGTGTTCTGTTGGCGCGATCACGCGGGGCACGCGTACGAGTTAGGGGACGTGGAGTGGGACGACCCGGCGGCGGTCGCGGATGCGACGGTGGAGCTCCAGCGGAGGCTCCTGTCGGGGTACGGCGGGAACGAGAACGTGCCGCGTGAGGTGTTCGAGCAGGCGATGGAGCCGCGGCACGTCGCGATCAGTCTGGATGGCGAGCCGACGCTGTACCCGTATCTGCCGGAGCTCATCGACGAGTTCCACGAGCGGTCGATTACGACGTTCCTCGTGAGCAACGGGACGAAACCCGAGGTGCTGGAGCGCTGTGACCCGACGCAGCTCTACGTGAGCGTGGACGCGCCCGAGCGGGCGACGTTCGACTCGACGGTGAAGGCCGTGGACGACGACGCGTGGGAGCGCCTCGTCGACACGATGGACGTCCTCGCCGAGAAGGACGAGACGCGGACGGTGCTTCGGACGACGCTCGTGAACGGCGAGAACATGCATAGCCCGGACTGGTACGCGGCGTTCTATCGGCGTGCGAAGCCGGACTTCGTGGAGCTGAAGGCGTACATGCACGTCGGGCACTCCAGAGGACGCCTCGACCGTGATGCGATGCCGGACCACGAGGACGTGCTCGCGTTCGCCGAGGACGTCAAGGAACACATGCCCGAGCACGAGCACCTCGCGGACGTCCCGCAGTCCAGGGTCGCACTGCTCGCGCGGGACTCGGATACGTGGGTGCCGAAGCTCCGGAAGGACAGCGAGTTCTGGACCGAGGACCCGCTCGCGGACGCCTGACCGCGGTCTCCGTTCGGTCAGTCGCGTCCTTCGACGTCGCCGGGCGGCACGTCGTCGACCACGTCGTCCGGGTCGCGGTCGACGGTCACGCGGACCTTCTGGATGCGGGTGTTCTCGACGCCTTCCGCGCGGAGCGTCACGTTCTCGTACTCGAACGCCTCGCCTTGCTCGACGAGCCGACCCGCGCGGTTGAACAGGAAGCCCGCGATGGTCTCGAACTCCTCGCCCTCCGGCAGGACGATATCGAGCGCCTCGTTGACCGCTTCGATGTTCACCGACCCGTTCGCCAGGATGGTGTCGTCGTCGACGAACTCGATGGGGTGGTCCTCGTCGCCGACGAGTATCTCCCCGACGATCTCCTCGGTCATGTCCTCCATCGTGATGATGCCCTCGGTGGCGCCGAACTCGTCGATGACGATGACCATGTGCATGCGGTTCTCGCGCATCTCCGAGAGGAGGTCGTCGACGTTCTTGGACTCGGGGACGTGCAGCGTCGGCTCGACGACGGCGCCGACGTCGAGGTCGGCGAAGTCGTCGTTCGAGGCGTCCAGCTCGCGGACGTCGAAGACGCCGACGACGTTGTCGAGCGAGCCCTCGTACGCCGGCAGGCGGGCGTGCCCCGAGCGGATGCAGTGGTCGATCGCGTCCTCGACGGACGCGTCGGTGGAGATGCCCGCCACGTCGAGGCGAGGCGTCATCACCTCCTTGGCGGTCGCGTCGGTGAACCGGAGGGTGCGTTGGAGCATCTCGCGTTCCTCCTCCTCGAGGATGCCCTCGCGTTCGCCCGTCTTGATCATGTTCCGTATCTCCTCGCGGGTGACGTACGTCGACTCGATGGACGCGTTCCCGCCGGTGACCTTGTTCACGAGCGTCGTCAGGTAGTAGAACAGGGTGATGAGTGGCCACAGTACCTTCTCGACGACCGTCAGTCCGCGCGCGACGCGTCGTGCGTGCAGTTCGGTGTTCTCGACGGCGTAGGACTTCGGGGCGCTTTCACCGAATATCAGGACCATCGACGTGATGCCGAACGAGGAGACGAGGACTGCCGCGCCCGGGTCGAAGTAGAAGCCAACGATGGTGGTCGATATCGAGGACATCGTGATGTTGACCATGTTGTTCCCGACGAGGATTGTGACGAGCAACCGGTGCGGGTCCTCTTTGAGAGTCTGGACGGCTCGGGCTCCGCGCTTGCCCTGTTCGACCATCGCGTCGATCTGATGAGCTGGCAGGGAGAACAGCGCGATCTCGGACGACGAGAAGAACCCCGAGCCCATGAGGAGCAGGACGATGAGGAAGCCGCCGACGATCGTGAGGCCCGTCTGGTCGAGTTCGAGACCGACGAACGGGACGGTGTACTGTGAGGTGCTGGCCACGGCCGGTACTGCGAGCATGGATGTCCCCATCAGTAAGCCGTTTCCAGCGTGGAATGGTAATTCTTGCGTACGAAAGCGGACGTTCCGGGACCGCAACCCAGATACTATCTCGGATGAGTGAGCGAGCGATGTTCGTTCTCGTATAGAAATGGACGTTCGTAAACTTCTCGTGGGTTCCCGTCGTTCGGTGTCGCGCTTGGACGGGGCAGTCGCGTTCGGGAACCGGACGTCCGCCGGTCAGTCCTCGGTTGCCGCGGACTCGTCCGACTCCGCGGCGAGCGCGGCCTGGGCGTCGGTCGGGGCGCGCGGGACGACGGCGACGACGGTGCTCGCGTCGTTCTCGAACCGGAGGTCGCCGTCGAACGCGTTCAGGAGCCACGTCGCGATCCAGAGCCCGAGGCCGCTGCCGTGTTCGAGCTGGGTGATGTCGCGGTCGCCACTGACGAGTGCCCGCTCGAACTCCGGGATGCCGGGGCCGTCGTCGTCGACACGTATCTCCACGGTCGTGTCCGTGGTGGTGACGGAGACGGTGACCTCGCCGCCGCCGTGCTCGAACGCGTTCTCGACGAGGTTCTTGACGACGATCTCGAGGCGATGGTCGGCGACCACGGTCGCCGAGTCGGCGTCGAACGTGACGTTGCGGTCGGGGTGGTCGTTCGTCGCGTCCGCGATCCCGTTCTGGACGTGCGTGACGACGTCGACGAGTGCCGGCTCGGGCGTCTCCTCGAGCGCGCGTTCGAGTTCGCGGGCCTTGTCGCTGAGGCTGACGACCTCGTCGACGGCGTCGCGGATGCGGTCGGCGAGGTCGTGGTCGTCGTATTCGACGGCGAGTTCGTCGACGTACCCGGAGACGAGCGTCATCTCCGTGCGGAGGTTGTGCCGGAGGATGGTGTTGAGGACCTGAAGGCGGCGTTCGCGCTCGTGCTGGGACGTGATGTCCGTGTAGATGCCGTACCCGCGGTGGACGTCGCCGTCGAGGTAGGAGATGCCGCGGAAGAGGAAGTGTCGCATGCCTTGACTGGTCTGGCGGACGACCTCGCTGGAGACGACGGTCGGTTCGTCGGGGGCGGCGTCGGTCGTGCTCCGGTCGAGCGACCGGGCTTCGGCGCGCCGGTCCTCGGGGACGATGTAGTCGTTGATGCGCTCGCCGACGAGTTCGCGCTCGTCGTACCCGAAGACGTCCTCGAACGCGGGGTTGACGCGTTCGACGACCGGTTCGCCGTCGACGAACCGGTTCTCGACGACCGGGTCGGGGAGCGACTCGAACAGCTGGCGGAACCGCGCGTTCTCGCTCTCGAGGCGAGCGCGCGTCTCGGTGAGGTCGCTGATGTCGTGGACGACGCCGACGATGTCCCCGCCGTGCATGCCGGGGAGGACGCTGACGTCGACCTCTATCGGGACGGGGCCGTCGACGCCGACGAGCTCGAACTGGAACGTGGCGTCTTCGTCCTCGCCGTCCAGCAGGGTGTCGATGGCGGCGTCGAGAGTTGCGACGTCCGCGTCGACGAACTCGCTCGCGTGCACGCCGACGAGGCCGGTGCGGGGTTGACCGATGGCGTCGGCGAGCGGGCCGGTGGCGTACTCGATGACGCCCGTCTCGTCGAGGACGAACACCATGTCCTGGACGTTCTCGAGGACGGACTCGTAGCGTTCGAGCGCGCGCTGGCGGGTCGCGAGGTCGAGTGCCGCGGCGGCGTTCGCGGCGAGGATCTGCGCGAGCCGCTGGTCGCTCTCGGCGATGTCGGTCTCGTCGTAGCGCGTCGCGACGGTGAGGACGCCGTGGGAGTCGATGGGGTAGTACTGCGCGCTCGTCAACGGCCCGTGGACGTCGGGGAGGTACGCTTCGCCCTCGACAACCTCGTTGCGTTCGAACGCTCGACCGGCTCGGCTCTCGCCGACGTCGTACGTCGGGCGGTCCGGGGCGTCGCGGTCGATGGCGTCGCTCGTCGCGGTCGGTGGGAGGGTGTTCGCGTCGGGGTCGTGGAGGCGGACGACGACGTACTGGTAGCCGAGGATGTCGTGGGTCGCGTCGACGACCCGCTGGGCGATGTCCTCGCGCTCGGTCTCGCCGTAGAGGTCGCGGACGGCGTCGAGGAGGTCGGTGAGTTGCGTCTCGTATCGCTTCCGGTCGGTGACGTCCTGGAAGAGCACGGAGAGGCCGTCGGGCGAGGGGTACGCGGACACCTCGAGCCAGGCGTCGAGCGGTTCGAAGTGCTCCTCGAAGACGACGGGAGTCTGTTCGGTCATCGCGCGCTCGTAGCGGTCGCGGAACTGGTCGGCCTGCTCGCTGGGGTACTCGCTCCAGATGCGTTCGTCGACGAGGGCGTCCGGGTCGCGTCCGAGGAGTTCGCCGGCGCGCTCGTTGACGTACGTGAACCGCCAGTTCTCGTCGAGCGCGAAGAACCCGTCGTCGATGCGTTCCAGTAGCGCCTCGTAGCGGTCGTTGGCGGCCTCGATGGCGCGGCGATGCTGGTCGCGCTCGAGTTCGTGTTCGAACAGTTCGACGGCGAACTCGACGAACGTGCGGTCGGCGTCGTCGAACTCGCGGTCGCGGGCGGCGTCGCCGGCGAAGCAGAGGCTGCCGTAGACCTCGCCGTCGGGTTCGACGAGTCCCCCGACGTAACAGCCGAGTTCGAACGCCTCGTAGGGGTTCGAGGCGGGGAGCTGTTCCCTGGCGTCGTCCATCGCGAGGTAGCCACCGTCGGTATCGGCGGTGTACTGGCAGTACGAGTCGGCCATGGGGGCGCTGTTTCCGGTCTGGAGGGCCTCGTGGTCGCCGATGGCCACGGCGATGTGCTGTTCGTCGGCGTCGAACCTCGTGAGGAAGCCGTAGGGAAGGTCGAGGCGGTCACAGCCGACCTCGAGGAGGCGGCGCGCGGTCTCGTCGGCGTCGTCCACCGGGTCGGTGACGGCGTCGTGGAGTCGCCGGTACCAGCTCTGGTCGGCGGTCGGGTATCGGTCGAGGTGCGCCGCGATGCGCGAGGCGAGGTCGTCGTCGTGCGTGCAGTAGCCGGTGGCGCCGCGTGCGCTGGCGGCGGCGGCGAACTCGCCGTCTGGGTCGGGCGTCCGCGCGAGGACGGCGGCGTCGGTGGCGTCGGCGACGGTTTCGAGCACGTCGAGGCGCCAGTCGTCGCTGGTGGCGTCGTGGACGACTCCGTCCACGTCGATGCGGTCGAGGACGTCGAGTGCGGTCGCCGCGTCGACCGCGTGGTGAACGTCGTACAGTGTGCTCTCGAGGGCCGCGTCGTGCTCGTTCGTCGTCACGTGGAGGACGGTCGCTGTCGTCGATTGCAACGGTCTGTTTCCCCCGACTCAGGCGGCGTGGTCGGTGCCTGCGCCGTTGAGCCTACTCAGGCGGCGACCACAATAAACGCTCTTGCCTGACGTCGTTGAACGGACCGACGCGTTTAAGCGCCCGTCGAACAAACTTCCAACTCGAGTCTCGTTCCTGCCGCCGCGTCACGCCCCCGGAACAAGCTATAACAGATTCGAGACGCATACCGTATTCGTTATGCTTATCCGGGGTGGGTTCGAACCAACTCGTATGCAAGAGACCACGTCCGACGTCGGGCACGACGAGGTCGCCGTCGCCAAACGCCTCGCGATGGACGGCGCCCTCACCGGCGAGGTCAAGACGACCTGCACGACCCTCGCCGAGCAGCTCGACGCCTCCACGCAGACCGCCTCCCGACGCCTGCAGCGCCTCGAGACGGCGGGCTGGGTGACCCGCGAGACCGTCAACGACGGCCAGTGGGTCGCACTCACCGACGCGGGCGAACGCGGCCTCCGCGGCGAGTACGAGGACTACCGCAGCATCTTCGAGGGCCACACCACCGTCGAGCTCGAGGGGCGGGTCACCAGCGGGATGGGCGAAGGCCGCCACTACATCACCCTCCCCGGATACATGGCGCAGTTCGCCGAGCGCCTCGGCTACGAACCGTTCCCCGGGACGCTGAACGTCGACCTCACCGACGCGAGCGTCCGCCGGCGCCGCGCTCTCGACGCGATGGACCCCGTGCCCATCGACGGCTGGGAGGACGACGACCGCACGTACGGCCCCGCGGTCTGCTATCCGGCGACCGTCGAGACCGCCGACGGCGACGTCCACGAGACCGTCCACACCATCGCGCCCGAACGCACCCATCACGACGACGACCAGCTCGAACTCATCGCGCCCGAGAAGCTCCGGGACGTCCTCGACCTGGCGGACGACGACGACGTCATCGTCACCGTGGAGGGCACGCAATGACCCACACCGACCACGCAACACCGGCCACCGACGACGCCGGCGACGACGCGACCGCGACCGACGGCAGCGGGACCGGTGCCGCCGACGACGCGGCCGCCACCGACGAGAGTCGACGCGACGCGGTGGACGCTGCCATCGCCGCGTTCGCGCGCGGCGACCCGGTCTGCATCCACGACGCCGCCGACCGCGAGGGCGAGACCGACATCGTCTACCCCGCCAGCGGCGTCGACGCCGCCGCCGTCCGCCGGATGCGCAACGACGCCGGCGGTCTCGTCTGCGTCGCGCTCGCCGACGACGTCGCCGCCGCGTACGACCTCCCGTTCGCGCAGGACGTCATCGACCACGACCTCGCCGCCGACCACGACCTCGCGTACGACGAACGCTCGTCGTTCTCCCTCACCGTGAACCACGTCGACACCTTCACCGGTATCACGGACGACGACCGCGCGCTCACCATCGCGCGCCTCGCCGATGCCGCCGGCGACGCCCGCGCCGGCGACGCCGCCGCGTTCGACTTCGCCGGCGAGTTCCGCGCCCCCGGCCACGTCCACCTGCTGCGCGCCGCCCCCGACCTCACCGCCCAACGCGAGGGCCACACCGAGCTCGCGCTCGAACTCGCCGACGCCGCCGGCGTCGCCCCCGCCGCCGTCGTCTGCGAGATGCTCGACGACGCGACCGGCGGCGCCACCAGCCCCACCGACGCTCGCGCGTACGCCGACCGCGAAGGCATTCCCTACGTCGAAGGCAGCGACCTCGTCGCCGCGCTCCGCTGACCGACCCGGAGACGGCCGGCGTCGGATACTTTTGCGCGAACCGAAACCGGGTACACTCTTATCCTAGGCACTCAATTCGTCGACTATGGCTGGCTTCGACGAGATGGACGTCGACACGATCTGGATGGACGGCGAGTACGTGGACTGGGACGACGCGCAGATCCACGTCCTCACGCACGGCCTCCACTACGGGAGCGGCGTCTTCGAAGGCGCACGCTGTTACGATACCGAGAACGGCCCGGCGCTCTTCCGCTGGGAGGAGCACGTCGACCGGCTCTACGAGTCCTGCAAGCCGTACGACATGGAGATCGACCACGAGCCCGAGGAGATCACGGAGGCGACGAAGACGCTCATCCGCGAACAGGACCTCCGGTCGTGTTACGTTCGCCCGATCTCGTTCTACGGTTACAAGAGCCTCGGCGTGTCGCCCGGCGACTGCCCGACGCGCACCGCGATCGCGTGCTGGCCGTGGGGGACGTACCTCGGCGAGGACGCGCTCGAGAACGGCATCGAAGTGATGGTGTCGTCGTGGCGCAAGCACGCGTCGAGCCAGATTCCGACGAACGCGAAGACCACCGGCCTCTACGTGAACTCGATGCTGGCCGGCGAGGAGGCCCGCCGGAACGGCTATCCCGAAGCGATCGTCCTGAACAAGGAGGGGAACGTCGCGGAGGGCCCCGGCGAGAACCTCTTCATGGTGAACGACGGCGAGATATACACGCCCGGCCTCTCGGAGAGCATCCTCGACGGCATCACGCGCGACACCGTCATCACGCTCGCCGAGGAACGCGGCTACGAGGTCCACGACACGGTCTCGATCTCTCGCGGCGAACTCAACACCGCCGACGAACTGTTCTTCACCGGCTCCGCCGCGGAGGTCACGCCCATCCGCAAGGTCGACAACGTCACCATCGGGAACGGCACCCGTGGACCCGTCACCGAGGAACTCCAGCAGGCGTACTTCGACCTCGTCGAAGGCCGTACGGACGACCACGAGGAGTGGTTCACGTACGTCGACATGGAGTAACTGACTCCACGAGCGTACGGCGGCCTCCAAGCCGCCGTTTCTTGCGGCACTGACTGACTCCACGACCGTACGGCGGCCTCCAGGCCGCTGTTTCGGGCGGTTGACCGGTTTCGTGGTGTGGGGGCGACGCGGGAGGCGGTTGTTTTCGCGTCGTATCAGGCGGTTTTTTGTTGCGTGAGTGGTGTGTGCGGGTATGGATGGTCGTCGTCTCGCGGTTGTGCTCGTCCTGGTGAGCTTGCCGTTGTTCGGGTTCGCGCTGACCGTGCAGCCGGCGGACGAGCGCGTGCATCGGACGTCGGTCCGGCAGGGTCAGCCGGGCGTCGACGGGCCGACGCCGTACTTCGACGGTGTCGCGGACGCACGAGCGCAGAACTTCACGGTCCGGTACTACGAGAACCTCACCGAGCGCGGGCAGGCGCTCTACGTGAACGCCCTCGAGAACGACGGGACGTACGCGGTACCCGTCGGCGAAGGTGCTTCGGACTACGCGTACCCGACCGACGCCGAGTTACCCGATGAGGACGCCGCGGCGTTGCGCGCGTCGACCGTCGTCGTCGTCCGCCCGGCGAACGCCTCGCTGCCGCCCGCCGACGAGGGGAGCCCGGACGTGCGACTCGACGTGATGCAGACCCAGACCGCGAACCCGCCGCTCGGTTCGAGCGCGTACCTCCCGAACTACCTCGCCGCGCTCGCCGGCGTCGTCGCGCTCGGCGTCGCCGGCCACCGTTACCGCCAGGAGACCCTCGCCGAACCCGACGTGTCCGTCGGCGGGCCGTTCTAGCCGCGAAGACTCTTGTAGGAGGCCGCGGCGAGGGTCGGCGTGCCTCCTAGCCCGCCGCCCAGCGCTCGCGACGCGCCGCCGCCCGCGAGCGACCGCGCGGTCAGTCCCGCGGTCGGCGTCGTGCTCGTCGTCGCGCTGACGGTCGTCCTCGCGAGCGGCGTCGCCGTCGCGTTCGCGGTCGGCGTCGCCCCCCACGAGCCCGCGCCGAGTGCGCGCGTCAGCCTCAGCGTCGACGCCGCCAGCGACGAACTCGTCCTCGAACACCGCGGCGGTGACGCGCTCCACGTCGCCGACCTCCGCGTCGTCGTGACCATCGACGGACGACGGCTCGCGCACCAGCCGCCAGTGCCGTTCTTCGCCGCCACCGGGTTCGAGCCCGGGCCGACCGGGCCGTTCAACCGCGGGTACGACGGCGCCTGGACCGCCGGCACGACCGCGTCCGTCGCGCTCGCGGGCACGAACGACCCCGAGATAGCGCCCGGCGACCGCGTCGTCGTCGCTATCTACGCCGACGACGCGCTCGTCGCGCGCGCCAGCGCCACCGCTCCCAGCGTCGCGCGAACGAAGAGAACGAGCACGGTCGACCCCGACGTCGGTCAGGCGTCCGCCTCGACCTCGGACGTCGCCGTCGCGTCGACGTCAGCGTCCTCGTCGCCGGGGACGCGCGCGACCGTCGTGATGGCGATGTCCGGGTCGTACGACGGGCCCATCAGCCGATGCGTGACGTCCTCGAAGCCGGCGTCGTGGAACATCCGGTCGGCCTCGTCCTCGTCGTAGAACAGCATGATGGCGTCAGCGAGCTTCTGGAACACGCTCGACTTCGGGTAGTTCGGGCCGACGACGAGTACCTGCCCGCCGGGCTTGCAGACGCGGCGGAACTCCCGGAGCGTCTCCACGGGGTTCGGCCAGTACTCGATGGAGCCACTCGACCACACCACGTCGAACGCGTCGTCCTCGAACGGCAGCCGCTCCGCGTCACCGAGATGGAAGCGCACGTCCCCGTGCTTCCCGAACTTCGCGTACGCCTTCTCCAACTGGTGCGGACTCTGGTCGAGGCCGACGACCTCGTCGACGACCTCCAGCAGGCCCTCCGTCGCGAACCCCGTCCCGCACCCGACGTCCAGCACGCGGTCGTCGCGTTCGATGTCCAGCATCCCGATCGCTTCCGTCCGCATCTCCTCGTTCCAGATGAACGGGTTGATCGTGTCGTACACCTTCGAGAGGTACTTGTAGAACAACCGCGCTCGTGCTTTGTCTTCGAGGACTCCCATTGCTCGCGCTTCGTGCGGCGCGACCAAAGTATTGCTGATTCCGGCCACAGCGCGACCGTGGAAGTCCCCGCGAGACGACCGCTACGCCGGAATCCCACGACTGCCTTTCGCAACTACCAAATAGGCGCTGTTGTAACTCTCGAACGTTCATACCATGCCGAGGCCAGAGGTTCTCGAACGCATCAAGACGGCCGAAGGAGAGGCCGACGACATCATCGCGGAGGCCGAGGCCGACCGCGAGGAACGGATCTCCGACGCCCGCGAACGTGCCGAAGACATCCGGCAGGAGGCCGAAGAAGAGGCGCGAGCGCTCGAGGCAGACCGCCTCGAGGACGCCCGCGAAGAGATAGAGACCGAGCGCGACCGCATCCTCGAGGACGGCGAGGAAGAACGCGAGCGCCTCCGGTCTCGCGCCGAGGGCAGAGTCGACGACGTCGTCGACTTCGTCCTCGAGCGCTTCACGGAGGAGGTACATGCTCAGACCTGAGCGGATGAGTAAGGTCTCGGTGACGGGGTCCAAGGCGGTGATGGACGACGTCATCGAGGCAGTACACGAACTGAACCTCGTCCACCTCAGCGACTACGACGGTTCCTGGGAGGGCTTCGACAACGGCGACCCGGTCGAGGGCGCCGAGGAGGCCTCCGAGAAGCTCGTGACGGTTCGGTCGCTCGAGAACATCCTCGAGGTCGACGCCGCGGACGCCGGCCCGAGTCGCATCGTCACCGAGGACGCGCTCGAGGAGGAACTCGAGGAGGTCCGCCAGGAGGCGAACCGTCTCGACGACCGCCGCGACGAGCTCGAGGACGAGCTCCGCGACGTCGAGGAGCGGATCGATTCGATGGCGCCGTTCGCGACGCTCGGGACGCCCCTGCATCTCCTCTCCGGCTACGACAGTCTCGAGGTTCGCGTCGGCGAAGGTGACGCCGACGGCGTCCGCGAGGCGCTCCGTGGTGCCGCGGTCGTCCGCGAGTTCGAGGTCGAGGAGGCCGACGGCGTCGTCGCCGTCTACGTCTACCCCGAGTCGAACGCGCGCGAGGACTTCCTCGACGACCTCCTCGTCGGCGTCGACTTCACCACCCTCGACATCCCCGAGGACGCCGAAGGGAACCCCTCGGAGTACATCGAGGAGCTCCGCCATCGCAAGCAGCGTCTCGAGTCGAAGCTGAACACGGTCGAGGACGAGCTCGACGACCTCCGTCTGGAGGTCGCGAGCTTCCTGCTCGCCGCCGAGGAACGCCTGAGTATCGACGTGCAGCGCTCGGAGGCGCCACTGCAGTTCGCGACGACGGAGAACGCGTTCATCGCCGAGGGCTGGATTCCGACCGACCGCGTGGACTCGCTGCGCGCGACGGTCGGTGACGCCGTCGGCGACCGCGCGGACGTCGAGGAGCTCGAACGTGCGGACTACAACCAGCACGGCGAGCCCGAGCACACCGAGGCCGTCACGGACGGCGGCAGTACGGTGTCGATGGACGAGCAGCCACCGACGGTGATGGAGAACGACTCGCTCTCGAAGCCGTTCGAGCCGCTGACGAAGATGGTCGGCATCCCGAAGTACTCCGAGATCGACCCGACGATGATCATCATGCTGACGTTCCCGTTCTTCTACGGGTTCATGATCGGGGACCTCGGGTACGGTATCCTCTACGCCGCTGCCGGCTACGGTATCTACAGCAAGTTCGACGCGGAGATCATCAAGGGCATCGGCGCTATCGCGATGTTCGCGGGCGGCTTCACGATGCTGTTCGGCGTGCTGTACGGCGAGATATTCGGGATGCACGTCCTCGGCGAGGTCCTGTTCGGTGGGAAGCCGCCGCTGCACAAGGGCCTCCAGCCGGCGTTCGGCTACTACGCACGGTCGTTCCTCGTGCTGAGCCTCGTCGCCGGCATCGTCCACATGACCATCGGGTTCTGGTTCGGGTTCTGGAACGACCGGAGTCACGGGCTCGTGGACGCGTTCACGCACAACCTCGCGTGGTGGTTCCTGATGATCGGCGTCTGGGGTTGGATATTCAGTGACGTCGCGCTCGACCAGAAGCGGGACATCCTGTTCGCGCCACTGGCGGAGGCACACATCATCTCGTCGGCCAACGGCCTGCCGGAGGTCGTCGGCTGGGGGAGCCTCTTCGTGTTCGGGTTCATCGGCCTGGCCGGCATCCTCTACGGTGAGTACCAGGAGTACGGCTTCATCGGGCTCATCATCGGTGGACTGGAGACGCCGAACGCGCTCGTGAACGTCCTCTCGTACATCCGGATGGCGGGCGTCCTCCTGGCGAAGGCCGGGATGGCGCTCGTCGTCAACCTCCTGTTCTGGGGGGCCTACGAGTACGAGGGCGAGATTCACTACATGACGAGCTACGGTCCCGAGGGTGTCGAGCACGGTGAGATCCTGTTCGGTGGCCTCGTCCACGGCGGCGTCGCGTTCGCCGTCCTGGGCGTCCTCATCTTCGTCGTCGGGCACCTGCTCGTCCTCATCCTCGGCGTGACGAGCGCGGGCCTGCAGGGCGTGCGTCTCGAGTTCGTCGAGTTCTTCAACAAGTTCTACGAGGGCGGCGGTCGCGTGTTCGAACCGTTCGGGTACGAACGCAAGCACACGACAGAGGACTGACCGCTCACCTCGCGTTCTTCCGGTTCGAACGACACGTACTTGTGCCTCAGCGAGGTCAGACCGAAAACGTCTTTATATTTCCCCCCTGTGTTTCACGGTTATACGTCCGGTACCGGCCGATTTCTTTGGGAAGTTTTATGGGTGCGCTGTGGCCAGTACGACCTGTCTGGTAGACACGGAGGACTACGCAAACTATGATGGAACTCGCAGAACACGTACTCAATCTCGGTGTTGCACTGCAGAACGAAGGGTCGCAGACGGCCACATCCGGCCCCGCCATTGAAAAGCCCGCCGCTGCCGCGATCGGCATCGGTCTCGCCGCGCTCGGCTCCGGATACGCGGAGCGTGGGATCGGCGCAGCCGCGATCGGCGCGCTCGCCGAGGACTCGATCTCGACAGGTATCGCAATCCTGATGACGGTCCTGCCCGAGACGCTCGTCATCCTGGCGCTCGTCCCGCTGTTCGTCGGGTAACTAACCGCTTCGTTTTCCCACAATGAGTCTGGATACAGTCGTTGAGGACATCCGGGACGAAGCCCGCGCGCGTGCGGAAGAGATACGAGCCGACGGTGAAGCGGAAGCCGACGAGATCGTCGAGCAGGCCGAGGCGGACGCCGAGGAGACGATCGAGGAGGCAGAGCGCGCGGCGGAACGGACGGTCGAACAGGAGCGAGAACAGAAGCTCTCCAGCGCGAAGCTCGAGGCGAAGCAGATGCGTCTCGAAGCGCGCCGCGACGTCCTCGAGGACGTCCGCGAACGCGTCGAGGACGCGCTCGCGTCGATGGAGGGCGACCGCCGCGAGGAGCTCACGACCGCGCTGCTCGACGCTGCGAGCGTCGAGTTCGAGAGCGAGGAGAGCGTGAGCGTGTACGGTCGCGAGGACGACCAGGACCTGCTCGCCGACGTGGTCGCGGACTACGACGGCTACGAGGTCGCTGGCGTCCACGACTGCCTCGGTGGCGTCGTCGTCGAAGCCGACGAGAGTCGGGTTCGCGTGAACAACACGTTCGACTCCCTCCTGGCGGACGTCTGGGAGGACAACCTCAGAGACATCAGTAACCGGTTGTTCGACGAGGAAGAATGAGCAGCGCACAGGGAGCCAATCCGGAGTACGTGAACGCGCGCATCCGGGCCCGCCGTGCGAAGCTGTTCGACGACGAGGACTACCGGAAGCTCGTCCGGATGGGACCGAGCGAGATCTCCCGGTACATGGAGGAGTCCGAGTACGAGGCGGAGATGAACGCGCTCGGGTCGCGTCACAGTGGCGTGGACCTCATCGAGTACTCGCTGAACCGGAACCTCGCGGAGAACTTCGAGGACATCCTCGATTGGGCTGGCGGTGGTCTCTACGAGCAGATCGCGTCGTATCTGCGGAAGTTCGACGCGTGGAACGTCAAGACGGTGCTCCGTGGCGTGTACTCGGGTGCGTCCCGCGACGAGGTCGCGTCCGACCTCATTCGAGCGGGCGAGTTCGACGACCGCTTCCTGGAGCGCTTGCTGGACGCGCAGTCCATCGAGGGCGTCGTCGAGTTGCTCGACGGCACGATCTTCGAGCGCGGGATGGAGGCGGCGTTCCCCGAGTACGAGGAGACGGACGTCCTCGTGCCGCTCGAGAACGCCGCTGACCGCGCGTTCTACGAGAACCTCATCGCGGAGCTCGGCGACTACGAGCCCGACAGTGCACTCGCGCTGTACGCAGGGTTCCTGAAGGCCGAGATCGACTTCCGGAACGCGCGGAACGCGCTCCGGCTCGCGCGAAGTGGCGCGGACCTCGACCCCGCGGAGTACTACATCGCGGGCGGTGACCTGTTCTCGGAAGGACAGCTGTCGTCGCTCGTGTCGAGTACGAGCGAGCTCGTCTCCGTCATCCGGGACAGCGAGTACGGTGACGAGCTCGGGCAGGCGCTCGCGGAACTCGAGGACGCGGATAGCCTCATCGGGTTCGAGCGTGCGCTGGACGCGGCACTCCAGGAGTACGCCGACCACCTGAGTCACGTGCACCCGCTCTCGGTCACGCCCGTGCTCTCGTACATCATCGCGAAGGAGCGCGAGGTCAACAACATCCGTGCCATCGCGCGCGGTCGAGAGGCCGGGTTGAGCGAGGACGAGATCGAGAAGGAGCTGGTCACGATATGAGTCAGGAGATCGCGGTCGTCGGCAGTCCGGACTTCACCACTGGCTTCAGGCTCGCTGGCGTCCGGAAGTTCTACAACGTGGAGTCCGAGGACGCCGACGAGTTGGACGACGCCGTTCGCGAGGTCGCTCGCGACGAGGACGTCGGTATCGTCGTGATGCACGACGACGACGTCGCGGAGCTGTCCCGGGAGCCGCGGAGTATCGTGGATACGAGTATCGAACCGACGTTCGTGACGCTCGGCGGTGGTGCGGGCTCGGGCGGGCTGCGCGAGCAGATCAAGCGAGCGATCGGTATCGACCTGATGGACGAGGACTAATATGAGTCAAGCAACAGACACTGACGTCCGCGAGGACGGCCAGATCGAGAGCGTGAGTGGTCCGGTCGTGACCGCCACGGACCTCGGTGCCCGGATGAACGACGTCGTCTACGTGGGCGACGAGGGACTGATGGGCGAGGTCATCGAGATCGAAGGGAACCTGTACACGATTCAGGTGTACGAGGAGACGTCTGCGGTCGCACCGGGCGAGCCCGTCGAGAACACGGGCGAGCCGTTGAGCGTCGACCTCGGGCCGGGGATGCTGGACACCATCTACGACGGTGTGCAGCGTCCGCTGGACGTGCTCGAGGAGAAGATGAACTCGGCGTTCCTCGACCGTGGTGTGGACGCGCCGGGTATCGACCTGGAGAAGACCTGGGAGTTCGAGCCGACCGTCGAGGAAGGCGACGAGGTCGAGCCGGGTGACGTGATCGGGGTCGTCGACGAGACGGTCACGATCGAGCACAAGGTCATGGTCCCGCCGGATTACGAGGGTGGCGAGGTCGTCGCCATCGAGGCGGGGAACTTCACGGTCGAGGAGCCGGTTGCGGAGCTTTCCTCGGGCGAGGAGGTTCAGATGCGTCAGGAGTGGCCGGTTCGTGAGGCGCGGCCGGCTGGTGACAAGCAGACGCCGACGACGCCGCTCGTCTCGGGGCAGCGTATCCTGGACGGCTTGTTCCCGCTCGCGAAGGGTGGGACGGCGGCGATCCCGGGGCCGTTCGGGTCCGGGAAGACGGTCACCCAGCAGAGTCTGGCGAAGTTCTCTGACGCGGACATCGTCGTGTACATCGGGTGCGGTGAGCGTGGGAACGAGATGACGGAGGTCATCGACGACTTCCCGGAGCTCCCGGACCCGCAGACGGGGAACGCGCTCATGGCGCGTACCTGCCTCATCGCGAACACGTCGAACATGCCGGTCGCGGCGCGCGAGTCCTGCGTGTACACGGGTATCACCATCGCGGAGTTCTACCGCGACATGGGGTACGACGTGGCGCTGATGGCGGACTCGACGTCGCGGTGGGCGGAGGCGATGCGCGAGATCTCCTCGCGTCTCGAGGAGATGCCCGGCGAGGAGGGCTATCCGGCCTACCTCGCGGCGCGCCTCAGCCAGTTCTACGAGCGTGCAGGGTACTTCGAGACGATCAACGGCATGGAGGGCTCCATCTCGGTCATCGGCGCGGTGTCGCCGCCGGGTGGGGACTTCTCCGAGCCGGTCACGCAGAACACGCTCCGTATCGTGAAGACGTTCTGGGCGCTGGACGCCGACCTCGCGGAACGGCGTCACTTCCCGGCTATCAACTGGGACGAGTCGTACTCGCTGTACAAGGACCAGCTCGACCCGTGGTACCGCGACAACGTCGCGGAGGACTTCCCGGAGATCCGCCAGTGGGCGGTCGACATCCTCGACGAGGAGGGTGAACTCCAGGAGATCGTGCAGCTCGTCGGGAAGGACGCCCTGCCCGAGGACCAGCGCCTGATCCTGGAGGTCGCGAAGTACCTCCGCGAGGCGTGGCTCCAGCAGAACGCGTTCATCGAGGTGGACCAGTACTGTCCGCCCGAGAAGACGTACCGCATCCTCCAGGCGATCAAGCACTTCAACGACGAGGCCTCCGAGGCGCTCGAGGCGGGCGTGCCGGTCGAGGAGATCCAGAACGTGGATGCGGCACCGAAGCTGAACCGTATCGCGTCGACCGAGGACGACGAGGTCCCCGAGTTCGTGGACGACCTCGAGGAGTCCCTGTCGAACCAGCTGCGTGAACTCTACTGATCATGAAGGAATACCAAACAATCACGGAGATCTCCGGACCGCTCGTGTTCGCGGAGGTCGACGAGGCCATCGGGTACGACGAGATGGTCGAGATCGAGGCACCCGACGGTAGTACTCGCCGCGGGCAGGTGCTGGAGTCCAGCGAGGGCCTGGTCGCAATCCAGGTGTTCGAGGGGACGTCCGGTATCGACATGGATTCGTCCGTTCGGTTCCTGGGCGAGACGATGAAGATGCCCGTGACCGAGGACCTCCTCGGGCGCGTGCTCGACGGTTCGGGGAACCCGATCGACGGTGGTCCCGACATCGTCCCGGAGGAGCGTCGCGACATCGTCGGCGAGGCGATCAATCCGTACGCTCGCGAGTACCCCGAGGAGTTCATCCAGACGGGTGTCTCGGGTATCGACGGCATGAACACGCTCGTCCGCGGCCAGAAGCTCCCGATCTTCTCGGGGTCCGGGCTCCCGCACAACGATCTGGCGCTCCAGATCGCGCGGCAGGCGACGGTCCCGGAGGAGTCCGAGGGCGGCGACGACGACGACGAGGAGTCGGAGTTCGCGGTCATCTTCGGCGCGATGGGTATCACGCAGGAGGAGGCCAACGAGTTCATGGCGGACTTCGAGCGCACGGGCGCACTCGAGCGTTCGGTGGTCTTCATGAACCTCGCGGACGACCCGGCCGTCGAGCGGACGGTCACGCCGCGGCTGGCGTTGACGACTGCGGAGTACCTCGCGTTCGAGCACGGCTATCACACGCTCGTCATCCTCACGGACATGACGAACTACTGTGAGGCGCTGCGCGAGATCGGTGCGGCGCGCGAGGAGGTCCCGGGCCGTCGTGGCTACCCGGGGTACATGTACACGGACCTGGCGCAGATCTACGAGCGTGCGGGTCGCATCAAGGGCGTCGAGGGGTCGATCACGCAGATCCCGATCCTGACGATGCCGGGCGACGACGACACGCACCCGATCCCGGACCTGACGGGGTACATCACGGAGGGCCAGATCGTGATGGACCGCGACCTGAACAGTCAGGGATTGAAGCCGCCGGTGAACGTCCTGCCGAGCCTGTCGCGTCTGATGGACGACGGTATCGGCGAGGGCTTCACGCGTGCGGACCACGCGGACGTGTCCGACCAGATGTACGCGGCGTACGCGGAAGGTGAGGACCTCCGCGACCTCGTGAACATCGTCGGTCGCGAGGCGCTGTCCGAGCGTGACAACAAGTTCCTGGACTTCGCGGACCGCTTCGAGGCGGAGTTCGTCGACCAGGGCTTCCAGACGGACCGGTCGATCGACGAGACGCTCGACATCGGCTGGGAGTTGCTGTCGATGCTCCCGAAGACGGAGCTGAACCGCGTCGACGAGGAGCTCATCGAGGAGCACTACGTCGAGGACGTCGGCGAGGAAGTCGCCGCCGACTGACGGTCTCTCTCGATTTCTTCGGTTCTCGGGTCGTCGAGGAGCGACGGCAATGGGTCGGTTCGTGGTTGGTGGTGGGTAACTGGTCGGGGTGTAGGAACTTGGTCGCTCGTGACGTACGTGAGGTATGCGAGAGCACGAGAGCCCTCGGTCGGGCCGGTCTGTCCTGGCGGATGGTGGGTCGAGCGTGTTCGAGGAGGAGCCGGTTCCGCCGCAGGGCGAGCGGGCGCGTGCGGTCCCGGTGACCGAGGCGGTCAAGCAGCAGGCGATGGACGCGGCACCGGTCGGGATAACGCTCACCGACCCCTCGCTCCCGGATAACCCGCTGGTGTACGTGAACGATGCGTACGAGCGCATCACTGGGTATCGTCGCGAGGAGGTGATCGGGCGGAACTGTCGGCTCCTGCAGGGGCCGGAGACGCGGGAGGCGCCGGTCGCGAAGATGCGGGCGGCGGTCGCCGAGGCGGAGCCGGTGACGGTGACGTTACGGAACTACCGGAAGGACGGCGAGTTGTTCTGGAATCGCGTGGAGCTCGCGCCGTTGTTCGACGACGATGGCGAGGTCGCGTTCTACGTCGGGTTCCAGTTGGACGTGACGCGTCGGAAGCATGCGGAGCGAGCGGCTCGGGAGCGGGCGCGAGCGTACCGCGACGAGCGGATGGCGTTGGAGGCGGTGCTGAGTCGCGTCGACGGGTTGCTCGCGGACGTGTCGGCGACGGTCGTGCAGGCGTCGACGCGCGAGGAGTTGCAAGCGCAGGTGTGTCGGTGCGTGGCGAGCACGCCGGAGTACGCGTTCGCGTGGGTCGGCGAGTACGGGCTGTCGGGCGAGACGGTCGATCCCGTCGTCGGGTTCGGTGGTGAGGCGGGTGCGCCGCGGCGCGTGGACGAGTTGTCGCTGTCGTTCGACGACGACGACCCGGTGGTGGCGGCGGTCGCGTCGAACACGATCCAGTTGCGGGATGCGAGCGAGTGCGCGAACGGACGGCTGCATGGGCCGGAGTGGCCGGACCGCTACGGGTCGGTCGCGGTCGTGCCGCTCTCGTACGGCGAGGTGACCTATGGCGTGCTCGCGGTGTACGCGGACGAGGAGGGTGCGTTCGACGAGCACGAGCGCGTGGTGCTGGCGTCCGTGGGGCGGACGGTGGCGACGGCGATCAACGCGGTGGAGTCCCACGAGCGCGTGGTTGCGGATGGCGTCGCGGAGGCGCGGTTGGACGTCTCGGGGTCGGAGCTGTTCCCGGTCGTGCTCGCGGCGGGCCGCGAGTGCGAGGTTTCGTTCGCGGGTGCGGAGGTGGCGGACGGCGAGGTGTCCGTGCTCTGGGACGTGACTGGTGTCGACGCGGCGGTGGTGTTGGAGACGGCCGCGGCGTTCCCGGAGCTGTCGACGTCCGTGGTGGTGGACGGCGAGGACGGGTGTCTGGTGTCGATGACGGGGTCGATGGGCGAGCTCGTCGAGGGGCTTGCGGCGCGGGGTGTCGAGGTCACGTCGCTCTCGGCGGACGGTGACGGGGCGTCGCTCGTGCTGTCGATTCCCGCGGGCTGTGATGGGCGCGACGTGGTGTCGACGGTCCAGTCGCGGTTCCCGGGGGCGGCGCTGGAGGCGTACCGGTCGGGTGAACGGTCTGTTCGGACGCGTCGCGAGTTCGTCGCGGCGCTCGACGCGGACCTCACGGATCGACAGCGGGCGGCGCTCGTCCGGGCGCACGCGGCGGGGTTCTTCGAGACGCCGCGAGCGGTCAGTGGGGAGACGCTCGCGGCGTCGATGGGCGTGTCGACGTCGACGTTCCACGAGCACCTGCGGGCGGCGCTCCGGAAGGTCGTGGGCGAAGTCGTCGACGGCATCGCCCCGACCGACGGCCCGTTATAAAGACAGGCCGAGAGAGACGGAAATTTCCGGTGGTGGAGTTAGTTCGGTCCCTCGCGTACATGTTAGCGTAGCATGGCATCACCAGAAGGCGAAGCACTGTGGCTGTGGCTCGGCACCGCGGGAATGTTCCTGGGGATGGTTTACTTCATCGCCAGGGGTTGGGGCGTAAAGAACGAGAGACGACAGAAGTTCTACATCGCGACGATATTCATCACCGCGATCGCGTTCGCGAACTATCTCGCGATGGCGCTCGGGTATGGGTTGACGACAGTCGTCGTGGGTGGGGAGGAGATCCCCATCTACTGGGCGCGATACACGGACTGGCTGTTCACGACCCCGCTACTCCTGTACGACCTCGGGTTGCTAGCGGGCGCTGACCGGAACACCATCTACACGCTCGTCGGCCTCGACGTCGCGATGATCGGGACCGGCGCCGTCGCAACCCTCACGGGCGACCTCCAGGGTGCTGCACTCTCCACGGGCGCGCAGCGCCTCATCTGGTGGGGCGTCAGCACGGCGTTCCTGCTCGTCCTCCTCGTGTTCCTCTTCCGGAACCTCACCCAGCAAGCTCGGAACCTCTCGGGCGAAGCCCAATCGAAGTTCCGCCTGTTACGGAACATGCTGACCGTCATCTGGCTGGTCTACCCCGTGTGGTGGCTGGTCGGGACGGAAGGCGTCGGCGCGGTCGGACTCGGCATCGAGACGGCCGGGTTCATGGTCCTCGACCTCGTGGCGAAGGTCGGGTTCGGGTTCATCCTCCTGTCGAGTCACGCGATCCTCGACGAGGCCGACACCGCCTCCGAGGCACCGAGCGGCGCGACCACTGCGGACTGACACCGTCGCGACGCGGTTTTTTCGTACTCGAAGCAATCATGTATCCGATACACTCGTCCAGACGACGTTCGCTTCGTGGCGTCCAGGGTCGACCAGGTCGCTCACCTTGCCCCCGTTCGCGGGGTGAGTTCGCGTGACCGACGTCCTGACGTACGTCGTCTTCCACCTGCTGTTCGTGGTGCCGGCGCTCGCCGCGGTCGTCGTCCTCCGGCGGGTGCGTGGTCTGGACGAGTGGACGCGGACGTTGAAGGTCGGAACGCCGGTCGTGGTCCTGCTCGCGGTCGCGTACACGACCCCGTGGGACAACTACCTCATCTCGCGGGGCGTGTGGACGTACGGCGACGGGACGGTGTTCGCGCGGGTGTGGTTGGCACCCATCGAGGAGTACGCGTTCTTCGTCCTGCAGTCGATGCTCGCGGCCCTGTGGGTCGGGAGTCTCGGCATCGTCGACGTCTCCACGGCGCGGATCTCGCGTCGGCAGCGCGTCGTCGGCGCGCTCGCCGCGGCCGCCGTCACCGCACTCGGCCTGGCGTGGGTCCTCCAGGGCGGCCAGACGCTGTACCTCGGCGCCATCCTCGCGTGGGCCGGGCCCGTCCTCGGCGTCCAGTGGGCGTTCGGCTGGCCGGTCCTCGTGCGCGCACGGAAGACGTTCCTCCTCGGCGTGCTCGCGCCGACGCTGTACCTCTGCGTCGTCGACCGGATCGCCATCGAGGCGGGCGTCTGGATCATCTCGGAGACGTACACCACCGGCGTGTTCGTGCTCGGCCTCCCCGTCGAGGAGGGCCTGTTCTTCCTCGTGACGAACGTCTTCGTCGTCCAGAGCCTCGTCCTCCTCAAGTGGGTGTACGCCGCGCCCGCCGCCGCCGTCCCCGCACCGCTCCGCCGGTTCGTCCGACTCAAACTGACGCGCGGCGAAAGCGTGGCACGATGACGACGAGCGGGTACGTCGACCGGTCGTCGGAGCCAGCGGCCGTCCGCGACCGGCTCGTCGCCCTCGCGCTCGTCCCGTCGTGGGCGGTCGTCGGCGTCCTCGCGGTCGCGTTCGCCGCGGGCGTCGACCGCCCGCCGCTCGTCGTCCAGCTCGTCCCGCTCGTCGCGAGCGTCGTCCTGTTCGGGCTCCCTCACGGCGCCGTCGACCACCTCGCGCTCGCACGCACGGGCGGCCGGCCAGCGACGCGCGCCCACCAGCTCCGCGTCGGCGCGCTCTACGCCGTCGTCGGTGGGGCGTACGCCGTCGCGTGGTTCGTCGCCCCGCTCGCGGCCGCGGTCGCGTTCGTCCTCCTGACGTGGGCGCACTGGGGCCAGGGCGACCTCTACCCGCTCGTCGCGCTCTTCGACGGCCAGCATCCCCGGGGACGCGCCCAGCGCGCACTCACTGCCGCGGTCCGCGGCGCGCTCCCGATGGCGGTGCCGCTCGTCGCGTTCCCCGGCCAGTACGAGCGCGTCCTCGGGTGGTTCGTCGCCCCGTTCGGTGCGTCGACCGACGCCATCGCGTGGCTGTTCACCACCGACGCGCGCCTCGCCGTCGCCGCCGGCGTCGGCGCACTCACCGCCCTCGCGCTCGCGAACGGCTACCGCGCCGACGGCGCCTCGACCGCGTGGACCGTCGACGTCGCCGAGACCCTCGCCCTCTGGGCCTTCTTCCTCCTCGTCCCTCCCATCCTCGCCGTCGGCGCGTACTTCTCCGCGTGGCACGCGCTCAGGCACGTCGCGCGCCTCGTCGCCGTCGACGACACCGCAAGCGCCGCACTCGAACGCGGGAACACCACGGGGGCCCTCGCCGCGTTCGCCCGCGACGCCGCCCCCCTCACCGTGGGCGCGCTCCTCGTCCTCGCCGCACTCGCCGTCCTCGTCCCCGCCACGCCCACCGAACTCCCCGGCCTCGTCGGCGTCTACCTCGTCGGCATCGCCGTCCTCACCCTCCCGCACGTCGTCGTCGTCACCGGCATGGACCGAGCGCAAGGCATCTGGTAGCACGCTCGCGAACCACCGAAGTCCCCCCAACCCCCCGCAAGAGCGCCACCGGGGCGCTGGCGAACGTTGCCGCGAGCGGCCCGCTCGCCCACCCACACCCGCTGGAATCGTAAAGGGTTAACAGGCTGGCTACGCAACTGGCGCGTAATGGCCAAGGACGTCAAGCCGACTCGGAAGAACCTCATGGCGATCGAGGACCGCATCGAGCTCTCCGAGCGCGGCCACGACACGCTCGAGCAGAAGCGCGACGGGCTCATCATGGAGTTCATGGACATCCTCGACAAGGCCCAGGACGTCCGGGGCGGCATGGAGGAGGACTACCAGACCGCCCAGAAGAAGATCAACATGGCGCGCGCCATGGAAGGCGACGTCACCGTCCGCGGCGCCGCCGCTGCACTCAAAGAGCACCCCGAAATCACGACGGAGTCGAACAACATCATGGGCGTCGTCGTCCCCCAGATCGAGTCCTCGAAGGTCAAGAAGAGCCTCGACGAGCGCGGGTACGGCGTCCTCGGGACGAGCGCGCGCATCGACGAGGCCGCGGAAGCGTACGAGGACCTCCTGGAGTCCATCATCCTCGCCGCGGAGGTCGAGACGGCGATGAAGAAGATGCTGAAGGAGATCGAGACGACCAAGCGCCGCGTCAACGCACTCGAGTTCAAGCTCCTCCCGGAACTCTACAACAACCAGGAGTACATCGAGCAGAAGCTCGAGGAGCAAGAGCGCGAGGAGATCTTCCGCCTGAAGAAGATCAAGGACAAGAAGGAAGCCGAGGAGAAAGCCGAGGAGGAAGCCGCGCGCGAAGCGGAAGCGGAAGCGGCGGAGACCGTCGACGCGGATTGAACAGGGCGTCCGTGGGCCGTCGACGCGGATTGACTGCGTACCGGGACCCTCGAACTGCATCGATTCGGTCGGGCGGGTGTCTCTTCTCACGTTCGACCCGGCTGGTGGGCGTCACGCAGACTAGTTTTTAGGCGGTCGGGCGTGTCGGGGTGATTATGCAATGCTCCGAGTGTCGTGGTGACGTGACTGTGTTCGAGGTGCCTGCGGACCTGCGCGAGTTCGCGCCGGGTGACGCGGCGTCCATCTGCACGCAGTGCCTGACGGTGACGGCGGCGGATCCGGCGAACGCGCAGCCCGCCGGCGAGGTGCGCTTCGAGGACATCGTGGAGTCGTTCCCGCCCGAAACGGCGGGCGTGCGGATGGCGCTCGTCGTCGGGATGCTGTCGTCGCTGGCGTTGAATCGCTCGAACATCGAGACGCTCGTCGAGGACCTCGCCGCTGACGGCGTGGACGCGATGCTGATACTCGAGGACCTCGAGGGCGAGGGGTCGCTCCAGCCGCGGGTCGCTATCGGGCGTCGCCGGAAGCAACTCGAGCAGCTCATGGAGTAGTTCGGCGACCGCGACCGCGGGTCGCTATCGCCCGCACACCCCGACCGCGCCGGCAGACATAAGTACTGGTTTTCGCGGTGCGTGCATCCGGTCGGTGCGTGACGATTTAGCCGTGCTCGGCCTATGGCCCCGTGTCGTTCGGCGCGTCGACGGAATCCGCCCGCCAACGGGGGACACACTCACCACGGGGGGAATCGGCGGTCTTGATTTGACACGGGCCCGTCGTCAGCGTCGAACGCATCGCCAGGTCCCGGAGAGGCAACCACCTCTCAGGCTGGCGTTCGACGACGAAGACAACGAGAACGAGGAGTCAGACGACCGTCCGGTCGAGGTTCGAAGGCGATCAGACGCCGGTCTCGTACCGCAGCAAGCCAGCGATACCACCGAACGCGTTGAGGAGTTGTTCGCCTTTCTCGAAGTCGGTGGAGATGAACTTCGTCTCCGTCCCGCGCTGGTCGGCGATCGCCATCAGGAACTCGATGACGTCCTCGCGCTCCTCGAGTTCGGCGTCGCTCCCGTCCTCGCACTCGTGACTCGGCGTCGCCTTCCGCGCGTCGAACACCTCGTACTCCTCGGTGTTCCCGCAATCGAAGACGGCGACGTCCTGCCGGAGGTCCTCGCTGATGAGGAGGTGCTCGACGGACCCCATGACGAGGTTCTGGCGCGTCGGCTCGAACCCGTACGTCGCCTGATTCCCGTCGTGGAGTTGCTTGAAGAACCGCTCCATCAGCTCCTTGTCCTCCATGATCTCCGCGTCCGCGAGCACGTCCTGTGCGGCGTCGACGAGGTCGTAGAGCCCGGACTCGTCGGTGTACGCGACGTCGAACTTCCCGAGCACTGAGTCCTGGAGTTCGTGATGGAGGTAGTCGCCGTCGAGGAACTCGTCCTTCGTCGGACTGGGACCGCCGACGAGCACGCCGTCGAGCTCGTGACGTTCGGGGACGAACAGCTCGTTGGCCATCTCCGCGACCTCCTGGTAGAAGTTGTCGATGGCTTCCAGGCGCAGGCGAGCGAACCGCTGGGCGGACTGGCCACCTTTGCGCTGTTTCCCGGGGACGAGCGAACTCGCTGACTTGACGGGTTCGACGCGCTTCCCGCGGAGCCACCCGACGTTCGCCTCGCGGCGGTCGAGCACGACGAGCCCGTACAGGCCCTTGTCCGCGAGCATGTGCTCGAGCGGTTCGGTGAGGAACTCGCTGTCGCAGTGATAGCGGAACGACTCGACGGGCTGGGGCGGCGACTCAAGCACCTCGGTCTTCATGTCGGTCTGGCCGCCACCGGAGTCGATGGCGCCCGAGAACAACACCATCCCGTTCTCCGGCGGGTCCTTGTAGTACTTCAATCGCGCTTTCAGCGACGACAACGCGTCCTGGACGGCGGTCCGGGTCTGCTTGGACTTGATGTTCGACGCTTCGCTGTGTTCCTGCGTGATGTGTGCGACGACGTCCGAGATCCGGCGGTCCTCCGGCACGTAGATGGTGACGAGTTGCGTTCCTGATCCTTCGTGGGCCTGCAGGTCCTCGATGACCTTCTGGAACTCGTACTTCTTCCGGTCGGACTGTTCCTCCTCGCTTTGCTGACTCATTGGATATAAGTCACCGACGTGCGCGTAAGTAACTGTTCCTTGTCCGTGAGACGGTCGCACGACCCCGCTCGCGGGCGTATGCGTGGTTCTGTCGCGGTGGGTGGTCGGCGGCGGGCGGTCGGCGGCGGGCGGTCGGCGTTGGGGGCGACAGGTGCCGCTATCGGGTGGCGGTCGTCCGGTGCGAAGAAACGAGGTCGGTTACGGGACGGAACGGTCGGACGTCGACGGCAACCCGGGCGTCAGCGGGGACCGGGTAGTCGGGTCGGGAGTCGAGGGCGTCACGCGTCCGCGTCGTCGTCCGTGAAGAACGAGACGACGGCGTTCACGATGCCTTCGGCGTTCGCGTTCGCCTCGCTCTGGCCGGTGGCGTTCGCGTTCGCGCCAGCGTTCTCGGACGCGCTCGCACCGACGTCGACGGACGCATCAGCATCGTCGTCCGCGCTCTCGTCCGCATCGTCGTCCGCGCTCTCGTTCGCGTCCGCGTCGTCGCCGCCGACGACGCTGGAGATGGCGTCACCGAGCGAGTCGTGCTCGCGCTCGCTCTCGTTCGCACCGAACCAGTCGGCGATCGTCGACTGGACGGTCTTGGCGGTGTCGCTGGCCTGCTCGGGGAGCGACCGGTCGCTCGCGCCGCTGGCCGGGACGTCGACCGGCGCGTTCGCGCCCGGCTCGGCGTCGGCCTCGTCGGTCGCGGCGGGCGCGTCGTCGCTCGCGCCGTCGGATTCGTTCGCGGCGTGGTCGTCGCCCGGGAGGGCGTCGGTCGCGGTCTGTCCAGACGTCGATGCTGCCGGCGTGGCCGCGACCGCTCCCGCGCCCACGACGAGCACGGCGAGGACGGCCGCGACGAGTTGCGTCGATTTCATGGTTCGTTGCACTCGAAGCCAGTGCTCGGAGTCACTTGAAGGGGGAACGCCGTTCGGGACAGTTCGAGCGTTTCAGGCGCTCTGAACCGGTTTTCGGGCGTCCTGAACGGCGTGAACGGGCGTGAACGGCGCGGGAACCGGGCGTCGTGAACGCGCCTGAAGCGAGTGAACGACGACGACCGTGCGAGTCGACCGGTGGCGTCCGTGCGAGACGATGTCGCGCGAACCACCATTTATTACTCCACCAGCACTGTATCGAATCGTAATGAGTACGCAGGAGACGGTGTACGCCATCGCGAGTGGGAAGGGTGGCGTCGGGAAGACGACGACGACGGTGAACCTGGGCACGGCACTGGCTGGCGTCGGCAATCGCGTCGTCATCGTCGACGTGGACCTCGGCATGGCGAACCTCGCCGGGTTCGTGAGTCTCGACACAGGCGGGACGTCGCTGCACGACGTCCTCGGCGGGTCCGCGACCGTCGACCAGGCGACGTACGAGCTCGCGAACGGCATCTGGGCGATCCCGAGCGGCGTCGACCTCGACGGGTACGCGGACGTCGCGACGGAGGAACTGACGGGCGTCATCGCGGACCTCCGCGAGCGCTTCGACTTCGTCCTCCTCGACGTCGGCGCGGGCGTGAGTCACGAGACGGTGCTCCCGCTCGGGCTCGCGGACGCGACGCTGCTGGTGTCGACGACGGAGCCCGCGGCGATACAGGACGCGACGAAGACCGTCGACCTCGTCGGGCGCGCCGGCGGGACCGTCGGCGGGATGGTGGTGACGCGAACGCGCCCGAACGAGCCCGTGTCGCCCGAGGACGTCGCGGAGAAGGTCGGGACCGACCTCCTGGTTGCGGTGCCCGAGGACCCGAAGGTCCGCGAGAGCGTGCACGCGGGCACGCCCCTCGTCGTCCACGAGCCGAAATCGCCGGCGGCGCAAGCGTACCGGTACCTCGCCGCGCGCCTGCTCGGGCAGGCCGACGACGACGACCGGCCGCGGTTCGGCGCGGAGAACGAGGAGGCCTCGGCCGCGAGCGAGTCCCCGGCGCGCGAAGGCGCGGCCGAGGACGCGGGCGACGACGGCGACGTGGCGTCGGCGGACGACGTGTCGAGCGCGATCAGCGAGGTGGACGCGGAGGACGGCGACGGCGACCGCGTCGACATCCCGGACGCGGACGCGGACAACGGTACGCGGAGCGCGGACGACGAGCACGTCGAGCGCGCGCTCGCCGACAGCGACGGTGACGCCGAGCGCACGGGCGAACCCGCGACCGACGGTGGCCACGACCACGACCGCTGACGTCCGTCGCGCCCGACCGCACGGCAGACCGCACGCGGCCGACCGGCGACCGGACCGGGTGGTTCCGCGGCGCTCTCGAACGGAAACGGCTTTCCCGTCCGACGTTCCAACGACCGTACATGGCTGACGACAACTCGATTCCGCTCTCGTGGATACTGCTCTTCCTGGTGCTCGTTATCGGCGTCGGCGTCGGCGCCGTCATCTTCGTCGGCGGTAGCATCATGGCCAGCGGCGTCATCGCACTCCCGCTACTCGGCTGAGGTCGGCTGCGCGTCGTCGACCCGGCGTCGGCAGGCGCAGGTGGGGCGTCGAGAGTGCGTCGTGTCGACATTCGGGAGCGGCTGCGCTACCAGCTCGGGAGCGCCCGCACTGCTAGCTCGGGAACGCTCGCACTGCCGGAGTCGAACGAAGCACGGAGAGCTAGAAGAAGCCGGAGAGAGGTGAGGTGGTCGCGTCGCCTGCTGGTTACATCGAGTCGGGTGCGGCGACGCCGAGGAGCCCGAGTGCGTTCGCGATGGTGTTCCGTGCGGCGGCGACGAGCGCGACCCGTGCCGCGCGCACCTCGGGGTCGTCCTCGCTGAGGACGGGGCACTCGCGGTAGAACGCGTTGAACGTCTCCGCGAACTCGCGCGTGTACGTCGCGACGTTGTGCGGTTCCAGTGCGTCCGCCGAGGCTTCGACGACCGCGGGGAATCGCGCGATCGTCCGCAGGAGGTCGTGCGCTTCCTCGCGTTCGAGCGCGCTCGCGTCGAACGCGGGAACCTCGTCGACCTCGTCGAGGATCCCACAGGTGCGGGCGTGGACGTACTGGACGTACGGCGCGCTCTGGGCTTCGAAGTCGAGTGCGCGATCCCACTCGAACGTGATCGTCTTCGTCAGTTGCTTCGAGATGATGTCGTAGCGGACCGCGCCGATACCGACCTGGTGCGCGATGTGGTCGACGTCCTCGTCGGTGAGGTCGTCGTCGCGGATGCGATCCTCCATGCGGTCCTCGACCTCCTGGCGCGCACGGTCGACGGCTTCGTCGAGCAGGTCGTCGAGGTCGACGCCGGTGCCTTCGCGCGTCGACATCCCGAGGCCGCCGGGGAGGTTCACCCACGAGAAGATGACGTTCTCCAGCTGGCTCGTGTCGTTCCCCAGCAGGTCGAGGGTCGTCTGCAGTTGCTCGGCCTGGAGCTTGTGGTCCTCGCCGAGGACGGTGACCGCGCGGTCGTAGTTCTCGAACTTCCACTCGTGGTGCGCGAGGTCCCGGGTCGTGTACAGGCTCGTGTCGTCCGACCGCAGGAACACCATGTTCTTCTCGATGCCGTGCGGGGTGAGGTCGAGCTGCCAGGCGTCCTCCTCGTACACCGCTTCGTCGAGTTCCTTCAGACGGGCGACGAGGTCGTCGGTCGAGCCGTCGAACATGAACCGCGACTCCTTGACGAACTCGTCGAACTCCGCGGGTAGGCGCGCGAGGCACTCGCGCATCCCCGACAGCACCTGGTCGACGACCTCGGTGACGCGGTCGTGGACGTCCTCGTCGCCCGCCTCCAGGCCCTGCATGATCGCTTGAATCTCGGCTTCGGCTGCCTCGACCTCGTCGGCCGGGCCGTCCTCGAGGAACGCGTTCCCCTTGCGGTAGTACCGGACGAGGTCGTACTCGATGCGGTCGCGCTCGGGCTCGCCCTCGAGGTCCTCCTCGTCGAAGTGCTCGTACGCCCACGTGAACACGGCCATCTGGCGGCCGGCGTCGTTCACGTAGTAGTGGCGGTCGACGTCGTACCCCGCGAAGTCGAGGACGTTCGCGACCGCGTCCCCGACGATGGGGTTGCGGGCACGCCCGACGTGAACGGGGCCGGTCGGGTTCGCGCTCGTGTGTTCGACGACGGCGGACTCGCCGGTGTCCTCGAGTCGTCCGTAATCGTCGGCCTGGCCGGCGTCGAGCGTCCCGGCGTAGTACGCGTCGCTCGGCAGGAAGTTCACGTACGGGCCCTGGGTCGTGATGGCGGCGACGTACTCGATGTCGTCGGCGTCGAGCGCGTCCGCGACCTCCGCGGCGACCTGCGGCGGCGGTGCACCGGCCTCGCTCGCCAGTCGGAACGCGACGCTCGAGGCGAGAACGGCGTCGACGTCTTCCGGCGGTTCCTCGATTCCGAGGTCGTCGGTCGGATAGTCGAGGGTCGCGAGCGCGTCCGCGAGCGCCTCCTCGACCGCCGACCGCAGTGTCAGGAACATACCCTCCGGTTCCCCGCCGTCGCCTAAAGGGGTTACTGAACGGCGTGCACACCCGCTTGCGGGAGCGCTGGGAGTCAGTCCTGCACGTCCAGGTTCGGTGTCGGATCGTCGTCGGACCGTGACCCGGTCGCCTCGGACGCGTCCGCGTCGTCGCTGGGTCGTGCGTCGACCGTGTTGGCGACGGTTCCGGCGTCGTCACCGGGGTCGTCGAAGCTCGCGGGGTCGTCGAGGAGGTCACGCCCGTCGTCGGTCTGGTCGAGGACGGCGTCGGGGTCGTGGGCGTCGGCGTCGCCGAACGGGAGGTCCTCGGCGTCGGCCGCTTCGGCGGTCGGCGCCGCCGCGTCTGACGGGTTCGTCCTCGCGAGTGCGTCGTCCGTCTCGCCGTAGGGGTCCACTGGTGGCTCGTAGACGTACAGTAGGTCGCCGTGGACGACCGCGTACTCGTCGCGGTCGCGGTCGTGGACGACGCGTTCGCCCGCGTCGATGGCGACGTCCGCGAGCCCCGCGAGCGAATCGACGACGACGCTGGGGCGCTCCAACGCGGCTGCCGGCAGTCGCCCGTCCGTTATCCAGTCGGCGTAGTCCGCGCGGTCCTCGTGGTACGCGAGATACTCGAGTTCCGCACCGTCGACCGCGAGAGCGCCGCTGCGTCGGAGGACGTGGACGGTGAGCGCGCCGAAGAGTCCAAGAACGAGCGCGAGCGGGCCGCCGACAGCGCGTGCCGCGCTCGGCGGGTCCGCGACCGTCGTCGTTGCCGTGTGGTTGAACGCGACCGACCGCGGGTCGTCGTCGACGCGGTAGACGCTCCCTTCGGTCGTCACCGGGAGGACGAACGACAGCGTCTCGGTCCCGTTCGCGCTCTCGCGGTCGACGGTGACGTCGAACACGACCCGCGTCTGGACGGACCCGGGTGCGCCGAGGCGCGCGCTCTCGTTGCGTGCCTCCGCGAGGGTCCGCGAGACGTTCACGGCGAACGGCACGGTCGTTCGGTCTCCGGGTACGAGCGTCGTCGCGTTCGACCCGAGCGACCGGACGTCGCGCCAGTACACCGTCCGGTCTTCGGTCTCGCGCTCGCTCGAGACGCTCTCGACGACGAGTCGACGCGAGACGTGCACGGTCGCCGGTGCGTCCGCGCCCGCGTACCGGAGCGAGAGACGACCCCGCAGGGTCGGCATCACGCGAGAGAAGTAGACGCTCCGGTTGTGGACCGTCGCTCCCGGCTCGAACGTCGTCGTGTTCGCGCCCTCGTGGACGGTCGCCCGGTGCGCGAACGACCCGTCGACGCGGAACTCTTCGACGGTCCGCTCGACCTGCCGCTCGTCCGTCGAGGCGTGTGCGTCGTACGCGACGACGCCGCCGACGGCGGCGACCGCGAGCGCTGCGACGAGCAGCACCGTCGCGTACTCGTCGAGCACCGCGCGCGTCCGAACCCCCTCGATCATGGTTGTACGTTGTCGTTTTTCATGGTATGTGTGGTGCCTGATTATCGATACAACCGCCGCAGTCGGCGTTTGAGCGACAGATCGACGGGGAGCGTCCGCGCGGGCGCCAGCCGCAGGCGACCGCGGACGCGACCAAACACGGAGCGAGCGAGCACGAACGCCACGAGTCCGAGTACCGCGTCGACCGCGCCCCGGGCCACCCACGGGTCGACCGCGTGGAGGCGCCGTATCGTCGACGCGGGTAGCACGCCGACGTACCGGTGCTGGACCACGCGCGCCTCGTACCGGCCCGTCGTCGAGGGCGCGTTCACCGTCGCGTTCACCGTCGCGTTCGACCGTGGTCCGAGCACGACTGTCCCGTCCACGACCGTCGTCGCCCCACCGGGCGCCGAGAGGACGGCGACGCTCGGGACGAAACCCGGGTTCGAGAGCGAGAGCGAGACTGTCCGCGACTCGCCGGCCTCGATTCCACCGCGGACGCGCTCGTCGGGCGCAACGCTGTCGTAGGGAACGGCGGTCGCTCCGCTGGACAGCAGCATCGTCGCCGTGGCGACGCCGACGACGACGAAGACGATGCCCGCGACGAGCACGCTCACGCGGTATCCGTCGTCGCGGCGATCCGAACGCCTCTCCGATCGCGTTCCGCTGGACTCCGCGAGCAGTTCGTCGAGCACGAGAACGGTTCCCGCGACGACGACGAGTATCGCGGCCAGTTGCCCGGGGTCGTCCATCCCGAGCAGCGACGCGAACGCGTCGAAGACGCCGCGCATCGCGGCCACGATACCACCGAATCCCGGGACGACCAGAACCGAGCCTCCGGGCGCGGCCGCGACGGCGACCACGCGGTCGCGGGCGACCAGCGGCGCACCTCCCTGTTGGTCCGTGAACGCGTTCGCGTCTCCACGAGTCACGAACCCGTCGTCGGTCTCGTCCACGACCCGATGCGTCGTCAGCCGTCCGTTCGGCTCCCGGAACGTCACGACGTCTCCAGGTTCGACGTCGCCGGCGACCGGCGCCGGAACCGCGACGAATCCGTCACCGGGTTCGAGCGTCGGTTCCATGCTTCCGGTCTCGACGAACGCGAGCCCTATCGGCTGTCCGAACGCACTCCCGAGGACGACCACCGCGACCAGGAGGAGCGACCCGAACCAGAGTGTCGAACGGAGTCGACCGGTGACAGTGGTCGTCATCGAGAGAGGTGGTGTTGGGAGTGTGGACGGCAGTGGTGGTGGGGTGGTCCGTCAGACGACCGTCCGCTTGACGTGGACGATGAACTCGTCGTCCTCGTCGAACAGCGACGACAGGTCGTCGCCGGGACCGAGGTTGCTGTTGCGGAGGTCGACCTCCACGCCGACGGGCACCGACGACGGGTAGTTCGGGTTGTCGCCGTCGATGAGGACTGCTTCTCCTTCGTTGTTGATGCTGCCCGTGTTCGTGAAGAAGCTGAGCCGGTTGCTCGGCGATTCGATCCAGATCTTGTAGACCTGAAGGTTGTTCCCCGAGTTGTTCTGGTTCTCTATCGTGAACGCGCTCCGGAACGTCGTCACGGAGTCGGGATTCAGGCCGTTCCCGTCGCCGATGTTCCCGAAGTCGAGCTCGACTTCACCGTCGTCGTAGGTGACGAACTGCGCGTGATGTCCGGCACCACCGTCGTTCGGCTTGATCGCGACGTACGCGTTCTTGTCGGAGGCGACCCGGCCGGTGAGTCCGCGCTCGCCTTCCATCGTGGTGACCGCGCCCGTGCCGACCGCGGCCGTTCCTCCTGCGAACAGTGCGCCTGCGCCGATGATGAACTTGCGTCGTTCCATAGTTGTCCCCCCTTCGTGGGGCAATTGCCACTCGGTTCCATACCCACAATTACATGAGGTGACTGTGGGGAACAAAGGCGGGCATTGTGGGTGCTATGGCAGCCGTTGCACGACCGTAATCGCGGTATTCGGGTGATCTATCGCTGGTTCGGCGCCACGGCCGAGCTGACGTCGGGGCCTCGTCTCGAGCCGCGACACGGCGACGGTGGGTGCGGTCAATCCGGTCGCGGCGGTCGTCGATTCGTCCGCATCGGTCGTCGAGTCGTCCGTATCGGTCGTCGAGTCGTTCCCGTCGGTCGTCGAGTCGTTCCCGCCGGTCGTCGTCGAGGCGGTCTCCGCATCGCGTTCACCGTCGGTATGGTCCGTTACGCTCCCGCAGACCACGTCGACGTCCATGCGGATGGTGGTCTCGACGTCGCCGTGCACGGCGGACACCTGAAGGACGACCGGAACGGACACGCGGCCGGTTCGACCGCGGCAGTCGACGGCGGCCCGCACCGGTACGACGTCACCGTGAGCGACGCCGGTGGTACCACCGTCGACTGCCACCCGGCTCCCCGCCCGGTGAGCGACGCTGACGTCGACCGGCCCGGACGTGAAACCGTTCCGGACGACGAGCAGCCGAACAGCGTCCTGTCCGCCCACGACCGGTTTCTCGCCGGCGTACTTCGGTGGTTCCGGCGAGGCCCCACCGGGGTCCCAGACGCTGACGTGTGCGTCCTCGTTGGTCGCGACGTCGAACGCTATCGACCGGTCGATCGACGCCACGCTCACCGAGCCAGTCGGTGCGAGCATCACGACCACCCCGACTGCGACCACGAGCGCGAGGATCCATCGTCGCACGGTCACTCACCCCTGATTTCCGGTGGTTTCTCTCGTTCGCCGAGGCGGTTGGCGCCCTGATAGTAGTGGTTCGCGCACGCGGACACGAGAACCACGATGGAGAGGAACACGGCCGCCGCGACGTCCGGGACGCTCGCGAACGGGCCGACGTTCAGGGCCGTGATCGCGGTGACGGCCGCGCCGAGCGCGCCGATGCCGAGGTAGTACTCGCTCCAGGGGACGTCGCGGCCGTCGACGAGTTCGAGGTAGACGTCGAGGTCCGCCGCGCGGTCGGTCAGCCAGACGTCCCTGCGTTCGGTCTCGACGAGCCCGACGTCGTCGAGCTCCGGGACGTGCGTCTGCTGGAGCGCGTTGTAGACGCGGCGGCGTTGCTTGGACGTCACCGCGTTCGTCGACACGTCGTTCTCCCAGGCCGCGATCTGCGTGGCGAGGTCGCCGACGTCCACTGGCGCGTCGGCGCGCTTGAGGTAGTGGATGGCGAACCGACGGCGCTGGTTCCGGAGGACGTGGAAGAGTTCGTCGCGCGTCGGCTCGGTGGACTCCCCGCGTGGGCCGAGTGTCGATGCGGTCGTCGTGTCCTTCGTGGTTGTACTCATGCGTACGTGTACCCCCGTGGTCGAGTCGATGCCCTCTCTCACCGGGAGGGCGCGTCAGCGTCCGTAGTCGGTAGGTATGTGTAACCAAAACACATCGAACCACATTGTTAGACAGTGCAAACTAGCCCGTCGGGTGTGCTTGCGGTCGAGCAATCGGTCATCGCGGTCCGTACCCGGGCGCTCCTCGGCGTCGCGCGAGCCACCGGCGCGCGTCGACGGTGCGCGTCGGTGACGACCCCGGTCGCCCGGTCGTTGACGGGTTGAACGCGCCTCGACGCGCCGGTTCTCGCGAGCACGTGGAACGCCATGTCGACCCTCGTTCGAACGTAAGTCGTCCATAATCGTCGAAAACCGGTTTTCAAGCGTCACTATCTAGATAGTATTCCACCATATCGGGCCGGAACTTGTGTGGTAAAGTCATACAACTAAGCCGGCCCGGGTACGTTGTACTTCCGTCCGGGGGGACATTCGATGAGCAAAGCAACAGAGACTGGGGGAGTTGAGACGCCCACGTCGTCCGACGACGACGGGACGATCGTGGACGAACCACCGACTGACGCTACGGGGGAACCGAGCGACGACGAGGTCTTCGAGTTACTGGCGAACCAGCGTCGACGGTTCGTCCTGCACTACCTGCGGCGACGGCCCGACGAGTGCGTGTCGCTGTCGACGCTCTCGGAGGCCGTCGCGGGCTGGGAGCACGGCGTCGACGCGGCGGACCTCGACTACCGGGAGCGAAAGAGCGTCCGGAACTCGCTGCACCAGTTCCATCTCCCGAAGCTCGACGAGGCCGGGATCGTCGCGTACGACGCCGACATGGACGAGATATCGCTTCGCGACCCCGTCGTCGTGGACGCGTACCACGCGGTCGCGGGCGGCGACGACGCGGTCCCGTGGACGGCGTACGTGGTCGGTGCGGGCGCGGGCGCGGTCGGCGTGCTCGTGCTCGCAGCGGCCGGCGTCGTCGAGGGGGTCGTCGCCTGGGCGCTCGCGGTGCTCGCGGCGGTCGCGGTGACGGCTGCGCACTACTACGGGCGAACGACGGGTCGGCACGTCGACGGCCCGCCACCGGAGTGCCGCGAGTGAGAGCGAGCCGATAGTCAGGCCACTCGGCTGTCGAACCGGTAGTCGGACGACCTGGCTATCGAACCGGTAGTCGGACGACCTGTCCGTCGAACCGATACTCAGGCCACTCGACTGTCGGGGTCGTTCGCGGGTTCGGCGGTCGACCCGGTGAGCCGGCCGCTCTCCTGGATGACGTTGAACGCGGTGACGAGGTCGGTACGGGAGACCAGGCCGACGAGGTCGTCGTCCTCGATGACGAGGAGTCGGCCGACGTTGCTGCCCTGGATCGTCTGGAGGGCGTCCATCGCCGCGGCGTTCGGTTCGATGGTCTTCAGTTCGGTCGTCATGACGTCGCCGACGGTGTACGCGTCGCGTTCGACGGGTTTGACGTCCTTCGCGTCCGCGAGCGTGACGACGCCGACGAGCGTGCCGTCGTCGAGCACCGGGTAACCGGTGTGGCGTTCGCGGAACATGCGGTCGACGAGTTCCGCGATGCTCGTCTCCGGCGTGACGGTGTGGAGGTGTTCGCGCGTGGTCATCACGTCCCCGACGGTGACGCCGTTGAACACCGCCTTCATCACGACCTGCTGGCTCTCGCCGCTCGCGCCGATGTAGATGAAGAACGCGATCCCGATCATCAGGAGTTGGCCGCTGAGCAGTCCGAACAGGCCCAGGAGGACGGCGAACCCTTTGCCGACGCTCGCGGCGATCTGGGTCGCTTTCGCGTACGGGCGGTTCCGCGCGAGGAGTGCGCGGAGGACGCGCCCGCCGTCCATCGGGAATCCCGGTAGCATGTTGAACACGGCGAGCGCGACGTTCATGACGGCGAGGTACGCGACGACGAACGCGATGGCGGCGAGGCTCTGCGGGACGAGGAACGCGACGGCGGCGTACGCGAGGCCGCCGAGCGCGACCGAGACCGCTGGGCCGGCGATGGCGACCGCGAGCTCTTGCTTCCAGTCCTCTGGCATCTCCGAGAGCGACGCGATACCGCCGAAGATCCAGAGCGTGATGGAGTCGATGGTGTACCCGTACCGCATCGCGGTCAGCGAGTGCCCGAGTTCGTGGAGGACGACGCTCGCGAACAGGCCGATGGCTGCGGCGCTCCCGACGAGCCAGCGGACGTTCTGGCCCTCCAGCGCGCCGGCGTCGATGGCGACCTGCGGGAGCTGGTTGACGAGCTCGACGGTGCTCGCGACCTGGCCCGCGATGAGGTACGCGAACAGCGGGAGGACGAGGAGGAAGGTCACGTCCAACTTGATCGGGATGCCGAACAGCGACCCGATGCGGTAGCTTCGCATACTCGTACGTAGCAGTGGAAGGGGCTTAAATCGCCGGCCACGCTGGCGCGGCTGGCACACGAGCACTGTCTTCGACGACGCGGTTTGAAGTACGGTCGTGGCGAACGGTCGATCATGACCGAGACGGGAGACGCGACGCCGGTGGTTCGACGCGCCGAGGCCGTCGAGTACGAGGCCGTGGACGCGGCCGATGGACTGGAGAAGGGCGTGCTCGTCGACGAGAGCGACGGCGCGCCGAACTTCGCGATGCGACGGTTCACGCTCGCGGCCGGGGCCGAGGTCCCCGAGCATACGAACGCGGTCGAGCACGAGCAGTACGTCCTCGAAGGCGAGTACGTGGTGGGTATCGACGACGAGGAGTACGCGGTCGAAGCGGGCGATTCGCTCCTCATCCCGGCGGGCACCGTGCACTGGTACCGGAACGAGAGCGACGAGCCGGGCGCGTTCATCTGCGTGGTTCCCAACGGCGACGACACCATCGAACTCGTCGAATAGGGTCGCTTGGCGGCTGACTGGCGCGGACTACGTTCGCGACCGGCACACTTTTGATTCTTTAGGCCGACCTAAATCGCATGGGCGAACGAGACGTACCCCGCACGACCCGGGCACGCACCGGCCTCGCACTCTTCGGTGCCATCTTCGGGTTCGGCGACCGCAACGGTCCACCGGAGGCGCATCGAGCAGACGGCGAAGTCGTCGACGACGACGGCGTGCGCGCCGACGGCGGCGAGGAAGACTGACGGCCACGACCGCCGTCGACGCCCCCCGCCGACGACCGCCAGCGACCGCCGCCGTCAGACGTCGATGTAGAGGTTGAACAGGTACCAGTCGCCGTCGTAGGACGCGACCGCGTGCCGGAAGTCGACGCGGTCCTCGTACTCGTCGGCGGGACGGAGGTCGTCGCCCATCCCGAGTGCGTCGACGACCGTCGAGAGCGCGTCCGAGAGCGGCGGGGCCTCCTCGTAGCGCTCTCCGGGTTCCTCGTCGACGGCCGCGTCGAGAACTTCGCGAACGGCGTCCGACGGAGCCTCGAACCGCGCGTCGGGAACGGTCTCCTCGACGTACGTTTCGAGTTCGGCCCGCGTCGACGCGACGCGCTCGACCGCGAACGTCCGCTCCGGGACCGTCACCGTCCGGCGTTCGGCGACGACGCGGAACGTCTCGTCGTAGTAGTCGACGTAGTCGAACGGCGGGTCGGGGACGAGCGCGCTCTCCTCGACGGACAGGTCCCGGTGGTAGTGGACCGGGCGGAGCCCGTCGACCGCTGGCTCGCCGAGGAACCCGTCGTTGCCGGCGTAGACGGCGTCGAGCGCCGCCTGGAGTACCTCGCGGTCGCGGTCGGAGAGCGAGTCGAAGGGCTCGCTTCGGACGGTCGCGTCGCTCGGCGGCTCGTCGTCGGTGCGCGTGGTCGCGAACAGCCAGCGGTCGCGTTCGACCTGCCGCGTCCGCTCGGTCGTCACCGCGTAGAACTCGCCTTCGCGCTGGAGGAACGTCGGCCGCGGCCGGACGGCCTCGCCCCACTCGTCGGGCTCGACGAGCGGCCACTGGACCGCGGTGACGCGACCGGTCTCGAACAGGGCGTCCACCCACTCGCGTTTCGTCGCCGCGTCGTAGTCGATGCGCGTGTCCGCGCGGACCACCGTCGGGTCGGCCACGAGGAACGTGCTGGCGAGCGACCCGTCGACGTCGCTGGTGTGGAGGACGTAGTTGCCGGAGCCGCCGAAGCTCAGGCAGCCCGCGACGGCGGACGTGCCGACGCCGCCGAGGGCGCACGTCGCGCGGAGGAACGCGCGTCGAGAGGAGGGCATGTATCGTGACTGACAGTCCGGACAGGCGGGTAAACGTCTTGTGTTCGCCTGGACCCGGGCGCGCCACGGGAGCGTGCCGCGCGGTACCGTGACTCCGAGAGCCTGAAATACCCGGGTCAAGTAGAGTCTCGCGTGTCACAGCAGGTCCAGCGCGTCGACACGCTGTTCCTCCACGAGCGCGGCGACCGCTACGACGTCGTCGTCCAATCGGGTGGGGAGCGTGCGCTCCGCGGGAAGCTCGAACCGAAGGAGACCTCGGCAGGGCCCCGGCCCGGGAAGTTCCGCGTCGTCGACGGGTCCAGCGAGGAGCCGCGGTCGCCCGACGAGTTCGTGGACCTGGCGCGTCGCGCCGACCGCATCCGCATCAGCGAACAGACCAGCCAGCCGGCGCGCGACGAGCTCCGCGAGCTCCTCGACGGCTACCAGCTGTCCGCGAAGGTCGTCCGCACGTGCCGGTACTGCGCGACCGACGGCCGGTACTCCCCGATCACGAGCGACACCGCCATCAAGGCCGGACGGGACGAGATCTGTCCGGACTGCGCTCGCGCGGAGCTCGAACAGGAGCTCGCGTTCCACGGCGAGTTCACCGCGGACGCCAAGGACCGCCTCGAGGAGCTCATGGTCGACGTCCGCGACCTCGGCCGCATCAAGAACCTCCTCGAGGGACAGCTCGACCCGGACCTGACGAAGTTCGACGAGATATCGGCGACCACCGACGACATCGACCTCGTCGGCGTCGACACCCTCGACCTCCACCCGGGCATCCAGAACCACCTCGAAGGGCGGTTCGACACGCTCCTGCCCGTGCAGAGTCTCGCCGTCGAGAACGGTCTCTTCGAGGGGAAGGACCAGCTCGTGGTGAGTGCGACCGCGACCGGGAAGACGCTCGTCGGCGAGCTCACGGGCCTGGACCGCGTGCTGAACGGGCAAGGGAAGATGCTGTTCCTCGTTCCGCTGGTCGCGCTCGCGAACCAGAAGCACGAGGACTTCCAGGACCGCTACGGCGACATGGTCGACGTCACCATCCGCGTCGGCGCGAGCCGCATCAACGACGACGGGAACCAGTTCGACCCCGGTGCCGACGTCATCGTCGGCACGTACGAGGGCATCGACCACGCGCTCCGGACGGGGAAGGACCTCGGCGACGTCGGGACGGTCGTCATCGACGAGGTCCACACGCTCAAGGAACCCGAGCGCGGGCACCGCCTCGACGGCCTCATCTCGCGACTCAAGTACTACTGCGAGAACCGCGCTGCGGCGCGGTCGAGTTACGGGGGCGCGCAGTGGGTGTACCTCTCGGCGACCGTCGGGAACCCCCGCGAGCTCGCCGCGGGTCTGGAGGCGAACCTCGTCGAGTTCGAGGAGCGACCGGTCCCCATCGAGCGTCACGTGACGTTCGCGAGCGGGAAGGAGAAACCCCAGATAGAGAACCGCCTGGTGAAGCGCGAGTTCGACCGGGAGTCCTCGAAGGGGTATCGCGGGCAGACGATCATCTTCACGAACTCGCGGCGGCGCTGTCACGAGATAAGCCGGAAGCTCGAGTACTCCTCGGCGCCGTATCACGCCGGGCTGGACTACGGGCGACGGAAGACCGTCGAACGGAAGTTCGGGAACCAGGACCTCGCCGCCGTCGTCACGACCGCGGCGCTCGCCGCCGGCGTCGACTTCCCCGCGAACCAGGTCATCTTCGACACGCTCGCGATGGGTATCGAGTGGCTCTCGGTACAGGAGTTCGAGCAGATGCTCGGGCGCGCCGGTCGCCCGGACTACCACGACCGCGGGAAGGTGTACGTGCTCGTCGAACCGGATTGCGCGTACCACAACTCCATGGAGATGACGGAGGACGAGGTCGCGTTCAAGCTCCTCAAGGGCGAGATGGAGGACGTCCTCACGAAGTACGACGAGGACGGCGCGGTCGAGGAGACGCTCGCGAACGTCGCCGTCGGCGGCACGGACGCGAAGCGGTTGAACGACCGGATGCTCGGCGAGATTCCGACGAAGCACGCGCTCGGGAAGCTGCTCGAGTTCGAGTTCATCGACGGGTTCGCGCCGACGCCGATCGGGCGCGTCGTCTGCACGCACTTCCTCACGCCAGGGGACGCGTTCACGATACTCGACGGCATCCGGAAGGACGCACATCCGTACGAGATCGTCGCCGATATCGAACTCAAGGACGCCGACCTCTAGCCGCAGAACGGTTCGACACTGCGGAGTGAAAATCAGTTCGCGATTCGACCTAGAAGTAGTCGTTCCTGGTAACCAAAGAGGCCAGAAGTATCAAGTAAAAGCCTCTCAATTTTCTAACCAACGCAGGCTGGGGTTCATCATGGAAGGGATACACATCGACGATGGCGCGCACAACGTGCTGGTGACGACGGACGACGTGGAGACCTGCACGGCGTGCCTGGACGACGGGAACCCGGACCGTCGGGCGGAGTTGACCGTGACGTACCCGAGCGAGTCCGCGGAGCAGAGCGGGTTCGGCGACCACGGTCGGATGCAGCCCGCGAAGAAGGGCCTCATCTCCATCGGGGACATGATGCGGTCGGCGACGGCGGCCAGCGGGAGCGGCCCGGACTTCACTGGTGCGGTCGCGCAGGACGCCATCGCCGACCCGACGAACCTCCAGCGGCTCGGGACGTCCATCAGCGAGTTCTGTCAGCGCTGGGACGACAAGGGCTACGACATCTACGTCTGCTTCGACTCGCTCTCGGCGCTCCTCGAGTACACGTCGCCCGAGGTCGTCTTCCAGTTCTCCCACGTCCTCACGAAGCGACTGGAGTCCGTGGACGCGACCGCGCACTTCCACCTGGACCCGGACGCGCACGCGGACGAGACGGTGGCGACGTTCCAGTCCATCTTCGACCAGGTCGTCGGCGAGGAGACGGAGGCGTCGACGATGGACGTCGACTACGAGGAGGCGAGCGACGACGACATCGCGGCGCTCGCCGAGGACTGGAGCGAGGACGCGTCGTACTCGATCGTCGGCGGGACGCACGACCGACCGGACGAGGTCACGGAGGCGACGGACGACGACATCGAGCAGATGCTCGCAGAGCGCCTCTGAGCACCCCAGCACGTCTCGCGGTGTCTCGCCTGATTCTCCCGGTCGCTTCGACGCTCGGGAACCGCTGGTCTCGTTCGCTCGCGCACTCGGAATGCGTCCGTTCGAACGAGCGAACGACACCGGCATGCGTACCCAACGTCACCGCGGGCGGATAACCAACAGATATCACCGTAGCGGGGCTCTCGGGCCGGAAGCCATTTACTTACGGTCCACGTGAACCGGTACGAACCGGCACTCAACCGGGGGCATCCCATGACGGACCGAACCGAACCCGAGAAAGCCGTCCTCCTCGTCGACGAGACCCTCGACGACGAGGACGGCGAACACTGCGACGAACTCATGAACGTCGCCGACGCCAGCGACCGCGCCGAACTGTTCGTCACGTTCCCAGCGGACGCCACCGACCGCGTCGGATTCGGGACCGTGGGCATGGGGCGACAACCCCACAAGCGCGGTATCGTCGTCGTCGGCGAGGTCGTCGGCGTGGGCGCCGACGAACCCGACTACGACGACCCCATCGCCGAAGCGCACGTCGCCAGCGCCGACGACCTCCGCGAGCTCGGCCAGTCCATCAGTCGCTTCTGTCAAGAATGGCGCGACCGCGGCCACGAGATCGGCGTCTGTTTCGACGGCCTCGGCGACCTCCTCGACGCGAACGAACCGGAAGCCGTCTTCCAGTTCTTCCACGTCCTCACGAACCGCCTCGAGACCGTCGGCGCCACCACGCACGTCCACGTCGACCCCGACCGCGTCCCCGAACGCACGCGCCTCACGTTCGAACAGCTGTTCGACGAGACCGTCCACGAAGAGGTCGAACTCGACGCGCTCATCCCGACGAACACCGGCCGCGCGAGCGACGACGACGTCGCCAACGCCATCGGCGACGACCGCGGGTCCAGCACGCACGGCTCCACGGGCGAAGCGAGCGACGACGACATCGCAGACGCCCTCCCCGACTGACCCGTCGCAGACGCTACAGCCACCACCGACGACCAGCCACCTCCACCCACCACCGACAGCGAGTCGCGCACGGCCACCACCGACAACGAGTCGCGCGCACAGCAGCCGCCAGCCCCGCCGACTTCCCTAGGTTTTAGGGAGCGACTCCCGTCGACACTGCCGTGGTCGCACTCACGCCCGAGATACTCGTCGTCTTCCTCGTCATCGCGGGCGCACTCGCGCTGTTCGCAACCGAAGTCGTTCCCGTCGACGTCACCGCGCTCGGCGTCGTCGTCACCCTCCTCGTCGTCTCCGAAGGCAGCCAGTACCTCCAATCGGTCGGCATCATCGCCGACAGCGTCGTCCTCGTCACCCCACAGGAAGGCATCAGTGGGTTCGCGAGCACCGCCACCATCACCGTCCTCGCGATGTTCATCCTCTCCGACGGCGTCCAGCGAACCGGCATCGTCGGCATCCTCGGCCAGAAGATGGCGTCGTTCACGAAAGACGACGAGAACCGCCAGCTCGGCGCCACCATGGGCCTGGTCGCCCCCATCAGCGGCTTCATCAACAACACCGCCGCCGTCGCCATCCTCCTCCCGATGGTCACCGACCTCGCCCACGACGGCAAGACCTCCCCCTCCAAGCTCCTCATCCCCCTCAGCTACGCGTCGATGTTCGGCGGCACCCTCACCCTCATCGGCACCAGCACGAACATCCTCGCGAGCGAACTCGCCGCCGGCCTCTACGACCCCACGGACGCGCGCTTCGTCGGACTCGAAGGCGGATTCAGTATGTTCGAGTTCACTGCACTCGGCGCGATCGTCACCGTCGTCGGGTTCGTCTACCTCTTCAGCGTCGGCCGCCTCCTCCTCCCCGAACGCATCAAACCACGCGCGGACCTCACCGAAGAGTTCCAGATGGCGGACTACCTCACCGAAGTCGAAGTCCGCGAAGACTCCCCGATCGTCGGCCAGACCGTCAGGGACGCACTCGTCCAGACGGACTTCGACGTCGACCTCGTCCAACTCATCCGCGGCGACGAGACGTTCCTCGAACCACTCGGCCCGAAGACCATCCAGGTCGGCGACGTCTTCGCCGTCCGCACCGACCGCGACACCCTCGTCGAACTCATGGACGCCGAAGGCCTCGACCTCCTCGCCGACGTCACCGTCGACGAAGACGAACTCGAAGCCGCCGAACGCGCCGAGAACCTCGTCGAAGTCGTCGTCGCCCCCGGGAGCGCGCTCGTCTCCCAGAGCCTCCGGACGAGCGCGTTCCGCCAGCGGTACGACGCCACCGTCCTCGCGCTCCGCCGCGGCGACGAACTCTTCCGGAAGCGCATGGACGACGTCCAGCTCCGCGTCGGCGACACCCTCCTCGTCCAGGGCACCGCCGACAGCATCGAACGCATGGACGCGAACCGTGACTTCATCGTCGCCCAGGAGATCGAACGCCACGACTGGCGCGAAAGCAAGATCCCGGTCGCACTCGGTATCGTCGCCGCCGTCGTCGGCGTCGCCGCCGCCGGCATCCTCCCCATCGTCGTCAGCGCACTCGCCGGCGCGCTCGCGATGGTCCTCACCGGCTGCATCAAACCCGGTGAACTCTACGACGCCGTCCAATGGGACGTCATCGTCCTCCTCGCCGGCGTCATCCCCCTCGGCATCGCCATGGAGACCAGTGGCGCCGCCGCCCTCGTCGCCGACGCCCTCGTCAACGCCGCGAACGTCCTCCCCGCCATCGTCATCCTCGGGCTCTTCTACGTCCTCACCGCCGCCCTCACGAACGTCATCAGTAACAACGCCAGCGTCGTCCTCATGATACCCGTCGCCGCCGAAGCCGCCGTCACCCTCGACGCCTGGGCGTACCCGTTCATCCTCGCCGTCACGTTCGCCGCCAGCACCGCGTTCATGACGCCCGTCGGCTACCAGACGAACCTCTTCGTGTACGGCCCCGGCGGCTACAAGTTCACCGACTACCTCCGCGTCGGCACCCCACTCCAAGCCATCTTCGCCGTCGTCACCACCCTCGGCATCTACTTCCTCTGGGGCCTCCAACCACCCGCGTGAATACGCGGAACGAAACCCTTACCACCAAACCCACCGAAGGAACGAACGAGGGCTGGTGGGTTAGCCTGGTATACTTCGGGCCCTGGGAGCCTGTGACGCCAGTTCAAATCTGGCCCAGCCCACTCCATCCGACCCGTTTTCCGGTAGTTACTCTGCGTCGTCGTCGCTCGGTGGTCGACTCGAGAGCTGGTCGAACCTGTCTTGCGCGGCTTCCTGGCGTTCTTCGGTGTCCGCTGGCTGGTACGTCCACTCGACGACCTCGCCGTCACTAACGTCGACGGTGAAGAGTGCGTCCGCGTGCCGTCCCGTCTCCGGGAGGTCGGTCGCGTCTCGGAGTTCGCTCGCGACGTCCTCGCCCGTTCGTTCGTAGAAGATGGTGGCGAGGCCGTCCTCGATCGAGTCCACCACGGCCGTGTAGGTGCCATCGTCAAGGTCGATCATTGGTACGTCTCCTCTAGGACGACGTCGCCTTGGTTATTCCGCACGGTCACGGTGTCGCCGGCGTTGTTCCAGATGGGTGACTCGCTCCCCCAGTACAGGTCCGCTGCCGTATCCGAGCCGCTGCCGGTATGCAGCGTGATGGTGTCGCCCGGGGCGAGCGTGGTTCCGTCCGGGACGGTGTACGTGTGACCCGCTTCGTCGGTGATCGTCCACCCGGAGAGGTCGAGGGTGCTGCTCCCGGTGTTCTCGAAGACGAGGTACTCGTCGTTCAGGTTCTCTCGGTCGTCGCCGTCGGCGTCTGCGTGCACGCGCTGGAGGGCGAGTTCGCTGTCACCTGCAGTCCTCGTGGTGCCGCCGTCCGTCGCGGCGGTCTCTGTCGTCTCGGTCTGCAGACTCCGCCCGTCGAGCACGCTGCGTTCGACGACCTCGCCACCGTCTCCAGGGGCCACTGGGTCGGCCTCCCTGAGCTTGCTGGGGGCCGTGGGCGCAGCCGCTTGCGTCCGCACCGACACGCGCTCGCCGTCACTCACGAGCACGACGTTCCCGTGGGTTGCCGTCCAGTACGTCGGGATCAACCGCGAACTCAGTCGCTCGAGCACGGCCTCGGTCGGATGGCCGTACTGCGAATCGTACGCGCTCGAGATGACCACGAACTGTGGCTTGACGGTATCCAGAAGCCCGCCGCTCGTCGACGACGACGAGCCGTGATGCCCCGCTTTCAGGACCGTCGCGTTCAGTCGCTCGCCGTACTCCTCGACCAGGTACGCCTCCTGGTCGTCCTCCGCGTCTCCCGTCAGGAGGACGCTCGTCCGCCCGAAGGAGAGCTTCAGGACGATACTGTTCTCGTTCCGTGCTTCGTTCTCCAGGTACGGCTCGGGCGGCCCGAACACGCCGACGTCGACGCCCTCGAACCGGATGGAATCGCCCGCTCGCGTCTCGTACAGCGTCACGCCGTGTGCTTCTATCGCGTCGAGGTACTGGCTGTACGTCTGCGTGCTCGCTGCGACCCCCGGGTCGTAGACCGCGCCGATGCCGTCCGCGTCCGTCTCGTAGTACTCGATGATCGCGGCGTTCCCACCGATGTGGTCGGCGTCGTTGTGCGACACGACCAGGTGGTCGATGCGGTCGACGTCGTGCGCCCGCAGGTACGCGAGGACGTGCTCGCCGTCGTCCCGATAGTGCCCGGTATCGTAGAGCATCGTCTCTCCCGTCGGCCCGACGATCAACACGCTCGCCGACTGCCCGACGTTGATGTAGTGCACCTCCAGCGACCCGTTCTGCCCGCCACTGGCCGGGTCGGTCGATGCTATCGTCGAGTCTGGGGCATCGTCGGCGGTCCCACTGGGTTCGGTCTCCATCGCTGGCGCCGCACTCAAACACCCTGCCGAGACCACGAAGAGGGCCACTGCGAGGACAGCTATCGTCCGGTTCCAGCCTCTCATACGACCCAGTTCGACACCCAATGGTAAAGAGCCACATACCAAGGCAATCCTTCGCGTCCGCGGCGACCTGTGTCGGCCTGAGGGCCGTTCGCGTCCGTGGTCGCCCCGGGAAGGTCGCCGAGCGTCTCGACTTCGAACCGCTGCACAGGTCACGGAAGCGCGACGGGAGAGGAAGCGCGACGGGAGCGTACGACCTCGGGCCAGCGCGAGACGTAGTGCCTGCGCGAGCGTCACGCGTGGTGAGCCACGCTGTCCCGATCGTCCGATCGATGACGCGGTCCGTCAGTCGGTGACGCGCCCCGTCTGTCGGCGACGCGGTCCGTCAGTCGGTGACGCGGTCGAACGTCACCTGGATGCGGTTCCCGTCGTCGCTCGACTCGACCGTTATCTCGCCGTTCGAGCGTTCGACGAGCCAGTAGACGAGCCAGAGGCCGAGGCCGCTAGAGTGGTAGACGTCGGTCATGTCGTGGTCGCCGGTGAGGACGTTCGCTTCGATGCCGGGGATGGGAGTTGCGTTGTCGGTGACCGTGACCGTGACCTCGTCGGTGCCCTCGGTGACGGTGACGTGAACGGCTGGCTCGGGGTCGTCGTTGTGGTGGATGGCGTTCTCGAGCAGTTCGGTGATGGCGGCGTCGAGGCCGTCGATACAGCGTGCACGAGCGGCGTCCGGACACGCCACGTCGACGGTGCTGTTCGGGTATCGGTCGTCGATGCGTGCGACGCACTCTTCGACGGTGGCGGCGACGTCGACGCGGTGCCTGGACGCGTCGGCGTCCAGGCGTTCGATGAGCGCCCGGCCTTTCTCGGCGCTTTCGAGGAGCGCTTCGGCGGTGTCGCAGATGACGTCGGTGTGCGGGGCGGCGTCCGGGTACGCGTCCGCGATGCGTCGGGCTTCGCCGAGGACGACCGTGAGGTCGTTCCGGAGGTTGTGCCGGAGGAGCGTATCGATGACGTAGAGTTGGCGTTCGCGACGCCGACGGTCGGTGACGTCGCGCGTGAACCCGGTGATGCGGACGACCTCGCCGTCCTCGATTATCGGTTCGGCCTGCACCCACACCCACGTCCCGTAGCCGTCCGTCGAGTCGGCGCGGTACTCGATGCTCTGGGAGTCACCAGTGGCGAGCGCGGCCATCGCCTCCTCGACGCGCGGTACGTCCTCGGGGTGGACGGTGTCGAGGAACGACGTCGGGTCCGCGTAGAGTTCCTCGACGTCCCCGCCGTAGACGTCCTCGTACGCGGGGTTGACGAAGAGGAGTTCCGTCCAGTCGGCGCTGAACATCCAGAGGACGTCGCCCGTGGTCGCGGCGAGCTCCTGGAGGCGCGAGGTCGTCTCCTGTCGGTCGCGTTCCGCGGTGACGCGGTCCGTGATGTCGCGCGAGCTGACGACGTACCCGTCGAGGTCGTCGTCCGTGCAGTTCGACAGCCGGGATTCGAACGTCACCCACGAGCCGTCCGCGTGCCGGAACCGGTACGTGGCGGTGTCCTCGGCGTACCCGTCCGCGTGGACGAGGCGTTCGAACGCGGTCCTGATGGCGTCGACGTCCTCGGGGTGGATGTAATCGAACGCGTTCGTACCGAGGACGTCCTCGGGGTCGTACCCGAGGGTGCGCCGGATCGCCTCGTTGGCGTACGTGACGTCGCCGTGCTCGTCGACCACGACGATCTTGTCCTGGGCGTGGTCGAGAAGGACGTCGAACGACCCGGACGGTACCATTGACTAGAGTCGTAGGAGCCTGGAGGCGTATAGATGCGTCGACAAGTTATTACGGAAAGTCAAGGAGAAAGCCCCGCTCTTCAGGGCGGGGATGAATCCGACAACGTTGACGCCGACCACCAGTTCAACGCTCGGCAGGATATTCCTCGCTCGAACCCATACGTTCAAGTAACGATATCGACATAGGTTACGTATAGCGAAACAGGTCGTCACCCGCACCTACACTGCGTCCATACGGAACCAGTCACGGGTGTCTGACGACCTTGACTCGCTCGGGTTCGCAGCCTCGAAGCTCTGGAACGTCGGACGATGGGTCTGCGACCGAGTCTGGTCAGAGATAGGCCACATCCCCGGCCACAACGAACTCACCGCGTACCTCAAGAGCCACGAACGCTACGATGACCTGCATTCGCAGTCAAGTCAGCGAGTCCTCCAAGAACTCGCTGAGGCGTTCAACGGCTGGTACGGCAAACGACGCAACGGAGACACACGAGCGAACCCGCCGAAGTACCGCAAACACGGTGACGACCACCCGCGAAGCACGGTCACGTTCAAAGCCGCCGGCTTCAAACTCGACACCCAGTACAACCGCGTCCGACTCAGCAAAGGCTCGAACTCGAAAGACTACTGGTCGGACTTCATCCTGTGCGAGTACCAAACCCGCCCCGACGTTGATCTCTCGACCGTGGAGAGCGTTCAACAGGTTCGGGCGGTGTGGACTGGTGAGGAGTGGGAACTGCACTTCGTGTGCAAGGTCGAGATCGAGGTTGCTGACTCTCCCGGTGAGAAGACGGTGGGTGTTGACCTCGGGATCAACAACTTCGCCGCACTCGCCTACGAGGACGGCCACAGCGAGCTGTACCCCTTGAACTGTCTAAAACAGGACGACTACTACTTCAGCAAACGTCTCGCAAGGTGCGACAACTCGGATTCCGAGCAAGCAAACCGATTGAACCAGAAGAAGTCGGCTCGCCGCACCCACTACTTCCACACGCTCTCGAAACACATTGTCCAACGGTGTGTGGAAGAAGGGGTTGGAACGATTGTGGTGGGCGACCTTTCGGGCATCCGCAAGGACGCCGAGAGCGATGAGTCGACGAACTGGGGCACGCACGGCAATCTCGACCTGCACTTGTGGGCGTTCGACCGCTTCACCTCGATGCTTGAGTACAAGGCCGAGATGGAGGGTATCTCGGTTGAGGAAGTGTCCGAGCGAGACACGAGCAAGACGTGTTCGTGGTGTGGTCGCAAGCGTGATGCGAACCGTGTGGAACGCGGGTTGTACGTGTGTGACGACTGTGGGACGGTGGCGAACGCGGACGTGAACGGCGCTGAGAACATCCGACAGCAAGTATCTCCGAGTCTCGCCTGGGATGGGGGAGATAGGAGTAACGGCTGGTTGGCACAGCCATCGACGTACCTGTTCGATTCGGAGAGCGGCTGCTTCGCACCGCGAGAACAGGCCACGTCGTAGACCACAATATCCCAACGCGGGAATCCTCGCCCTTCAGGGCGGGGAGGATGTCAATCGTCGGCGGCGTGTGCGTCGTCGTCGTAGGGGTCGACGTAGAGGTTGACGCCGAGGATGGTTATCTCCTGGTCGCTCGCGGGGTCGTCTGCGGGGAACTCCGGCTGCACGTACTGGTAGGAGCGCTCGCGGACGACGTACGCCTGGTCGTCGACGTCGAGGTCGCCTTCCGCGCGAGCGTCGCCGTCGCTCCGGTCGATGGGGAGCGACCCGAACTCGACGACTTCGCCGACCTCCGGGACGGGGAGCTGGGACGCAAAGCGCGTCTCGAGGAGTTCTTCGGTGTCGTCGTCGCGGAAGTAGTGGTACGTCTGGTTCGGTGCGCGCGGGCCGGCGTTCACGTCGATGCTCGGGTCCGTCATGCCTGTGGGTTCTCCGGACCGTGAAATAAGGGTTGGGTGCGGGCGAGTCGAGGACGCGTTCGCGGGAGTCGGACAGCGGTCGAACGCCTCGCAGAGCCAGTCCGCGACCGCGACGGCGAGCCGGTCGTGCGCGGTCGGGTACGAGACGGTCGCGCGCTGACCGCGCGCCTGCCCGTAGTACCAGCCGGCCTGCGAGTGATTCATGCCGTCGATGCGGACGACGCTCGCGTTCGCCGGGAGGTTCCCCATGGTCTCCTGGAAGCGCTCGCGGTCCAGAACCACGTCGCGCGTCCCGACCACCGACAGTGCCGGGATGCGCTCGACGGGGCGGTCGCAGTACGCGCCGACGAGCAGGAGGCCGTCGACGCGCCCCGGGTTCGCGTTCGCGTACCGGCACGCCATCGCCCCACCGAGCGAGTGCCCGCCGACGACCCACTCGTCGATGCCGCGCTCGTCGTCGATCACCGCGCTCGCCTTCCCCTGCGAGAGCACCGCGAGGTTCGCCCGCATCCTCGGAACGAACACCGTCACGCCAGTCGCTTCGACGACGCGCGCCGCCGACGACAGGTACGCGTCCGGCGCCACGCGCCCACCCGGATAGAACACCACGCCGACGCCGTCACCCGCACGCCGCGTCCCCGCGTCCAGCGCATCGGTCGGCCGCACCACGAACCCGCCGTACGCCCGCTCGACGCTCACGTTCGCGTTCGCACGCACCGACTCGGTGACGTCCGCCGGCGCATGGAACCCCAGCACGCCGAAGTACACGTAGAACCCAGCCGCGGCGAGCACGACGACAACGAGGACGCCCACGGCGACCACCCCAAGCCAGCGACGACGCGACCACGACGGCACCCGGTCCCGGACGTCATCCACGAACGACGATTGCACGCCACAGCACACGCACACCACCTACCTCAAACCACGTGGTCCCCACCACGACCCGCACCCGACCGCGGCCACAACCCGCACCCGACCGCATCGTTCACTTTCACCCGCCTTTGCGAACCTTCTTGAGTCGGCACGCGTCTAGAAGCGTGTAATGGCTGCAGGGGACAACTCCGAACTCGTCGACGCGTTCCTCGACTTCTACCGCACCTACTACCGCGACGAAATCGGGAAGCTCGCACAGAACTACCCCACCGACCAGCGCTCGCTGTACATCGACTACGACGACCTCTACCGCTTCGACCCCGACCTCGCCGACGACTACGAGAACCAACCCGAACAACTCCAGAAGTACGCCGAGGAAGCGCTGCGCCTCTACGACCTCCCCGTCGACGTCAAACTCGGGCAAGCGCACGTCCGCATGGACCCCCTCCCGGACTCCACGGACATCCGCGAGATCCGCGCCCGCCACGTCAACACGCTCGTCACCGTCCGCGGCACCGTCAACAAAGCCACCGACGTCCGCCCGAAGATGCAGGAAGCCGCGTTCGAATGCCAGCGCTGCGGCACCCTCACGCGCATCCCCCAATCCGGCGGCGACTTCCAGGAACCACACGAATGCGGCGGCTGCGAACGCCAGGGCCCGTTCGGCCTGAACTACGACCAATCCGAGTTCGTCGACTCCCAGAAACTCCGCGTCCAGGAATCACCCGAAGGCTTGCGGGGCGGCGAGACACCGCAGGCGATCGACGTCCAGATCGAGGACGACATCACCGGGAACGTCACGCCCGGCGACCACGTCGCCGCCACCGGCATCCTCCGCCTCGAACAACAGGGCAGCGACCAGGACAAGTCCGCGGTGTTCGACGTCTACATGGACGGCGTCAGCGTCGTCATCGACGAAGAAGACTTCGAGGACATGGAGATCACGGACGCCGACAAGGAAGCCATCTACGAACTCTCCAACAACCCCGACATCTACGAGAAGATGGTCGCCTCCGTCGCCCCCAGCATCTACGGGTACGACGAGGAGAAGCTCTCCATGATCCTCCAGCTCTTCTCCGGCGTCACCAAACACCTCCCCGACGGCTCCCGCATCCGCGGCGACCTCCACATGTTGCTGATAGGGGACCCTGGCACGGGGAAGTGCGTCTCAGGAGACACCAGGGTCACGCTCGTAGACGGGAGCGAACGCGAGATTCGCGACCTCGTCGAGTCGAACCTAAAAAATCCGAAGCCCGTCGACGACGGCGTCTGGGACCACGCCGACTTCGACGTCCCATCGCTTCAACCAGATGGAAGCATCGCAACCGAGTCCGCGACGAAGGTCTGGAAGCGCGACGCTCCCGACGAAATGTACCGCATCCGAACGTCCAGCGGTCGAGAAATCGACGTCACGCCATCTCACCCGTTGTTCGTCCAACGAGACGCTGGATTCGAAGCAGTTCAAGCCGACGACCTCGAGAACGGCGAATTCGTGGCGAGACCGGGCGAGCTCGACGTCGGTGGAGACGACTTGCTCGAAGTTGGTTATCGGGAATCCAAGGCTCCGAACGCGGTTCGCCTCGAACTACCCGACGAGTGGACGCCCTGGCTAGCGCGGCTCGTCGGGTACGTTACTGCAGAAGGCTACGTCGAATACCGTGACGACAACACTGCGTTCATTTCGGTCACCAACAACGACGAAGAGGTATTGGATGCTGTGGGAGATGGTCTGGACCGGTTGGGACTGAACTATTCGACGCGACAAAGCCACGAGGGCAAGACGGCGAGCGAGATCCTCTGCTGTTCGGGCGAGTTCGCGAGTTTCCTCGAGAATCTCGAACCAACGCTCCTCGAGGGTTCGGCATCCAAAACCGTCCCCGGTGCGATATTCCGTGCCTCTCGAGCTACGCAACGTGCGTTCCTTCAGGCGTTCATCGAAGGGGAGGGTCACGTGACGTCGACGCAGCGGGAAATCACGGTTGCGTCGATGAGTCGGGAACTGCTGGAAGGCGTTCGGACTCTCCTCCTCAGATTCGGCATACAGAGTCAACTCCACCCGCGTCAGAACGATAGTCACCGGCTTCGCGTCAGCGGGTTCGAGGCGACAAAGTACGTTCGCAAAATCGGGTTCCTGACTGACCGCAAGCAATCTGTCGGCGACGAATACACGGATGGGGTGGGGAATACGAACCGAGACGTGATTCCGGACGTCGGCACGGTTTGTCGACGCGTCCGCGAGGGGCTCGGACTCACTCAGTCCGACTGTGGCCTCCCGAGATCGACGTACCAGCACTACGAGCGAGGTGACCGAAATCCAAGTAGAGAGAGCCTCCTGACCGTCGTCGAGACATTCGAGGACGCACTCGTCGAACAGCCAGACCCAACTCCGAGTGGTCAAATCGCCGACGGTGGCAGCCTCCGCGCAGCGATCACCGGCCTCCGTCATCTCGCAGAAGGAGACGTCCACTGGGACCGAATCGACTCGATTGAGACGTACGAACCCGACGGCGAGTGGGTGTACGACCTCGAAGTTGCCGGGACGCACACGTACGTCTCGAATGGCATCATCTCGCATAACTCACAGCTCCTCTCCTACATCAAGAACGTCGCTCCCAGATCCGTCTATACGTCGGGTAAAGGCTCCAGCTCGGCGGGTTTGACCGCGGCGGCTGTGAGGGACGATTTCGGTGACGGCCAGCAGTGGTCGCTGGAGGCCGGTGCGCTCGTGTTGGCTGACCGAGGGATTGCGGCGGTGGACGAGCTGGACAAGATGGCGCCGGACGACCGGTCGGCGATGCACCAGGCGTTGGAGCAGCAGGAGATCTCGGTGTCGAAGGCGGGTATCAACGCGACGTTGAAGTCGCGGTGTTCGCTGCTGGGTGCGGCGAACCCGAAGTACGGGCGGTTCGACCAGTACGAGCCGATCGGCGAGCAGATCGACCTCGAGCCGGCGCTGATATCGCGGTTCGACCTGATCTTCACGGTGACGGATCAGCCGGACGAGGAGGAGGACCGGAATCTCGCGCAGCACATCCTGAACACGAACTACGCTGGCGAGCTGTCGACGCAGCGCTCGAAGATGACGAACGTGGACGTGTCGGACGACGAGATCGATGCGGTGACGGCGGACGTGGACCCGGACATCGACCCGGAGTTGATGCGGAAGTACATCGCGTACGCGAAGCAGAACTGTCATCCGCGGATGACGGAGAACGCGCGGCAAGCGATCGAGGACTTCTACGTGGATCTGCGGTCGAAGGGGCAGGACGAGGATTCGCCGGTGCCGGTGACGGCGCGCCAGCTGGAGGCGATCGTGCGGTTGGCGGAGGCGTCGGCGCGGGTGCGGTTGTCTGATACGGTCGACGAGGAGGATTCGGAGCGCGTCATCGAGATCGTGCGGTCGTGCTTGCAGGACATCGGCGTGGACCCGGAGACTGGGGAGTTCGACGCGGACGTGGTGGAGACGGGGCAGTCGAAGACGCAGCGTGACCGCATCAAGAACCTGAAGGCGCTCATCGCGGATATCGAGGAGGAGTACGACGACGGGGCGCCGGTGGACGTGGTGATGGATCGGGCGGACGAGATCGGGATGGACGCGAGCAAGGCCGAGCACGAGATTGACAAGTTGAAGCAGAAGGGTGAGGTGTACGAGCCCAAGCACGAGCACCTGCGGACGACGTAGATGGACCGGATCAGTGCGTTGCGGAACGTGGAGTCGGCGCTCCGCGAGTTCGAGGACGGCGAGTGTTCGTTCGCGGAGTTGGAGGGGCGCGTGCAGGGCGTGTTGCGGACGTACGTGTCGTCGTTCGAGGGCGATGGGGTGGCGCCGTTTCGGGTGGTGGAGGGGCCGGAGGCGGCGGTGGGTGTGGTGGTCGTCGCGGCGGATGCGGTCGGGGCGCGCGAGCGCGTTCGCGAACTCGTTGACGTCGAGGGTGGGGTGTTGTCGGTGGAGCGCGTGACGTAGGTGGAGTGGTGTCGGTCGAGCGCGTGCCGTAGCTCTTTTTTCGTTCGAATCGGGATTGAATGGTAGTGATACTGGTGGTGACGTACTCGCGGGCGGCGCGGCAGGCGCTCCGGAACGCGTGTCGGGCGCACGAGGACGCGGTCGTTCGCCGGTTCGGGCGGGTGGCGCTGTTGGAGGCGACGGCGTTCGGGGCGTTCCTCGGGCTGCGACTCCGGGAGCGCCACGGCGGGGACGTCCAGTTGGAGCGGACGACGCCGTTGAACGAGTTCGAGGACGCGTTCGCGGACGCTCGCGAGGCGGCGGTCGCGTACGAGGACCGCGAGTCGGTCTCGACGCCGTACGCGAAGTTCGCGAAGGAGCGGGACTTGCCGTCGAAGGACCGGCTCCGCGAGCAGGAGCTGTGAGGGTCGCGTACGGCGCGGCGTCGTGGTCGGGGCGGGCACTCGACCTGCGCGACGTGGCGGTGTCGGTGCGTGCGCTCGCGGCGGGGGTTCGCGCGACGGGGTCGGTCGTGGTCGACGAGGGCCGCGAGTTGCGGGTGCACTGCGAGCCGCCGGGGCGCGTGTTCGAGCACGTGGGCGTGGTCTCGCCGGGTGCGGCGGTGGACGTGCGGGCGGCGCTCGCGGCGGTGGCGTGGTCGCGCGAGGAGTCGGTCGACGGCGTCGAGGCGCTGGCGGCGGCGCGCGAGGAACTGGCTGCGGTCGAGGTCCCCGAGGTGGACGTGTCGGCGGCCCGCGAGCGCGTGGCCGAGGCGCGGGCGGCGGCGGAGGCGGTGACGGCGGACGTGGCGGCGGCGCGCGGTGCGGTGCAGGCGCGCGAGGACCTGGACGCGGACGTCGACGCCGGCAGGGAGCGGTTGCGGGCGGCGGTGGCGGACGCAAGCGAGCGCGAGACCGAGCTGGTCGCGGCCGAGCAGGCGCTCGCGCGGGAACGCGAGCTGGCTCGGGAGGCGCGGGACGTGCGCGAACGACGGCTGTCGCTGGCGGACCGCGTCGGGCGCCTGGAGCGCGAGGTGCGCGCGAACCGCGTCGCGACGACGTGGTCGGCGTTCCGCGACGCGGTCGTGGCGGTGCCTGGCGGCAGTCTCGACGACGTGGATGCGGAGCCGGGGTCGTTCGCGGGTGACGACGCGACGGCGGCGCTCGCCGCCGTGCGCGTCGCGAACGTCACCACACCGGTGGTCGTCGGCATCGACCGGTTCGACGACGCCGAGACCGCCCACCAGGTTCTCGACGCACCGGTCGTGCTCGCGGCGGACTGACGCGCAGTCGGTGCGCGCAACCGCCTCGCCGGGTCTCGGCCCGGCGTCCGCGTCGTCGTTTATCAGTGAGGACGCGGCGAGAGCGGGCATGATCGACGTGCGGGTTCGGACGTCGCGTCGGGACGGCGTGACGTTCGCGACGGTGGTCGTGGAGAACCGGTCGAGTGAACGGCGGCGCGTGCGGTTGGCGGTGTCCTGCGAGGGTGCGCTCTGGCCGCCGCGGCGGCGCGGCGTGCCGGCGGCGGGGTGGGACGCCGAGGGCGTGACGCTGACCGTGGCCGCAGGTGGCGTTCGCGGCGTCGGGTTCGCGACGCCGGCGTCGACGGTCGACGTCGAACGCGTCGCGACGCAGGGGCGCGGTGGTGTCGAGCCGGAGGCGACGACCGCGGCCGGTTCGACGGACGCGAACGCACCGGACGTCGACGGCGTCGTCCGTGCGCTCGGGTCGTTCGCACCGCCGCTCGCCGCGACGCCGCGCGAGAACGCAGGTGCGGAGGGGTCGGACGAGCCCGTCGAGCAGGGCGCGAACGCCGCGTCCGGGGACGGCGACGGGTGGGGCGCGTGATCCTCGCGGTCGCGGGCGGGAAGGGCGGCGTCGGGAAGTCGACGGTGGCGTTGAACGTCGCGGACGCGCTGGCGGCGACGGTCGTGGACGCGGACCTGGCGATGGCGGACCTGCCGGGCGGACGCGGGCCGGACCTCCACGACGTCCTCGCGGGGCGCGCGAGCGCGCTGGAGGCGGTGCGGTCGGTCGCTGGCGTCCGCGTGCTCTCGTGCGGCCGGACGCTCGCTGGTGCGCGAGCGAGCGACGTCCGGCGACTCCGACCGACGCTCGAGGTGGTCGAACGCGAGTTCGGCGCGGTCGTCGTGGACTGTCCGGCGGGGATGGCGGCGGACGCGGGCGTGGCGCTCGCGGTCGCCGACCGCGTCGGTATCGTCTGCGAGCCGACCGCGTTCGCCGTCCCGGCCGCCGTCCGAACGCGAGCGCTCGCCCGCGAGCTCGACGCTGGCCTGGCCGGCGTCGTCGTGAACCGCGCACCAGATGGTCTCGACGTGTCGCGGTTCTCGCAGGCACTCGGCGCACCAGCAGTGGCCGTCCCCGAGAGCGACGCCGTCGCCAGCGCGCAGGCCCAAGGGCGACCTGTCGCGCGCGAGGACCCCGACGCACCGGTCGTGGACGCGTTCGCGACGGTCGCGCGGACGCTCGCGGACGGCGCCACCGACGGCCGAACCCGTTCGGACGAGGCGTAGCGACGCCCCGGTCAGTCGTCCGCGACCGCCACTGTCCCGACGGCGTCGTCGGGCGCGTCACGCCGCTCCTCGAGCGCCTGGTACGTGTGGCGGACGGTGACCGGTGAGACGTCCGCGGCGTCGGCCGCGTCGGCCTGCGTGCAGTCGACGCCCGCGTCGGTCGCGGCGAGGTAGAGGCAGCCGGCGGCGACGCCGCTCGGGTTCTTCCCCGTCGCGAGCCCGGACTCGACCGCGGTCGCGGCGAGGTCCGTGGCACGACCCTCGACGTGCTGGGGGAGGTCGAGCGCGTTCGCGTACCGCGGCAGGTACTCGCGCGGGTCGACGGGCCCGGTCGGGAGGCCGAGGTCGCGGTTCAGCGCGTCGTAGGCGACGCGGAGCTCCCGTTCGTCGGCGCGTGCGACCGCCGCGATCTCCTCGACCGTCCGGGAGAGCGACCGGACGCGACACGTGGCGTACACCGCGGCAGCGGCGAACCCTTCCAGGGACCGACCCTTGAGGAGGTCCTCGTTCTGCGCGGACTCGAAGAGCGTGCACGCCTGCTCCTGGATGGACTCGGGGAGCGAGAGCGCGCCGACGACGCGGCGCACCTCGGTGAACGCGTACACCTGGTTCCGGTCGCGTTTCGTCGCGATGCGTGCTCTTGCGTGCTCGCGGCGCATCCGGGCGACGCGACGACGCTTCCGGCCGGTGAGCCGCGTGTCCGACCCGTGCCCGATGGTCGTGGAGAGCCCGCGGTCGTGCCGGGAGCGCGTCAGGGGAGCACCGGTTCGTTTGCCGTCGGCAGGGCCGTCGTCGAAGCTCCGCCACTCGGGGCCGCGGTCGACGCGGTCGGCGGCGACCACGAGGCCGCAGTCGGTGCAGACGTACTCGTCGTCGCTCGGTCGAACGTCGCCATCGCACTCGGGGCAGACTGTCGTTCCCATACTCGAACGTTCGCCGCGAACCCTTACTTAACTACAGGTGGTCGCGGGTCGAAAAGCCCGACAGCGGCGCTTCGAACGTACCGGAATCCGGTACGTTCCTCTCGCCGGAAGCAGATTATATGCGTCATTGGATACGATGGTTTAAATCACGTCGGGCGTGTACGTGCTGGCATGGGGTTGGCCGACATCGCGGCGGGACTGTCGACGACGACCGAGCAGGACGAGCGCGGCGTGGCGAGCGTCGACGCGACCGACGCGGACCTCGCGGACGCGCTCGCGGCATTCGCGGACGCACTCCCCTGCGAGCCGGCGGCGGCGGCGGCCGTCGCCGAGGCGTACGTCGGCGGCGGGGCGGTCGACGCCGCGGGACACGACGCCGGTGTCCCGCCGATGACGGCCGCGAAGACGCTGCATCGACTCGGGTTCGCCGGCCTGTCGCCGGTGAGCGCGACCGGCGAGCGCGTGCTCGAGGACTACCTCACCGGGCGAGTGTCGCGAGCGGACGCACGCGGCCTCCTCTCGCTGTCCGACGCCGAGTTCGCGCTCGCGACGTACGTCGCGACGCACGACCCCATCGATGGCGCGCGCGGCGTCGTCGATGGTGCGCTCGAGGACGAACGAGAGGCGAGCGTCGAGAAGCGGAACGCGCTCGCGGAGACGATGTCGAGCGCGGACGAGTTCTACTGACCGTCGAGGTGACCGCCAGCGTCGCGGTCGACGTCGCCGTCGAAGTATCCGGACCCGCCAGCCAGGCCACTCGGCGACCGCGATCCGTCGACGTCAATCGAGAATTCGTTCCGTGACGGTTCGCGGACCGGCGTCGACGTCGAGGTCGGCGTCGAACGCGGTCGTCGCGAACTCGGCTACTGCGTTCGGGAACGCGCCGGTGGCGTCGTCGCAGACCGGTGCAGCCGTGGGGTCGACGACGTCGCTCTCCGGGACCGCGACCGCCGGGTCCGTGACGACCGGCGAGTCCGCGACGCGGTTCGCGACGACGAGGTCGCCGGGGGAGGCTGCGTCGAGGTCGCGGAGGCGGTCCCGGACGCGCGGGAGGGCGTCCGCGCCACGGTGGCCGTCGGGGGCGACGAGCGCGACGCGGTCGACGGCGGTGACCGCGGCGACGTGCTGGTTCGCAGCGACCGGTGACACGTCCACGAGGACGTAGTCGAACGCGTCGGCGGTCTCGCGGACGACGGCGTCGAAGCGCTCGGCCGCGGCCGCGGTCTTCGCGTCGGCGAGTTCGGTGAACGACGCGCGGGCGGGGCACGCGGCGACGCGACCGGGTGCGTTCACGTCGAGGTCGACGAGCGATTCGCTCGGGGCGACCGCGTCGTCCGTGAGCAATCGGGTGGCGTCGACGTCGACGCGTCCGGGGACGTAGTGGGCGAGTCCTTGCGTGGCGAACGCGGCGTCGAACACCGCGACGTCGCGGCCGTCGCGCGCGAGGACGGCAGCGGTCTCGACGACGAGTCGGGTCGTGCCCGCGCCACCGGTGGCGCCGACGACCGCGACCGAACGTGGCGTACTCATACCACCACCTCCGGCGCTTTCACTGATAAACTCCGTGAAGGAAAGTCGCGGTCAGGCGTCGTCGGCGATGCGCGCGGCGATGTCGTCGAGTTCGTCGTCGCTCAGGTCGGGGCGGGCGCCGGCGATGGCGTGGATCGGGCCGCCGCCGTCACCGTCGAACCGCGGGATGACGTGTCCGTGGACGTGCGGGACCTCCTGGCCGGCGGCCTCGCCGTTGTTGAACGCGACGTTCGACGCGTCCGCGTCGACCGCCGTCTCGATGACCGGCGTCAGTCGGTGGAGCGTCTCGAACACGCTCGCGCCGGCGTCGGTGGGGAGGTCGCCGAGCGTCTCGTGGTGCGCTTTCGGGATGACGAGCGTGTGCCCGGGCGCGAGCGGGTTCGCGTCCAGGAACGCGAGCACGTCGTCGTCCTCGTAGACGGTCCGACTCGGGATGTCGCCCGCGACGATCTGACAGAAGATGCAGTCCTCGCTCATGTCCGGGACGTCGGCCGGCGGCCGTATGAAGATTACCCGTCACCCGCCCCCGCCCGTGCATCCGGCATCGACGTCCACCTGCGCCCGGGCATCTGGCACGGGCGTGCTCGACGTCCCACCTCCCTCGCCCGGTGCCGGCAAAATCGGCCGGGAACGGCCCTTCCCGACGCTGCTCCTTGGATATACAGCCAGAATACTCCTAACCGTGCCGTCGGTCGTTTCAATCAGGGAATGGGTTCGAGCATCTTCGCCGACGAGTCGGGGGACGAGTCGGCGCGCGACCGACGGAGAGACGAACGCGAACCGTCCGTGTTCCGGCGACCGCAGGATACCGAGCCCGCGTCGACGGACGGCACCGGCGAGCAACGACCGCACGACGACGGCCGAGACGTCGGCCGCGACGACCGAGACATCGACCGTGAGGGGAGAGAGGACGTCGACGATGCGACGACGATGACGGTGTTCAGCGGTGACGACGTCTTCGAGTTCGCGGTCGACGACGAACGATAGTCCTCGCAGCGATTCCGGCCGACCACGGTCCTCGCAGCGATAACGCCCAGCCACGGCCCTCGCGGACGTGACGATTCGCCGTACTATCCGGTACGTTTATATTTCGACCGTGGGTCGTGTCGGCGTATGCCAGGGTGGACTTCGGCGACAGACGACGCCGACGACGCGATACGGACGGACGGTGGAACCGAAGACGACGACGCGGCCGAGATCAAGCAGATGCTCTCCGAGGGCGACGACGACGGCGAACTCGCGGACGCCGTCACCGGCGACGACGAGGACGACGAGTACGAGGGCGGGCCCGCGATGGACTTCGGACTGAAGCTCGGCGCGCCGTTCGCGCTCGTCACCGTCGGCCTCCTGTTCGTCGACCCGCAGCCCCTCCTCGAGTTCGACCCGACCGGGAAGTACTTCATCGACACGCTCGACGTCGGCGGCCCCGGGAACATCGTGTACATCTCCGCGTCGACGCTCGCACTCTCCTTCCTCGCCGGCCTGCTGTACCCGTCCTTGGCGGACGACATCGACGCCGACGACGACTTCAAGATGGACCTCGGTCTCGGCCTGTCGCTCCCGACCGTCGCCGTCATGGGACTCGGCGTCCTGTTCTTCATGTTCTGGCCAGCCGTGTTCGCCCTCCTGAACGGCGCGCTCGTCGAAGCGCTCATCACGGTCGTCATCGCGGTCGTCCTCGTCGCGATCGCGGTCGCCGGCTCCATCGTCACGCTCGTCGTCGCCGCCATCGCGACGCTTTACTTCGTCGGCCCCGCCCTCATCGGGTCCTACGTCGGCGGGTTCATCGGCGAACGCATCGCGACGTAACCAGATACTCGGCTCCGTTGGAATCCTCTCGATTCGACACCGCGCTCACTGAAACAGTCGTTAGGATGAGAATGCGAATGCACCGGGTATTTCGGCCGAGTCACCGGTGCATTTAACAAGAGGTAGAGATTCTATCATGAACATGGCTTACAGCCAACAAAACAGGTTCGCCCTCCCGTCAACGTGGCTCGAACTAAATGATACTGCGGTAGAACTGCTATTTGCCGTGTCGTTACTTATCGGGTCGGCGTCTCTCTTCGCGATGGCGAGTGGAGACCCTGAAATGATGGCACTAGTTGCGCTGACTGGACTCACCGTTATCTTCCTGGGGACAGCGCTCGTCCGATCGTCTGAGTACCTCAGGACGAACGGCGTGTCCCTTCCCTGATGTCAGAGGTGCGCTGAGCCCCGTAGTACGCGGCGGTTAGTCGTCGTGCTGTATGTAACAGCAGCGGGGAGAAACGCATCACCAGCGGAGGGTGTGGAAATAACCGGGGTTCGGGCGTCCGAGGCGTCGCAGCGTCCGAGTCGAGCGAACGACAGGTGGTTACTCGAGGACGTGGAGGCCGGCGACCATCGCGGCGCTGGCGACGACGCCGGCGAGGCCCGCGGTCGTGATGCGGGAGATGCCGTCGAGGGTCGTCGCGTTCCACGCGAGGAGGACGACGACGGTCGCGACGACGAGGATCGCGCTCAGTTGTTCCTCGGAGAACGACGACAGCGTCGTGTTCATATCCGGAAGTGATGCCGAGAAGTCATATCAAACCCGGGGTAAACCGTCGTGAGCCGTGCGCGGTCGTCCGGTCTCGTTCTGCAGGACCGAACCCACTTTAGTGACGGAGGGAGTTAGCCCGGATATGGAACGGTTCGAGGAGGTCGCGGACCAGTACGACCCCGACGCGGTCGAGGACCGCGTGTTCGAGCACTGGGACGCGGTCGACGCCTACGAGCAGACACGACGCCACCGCGAGGGCGAGGAGACGTTCTTCTTCGTCGACGGCCCGCCGTACACGTCGGGGGCGGCGCACATGGGGACGACGTGGAACAAGACCCTGAAGGACGCGTTCATCCGGTACTATCGGATGCAGGGGTTCGACGTCACCGACCGTCCGGGCTACGACATGCACGGGCTCCCCATCGAGACGAAGGTCGAGGAGCAACTCGGGTTCGAGAACAAGAAGGACATCGAGGAGTTCGGCGTCGAGAACTTCATCGAGGAGTGCAAGGCGTTCGCCGACGACCAGTTGGAGGGCCTCCAGGAGGACTTCCAGAGCTTCGGCGTCTGGATGGACTGGGAGAACCCCTACAAGACCGTGAATCCGGAGTACATGGAGGCGGCGTGGTTCGGGTTCGAGAAGGCTCACGAGCGCGGGCTCGTCGAGCAAGGCCAGCGCTCGATCAACCAGTGTCCGCGCTGCGAGACCGCCATCGCGAACAACGAGGTCGAGCGTCACGACGTCCACAAGCCAGCGATCTACGTGAAGTTCCCGCTGGTGGGCGAGGAGGGTAACCTCGTCATCTGGACGACGACGCCGTGGACGATCCCCGCGAACACGTTCGTCGCGGTCGACCCCGACGGCGAGTACGCGAAAGTGCGCGCGGAGACGGGTGACGGCGACGGCGACGTCCTGTGGGTGTCCGCGAGTCAGGTCGAGGCCGTCCTGAAGGCCGGTCGCTACGAGGACTACGAGGTCCTCGAGGAGCGCGACGCCGACGAGATGGTCGGTATGGAGTACGAGCACCCGCTCGGCGAGGAGGTCCCCGACCACCCGCAGGGCGAGGGCGCCGGCGAGGTCTACACCGCGGAGTACGCGGACGCCGGCGACAAGTCCGGGATGGTGCACTCCGCGCCCGGGCACGGTGAGGAGGACTTCGAGCGCGGCCGCGAGCTCGACCTCGAGATCTTCTGTCCGGTCGGGAGCGACGGCACGTACGGCGAGGCCGGTGGGAAGTACGCCGGGCAGTTCGTGCGTGACGCGAACGCGGACGTCATCGCGGACCTCGACGCGAAGGGCGCCCTGCTCGCGCACGACGAGCACTACCTCGTCGAGGGCGAAGGGAAGTGCTGGCGCTGTGACACCGACATCGTTCGCCTCGTCACCGACCAGTGGTTCATCACGGTCTCGGACATCAAAGAGGAGCTCCTGGCGAACATCGAGGACTCGGAGTGGTATCCCGCGGACGCCAGGGACAACCGCTTCAAGGACTTCGTCGAGGGGTCGCCGGACTGGAACGTCTCTCGACAGCGGTACTGGGGCATCCCCATCCCCATCTGGACGTGCGACGACGAGGACTGCGACCACCTGAACGTCGTGGATACGCGCGAGACGCTCGCCGACCGCGTGCATCAGGACGTCGACCCCGACGCGGTCGACCTCCACAAGCCGACCGTCGACGACCTGACGATGGACTGCGCGGGCTGTGGGAGCGAAGCGACCCGCGTCCCGGACGTGTTCGACGTCTGGCTCGACTCCTCGGTCGCGTCCTGGGGTACCCTCGACTATCCCGAGGACGACTCGCAGTTCGACGAGCTCTGGCCGGCGGACCTCATCATGGAGGCTCACGACCAGACGCGCGGCTGGTTCTGGAGCCAGCTCGGTATGGGGACCGCCGCGTTCGGCGAGATCCCCTACGAGGAGGTCCTCATGCACGGGTGGGCGCTCATGCCCGACGGCCGGACGATGTCGAAGTCCAAGGGCATCCTCGTCGACCCGCAGGAGGTCATCGACGACTACGGCGTCGACCCGATGCGGGCGTTCCTCCTCAGCCAGAACCCGCAGGGGAGCGACATGAAGTTCTCGTGGGACGGCATGGACAACGTCTCGCGCGACCTGAACATCCTCTGGAACGTCTTCCGGTTCCCGCTGCCGTACATGGAGATGGACGACTTCCAGCCCGGCGACGAGGACCTCATCCAGCTCGACACGCGCCTCGTCGACGAGTGGGTGCTCGCGCGCCTCCAGTCCGTCAAAGCCGAGATGACCGAGCACTGGGAGGCCCGTCGGCCGGACAAGGCCCTGAACGCGCTGCTCTCGTTCGTCACCGACGACGTGTCGCGGTTCTACGTGCAGGCGATCCGCGAGCGCGTCTGGGAGGAAGAGGAGAGCGAGAGCAAGCTCGCGGCGTACGCGACGGTCTACGAGGTCATGCACGAGGTCGTCGCGCTCCTCGCGCCGTACGCGCCGTTCATCGCGGACGAGATGTACGGGACGCTCACGGGCGACAGCGGGTTCGATACCGTCCACATGCGCGACTGGCCCGAGGTCGAGGAGACGTGGGTCGATGCGGAACTCGAGGCCGACGTCGAGGTCCTCCGAGCGATGGAGGAGGCGGGGGCGAACGCGCGCCAGCAGGCCGACCGGAAGCTCCGCTGGCCGGTGACGCGCGTCGTCGTCGCACCGAACGACGAGCGGACGTACGAGGCGGTCGACCGCCACCTGTCGCTGCTCGCCGAGCGGTTGAACGCGCGCGACGTCGAGCTCGTCGACCCCGGCGAGCAGTGGGGCGAGCTCGCGTACTCCGCTCGCGCGGACATGAGCGAGCTCGGGCCGGCGTTCGGCGACCGTGCCGGCGAGGTCATGCAGGCGTTGAACGACGCGCGCCTCGACGAGAAGGACCTCGAGACGCTCCGCGAGGTCGTCGGCGAACCCGACCTCGACGAGTCGATGGTGTCCTTCGAGTCGGAGACGCCCGACAGCGTCGCCGGGTCGACGTTCGAGGTCGACGGCGACACGAAGGGCGTCGTGTACGTGGACACGACGCTCACGGAGGACATCGAGAGCGAGGGGTACGCGCGCGAGGTCATCCGTCGCGTCCAGGAGATGCGCAAGGACCTCGAGCTGGACGTCGACGAGCAGGTCCGGTTGCACGTCGAGGTCGCCGACGACCGGATCGCGGGCCTCGTCGACCAGCACCGCGACCTCGTCGCCGAGGAGACCCGTGCGACGTTCGTCGAGGACGTCGACGCCGACGCCCGCGAGTGGGACGTCGAGGGGACGACGGTCACCATCGCGCTCGACCCGGTCGCCGAAGCCGAGGCCTGAACTCGGCGACCCGCTGCGGTGCCCGCGTCCCGGGACGAGTTGGGACAAGAGTCTTTTCCGAACCGCCCGAACGACGGGTGTGTTCCGTCGGCTCGCGCTCGTCGTCGTTCTCGTCGTCTCGCTTCCAGCGGTCGCGACTGCTGGTGTCGGTACGTCCGCGACGCCACAGTCGGTCGACGCACGCACCGATGCGGTCGTGCGGACCGCTGTCGACCCGCTCGGGTCGACCGCGAGCGCGTCGACGGGAGTCGGTCCGGCCAGCGAGTCGACCGCAAGCGAGGGAGTCGATTCGGCCAGCGAGTCGAACGCGACCGCGGCGACGGAGACCATCCGTCGAACCGTCGAGCTGTCGCTGACACCCGACGAACCGGGGTCGGTGCAGGCGGTGGTGACCTACGAGGTGCCCGACCCGGTGACGCGGCTCGAGGTGTCGCTCGGCGACGAGTCGACGGTCGTCGCCACCGACGGGTTCGAGCGACAGAGCGACGGCACGTACGCGTGGACGGAGTCGACGTCGACGCCGACGCTCGAGTTGCGCGTGGACGCGAACCGGACGTCCGGCGGTCGTCGCACCGCCGTCGACGCGTCCGGTAGCGGTGCGGCCGGGACCGGTGCGGCCGGGACCGGAGCGAGCGCGGACGGGTACGTGTTCGTGGACGCCGGCCCGTGGGCGCTCGTGCAGGTGCCGCGCGTCGGGACGCGCTGGGGGTGGACGGGCGCGACCGACGTCGACCTGGAGAAGGACGCGGTCGTCGACGGCGCGGGTGCGACCGGCGGCGAGATGGCGTACCTCGGGCCCGTCGAGCGATACACCGCCGAGGGGCGCGGTGAACGGTTCGAGCTCGTCGTCCCCGAGCGCGCCGAGTTGAACGGGACGCCCCAGGCGGTCCTCGGGTCGCTGGTCGCGGCGAGCGACGACCTCCGCGTCGACGCGCGCAGCGAGGAGGTGTTCGTCATCGCCGCCCCCGAGGACGTCGACTGGGGGATCGCCGGCCTCCAGTTCGGCGAGGACGACGCGTGGGTGCTCGCCGGGTCGCCCGTCGACTCGCCGGACAGCGTGTGGATCCACGAGTACGTCCATACGCGCCAGGCGTTCGACACGACCGAGAGCGGCCGGTGGGTGACGGAGGCGACCGCGGACTACTACGCGGCGTTGCTCGCGTACGGGCAAGGGAACGCGAGCTACGCGGCGTTCCGCAGGCAGCTCGAGCGCGGCCAACGCGACCAGTACGACGACGACGTCCTGGCGTTCCCGCAGACGTGGAGCAGCGGCGCGAACTACCTGAAGGGCGCGCTCGCGGCCGGCGCCATCGACCTCGCGATGCGCGAATCGACGAACAGTTCGGCGTCGTTCCAGACGACGTTCCGGGCGTTGAACGCGTACAACGGGACGGTGTCGAACGACGTCGTCCTGGACGCCGTCGGTGACGGTGCGGGCGCGAACGTCCGCGCGTACGCGTCGGCGTTGACCCGGAGCGACCGGACCGCGGAGGCGTGGGACGAGCGCACGCACGAGCGGTACTTCGGCGTGCAACCGCCCGTGTTCGACGTCTCGGTCCCGGTCGCTGGCGTCGCCACCAGCGGTCCGTACGGCGAGCGGACGCTCGGGCGGACGCGGGCGACGGTGATCGCCGGCGAGACGCTCTCGGTGACGGTGGCGGTGACGAACGTCGGCTGGCAGGCAGGCACGTACACGACCGCGATGACGGTGAACGGGCAGCGGGTCGCCGTCCGCGAGGGCGAACTCGCGACGGGTGCGTCGACGACGGTCACGTTCGAGCAGGCGTTCGACGACCCGGGCACCTACCGGGTGCGTGCCGGCGGGCGAACGCTCGCGGTCGAGGTCGTCGAACCGCCGTCGCCGACCGTCGAGGACGTCTCGGTGCCGACGACGGTCGCGGCCGGCGAGGAGGTGACGCTGTCGTTTTCGGTCCGGAACGACGCCCCGGTGCCGGGGCGCGTGGTCGTCCCGGTCGCGCTCGACGGCGAGGTGCTCGCGAACGAGACGGTGCTCGTGCCCGCGGAGTCGAGCGTCCAGCGGACGTACACCATCTCGTTCGCCGGCTCCGGCGAGCAGGTCGTCAGCGTCCGCGACCAGACGGTGACCGTGCAGGTGACGGGCGCGACGACGACCGAGCGCACGTCGCAGGGCGGGGGGACGACCGAGGAGTCGCTGCCGGTTCCCGGGTTCGGTGCGAGTGTCGCACTCGCGGCGCTCGCGGTGCTCGCTCTCGTCGCACTCGGTCGAGGACGCGACTAGAAGCCCCTTCGGATCCGCGTCACGCCAGCGGCGTCACGCCCGTTCGACGTGGAACTCGCAGTGGTCCTCGCCGTCGCGCGTACACAACTCCTGGGTGACCTCGCAGGGGTCGCCGAACGTCTCGCCGACGCCGATGATGATGCCCTCGCCGAGCGTGCAGAGGTCGCGCTCCGAGCGGAACTCGACGACTGCGACGTCCTCGCTCAGGCGTTCGGTGGTGACGTCTGGCGTCGTCGTCTCCGCGTTCTGCGCTTCGATCTGCTCGTAGATGCCCGGTAATCCCTCGAGGAGGTCGAACGTCGACCAGTCGTCGCGGACGTGTGCTTTGAACGTCGAGAGCAGGTCGCCCGCGAGGAACGCACCGAAGTCCCGCTGGATCGCTGCTTCGTCGTGGCCGCTCATCTCGGCGATGACCGACAGCGACCGCGTGAGGTCCGTGTCCGGGTAGTGCGAGACCGGGAGGTAGAGCTTCGGGTCGATGTCCGCGCGCTCGAGGACGTCGTCCCAGACGTCCTCGCCCATGTTCTCAGCGACGTACGTCTTCAGTGACTTGTGGAGGATTCCATGCATGTTGCGTGCTCGACAGGCTAACTGTCACCTACGTACGGCGACCATATCTTAAAACATTGGGGTGGATTCCACGATGACGGGCGGAACCCGTCGAACTGGGGTGGCGCGACCGGTGGCGCTAGAGGTGCTCGGCGACGGCGGGTGCGACGCTGACGACGCTCTGCGGGCGTTCGAGCGTGTCCGTGCCGACGATGCGGGAGACGCCCGCGCGGCGGAGTTTCGTGACGGCGTTCGCCGCGAACAGCGGGTGGACGGTCGCGACCGACACCGACGCGGCGTCGCGGTCGCGCAGCACCGCGATGGATTCGCTCATCGTCGACCCGGTGGCGACGATGTCGTCGACGACGACGACGTCCCGGTCGGCGACCGTGGCGTCACTCGGCGTGATATCGACCTCGTCGCCGCTGACGCGATGCTTCACGAAGTGGTCGGTCGCGCCGCGGCCGTACGCGTCCCGGACGGTCGTCGCGAGGTCGCACGCGCCCTCGTCGGGCGCGAGAAAGAGCGGGTCCACGAGGTCGTCGGGGAGCGGGTTCGCGAGCACGCCAGCGCCGTCCACGGCGGTCGCAGTCGGCTCGAAGAACTCGCAGACGGCCGTCTCGTGAGGGTTCACGGTGAGGACGCGGTCCGCGTTCGCCGAGAGCGCACCGGCGACGGCGCGCGCCGACACCGGGTCGCCCGGATCGAACGCCTCGTCCTGGCGCGCGTACCCCATGTACGGTAGGACGGTGACGACCTCGCTCGCGCCAGCTTCGCGCGCCGCGTCCTGGAGCTGCAGGCACTCCACGTGCGCGTCGCTGCTCGCGGTCGACGCAACCACGATAGCGCGGTCGGGCGCGACGTCGCCGACGTTCACCTTCAGTTCACCGTCCGGGAACCGCTCGTAGTCGACGAGCGCCAGCTCGTCGTCGAGTTCGCCCGCGAGCGCTGCCGCGAGCGACTGGGTGCTCGACCCACCGAATATCATGTTCGACGGGTCGACGCGGGCGCGTAAATCCGTTTTCTTTGCGCGCGAACGCCGTCGGACCGGACGCGTCGGTTCACTCCGTCGTGGTGCGGGCGACCGCCGCCGTCACGTCCCGGACGCCGAGTTCCTGGTGGCGCCAGCCGTCCGGGCCCTCCGCGGCGAACAGGCCGTCCGCCGAGACCGCGTAGACGGTGTCGCCGTACGCGACGTCGACGATTGGGCGGTCGAGTTGCGTGGTGTGCGTCCAGTCGCCGTCGTGGTGCGCGTACAGGACCTCGTCGGTGCCGGCGTGCGCACGTCCGAGTCGACCGTCTGCGGCGCCCGGGTCGCTCGCGACGAACCGGAAGTCGCCGTCGGCGACGTCCATCCAGCCGTTCCCGAGCTGGAACAGGCCCTCGCTGGTCGTCGCGAGCGGCACCCCCGCCGCGGCGACGTCGGTCGCGCTCGCCAGCCCGGCGTGCCGGAGCGACCCGTCGAGCGCGCGGTAGACGCCGTCCGCGGTCGCGAGCAGGTCGCCGTCCATGCGCGCGACCGCCGTCAGCTCGCCGAGGTCCCGCCACTCGCCGTCGCGGTAGCGTGCGACCGCGCCGTCGTCGGTCGCCGCGAGCACGTCGTCGCCGTGGACCGCGACCGCCGACGCCGCCCCGAACCCCGTCTCCACGAACCGCTCGCCACGATCGGGCGTAGTCGACCGCGCTCCGTCGCCCGCGTCCAGCAGGACTGCGTCGTCGGTCGCGACCGCCAGTCCCGCCGGCCCGCTCGCGACGTCCCGAGCCGTGCATCGTACCGCGAGCTCGAACTCGCCGACGCGCTCCTCGACCACCGACACGGCGACCACGCCCGTCGACGCGGCGACGTACACGGTCGTCGAGCGCTCGTCGCCATCGTACACGCGCTTCTCGTCGATCCCGATGTCCTCGTCCGCACTCATCACCCACCCCTTCGGCGCGTCCACGTATCAAACCCCGCCCGGGAACGCCCACGGACGGCGGCGTCGCTCCCGCGGCGTCGCTCCCGCGTCGTCGCTCCCGCGTCGAGTGCGTGCCCTGCGAGCGCGTGACGGACGCGAGCGGTAACGGAATCCCTTAGTCGACCCCGCGCAAGAAGGTACACGAATGAAGGTATTCGGTTCCAGTGGGACGCGCGGCGTCGCCAACGACGAGTTGACGCCGGGGTTCGTGCTGCGCGTCGCGAAGGCCGCGGGCACGGCCTGGAGCGCGGAGCGCGTCGCCATCGCTCGGGACACGCGAGCGACGGGACGGATGCTCGCCGACGCCGCCGCGGCAGGGCTGGCGAGCGTCGGCGTGGACGTCGACCGCCTCGGCGTCGTCGCGACGCCGGGCGCGCAAGCGTACGCCGAACGCGAAGGCGTCCCGGTCGTCATGATCACCGCGAGCCACAACCCGCCGGAGTACAACGGCGTGAAGCTCGTCGGCGCCGACGGCGTCGAACTCGCCGTCGAGGACCTCGAACGCGTCGAGGACGTCCTCGTCGGGGAGACGTTCGCGGCCGCCGACTGGGACGAGGTCGGCGACGAGACGCGGGTCGCTGACGCCCGCGACCGCTACGTCGAGGAGCTGCTCGCGAGCGTGGACCGCGAGAAGATAGCGGACGCGGACCTGACGGTCGCGCTCGACCCCGGGCACGGCGCCGGCTGCCTCACGAGCCCCGAGTTCTTCCGGCGACTCGGCTGCAAGGTCGTCACGGTGAACGCCCAGCCGGACGGGCACTTCCCGGGCCGCGACCCCGAGCCCGTCCCGAAGAACCTCGCGGACCTAGGACGACTCGTCCGGTCGACCGACGCCGACGTCGGCATCGCGCACGACGGCGACGCCGACCGCGCCATCTTCTACGACGAGCACGGCGAGTACGTCGAGGGCGACGCCACCCTCGCCGCGCTCGCCGCTGCGAAACTCGAACCCGGCGACACCACCGTCTCCGCGGTGAACGTCTCCCAGCGGCTCGTCGACGTCGCCAACGACGCCGGCGCCACCCTGGAACTCACGCCCATCGGGTCGACGAACATCATCACGCGCATCGAGGAACTCCTCGCGGACGGCGAACACGTCCCCGTCGCCGGCGAAGGCAACGGCGGCATCTTCTTCCCCGACTACCGGCTCTCGCGGGACGGCGCGTTCATCGGCGCGCGCTTCCTCGAACTCGTCGCCGACCGCCCCGTCAGCGAGATCGTCGCCCCGTACGACGGCTACCACAACGTCCGCCGGAACCTCGACTACGACACCGAGGACGAGCGGAACGCGATGCTCGACGCCGCCGAAGCCGTCGCCGCCGACGCCGACGCCGACCTGTCGACCATCGACGGCTACCGGCTCGACTACGGCGACGCGTGGGTGCTCGCCCGCCCGAGCGGCACCGAACCGCTCGTCCGCGTGTACGCCGAAGCCCGGACCGACGAGCGCGCGAACGAACTCGCGGACTTCGTCGTCGCCGAACTCGCGGACGCACGCGACGCCGCCTGACGACCGTATCGAGAAGCAGTTCCTTCAGGCGAGGTCCTCGGTCTCGTCGAGAGCTGTCTCGAGGGCCGCTGCCTCGTCCTCGAGCGCGTCCCGTTCGTCGGCGACCGCACCGGACGCCAGCTTCTCGCGTTCGTTCGCACCGAGTTCCTCGAGTGCGACCGCCGCCGTCCGCAATCGCTCGTAGTCGTCGCGCCACGCGAGCTCGCGGACCGACTGGAGCGTCGCCGCGACGTCCTCGTCAGCGAACCCCGGGACGACAGACAGCAGCTCGCGAGTGACGTACTGGAGGACCTCCGCCGCCGGCGGCGGCCACCCGATCGTGAACCCGGCGCCGTCGAGCCGGTCGAGGTACGTGCGGCGCGTCCCCACCACCGACCGGAGCGTGCTCGGGTCGTCGACGTAGTGCTCGAGCTTCGACTGCGAGTAGTCCGCGTACTCGAGCAGCTCCGGGATCGTGTGCTCGTCGCCCGCGTTCGCGACGTACTCGCGGAGCGCCGTCGGTGGAGCGTCGACGTCGACGAGCGGGTACGCCGCGGCGTCCGCGAGCACGTCGAACACCTCGCCCGCAGGCGCTTCCCGGCGGAACGACGCGAACGCGTCCGTGACCGCGTCGTCGTACGTCTCGATGGGGTCCCGGAGGACATCGACGGGCGCGTCGAGGTCGGCGTTCCCGAGTTCCAGCAATCGCTCGCGCGCCTCGATGCCGTCCTCGACCGCGTCGAACCGGTCGGTCGCGCGCCGTCGCGCGTCCGCGAACGCCTCGCGCGCCGACGACAACCGCTCGCGGACCGACGCCAACTCGCGCGCCGGCTCCAGCGCGTCGCGCGCCGCCGCGAAGTCCGACTCGCTCAACCGCCGCTTCTCCACGCACTCCAGGGCGTCCTCGAACGCCCCGCGCTCCGGGAGGTCGTCGTCGAGCCCCTCGACGAGCGTCGCGAACTCCTCCTGGAACCGGACGTACGACTCGAAGTCGCCCGTCCCCGTCGCCGACTCCTCGTAGCTGTTCAGCTTCCGGTCCGCGTCCCGGAGCGCCGACGCGACCGTCTCCAGACGCTCGCGTCCCCCGTGGTCGTCGACCGCCTCGCGTGCCGCGCGGAACTCCGCGGCAGCGTCCCGGAGCGCGGCCGCCGCACCCGAATCGGCCGGGTCGACCGTCTCGCGCTCAGTCATCGTAGACCTCGTCCGGGTCGAACGCGCGCTCGCCGACGACCTCGCCGTCGACCGTCCGGTGGAAGCACGACTCGTAGCCCGTGTGGCACGCGCCGCCCTCCTGCTCGACGACGTACAGCAAGGCGTCCGCGTCGCAGTCGACGCGCACCTCCTCGACGCGCTGGACGTGCCCGCTCGAACCGCCCTTCTGCCAGAGCTCGTCCCGCGACCGCGAATGATAGTGCGCGAGGCCCGTCTCCCGGGTCGCCGCGAGCGCCTCCGCGTCGACGTACGCGAGCATCAACACCTCGCCCGAATCGGCGTCCTGCGCGACCGCTGGCACCAGGCCATCCTCCCCGAAGTCGATATCGACGCCGTCACTCATGACCCAGACTGGCCGCGGACGCGGCATGGGTCTTTCCCTCGCGACCGCCAGCCGAAGGCGACGCTGTAGCTACCCGGCGAGCAAGTCAGAGAGAAGGGAGTGACCCTTTCAGATGACGCGGTTCTGGAGGTAGTCGAGGTGCTTTGCGTTGTAGACGATCTTGACCTCGTCCGCAGCGGGGCTGCCGATACAGGTCAGCCGCACCATCTTCTCTTCGACCTCCTCGTCGCTGAGGATCTGCTGCATGTCCATGTCGATCTCGCCCTCCTTGACGATGGCTGCGCAGTTCGCACAGGCACCCGCGCGGCACGAGAACGGCCAGTCGTAGCCCTGGGCCTCGGCGGCCTCGAGGATGTATTCGCCCTGATTGACTTCGAGGGACCCGTAGTCCTCTCCGTCGAGACCGGCGTCTCCGGCCTTCTCGAAGAGGTCGTCGTCGTCCATGTCCCAGCCGTTGTCGTCGAGCACTTCGTAATTGAGGTATTCTACCGTGGGCATCAACGAGACTGTTCGCGTTCGCGCCCCTAAGACCTTGCTGTTTGCGAAATCACGAAAGACCATTGAGAACTCGGCGTTCGGGGCGTCGAGACGCGCGTCCCCGGACGTGCCGCGGATTTGATGCCCGTCGACCGGTCAGAGCAGGTCGACGGTCGAGAACAGCGCGTAGCTCGCGCCCGCGGAGATGCTTGGCGTGGCAACCCAGAGCATGATGACGCGGCCGGTCGCTCGCGGGTCGAACAGGTCGCTGGCGTTCAACTCGTCGGGTTCCTCCTCGCCGATGGGTGCGACGTCCTTCCCCGGTTCGTCCGCGTTCAGCGCACTCATCGCCACGCCCGCTTCGGCGGGTTCCTCGTCGGGGTCCTCGATGCCCTGGCCCTCGACGGCCTTCGTCGCCGCCTCCGAGATGGTGGTGGTGCGCGTCGCGCGCCCCCAGCCGAGGCCGACGATGCTCATCGTCGCGGACACCGCGAGGCTCGCGGGGATACCGATGAACGAGAGGAACGTGATGAGGCTCGCGCTCACGACCTCGACGATGAGCGACGCGAGCAGCGGGAGGTCCGTGAGGTCGTTCCCGACGGTGTCGAGCGTCCGGCGTGCGATGGTGAACGCGCCGAGCGCGATGGCGCCGCCCGCGAGGAACACGCCGTTGTTCGCCGACAGCTCGTTCGCGCCGACGAGCGGCGCGACGGCGTTCGCGACGTTGCTCGCGCCCGCCGAGTACGCCATGTAGCAGCCGATGGCGATGACGAGGAACTGCCCGATCCGTTCGGCGGTGTCGCTCGACTCGCCGGTGCCGAGCGGGAACGACGACGCGAGGTACGGATAGAGGTAGCGCCCGATCATCGCGCACACCCAGAACGCGAGGATGGGGGCGACGAACCACCACGTGACGATCTCGCCCATCTTCTCGAGGTCGAGTTCGCCGATGGCGGCGCCCATGCCGGCGATGGCGCCGACGGCGGTCATCGACGTCGACGCGGGCACGCCGAAGAGGTTCGAGATGAGGAGCGCGAACCCGACGAAGAACAGGATGGCGACGCTCGCCGCGAGCGTGAACGAGACGTTCACGATGCCGTCGGACATCGTCGTGATGACCTCGCGTCCGGCGGTCCAGCCGCCGATGAGCGCGAACGCACTCATCAGCGCCGCCGCACCAGTTTTCCCGATGGTGTCGCTCCCGACGGCGGGCCCGAACGCCACGCCCGTCGACGATCCGCCGATGTTGAACCCGACGAAGACGGCGACCGCGATACCGACGAGTAGCAACAGGGCAACCATTCGTCACCCCGTTCCAACCGGCCCCTGGTAGGACTTCCGGTCGCTGCCAGCGTCGGTACTCGACCTCGTGGTCGACGGCGTGGATTCCGGTGGGTTCTTGCGCGCCGCCGTCGGTCCCCCGCGTATGCAACCGTTCCCGGAGTTCGAGGTCGTTCCCGCGGTCGACGTCCAGGACGGCGAGGTCGTCCAGCTCGTCCAGGGCGAGCGAGGCACCGAGAAGACGTACGGCGACCCCGTCGACGCCGCTCGACGGTGGGTGGATGCGGGCGCGGAGACGCTGCATCTCGTGGACCTCGACGGGGCGTTCGAGGGCGAGCGCGCGAACGCGGCGGCGGTCGAGCGCGTCGTGAACGCGGTCGACGTCCCCGTCCAGCTCGGCGGCGGCATCCGGACCGCTGCGGACGCACGCGACCTCCTCGACCGCGGCGTCGACCGCGTCATCCTCGGGACCGCCGCCGTCCAGACGCCCGAGATCGTCGCGGAGATAAGCGAGACGCATCCCGATTCGGTCGTCGTGAGCCTGGACGCGAAGGACGGCGAGGTCGTCGTCGAGGGGTGGACGGAGTCGACGGGCCTGGACCCGGCCGAGGCGGCGACGCGGTACGCGGACCTGGGTGCGTGCGCCATCCTGTTCACGGACGTGGACGTCGAGGGACGCCTGGAGGGCGTCGCGACCGAGCCGGTGCGCGCGCTCGCCGACGCGGTCGACCTCCCCGTCGTCGCGAGCGGTGGCGTCGCCACCGTCGACGACGTCCTCGCGCTCCGCGACGCGGGCGCGGCGGCGACGGTGGTCGGGAGCGCGCTCTACGAGGGTCGGTTCTCGCTCGCCGACGCGCGGGACGCGCTCGGCGACGAGTAGCGAGCACGCGAGCGTGAACGGAGAAGTGGCGCGTGAAGGGGCGAGGAGAGGCCAGCGGCTGCGTGTTCGTTGGGAAGGTGGAGGAAGGGGATGTCCACGACCACTCGTCCAACCCGGTCGGGGACCGTGGGGGCGCGCACCGCGTTGGTGTGGGAGTCCGGTGCGCGCGCGGGTCGTGCGATGCCAGGGGAGTCGTCCGCTTCGCCCGTCGGGTGCCTACTCGCCGGGGTGGTGTCCGTGCCCGGCCGCGAGCGCGAGGACGTGCAGGCCGAGCAGGAGGGCGAACGTGGTGGTCTGCGAGACGGTCTCGAGCCCGGAGACCAGCAGGGGCACGTACGCGAGGGGGAGCGCGAGTGCCGCGTAGAAGCTGGTCGCGCGGACGGGCTTGAGGATCGTCTCGAGGCCGAGTCGAGAGCGCAGGTCGGTCGCTGAGGGGTCGGTCGCGGAGGGGTCGGGCGTGGAGGGAGTGGTCGTGGACATGTTGGACACCTTGTCGGCACTTACGCCTATATTCCATACCATAATAAACTGGGTCGAGGGTTCGGTTGAATTCGCGACGTTTCACCCGCGTTTCGTCATTTTACCGACTGGCCGTAACGCTTCGAGAGCGCTTTAGACGTTTTACGGCCGTTTCTGGAACGATACGATAGCAACTGAGAACCAAACGTATAATGTGAACTTTTCCTGATGCGTCCGGGGTAAGCTGGGGTTTCTGCGGGCGTCGAGTTGCTCGCGCGCACCGACCGCGGTCCAGCGCGCGCGACACCCCGTCGACGTCACACGCACCACCCCGTCAGGTCGCGGAGGCGTCGCGAGCGGCCTGCGAGCTGTGAGCTAGAAAGCCCTGATAGCTGCTGTGCCCCGCCAGTGCTATGAGTCCGCCCTTCCAAGCGCGAGGTATGACCGACCGAACCGCCGCCGTCACCCGAACGACGGCGGAGACGGACGTGGAGGTGACCGTCGCCATCGACGGCGACGGCGACAGCGAGATCGACACCGGCATCGGATTCCTCGACCACATGCTCGCGTCGTTCGCGAAACACGGGCTGTTCGACGTGACGGTGCGCTGCGACGGCGACCTGGAGGTCGACGACCACCACACCGTCGAGGACGTCGCCATCACGCTCGGGTCGGCGTTCGCGGACGCGCTCGACGACAAGCGCGGCATCCGCCGGTTCGCCGACCGCAAGGTCCCGCTCGACGAGGCGGTCGCGGGCGTCGTCGTCGACGTCTCCGGCCGGCCGCTGTTCGAGTTCGACGGCGCGTTCAGCCAGGAGCGCGTCGGCGGCCTGACGAGCCACATGGCCGAGCACTTCCTGCGGTCGTTCGCGATGAACGCCAGGGTCACGCTGCACGCCGAGGTCGACGGCGCGAACGCCCACCACGAGATAGAGGCGTTGTTCAAGGCGCTCGCGAGGACGCTCGACGACGCGACCCGGCTCGACGACCGGCGGAGCGACACCCCGAGCACGAAGGGCGAACTGTAGCGCGAGGGCCGCGGTCGGTCGCGACCGCGTCGACGCGAGGGCGACGCCGTTCCGTGGGGATAGCTTCATCGTGTCGGCACGTCTCCATGCGGCATGGTCGCGAGGTCGCTGGCAGCGGTCGTCCTGATGGTCGTCTTCGGGCTCGTGTTCGCGGGCGTCGGCGGCTACCTCTACGTCGAGGAACGGCGAGCGATCGAGAACAGCGAGCCCGTGGACGCGACGGTCGTCAGCGCCGAGGTCGTGGTCGAGACCGACCGCGACAGCGACGGCGACGTCACGCGTAGCTATCGGCCGGACGTCGTCTACCGGTACGAGGTCGACGGCGAGTCCTACGAGGGCGACAACGTGATTCCGGGGCCGGGGAGCGTCTCGAAGGGCCAGGGGTGGGCGAACCGGGTCGTCGACGAGCACCCGCCGGGTGCGAACGTCACCGCGTACGTCGACCGCGACGACCCGACGACGGCGTTCCTCGTGAAGGAACGCCAGACGCTCTTCCACGCCATCTTCGTCGGCGTCGGTCTCGTCACGTCGCTCGCGGGCGTCGCGTGGCTCGGCCGACTCGTCCTGTTCGCTCGCTGACGGCCCATCCCCTCGCTGCGGCGAGGGGCCATCTGCTCGCTGCGGCGAGGGGCCATCCACTCGCTACGGCGAGGGCTGACCGCGCGCGAACGGCGTTCGTGACAGGTCGTCGAACGAAGACGCCCCCGCCCAGTCGCCGTTCGTTCCCCAGAAATCCTAGCGTAATTTGTATTCTGCGAGCGTTTGCGGCGGTTAGACGCCCGTTCACACGGCCCAGAGGCGGGCGACAACCACAATCATAAATCGTCGGGCGTCGTCGATGCACGTGATGTTCGACGAGATCATGGAGAAGTTCGAGGGGTCGCCGAGCCAGCAGGCGGTCATCCGCCTCCTCCTCGAACGGGGGTTCTCCGTGAACGACGACGGGCGAGTGGTCTCGGGGGGAATCGAGATACCGAACACGGGCATCGCACGCGAGATCGGCGTCGACCGCCGCGTCGTCGACTCCACGACCGACGCCATCCTCGACGACGAGGAACTCAGGCGCATCTTCCAGAACATCTCGCAGGTGCCCAGTCTCATGGACCTCGCGCCCGTGCTCGACCTGACCGTGCTCTCCATCGCGGTCGACGACGCCGACGACGTCGGCATCGTCGCCACCGTCACCGGCCTCCTCGCCGACCACGAGGTCTCCATCCGCCAGACGATCAGCGAGGACCCCGAGTTCACCGACGAACCCAAGCTCCACATCGTCACCGACCACGACCTCCCCGGCGACCTCATCAACGAGCTCCGGGACCTCTCGTTCGTCCGCAAGCTCGAGTTCCAGTGACCGCGCGACGACCCGGTACGGCGTCCCCGGCCTGGCGCGTCCGCGGGCGGACCGACGCGTTGAGGTAGCGCGAACCCCGAGCGTGGGTATGGACGAGAACGTGGATGCGGCGCTGCGCGTGGGCGCGCTCCAGTTGTCGCTCGTCACGGCCGCCATCCACCTCTGGGTCGGCTGGCCGCGGTTGTTCGTCTACGTGCAGGCGGGCACGCCCTTCATCGACCCCCTCCAGATACTGTTCGTGCTGTCCTCGCTCGCGGTGCTCGCGGGCGTCGGCCTCGCCGCGTGGGGGCTGCGTCGGGATTACGTGTACGCGCTCGGCGTCGCCCTCATGCTCTGTTACCTGCTCGGGTGGGTGTTCCTCGGCGGACACCGCACGGGCGGGGCGCTCATCGCGCCGGCGTGGGAGACGACCGCGCACTCGCACGGGACCGCGGTCGCGACGCTGTTCGAGCACCTGGTCGCGGACTGGCTCCTGCTCGTGAGCAAGGTCGTCGAGGCGACTGCGCTCGTCGTCCTGCTCGCGCTCCTGTACGGCGAACGAACGACCGACGACGACCCGACCACCGAGAGTCGAACCGACGACCCGACCGCTGAGAATCGGAACGACGACCCGACGGGAACGGACCCGTGACCGACGACGCGTACGACACCGTCGACGGCCGCGGCGAGGCGGCGTTCGAGGTGCAGGGCTCGGAGTTCATCGGGCACGCCCGGCCCGTCGACACCGTCGCGGACGCGGAGGCGTTCGTCGACGAGGTACGGCGCGAGTACCCGGACGCGACGCACAACGTCCCCGCGTACCGCGTGCGCGCCGACCCGCTGCGGGAGTACTCGAGCGACGACGGCGAACCCACGGGGAGCGCGGGCAAGCCGATGTTGAACGTCCTCCAGATGCGCGAGCTGGAGAACGTCGCGGTCGTCGTCACGCGCTACTACGGCGGGACGAACCTCGGCGTCGGCGGGCTCGCGCGCTCGTACTCGCAGGCCGTGAAGGACGCCGTCGACGACGCGGGCGTCGTCGAGGAACGCCCCCACGAGCGCGTCCGGGTGGTCGTCGACTACGACGACTCCGGGACGGTCCGCGGTATCGTCGAGAGCGCGGGCGTCGAGTTCGACGCCGAGTACGGCGAGCGCGTCCGCATCGACGCGCGCGTCCCCGTCGAGGACGCCCCGGGGTTACGGGACCGCCTGCGGTCGGCGACGAGCGGGCGCGTCGAGTTCGACGACGACTGAGCGCGGCGGCGCGTCGGTTCGCGTGTCGGTGCGGGCGTTCTCGCGCGGTACCGGAGCCCGAATCCCCTTGGGGGTGCGTTTCGTTCGGCGAGGCATGAAGACTGTCGACGCCGAGGACTACCTGGAGCTGGCGACGCCGAGCGACCCGCGCGTGTCGCCCGACGGCGACGCCGTCGCGTTCGTCCGACGGACGGCGCGCGTGGACGAGGGCGAGACCGATAGCGGCGAGCGCGACGAGTCGGAGGACGGGGGATCGGACGACGACACGTTCGACGCGACCGACGTCGAGGACGTCGAGGCGTCCGTGTACGTCGTCGACCTCGGTGGCGAGGAACCCCGTCGGTTCACGGCGGCGGCGGGCGTGGACGCGTGTCCGCGGTGGAGTCCGAGCGGGGACCGCATCGCGTTCGCGACCGACCGCGGCGAGGACCGCGCGCCCGACGTCTGGGTGCTCCCGGTCGACGGCGGCGAGGCGCGCCGGGTGACGAGCGTGCCGGGTGGCGTGTCCGCGCTCGCGTGGGGGCCGGAGGGGAACCGGATCGCGTTCCTGCAGTCGACGACGGCGGGCGAGCGCGAGCGCGGCGACGACCTCGACGTGGCCGAGGACTATGAACGCGAGGAGCCGGACCCGCGCGTGATCGACCGCACCGTCTACCGGGCCGCGCAGTCGTACACGGACGGGACGCGCTCGCACGTCTACGTCGCGGCCCTCGACCGCGACGACGCGGTGACGCGGGTCACCGACGGCGACGTCGACCACACCGCGCCGGCGTGGGGCGCCGAGGGCGCGCTCTACTTCGGGGCGCGCGACCCCGCGGACGGGGATGCGGACCCCGACGACACGACCGAGTTCGCGCTCCGGCGTCGCGACCCCGACGGCGACGTGGAGACGCTCGTCCGCGACACCTCGTGGGCGCCCCGCGTCGCGGTCGCCGACGACGGCCGCGTCGCGTACGCGTCCACGCCCGAGGAACGCGGAACGCTCCGGCAGGCCGACGTGCACGTCTACGACCCGGAGACGGGCGACGTGCGCGTGCCGACCGCGGGAATGGACCGTACGGTCGCGGGCGACGGCCCCGTCCAGTTCGGGCCCGGCGACGAGTCCGTGTACGTGCTGACGCCGGAGACGGGGAGCGTCGTCGTGCGTCGCGTCCCGGTCGCCCCTGCGGGAGCCGACGCACCGCCGGACGAGGACGTGACCGTGGTCGTCGGCGAGGACGCCCACTGCAGCGGGTTCGACGCGAGCGCGGACGTCCTCGCGTTCACCGCGAGCGAGTGGGACCACCCCGGCGACGTCTTCGCCGCGACGCCCCGTGGCGCGGAGGAGGCGCGGCTCTCGACGCTCAACCGGGCGTACCTCGACGAGCGCGCGGTCGTCCAGCCCGAGGCGTTGTCGTTCCCGGCGGGCGACGCGAGCGCGCTCCGGTCGGGGAGCGAGGCGGCCGACGCCGCAGGCGAGCCCGTGGACGTGGAGCGCGTCGATGACGCGACCGTCCAGGGCTGGCTGTTCACGCCTCCGGAACTCGGCCCCGAGGAGTCAGCGCCGCTCGTCGTCGAGGTCCACGGCGGCCCGCACGCCACGTGGACGGGGTCGGGGACGATGTGGCACGAGTTCCAGACGCTCGCCGCCGCCGGGTTCTGCGTGTTCGCGTGCAATCCCCGCGGCTCCACGGGGTACGGCGAGGCGTTCCAGGCCGCCATCGAGTGCGACTGGGGCGCGGTCACCGGCGCGGACGTCCTCGCGGGCGTCGACCACGTCACCGAGCGCGACGCCGTCGACGACGACGAGCTGTTCCTCGCCGGCGGCTCGTTCGGCGGGTACATGACCGCGTGGCTGCTCGCGCACACCGACCGGTTCGACGCGGGCGCCCCCCAGCGCGGCGTCTACGACCTCGTGTCGTTCTACGGGTCGACCGACGCCGCGTACAAGCTCGTCGAGGACGACTTCGGGGAGACGCCGTGGACCGACCCCGCGTTCCTCTCCGAGCACTCGCCCGCCATGCACGCCGACGCCATCGACGCGCCGACGCTCGTCCTCCACGCCGAGGCCGACTACCGCGTCCCCATCGGCGGCGCGGAACTCCTCTACCGCGGCCTCCGCAAGCACGGCACGCCGACCCGACTCGTCCGCTACCCCCGGGAGGGCCACGAGCTGTCGCGCTCGGGCGAACCCGGGCACGTCGTCGACCGCATCGCGCGCATCCGCGACTGGTTCCGCGGGTACTCGACGGCGTTCGAGTTCGACGAACCGCTGTAAGCAGCTTCGTCGAGGCTGCTCGACCGACCGTTGAAACGTCTCGTCGAGGCGTCTCGCCCTACCGGAGGACGTCGAGGACGACGAGGTTCGCGCCGCCGACCGCGACGAGGACCCCGAGCGTTCCGACCGTGACGGTGAAGCCGCCGACCGCGACGAGTGCGATACCGCTCCCGGCGGCGAGCACGACGAGCCCGACCGCGAGCGTGCCGTGTCCGAGCGCGCGCAGCCCCTGGCCGCGAACGCTCGCCTTCCCACCCGCGGCGACCGCGGCGAGTGCGAGCAACAGGAACGTCACCGCGAGCGCGGACACCGACCCGCCGGGGACCGCGACCGCGGTCGATCCGTCGAGCCAGAGCGCGAACGCGACCGACGCGCTCACGAGCGACCCAACCTCAGCCGCCAACCAGCCAGCGCCGGCGACGTCGCGGTCGTCGTCGCTCGCGGTCGCAGTGTCAGTCATCGTGCGTTCCTCGGGACGCACGCTCGGAATACCTGTCGCTTCCGACGCGACCCGGTCGGCTCCCGACCACCGGGGCTCGGACGTTCGCCGCCTGGGGAAGGGTCAAGGCCCGGGAGTGAGTCGCGTCGCGTATGACAGTCCGCGAGGTCGCCGCGAGCGCGTATCGGGAGGCGCTGCCGGCGCTCGCCGCGAGCGTCGTCGGCGGCCTGTTCGCGGGCGCGGTGCTGGGTGGGATGCGCGCGGAACTCGGCGACATCTCCGGCCTCCTCGTGCTCGTGCCCGCGTTGCTCGCGACGCGCGGGAACGTCTACGGGAGCCTCGGCGCGCGCCTCGCCACCGGCCTCCATCAGGGCTTGCTCGAACCGAAGATCGACCTCGACGACGACCGGCTCCGCGGCGCCATCGCGGCTGCGCTCGCCAACGGCGTGCTCGTGTCCGTGCTCGCCGCGATAGCGACGTACGCCGCCCTCACCGCACTCGGCTCGAACCCCGCGAGCCTCCTCGCGCTCGTCCTCATCGCGCTCCTCGCCGGCATCATGTCGGGCATCGCGCTCACGGTCGCGGTCGTCTCCGTCGTCATCGTCGGGTTCCGGCGCGGGCTCGACCCCGACACGTTCGTCGGCCCCGTCGTGACGACGACCGGGGACTTCGTCGGGCTCGCCGTCCTCCTGCTCGCCACGCGAATCGTCGCCGCGGCCCTCGGAGGGATATAGATGCCAGAGCACTGGACGGTGCGCGCCATCACGCGCGCCACCCTCCCGCTGCTCGTCGTGCTCTCCATGGTCGAACTCGGGAGCGGGCTCGTCCTCGGGAGCGTCGAGGACACCCTGCTCGCGTCCCCGTCGCTGCTCGTGCTCGTCCCCGTCACCATCGGGACCGCCGGGAACCTCGGGAGCGTCCTCGCCGCGCGCCTCTCCACCGCCGTCCACCTCGGCACCGTCAGCTTCGAGGCCGACGACGACGCGCTCGTCGGGAACGCCGTCGCGACGTTCGCGCTCGCCGCGAGCGTCTTCCCCGCCGTCGGCGCCGGCGCGTGGGTCACGGCCGAGCTCGTCGCCGGGAGCACGCGCCTCTCGCCGCTCCGCGTCGTCCTCGTCGCGACCGTCGCCGGCGTCGCGCTCGCCGTCCTCGCGGTCGCCGTCACGCTCGTCGCCACGTACGTCGCGTACGTCCGCGGCCTCGACCCGGACGACGTCGTCATCCCCGTCGTGACGAACGCCTGCGACGTCCTCGGCGTCCTCGTCCTCGTCGGCGTCGCCGCCGTCCTCGCCCCGTGAGAGACCCACACGACCACGATACGTCCTCGCGGATTCGGCCGCGTGAACGGTCGTGAACGGTTCGGATAGTCTGAACCTACCGAAACTGCCAACGCGTTCAAGAGGCCGTAGATGCAGGAGACGGTATGGAACGACGAGACATGCTCGGCACGATGACGGCGCTCGGCTTGGGCGCCATCGCGGGCTGTTCGAGCTCGCCGACGTCCGGGGGCGACGGCGGCGACGGCGACGGCGGTGAGTCGGGTGGTGGCTCCGGCGGCGGGTCCGGCGACGGGGCCGGTGGGTCCGGCGACGAGAGCGACGCGACGACGAGCGACGAGAACGACGCGGAGCTGTACATCGCGCAAGCGGTGAGTACGCTGAACGCGGTTGCGCTCCGCCTGAACAAGGTCAAGGACGACCTCGACTCGCCCGACGAGGTCGACCTCGACCAGGAGACGCTCCTGGGTGGCATCGAGGAGGCTCGCGGCCAGCTCGACACGGCGAGCGAGACCGCGACCGAGACCCAGACCAAGCAGATCGCGACCCTCCGGAACCTCGCGACGGTGCTCGCGGAGATGACGCGCGTCGTCGGCATCCTCCTGACTGTCGACGCGAACGCGCTCGCCGAGGACGCGCAGGCGGCGCTCGACGCGGAGAACTACGACGACGCCCTGTCGGTCGTCCGGGACGCGAAAGCGAAGGCGACGACCGCCCAGGAGCGCACGACGACCGCGGAGGACGCGCTCGAGGGCGTGAACGAGGACCGTCTCGCCGCGGTCGACGGCGTGGAGTACGCGAAGGTCGAGGCTGCGGTCACGCAGACCGCGTCCCTCGTCGACACGGTCGACGCGCTCACCAGCGGGTACGAGGCGACCATCCTCGGCGCGAAGGACCTGGAGACCGGGCGCTCGCGGAGCGAATCCAAGGAGTACGAGGCAGCCGAGGAGTCCTTCGGGGAGGCGAAGGCGCACTTCGAGACGGCGGACGCGACGTTCGCCGACTCGGCCGCGAACGCACCGGACGACGTCGCCGCGCGCATCGACGTCGCAGCGTGCCAGAGCACGCACCTCCTGAAGGCCGCGACCGCGTTCGAGAAGAGTGCCGCGGCGGCGAGCGACGGGAACCTCGCCGACGCGAACTCCCACAAGGAGGACGGCGAAGCGCAACTGCAGAAGGTCGACGAGTGCGCGAGCAACTGACGGTACCACCGACCCACCACCTCTCGCCGACACCGTCGACGCCGTCGTCGCGCGCGGACATCGAGACGACTTTACTCGCGCCGTGCTGACGTCCACGCGTGAGCGACGCGTCCATCCTCGACGTCGTCCTCGGGCAGGTGCTCCCGCGAGTCCTCACCGTCACCGCGCTCATCGCGGTCGGCGTGACGCTCGCGAACCTCGCCGTCGAGTTCGGCGTCGTCGACCGCGTTCGCGGATTCGCCGAACCACTCACCGAGCAGGCGAACCTCCCCGCAGAAGCCGGCGTCGCCGTCGTCACCACCGCCGCCTCCCCGACTGCGGGCTACGGGATGCTCGCCACCCTGCGCGACTCGGGGACGCTCGACGACCGCGCGACGCTCGTCGCCGTCACCATCAACACGTTCTTCGGGTTCGTCCAGCACATCTTCACGTTCTACGTCCCCGTCCTGATACCGATCCTCGGCCTCGAGGTCGGCCTCATGTACGTCGGCGCGCGCGCCGCCATCAGCCTCGCCATCACCCTCACCGGCGTCCTCGCCGGCGCACTCTTCCTCTCGCCCGCGAACGTCGACCCGGACGCCACGCCCGCCGACCTCGCCAGCGACGACGCGCGAAGCGACGGCGGCCACCCAGCCAGCGACGACACCCTCGACGAAGCGACCGATTCCACCGACGAAGCGACCGATTCCACCGACGAAGCGACCGGTTCCACCGACGAAGCGACCGGTTCCACCGACGAAGCGACCGGTTCCACCGACGAAGCGACCGATTCCACCGACGAGGAACCCGCGTCGCTCCGCGAGCGCGCGAGCGAGGCGTTCGACTCGACGAAGTCCACGCTCCGCCGGGTCGTCCCGCGACTCCTCGTCGTCTACTCGCTCGTGCTCGTCGTCGTCGAACGCTACCCGGCGGTGTTCGACGCCGTCACCGGCCTCGCCGACCCCCTCACGAGCCTGCTCGGGCTCCCCGGGGCCGCCGCCGGCGTCGTCGCCGTGTTCGCCGTCGACACCACCAGCGGCGCGTTCTTCATCGCGCCGCTCGTCGGCCCCGACGGCCCCTTCACGCCCAGGACCGCAGTCGCGACGATGCTCGTCGGCGGCATCGTCTCCTTCGCCGTCTCCACGTTCAAGCGCTCCATCCCCTTCCAGTACGGCATCTGGGGCGCGAGCTTCGGGTCGAAGGTCGTCGCACTCAACACCGCGCTCAAGGTCGTGTTCATCGGTATCGCGCTCGCCGTGCTGCTCGTCTGACGGTGACTCGCCCCACGCCTCGCCCGATGCTACCGCTCGGGGATGTCGTCGACGAGCACGGTGCTCCCGCCCTCCAGTAGCGTCTCGCCGTCGCCGTTGTGCACCTGGACGTCGAGCCGATACTTGTCGTCGCCGAGGTCGTCGACGACCCGGCACGTCGCCATGCAGCGCTCGCCGAGGTCGACCGGAGCGAGGTACGAGCAGTCCTGACTGAGGTAGACGATGGCGCCAGGCATCCGCGCGAGCGCCGCGGACACGAGCCCGAGCGTGAGGACGCCGTGCGCGATGCGACGCCCGAACCGCGTGCCTTCGGCGAACGCGTCGTCGAGGTGCAGGCGGTTCGTGTCGCCGGTCGCGTGCGCGAACTCCTCGACGTCGCTCTCCGTCACCGGTTTCGAGAACCGCGCGACGTTCCCGACCGCGATACCGTCGCCGCCGTCCCACTCGAACGCCCAGTCGTTCTCCTCGTACGCCGTGTCCACGCGCCCGGGCTTCCGGACGTGCCCCTGGCGGTCGCGGTCGCCGACGCGCGCCGGCTCGGCCGTCCCGCCGGCAGCCCCGGCGTCGTCCGGCGTCCCCGGAACGGCGTGCCGGCGAGCGATCGCCGGCACGTAATCCACGACCGTCGTCGCCGACAGCACGCCCACGACGTCGCCCGCGTCGTCCACGACGACGACCTGTCCGACGTCCGCATCGCCGAGCACCTTCGCTGCGTCCGCGAGGTCGTCGTCGGCGTGCACGGAGAGCGCCGGCGCCGACATCGCGTCCGCCACGGTCCCCTCGGTGTCACCGGCCGCGAACGCGCGCACGACGTCCGACTGCGTGAGGATACCGGCCGCGTCGCCGTTCCCCGCGACGACGAGCGACCCGTACCCCTCGGCGAGCCGCGACGCCGCCGCCGCGAGCGACGCGTCGGGCGAGATCGTCTCCACGGACCGAGTCATCACGTCCGCGACCGAGAGGGCCACGAGCATACACGAGCCTGCGACGGGCACGGTCAAAATCCCCAGGGTGGCACACTCATGCACGTCCAGTCCCTACGAACGGGCGTGTCCCGGTTCTCGACGTGGCTCCCCGCGCGACTCGTCGACGCCGTCCTCCTCGCGGGCGTCGTCGTCGCAGCCAGCACCGGGTTCGCGAGCATCCTCGCCGGCACCGCGAGCGACGCGTGGGTGTTCTGGCTCCACGGCATCGCTGGCGTCGTCCTCGTCGGCGCACTCGCCGCGAAGCTCGCGCGCGTCCGCCACCGGCTCTCCGGGTCCTGGAACTGGACCGTCCGCATCTCGGTGGCGTTGACGGTCGTCGCCGTCCTCGCGCTCGCGACCGGGCTCGCGTGGACGCTCGGCGTCGTCGAACAGGTCGGGCCGTTCACGGGCCTCGTCCTGCACGCGTACGTCGGCATCGCACTCGTCCCCATCTTCCTCGTCCACCTCTACTCGCGGTTCCGGACGCCGACGAAGCAGGACGCGAGCCGGCGGAACGCCCTCAAGCTATCCGCGACGCTCGTCGCCGGCGCGGTCGCGTGGCGACTCACGCGCGTCCTCGGGCCCGCAAGGCGGTTCACGGGGTCGACCGAACGCGGGAGCGACGACGGGAACCGCTTCCCCGTCACGTCGTGGGTCGCCGACGACCCCGACCCCGTCGACGCCGCCGACTGGACGCTCTCGGTCACCGGCCGCGTCGACGAGCGGCTCGACCTCGACGAATCCGTCGTCCTCGGCGACGAGGGACCACGTCCCTCGGGGAGCCGGACGACGTCCGGCGACGCCGTCGCGACGAGCGAGCAGCGCGCGCTCCTGGACTGCACGAGCGGCTGGTACAGCGAACACGACTGGCGGGGCGTCCAGGTCGGCGACCTCCTCGACGCCGCGGACGCAGACCCCGACGCCGACTGGGTTCGGTTCACGTCCGTCACCGGATACCGGTGGAGCCTCCCGCGCGAGGAGGCCGAACGCGCGTTGCTCGCGACGCACGTCGACGACGCCCGGCTCTCGCACGGCCACGGCTACCCGCTCCGACTCGTCGCACCCGGACGTCGCGGGTTCCAGTGGGTGAAGTGGATCGACTCCGTCGAAGTCAGGGACCGCGCCGACCCCGCGCAGTGGGTCGTCACGCTCGTCTCCGGGTTCGACTGACGCCCAATCGCGGTCGCGGTGCCGTCGCGGTCACTCCAGTCGGTCGAGGAGGTCGTCGAACGACGCGAGCGGGTCGCTCCCGGGCGAGTCGCCGCCCGGGGCGTAGTGGATGCCGCGCCACCCGGCCTCGCGAGCGCCCGCGACGTCCGCCTCGTAGGAGTCACCGATCATCACGTACTCGTCGGCCGGCAGGCGCTCCGCGGCGAGCGCGAACGGCGCCGGGTCGGGCTTGTGCGCGCCCGCCTCGTAGGACACCACGCTCGCGTCCACGTACGCGTCGAGGTCGTGCCCGCGGAGCTTCGCCAACTGGAATCCGGGGACGCCGTTCGTGAGCACGCCCACGCCGTACCCGCGGTCGCGCAGTTCCGCGAGCGCGCGCTCGACGCCGGGTGACGGCGCAACGCCAGCGACCTCGCGCTCGCGGAGCGTCTCGACGAGCGCGTCCACGGACGCCACCGCGTCGGCGTAGTCGTGCGCTGCGAGCGCGTGTTCGAACGCCCGCCGATACGGTTCCTCGGCGTGATCGCCGAGTAACTCGAGGAACCGGTCGCTGTAGGTCACCTCGAACGCCTCGTCGCCACCACCGAGCTGGCGTTCGGTCACCTCCCGGAGCACCGTCGCGTACGCCGTCTCGAACGTCAAGAGCGTGTGGTCGAGGTCGAAGAAGACCGCCCGCTCGAACGCGTCACTCATACCGACCGCGACGCCCGCACCCCTCGAAAAACCACCGCCACCACGACACAGCCCCGCACACGCTCGCCACGCCGGACGTCGAACGACCGCACGCGGTCACTCCCGCTTCTCGTACAACACGAGCCCGACGAACGAACACACCTCGCGGTCGTCCTGATTCAACGTCCGCGTCTGCGACCGCACCAACCCCACCCCGGGCTGCCAGTCCTCCTTCGACAACACCTGCGTCTCCACGCGCAACTCGTCGCCCGGGAACACCGGCTGCTTCCACCGCAACTCGTCCACGCCGATCGCACCCATCGCCTTCGTATCCTGCAGCTCGTTCTCCACCAGGAGCCGCATCGTCATCGCGCACGTATGCCACCCCGACGCCACCAACTCGCCGAACATCGACTCCTGAGCCGCCTCCGGGTCCGTGTGGAACGCCTGCGGGTCGTACCGCTCCCCGAACTCGATGATCTCGTCCTCGTCCACCTCGTACGACCCGAACGCGTGCTCCTCACCGACCGTCACGTCCTCGAAGTACCCGTGGTCCATACGCACACGTTCACGCAGTCACGACAAAACGGCTCGGGTCGCGCGCCGTCGCTCGGGCTCGCACGAACCAGCACGTCGAACTCCAGCGAACCGACGAACGCGCCTGGCGGAGGTGGCTCCAGCGCGGCGGCTGACACGGTCGTCCGCCGCCGACCGAGAGGGCAGCATCGCCAGCGAATCGACCAAACCAACACCAACGAGCATCAAGTATACAGCGCCGGTTATCCCCTGAAGGCGCCTGAAGGACCTATGACAACGACCCCGGCCATCGGCGGGAGCGGCCACTTCCCTTCGCGAAGACAGTTCCTCGCAGCCACCACCGGGCTCGGCGTCACGCTCCTCGCCGGCTGCCTCGCCGGGAACGCACCGACCGCGGCGCCGAACCCAACAGCCAACCCCGCGGACCCCGTCGGCGCGCCGGCACCGAACGCCCCCGGTGGCGCGACGGCCGACGGAATCTACGGCGAATACCGGGGACAGACCACCGTCGAGGCACTCCGGAACGGCGAACGCGCGAGCGTCACCTACCCCGTCGCAGTCACCGTCGGAACCCCCAAGCAGTACGGAGGCGTCCGCGAAACGAACCCGTTCCACCTCAGCATCGTCGGGAACACCGCACTCACCGGCTCCAGCATTCCGGAGTACACGTACTCGCTCTGGTCCGCGGGCGTCTACCAGGATCAGGATACCTGGGAGCAATGGTTCGAACAACACTGGGACATCACTGAAACGAACGGCCAGCTCCGCGGGACCCTCACCAACCACGGCGTCCTCCCCGGCGGGTGGATCTGGCTGAACAACACGACGAACATCTCGGCGGTCGGCCCGACCACCATCCCGTACATGTCCGACGTGCACATGGGCGCGTCCCTCGCCGGGACCGTTGGCGGCGGCCGGTTCGACGCGACGATCGACGGACAGACGAACTCGCTCGAAGCGTTCCGCATCACCGTCACCGCCGACCGACCGCGACTGTAGCAACGGAATCGAACGGGAAACGACGAGACCGAAGCGACACGGACGCACTCGCCCACAGCGTTCGCTGCGCGGGCTGCGACTCGCAGGCTTCGAATCCCCTGTGTCGCTACTCCTCGTGCTGCTCGGAGGTAGCGAGCACGATGGGATTCGAACCCATGACCATCGGATTAGAAGTCCGACGCTCTATCCTGGCTGAGCTACGTGCCCTCGTTGTCGTGTGGACGGCGCGAGCAAAAAAGCGGTCCGGATTCGGATTTCAGGCGTCGAGCCGGTAGAGGCTCGTGACGTAGGGGAGCTTGCCGAACATCCAGATGCCGATGGGGATGCCGATGACGCTGACGCAGAGCGCCCACGCGACGTTCGCCCAGATGAAGCTCGCCCACCACCCGACGAACACGAAGTAGACGGCGCGCAGGACGAGGCTCGTCTGCGGGACGCCGTCCGGGTCGAACCCGGTGTCGCGGCGTTTGAGCGTGAGGAGGTACGGGACGCGGTTGATGATCTTGATGCCGAGCGGGAGGAGGATGATGGTGACGTTCAGGACCCACGCGACGTTGATCGCGAGAAGCGTGAGCCACCACCCGACGAGGAAGAACCAGATGACGCGGACGACGAGCGAGTGCTGGTCGGTCATACTCGAACGGTCACCGCGAACGCGTATGGGTCTTCTCCCATACCCCGGATTCGTCGAGGACGACGTCGAGGAGCGACGTGGCGCGCGAGAGCGGTGGGGTTAAGCCGCCGACTCGAGTATTCGTCTCCAATGACTGTCATCGGTACCGTCGGCCTGCCCGGAAGCGGGAAAGGCGAGGCTGCGGCGGTCGCACGCGACGCCGGCATCCCCGTGGTGACGATGGGGGACGTCATCCGCCAGGAGTGCCGGGACCGCGGCCTCGACCCCGCGACGCATCACGGCGAGATCGCGCAAGCACTCCGCGAGGAGAACGGCCCCGACGCCATCGCGCAACGGTCGCTCCCCATCATCCGCGAGCACCTCGACGGCACCGACACCGTGCTCGTCGACGGCCTCCGCTCCGGCGTGGAAGCCGACCGCTTCGAGGAAGCGTTCGGCGACGACTGGCTACTCGTCAGTATCGAAGCGCCCTTCGACGTCCGCAGAGACCGCATCAGTACTCGCGGTCGCGACAACACCGACGGCGACGTCGGCGAGACGCTCCGCGAGCGCGACGACCGCGAACGCGGGTTCGGGATGGACGACGCCATGGCGCGCGCCGACGTCACCATCACCAACACCGACACGCTCGAGTCGTTCCGCGCCCGCATCACGGCACTCCTCGAGGACGGCCCCGACGCCGTCACGGAGGTCGACGCATGATCTACTCGGTGGACGTCGAGATAACCGCGCCCGTGAACGACACCGAGGTCACCGACCGCGTCGTCGACGCCATCACGAACCTCTTCCCCGACGCCGACGTCACCGAACACCCCGGCGAAGTACTGGCGACCACGCACCAGCTCGAGCACTTCAGCGAGCGCCTGCACGCCCAGGAGATACTCGACACCGCCCGCGGCCAGTTCGAAGCGGGCCGGGACGGCGACGCGTTCGCGTTCGCGCTCAAGAAACAGGCCGCGTTCCAGGGCGTCGTGAACTTCGCCGTCGGGAATCCTGACGAACTCGGCGACATCCACGTCCGCGTTCGCGTCGAGGACCCGTCGGTCGACGAGTTCGTCGACTACGTCGCCCCACCCACCGAGGACGGCCGGCCCGTCACGAGCGACGCGGAAGACCGCGGCCCCGGGAACTGACCACGAGCCACGGGTCCGTTCGTCCGGTTGCTGTTTGAGCGAATCTTGCAGCCTCTATGCGCACTTTTTTCACCCGCGGGAGAAGTCAGGACGATGACCCATTCGACCGGGCTACTCGACGCCCTCGACGACCACTCGCTCGCACTCGAAACGACCGACCCCACGAGCGACGGCGACGGGCTCGAAGCGCTGTGCGACGAACTCGCCGACGTCCGCGTCGTCGGCCTGGGCGAATCCACCCACGGAACCCGCGAGTTCTTCGAGCTGAAACACCGGCTCGTCCGCGAACTCGTCGAACGCCACGGACTGCGGACGTTCGCCATCGAGGCCGGATTCGGCGAAGCCCGCCGCGTGAACGCGTACGTCCGCGACGGCGAGGGGAGCGCCGAGGAAGTCGTCGAAGGCATGCAGTTCTGGACGTGGCGCACCGAATCGTTCGTCGCGTTCGTCGAGTGGCTCCGCGAGTTCAACCGCGACCGCGAACCCGACGAGCAAGTGTCGTTCTGGGGCGTTGACGCGCAGTACGCCGCCGCGTCGGCCGACCACGTCGTCGCGTTCCTCGAGCGCGCGGCCGGCGACCCGATCGAGGGGCTGGACGCGCTCGCCGCCGACGGACTCTACGGGTACGTCGGTGAGACCGACGACGCCGTGACGCTCAAGCGAGCCCGCGAGATCGTCGACCGAACGAACTCGCGGTTCGACGCCGACCGGGAGGCGCTCGTCGACGCGACCGACGAGCGAGCGTGGCGCCTGGCTCGACAGCACGTCCGCTCGATGGTCGACGCCGTCGCGTTCGCCGAGTCGACCGCCGACGGGCCGCCGGACGCGGACGCGCTCGCCAGGCGCGACCGCGCGATGGCCGACACCACCGACTGGGTGCTCGAGTACACTGGCGCGGACGCGGTCGTCCTGTGGGCGCACGACGGCCACCTCGCACGCGATCCGATGCACCCCGAGCACCTCGAGACCGCCGTCGAGACGCTCGGCTCGCACCTCGACGACGACCACGGCGACGCCTACCACCCCGTCGCGCTCGTGTTCGGGAGCGGGTCGTTCCAGGCCATCGGCGAGACCGCCGACGGCACCCGTGGCCTCCGGGCGTTCAGCGTCGACGAACCCACGGACTCACTGGAAGCGGACCTGCACGCGCTCGGCGACGACATCGCGTACCTGGATTTCGAGAGCGCTCGCGCGGACTCCAGGCTGGTGGAGTGGTTCCAGGACGCCCACCGGATGCACGCCATCGGCGCCCACTACGCCCCTGACGACGCAGGGAACTGGACGACGTACGACCTCGGGCGCGCGTTCGACGGTGCGCTCTACGTCGACGAGACGACGCGAGCGCGACCCGCAAACGACTGACCGCTACTTGCACGTTCAGTTCTCGTCCTCTTACGTGCCGCTGGTCGCCGGTTTCGCCGAAAGGCACACCAAGCTGACCGGCCACGCCGTAGACGAACTCGTCTCGTTTCTCGTCGACTCGGGACTGTCGCCCGGTGACGAGCGACGCCGAGGACCGCTGTCCCGGGAACTGACTCGCGGCAGTCCGCTCGAAACGCGACGTTTCTCCGAACCGCTACCACGTCCAGTACCGTCGTTTACTCGTTCCTAACCGACTGCTCGGTTCGGGTAGGTTCCGCGTCCCGTTGCCGGAAACCCCGAACTATCTCCCGCGCTTAACCCCGCGGTCGTCACCAGAGGAGGCATGGGCCACGCGGACGACGAACGACGAGGAATCGACCGACGGCTTCTGCTCCGGGCGCTCGGCGCTGGCGCGTTCGCGGGCGCGAGCGGCCACGCCGCCGGAAGCGGCGAGCGAGCGGGGCACGGGGCCAGCAAACGCCACCGCGAGCGCGGACGGTCGCGTTGCGTCGTCGACGACTTCCAGGACGGCGACCTCGACGAGTACGTCGCCAGGGACGGCCCGAAGGCCAACTGGCGGGTCGCGTCGTTCCGCAACGGCCGCGTCCTCGAGTTCCAGGGCGGCGACGGCGCGGACCTCCAGTCCTACAGCGGCCTCGGGACGTACCCGCGTCGCGGCGACCGGTTCTCGTTCCTGTTCTACCCTTACGGAAACTGGGACGGGTACGCGATGTTCAGCTTCGCCATCGCCGACTCCGAGAACTTCCAGCGGCGCTACGAACTCGAGTTCGAACCCGCCGAGAGCGAGGTCCGCCTCCAGTACAGCCGCGCTCCCGGCGACGAGGAGACCATCGCCAGCGCGTCCCGGTCGTTCGACGGCCGCGACCGACAGATCGTCGAGGTGGACTGGGCGGCGTCGAGCGACGACATCGTTGCGACCGTCACCGACTCGGACGACGACGGGACGACCCTCCGCGCGAGCGAACCCGACGACGCACCAACCGGCGGCGGCATCGGCTTCTACGGCAGCGGCGACGCCGCCTGGCTGTTCGACTACGTCACCATCCTCGACTGCGACGACCGCAGCGACGGCGACGACGGCGACGACGACGCTCGGTACGTAACCGTCGTCGACGACTTCTTGGACGGCGACCTCGACGAGTACGTCGCCGCCGACGGCCCGAAGTCGAACTGGTCGATCGTCGACTTCTCCGCGTACGACGGTCGACGCGCACTCCAGTTCCAGGGCGGCGACGGTGCCGACATCCAGTCCCATCGCGGCCTGCCCGCGTACCCACAGCGCGGAGACCGCATCCGCCTTGACTTCGGGACGCTCGGGAACTGGGACGGGTACGCGATGTTCAGCTTCGGCATCGCCGACCCAGATAACTTCCAGCGCCGCTACGAACTCGAGTTCGAGCCCGCCGAGAGCGAGGTCCGCCTCCAGTACAGCCGCGCCCCAGGCGACGAGGAGACCATCGCCAGCGCGAGCGCGGACCTCCGCAGGGACGGGTTCTACGAAGTGACCGTGGACTGGGCGGCGTCGAGCGACGACATCGTGGTCACCGTCCAGGACCTCGTGACCACCGTCGCCACCCTTCGCGCGCCCGAACCAGACGGCGCACCGACCCAAGGCGGCATCGGCTTCTACGGCAGTGGCGACGCCGCGTGGGCGTTCGACAGCGTCCGACTCAGCCGCGACGACGGCGACACAGGTGGCGATGACGACGGCCACGACGCGGGGATGATAGTCGACGACTTCGAGGACGACGACCTCACCGAGTACGTCGCCGCCGACGGCCCGAAGGCGAACTGGTCGGTCGTCGGTGACCACGTGAACCACGGTCGACACGCGCTCCAGTTCCAGGGTGGCGAAGGCACTGACCTCCAGTCACACCGGGGTCTCCCCGCGTACCCGAAGCGAGGTGACCGGTTCAAACTGATGTTCGGAACGTTCGGGAACTGGAACGGGTACGCGATGTTCAGCTTCGCAATCGCCGACCCCGACGACTTCCAGCGGCGCTACGAGCTCGAGTTCGAACCCGCCGCCGACGAAGTCCGCCTCCAGTACAGTCGCGCCCCCGACGACGAGGAGACGATTGCGAGCGCGAACGTGGACCTCCAGCAGGACTGGTTCTATCTCGTCACCGTGGACTGGGCGGCGTCGAGCGACGACATCGTCGTCTCCATCGGCACGCAGAACCCGTGGGTCGAACTCCGCGCGCCCGAACCAGACGGCGCGCCGACCGAAGGCGGCATCGGCTTCTACGGCAGCGGCGACGCCGCGTGGGTGTTCGACGACGTCCGCATCCTCGACCGCACCGGAAGCGGCGACGACGGCGACGACGCCGGGAGCGACGACGACTGGCCGACCGTCCAGTACGACTTCGCGAACACCGGGTGGGCGCGAACCGAGAGCGGACCGGCCGGTGGCGTGACCGAGACGTGGTCGACAGCGGTGAGTTTCGAGGAAGCGAACGAACCCGCCGTCGTCGACGGGTCAGTGTACACAACCGGGAGTGGGAGCGCCCACGGACTGTACTCGCTGAACGCCGCGGACGGGAGCGTCGAATGGCTGTACCGCATCGACGACGGCTCCCGCTCACCGGCCAGCGTCGTCGACGGCACCGTCTACGTCGGCGGGAACGACCTGCACGCCCACGCCGTCGACGCCAACGACGGTGGCCGAGTCTGGCGAACGGAACTGATTGACTCGTGCACAGTCGCACCCGCGGTGGCCCGCGGGGCCGCGTTCTTCGGGAACCTGTACGGCGATGTCGCGATGCTCAACGCGTCGACGGGCGACGAGCTCGGGAACGCAGCCGTCGGGATGATAGTCACCGCCGACCCAGCGGTCGTCGACGGCGTCCTCTACGCCGCATCACCGGCCGGCGTGCTCGGCGCGTACGACGTCGGCCCCGCGTACGACGTCGCCCTCAGCACGAGCCGCTGGACTCGCTTCGACGACGTCGAGGGCGGTATCACCGCGCCGACGGTCGACGACGACACCGTCTACGCCGCGTTCTACAACGGCGACGCCGCCGACAGTCGACTGTACGCGCTCGACCGAACGGATGGAAGCGAACGGTGGCGGTTCGACGTCGACCTCCAAGCCTCGCCAGCAGTCACCGACGACAGCGTGTACCTGCTGTCCGACGACGGCGTCATGTACGCGCTCGACCGGTCCGACGGGTCGGTCCGCTGGCGTACGGCCACGAGCGAGTCGACGAACGCCGCACCGACCGTCGCCGACGGCGTCGTGTACGCGGGCACCGACAGCCTCCACGCGTTCGACGCCGAGGCGGGGGCCGAGCGCTGGACGTACGACACCGACTACGCGGTGGTTGGCGCACCCGCCGTCGTCGACGACGTCGTGTACGTCGGCGGGACCGACGGCCTCGTGCACGCACTCGTCGCCCGCTGAATCGGCGGCGAGCCGTCCGTCTTACTCGTCCTCGAACCCGTCCTCGAACCGGAACGTCCCGTTGCGCTGGACGACCTCGCCGTCGACCTCGATGCGGGAGTCCTCGCTCATGTCGACGATCATGTCGACGTGGACCGCGGAGTCGTTCTGTTCGTTCTCGTCGCCGACGGTGGCGTCGTACGCGCGCCCGACGGCCATGTGGACGGTGTCGCCCATCTTCTCGTCGAAGAGCATGTTGTACGTGAACTCGGTGATGTCGCGGTTCATCCCGATGCCGAGTTCGCCGAGGTAGCGCGCGCCCTCGTCCGTGTCGAGCACGCCCGTCAGGACGTCCTCGTTTTTCTCGGCGGAGTGCTCGACGACCTGGCCGTCCTCGAAGACGAGGTGGACGCCCGTGATCTCGCGGCCCTGATGGTAGAGCGGTTTGTCGAACAGGACCTCGCCCTCGACGGAATCCTTCACGGGCGCGGTGAACACCTCGCCGCCGGGGAGGTTGCGTTCCGCGGTGTCGTTCAGCGTCGTGTTCCCCGCGACGCTCATCGTCAGGTCCGTGGAATCGCCGGAGACGATGCGGACCTCGTCGCCGTCGTTCAGGACGTCCACCATCTGCTGCTGGAACGCGCCCTGGGCTTCCCAGTCCTTGTTCACCGCATCCCACACGAAGCCCTCGTAGGCTTCCGTGCTCATCTCCGCGAGCTGCGCGAACGAGTCCGTCGGGTACTGCGTGAGCACCCACGTCTTCCCCAGTCGCTCCTCGAGGAGCGGCCGTCGCGCCTTGTCGTACGCCATCTGGACGTCGCTGTCGACGTCGCTCGTCTGCGTCACGTTCGCGCCCGAGCGGATCGCGACGTAGACGTCCATCTCCTCGAACAACGCCATCTCGTGACTCGGCAACTCGAAGTCCTCGGGGTCCGCGTTCCGCAGGTACGCGCGCCGGAAGCGGTCGCCCATCCGCTGATTGATCGAGAGCGGGTTCGCGCCGACGTCAGCGCACTGCTCGAACAGCGCCGTCACGAGGTCGCCGGCCGTCCCGTGCGCGTCGACGACCACGTTGTCCCCGTCCTCGATACCGGCCGAATGATTCGCGATGATCTGTGCGTGCTCGCGAACTCGTGGGTCCATACGGCCACTCGGTGAGCGCCCCGCAGAAACCTTTCCCTTTCAGCGACGCCGTCGGTCGGTCCTCGCCGACCGGTCGGAACGAACACGAACGTGGATGCAAGCCGGCGACGAATCCCCGACCACGCGGTCACTCGACCTTTGACCGACCTGACCGAACTCGGTAGTATGAGTGCAGCCGACATCGGCGGCCTGCAGACGTTCCCCGCGGCACTCCAGGCGCGGGACGCGTGGCTCGACCCGTTCGACTGGTACGCCGAGATGCGCGAGCGCGCGCCGGTCCGGTACGACTCCGACCGCCGGACGTGGGACGTCTTCCGGTACGACGACGTCAAGCACGTCCTCGCGAACCCCGACGGCCGGTTCTCGACGAGCCCACGGAACATCACGGGGTTCGAGGAACCACCCGAAGACGAAGGGTTCCTGCTCGACACGATGCTGCTCCAGGATCCGCCGCGGCACGACGAACTCCGGAGCGTCGTCGAAGACGCCTTCGAGCCGCGCGCCGTCCGCGAGCTCGAACCGCGCATCCGGACGCTCGCCGGCGAGTTGCTCGACGACGCGCTCGCCGACGCGGACGACGAACTCGACGTCGTCGACGCGCTCGCGTACCCGCTGCCCGTCATCGTCATCGCCGACATGCTCGGCGTCCCGCGCGACGACCGCGACCAGTTCAAGCGCTGGTCGGACACCATCGTCCGCGGCGCCGGTGGCGACACGGACGCCGAGACGTTCGTCGAAGCGCAACGACAGGCCGGCCAGGAGATGGCGATGTACTTCCTGACCGAACTCGAGAACCGTCGCCAGGACCCCCGCGACGACCTCCTCACCACCATCGCGACCGCCGAAGGCGACGCCGGCCGGCTCTCCCAGCGCGAAGCCCTCGGGATGTGCATGCTCCTCCTGATCGCGGGGAACATCACGACGACGCACCTCGTCACGAACGCCGTCCGGTGCTTCGACGGCCACGACCGCGACCTGTTCACCGAACTCGGCGCCGACGAACGCGCACTCGGCACGGCCATCGAAGAGGTCCTCCGCCACCGCTCGCCCGTCCAGGCGATGACGCGCGTCCCCGTAGAGCCCGTGGAACTCGGCGGCGAAACCCTCGACGCCGGCGACGGCGTCGTCGTCTGGCTCGGGGCCGCCAACCGCGACCCCGACCGTTTCCCCGACCCGGACGCGTTCGACCCCGACCGGTCCCCCAGCAGCCACCTCGGGTTCGGTCACGGCCGCCACTACTGCCTCGGCGCCCCCCTCGCCAGGCTCGAAGCCAAGGTCGCACTCGACGAACTCACCGACCGCCTCACCGCCATCGAGATCGCCGACACCGAGTTACAGCCCGTCCGCAGCTCGTTCATCTACGGCGTCGAATCGCTACCCATCCAGTTCCAGCCGCGCTGAGAACCCACCACCGCTCTCGCTCGCGACCCGCAAACCATGCGTGAAAAAGTGACCGCCTCGGCTTACTCGAGCGCCGCGAGGTCGAACTCGAACCCGACCGCCGGCACCTCGAGGTCCTGCCGCGACCATCTTTTGTCGGGTCGCTCGCTCCGGCTCACGGCCGCCGCCCGTTCGCCGCTCGCGACCCGCAAAACATGGGTGAAAAAGTGACCGCCTCGGCTTACTCGAGCGCCGCGAGGTCGAACTCGAACCCGACCGCCGGCACCTCGAGGTCGTGCTCGACGAGCACCTTCGGGTGGAGTTCGCCGACGACGCCGGCGGGCTCGCCGTCGATGACGACGGTCGCGGTGCGGCCGTCGATGAACGACGGGTGCTCGGTCGGCGGCGTCTCGAGGGCGACGTCGAAGTTCCGCGCGAGCGCCTGCAGGCGACTCTTGGCGTCCTCGTAGGAGGCGTCGGCGCGCGCGAGCACCGCCGCGACGTGGCGTTCCTCCCGGACGCCCGTCGGTTCGTCGGGGTCGACGTGCGCGACCAGGCCGATCTCCGCGAGGTCCTGCGGGTAACTCCGATGGGTGTTGTTCTCCAGGACCATCGCGAGGCTCGGGAGCGCCCACGACCGCAGCATCTCGTAGTCCTCGCTGTACGGTTCCGTGATGGTCACGGGCGGCTCGGCGCCGAGTGCGTCCGCCGCACTCGCCGAGTCGGCGGGCGCGACGTGCATGCGGTCGTAGTTGTCCTCGCGAGCGACCATGTGGAAGTTCAGGAGGTCCTGGAAGCCGAGCCCGACGAGCTGACCGCGGACCGCGCGCTCGAGGCGCGAGCGCTCGTGGCGGCCGCCCGTCGTCGAGACGTTCGGCGACTTCGGCTCCAGCTCGTTGAAGCCATAGGCGCGCCCGAGGTCGTCGACGACGTCGAGCGCGTGCAGGACGTCCACGCGGTACGGCGGGATGGCGACGTCGTACACGAGGTCGCCCGCGACCGTCGGCGCCGCGTCCACGTCCGCGTCCTGGTCGGCGCTCGCCGTCGTCGCCTGGTTCCCCTCGATGCTCCCGCGCGGGTCGTCCGGGAGGTCGCTCCCCGCTCGCTCCCGCGCACGCTCGGGGTGCTCGCCGGTCGCCGTGTCGATTGGCGTCGCGTCCAGCCCGGCGCGCTCCGCGAGGTCGACGACCTCCTCGGCGGTGAGCGCGACGCCGAGCACGCGCTCGATGCGCTCGTGCGCGACGCGCTTCTCGTCCACGTCCAGGTTCGGGCGGACGAGCGTCGCACCCGGATCGACGAGGTCGTCGTCCGCGTACACGCCGCTATCGGGGTACTCGACCTGGACCTCCTCGACGGTCGCCCCGCGCGCTTCGAGCGCGTAACAGACGACGTTCAGCATCTTGTCGATCGTCCACTGGTCGGTGCCCGTCATCTCCACGAACAGGTTCCGCGAGTCCGTCGACACCTCGGTGCGGCGACCGTTGATCACCGGCGGGAACGAGAACAACCCGAGGTCGTCGTAGATCGCGGGATACCGCTCGTACCCGCTCACGAGGTCGGCGTACTCGCGGCCCGTCGCGTGCTCTTCGAGGACCTCGGCGGGCGTCATCTCGCGGTCGCTGTCGAGGGGCACGAACTCGTCTTCGTCGGGTTCGACGCCGACGTACGAGATGGACTTGTTCGTCTCCGAGACGCGGACGTCGTCGCCGACGTCCGCCGCGGTCTCCCCGGCGTCCGCGGCGTCGTCGTCGCGTTCGACCGCCGACCCCTTCAGCATCGTGAGGTCGTGGATACCGATCGCGCCCTTCGCGCGCTTGCGGCCCATCGTCGCGTGCAGCTTCTCCTGGAGTTGGATGAGCGAATCCAACGCGTCGTCGTCAAGGTTCACGTCGCGGATGACGGCCCCCGTGACGTACGGGCGCTCGTCGGGCACCGAGTCGTCGACCTCGATCGTCCAGTCCGCGTCGTTCACCTTCGGGACGTAGACGCCGCGGTCGTCGCCGTACTGATACCGGAGGCTCCGCGCGACGCCCTCGACGCTCAGGCGGTCGAGGCGGTCCGGCGCGAACTCCAGTTCGAACGCGCCGTCCTCGGTCTCGCCCTCGAACTCGAGGCCGAGCGCGAACAGGTCGTCCTTCAACTCCTCGTCGTCCTTGTCCTGGTGTCCGGTGAGGTCCCGGAGCTCGTCGGGGTCGACGTCGACGACGGGCATCAGTACACCACCTCCTCGTCGCGGAGGAAGTCGAGGTCGACGAGCGTCCCGTGGACGTCGCGGATGTCCTCGAACCCGTGCGTGAGCATCAGGAGTCGCTCCAGCGCGAGCCCCCACGCCATCACGTCGCACTCCACGCCGAGCGGCTCCAGGACCTCCTCGCGGAACAACCCGGAGTTCCCGATCTCGACGACCTCACCCGTCTCGGGGTGCTCGCCGAACAGCTCGAAGCTCGGCTCCGTGTAGGGATTGTAGTGCGGTTTGAACTCGATGTCGGTGATGCCGAACTGCGCGTAGAACTCCTCGAACGTCCCCATGAGGTCGCGCACCGAGAGGTCCTCGGCCATCACCCAGCCCTCGATCTGGAAGAACTCCAGCAAGTGGGTGGCGTCGAGGGTGTCGTTCCGGTACACCTTCTCCACGCTGAAGTACCGCTCGGGCGGTTCGAGCTCGCCGACCTCGTGCCCGGAGAGGTACCGCATCGACAGCGACGTGGTGTGCCCGCGGAGGTCGACGCCGCGCGCCATCTCCTCGCCCCACGGCGAGTGATAGCCGTCGCCGTCCTCGCCGACGCCCTCGCGGTGCGCGTGCTCGACGCGCGCCATGAGGTCCTCGGGGAGGTCCTGCATCGGCGGAACGTCGAGCGCGAACTGGTCCCAGTGGGTGCGAGCGGGGTGGTCCTGGGGCATGAACAGGCAGTCGTTGATCCAGAACTCCGCGTCCGCGTGCGGGCCGTCCATCTCCTGGAAGCCCATCCCGACGAGGACGTCCTTCACGCGCTCGGCGGTCTGCCGGAGCACGTGCTCCTTCCCGCCGTACTCGACGTCCGCGTCCGCCTCGACGTCGTACTCGGCGAACTCGGCGTCCTGCCAGTCGCCCGAGGACAGCATCTCGGGCGTGACCTGGCCGACGGCGTCGGTCGCCTCCACGCCCTCCATGAGCGCGGTGACGCCGTCCTCGGTCAGTTCCACGAACCGGACCGTGTGCTCGTCGACGACGACGAGGTTCCGGCGCTCCAGGTCACCGAGCACGTCCTCGTCCACGGCCTCGCCGGCGGCGACCGCGTCGAGCGCCATCGCCTCCGCGTCGTCGTCGGGGTCCGCGTCCGGGTCCGCGGTCACCTCGCCGCTGTCGACGACGCCGTACCCCTTCCGCGCGTAGTTCGCGAGCGCTATGTCGACCGCGTCACCGAGGTCGCTCGCCCCGATCACTTCGCCCATCGGGACCGCCTCGGCATCGGTCGCACCGACGTCTCGCGCCGCCCGATACAGGCGAACCTCCGGCAGGCCCGCGTCTCGATACGATTCACCCTCTGCTGTCAGTTCGACGGTCTCCTCGACGCGCTCCGTGACGTCGACGAGCCCGCGCTCCGCGAGGTCGAACGCCGCACCCGCGACCGACTCCGGGGGCTCCCCCGTGTCGTCCGCGAGCGCGTCGACCGACCGCGCCTCGGTCGCATCCGCGGTCTCGAGGACCGCGACGTGTGTCGCTTTCAGTTCCATCAATCTTGTGTGCGTATCCGCAACTCGGTCAGTTATCTGTTCCGACAACGCGACGACCGCGGTTTCGCGACCACCACCCACCGAGGCGACTCCTCGCCCCCGGCCGTGGTGGCCATCCACCGCGCTCACGCCGCTGCAAAGAAGAAGCCGACTCCGTGGACTCGAGCGTGCTCGTCGACGCTACCACCGGAGCCGAACGAGGCTACCATACCTCCACGTAGGCGTCCCTCGCCCGTTAAACGTTCCGTCGGGAGCGCGTTCACGCAACGCCCCCGCACCACGTCCACCCATCACGCCACGTTCGCCCACCGCGCCACGTTCACCCACCGCACCGCGTCCACCCATCGCGCCACCGCGAGCCGTTCTATCGGCGTCGCTACCAGTCGACGTCGAGGTCCCAGTCCGGCGTCGGGTCGTCGACCTCCGCCCACTCGAAGCGCGTGTTCGCGGGCGGGACCGCGTACAGCGTGTTCGCGAGGAACGCCGCCGCGTTCTCGTAGGGGATCGAGTCGACCTCGGTGTTCGCGGCGACCTCCTCGAAGTCCGCACGGTCGCGAGCGAGTCCGCCGGCGTCGCGTTCGGCGCTCTCGTCGTCGGTGTCGCTCGCCGCGTCGGTCGGCGCGTCCACGACGGCTGCGAGTTCAGCGAGCGCGTCGTCGAGCACCGGAAGCACGGCGTCGTCGTCGTCGTCGTCGCGGTCGTCCGCGACCGTGTAGACGTCGACGTCGTCGAGCTCGGTGAGGACCTCGTCGATGTCGCCGGCCGGGGTGTACGGGGCGGACGGCACTTCATCTGGGTCGGACGTGGTTGCCATTAAATCAGGTATTGGCACGGTATTATTTAATACTTGTAATCGTTTCACGTGGTAGGCATCACCGACTGAGACGTAACCGGGGCCGAATGGGGCGTAGGCACCGTTTACGGGTGCGTCGAGCGCGAGCGCTCCACAACCCTGAAGCCGCGACCGGTCGGACCGAAGGTATGGGGTTCTCCTGGGAGGCGTACTACGACGGCGACGACTGGGACCGCGGCGCGTACGTCGGCGGCGACGACATGGCCGCGCACCTGGACGCGTTCCTCGACCACGTCGACGACGTCGACGCGGTCGCGAGCATCGGGTGCGGGCCCGCAGCCGCCGAGTTCGACGTCGCAGCGCGACGCCCGGACGTCGAGCTCGCGTGCTACGACGCCGCGCCCGCGGTCGTCGACGCGAACCGCCGGAAGGCCGACGCCGACGGCGTCGAGAACGTCACGTTCGACGTCGCGACGCTCCCCGACACCGGCATCGACCGCAAGTTCGACGTCGTGTACTGCATGGCCGTCCTCTACTTCGTCCGGGACGCCGCGGCCGCGCTCCGCGAGCTCTGGCGACTCACCGCACCCGGTGGCGCGCTCGCGTTCACGTACCCGAACCGGAACATGCAGGCGTGGGCGCAGGGCCTCACCGACGACGACCACGGCAAACGCGAGGCCTTCTCGCTCGTCGCCGACGGCGAGAACCTCCTCACGTACGACCGCATCCACGACGTCCTCGGCCACTACCCCAGGAGCTACTGGACCGCGGTCGACGCCGACCCCGACGCCGACTACGTGCAACGCAGCGGCTCGCCGGCCGTGTACGTCCGGAAGCCAGCGTGAGCGCGTCGCCGACTGAGGACGGTCTCGCCGAGCGCGTCGCCGGCGGAGAGCCATCTCGCTGAGCGTCAGTCGCTCGCGCTCGACCGGTCCTCGCCGAGCCCGGACGACTCGTTCACCCACACGAACCCGTCGTCGGTCTCGCGCTCGTCCGCGGGGTCGGCCGTCGGGTCGAACTCGTCGTCGAACTCCAGTCGCGTCTCCGCGGGTTCGGTGCGCGGAATCTCGGGGAGGAACTCGTCGTCGTCGAGCAGTCCGCGACACGAGATACCGGCGGGCGCGGCGATGGCCGCGCCGACCGCCGCGAACCGGTCGTCCTCCGTCTGCTCGCCGGCGTCCACGCCGAACGAATCGCCGCCGACGCGACTCGTCTTCGCGCCAGCGTCGAACGACGACACCGCGTCCGCCGAGAAGAACCCGTCGTCGCCGTCACTGCGCTCGTCGTCGTCGTCGTCAACGCGCTCGTCGCCGTCCACGACCGCGCTCGTCTCGTCCTCGGTCGCGTCGCCTTCGTTCGTGTTGGCCGCGGTCGCGTCGTCACCCCACGTGAACCCCGACGGCGACAGGTCGCTCGACGATCCGTCGTCGACCGGGTTCGAGGAGCGAGTGGTGGCGTCGACCGACCCGCCGATGGACCAGCCGTCGAGGTCGTCGTCCGCGTTCGACCCCGTCTCGGCGCCCGGGACGCCACCCGTCTCCGCGTCGCGGACGACCGTCGCGTCGGCGTCGCGGACGGGCGTCGACGCCTCTCGCGTCGCCGTGTTCGCGTCGCCCGCGCCGTCGCGCGACCCCGCATCCCGTGACCCGGCGTCGGGGCCGTCGACGAACTCGATAGCGGCCGCAGCGTCGGCCGCAGCCCCCTCGTCGCCGCCCGCCAGACCACCGTCGTTGGCGTCCGCATCCCTGGTCGCGCCGTCCCCACCGTCGTCGGCGTCCGCATCCCTGGTCGCGCCGTCCCCACCGTCGTCGGCGTCAGCGAGGTGGTCGAGGCCGCCGACGTGGTCCGCGTCGAACGCGTCCGCGGTCAGTCGACGGCCGCGCCACGAGCGCTCGCGGGACTCGCGCGCCCACGCCGGCACCGGTACGCCGCCCTCGTCCGCCGCCTGAGCACCGCTCTCGAGAGAATCGTCGTCAGCGTCCGGGACGTACGCCGCCGGCTGGTCGGCGGCGAGCAACGGCCGGTCGAACGCCGTGATGCGCTCGCCGAAGCGGTCGACGAGCCGGTCGAGTTCGTCGACCTCGACGAGCGCGAACCGCCAGCGGTCCGTCCCGTCGCTCAGCTGGACGAACCGACAGTCCAACCCGAACAGGAGCTCTCGATTGATGGCGTCCACGAGCGCCGGATAGTTGTCGTCGCCCAGCGGCGTGTCCGGGAACGAGAACGCCGTCGAGCGCGTCCGGCCGTCGGCGTCCTCGACGCGCAACCGGTACGGCTCCGCGTCCTCGACCGAGAGCGACCGGCCGTTCGCGCTCCGCACGTCGAACGTCCAGTCGATCGCCGCGAACACGTCCCCGAGCTGGGTCTCCGGCGCCGTCGTCCAGAATCGCGCGGGCGAATCCACGCCGCGGGGCGCCGCCGCGACCGTCCGTCGAACGAACGCCGTCGGATGCTCGGGGTCCGCGAGCGCGCGCTGTATCGCGGCCTCCAGGTCCTCGCCGGGGTCGACCGTCGTCGCGTCCGCGACGCGCTCGCGGACGTGGTCACTGGACACGCCGAACCCGCCGAGGACGTCCGCGCACGCGAGCGCGTCCTCTCGCTCGAACCCCGGGGTACCGTGGCGCATGACTCCGCGTCTCGATGCACACGTTGCGGCGTCGGACGTATATATTTTCGTCAGACGACCACCCGAGAAAACCTGTCAGTGGACGATGCAGAGGCCGTGACGTGAGAACCGCCGAACCGGACGCAAGCAGCGGGCTCCCCGACGACTACGTCCGCTTGCGCGAGGACTCCAGCTGGATGTCGAGTTCGTCGAGGAGTTCCTCGGCCTCCTCGCGCTTCTCTTGATGGTCCTCGAGGAACTCCCGCATGAGCGTCGCGGCCTGCTCCTTGCAGTCCCCGCAGAGGCGTTCGCCGCCGACGCACTCCTCGTACACCTCGGTCGCGAAGTCGTCGTCGTCGTTCGCGAGCAGATAGGCGTAGAGCTCGTACACCGGGCACTCGTCGGCCTTCCCGCCCTTCTCGCGTTGCTCCTCGGCGGACTGGCGACCGCCCGTCGTCGCGGACTTCACCTTGTCGTAGCCCTCCTCGGGGTCGTCGAGGAGACTGATGTGGCTCGCCGGGATCGACGACGACATCTTCCCGCCCGTCAGTCCCGTCATGAACCGATGATAGATCGAGGACGGCGCGACGAACCCGTACCCGCCGTGGTCGAGTTCCACCTGGCGTGCGAGCTCCTCCGCCTCGGCGCGGTCGAGGTCGAACGCGTCCACGTGACCCTCGTACACGCGCTTCTCGCCCGCCACGGCGTCGATGAGCGCCTCGAACGCCTCGTCGGTCGCCTGCCGGTCGAAGAAGCGCGTCCGGGGACGCACCGGCTCCATCCCGGCCTCGTCGAGCTTCGCGGCGACGGACTCGCGCGCCTTGGTCGGCTCCGGCGCGTGCTCGCGCAGCCAGTCCGCCGCGTCCTCGCAGCGCACCATCTCGTCGTCGTCCAGGTCGTCCGCGAGCGCCGCGTACGCCGCCGCGACGAGCTCGCGCTCTTCGTCGTCGCACTCGAAGCTCGCGTACGCCTTCGAGACCTTGAAGAACCGCATCCGCGTCGCGAGGTCCCGAGCGAGCCGCACGTGCGGGTCCTGGTCGGGGCCGACCGGAATCACGGTCGGCTTGGGCTCCTCGAGTTGCGGATAGAGGATGTCCGCCATCTGCGTGACGACGCTCTGCATGTGACTCACGTCCGTCTCGCCGTCGAACCCGTAGATCGCCTGGAACTCCGAGAAGTTCGCCTCCGCCCCCAGCTCGAACGCGAGGTCCTGGAGCTCGCGGTTCTCGCTCTGCCGGTACAGTTCGCCCTCCTCCGGGTCGAACCCGAGCGCGATGAGGCTGAGCAGGTAGTCCCGCGAATGCTCGTCGATCTCCGCCCACGTCAACCCGCGCGCGGCGTGGGCCTCAAGGTCCGCGATGAGGCCGTACGCGTCGCCACCCTGCTGTTGGTGCCAGATGATCTCGTCGAACACGAGCTTGTGCCCGATGTGCGGGTCGCCGGTGGGCATGAACCCCGACAGCGCGGCGAACGGCTCGCCCTCGCGCATCGCCTCCGCGACCGGCTCGTAATCGCGGTGCCCGAAGATGACCCCGCGACGCATCAGGTAGTGCGGGTTCGGCACGCCCTCCAGGAGTTCGTCGAAGCTCTCGATGCCGAACTCCTCGAAGAGTTTTCGATAATCGGCCACCGTCGAGGACCCCCACGGGTCGAGCGTCACGTCGTCCGCACCCGCCGCCGCAGCGTCCCCGCCGTCGGCGCGAAGCGCGTCCGCGCGGTCGCCGGACGCACCCGACTGGTCTCGCGCGTCGGCGTCGTCGTCTGTCATACCCCGCACTCGCCGCGGAACGCGCAAAAAGCGTTCGCTCTGCCCTCCGGTTCGACGACGCCCGTCGACCGGTCAGGGCGTGAGGCGCTGGATGGCGAGCCAGTCGACGGTCGCTGCGTCGCCTGGGGGCGAACCGTCGCCGTCCGCGTCGACGATCGCGTACGTCATCGTCTTCTTGACGCCGTTGGCGAGCCGGACGTCGAGCGCGAGGTCGCGGGGTGCGAACGCGTGCTCGCTGGGGAGGACGCGCACGAGGCGTTCGCTGTGCCCGACGTCGTCGGGGCTCTGGAAGTCGGCGTACGTGCGGAAGTCCGCGCCGAACTTGAACCCGGTCTTGGGAGCGACGCCGCTCGCGCGGAGGTCGCGGTACGTGGCGAGTCGGCGGTCGAACCGCTCGCCCTCGACGCTCCGGCCGCGCGCGACCGCTTCGGCGGGGTCGAGGGCGAGTGCGCCTTCGGCGGCGAGGAACGCACCTTCGACGAGCGACAGGACGACCGCGTCGCGGCCGGTGTCGCGCCCGGAGAGCGGCGTCCCGTAGAACCCGCGCTCGTAGAGCGCGTCCGCGGCGTCGCCCCAGACGGTGACGCGGTCCGCGAGCAGGTCCGCGTCCACGCGCTCGGGGAGGTCCGGACGCACGTCGCCGGTGACGTCGGGCCGGGTCGTGTCCAGGTACGTGATCTCGGATTCCTCGTCGACGACGGCGAGCACGCAGTCCCCGAGCGCGCTCGCGGGCACCGCGGTGCGTTCGCCGGTGACGCGGACGCGGTACGCGAGTTCGCCGTCGCCCGGCCCGCTCCCGCGCGGGTAGACGACGAGGTCGTCGCCGCCTCGACTGCCAGCATCGTCCGCGGTGCCGTCGGTTCGAGCGAACGCCGTCCAGTCGGGGTGCGAGGGCGCGCAGTAGAACCCGCGCTCGCGGAGGTCGGCGTACACGAGGTACCGCACGGGGAGGGTCGGGTCGTCGCTCGCGCGGAGGAACGCACGGAAGTCCATGCCGTCCACTGCCGCGAGGTCGTCCCTGGCGAGGAGGTGCGCGGCCTCGACGGGCGCGAGCGCGACGTCGTTGCCGTCGAGCGGGTAGCCGTACCCGCGCGAGTCGTGGAACCGCTGGCGAGCGTCGTGCCCGACGTGGACGACGTCGCCGTCGACGTGACCCTCGATGTTCATACGCTGACGGTCGCCATCGTCGCCGAAAGCCGTGTCGGTCTGAGTGACTGACGAGCGTACGGCGACCAGCGGGTCGCCGGTTCCGGTGGTCCGCCACCGACCGCACCAGCAGACGACCGTCAGGTCGTCGGTTCCGGCGGTGAGCCAGTGGCGGTCAGGTCTGGTCGCAGGTGGCATCGAGGCAGCGGCGGCCGTTGGCAACGGTGAACGCGGGGAGCCCGCACTCGCAGGTACCGTCGTGGACGCCGCTGGGGACGTAGAACGCGGTGTCGCAGTCGGGGCGGTGTTCGCACGCGAGGAAGAGGCCGCGTTCGCGCTGGACGACGAGGTCGCCGTCGCAGGTGGGGCAGTCGAAGGCGTGGTCGAGGTGGTCGCGGACGCGGTCGTCGAGGCGCTCGCAGTCGCGGTCGACGCAGCAGTCGATGGCGGCGCCGCGTTCGACGCGCATCCGCGGGAGGCCGCAGTCGCAGCGGGCGCCGTGGAGGACGGCGTCGTCGGGGTATCCGTGCACGTCGTCGCAGTGCACGCAGGCGACGGCGCCGCCGGTGTCGACGAGCGCGCCGTCGCAGTTCGGACAGTCGCCGACGGGCTCTCCGGCGACCGACACCGGGTAGCGGCCCGAGAGCGCGGGGTGACCGTCGGCGTCGCCACCTGCGTCGTGGCCGGTGACGCGCAGCCAGTCGTCGGCGCGTTCGTCGTGCGCGGTGACGCGGACCACGTCCTCGTCGTCGGTGACGGTGACGGCGTCGGCGCGCGTGAGCCACGCCACCGGCTGGTAGCCCGAGTCGTCGTGCACGAGGACGGTCCCGTCGGGTTTCGCGAGGACGACGACGCGGCCGCGGTACTCGCGGCGGTCGGTGGCGTCCTCGACGACGGTCGCGTCGCCGGCGTACAGCGTCGCGGTTGCTGTCTGAGGCATACCGCCGGTGGCCGCGGGTTCGTACTTGAACCCACGGCCGTACCGCGACGGAGCGAGGTCCGGTTGCGGCGACGTCGGGTCGCGACCCGTCGGTCTCGGGCGCCCGGTGGCGCTGCCGCGTGGGGCAGGTTTTTGCTCGCACCGGGGCTACGGTCGAGCATGATAGACCTCAGGAGCGACACGGTGACGACACCGAGCGAGGAGATGCGCGCGTCGATGGCCGACGCCGACGTCGGCGACGACGTCTACGGCGAGGACCCGACGCTGAACGAGCTGGAGGCGCGAGCCGCGGAGCGACTCGGGATGGACGCGGCAATGTTCGTGCCCAGTGGGACGATGGGGAACCAGATCGCGGCGCGCGTCCACACCGAACGCGGCCAGGAGGCCGTCGTGGACGTCCAGAGTCACGTCTACAAGTGGGAGCTCGCCGGGTTCGCGCAGCACGCCGAACTCCAGGTGCGGACGTTCGACGGGCCGCGTGGCGTGCCGTCGCCCGAGCAGGTCGAGGCTGCGCTCGTCGACGAGGACCTGCATCGACCCGGCACGGGCCTGCTCTGCCTGGAGAACACGCACAACTCGCGCGGTGGGCTCGCGATACCGCCGAGCGAGCTCGGGGACGCGGCGGCGGTCGCGCACGACGCCGGCGTGCCCGTGCATCTCGACGGTGCGCGGCTGTTCAACGCCGCGGTGGCGCTCGACGAGCCCGCGAGCGCGTTCGCCGAGCACGTCGACTCCGTGATGTTCTGTCTCTCGAAGGGCCTGGGCGCACCCGTCGGGTCGATGCTCGTCGGGAGCGAGGACTTCATCGCCGAGGCGCGGCGCGTCCGGAAGCTCTTCGGTGGCGGGATGCGGCAGGCTGGCGTCCTCGGCGCCGCCGGCCTGTACGCGCTCGAGAACGTCGACCGGCTCGCGACCGACCACGAGCACGCACAGCTCCTCGCCGCGGGACTCGACGACGTCTCGGGGATCACCATCGAGCAACCGGAGACGAACATCGTCGTCGCCGACGTCACGGGCACGGGGATGACGGAGGACGAGTTCGCGGCCGCGTGCACCGACGCCGGCGTACAGTGCTCCGGGTTCGGTGGCGGTCGCGTCCGCCTCTGCACGCACCTCGACGTCACGCGCGAGGACGTGGACGACGCTATCGACGTCGTCGCGGACGTCGTCGACTGAATCTCGCGTCGACGCTCGACGATCGCCGTCGAACCGGCTAGTTCTGGCCTTTCCGCATGCCCTCGCTGAATTCCGTGACGGTCTTGCGGAGCATGAGGTACACGAAGAAGATGAGGCCGAGGACCAGGAGGACGAACACGAGCGCGACGGGGTCCTCCGGGATGAAGCCTAACCACGCCATTGTTGCGTGGACGTTCCGGCAGTGGCGCTATAGGCCTTTCGCAGCGTCCGTCGACCGCTCACGCCCAGGTGTGTGCCTCGTGCTATCGCGAACCATGAGTTATGTTACCAGAACCACCGGTTATTTCCATACCGTCCACTAGGTTTCTGTTGGACGTGAAGCGTACACGCAGTATTCCTTCACGGACGACCAACCGCCAGCGACGTTCGTTCGACGGTTCGGTAGCACGTTTTCCCGGAGGAAAAATATACAAACATTCATGGGAACCGATGACTAGCCGTAGCACATGGCTGACTTGCTGCCCTCCACCCCCGACACGTCGGCCGTCGAGGACGCGGAACCTCGCGTCATCGGACTCGACAGCGAGGACGCCGACGACCTCATCGGAGCGCTCTCCTCGGGTACTGCCAGGGAACTGCTGACGGCACTCCACGAGGACCCGGCGACACCGTCGAAGCTCGCAGACCGCGTCGACACCTCCCTCCAGAACACCCAGTACCACCTGGAGAAGCTGGAGGACGCCGACGTCATCGAGGTCATCGACACCGCGTACTCCGCGAAGGGCCGCGAGATGAAGGTGTACGCGCCCGCGAACCAGCCGCTGGTCGTGTTCGCGGGCGGCGAAGAGAAGTCCACGGGACTGAAAGCCGCGCTCACGCGCCTCCTGGGCGCGTTCGCGCTCCTCGCCGGACTGTCCGTGCTCGTGCAGGCGGTCGCTGGCGACCTCGGCGCGCTGTTCGGTGGCGACGCCGGCGTCGGGCGGCCCGCGCCGGGCCCGGGCGAGGCCCCGGTCGCCGGGAACGCGAACAACTCGACCGTCGAGACGACGACCGCGGCCACGGACGCCGCGGCGGGAGCGGCCGACGCCGCGCTGAGCGCGATCCCGCCGGGCGTCGCGTTCTTCCTCGGTGGCGCGCTCGTCCTCGCCGCCGGGTTCGCGTACTGGTACACCACGAGCGCCTGAACGACCGCGCGAGAACCGTCGAGCGGGCGTCTCGACCCGCGAGCGCGGACGCAGTGGTGGTGGTCGAGTCGACGATGTGGGGCTAGGTAAAATTCCGTTTTGAGTATCCGGTATGCCTTTTGATACATACGCTGTACGTACAGGTGCGTCCCGGGCGTCGCGCTGACGCCCACCCTCCACCCCCCACCCACCTCGGTCCCGTGCGCCGCCGCGGCGCACGGCATCCCGCTGACGCCCCCGCCCCCCATCCGTCCCCGCTGACGCAGTCGCCCCCGACCGAGCCCCCACCTCCACCAACCCCTACCCTTCCTGCGGTCCGTCGCGAAGAGCAGTACGTGGAGCGTCGAGTCCGCGACGCCGCCTCGCGCTACCGCGTCCCGTCGACCCCGCCTACGGGGACGTGGAACGTCTCCGCGACGGTGCCGTCCGGGGAGACGAGTCGACCGTCGAGCCCGTCGTCGGTCGGTTCGAGTTCTGCGTGCCCGGGCCGGTTCCCGCGCGGGTCCGCGTGACTCCCCGGGTTCAGGAGCGTCAGTCCGTCCGCGTCCGCGACCCGGGGTCGGTGCGTGTGCCCGGAGACGACGAGGTCCGCGTCGCGCTCCCGACCGAACAGCTCAAGGCCCATCCCGCCGCCGCGCTGGCGGTGCGTCATCGCGACCGACACGTCCGCGTACGAGAACGACCGCGCGGTCGGCAAGCGTTCTGTCACCGCGGGCCGGTCCGCGTTCCCGTGGACGGCGTGCAGTCGCGAGGCCGCGTCGTGGAACGCGTCCAGCGCGTCCTCGGTGACGAAGTCCCCGGCGTGCGCGACCACGTCCGCTTCGCGGACGGCGTCGAGCGTCCGCCCCTCCAGTCCGGTACCGGTCTCGCGGTGCGAGTCAGAGACGACGACGAGCATACGCGTCGTTCGAACCGACGGCAGTCGTGTCTTTCGGCACGCCCCAGCGCGGACGACCTCGGACTGCGACGGTCGACGGTCGGTCGCGGGTCGACGAGGTGGCGTCGAGTGGGAAAGGACCATGTGGACGGGTCACTAACTCGGGCGCATGTCCCAGGAGGGCGAACGCGACGACGCGACGACACCCGCCGGCGACGACCACCCGGAGCGGCCGGCGGTCGTCGACCGCGACGCGGTGTCGGCCGCGTTCGTCGACGCCGCACCACGCACGCTCCCCGAGGTCGTCGACGAGACCGGTGTCGAACGAGAGCGCGCGGCGGACGCGCTCGACACGCTCGTCGCCGACGGCGACCTCGCCACGAAGCAACTGCAGTCGGGCGCGGCGACACTCCGCGTCTGGTATCTCCCCGCGACCGCGCACGTCGAACGGCTCGCGTCCGGTACGCCGGACGCGGACCGGACCGACGCGCTCGAGGACGCGATCGCCGACCTCGACGTCCCCGGCGTGAGCGAGATGATGCAGGACTGGCGTCGCGACGCCATCCGGAACGCGTGGGAGTACCTCGCCGAGCACGGCGCCGCGACCGACGCCGCCATCATCGACGCCGTCTACGGCGCGCACAGCGCCGGCTACAACGACCGCCAGCAGTGGTTGGAGTGCGTTCGCCCGCGACTCCGAACGCTCCCCGGCGTCACCGCACCCGCCGACGGTGACGACGACGTCTGGACGTACGTGCCCGCCTGAGCGAACGCTCACCTGCGCGGTGTGGCACGCTACCGGCGTCGACCGACCGCGTCGATACGGAAACTACTTTTGTCGACGGGAGCGCGTGAAAGAACGATAACAGATGGCCTCCAGTACCAGCGTCGTCATCGCCGCCCTCATCGCGAACGGAGCCATCGCGGTCATGAAGTTCGTCGGGTACCTCCTGACGGGCAGTCCCGCGATGCTCTCGGAAGTGTATCACTCCATCTCCGACACCGGGAACCAGGTGTTCCTCCTCATCGGCATCAAGTACGGCGGGAAGGACGCCTCCCGCAGTCACCCCTTCGGGTACGGGAAAGCGCAGTTCTTCTACGCGTTCCTGGTGTCGGTGATGCTCTTTGGCATCGCGGGCTGGGAGTCCGCGAAACACGGCTGGCACGCCATCAACCACCCCAAGCCGGTGGACGCGTCCTCGGTGCTCCTGCCGGTCGTCGAGGTGACGATCCCGAGCGTGTGGGTGAACTACACCGTCCTGACTGGTGCGATAATCTTCGAGGCGTGGGCGTTCGCGAAGGCGTACAAGGCCATCAAGAAGCAGATGGAACGCAACGGGTGGACGACCATTCGCGAGGCGTTCCGGAAGACGAGCGACATCACGACGCTCACCGCGCTCACGGAGGACACCATCGCGGGCGCCGGTGCCGGGATCGCGCTGCTGGGCGTGTACGCCTCCCGGACGACCGGGAACCCGATCTACGACGCGTCGTCGGCGTTCATCATCGGCCTGCTCCTCATGGGGTTCGCGATACTGCTGGCGTGGGAGAACAAGCGACTCATCCTCGGGGAGAGCCTGCCGAAGGACGCCGAGAGCCCGCTGCGTGACGTCGTCGCGGAGTGGGAGGGCGTGGAGAACGTCGCGGACTTCCGGACGGTGTTCTTCGGGCCGCAGAAGCTCGTCGTCACCGCGGACGTGGCGTTCCGGAGCGACATGGATACCGAGGCGATCGACGACGCCATCACCGACATCGAGTCGAAGCTGAAGACGATGGAGTCGTCGGTGAAGACGGTGTACATCGAGCCGCGCGTCCTCGGTGGCACCGAAGGCCAGGCCGCGGACGACTGAGTCGCGGGCGCGCTGGCGGCCGGGGCTGTCGGTCAGGCTGTGACGCGGTCGAGGTCCTCGTCGTCGAGGACCTCGAGGAGGCTCTCGCCGGCGTCGAGTCGCGCGCGGTCCTCGTCGCTGAGGACGTCGTCGAGCTTCTTCTCGTCGATGCGTTCGCGGAGGTTCTCGTCGAGGTCGTCGAGGTCGTAGCCAGGGATGACCATGCTATTTCCTACCACGCGAGTCGTCTTATTTCTAGGCCAGACGACGAACCGGGCCTGGAACGGACCCGAAAGAGCCGCCGAACCGGGATGCTCGGTTACTCGTACCGGAGTGCGTCGATGGGGTCGGTCTTCGACGCGTTGTACGCCGGGTAGAGCCCGGCGAGGACGCCGACGCCGATGCCGACGACGACCGCGATGGCGCCCCACTCCCAGGGGATGACGAGCTCCTCGAACCCGACGAGTTCCGCGACGCCGAACCCGGCGACGAGCCCGAGTCCGAGTCCGAGGATGGCGCCGACGACGCCGAGCACCATCGCCTCGACGATGAACAACTGGAGGATGTCCCGGCGCTGCGCGCCGACGGCCTTCATGATGCCGATCTCGCGGGTGCGTTCGGTGACGGAGACGAGCATGATGTTCGCGATGCCGATGGAGCCGACGAGCAGCGAGATGGCGGCGACGCCGACGACGAAGTTCTGGAGGACGCTGAACAGCTCCTGGAACTGGTCGAGGAGCTCCAGGCTCGTCTGGAAGTTGTACACGAGGTCCTCGTCGCCGAACCCGGAGGCGTCACTCTCGGAGCTGTTCAGGTACGCGAGCGCCTGGTCGCGAGCGTCGTCCACGCTCCCGCGGTCCGTCGCCTCGACGACCACGAGCGAGAATCGCGTCCGATCCGCTTGCGTCACGTCGGTCACGTACGGGTCCGTGGGCAGGTACACGCGCGGTTCCGGATTGAAGCCCTCGAACGGACTCCGGGATTCCGCGTCCTCGGTGATACCGACGACGGTCGCGTTCACGCTCCCGACGACTGGCACCTGTATCTCGATGCGGTCCCCGACCGTGAGGTTCTGCTCGAACAGCGCCGCGGCGGCGGGATTGATGACGGCTTCGCGTTCACCCATCCGGAACTGGCGGCCCTCCGCGACGTCCTCGCGGTCGACGTACGCCGGCCCGGCCGCGTACACGCCACTCCCACGTGGCACCGTCTCGTTCCCCGACGAGAGCGTCTGCGTCGGCACTGGCTGGAAGCCGTACGCTGCCCGAACCGCCGGTTCGTTCTCTATCTGCGCGAGGTCACGCGGCGTGAACACCGGTTGCGCGCCCGCACCCGGCCCGCCGTTCGTGTCCGGCGGCGACGCCCACCCGTAGACGTTCTCGCGGTCGTCCGGACTCACGTCGCCGATGACGCCCGCCTGCAGGCTCGCGCCGAGGATGACGAACGTCAGGACCGCGGCGACGCCGATGACGACGCCGAGCGTCGTCAGCGTCGACCGGAGCTTGTGCGCGCGGATGGCGCGCCACGCCATCGTCACCGTCGTCCCAGCCTTCACGCTGCATCACCGCCGACGTCAGCGTGCCCGTCGTCGGGAACGTCGTCGCGTTCGGTCGTCGCGTCGTCGTGCTGGCGACCGGCGAGGTCACCGACCGCCTCGATGCGCTCGATCTTGCCGTCGAGCAGGTGGATGATGCGGTCGGCGCGCTCGGCGACGTCGCGCTCGTGGGTCACCATCACGAGCGTGTTCCCCTCCGCTTTCAGTTCGTCGAACAGGTCGAGGATGTTCGCGCCCGTCTCCGAGTCGAGGTTCCCCGTCGGCTCGTCCGCGAGCAACAGGGCGGGGTCGTTCACGAGCGCGCGAGCGATCGCGACGCGCTGGCGTTGCCCGCCCGAGAGCTCGTTCGGTGCGTGCCCGAGCCGGTCGCCGAGGCCGACGCGCTCGAGGATGTCCGCAGCGCGCTCGTGGCGGTCGTCCTTCGAGACGCCGCGGAACACGAGCGGGAGTGCGACGTTCTCCACCGCGGTCAGCCGCGGCATGAGGTTGAACGTCTGGAACACGAACCCGACCTTCTCGCCGCGCAGACGCGTCCGCTCCCGGTCGTTCATCGCGCCGACGTCCGCGCCGTCGACGAACACCGACCCCGACGTCGGCGTGTCCAGGCACCCGACGAGGTTCATGAGCGTCGACTTCCCGGAGCCCGACGGCCCCATGACGGCCGTGTACGACCCGCGCGGGACGTCGACGGTCACGCCATCGAGCGCGTGCACCGGCTCGCCGAGCTGGTACGTCTTCCTGGCGTCCACGAGTTCGACCGCGGCGTCGTCGACGACGACACCGTCAGCGTCAGCGTCGGTGGTCGAGGACGCAACAGCGTCCTCCCCACCTGGAGGTCCTCCAGTCACACCCGAAACGAGGGCGTCCGGACGTATCAATACCGCACCCGACGAGGCCGCGTCGACGGCCCCCCGGAGTCGTCGGGGAGCGACCGAAGCGCCTACCTCCCGGGGCCGCGAGCGTCTCGGGCATGAAGCAGTCCGGTGGAAGCGAGGACCAGAAGCGTCGAGCCGGCGAGAGCGCCGCCGAGCGCGTCACCGACGGGACCGTCGTCGGGCTCGGAACGGGGTCGACCGCCGCGCACGCCATCCGGGAACTCGGCGAGCGCGTCGACGCCGGTCTGGACGTCGTGGGCGTCCCGACGTCGTTCGCGTCGCGCGAACTCGCCCGCGAGGTCGGCGTCCCGCTCGCGGACCTCGACGCGGTCGACGGCGTCGACGTCGCCATCGACGGCGCCGACCAGGTCGTCGGCGTCCACGCGACCGACGAGACGGGCGCCGCCGGCACCGTCCTCGTCAAGGGCGGTGGCGCGGCGCACGCCCGCGAGAAGTTCGTCGACGCGGCCGCGGACGCGTTCCACGTCGTCGCCGACCCGTCGAAGCTCGCGACCGCGGTATCGGTCCCGGTACCCGTCGAGGTCCTCCCGGCCGCACGCACCGTCGTCGCCGACGCCGTCCGCGACCACGGCGGCGACCCCGACCTCCGGCGCGCCGACCGCAAGGACGGCCCGGTCGTCACCGACAACGGGAACCTCGTCCTCGACTGCACGTTCGACGCAATCGACGACCCGCGCGCGCTCGCGACCGCGCTCTCGACCACCCCGGGCGTCGTCGAACACGGCCTCTTCGTCGACCTCGCCGACGCCGTCCACGTCGGCACCGACGACGGCGTCGACGTCCACGACGTCGCGACCGAGTAGCGCACGCGTCGCTGTCGGCCGGTGTGGCTCGTTCGTAGCGTACACGTCGCTGTCGGGCGGTTGGAGTCGCGTCGACCGACCGAGCGCTGCAGCTGGTCGGTCGTGGAAGAAGCGGCGACCACCGCGGTCACCGCCGGTTCAAAAGTCGGTTGGGACCGGGTTTAGAGGTCGCGCGGCTGGACCGTCTTTCGGTCGTTGGCCTCGGCGCGACGGGCGGCGTCCTCGAGGAGCTCCTCGACTTCCTCGTCGAGTGCGTCGTAGAAGTCGGACGCAACGTTCTTACCCTCGAGCTGTTCCTTCACGGCTGCCTTGACGATGAGGTCTGCCATACAAGCGGCCATTCCCCTGCCCCCTTTATAATAGTTTCCAGTTAGGGCCGTCAGACGGGCGCGAGAGCGCGTCTACGGGGGTGACAGCCCCCACCACGAACCGAAAGGTACTCATTCGTGCGTTGGTTCGGGGCCGCGGAACCGTCGTCGACGGGCGCTCGCAGCGGGCGCTCGCAGTGGCGCGCGCGCCGGTACGCCGGCGAACGTCGACGGATACGAGTGCGTCCGCGACCGAGGACCGAGCATGCGCGACGTACTGGAGCGGGTGGCCGACGGCGACCTGTCGCCGGCAGCCGCCGAAGCCGAGCTACGCGGGTACGCGACGACCGACGACGGCCGCTTCGACGCGGCCCGCGAGCAGCGCCGTGGCGTCCCCGAGGCCGTGCTCGCCGACGAGAAGACGCCAGACGAGGTCGCGACGCTCGCCGCCGCGGCCGTGGAGACGACGGGGCGTGCGCTCGTCACGCGAGCGAGCGACGCCGCCGCGACCGCGGTCCGCGACCGGCTCGCGGCCGACCACCCCGAGGTCGACGTCACCGTCCACGACCGCTCGGGGTTCGTCGTCGCGCACGCACCCACGTTCGACGCGCCGGCCGTCCCGGCGACGGTCGCCGTCGTCTCCGGGGGTACCGGCGACGCGGCGGCCGCCGAGGAGGCCGCCGTGGTCGCTCGCGAGATGGGCGCGACCGTCGAGACCGTCCACGACGTCGGCGTCGCGAGCATCGCGCGCGTCCTCGACGCCCGCGAGACGCTCGACGAGGCGGACGCGCTCGTCGTCGCCGCCGGCCGCGAGGGCGCGCTCCCGACGGTCGTCGCCGGCCTCGTCTCCGCACCGGTCGTCGGCCTCCCGGTCTCGACGGGGTACGGGCACGGCGGCGAGGGCGAGGCGGCACTCGCGGGGATGCTGCAGTCCTGCACCGTCCTGTCGGTCGTGAACGTCGACGCCGGCTTCGTCGCGGGCGCTCAGGCGGCGCTCGTCGCGCGGCGCGTCGGCGCCGCACGCGACACAGACACGTGAGACCCCATACCATATAACGTCTTTAGACAAGAATCTTTTCACGATTCCCAACGTCGTCTTGCGATTCCGGCTGTATTTATACGTATACCGCCAACGGGGAGGTACCGGCACCCGAACCACGCCGGTCCCCCCACCATGCCAGACTGTGACAACTGCGGCGCCCACGTCTCGGAACGATTCGCACGCGTGTTCGCGGACGAACACGGGCGAATCCTGGCGTGCGTGAACTGTTCGGCGAACGCAGGAATCGCCGAGGAGTCCCGGCGTCGCGCGAGGCCAGATTCCTGACCGCGTGCGAACCACCACGCGAAGCCTCTTTGAGCGACCACCGAGTACCAGCCTCCGTGAGTGACCACTACGTGTACGTCCTCGAGTGCGCGGACGGAACGTACTACACCGGCTACACCACCGACGTCGAGCGCCGCGTCGCCGAGCACGACGCCGGTGACGGGGCGAAGTACACGCGCGGCCGGACGCCCGTCTCGCTCGTCCACGTCGAGACGTACGACTCGCAGTCCGCGGCGATGTCCCGCGAACACGAGGTGAAGACGTTCTCGCGAGCGCGCAAGGAACGCCTCGTCGCGAGCGACTCGACCGAGACGTGAGTCACGGGCGTCAAGGTTTTGCCCACCGTCCCCGAACCGGCGGCGTATGCGAATCGAGTACGACTACGACACCTGCATCGGGATGTTCCAGTGCGTCGCCGAGTGGGACGCCTTCGAGCGCGACGAGGACGCCGGGAAGGCCATCCTCGCCGACGCCGAGGAACGCGAGGACGACGTGTTCGTCCGCGAAGTCCCCGAGGACGCCGAGCTAGACGCGAAGTTCGCCGCACGCGCCTGTCCCGTCGAGGCCATCACGGTCTACGACGACGACGGCAACCAGCTCGTCCCCTGACCGCACCGACACGGCCCACGCCGTATTTACGCGCGCCACCTAACAGGTGAGGGTCGGAGGCCGTACTTCTATACCACTGGAGTTGTAGGCTATGGTATGACGACACGTTCCCGGGTGCTCGTCGTGGACGCGGACGCGACTCGAGCCACCGAGACCGCGGACGCGCTCGCGACCCCCGACCGCGAGACCCGGACCGTCGACGCTGCGGACGCCGCACTGACGGCCCTGGGCGACGACCCGATCGATTGCGTCGTTTGCGAACGCGACCTCGACGACAGCACCGCACTGGACCTCCTCACGCACGTCCGCGAGGTCCACGGCGACGTCCCGTTCGTGCTCCTGACCGCCGACGGCGACGAGGCGCTCGCCGAACGCGCCGTCGCGCAGGACGTGAGCGCGTACGTGCGTCGCGTCGACGACTGGCGCGACCGCCTCCAGGCCGCGGTCGCGCGCGCCATCGACGCGGACCGCGACCCGACCGGCCTCCTCAAGGAACGCGCGCTCGACGAGGCGCCCGTCGGCATCACCATCGCCGACGCGCGCGACCCGGAACTCCCGCTCATCTACGCGAACGACTCCTTCGAGGAACTCACGGGATACGACCGCGAGTTCGCGATGGGCCGGAACTGTCGGTTCCTCCAGGGCGACGACTCCGACCCGGAAGCCATCGGCGAGATGCGCGCCGCGATCAACAGCGAGACCGACGTGACCGCCGAGCTCGCGAACTACACGAAAGACGGCGAGAAGTTCTGGAACCGCGTCGACATCGCGCCGGTTCGAGACGCCACCGGCGACGTCACCCACTTCGTCGGCTTCCAGACCGACATCACCGAGCGCGTGAACGCCGAGCGCGTCGCGGAACGACGCGCCGCCGAACTCGCCGCCGAACGCGAGAACCTCCAGCACGTCCTCGAACGCATCGACGGCCTCCTCAAGGACGCCGGGCAGGCGCTCGTCGAGGCGACGACCCGGGAGTCCGTCGAGACCGCGATGTGCGACCTCGTCGTCGACAACGACCCCTACACGTGCGCGTGGGTCGGCGAACCCGACCTCGCGGACAAGTCCATCGCGCCGAGCGCCATCGCGGGCGGCACCGCAGTCGACGACGCACTGGACCTCCTCGGCGGCGACGGTCCCGTGAACGAGGCGATGGCGTCCGGCGAGACGCAGGTCGTCGACGCCGCGGACCTCCCGGACCGCGAGTGGCACGAGGCGCTCGCCGACGAGTCGTTCGCGACCGTCGCCATCGTCCCGCTCTCGCATCGCGACGCGAAGTACGGCGTGTTCTGCGCGTACGTCGACGACGCCACCGCTCTCGACGAGCGCGAGGTCGCCATCCTGAACGCGCTCGGGCGGATGGCCGGCACCGCCATCTCCGCGGTGGAGACGCGACGGACGCTCACCGCCGACGACATCGTGTCGCTGTCGTTCGCGGTCCGGAACCGCGACGCGTTCTTCGTTCGCGTCGCCGAGGCCGCCGACGTCTCCCTGACCTACGCCGGGTCGATGCATCGCGACGACGACCGCCTCGGGTTGTTCTTCACCGTCGAGACGGACGACCCGGACGCGCTCGAAGCCGCGGCCATGGACCTCGATGGCGTCGTCGACGTCACCGTCATCACCGCGAACGACGGCGCCTGTCTCGTCGAGTTCGAGGTCGAGAACGCCGGGTTGCTGTCGACGCTCGCGGACTACGGCGCGGACATCCGCGAGATAACCGCGTCGCCGACGAACGCGACCGTCGGGGTGGAGCTCCCGCGGGACGCGAACGCACGGTCGCTCGTCGACCACGTCGAAGCCGAGTACGACGACGTCGAACTGACCGCGTACCGCGAGCGCGAACGCAGCGCCTCCACGAAGCAGGAGTTCATCGCGAGCCTCGAATCTCAGCTCACCGAGCGCCAGCTGACCGCGCTCCGACGCGCGTACTTCGGCGAGTTCTTCGAGTGGCCGCGTCCGACGAGCGGCGACGACCTCGCCGAATCGATGGGTATCGCACGGTCGACGTACCACCAGCATCTCCGCGCCGCCGAACGCAAGCTCGTCGGCGAGTTCTTCGACCGACCCTGACCACGCCACCAGCCACCGGAAAGACAAACAAGCGACACGTCTGGAAGCGGCGTAAGAGTTAATCTCTCCGGCGTTCACGGTATCTACCGACATGGGAGGAACAGAGCGACGCACTCACATCGAGGAATGGGCACAACTCCTCGACGCGTCCGTCCCCGACGCGCTCGTCGACGACCGCGGCACCGACCACGATCGCCACGAGTGGTAACGCGAGCGCGAACGCACCCGTCACCGGACCGACGCGTCCCCGAGGAATCAGCCACCAGAGACCGCACGACCGAACCGACCGCAGCACAGAAGCCCGAACCGCTCGAACTGCTCGAACCGCCCGAACCGTCCGAACTGCTTACGCGATCTCGTCGTACTGCTCGCTGAGCTTGTCGACCGCCTCACCGAGCTGCTCGCGCTCGTACGCCGACAGGTCCCACTCCACGACCTCCTCGACGCCGTTCGCGCCGAGCTTCACCGGCACGCCGAGCGCAACGTCGTCGTGCCCGAACTCGCCCTGGAGCTTCACGCTCGCCGGCAGGACCTCGCCTGTGTCGTTCAGGATGGCCTCGACCATGTGCGCGACGCCCGTCGCCGGCCCCCACTCGGTCGCGCCCTTCCGCTCGATGACGTTCATCGCGGACTGCTTCAGGTCGTCGAGGATCTCCTCCTTCTCGTCGCCACCGAAGCTCGGGTCGCGACCGTCGACGCGAACCTTCGAGAACACCGGGACCTGCGCGTCGCCGTGCTCGCCGAGGATCGTCGCCTCGACGTTCCCGACCTGCGTGTCGAAGCGCTCGCTGAGGACGTACCGGAAGCGCGCCGAGTCCAGGCGGCCGCCGAACCCGATGACCTGGTTCCGGTCGCGGTCACCGGCCTCGTAGAGGTGCCGGTTCAGGAGGTCGACGGGGTTCGACGTCGTCACCGACACGTAGTCGTCGTTGTGCTCGTCGAGCGAGGACTGGATGTCCTCCATGATCGGCGCGTTGTCGCCCGCCAGGTCGATGCGCGTCTGGCCCGGCTGGCGCGGGATGCCCGCCGTGATGACGACGACGTCCGAGCCCGCGGTGTCCGCGTACGTGCCCTGTCGAACGGTCGTGTTCGAGTCGTACGCGACGCCGTGGTTGGCGTCCGCGGCCTGCCCGATAGTGACGTCCTCCTGGTCGGGGATGTCCACGAAGACGAGGTCGTCCACGACGTCTCGAAGTGCGAGGTTGTACCCTGCTGCGGCACCGACCGTGCCGGCCGCGCCGACAACGCTGACTTTCGTCATAACACCCGAAATTGCCATCGGAGGGGAGTTAATCGTGTCGAAGTCCGCGGTACTGGCCACCTCGACGCGACCGCGACCACGCACTGCCGCCGGAGTTGCGTCAGTAGTCCTGCGCGTCCATCCGGGCGGTGACGACGGCGACGGCCTCGGCGGTGTCGACCGTGACGTCCCGCCAGTCCGCGAACTCCTGGCCCGGGCCACGGTTCGCGTCGACCCACGTCCGGAGGGCTTCGACGTCGACGGCGTCCGTGGACTCGAACGGGAACGCCCAGCGAGCGGTGACGGTCCGCCCCGCGACCGACCACCCGTGACCGCGGCCGACCACTCCACGGAACAGTCCGTTCTCCGGTTCGTGCGCCGTCCTCGCGTCGAACATCGCCGCGTTGAGGTAGTGCGGGTCGTCGAGTGCGTCGAGGAGCGCAGGGAGGTCGTCGTTTGCGTCGACGAACCGGTCGACGCGTCCAGCGTTCGCGTCGACGTACGCCTCGAGGTACGCCCGGGGCGAATCGACGGCCGCCATGAAGAGTCCGACGCCGACGAGTTCGTCGTCGCCGATGGCGGCGCCCGCTCCCTTCCCGGGCGCCGACAGGAGCGAGTAGCTATCGTACGTCCCACGCGGTTCGAAACCGTCGGCCTCGAACGCCGCACGGGCGGCATCGCGGTCGAACGACCCCTCGACGACGACGACGTTGTTCTGGTGGAGGAACCGGCTGGCGTCGCCGGCCTCGATCGGCGCTGGCGCCCACACTCTGTCCATCTCGTCGAACGTGAGGTCAGCCGAGAACTGCTCCTGTCGCTCGACGAGCACGGCCGGTTGCAGCATCTCGAACCCGGAGGCCGAGGTGGTGGTGGTCGCGGTCGGTGCCGGAAGCCACGTCGGGTACGACGGCGGCCGGAACCCGGCGAGACACCCCGCGGCGCTCGCGACGGTCCCGCAACCGACCGCGCCGCCACAGCCGCGGAGGAGTCGTCGTCGCGTGAGGGAGGGCCGTCGCATCGTCGAGTCGACGTGTCGGTGCCGTGCCACAAGTGCGTTCGGGTCGTGACCGGGCGACGACCGCGCAGCCCAAGAGACGCGGCGAAGGCACCGGATCGCAGACGAGGTCGCGAAGCCGCCGTGGTTCGAGCGGCGAGCCGCGGAGACGCAGGTTTTTCACGCACTGCGCTCCTTCCCATGGGCATGAGCGACTTCGACAAGGAAGCCGAACGGCAGCGCCTCAGAGAGAAGTACGAGGCCGAACGAGAGGACCGCGAGGCGACCGAGCACATGAGCGAGTTGCTCCTCAAGGGCGCCACGATGACGAACGCCCACTGCGGGACCTGCGGCGACCCCATCTTCCGGTACGACGGCCAGGAGTTCTGTCCCACGTGCAGCAACAAGGTGCAAGACGACGCCACCACCACGGCGGACGCGAACACGAACCAGCAGGACGACGCCACCACCACGGCGGACACGCACACCGGGGACGCACAACCACAGGAAGCGAACGTACAACCGCAGGACGCGAACGTACAACCGCAGGAAGCGAACGTACAACCACGGGACGCGACCCGGACCGACGCCGACCCGACGGCCGCGACCGCCGCGTCGTCGAGCGCGACACCCGAACCGGAACCACCAGCCGCCGACGACCGCGCACAGCGTCACGACACCGTCTCTGGCACCGGGGACGCACTGGCCGGTGAGAACGCGGTCGCAAACGTCGAAGCGACCGTCGAGCGGTTCGCGGCCGCCGCCGCCGACACCGACGACCCCGAGCGCGCCCGTGAGTACCTCGCCGTCGTCCGCGACGCCACCGACACGCTCCGCACGCTCCGGGGCGACGCACGCTGACCGCGGACGAACGCGACCGAACGCCGCCTCAGTCCCGGCCCGGGTCGTACTCGCTCCCGACGACCTCCCGTATCCGTTCGGCCGTCACCGTCCCGACGCCCGCGACCTCCTCCAGGTCCTCGGCGCGCGCCGTCATCACCGCCTCCACCGTCGCGAAGTGCTCGAGGAGCGACCGCGCCGTCACCGGCCCGACGTCCGCGATGGACGAGACGACGTACTCCTGTTGCTCGGTGAGCGTCTTCGACGCCTTCTCGCCGTGCACGCTCACCTCGCGGCCGTCGACCTCCTGTTCGCGTTCCGCGACCACCGACAGGAGCTCCATCGTATCCGCCTCGCTCTGCGTGCGGAGGACGCTCACGCCGAAGTCGACCGCGAGCGACGCCAGCGCGCCACGGATCGCGTTCGGATGCACCTGCCGTCGCCCGTACAGGCTGCCCTCGCCCTCGACGACGACCACGGGCCGCGAGTAGTGGCGGGTCGCGTCACCGAGTTGCTCGAACATCGACCGGTCGCCGCCCGTGAGGGTGTCGAGGAAGTCGTCCACGGACTTCCGTTCGACGACCACGCGGTCGGAAAGCACGTAGTCGCCGACCGATAGCGTCTCCAGGCGCGTCGTCACGCCCTCGCGCTTCGAGAGCTCGCGCGGAATCGTCGAATCCATCTCGCGCTGGTCGACCACCACCTCGACGGTGCCGTCCGCATCCGGCTGTGCGCGCTCGACCGGTTCGCTCCCCGCATCGGCAGCGACCTCGGCGTCGTCGACGCCGTCGGCCGCGGCGTCGTCCGCTCCCTCGCTGTCGTCCGCGTCGTCGGCGTCGTCGGCGTCCGCGCCACCGTCGGTGTCGCCACCGGTGAAATCCTGGAGGCCCGGCTGCGCGTCGCCAGCGCTATCCACGGCGCTCGAACCGCCGTCGCTCGCAGCCGGTTCGCTCGTCGGTCCGGCGCTCGACTCGCCACCATCGGGCGCGTCCTCGAACGCGGAAAGCGACGCCTGCGAGTCGTCCAGCTCCTCCGCCAGGTCGTCCACGCTCGCCTTCAACTCCCGCAACTCCGACTCCATCTCGCGCTCCCGGCGCTTGCTGATCCAGAAGTACGCCTCGTCCCGCGTATCCTCGGCCATCAACACCACGACGCGGCCCTCGGCCTGCCGGCCAGTCCGCCCCTTCCGCTGGATGGAGCGGATCGCGGTCGGTACCGGCTCGTAGAACAGGACGAGGTCGACCTCCGGCACGTCCAGGCCCTCCTCCGCGACCGACGTGGAGACGAGGACCTCGAACTCGCCCGCGCGGAAGTCGTCGAGCACCTCCTGTTGCTGGGTCTGGGTCATCCCGTCGCTCCCCTCCTTGTCGCCCTGCCCGACGAACCGCCGGACGTCGAACCCATCCGAGAGGAAGTCCGTGAGCGCCTCCGCGGTGTCCCGGGACTCCGTGAAGACGATGACGCGCTCCCCGCCCTCGAGGCCGAGCGTCTCCGCCAGCAGGCGTCGCGCCTCCGCGTACTTCGGGTGGAGGTCGTCGTACTCCCTCGCGCGCCGCATCGCCTCCTGCACCTTCGCCTCGCTGATCATCCGCTGACTCGCCTTCGACGCCCCCGACGACCGCGCCGCGTTCTCCTGGCGCTCGAAGTACCGCCGGAGGCTCTCCACGCTCTGCGTCTCGACGTACGTCACCGCCGTCCGGAGCTTCCGGATCTCCGCGAGGAAACTCATCCCCTGGTAGCCCTCGCTCTGGTCGTTGTCCATCAGCTTCCGGAGTTCCGCACTCATCCGGTTGACGACCTTCTCCGAGAGGTCCGGCTGCGTCGTGTTCACCACGCCGAGTTCCTTCAACTCCTCCAGGCGGTCGCTGATGACGTCGTTCAGCGCGTCACGGATCTCCAGTATCTCGTCCGGCAGGGTGACCTCCACCCACTCGACGTCCGTGTCGTGCGTGTACTCCTCGACGTCCGCGTCCTCCTCCGTCATCACCTCCACCTGCCTGATACCGAGGTTCGCGCAGACGTCCGCGATCTCCTCCTCGTTCCCACCAGGGGACGCACTCATCCCCGTCACCAGCGGGTCGTCGGCGTCCTGATGGTAGCGTTCCGCGATGTACGTGTACGCGTAGTCGCCGGTCGCGCGGTGGCACTCGTCGAACGTCACGTGCGTCACGTCCGCGAGCGAGATTCGCGAGCCGACGAGGTCGTTCTCGACGACCTGCGGCGTCGCGATGACCACGCGAGCGTCGCCCCAGAGCGCGGCACGGTCCTCGGGCTTCACCTCGCCCGTGAACACCACGATGTCGTCGTCCGGGATCGAGAGCGCCTCCCGGTAGAACTCCGCGTGCTGGTTCACGAGCGGTTTCGTCGGCGCGAGCAACAGCGAGGTCCCGCCGACCTCGTCGAGTCGACGCGCCGTCACGAGCAAGCTCACCGTCGTCTTCCCCAGGCCCGTCGGGAGGCAGACGAGCGTGTGCGCGTCCGCGGCCGCACCCGCGAGCTGGAGCTGGTAGAGCCGGCGCTCGATGAACCCCGGGTTCAGCAGGGCGTGCTCGACGTACGCGACGTCGCCGTCGTCAGTCGTCGCCATCTACGTCGTCGTTGAGCGGCCTCGCGGTTAAGCGTTCGCCGAGCACGGTGGAAGTGAAACCGTGGCGCGTGCGGCGACGTCGACAGCGGTGGTCGTCAGGGCGCCGGCGCTACAGGGACAGCGGCGCGAGCACCGGCGGCAGGTACCGCAGCCCGAGCCACGCCCCGGCCGCGACCGCCAGCGGGATGGAGAGGTTGTCGTCGACCACCACCCCGCGGAACCGCGGCTTCACGCCGTCGGCGACCGTCGCCCCGACCGCACCGAGCGCGGCCGCGGACAACGGCAGGAACGACCACGCCAGCACGAACGACGTCCCGAACATCGCGGCGAGGACGCGCGGGCGCTTCACCGTCCGCAACTCGCCGTCGGACAACAACCCGCTCACGGGGTCGCCGAGCATCAACGCGAGCATCGCCGGCACCGCGATCGCCGGCTCGAACGCGAGCGCGACCGCGGTCGCACTCCACGTGTAGAGCGCGTACCCCGCCGGGTTCTCCTGCTCGTACTCGCGCGTCAGCTTCTCGAACACCACCCACTCCAGGCCGACGAACAACCGCAACACCTCTAGAATGGTGACCGCGACCGCGAACACCACGAAGAACGCCCTGACGTGGACCCACTCCACGCCCACGTCACGCCCGAACACCCACGCGAGCGGGACGACCGCACCGCTGGCGTGCACGAGCCGACGCGCCACCTCGTCGCGGAGCCCGACGAGTTCCTGCGGACCGGACTCGCTCACGCGTCCACGAGGTCCTCGAAGTCGAGTTCGCCCGCGCGAAGCTCCGCGAACGTCCCGACGAGGTCGTCGACGTCCACGCGCACCTGCTCGGTCGAATCGCGTTCGCGGATCGTCGCCGTTCCCTCCGGGTCGGCGTCCAGCGTCACGCAGTACGGCGTCCCGACCTCGTCCTGCCGTCGGTAGCGACGACCGATGCTCCCGGAGTCGTCGTACGTCACGTCGAACCCGGCCGCACGAAGCGTCGACGCGACCTCGCGCGCCGTCTCCGGCAGCCCGTCCTGGTCCGTGAGCGGGAACACGCCGACGAACGTCGGCGCCACCGCCGCGGGAAGTCGAAGGACGTCGCGCTCCTCGCCCTCGACCTCGTCGGTCTCGTGGGCGTGCGCGAGCACCGAGTACACGACGCGACCGACGCCGAACGCCGGCTCGACGACGTGCGGCGTGATGTGCTCGCCGTGCTCCGTGACCTCCTCGACCGCGAACCCCGTCTGCTCGGTCGGCACCGTGTACGTCTCGCCGTCGACCTCGACGGTCACCTCGTCGCCGTCGAACGCCGACCGGTCGCGGTCCGCGAGCGCCTGCAGCGCCTCCGCGACGTCACCAGCAGCACCGCCGAACTCCGGCCCGAGGTAGCTCATGTCCGGGTCGACGGTCGCGCGCTCCGTCGACACCGGCTCGTCGTACTCCTTGAACAGCGTGAACGAATCGTCGCCGTACTTCGCGTGCTTCGACAGGTCGTAGTCGCTCCGCGCCGCGATGCCCTCGATCTCGACCCAGTCGCCGTCGACGAGCGCCTCCGCGTCCCAGCAGTCGCTCGCGTAGTGCGCGAGCTCGCCCGGGAGGTGCTGGCGGAGCCGGTACTTCTCCATGTCGATGCCGACGCGCTCGAACCACGCCGTCGACCGCGCCAGGAAGTACGCCAGCCACTCGCCCGCGACGACGCCCTCCTCGACCGCCTCCGTCGGCGTCAACGTCAGGTACTCCTCGCCGTCGCCCTCCTGGGCGTCGGCGGGATACAGCGGGAGCGTGACGTCCGCGACCGCGTCCAGATCCGGTTCGTCCTCCTCCGGGTCGATGAACATCTCCAGTTCCGCCATCGTGAACTCGCGAGCACGCAACAGCGCGTTCCGCGGCGAGATCTCGTTCCGGTAGCCCGCACCGATCTGCGCGACCCCGAACGGCGTCTGGTTGCGCGCGTACTCCTTCAATCGCGGGAACTCCACGAACATCCCCTGGGCGGTCTCCGGCCGCAGATACCCGGCCTGGTCGCCGCCCGGCCCGATGCTCGTCTCGAACATCAGGTTGAACGTCTCCACGGGCTGGCCCACGAGGCTCTCGCCGCACTCCGGACACGCCAGCTCGTGCTCCGCGATGAGCGCCTCGACCTCGTCGGTCGGCAAGCTCTCCGCGTCCTCCAGGTCCGTCGCGTCCTCCACGACGTGGTCCGCGCGATGACTCTCACCGCACCCCGGGCACTCGACGAGCATGTCGTCGAACCCATCCAGGTGCCCCGACGCCTCGAACACCGCCTCGGGCGTCACCGTCGGCGCGTCGATCTCGAGGTTCCCCTCCTTCGTCACGAACCGGTCGCGCCACGCGTCCTCCACGTTGCGCTTCAACGCCGCACCCTCCGGGCCGTACGTGTAGAACCCCGCGACGCCACCGTACGCCTCGTTCGACTGGAAGAAGAACCCGCGGCGGCGCGCGAGCTCGCTCAGGTCGCTACTCATACAGCGCCTCCAGGACGTCCACGTCCCGAACGACACCGACCAGGCGGTCACCGGACACCACCGGCACCTGCTCGATGTCGTGCGTGATCATCTCCTGGGCCGCCTTCTGGACGGACTTGCGTCCCGAGATCGTCACCAGGTCCGCCGTCATGAACTTGCTGACTGGCTCCGCCGGAATCTCGACGTTCCGCGTCGGCACGTACCGACCACCGACGGCCTTGATGCCCTCCCACATCCACTCGTCGTCCTCGTTCGCGATCGAGTTCCCCGTGTCGTCCTCGCCCTCGACGATACGCGCCACCTCGATGATGTCGACCTCCGTCAACATCCCCGTCAGGTCCGCGTCGTCGTCCAGCACGACCGCGTACGGGACGTTCGCGTAGAACAGCTCGCGTTCCGCGACCGGGAGCGGCGTCCCCGCGTACGTCGTGTTCACGTCCCGCGTCGCGACCGACTCCACGGTCGCGTCCGTCGCCGCGTCCCCGCGAGCGACCGCATGCACGACGTCCGTCATCGTCACGATACCCTCGAGCTCGCCGTCGACAACCGGCATCCGGCGCGCACCCTCCTCGACCATCTGCCGCGCGACAACCGTCAGGTCCGCGTCCGCCGTCGTCGTCGGCACCTCCTCCATCAATATCGCGAGCTGGTCCTCGTCGGGCTGGTCGATGAGCGCGTCGCGAGACACGAGGCCACGATACTCCTCTCCGGCCTCGGTCCGCTTCACCACGGGCACCGACGAGAACCCGTGCTCCTGGAGGTACTCGAGCACGTCGTCGCGCGTCCCGGGCAACTCGACCGTAACCAACTCCGAGCGCGTCGTCATAGCGTCGGCAACGTTCATACACGCACCCTACAGTCAAAACGGAAATAAAGCCCCTGTTTCTGCCGGCGCGCACGCACCGCACCGACCGACGAACCGAACGCGCGCTCAGGCGTCCTCGACCGACCCGTCCTCGACGTCCTCCGGGTCGACGTCGTCGAGCTTCTTCGCGACCTCCTGGGGGTCCATCGACTCCATCCGGTAATCCTCGATACGGTCGATCTGGGGCACGAACTTCTCGACGCTATCGTGCTCGAACGCACCGATACGCGTCCCGTCGATGAGCTGCGCGTACGTGTACATCTCGTCCTCGCGACGCGCCGCGTTCACCATCCCCGGCGCGAACCGGAGCTCGTACTGGCCCGCGACGAAGATGACCGTCTCCGTCGCCGGGTCGATGTACTCGACGACCACGTACGCACGGCCCTGGTCCTCGGCCCGGTACACCTCGTACTTCGGGAACTCGCGACCCTCGTAGGCGTCCTCGAACTCCTCGGCCATGTTGTTCGGGAGCACGAACACCAGACCGAAGTCGTCGCGGTCGCCCGCGTCCGGGTTCGTCGGCGCCGTATCGACCGCCATACACGAGACGGCCGTCCAGCCCTCCTCGCGGCGAGCCGCAGCCATCGCCTCCATGTCCTCGAGGGTGGCCTCCCACGCCTCCCGGATGGCGTCCGCGTTCGCCGCGATTCGGTCCGCGTGCGTGAAGTCCTCCTCGTCGATGTCGGGGGCTTCGGGCATGGTTCGCACGACGCACCCGAGTCGGTTAAGGGTGTCTCTACGCGCCGACGACACCGACCCAGGACCGTCCCGCTACCCACGTTGAACCTACGAGAACGAGCGGACGAGTGTCCGCGGTCCGGACTCACGCACCGAGTCCGATACCGAACACGAACTCCATCGCCATCGACGCCGCGACGATCGCGACCCCACCGACGAACCGCTTCACGTCCGGCGAGAACCGCTCACCGACCGACAGCTCCGTCCACCGCGCCGGCGGTAGCGCCGCCGCAACGCGCTGCACGACCGACACCTCGACGTTCCCGACCGTCGGATGACTCGCACCCGCATCGACCGACGCCGCACGCTTCTTCGGCGAATCCGGCCGGAGCTTCAAGCTCGCGTACGCCACCACCCCCGCTCCGACGAGGAACGTCACCCACTTCGTGAACACCAACCCACCGAACGCCACCTGCTCGACCACCGACAGCGGCGCGAACACGACCACCAACAGGACCACCACGTACGTCGCCAGGTCCACGACCTTCAACGCGAACGCCTCGACGGCGTCAGGCGACACCCCACTCGAAGACGACGCCGACATCCTAGAGGCGCTTGAAGACCGACTGACTGTCCTCGTACTCGTCGATGTGACGGTGACAGAAGCTCGTCCGGAGCTCGGTCACCGAATGATGCCGCGGCTTCTCCTTGTCGCAGACGCTCCCGAACTCCTCGAAGAGGTAGTTCCGCGCCTGATTATCGTTCCCGGCGTCGACGTAACTCGACGCCTCGCGGATGTGCTGTCGCGCATCGTCCGGTAGCTTGTCCTGCACGTCACCGAACAGCTCGTCCGTGATCTCGGAGATGTCCGAGAACCGCGTCTCCTTCCCGAGGAACTCCCGGACCCGATCCGAGAACGACCGGTCGGCGCGCGTCCGCTCGCGGATGACCTCGCGGAACACCTCGATGCGCTCCCACGCCTCGTCGTCCATCCCGCGGTACGCCTCCGGCCGTATCTTCGCCGGACACCGCGTACTGAACGGACACCCAGCAGGCGGGTCGCGCGGACTCGGCGGCGTCCCCCGCAACGTCACCCGGTCCTTCTCCGCGTTCGGATCCGGCTCCGGGATCGCCGACAGCAACGAATGCGTGTACGGGTTCGCCGGCGCCTCGAACAACTCCTCGGTGTCGCCGATCTCCATGATGTGCCCGAGGTACATCACCGCCACCCGGTCACAGATGTGCTTGACGACGCTCAGGTCGTGCGCGATGAACAGGTACGTCAACCCGAACTCCGTCTGGAGGTCCTCCAGGAGGTTCAGGATCTTCGCCTGCACGGACACGTCTAGCGCCGACACCGGCTCGTCGAGCACCAGGAAGTCCGGTTCGAGCGCGAGCGCTCGCGCGATCCCGATGCGCTGACGCTGCCCGCCACTGAACTGGTGGGGGTACCGGAAGTAGTGCTCCGGGCGAAGCCCGACCGTCTCGAGGAGTTCGCGCACGCGCTCGCGGCGCTCGCGTTTCGTCCCCCAACTGTGGACGTCCAAGGGCTCACGAACGATCTCACCGACCGTCATCCGGTCGTTCAGGCTCGACTCGGGGTCCTGGAAGACGATACCCAGTTGCTTCCCGCGAAGCTTCTTCAACGCGTAATCCGGCGCCGACGTCACGTCGATGTACCCGGCGTCGACCTGCAGGCCGTCACCGCCCTTCGACCCGGACTCCACGAACACGAAGTCCTTCTCGTCGTACAACCCGAGACGCTCACCGAACCCTTCGTCAACGATGGATTCGACCGTCACGTTCCCCTCCGTGACGAGCGTCTTCGCGTTCGCCTCGTCCGCACTGATCGTCGCGAACTGCGGCGCGTCAGTGATGAGCTGGGGTTTCACGCCGTCGTTCAGGAGCTGCTGCACGAGCTCGACCGCGTCGTGACGCTCGTAGACGTCCGGCAGGAACACCGTCCGTCGGCGATTCCCGTTCGCGAACGTCTGCACGACGTCCGGCTTCGAGAACCGGCTGACGCCGGCCGTCGCATCCTCCAACTGCACGAGCGTCCGACCGAGCGTCGACTTCCCACACCCGGACTCGCCGACGAGACCCAGCGTCTCACCGCTCCGGATGTCGAAGTTCACCCCATCGACCGCCTTCACGGGGTTACTCGAAACCAGCCCGCCACCCTCGTAGTACGTCTTCAGGTTACGGACCTCGATCATCGCGTGCTGCTCGTCTGTCGCCTGCGCCGTTGACATCGCTTGTTTGCTCATTCGTCACGCCCTCCTTTCGCCTTGTGGAGTTCGATCGCCTCTGCTTGCGTCGCGTCCTCCGGATACAGGAGGCACGCCGCGATATGGTCGTCGGTGTCGTCGGCGACGCCAACGCGCTCGGGATGCACCGCCTCGCAGTCCTCGAACGCCTCCGGACACCGCGGCGCGAACCGACAGTACGTCGGATCCTCGTTCGGCGTCGGCACGTCCCCCTCGATCGTCAGCAAGCGATCGCCGTCCTGCTGGCCGGGGATGGACTTCAGGAGCCCCCGCGTGTAGGGGTGCTTCGGGTCGTGGAAGACGTCCTCCACGTCCGCCGTCTCGACGACCTCGCCGGCGTACATCACGTTCACGCGATCGGAGATGTCCGCGATGACACCCATGTCGTGCGTGATGAACATGATGGACAGACCACGTTCCTCCTGGAGGTCCTCCAGGAGCTCCAGGATCTGCGCCTGGATGGTGACGTCCAGCGCGGTCGTCGGCTCGTCACAGATCAAGACCTCGGGGTCGCACGCCAGTGCCATCGCGATGACCGCACGCTGACGCATCCCACCACTGAACTGGTGGGGGTACTCGCGGACGCGCCGCCGCGAGTCCGGAATCCCGACCGCCTCGAGCAGGTTGATCGCCTCCTCGGTCGCCTCCGCACCACGCAGCCCGCGGTGCAAGCGAAGCGCCTCCTTGATTTGGTTCCCGACCGTGTACACGGGGTTCAGGGACGTGAGCGGGTCCTGGAACACCATCGCGATGTTCCCACCGCGGAGCTTCCGGAGGCCCTTATCGTGTGCGCGAGTCACGTCGATGTAGCCAGCGTCGACGGTCGCCCCACCGGAGGAGACGTCGCCGCGTTCGACGAACACGAAGTCGTTCCCGTCGACCAGACCGAGGTCGTCCGCGTACCCGGACGTGATGAAGTCGTCCCAGTGAACCGCACCGTCGGTAACCATCTGCTGTGGGTTCACCTGCTCGGCGGGCTTGCCCGCGTACTTCTCGTGGTTCGTCACCTCGCTCGGCTTCGCGCCGAGTTGCGTGAACGCGTCGTCGAGCGCCGTCGCCAGGTCGTGCTTCTCCGAGAGCTTCTGGAGGTCGACGGTCGACCCACGGAACGTGTTCGCGAACCGCTCGACCGCACGCGGCGCGCGGAACTGGACGCTGCTCCCGCGGAGCACGCTCCCCGGGCTCTCGACGAGCCCCATGATGGAGCGCGCCGTCACGGACTTCCCGGACCCGGACTCGCCGACGATGCCGACCGTCTCGGACTCGTGGATGTCGAAACTGATCCCGTCGACAGCGCGGATTGTCTCCTTGTCAGTGAAGAACGACGTCTGGAGGTTCTTCACGCTGAGCACCGCATCGTCCGTGCCGATCTGCTCGGGCGTGGACATCATCCACCACCCCCTGCGGCCGCGGCCTCGTCACTCGACGCCCCGTCGGACTGCGGGTCGATAGCGTCACGGATGCCGTCACCGAACGCGTTGAACCCCGTGACGACGAGCACGACCATGATACCGGGGATGGTCGCGATGTGCCACGAGAACGACGCGACGTACGGCTGCCCGGAGTTCACCATCCGACCCCACTCGGGGACCGGCGGCTCGATACCGAGTCCGAGGAACGACAGCGCCGCGACGCTGATGATGATACCACCGAGGTTCAGCGACCCGTACACGAGCAGGTAGCCGAGGATGTACGGCGCCATGTGTTTCTTCATCGTCGTCGTCGGTCGCTGCCCGTAGCTCTTCGCCGCGTCGATCCACTCCTGCTCGGAGACCTGGAGCGCGGGCCCACGGAGGGCGCGCCACAGGCCAGCCCACTGGATGGCGATGAAGATGAGCACGAGCACGAGCGCACCGTTGTACACCTTCGATATCGGGTGTCCGGCGAGCACCGTACTCAGCAAGATGAGGACGAGCAACGCCGGCATCGCCTGGATACCGTCAGAGAGGACGACGACCGCGAGGTCGGTCAGTCCCTTGTAGTACGCCGTCACGAGCGCGAGCGACGCCGCGATGAACCCGCTCCCGACGATGGCGAGCAGCCCGATGAACAGGCTGACGCGCGACCCCATCGTCATGAACGTCCACAGGTCCTTCCCGTTCGTCGTCGTCCCGATCGGGTGGAACCGACCGAAGTCGTCGTACTGGAGGACGCCGACGTTCCGGTCACCGCCCTGCGAGAGCGACCCGGAGTTCGCGCCACCGTGCGTGATGTTCTTCACAGTCCCGTTCTCGGTGTAGTTCACCTGATAGCTGTACGGTTCCTGGATGTTCTCCTGCGCGGTCACCGGCCCGAGCGGCGGTGCGAAGATCGCCATCGTCAGGAACATCGCGACGACGACGAACCCGAACTGCCCCCAGCGGTGCGTGGAGAACCGGTCGATCATGTCGTCCCGCGGCGTCCAGTCAGCGTACCGGTAGTGCCGACGGAACGTCTTGTACCCGAACCACGCCCAGCCGATCCAGAGGAACGCGTACAGGTACACGAGCAGGACGCGAACGGCCCACACGACCGCCGGCTCCAGTCCGAGGAACGTCCCGTGGTACGGGCCGAGCGCCCCGGTCGGGTACTGGTCGGTCGCCGACGCCGGCGGCTGGAACCCCTGGTTCGGCATCACGTCGCGCGACAGGAGCGTCCAGCGGTCCGTGAACACGGTCGCGATGTCGGCGAGCACTGCGAACAGCCCCTCGAGTGCAGCGCCGAGCGGCGAGAACACGAGCAGCACGCCGATCACGGTGATGACAGACCCGACGATCGTTCGCTCGAGGAGGTCGGCGCTTATCGGCAAGTCCTCCAGGCCGAGCGACTCGACGATGGAGAACGGGATGAAGAACGCCTTCACGAGCACCGTCACGATGGATACCAGGACGAGTCCACCGACGGCGACCATGAAGTAGCCGCCGACGGGACCGAGCGTCCCGACCATCGTATCCACGTACCAGCTCATTATCTCGAGCGACCCCGTGGTGAACGGGTTCACCATATCGCCCCAGAGCATGAGCGTCTCGAAGAACGCACTCGCCTGCGGGAGGAACAGCAACGTTGCACCCGCGAGCCAGATCATCGCTGGCTCGGGGTGCGCGAGAATCCGCTCCCGTAGCGTCGACGTCTCAGATTTTTCACTCATTTGTCATACCCCACTCTCGGATCGATGATCGTGTACAGGAAGTCCTGCAGGATGTTGAGGAACACGATGATCAGGATGAAGATGTACATCAGCGACCCTGCAAGCGGCAGGTCCGCCTGGGTTACCGCCTGGAAGAACAGCCAACCGAGGCCGTTGATTCCGAAGATGGTCTCGAGGATGACGGACCCACCGATGAGGAGGAACGCCTCGTTCAGGATGATGGGCACGAGCGGGATGAGCGCGTTCCGGAAGACGTGCTTCCAGACGATCTTCCCGTTCGAGAGCCCCTTCGCTCGCGCGGTCTCGACGTAGTTCGAGTTCACCGTCTCGAGGACCGCGGTCCGGCCGAGACGCATCTCGTTCCCCATCGACGCCGACCCGAGGACGACCGCGGGCGGCAGGATTCGCTTGATCGCTTCGATGAACGTCTCGAACTTGAACTTGAACGGCAGTCGGAACAACGTCGACCCGCCGATATTGATGCGCGTCACGCCTTCGACGTTGTAGAAGTCGAGTGGCGGTGCACCGATGATGCCTGTGTCGACGATGAACGTCTTCCAGTTGAACCCGAGGAGGACGTTGTCCTGACTGAGTCCCGCGAGGAGGATCACGCCCAGCCAGAAGTTCGGCATGGACCGCCAGACGATCCCCCCGAGGGATGCCAGGTAGTCCGACCACGTGTTCGGATTCAGTCCCGCGTAGAAACCGAGCGGGATACCGACGAACAGCGGGAGGAGCACCGACCAGAAGCCCAGCCAGAGCGTCCGCGGTGCGAAACTCCCGATCAGCTCCATCGCTCTCGTGTCCGGTTGGATGACCCACGACTCGCCGAGGTTGAACATCGCGAGGTCGACCAGGAAGTCGATGTACTGTCCGAATAATGGCTTGTTGAGCCCGAGTTGCGCTTCGATCTGCTCGTACGCCTGCGTGTTTGATTGCGGGCCAAGGATGGCCGACACTGGGTCTATCGGACCCAGGTAGATGATCATGAACGTGAGTGTTGTCCCGAAGAGCACGACCGGGATTGCCAATATCAGTCGGCGCGCGAAGTACGACCACCGACTCATTTTTCGGCCCTCCGGTGAGCCACTTCCATCACCATTGTTCTACTGATAGTGTATTTCGCACCCATGGTTATGTCTTGCGTTCCTTGGTTGAGCATAACCGGCCCGTAGCGGGCGCTACGGCGGCGAAAAACGGAAAACGCGTCGGTTGTCGAGACGTTACTTGTCGCGCTCGCCGATGATGAACTTCCAGCGCTTCTGCCGGGAGCCACCGGCGCCACCGAAGCGCGGTGCGTCGACCCAATCGTACCACATGCGCTCGTCCGTCCGGTGGTACATCGGGAGGAGGACCATGTCCTCCCACATGGCTTCCTCCATCTGCACGTACGCCTCGTCACGCGCGCTCTGCGCGGAGTCGGTCGGCTCGGGATTGTTCTGGATGGTCTCCCAGGCGCTCTGGGCCTGCATCGCGGCGTCGGTCATGCCGTCGTCGTCGCCGTCCCAGTCCAGGTAGAAGCCCTGCGCGCCGCCATCCTGGTCCGTGTTGGTGAGTTCGGGGACGGCCTGCCCGAGGAAGTTGTTCGGGCGCGGCCAGTCCATGACCCAACCCAGGGAGTACGCTTCGAGGTTCCCGTTCCGACCACGCTGGAGGAGCGTCGAGAACGGCGCCTCCTCGAGTTGCATGTTGACGTGGGCGGTCGAGAGCTTGTCGCGGAGGAGCTTCCCGAGACCCTGCCACGTCGGCGACTGGTACGTCGTGAACGTGACCTCGTACTTGTTGTCGGGGCCGTAGCCGGCCTCCTCCATGACGTTCTTCGCCTTGTTGAGTTGCGTCTTGTTGTACCCGTAGGGGTAGCTCTCCTTCGCGTGAGAGGTGTACTCGGGTGCGCCACCGGGGTAGATGTTCGGCGGCGTGAGGTGGTACGCGGCCTTGCCGCGGCCCTTGAACACCTGCTCGACACCTTCCTGCTGGTTCGACACGTACGCGATGGCCTGGCGGACGGGCTTCTCGACGTTCTCGCAGTTGAAGCCGATGTAGAACGAGTTGATCGTCGCGACTTCGAGGTAGTTGGCCGTGGTGCCGTTGTCCATCGGGCCGTACTGACCGTAGCGGCGTCCGAGGTCGTCCGTGCCTTCGACCTGGACCTTGCCGGGGTCGTACTTCGACGTCGGCATCGAGATGAGGTCGGAGTTCTTGTTCTGGGAGTACTGGTAGGCGGTCTCGGCCTTCGGGATGACCTTCCAGTAGACGCCGCCGTTCAGGACTTCGCCGCCGTGGTAGTTGTCGTTACGGACGACTTCGGCTTCCTGGCTGGTCTCCCAGTGGTCGAACTCGTAGGGGCCCGCGCCGATGGGGTTGTTCGTCGCGAACTCCTTGTGCTCCATCATCCCGGAGCCGATGCTCTCGGTCTCGTCGGAGTCGAGGCCGCCGGAGGGGACGACGTCGATGTCGCCGAGGATGCCCTTCGGGATCACGGAGAACGAAGTGTACGCGAGCATCTCGAGCGCCGGGGCGAACGGCTTCGCGAGGCGCATCTTGAACTCGTAGTCGCCGGTCGCCGCCATCTGGAGCGAACCGGGGACGTACGCGCCCTCGTCGTCGGTCTCGTGTGCGATGTTGAGTGCGTACGCGAGGATGAAGTACGTCCGTCGGGAGTTCGAGGAGGCCGCGAGGCGCTCGAAGGAGTACACGACGTCCTCGGCGGTGACTTCGCCGTTGTCGCCGTGATACTCGACGCCTTCCTTGAGTGTGAACGTGTACGTCGTGAAGTCGTCGGAGACGGAGACCTCCTCCGCGAGGAGGTTCTGGACGGCGACTTCGCCGTTCGGGTAGTTCATCAGGGCGTCGAACACCTGCTGGATGATGATGCCGGACGCGGTGTCCGTCGCCTTGATGGGGTCCATCGTGGTGATGGTGGAGTTGATGAGCTGGAGGGTGCGGTCGTTACCCTGGGGCTCGCTGTCACCATCTTCGCCGTCGCCACCGTCGTCACCGTCGCCACCAGTGGTGGTTTCGGGTTCAGTTTCTGTCGAATCGCCGCCACCGAGACAGCCCGCGAGGGCTGCTGCGGTTGCTGCGCCACCGGTCGCCTGTAGGAAACGGCGCCGGTCAACGCTGTTATTGTCTGTCATCCCACGCAGTTCTTTGGCGACGGTTCGGTTAAAATTACCGTTATGGTCTGTGCCGGTTTTACATACCCGAAGTTTCTTATACCAGCATTTGTAATCGGCAGAGGGCTCGGCCCGACCACGACCACGAATTGTTGCCGCTATCGTGACGGCATTATATACGAATGTGGACACGTCGTCGATGCTCGCCTCCACTGCGTCGACGCTCTGGCCAGCCCGACGGCATCCGGCGTATCGCCCCTGGAGCGGGCCACGGTAACGCCACCCGTGGCAGCCAGAAACGCGCCATTATTCGCCAGTCAGAGCGCTCCTCCCGACCGAATCGGGCATTCGACGCTCGACGAGGTCATAAACCGCTCTGTCTTTTCGGAGCGTTTATACCCCTCCATGAGACAGGTACGCACATGGCCGCATCCGAGTCAGGACCCACGGACGCGAACAGTGGGTACGATGTGGTATCGTCTGTCGACGGCGAGGGCTCCAGTAAGGAGTACGTAATCGCCGACATCACAGCAGACGGTGCGTGGCTCGCGATGCAGGCGGACGACGCCCCGGACCTCCCGGACTGGCGGTAACCACCTCCCGGCCCGTGCGCCGGGCGACACCCTCCTGCGAGTTCTGTTCTCGAACGTCCCGTTAGCGACGTCGGTAGCGCCCGAGACTCGGGTGCGACCGGCGCCGGACCGTCGTCGTCGCCAGCAGCGGCGTTGGTCAGTTTTTTGCCCACCCGTGCCGTGGACGCCAGTATGAACTACCGGGAGGTCGAGACCGTCGGGGAGTACCTCGTTCGGCTCGAGAACGGACGGGACTGGCGAGCCCAGGTGGAGGAACTCGCCGACGTGGAGGACATCGACGCGGGCTGGTTCGTCGGCCTCGGCGCGGTCCAGGACGCGACGCTCTGGTACTACCACCAGGACGCGGGCGAGTACGAGCCCGTCGAGTTCGACGAGCACCTCGAGGTCGCGTCCTGCGTCGGGAACCTCAGCGAGTTGGACGGCGAACCGTTCGCGCACACGCACGCCGTGCTCTCTCGACCGGACGGGGAGTCGGTCGCGGGGCACCTGGACGAGGCGACCGTGTTCGCGGGGGAGGTGTACGTGACCGAGTTCGACACCGATCTCGTGCGCGAGCACGACGCCGTGACCGACCTGGACCTCTGGTTATAGATGCGGGAGGACGACGAGCGGTACTTCGAGCGGCTCGAATCCCGGCTCGACGAGGCGTTCGACGTCGCGGAGCACGCGAAGGCCATCGGTGACGACCCGAAGCCCGAGGTGGAGATCCCGACCGCACGCGACATGGCGGACCGCGTGGAGAACATCCTCGGTATCGACGGGGTCGCCGAACGCGTCCGCGAGCTCGAAGGCGAGATGAGTCGCGAGGAGGCGGCGCTCGCGCTCGTCGAGGACTTCGTCGAGGGGTCGGTGGGTGACTACGAGTCCCGCGAGGGGAAGGTCGAGGGCGCGGTCCGGACCGCGGTCGCGCTCCTCACCGAGGGCGTCGTCGCGGCACCCATCGAGGGCATCGACCGCGTGGAGCTCCTGCAGAACGACGACGGCACGGAGTTCGTGAACGTCTACTACGCCGGCCCCATCCGCTCGGCGGGCGGGACCGCGCAGGCGCTGTCCGTGCTGGTCGCGGACTACGCACGCAGCCTCCTCGACATCGAGGAGTTCAACGCCCGGACCGACGAGGTCGAGCGGTACGCCGAGGAGGTCGCGCTCTACGACAAGGAGACCGGGCTCCAGTACTCGCCGAAGGACAAGGAGACGAAGTTCATCGCCGAGCACATGCCCATCATGCTCGACGGGGAGGCGACCGGGGACGAGGAGGTGTCGGGCTTCCGCGACCTGGAGCGCGTTGACACGAACTCCGCGCGCGGTGGGATGTGCCTCGTGCTCGCGGAGGGTATCGCGCTGAAGGCGCCGAAGATCCAGCGGTACACGCGCCAGCTCGACGAGGTCGAGTGGCCGTGGCTCCAGGACCTCATCGACGGCACCATCGGGAAGGACGACGGCGAGGGCGACGACGCCGCGGACGCGGACGCCGACGAGGCTGCGGACGAGGACGACGGCGAGGGGGAAGCGGCCGAAGCCGGTGACGCGAACGACGTCGCCGCGGGCCCGCCACGCCCCGAGAAGTCCAAGAAGTACCTCCGGGACCTCATCGCGGGTCGGCCCGTGTTCGGGCATCCGTCCGAGTCCGGGGGGTTCCGCCTCCGGTACGGCCGAGCGCGCAACCACGGGTTCGCGACGGCGGGCGTTCATCCGGCGACGATGCATCTCGTCGACGACTTCCTCGCCACGGGAACGCAGATCAAGACCGAACGCCCCGGGAAAGCTGCCGGGGTCGTCCCCGTCGACTCCATCGACGGCCCCACGGTCAGGTTGGCGAACGGCGACGTCCGACGCATCGACGACCCCGCCGAAGCGAAGGAGGTCCGGAACGGCGTGGAGTCCATCCTCGACCTCGGCGAGTACCTCGTGAACTACGGCGAGTTCGTCGAGAACAACCATCCGCTCGCGCCGGCGTCGTACACGGTCGAGTGGTGGCGCCAGGACCTGGACGCCGCCGGCTGTGACGTGCAGGCGCTCTCGGACTCCCCGCGCGTCGACCTCGCGGACCCGGACGCGAGCGACGCCCTGGACTGGGCCCGCGAGTACGACGCGCCGTTACATCCACAGTACACGTACATGTTCCACGACGTGAGCGTCGACGACTTCGAGACGCTCGCGGACGCGGTCGCCGCTGCGAGCGTCGAGCCTGCGGTCGCCGACGGCGGCTCGCTCGCTCGCGACGACGACGCGCGAGCCCCCGTCGACCCGGACACCCCCGGCGTGCTCGTCCTCGAACGCACGGAGACGACGCGGCGCGTCCTCGAACGTCTCCTCGTCACGCACCGCCAGACGGACGACGAGTTGCGCGTCGACGACTGGGTGCCGCTCGCTGCGAGTCTCGGCGTCGAGGCGACCCGCGATCCGAGCGCGGACGGCCCGACCGTCACCCTCGAGAAGACGTGGGACGCGGCCGACGTCTCCGAGCGCGCTCGCGAGTACGCCGACGGCGAGAACGCGATCGAGGTCGCGAACGAGGTCGCGCCGTTCGAGTTACGCGAGCGCGCCCCGACCCGCATCGGGAACCGGATGGGGCGCCCGGAGAAGTCCGAGTCCCGCGACCTGTCGCCCGCCGTCCACACCCTGTTCCCCATCGGGGAAGCCGGCGGGAGCCAGCGGTCGGTGAGCGACGCCGCGAAGCACGCTCCAGACATGCGCTCGACGCCCGGTATCGTCGAGGTGGACGTCGGCCGACGCCGCTGCGAGTCCTGTGGCACCGAGACGTGGCGCGCTCGCTGCCCCGAATGCGCCACCCGGACCGACCCCGAGTATTGGTGTCCGTTCTGCGAGCAGGACCTCGAACCGGACGAGGCCGGGCGCGTGTACTGCGACCGCTGCGACGCCACCGGCACCAGCGTCGAACCGACCGACGTCGACGTCAACGAGGTGTACCAGGACGCCATGCGCGCCGTCGGCGAACGCGAGAACGCGTTCGACATCCTCAAAGGCGTTCAGGGATTGCTCTCCGCGAACAAGACGCCCGAACCGATGGAGAAAGGCATCCTCCGCGCGAAACACGGCGTCACGTCGTTCAAAGATGGCACCGTCCGCTACGACATGACGGACCTCCCCGTCACCGCCGTCCGCCCGAGCGAACTCGACGCCACCGCCGACCAGTTCCGCGGCCTCGGCTACGAGACCGACGTCCACGGCGACCCCCTCAGGCACGACGACCAGCTCGTCGAACTCAAGGTCCAGGACATCGTCCTCTCGAACGGCGCCGCCGAACACATGCTGAAGACCGCGGACTTCGTCGACGACCTCCTCGCGCAGTACTACGACCTCGATAGGTTCTACGAGTTCGACGACCGCGACGACCTCATCGGCGAACTCGTCTTCGGCATGGCTCCGCACACGAGCGCCGCCACAGTAGGACGGGTCGTCGGGTTCACGAGCGCCGCCGTCGGCTACGCCCACCCGTACTTCCACGCCGCAAAAAGGCGCAACTGCTTCCATCCCGAAACGAAGGTCTGGTACCGCGATGAGAACGACGACTGGCACTACGACCGTATCGAGACGCTAGTCGAGGACCGACTCGACCCCGAGACCGCGGACGCGGACGACTTCGGCGCACTCGTGCAAGAACTCGATGGGGAAGTGCACGTTCCGTCCCTCGCGGATGACGGCCGAACGGTCCTCAAACCAGTGGAAGCGGTTTCGAAGCACGTCGCTACCGACCACGTCGTCGAGATATCGACCGAGGACGATTCCACGCTGACGGTCACGCCAGAGCACTCGATGGTCGTCTGGGACGACGGTGTCGTGGAAACCGACGCCCGCGACGTCGAGGTCGGTGACCGACTTCCTGCTGCAACGTTCGACGACCCGCACGAAGTAATCCAGACGCCCGCGGTCGCCGACGGCGGAGATCTGGCCTGTGAAACGGTCGAGAACGTCGAATATCGGCCCGCAGAGGTCGATCATACGTATTCGGTGACCGTCGCCGACACGCACCGACTGGTCGCGAACGGCCTCCACTCCGGCCAGTGCGACGGGGACGAAGACTGCGTGATGCTCCTCCTCGATGGGCTTTTGAACTTCAGCAAAACGTACCTCCCGGACAAGCGCGGTGGACGGATGGACGCGCCGCTCGTGATGTCTTCCAGAATCGACCCGTCGGAGATCGACGACGAGGCGCACAACATGGACGTGATGTGGGAGTACCCGCGTGAGTTCTACGAGGCGACGCGGGAGATGGCGGACCCGGAGGACGTGGAGGACGTCATGACGATCGCGGAGGAGAACCTCGGGAGCGAGCGCGAGTACACGGACTTCTTCCATACGCACGATACGAGCGACCTGGCGCTTGGGCCGGACCTGTCGGCGTACAAGACGCTGGGGTCGATGGAGGAGAAGATGGACGCCCAGTTGCACCTCTCACGGAACCTGCGAGCGGTGGACGAGACGGACGTCGCCGAGCGCATCATCGAGGGGCACTTCCTCCCGGACCTCATCGGGAACCTCCGGGCGTTCGCGCGCCAGGAGACGCGGTGCCTGGACTGCGGCGAGAAGTACCGCCGGATGCCACTTACGGGCGACTGCCGCGAATGCGGCGGGCGCGTGAACCTCACCGTCCACCAGGGGTCCGTGAACAAGTACATGCAGACCGCCATCGACGTCGCCGACGACTTCGGCTGCCGGCCCTACACCAAACAACGCCTCGAGAAACTCGAACGCGCACTCGAATCCATCTTCGAGAACGACCACAACAAGCAGAGCGGCATCGCGGACTTCATGTAACACCAACAACCTTTTTTCTGCGTCGGGTCAGCGGAGCTGACCCTCCTTGAAAAAACGTTGCTCGAAAAAGAGCCGAGCGACTCGCTCGCTGCGCTCGCTCGCGCTCGGTGAGTGCGCCTGAACCACGCCGCACGGCCGCCGGCACCACACAGCCACCGCCACCGCTACCACACAGCCACCGCCTCCACGACCGCACAGCCACCGCGCGGTGCCGAGATGCTCTGTCGAAGACCGAATCTTATGTTGCATGGTACCGTACCACATTGTATGAGTCAGTCCGAGGAGCGCGGCGACGTCAAGTTCGGGACGAAGGTATACACGGACGACGGCGAGTTGCTCGGGCACGTCCGCGGGTTCGACGAGCACGGGTTCTACGTCACGGCGGAGGAGGGCGTGGAGGGCTGGAGTATCGAGCACTCGCGCGCCGGCCACGACTTCGGCGAAGCGGAGCTCATGTGGCGGTGCTGGGAGTGCGGCGAGATGGGGAAGTTAGACGGCGAGCTTCCGGAAGCGTGCCCGAACTGCGGGACCGAGCGCGAGGACATCTACTACTGGACGGAGGACTAGCCGCGGACGCGGTCCTCGCCCGGCCGCTGGCGTGACGACGGCAGCGTTTTTCTTGCCCGACGACGGTAGCTCCCAGTATGGAAATCGTCGTCTTCGGCGCGGGGAGTCTCGGGTCGCTACTCGGTGGGGTGCTGGCGCGCGAGCACGACGTGACGCTCGTCGGCCGCGACCCGCACGCGTCGGCGGTCCGCGACTCGGGGCTGCGCGTCGAGGGCGCGTTCGAGGGGACGACGACGCCGAACGCGACGACGGACGGGACCGGGTTGTCGGGCGACGTCGCGCTCGTGACGGTGAAGGCGTTCGACACCTCGGAGGCGGCGGCGGCGCTCGCGACCGGCGAGTTCGACGCGGTCTGCTCGCTCCAGAACGGCATGGGGAACGAGGAGACGCTCGCCGAGCATCTCGACTGCGAGATCCTGGCGGGCACGGCGACCTGCGGTGCGATACTCCAGGACCCGGGCGTCGTCGAGTGTACGGGCCGCGGCGAACTCGTCGTCGGTGCGGCCGACGGCGGCGAGTCGTCGACCGCCGATTCGCTCGCTGCGGCGTTCCGCGACGTCGGGTTCGACGCGGACGCCGTCGACGACATGCCACGGCGCCTCTGGGCGAAGCTCGCGGTGAACGCCGGCATCAACGCGGTGACGGCGCTCGCGCGCGTCGAGAACGGCGCGCTCCTCTCCGGCGACGCGAACGACCTCGCTCGCGCCGCAGCACGGGAGACCGCCAGGGTCGCGAGAGCGCGGGACGTCCCGCTGTCGAACCGCGAAGCGCTGGCGCGCGTCGAGGCCGTCGCCGAGGGAACGGCGACGAACACCTCCTCGATGCGCCAGGACGTCGAAGCCGGGCGACGCACCGAGGTGGACGCCATCAACGGCTACGTCGTCGACGCCGCCACCGAAGCGCGCCGCGAACTCGACCTGGACGTCCCCACGAACCGAGTGCTCACCAGGTTGCTGCGGGCGTGGGAGCGCGGCCACGGCGTCCGCGGAGCGCCCGACAGCGGCCCGAGCGACTCGTAGCAGCGTCTCCCCGTGTGACTCGATCGCCACCGCTCGAACCGACGGCCTGGGGCCCGTCGGATGCCGGTTCAGTCAGTCACGTTCGGTACGTCACCCAGAACGCGGCGATGCCGCCGAGGACGAGCGCGAACACGTAGCTCTCGAGCCGATAGAGCGTCGCAACTGCGGCAGCCATCCCGTTCGTGGTCGCGGTGAGGCTCACGAGGAGTCCGATGAGCGCGCCCTCGACCGCGGCGAGACCGCCAGGGGTCGGGACGAGGCCAGCGATGGTGCTCGCGGGGACGATGAACAGTACCATGAGGAGGCCGACGGGGGCGCCGACGGCCTCGACGGCGAACCACATCGGGAGCGCGAACAGGAGCCACCCGACGTACGAGAACGCGAGCGCGACCAGGAGCTGTCGGGGTTCGCTCGCGATGCGCTCGACGCTCTCGTAGAACCGCTCGATGCGCTCGCGCGCGCCGTCGACCGTGACGCGGTTCGTGACGTTCGTGAGGGGTTTCACGACGGCGAGCACGAGCGATTCCACGGCGTCGCGCCAGTGCCAGCCCGCCCACACGATACCGGGGACGCCGACCGCCATCGCGCCGAGCGCGACCGCGAGCCCGTCCGCGGTCCCGTTCCCGCCGAACCCCGAGGAGAGCACGAGGTACGCAGTGCCGACGGCGGCGAAGTTGAAGAACGGGAGGAGGTTCAGGAGGTCGGCGGTGACGACGCTCGCGAGGCTCTGCTCGTAGTCGGCCTCCGTGTCCCGCGAGAGCACGTACGCGATGAACGGCTCGCCGCCGGCCTGCCCGAGCGGCGTGACGTAGTTCGCGAACGTCGCCGCGAAGTACGTCACCACGAGTTTCCGGTACGGCGCGTCGATGTCGCCGACGCGCAGGACGACCTGCCACGCCTTCCCCCACGCCATCAGGCCGAGCGCGGTCGACAGACACCCGAGTGCGACGTAGACGGGGTCCGCGCTCCGGAGTTCCGCGAGCGCCGCCCGCCAGCCGATGGCGGTCGCGAGGATCGCGAGGAGCACGATGGCGATGGCGAACCCGATCCCCATCTTCACGATGGTCTGCCGGCCGAACACGTCCGCGAGCGACCCCCTCGATTCCGTCACGCGTAGTCTCCTCCTGACATGGATCGTCCTCGTCGATAGCCGTCGACCACGGTTACTCGAGGTACCCGAGGTCCTGCAGGCGGTCCTTCGCGTCGTCGCTCATGTCCGAGAGGACGTCGTCGTCCTCGACTGCCTTCCACTCGCCGCCGTGGCGGTCCTCGAACGCGCCGAGCGCCGCCTCCGTCGCCTCCAGCGCGGCCTCGTCGAGCTCGCTCGCGTGCTCGCGAGCGTCGCCGGCGAGGTCGACCGTCTCCTCGGGGTCGTCCTTGAGCCGGTAGAACTCGTCGGCGATGCGCTCGTTCCGGACGTACTTCGCGTCCGTCCGCCGACCGGCGCGCATCCGCGAGTAGAACCGCGAGTCCTCGTCGAGCGTGATACCCGCCGCACTCGCCTTCTGTTCGAGTTGCTTGAGTTCGACGACCGGCCGGTAGTACTCGACGAACGCGTACTCGCCGCGGTCGCGGTCCGCGCCCTCGTACGCCGGCTCGTCGAACGTCCGGTGGTCGTCGCGCAAGAGCGACCGCGCGGCCTCGAAGTCACGCGCCTGCGGGTCCCGCGTCAGGTCGCCGGGGTCGACGTCGGCGTCGGGCGCGCTGCCAGCGTGGTCGAGGACGGTGTGGTAGAGGTCGAGCATCTCGAACTGCTCGTCGTACCGGCCCGCGTCGAGGTCGGGGTGTTTGACCATGCAGGGGACGTTCACGAGCGGGTCGTAGATGCAGAACTCGTGGCCGTACAGGTCGTGCTCGCCGAACAGTTCGCCGTGGTCCGCGCAGACGACGACCATCGTGTCCTCCCAGACGCCCGCCTCGCGCATCCACGAGAACAACCGGTCGAGCTGGGCGTCCATGTGCCGTATCTCGGCGTCGTAGAGCCCCTGGAGGTCCGCGAACTCGTCGTCGTCGATGTCGCGGGCGCCGCAGTTGTACTCCTTGGAGTTCTGGCAGACCGCCGTGGAGTCGACGCCGGGCGCGAACTCCTCGGCGTACTCCTCGGGCGGATGATACGGGAGGTGGGCGTCCATGAGGTTGATGAACTGGAACCAGTTCTCGCCGTCGGCTTCCGCGTCGGCGATGAAGTCCTGGCTCTTGTCGATGACCTCGGGCGTCTTCGAGTCCGCGCCCTCGCCGCTCGCGGTGTACTCGTGGATCTTGTTCCCGACGCTCACGAGGTAGTCCGCGACCTTCCGCAGGTGGTCGTTGTCGTTCATCGTCTTCCAGACGCTCGCGAGCGGCCCGGAGAGGAAGTCGCCGGGCATCACCTCGAAGAAGTTGTCCTGGTCGTCGAACCCGTCGGTGAGGTGCGTGTACGGCGTGATCCACGCGTTCGACGAGTAACACGCCGACCGGTGCGTATCGGAGAGGGATTGCGCGAGCGTCGTGGCGTCCTCCAGGTAGGGGTTCTCCTGGCTGGCGCCGTGCTCGCTCGGATAGAGACCCGTGAACATCGACGCGTGCACGGGGAGCGTCCACGGGGCGGGAGAGATCGCTTGCTCGTAGACGGCCGCCTCGTCGGCGAAGTCCTCGAGGGCGGGCGTCGTCGGGCGGTCGTGGTCGTAGACAGAGAGGTGGTCCTTCCGGACCGTGTCCAGCACGACGAAGAGGACGTTCCGCCCGGAGTCGGTGCGGTCCATACCGGCTTTCGAGTGAAGCAACGACTAAGAACTGTTGTTTTCGCCGAGCGTTCACGTGCCGGCGAGAACCCGCCCGTGAACCGACGAGAACGCGTCGACGGGACGAGAACGCGTCGACGGGGCGAGAGCGCGTCGACGAGCGAGGCTGCCGGATGCTCTCGGCGGGTGCGGCGTCGCGAGGAGGAGTGGTCGGCGCGTTCGAGGTCAGAACGGTGCCTGCGGGCCTTCGTCGCCCTCGCCGTCGTCGTCGCCCTCGTGACCGGGGAACGACGGGCTCATGCCGCCACCGCCACCGCCGCCGTCCATGCCCGTGTCGGCGTGCACGGTCTCGATCTCGGGGATCTCCTTGACCATCCGGGACTTGATCGCCTGGATCGTCATCGGGGAGATACCACAGCCCGAGCACGCGCCGCCGAGCTGGATGGAGACCTCGCCGGTCTCGCGGTCGAGGTCGGTGATGGCGGCGTTCCCGCCGTGCATCTGGATCTGGGGGAAGTTCCGGCGAAGGAAGTTCGTCACGCGCTCCTCGAGGTCGTCGCCGTCCTGGGTCTCCGTACTCATGGAGTGGACTAGCCAGTGAACGGGCTTAGGCCTTTGGACTGACGCGTTCGGCTTCGGGGGCCGACCGGGGCTCGGAACCGACTGCTCGGTCGCCGCTCGCGGGTGCGGGCTCGGAACCGACTGCTCAGTCCCCGCTCGCGGGTGCGGGCTCGGAACCGACTGCTCAGTCCCCGCTCGCGGGTGCGGGCTCGGGGTCGGCTCCGGCGCGAGCGAGCGTGGCGCGGATCGCTGGCGTGAGGCGGTAGGCGGCGTACGCGAGTCCGAGGCCGAGCGCGAGGTCGGTCAGCCAGTGGATGCCGAGGTAGAGCGTGGACGCGAGCACGGCGCCCGTAATCGTCCAGCTCGCGCGCTCGGCGCCCCGTGGCGCGTGGAGGGACGCGCTCGCTGCGAGGCCGGCGTGCAGGCTCGGGAGCGCCTTCTGGAGCGTGTCGACGTTCAGCATGAACGCCTGTATCGGGCCCGTGGACTCGTAGAGCACGGGTTGGATGCCGTCGAGGAAGTACCCGGTGACGCCGACGGGCACGAAGTAGAAGAACGGGATGGAGAGGCCGATCGTCGTCGTGTACGTGACGACGTAGTCGAGCGCTCGCGACCGTCCCTGCTGGCGTTTCAGGGCGACGTACGTCCAGAGGAGGAGGGCGGGGTACGCGAGCAGGTAGCACGCGACGAAGAACGTCGTGAGGGCGGGGTGAACGAACGGCTGGAAGAGCGCGACGGTACCGCCTTCGAGCGCGTGCACGAGGTCGGTTCGGAGCGGGTACGGCGACAGCTCGGATGCCGTCCCCGCGACGGCGGAGACGACGAGCGGGACGGCGATGTAACTGCAGTCCCGGCGGTCGAGTGGAGGGCGCATCCCTCGAATCTGTCACACAGACCGTTAAATATCCGTTGTTTGATTTGTCAACGTTTCTGGCATGGTGGGTGACAGAGCGAGACGAGTAACGGGGCGCTGCAGCGCGTTCAAACGCTGAAGACGCGCTCGAGTTCGGTCTTTATCTCGTCGAGGTACGCGTCGAGGACGGCGTCGAACTTCTCGCGGTCGGCGAGCACGCCCTCCAGACGGTCGTAGGGGTCGTCGGGGAGGTCGATGGTGAACTCGCCGTCGCCCTCGTAGTGCGGTTCGCTCTCGTTGAGGACCTGCTGGTCGATGGCGTGCACGAGCTCGGCGTCGTACTGCTCGTTCACGCGATTGAACGCGTTCTTGTACGCCTGCTGGAGCTTCGGGAAGTAGTCGACGTACTTCTCCTCCTCGAACGTCTCGGGGTCGAGGTCGGTCATGATGGTGTGTCCGCGGCCGCGAGTGAAAAGTGAGGCGTTTCGCGCGCCGGCTACCGACTCACGACGTGGGTGGTTCGGCCGCGTCGAGCACCAGCAGAGGTGAAATCGTCGTTTCAGCTAGTCTACGTGTTATGGTGTCGGAGACGCACCGTCGTCGTATGTCCCCGCACAGTAGACGGACGGTCCTCTCGCTCGCGACCGCCGCGTCGGCGGCGCTCGCGGGTTGTAGTGGTCGCATCGCAGACCTCCCCTCGCTGTCGGACGACGACGGGCGAGGTGTCGACGACTGGCAGTACTCCCACGGCGACCTCGGTGGCGCCGGTGGCGGCGGCGGCGGCGGGTCGAACGTCACGTACCAGGCGTCGTCCGGCGGCGCAGCCGCCGAGAGCGCGGACGTCGGGCTCGCCGCGGGCGGCGCGAAGGACGCGAACACGTTCCGACGGAACGTCGAGAACGACTACCTCCCCATCCCGTCCTCGCTCTCCTACGAGGGGTTGTTCTACGACTACTACTTCGACACCGGCGACGGCGGGTCCTGCAGCGACCTGTTCTGTCCGCGGTACGCGCCCGCCGTCTCCGCGGACCCGCTCTCGGGCGAGCCCGAACGGTACCTCTCGGTCGGCCTGAACTCCGGGCTGGACGCGGACTCGTTCGACCGGAAGCGCCTGAACCTCGTGCTCGTCCTCGACATATCCGGGTCGATGGGGTCGTCGTTCGACCGGTACTACTACGACCAGTACGGGAACAAGCAGACCGTCGAGGACGCCGGCAGCCAGTCGAAGATGGCGGTCGCGAAGGACGCACTCGCCTCGCTCACGGAGAAACTCCGCCCCGACGACCGCCTCGGCGTCGTCCTCTACAGTCAAGACGCCGCGGTCGCGAAACCCCTGAATCCCGTCGCCGAGACCGACATGGACGCCATCCGCGGCCACATCCACGAGGACGTCCAGCCCGGCGGTGGCACGAACCTCGACGCCGGCATGGACGACGCGCTCTCGCTCCTCGAACCGCACGCGGACGCGGACCAGACGACGTACGAGAACCGCATGATCGTCCTGACGGACGCGATGCCGAACGTCGGCGAGACGAGCGACGAGGGACTGCGTGGTCGCCTGGAGACCGCTGCCGCGGAGCGGAACGTGCACGCGACGTTCGTCGGCGTCGGCGTCGACTTCAACACGGAGATCGTCGACGAGATAACGAGCGTCCGCGGCGCGAACTACTACTCGGTGCACTCGCCCGCGCAGTTCCGCGAGCGCGTCGTCGAGAACTTCGAGTACATGGTGACGCCGCTCGTGTTCGACCTCTCGCTGGAACTGGACGCCGAGGGCTACGAGATAGAGAAGGTGTACGGCTCGTCGGCGGCCGAGGAGTCCACCGGCGAGGTGCTGTCGGTGAAGACGCTGTTCGCGTCCCCGACGTCGGACGGGAAGACGAAGGGTGGCGTCGTGCTCGCGAAGGTCTCGCGGACCGCCGACGCGCCCGGCAAGGGGTCGCTTCGACTGCGCGCGAGCTGGGCGGACCGCACCGGCGAGACGAGCGAGCGCGAGACGACCGTCGAGTTCCCGGACGGCGGCCCGGAGGCGTTCGCGAACACGGGCGTGCGGAAGGCCGTGTTGCTCTCGCGGTACGCTGACCTCCTGAAGCGCTGGATGGTCGACGAACGCGAACGCGACGGCGAACCGACCACGGACGGCGTCGCGGTGTACGACGACGATCATCTCGGCGAGTGGGAGCAACAGAGCGAGGAGCTGTCGGTGTCCGGCGAGTACCGCGACCGGTTCCGTGCGTTCGCGGCGCACTTCGAGCGAGAGATGGACGTCCTCGGCGACGACGCGCTCGAACAGGAGCTCGAACTCCTCCGCACGCTCGCGACGTACGGCGAGGCCACGGAACGCGCGCCCGTCGGCCCGGTCCAGCACTGAGCACGACCGGCCGGTTCCTCCTTCGAGCGCCTGGAGTCCCTGCCCCGCGTCGCGGGCAGCGTGGACGCTAGCGACGAGCAGTCCCTCGACGATCGGCGACGAACACGACGAACCAGATTCGATATCGCGGCATGGGGTTTATCGGATGGCTCGGGGGTGCATTCGGTCGGACGACGACTCATCGCCCAGACCGGTCAGGAACCCCGAAAACGCTGGAATCGAAGACCACCACCGGCTCAGCGACCCCACTCGATACCGATCGGGGCCACCCCGGCTCAGCGCCCGCTTCCAGTAGCATCCGAGACCAACCCGCGTCAGCGACTCGCTTCCGGGAGTAGAGACCAACCCGCGCCAGCGACTCGCTTCCAGGAGTAGAGACCAACCCGCGCCGGCGACTCGGTCGGTCTGCGTCACGAGCGGCCCGTTCCTCGTCGGTTCGAGCGGAAGTCCTCGCTCGACGCCCGAACGGTGGTCCCGGTTCGGCCCGTCCGGGTCGAGGTGTGCGGTGGCGTCGTCGCGCTCGGGAGTCGACCGGTCGAGACCGCGAGTCGGTGGATGTTTCGACTCCCGGTGGCGATGCGGTCTCGCACCCTCCGGTAGTTCGCCCGTTCGTTCGGTGCCGTTCTGCCGGTCCGACCCCAGGGGTTGGCGGTCGAACGAACCGTCCGCGAGTGTCCGCACTCTACCTGTCGGCGTCACTGCGACGTTGGCACGACATCTTCGGGTGAGCTAGCGTCTGCAGTTGGATGGCGCGAGAACCGTCGAACGCGCATGTCGGTTCACCCTGGCGACGATTCCTCGGGACGCGGAGTGCAGTCGCTCTTCGAACCGGACGGACCAGGGTGAGGGTCGTGCACGCGATGGTGCGTTTCACTGAACGTCTGTCGTTCCGGGTCGAACACCCGGTGGAGGATCGTGTGCTCGGGGACCCGCCGGCGAAGCCACCAGGTCGTTCGGGCTCGCGGACCGGCTGCCCGCATCTCTGTGTCTCGCGTCGAGATGAACCTCGCCAGATCGATGGTACGGGTCGTTTTCGGCTGTCTGAAAGGGTCACGGTGGTCGCGTGCCGAACCATCCGACCAGCCTGCATAAACTGGTTGGCGCTATACGAAACCGGCTAGTGTGGTCGATAGCGACGGCTCCCGGCGGCGCGGTCGCTATCGAACTGCTCGAAGGAGGATGGGTCGGTTCAGACGAGGAGTTGGACGTCCGCGTCCACCATGTCGCCGAGGGCGCTGGCAGCGCCGACGCCAGTGGTGACGCCGTCGAAGAAGTCGTCCTCGTCGTAGTCCATGAGGTCGATGGTCATCTGGCACGCCTGGAACTCGACGCCCATGTCCAGGCTCGTGTCGATGAGTTCCTGGATGGACGCGGTATCGTTGTCGGCGATGCGCTTCTCCATCATCTTCGTCGTGAGGCGGTCCATGCCGGGGAGTGCGCCAAGCGCGTTCGGCATCGGCATGTTCGGATTCCCCACGGCACTGAGCTGGAGGTTCTGCGAGCGCTCCTCGTGGAGGATGTCCAGCCCCCAGAACGTGTGGAAGACGGTGACGTCCCAGCCGAACGCGGCGGCGGTGCTCGCGAGGATGAGCGGCGGGTACGCCATGTCGAGCGTGCCCTTCGTCGCGATGATCACCATCTTCCCCTGGTCGTCGCCCTCGTCGGTGCGGACGTCCGCGAGCTCGTCCTCGAGTTCGTCGATGCGTGCCTCGAGCGCGGCGACGTCCTCGGGCGAGACGCTGCCCGCGGCCGTCGCGGCGGCGTCCTCGGTCTCGCTGGCGTCGGTATCTGTGCTCATCGTCACTCGGTCTTCCGGACGTAGTGCTTGTACACGCCGTCGCCCTCGACCTGGTCGAGGAGCTCCACGCCGTTCGTGGTGTCCGCCCAGCCGGCGATGTCGCTCATCGAGCCGGAGTCCGTCGCGACGACCTCGAGGACGTCGTCGACCGCGAGGTCGTCGATCGCCTGCTTGGTCTTGACGACCGGCATCGGGCAGTTCTCTCCTTTCACGTCGAGCGTCTCGGTGGCACTGATGTCTACACTCATCGTTGTGTGTACTCCACAATATTGCGCTATGCACTAAATATCTGACGGTGCCGGACGAGCGCTGTCGAACGCGATAGAGCCACGTAGTCGTCGTCGGGTCGCTCACAGACAGCAACTAGAGCCATTCGGATGCGCGTTGAGCGTGTGTTCGTGAGTTCGGGCGACGTTGGCGGGAGCCGACGGGGCGAGATATAGTATTGTGGATGTTGTGTACAACTATCCAAACCGTTAAGTGCGGCGGTCGGATACACTCGACCGAAGATGAGCGAGCAACTGTTCCCAGAGACGGACGCTACCGTCGACAGCATCGACGCCGAGACCCTCTACGAGCAGGTCGAGGACGAGGACGACGTGACACTCCTCGACGTGCGCGCCAGTTCGGAGTACGACGACTGGCACATCGACGGCGAGAACGTCGACGTCGCGAACGTCCCGTACTTCGAGTTCCTCGACGACGTCGACGACGACCTCCTCCACCGCGTGCCCGACGGTGACCCAGTGGTGGTCGTCTGCGCGAAGGGCGGCGCCAGCGAGTACATCGCCGCACAGCTCGAAGACAACGGGTTCGACGCCGTCAACATGGACGGCGGCATGAACGAGTGGGCGCGCCTCTACTTCGCGACCGAGATCGACGCGGACACCGACGCGACCGTGCTCCAGTACCAGCGGCCCTCGAGCGGCTGTCTGTCCCACATGGTCGTCTCCGACGGGGAGGCGCTCGTCGCGGACCCGCTCCGCGAGTTCACCGACCGCTACGTCGCGGACGCTGCCGAGTACGACGCCGAAATCAAATACGCGGTCGACACGCACATCCACGCGGACCACATCAGCGGCGCACGCGACCTCGCGGACGCGGTCGACTCGGTCCAGGCGGCGTACCCGCAGGCGTCGCTCGACCGCGGCGCGGCGTTCGACCCCGACGTCGTCCTCGAGGACGGCGACGAACTCGCGGTCGGCGACATCGTCGTCGAGGCCGTGTTCACGCCCGGGCACACGACCGGGATGACGAGCTACCTCGTCGACGACGCCGCGCTGTTCACCGGCGACTTCCTGTTCACGGAGAGCGTCGCCCGCCCCGACCTCGAGGACGGGGACGAGGGCGCGCCCGACGCCGCGCGCTTGCTGTACGACTCGCTGCAGACGCTCCGCGAGTTCGACGACGACGTCGTCGTCGCACCCGGACACTTCTCCGACGCGGCAACGCCTGCCGCCGACGGCACGTACACCGCCACGCTCGGGGAACTGTTCGACGACATGAGCGCGCTCTCGATGGACAAGGAGGCCTTCGTCGACTTCGTCCTCAGCGACATGCCGTCGCGCCCGGCGAACTACGAGGACATCATCGCGACGAACCTCGGCGAACAGGATCCGGACGCCGACGAGGCGTTCGAGCTCGAGCTCGGCCCGAACAACTGCGCGGCCAGCAAGGACGCGATGACCGAGTAGGATGCTCGAGACTCTCTTCCCGAACGGGATCGCGCAGTACGCGATCGGTGGAGCGTTCGTCGGGCTCGGCGTCGTCATCATCTACGTCGGCACCGGTATCATCGCGGGTGCGAGCACGTTCCTGGAGTCGACGTGGTCGTACGTCTCGGACCTGGACCGGTTCCAGCGCCGGAAGTACGTCGCGTCCCGGGACTGGCGCGTGGTGTTCACGCTCGGAATCGTCCTGGGAGCGGCCGCGTACACGTACGTGACCGGTGACTTCAGTTACTCGACGCGCGTGGAGCCGTGGCGGCTCGTCGTCGGCGGGTTCCTCGTCGGCGTCGGCACGCGCCTCGGGAAGGGCTGCACGAGCGGGCACGGCGTCTGTGGCGTCGGGTCGCTCTCGCAGACGTCGCTCGTGAACGTCGCCACGTTCCTCCTGGTCGCGATCGGGACCGCACAGCTGGTGTTCGCGATGGGGGTGCGGCCATGAGCTCGGAACCGACCGACCGCGGGCTAGCGTTCAACCTCATCGTCCTCGTGGGCGGGCTGGTGTTCGGCGTCGGGCTCGCGGTGAGCGAGATGGCGAAGCCGGAGGTCGTCCTGAGCTTCCTGCAGTTCGAGGACTTCGGGCTCGTGTTCGTGATGTTCGGCGGGAGCATCGTCGCGGGCGCGTCGTTCTGGCTGCTGAGCAGGACGGGCAAGGCGGCGCCGCTGACGGGCCGCGAGTACGCGCGCCGCCTGAAGTCGTTCGACCGGAACGTCCTCGCTGGCGGCGTCGTCTTCGGCGTCGGCTGGGGGCTCTCGGGCATCTGTCCGGGTGCGGCGTACGCGAGCGTCGGCATCGGGAACCTCACCATCCTGTGGGCGATCGGCGCGATGTTCGTCGGGGCGTACGCGCAAGCGCTCTGGCGGCAGTGGAGCGCGAGCGACGCGGAGTCGGCGGCGACGACCGCCGACTGACCTGAATCCCGATCTCCTTCGACGCTGTCCGGTCGCTTTCTCCCCGTGAACCGCTCCGTCACACGGGTCGCTTTCTTTCCGTGAACCGCTCCATCACAAGGGTCGCGTTCTTTCCGCGAACCGCTCGATTCCTCCTCGGCCGTTCGGGTAGTCGTTCTCGGTCGTTCCATCATTCCACTTTCGTGGTGGCGAGTGTCTCGTCCGTCGCTCTGTGGGATAGCCGGTTCATGGGGTGCTCGCTCGGGCGCGTGGGAGTGGTCGCTCGGGCGCGCTCTCGAGCGGCTCGTTCGGGTGACGAACCGTCAGTGAGGCGTCCGGTTCGGCCGGCGTAGTCATGCGTAAGTTATGGATGGCGATGGGTTGGGTAGCGAGATATAGTATTGTGCGCTCTTCCCAAAACCGTTAAGTCCCGCTGTCGGCTACGGTCGACTGCACAGAAATCCATGCTCCACACAATACTGAAGCAGGTGATCGTCGATGTTCGGCATTGAGATCTCGCAGGGCGTCGTCGACGGGGCGACGCTCATCGGCATCGTACTGCTCGAAGCGATACTCCTCTACGTGGGCTACGGCGTCCTCGAGAAGCTACTCGGGCCCCGCCTCACCGCGTTCCTGCGGGGTGACTGACCATGGAGGTATTCGGCGTCGCACTCTCGCTGCTCGTGATGTTCAGCGGCTTCGGCCTCCTCATCGGTCTCCTCTTCGGGTTCTTCGGGATGGGCGGGTCGTTCCTCGTCACGCCCGCACTCCTCGTCATGGGGTACAAGACCGACGTCGCGGTCGCGTCCGGTCTCGCGTTCGTCTTCGGGACCTCCGTCATCGCGACGCTCAAACACCGCGACCTCGGGCAGGTGGACTACAAGCTCGGCGTGCTCATGATCGCCGGCACCACCGCCGGCATCGAGGTCGGGAAGATCGGCCTGCACTGGCTGCAGGACATCGGACTCGCGAACACCGTCGTCAGCGTCTCCTACGTGTTCCTGCTGGGCGCCATCGGGGTGTTCATCACGTACAACGCCGTCAAGGGCGGCGACGACGACGGCGGCGTGAGTCACGACGCCGACGGCGACGAGGAACTGGACGCCGACGACATCCCGGACATCGCGAAGAAGATCCAGTCCTACCGCGTCCCGCCGATGATGAAGCTCCGCGGGGGCGTGCGCGTCTCGCTCTGGATGATCCTCAGCGTCGCGTTCCTCACGGGCCTCCTCTCGGGGTTCCTGGGCGTCGGCGGCGGGTTCATCCGGATGCCAGCGCTGTTCTACCTCATCGGCGTCCCGGTGCCGGTCGCGGTCGGGACCGACCTCTTCGAGATCGTGTTCTCCGGTGGTATCGGGAGCTTCCTGTACGCCATCGACGGCGCGGTCGACCTCGCCATCGTCGCGCCGCTGCTCGCCGGGAGCGCACTCGGCGCTCGCATGGGCGCGGCCGCGACGAGCCTCGTCGAGGAGTCCGAGATCAAGGTGTACTTCGGCGTGATGCTGCTGCTCGGCGCGACCGCAGTCGCAGTCCGCGAGGTCGGCGGTATCGTCGAGATGCCCGTGCTGGACCTCGTGAGTCTCGCCATCATCGTCGGCGCGGCACTCCTCGTGAGTGGCGCGGTCGTCGTGAGCTCGATTCGCGAGCTCCGCGCCGAGAAGACGCGCCCGGCCGCACAGACCGCGGACTGACCGTGCGACCCATCGTTCGTCGACGACGCGATCGTCAGCTCTCGTCGTCGACGAACGAACCCATCGGGGCTGAACGCGCTTCTCGCCCCCGGAAACGTCCGTGCACGGTGTTGCACACACCGAACAAGACTTTTACGCACAGAGTGCGAAGGGAGAGTAACGATGGCAAACTCGATGCAGGAGTACCTCCAGCAGGACATGCAGTGCGAGGGGCTGCTGGAGTGCATCCACGGACTGAAAGAGCTCGACCGGGAGGTCTACATGACGATCGTGGACAGCCCCGAACCGTTGACCGTCGACGAGGTCGCCGACCGCGTCGACCGCGAGCGCTCGACGGCGTACCGCGCCGTCAAGCGCCTCCAGCAGACCGGGTTCGTCCAGCAGGAACAGGTGAACTACGACCAGGGCGGGTACTACCACGTCTACAAGCCCGTGAACCCCGACGACGTCGCGGACGACATGCAGACGATGCTCAACGAGTGGTACGCGAAGATGGGGACGCTCATCGGCGAGTTCCGCGAGAAGTACGACGAGCAAGCGACCGCGCAGGAAGCGACCGCGACCAGCGAGTGACGTCCGCGGAGGCGGTCCGATGACCGGCGACTCCGCGACGGAGGCACTTCGATGACTACCGATTCCCCCACGCACGACGAGCCACCGGCATCCGCCGACGCCGCCACGAACGACGAGGGGGCGGCGTCTGGCAGCGCCGCCACGGACGACGAGTCGCCGGCATCCGCCGACGCCGCCGTGGACGACACCCGGCGGGCGGCGGACGCAGAACCGGTGGCGGGCGAGCGCGGTGGCGTCGACCCGACTGCGGGTGCGGCCCGGGACATCGGCCGCGGCCTGTTCGAAGAGGAGATGGGGCCGGGGTCGTCGCTCGCGCACCTCTATCGCGGCGAGATACATCGGATGAAGTTCTGGCGCGAGCGCCTGGACCGCACGACGAACTGGGCGGTGACGACCATCGCCGCCATCCTGACGTTCTCGTTCTCCAGCCCCGACCACCCGCACTATCTGCTGCTCGCTGGGTCGGTGATGCTCGGTATCTTCCTCGTCATCGAGGCGCGTCGCTACCGGGGGTACGACGTGTGGCGGAGTCGCGTGCGCGTCCTCCAGGAGAACGTCATCGCGCACGGCCTGGACCCGCGAGAGCAAGTGCAGGACGACCGCTGGCGCGAGCGGTTGAGCGACGACTACCGCGAACCGAAACTGAAGATATCGGCGGAGGAGGCGCTCGCGCATCGGTTGCGACGCGTGTACCTCCCGTTGTTCTCGGTGCTCGTCGTCGCGTGGGTGGTCCGCGTGACCGTGATGGCGACCGCCGGCTGGCCGGCGAGCGCCGCGATCGGGACGATACCGGGTCGCGTCACGACGGCCGTGGTCGTGCTCGCGTACGCGGCGCTGTTCGCGGTGTCGTTCCGGCCGCGCGAGTGGCAGGCGGAAGCGGAGTTGCGGACCGAGGACCTCTCGGCGTGGGACGACCGCCGCTGACCGCGCGCTCCCACCAACCGCTGACTGCGCGTACGCGTTCCTACTTCGTGTCGGCGAGCACGCGATAGATGCGGTCTCGTTCGAGGTACGCGAGGAGGGTGGCGCCGCCGGCGGCGGCGAGAAGGATGGCGGTCGTGGCGTACGCGTCGGTGGCGACGCCCGCGCCAGCGGTCGTGAGGACGATGTACCCCGGGAACCGACCGACCACGGAGACGAGCGCGACGTCGCGTGCGTCGAGCCCGAGGACGCCGGCGGCGAAGCAGACGACGTCGTCGGGGACGCCCGGCACGAGGAACACGAGGAACGTCGCGAGGAGCCCGCGACGGTCGACGATCGCGTCGAGGGACGCGAGCGCGTCGTCGTCGACGAGCCGTTCGACGCGCTCGCGGCCGAGCGCGGTCGCGATGCGGACGGCGGCGTACGTCCCGATGGTCGCGCCGAGGAGGCTGTACGCGAGCCCGCGCCACGGCCCGAACAGGTAGCCGGCGAGGAACGCGAACGTCTGCCCGGGGATGGGCGCGACGACGACCTGCGTCGCTTGCGCGAGGACGAACGCGACCGGTGCGAGCGGCCCGGTCGACAGGACGAACGTGCGGAGGGCGTCGAGTGACGTGACGTCCGCGAACGCGCGCCCGAACGCGGCGACGACGACGGCGACGAGCACCGCCAGTGCGGCTGCGTACGCGAGGAAGCGACCGCGGTCGACGTCCGGCGCGAGGAGCGATAGACGCGGCACGGGTCCGCGTTCACAACGCGGGCGCTTGAACGTACGTGCCGAGGAACCCGGCCGAGCGCGCGACGAAACGTGCCGATGGCCCCGGTCGAGCGAGCGACGGCGTACCGGCATCGAGCGGCTGCGGGGTCAGTCGCGGAGGCGGTCGGCGAGGTGTCGCGCCGGTTCTTCGAGTGGCCCGTGGCCGAACAGCGCGACGACGACGCCGCCGGCGGCGTCGAACACGAGGTCGAGTACGGAGTCCTCGAGGCCGTACACGACGAGTACGGGGTCGAAGCCGGCCGCGATGGCGAGTTGACGCATCCCTTCCTCGCCGACCTCCCAGACGACGCCGGCGGCGAGCGCGAACGCGACGACGTACGCGCCGAGGAACGGCTGCGGGATGTAGATGCGGCGGTCGTGTTCGTCGAACGCGGTGACGACGACGTACCCGACGCCGGCGACGACGCTCGCGGACAGCACGTGCGTCAGGTGATCCCACCACCAGACGTCGTCGTAGAGGGCGACCATCCCGACGCCGTGCAGGAGGACGGCGACGGCGACGTACGAGGCGGTCCACGGCGGGAGCGGGACGTCGAGGTCGCGTCGGATGACGCCCGGGAGGTAGGAGACAGCGAGTGCGCCGGTGGCGTTCACGATGACGGAGACGTTCCGCGTGAACGCGCCCACGACGAGGACGCCGACGATACCGGCGCGCGCAACTCGCGTGACCTGACGCGGATCCAGGAGCGCCCTGCGGAGGGAGTGCACGCGCTCGGGTACGACACGCGGTGACAAAAAGGTGCAAATACTCGCGGGCCCTACCAGACTATCCATGATGGGGACGACACACGCGTTGGCTGGGGCCTTCCTCGGGGCGGCGATAGCGGTGGTCGCGCCCGAGTTCGCGGCGGTCGTGGTGGTGGCCGCCGTCGCAGGGAGCGTCGCGCCGGACCTCGACATCTACCACGGGCATCGGCGGACGCTCCACTATCCCGTGTACGGGTGGGTGGTGGCGGCGCCAGCGGTCGCACTCGCCGCCCTCGTCCCGTCACCCGGGACGGTCGCGGTCGCGACGTTCCTCGCGGCGGCGGCGCTGCACGCCGGCATGGACGTCTTCGGCGGCGGGCTCGAGCTCCGCCCGTGGGAGGGCGGGAGCGAGCGCGCGGTCTACAGTCACTATCACGGCGCGTGGCTCGAACCGCGACGGCTCGTGCCCTACGACGGCTCGCTTCACGACCTCGGGCTCGCCGGCGTGCTCGCCGTGGTGCCCGCGGCGACGCTTCCGGAGCCGATTCCGGCGTTCGTCGCCGCGGTGCTCGCGGTGTCGGTCGCGTACGTCGCGCTCCGCAAGCGCCTGGCGGCGGTCTGGGCGACCGTCGCCCGCGCGCTCCCCGCGCCGGTCGCGCCGTACGTCCCCGAGCGCTTCTACGACTGACGGACGAGACATCGCACGCTTGGTGGTCCCTTCGACGACGGGACGACCCAGTCGCAACCATGTCTACGTTCCACACACGGTTCGTCAGAGTCGACCCAACCCGTATGACTCGAATTGTGGACTATGAGGGAGCCGTACCCCTATTATAAACCGCTTTAGTGAATCTGGAGGGAGTAGCTGGTGATGGCCGACAAGTCACAGCGGGTTGCTGACGTCGTATCGCGGCGGAAGTTCATCGCGACATCCGGCGTTGCCGGTGCCACGGCGGTCGCCGGCTGCATGGGGGACTCGGGCGGCGAGACCGAAGCGGACGACGACTCCTCGGGCGGCGAGTCGACGACGTCCGGGAGCGACGACGGGAGTGATTCCTCGTCGAGCGGACCCACGACGCTCACGTCCGGTGGGTCGTCGACGGTGTACCCGATCATGAACACCGCGGCGTCGTACTGGAACGCGAACCGGCCCGCCAGCGACACCGAGTACTGGCCCCACGGCGAGTACGGCATCGACACGGACAAGAACCTCGCCGATTACTGGGGTGGCCTCTACGGGTTCCAGGGCGAGGACGGCGACCCGCCGTTCCAGTTCACGGTCGGCCTCTCTCACTCCGGGACGGGCGTCGAGAAGGTCATGAACGGCCAGCACGACATCGGCAACTCCTCGGGGAACGTCGAGGACGAACTCCCCGACCGCGACTCCTACGACGACTTCGTCGACCACGTCGTCGGCGTCGACGGCCAGCCCCTCGTCGTCTCCCAGGAGATCGCCGACGCTGGCGTCGAGAAGATCACCGGCGACGAACTCAAGGGCCTCTACAAGGGCGAGATCACGAACTGGAGCGAGCTCGGTGGCCCGGACAAGGAGATCCAGGTGCTCGGCCGCGTCAAGGGCTCCGGGACCCGGACCAGCTTCGTCGCGAACGTCTTCGGGAACCCCGAGGAGGACACGAGCGTCGCGAACCGCTTCGGGCAGAACCAGCGTCTCGCGCAGGCGATCGCACAGGCCGACAACGCCATCAGCTACCTCGCGCTCGCGTTCATCGACACCAGCGGCCTCGCGCCCGTCGCCCTCGAATGGGAGGGGACCACCTACAGCTATCAGGACGACCAGAACGGCCTCGACTCGAAGGCCTACCCGCTCTCGCGTGACCTCCACTGTTACACGTGGCAGGGCACCAGCAAGCAGGAAGCCGCCGTCATCCGCATGGTCCTCTCGGACTTCGGCCAGGACACGTTCGTGAAGCCGAACAACTACTTCGCGCTCGGCAAGCGCCGCCAGGAGGAGCAACTCGCGAAGCTCCCCGAACCGTCGAACTGAGCAGGCGAGCCACCTGACCGACCCGCGGGCGTCGGTCGCCGCGTCACCACGCGTCATCCCACGTCACCCTGCCACCGCCCGCATCTCTCTTTCGCGACCAACGTCCCCGGGAGCGACCGCGTCGGCTGCTTCGGTCACGGGAACCGCGAGACCCAGTCAGCCGAGCTGCTCGCCGACGATGCGGTCGGCTTCGGCGACGAACGCCTCGCGTTCGCCGCGCGGGATGGTCGCGCCCGCGGCGACGTCGTGGCCGCCACCGTCGCCGCCGACCGCGCGCGACGCCTCCTGCATGACCGCCGAGAGGTCGAGGCCGTCGCGGACGAGCGCGTGCGTGCCGCGCGAGGACACCTTCACGTGCTCGTCGTCCTCGTTCGCGAACGCGAGGATGGGGCGGTCCCGCGCCACGCCGTCGGCGCCGAGTGCCATCCCGGCGACGATGCCGACGATGGTCTCGCGGATGCGGTCGTCCGCGTCGAACCACTGCACGTGCTCCTCGTACGTGACGCCCTCGTTCTCCACGAAGGTCACGCCCTCGCTGAGGTTCCGTCGGTGGTTCCGGAGGAGTTCGCGAGCGCGGTCGAGTGCGTCGTCGCGGTTCCCCAGGCAGACCGCGAGCCCGACGTCGGCGCGCTCGTAGCGCGCGGTCGCGTTCAGGAGCGTCGAGAACTCGCTCGAGTCCCGCAGTTCGGTCCCTTCCGGTTCGTTCGGGAACGTGTACGAGGTCGCGACGAGCTCCTCGATGCGGCTCGCGGGCACGCCCCGGCGGATGGCGTGCTGGATGAGCGCGCTCGCCACCGCCGCACGCTCCTGCATGGAGAGGTCGACCCACGTCCGCCAGTCGCCGTCCGCGTAGCACTCGACGTCGATGCCGTCGAGGAATCTCCTGACTCCCTCCGGGTCGTTCGTGATGCCGGGGATCGAGACGTCGCTCGCGTACTCGAGGAGTTTCGGGAGCGGCCTGGTCTGCTTGCCGTACACCGCGAGGTCCTTCGCGGTGTCGAGCGCGCCGACCGCCACGCCCTCCTCGACGATGCCCGCGTTCGCGCCGACGAGTTCGCCGGACTGCTCTTGCATGTCGCCGACCGCGCCGACGACCGCGAGCGCCGCCAGGTCGCGGTTGTCCACGCCCGCGGGTTCGAGAGCGCGCGCGAGGACGTACGCTGCGCCCGCACCCGAGAGCTCGGTCGCGCCGTTGATGCCCTCCAGCAGCGGGTTCAGGTGGAACTCGGTGTCGGCGTCGGCGGGCTGGTGGTGGTCCGCGATCACCGGGACGAAGTCCCCGCGTGCCTCGTGTTCGGCGATGACGTCGAGCTGGCCGCTCCCGAAGTCCGTGAACAGCACGACGTCGAACTCGCGCGCGGCGATGCTCGCGATCTCGGTCTCGTCCAGTTGCTTCTTGAACACGACCTCGTGGGGGACGTCGGCGCGCGCGAGCGCGCTGGACGCGACCGCGGCGCTCGTGAGGCCGTCGGCGTCGATGTGCGACGCGAGGAGGACGCGGTCGGCGTCCCGGATGCGGTCGGCACAGGCCGTGGCGCGAGCGTCGAGTTCGGGGACGGGACCTGCCATCACCGGATGTAGTCGCGGCTTCGGAGTTAAACTCCCGGGTCCGCGCCGACTGTCAGATGGTCTCCGAGCCGACGGCCGCTTCGGTGCCGTCGCCGGCGTCGCGCCACGCGACCCACGCGCCGTGCTGTTCGAACGTCCCGAGGTGCTCGCCGCCAGTGGTGGTGTCGCCGTCCACGCGTGCGAGCCGGAGCTGGATGCCGTGGTCTCGGTCCGGGTCGGGGCGTTCGCCGGCGAGGTGGAACGTGGGGGCGTCGCGCTCGCTCGCGAGGACGGCGACGGCGTCGTGGAACGCTTCGCGGGCGTCGTCGTCGAACTGGTAGAGGACGAGGCTGTGCGCGACGACGAGGGGCGCGTCCGCGGGGAGCTGGTCGGCGACCGCGTGGAGGTCGGTGACGGCGTCGCCGGTGCGGACGTCGGGCGGGTGCTCGCGGGCGACGGCGAGCGCGCCGTCGAGGACGCGCCGGCGGTCGTCGTGCTCGGGCCAGACGAGCGCGCGCAACCAGCGCGCGTCCGCCGCGCTCGTGGGGTCGAGCGGGTTCACGTCCACGCCGACGCGCCCCGCGACCGCGGGCGGGTCGTCGGGGAGTGGCGGGACGACCTCGCCCCGGAGGCGGGTCTCGATGGTGACGGGCGCGTCCGTGCTCCCGGCGACGTGCTCGGCATCGGTGGTCCGGTACGCGTACCGGTAGCGGTCCCAGTTCAGGTTCAGGCCGGCGCTCGACCCGACCTCGAGGACGGCGAGCGGATCGTCGACGCGCTCGGCGACGGTCGCGTACCCGGGATAGAGCGCGCTACAGCGCCGGACGGCGTTCGTCTGGACGCGCCGGGTCGAGACGCGCTCGCGGAGTGCAGGCTCGTGCTCGCGGACGAACGCCCGGACCGTGCTCGCGAGCGCGTGGTCCGGGTCGCGAGCGTCGTCGACGACGGAGGGGTAGTACGCGGCGAGCACGCCGTCGACCGTGCTCGGGTCGTCGGTCGCGTCGCTCGCGAACAGCTCCGCCTGGATGGCGGCGAGCAGGAGCTGGGGTGCGGGCTGGCCGGGCGTGTGGTCGGCGGCGACGTCGAGGAGGAGGTCGTCGCCGGTGGCGAGACGGCAGAGGCGCTCGTAGAGCGGGGAGGAGTCCGCGGCCCACCCTTCGAGGTCCTCGAACTCGGCGGCGACACGGTCGAGGGCGGCTGGCATACCCAGGCGGTCGTCCGGGATGCACAAGAAACCCGTCTCGTCGTGGTCGGCGCTGGGGCTCCCCGAGCGGTTTCGTATCGTCGTCAGTGATTGATGGCGTCAGACGCACGTCCGTCATCAAGTGCGAGGAAAGGCAGAGAATCGCCGTACTGCGGTCAGTTCGAGAGGGCGTCGTCGAACGTCCAAGCGTCGCCGGCCAGTACTCGCGCTGAGCGCGAGCGTTCCCCGCGGACGTCCCGCCGTACTCGTAGTAGCCGTCGGAGAGCCCGGACGTCGGCCGGAGCGACGGCGAGATGACGTGGGCGGTGTCGGGCTGGCACTGGTGGGCGACGCGGTCGTCGTTGCGGAGCCGGTCGAGGGCGTTCGCGACGTAGTCGACGGCGGCTTCGGCGAGCGGACTCGACGGGGGCTTCGACGAGGGCGCTGGAGAGTGGGTCGGGGTCGCCGAAGTACCGGACTCGCGGCGACGTCGGTGGTCGGCGAGCAGGCGCGCGTGTCGCGAGTTCGCGCCCGCCGGAGCCGTCGAGGAGGACGGCCGCGGCCGTCGGGTCGTCGATCCCGGGGTAGTAGACGGTCCGACGCTGTCGTCGTCGAGGCTGCCGGTGGGGCTGGTCGTCCAACCGGCCGGGAGCCCGAGCATCACGCGTCGGGCGAGGGCAGCCTGGAGGGCGGGTTCGTCGACCATCGTTCCGAGAGAGGGGAGGAATCTGGACGGGTGGTGGTCGCGACTGGCAGGGGGCGACGGCTGTCGGGTCGTTCGGGCGGCGTCGCGACGTCTTCGCTTCAGAATCCGCGGCCCCTCGGTCGTTCTCGCACCGGAATCTGAGGTCCCTCGGTCGTTCTCGCTCCGGATTCGGGCGTCTGTGCGCCGCTGCGCTCCGTTCTTGAGCGGTTGCGTGCATCTCGGGTGGAGGGGCTGGAACCACCCCGAGACCACCTGATAAATCGATAGTCGCGATACAGAATCGTTTTGGTCGGGGGTTGGTGGGGCGCCAGCGTCTGTGAGCGTGGCGCAAGGTCATTTCACTGGCGGGTCCGTCCGGGGCGTATGAGCGAGCACGACCGAGGGCCGACGGCGAGCGAGTCCGACCGGGACCCACGGCGAGGGGACCTCTTCGAGGTCTCGCGGGACCCCATCCTCGTCCACGACCTGAGCGACGGGCGGGTCGTCGACGCGAACGACGCCGCCGAACGGCTGCTCGGATACGACAGCGACGCGCTCGCCGGACTGTCGCTCGAAGCGCTCGGGGCGGGCGCCGACGGCGTCGACGCCGCCGACCCGACGCTCTCCGCCGCTGACGCGCGGGACGCCGTCCGCGAAGCCCTGGAGACCGGCGAGACGCGATTCCAGTGGCGGGTCGAACGCGCCGACGGCGGCCGACGCTGGGTGGACGTCTCCATCACGCGCGCCCAGCTCCGCGAGGAGGAACGGCTGCTGTCGTTCCTCAGGGACGTCACCGAGCAGCGCGAGCGAACGGACGAGTTCCACGAGAGCAGGGCAGCTCTGCGCGAACTCCACGAGAACCAGATGGGCGACGGCAGCACCGAGTCGAAGGTCGCGGCGATGCTGGAGACGGGGTGTCGGTTCCTGGACATGGAGTACGCGTACCTCTCGGCCATCGAGGACGGCGTCCAGACCGTCACGCAGTCCCTCGGCGTTCACGACGCGCTCCAGGCGGGAGCCACCGCACCGCTCGCGGAGACGTACTGCCAGTTGACCTACGGCGAGGACGCGACCGACGGCCTGTGTACGATACTGGACGCCAGCGAGGCGATGGCCGGCACCGACGCCTACGAGCGCTTCGGGCTGGAGAGCTACGTCGGCAAGCAGGTGGTGGTCGACGGCGAGGTTCACGGGACGGTCTGCTTCGCCGGGTCGTCGACGCGGACGCGACCGTTCTCGCAGGCCGAACGGATGTTCGTGGACGTCGTCGCCGGCTGGGTCGGCACCGAGCTGGAGCGCGACCGTCGGCGGACGGAGCTCGCGGAACGAAAGCGGCGCGCGGACGCGCTGTTCAACGCCCCGTCGAGCTTCATCGGGGTCCTGGAGCCCGACGGAACGCTCCTCGAGGCGAACGAGACGGCGCTTCGGATGATCGGCGCCGAGCCCGAGGACGTGCTCGGCGAGGCGTTCTGGGACACGCCGTGGTGGGAGTACGACGCGGACTCGCGGCGCGCGCTCCGGGACGCCGTCGAGCGTGCAGCCGACGGAGAGACCGTCGAGTTCGACGCCAGGCACCTGACGCACGTCGGGTCGCTGACGGCGGCGCTGTCGGTGCTCGACGCGGAGTCGTTCGATTGCGTGTTCCTCGACCTGGGGCTCCCCGAGAGCACGGGCCTGGAGACGCTGGAGCGCGCGCTCGACGCGGAACCGGGCGCGCCGGTGGTCGTGCTCACGGGCCTGGACGACCACGAGCGTGCCGTGGCCGCCATCCAGGCGGGCGCGCAGGACTACCTGGTGAAGGACGAGATCGACTCGCGGACGCTCTCGCGGTCGCTCCGGTACCCGATAGAGCGCAAGAAGCAGGAGCGCGAGCTCCGACGGAGGACCGAACAGATAGAGTTCTTCAACAGCATGCTGCGCCACGACATGGGGAACGACCTCCAGCTCATCCGGTCGCGGGCGGCGGAGTTGTCGCGCGAGGTCGACGGCGAGCGGGCGGCGGCCGCGGCGGACATCGTCGACCGGACGGACGACATCATCGACCTGACGAGGAAGGTGCGGTCGGTGCTCGCGACGGTGACGAGCGAGGACCGGCGGGCCCGCGAGGTCGTCGACCTCGTCGCGACCCTCGAGTCGGAGGCCGAGCGGGTGCGGGCGATGGCCGCGGACGTCTCGGTGTCGGTCGACGCACCCGAGGGCGTGTACGTGCTCGCCGACGACCTCCTCGGGGACGTCCTGAAGAACGTGCTGTCGAACGCGGTCGAGCACGGCGGCGACGGCGCGACGACCATCGAGGTTGTCGTCGAGGAGCGCGACGACGCGGACGCGGTCGCGGTCGTCGTCGGCGACGACGGCCCCGGTATCGACGACCCGGAGCGCGTCCTCGAGCGCGGCGAGACTGCGGGGTCCTCGCCCGGGACGGGGTTCGGGCTGTACTTCGTGTCGTCGATGGTCGACGCGTACGGCGGCCGCGTCGGCATCGGGGAGAGCGGCGCGGGCGGCGCCGACGTCGTCGTCGAACTGCCCGCGGCGTAAGCTGACTCGACTACGAGGGTCGGGACGCGGTCATTGGACGTTCGAGCTGGATGCGCGCGAGATGAGGTAGACGGCGACGGCGCCGAGTGCGAGGTCGAGCGCGAGGAGGACGGCGACGCCGGGGACGATACCGTCGAGTGCGCCGTCGAACGTGGTGACCTCGATGACGGTCATGACGTCGCGGTCGAGCATGATGGAGCGCGCAGCGTCGACGCCGTAGGTCACGGGGTTGAAGCGCGCGAACGTCTGGATCCACTCGGGGAGCGATTCGAGCGGCAGGAACGCCGAGGAGAGGAAGAGGAGCGGGAACTGCAGCAGGTTCGCGGCGATGATGGTGGACTCCTGGTCCTTCGTGATGACGGCGAGCGAGTTCGAGAGCGCGACGAACCACAGCGAGAAGAGGACGCCGACGGCGACGATGCCGAGTGCGCCGACGGCGCCGAGTTCGATCTCGGCGCCCAGGAGGACGCCGAGGCCGAGGATGATGGCGACCTGGACGGCGATACGGAACACCTCCGCGGCGGTCTTCCCGACGAACACCGCGGTCCGGTTCATCGGCGACACGAGCACCTTCTCGAACATGCCCTCCTCGATGTCGTTCACGAGCCCGATACCCGAGGTGACGGCGGCGGCCAGCGACACCTGGATGGCGATGGCAGGGACGAGGTACGTCTCGTAGCTGACGTCGCCGAGGCCCTGGCTGACGGCGGCGCCGGCGACGTTCCCGAAGACCTCCGTGAAGAGCACGAGGAAGATGACGGGCTGGACGAGCGAGACGACGAGGACGAACGGGTTCCGGACGGCCTTCAGGTTCCAGCGTTTGAAGTTCACCCAGACGTCGCCGAGGAACGAGTTGCTGGAGCGCCTGACGGGGCGGTCTCGCGTCGCGGTCGCGTCCGCGTTCGCGGTCCCGCCGTCCGCGCGGGCGTCGTCGCGAGTCATCGCCCGCCCTCGGTCGCGACGCCGTCGTCGGTGACGTCGGCGTCGAGGTGTTCGCCGGTGATGGCGAGGAAGACGTCGTCGAGCGTCGGCGCGCGGACGTTGAACCCGGTGACGACGAGGTCGGCGTCGCGGAGCGCGACGAGGAGGTCGGTGCCGTGCTCGCGCGCGGCCTCGCTCGTGACGGTGAGGCCGTCGTCGGTCGCCTCCACGGCCGCGTCCCCGAACACCGCCATGTCGTCCGCGATGGCGGCGGCGCGCTCGCTGGCGTCGGCGCCGTCCTCGAGCGAGACCTCGAGCACCTCGCCGCCGACGCGACGTTTCAGGTCGGTCGGGGAGCCGTCGGCGACGATCTCGCCGTCGAGGATGACCGCGAGCCGGTCGCAGAGCGCGTCCGCCTCCTCTAAGTACTGCGTGGTGAGGAAGATGGTGGTGCCGCGGTCGTTGATGTCCTCGAAGTACTCCCAGAGGCGATTCCGGGCCTTCGGGTCGAGTCCAGTGGTGGGTTCGTCGAGGAACACGAGCGGGGGCTGGTGGACGAGCGCGGTCGCGGCGTCCAGGCGCTTCTTCATGCCGCCGGAGAACTCGTCGGCGCGCTTGTCCGCGACGTCCGCGAGGTCGACGAGGTCCAGCAGGTCCGCGATGCGGTCGGCGCGGTCGGCCTTCGGGACGCCGTAGGCCTCGCACGCGAACCGGATGTTCTCCTCGGCGGTGAGTTCCGGGTCGACGCTCGTCTCCTGAGCCATGTAGCCGATCGATTCGCGGACCGCACGCGGGTCGGTGGCGACGTCGAACCCGTTGACGGTGACGTCGCCCGCGGTCGGCGAGAGGAGCGTCGCGAGGACCTTGATCGTCGTCGTCTTCCCGGCGCCGTTCGGCCCGAGGAACCCGAAGAACTCGCCTTCGGGGACGCGCAGGTCGACGCCCTTGACGGCCTGCGTGCCGTCGGCGTACGTCAGTTCGAGGCCGGTCGCGTCGATGGCGGCGCGACCGGAAGCGGTCGGTTCGTCGGTCGGTTGGGAGGTGTCGGTCGCGTCCTCGTCACGTGTGGACGCGTCCGTCGATGATGCGGGTTGCTGGGTCACGGCAAAGACTACGGCGACTGTAGTGATATGCTTGTGACTTCGAAGCACTGGGCTTACTACAGAACGTGAAGTGATTGCGCGTTCCGGAGTCGGGGGACCGCGTGTCCCGGAATCGAGGGGCTGCGTGTCCCGGAGCCGGGGCCTCAGATGGTGTACCGCATCCCCCAGTGGTGGAGGTGCGCGAACACGGGGAACAGCGCCTCGGCCTTCTCGGTGGGCGTGTACTCGACGCGCGGCGGGATCTCGTCGAACGCCTCGCGGTCGAGCAGGCCGGCGCCGGTGAGTTCCTTGAGGCGCGCGGAGAGCGTGTTCGGGGCGACGTCGAGTTCGCGTTCGAGGTCCGAGAACCGCAGGGGGCCGTCGGCGAACGCGAACGCGCTCAGGACGGCCATCGCGTGCGTCTTCCCGAGGAGGTCGAGCAGGTCGGCGACGGTCGCTTCGACGCGCTCGCGCTCGGCGGGCGGGATGGCGTCCCGTAACGCCTGGGCCTCCTCGCGCGTTCGGCCCGCGTTCAGGTCCGGGACCTCGACGTCCTCGAGGAGCGACTCGAGGTCGACGCCTGCGTTCTCGTCGTCTGCGGTCATGCGGTCACGTACGCGCCGGGACGGCTTACGCTTGTGGTTTCGAAGCAACGATTGAGCGGCCGTATCGAGCCCGTTACTTCGAAACTTCGAAGTTGCAAGTTCAAGCACTCGCGACCCGATAGTGACGGTATGCAACTCGCAGTGTTCGGTGCGACGGGACGAACCGGCCGCCCGCTGGTCCAGCAGGCCATGGAGCGCGGCCACGACGTGGTGGCGTTCGCTCGCGACCCGAGCGACCTCGCTGCCCTCGCGGACGACGCGCTGACGGTCGTTCAGGGCGACGCCTACGCGGGCGACGGCGTCGCCGCGGCGGTCGCGGGCGCGGACGCGGTGGTGTCCGTGCTCGGACAGACGAAGGCGAGCCCGGACGACCTCCTGACGGTCGCTGGCGACAACGTCCTCGACGCGATGGGCGACGCGGGCGTCGAGCGGTTCGTGACGCTCGTCGGCGCGGGCGTCCGCGAGGACGGCGAGTCCGTGTCGCTGACCGGGAAGGCGATGGGGACGCTCCTGAAGCTCCTCGCGAAGGAGGTGCTCGCGGACGCCGCCGAGCACGTCGAGCACGTGCGGGAGAGTGACACCGAGTGGACGGTCCTGCGTGCGCCTCGGCTCGTCGACGGCGACGGCACCGGCGAGTACCGCGCCGGCGACATCGCCCTCGGGTTCGAGTCCGTCGTTCGCGCGGACGTCGCGCGCTGCATCCTCGACCTCCTCGAGGACGACGCGTACGTCGGCGAGATGCCGAAGGTGGGGTCGGCATGACGGGAGCCGTCGACGAGGGCGTCGACGGGACGCGGCGGTCGACTGCGGACGCGCCCGTGCTCGTGACGGCCGCGACCGGGACCGTCGGCCGCGTGGTCGTCGGAGCGCTCGCGGCGGCGGGCGTGCCGGTGCGGGCGGCGTCGCGCGACCCGGAGCGCGCCCGCGAGCGCTTCGAGACCGCGTGGCTCGAGGACGAGGGCGACGGCGAGCACGTCGAGTACGTCGCGTTCGACTTCGAGAAACCGGAGACGTACCATCCGGCGCTCGACGGTGCGCGCGCGACCTTCCTCGTGCGACCGCCGGAGGTTGGGCGCGTGAAGCGCGACGTGTTCCCGTTCGTCGACGCGGCCGACCGCATGGGCGTCGAGCACGCGGTCGTCCTCTCCGTGCTCGGCGCGGAGAAGAACCCGATCCTCCCGCATCGTCGCATCGAGAAGCACGTCGCCGCCTCGGGGATGGCGTGGACGTTCCTCCGCGCGTCGTTCTTCCTCCAGAACCTTCTGGAGGTGCACCGCGAGGACCTCGTGGAGCGCGACCGCATCTTCCTGCCCGCGGGCGACGGCGAGACGAGCTTCGTCGACGCACGCGACGTCGGCGCGGTCGCCGCCGAAGCCCTCCAGAACGACGCGCTCCGATACCGCGCGATCGACGTCACGGGCGCCGAGGCGCTCACGTACCACGAGGTCGCCGCGGTCATGACGGACGTCCTCGACCGCGAAATCGCGTACGCGAACCCCGGCATCCTCGAGTACGCGCGGACCGAGTACCGGCACGGGACCGCACTCCCGTTCGTCGTCGTGCAGCTCGTGGTGTACGGGACCGCACGCCTCGGGCTCGCCGGGCGCGTCACCGACGACGTCGAGCGCGTCCTCGGCCGCGACCCCATCACCGTCCGCGAGTTCGTCGCGGACCACGCCGACGCGTTCGCGCGAGCGACCGAGGAGTCAGGCGGAACTGCGGAGAGCCCGACGGCGACCTAGTCGTGGTACGTGGGCGCGGCGGCTTCGACGACCTCGGTGGCGAGCGCGTCGAAGTCGGCGACGTCGGGGACGACGTCGACGGTGATGCCGTGTGATTCGGCCGTCTCTCTGGTCGGTGGGCCGATGACGCCGACGACGGCGTCGTTCAGGCCGGCGATGGCGTCCTCGCGGACGCCCTGCTCGGCGGCGGCGTCGAGGAAGTGCTCGACGGTCAGGGTGGAGGTGAAGCAGGCCGCGTCGAGGTCGCCGCTGGCGGCGAGCGCGGCGGACTCGCCGCTCCCGTTCGGCCGCGTGAGCTCGTAGAGGATGGTCTCGTGGACGAACGCGCCAGCGGCTTCGAGGCCGTCGAGGAGGACCTGCGAGCCGTGGTCGCTGCGCGCGACCTCGACGCGCTGACCGTCCACGAGCGGTTCGAGCGCGGCGACCAGCCCGGTCGACGTGAACGCCTCGGGGACGACGTCGACGGCGTATCCGCGGTCGCGGAGGCGGCCCGCGGTCGTGTCACCGATAGCGGCAACGGTTGCCTCCGCGGCGTCGAAGCCCGCGTCCGCGGCGAGGTCGACGCCGGTCTTGCTCGTGAACACCACGACATCGGCGTCCTCGCGCGGCGCCGCACCGGTGGCGGCGACCGCGAGCATCGGGTCCGCTATCGGCGTCGCGCCGAGGGACTCGACGAGTTCCGCCGCGGCCGCGAGCCGGCCGTCGTCCGGCCGGAAGACCGCGACCGTGGTGTCGCGCGTCGTCATTCCGCGCCCTCCGCGTCGCCGGTGTCGACGTCGCCGTCGTCGGCGTCGACGGTGCTGACGCGCTCGTTCGCGAGGAACGCGCGGAGCCGATCGTGGCTCGCCGCGACCTCGCCGATGACGGTGACCGCGGGCGGCTCGATGCCCGCGTCGTCACGGGTCGCTTCGGCCGTGCCGAGCGTGCCGGTGGCGACGCGCATGTCCGGCCACGTCGCGCGCTCGACGAGCGCGAGCGGCGTCTCGGGGGCCATGCCGGCGTCGAGCAGCGCCTGCGAGTACTCCGGGAGCTTCCCGACGCCCATGAGGACGACGAGCGTGCCACCGGTCGCGGCGAGTGCCTCCCAATCGACCGCGGACTCGTCCTTCGTCGGGTCCTCGTGGCCCGTGACGAACGAGACGCTGGACGCGTGGTCGCGGTGCGTCACGGGGATGCCAGCGACGCCGACGCCGCCGATGGCCGACGTGACCCCGGGCACGACCTCGAACGGGACCTCGTTGGCGGCGAGGTGCTCGGCCTCCTCGCCGCCGCGCCCGAACACGAACGGGTCGCCGCCCTTCAACCGGACGACCGTCTTCCCCTGCTCGGCGAGCTCGACCAGCCGCCTGTTGGTGTACTCCTGGGGCGTCCACTCGCCGCCCGCGCGCTTCCCGACGTCCTCGCACTTGCCCGCCGGGATGGAGTCGAGTATCTCCGGGCCCGGGAGCTTGTCGTGCAGCACGACGTCCGCGTCGTCGATGACCTCGCGAGCGCGCACCGTCAACAACCCCGGGTCGCCCGGTCCCGAACCGACGAGGTAGACCGTCCCGACGTCCTCGCTTGCTGGAGCGTCCTCGGGCATCGGTCAGTCCTCGCGAGCCTGCGCGACGAGGTCGGCCGCGCCCTGCTCGCGGAGGTCCGCCGCGAACTCGCGGGCCGCGGTCGCGTGCGATTCGACGGGGAGGTCGCGGGTCTCGACGACGGTCTCTTCGCCGCGCTCGTCGTACACCGCCGCGGTGACGCTGACGTGCGCGCCCTGCACGACGCCGTACACGCCGATGGGCGCGATACAGCCGCCGTTCAGGCCCGCGAGCACGCTCCGTTCCGCGGTCGTCTCGACGCGCGTCCGGGCGTGGTCGAGGACGCCGTGGATGGCCTCGCCGACGTCGTCGTCGCGAGCGGTTACCGCGAGCGCGCCCTGGCCCGCAGCGGGGACGAACTCGCGGATGGGGAGGCGCTCGGTCTCGACGTGATGCGCGAGCCCGATCCGCTCCAGGCCCGCCTCGGCGAGCACGATGGCGTCGAGCTCGTGGTCGGGGTCGCGTTCCATCGCGCGGCGCTGCACCTCGCTCAGCGAGTCGAACCACTCCTCGACGCTGCGCTCGTACGTGTACTCCTCGGGGTCGACGTCGACGTCCTCGGCGTCGATACCGTCGATGTCGCCGCCGGCGTCGCCGCGCTTCTCCGCCTCCACGGCACTCCGGCGCTCGTGCTCGGCCTGGAGGTGCGTCGCGAGGAGCTTCTCGACGCGCGTGTCGACGTTCCCGCGGAGCGGGACGACGTCGAGGTCCGGGCGCTTCGAGAGCAACTGGGCTTTCCGGCGGAGCGAGCTCGTCCCGACCGTCGCGCCCTCCGGGAGCTCGTCGAACCCCGCGCCGTCGGGCGTGACGAGCACGTCCCCGGGCGCGGCGCGCTCCGGGATGCCCGCGACGACGAGGTCGTCCGGGCTGTCCGTCGGCATGTCCTTCATCGAGTGCACGGCCGCGTCCACGTCGCCCGACAGCACCTGCTCGTCGAGCGACCGGACGAACGCACCGGTCTTCCCGAGGTCCTGGATGAGCTCGTCGCGGACGCGGTCGCCCGCCGTCGAGACCTCCACAAGTTCGACCTCGTACCGGCGGTCCTCCAAGGCCTCCGCCACCGTCGCCGCCTGCCGGCGCGCGAGGTCCGAGCCACGCGTCGCCAGCCGTATCGTCCCCTTCGTTCGCATATACAGAGTCGTCGGCGGCGCGCGGGGAAAAGTACGTCCGTTTGCCCGCGCCCACGCGTCACCGTCCCAACCAGACTGGCGGGCTCAGGCGTCCGCGGCGACGAACGCCGCGGTCGCGACCACGTACCCCACCGCGAGGCCGGCGAACGCGGAGATGGCGAGCGCCGGCGCGTACGCCGCGCCACCCCACGCGAGCGCCACGCCAGCGAGCGCAAAGATCGGCGGCGGCACGTCGTCCAGCACCGCCTCCGCCTCCGGGATGCGCTCCGCCACGATGGCGCCGATGAGCCCCACGCCACCACCCAGCACCACCGCGACCGGCCGCCAGAGCCCACCGAAGAACGCCATCCCGACCATCACCACAGCGACCACTCCCACCACCGCGAGCCGATTCGCCGCGAGCGCGCGAACGTTCACGTCCAGACCCAGCAGGTCGACCGGCTTTCGCGTTGCGGTCCAGTCCAGCGACGCGACGGTGGGTCCACCCATCGGTCGGGCGCGCGCTGGCGAGCGCGGCCGAACCCCGGTGAGGCCGGGCGAGCCGAGCCCGCGCGAGGGACGACCGCGCCGGCGACCACCGGGAGCCGGCGCGGGCGTCGGCTGGGGAGGGCGAGGTTGCGGTGCGGTCGCTGCCGAGGGTTCAAGTGCCAGTCCGCTGCCACAGTCGGCGTGACCTGACCCGGGTCCGCGAGCGACCGAGACGGTTGCGCCCCGCATCGCCGCGACCCCCAGAAACCGAGCGCGAGGCCTGCACGCCCCACCACAGCGACCGCCAGACCGCCCTACAGCGCCTCGCGGTACGCGGCCAGCGTCTCCTCGACGTCCTCCTCGGTGTGCGCGTACGACACGAACTGGGACTCGTACTGGTTCGCGGTGAGGAACACGCCCCGCTCCTTCATCTCCTGCCAGAACACGCGCTCCCAGCGCTCCGTATCGCACGCCGCCACGTCCGCCCCGTTCTTCGGGCACACGTCGTAGCGCGGACAGTCCTCGCGCTGCGAACAGCCCGCCTCGCAGTGCCCCTCGAACCCATCAGGTGCCTCGCGCGTGAACAGCACCTTGAACATCGAATCCGTCCCCACCACCGTGTACTCCGGCGCCTGCTCCCGACAGATCTCAGTCAAGCCCTCCCGGAGCCGCTCGCCGAGCGCGTTCACGTGCTCGTAGACGTCGTGCTCCGCCGCGTACGTGAGATACGCGTGGCCCGCCGCCATCGTCACCGGATGCCCCGAGAAGGTCCCGGACTGGAACACCGGCCCGCTCGGCGAGAACTGCTCGATTATCTCCGCGCGCCCACCGATCGCACCAACTGGGAACCCGCCACCGATTATCTTCCCGAACGTCGTCACGTCCGGCGTCACCCCGAACTTCCCCTGCGCGCACCCCAATCCACCGACGCGGAACCCCGTGATGACCTCGTCGAACACCAACAGCGCGCCGTAGTCGTCACACAGGTCCCGGAGCGTCTCGTGATATCCATCTACGGGCATCACGATGCCCTTGTTCCCGAGGATGGGCTCCGTGAGGACCGCCGCGATGTCGTCGCCGTGCTCCTGGAACACCTCGATCACGGCTTCGGTATCGTTGAACGGCACCGGGATCGTGTGCTCCGCGAACGACTGCGGGATTCCGCGCGTCGACGGATGCACGTCGCCGGGTTCGCCCTCGACGAGCGTCGACTCCTGCGCGCCGTGATAGCCGCCCTGCATCACCACGATCTTGTCACGGCCCGTGTACCCCCTGGCGAGCCGAACCGCCGACACCGTCGCCTCCGTCCCGGAGTTCACGAACCGGAGCATCTCCACGCTCGGCACGTGCCGCGCCACGAACTCCGCGTGCTCCACCTCGATCTCCGTCGGCGCCCCGTACATCGGGCCCTGGCTCGAGTGCTGCTGGACCGCCGCCTGCACCGCCTCCGGCGGCGAATGCCCGTACAGGAGCGGGCCGTACCCGTTCACGTAGTCGATGTACCGGTTCCCGTCCGCGTCCACGACGTGCCCGCCGTCGCCCTTCTGCACGAAGAACGGGTACGGCATCGTCGCGCGCACCGAGGAGTTCACGCCGCCCGCGAGCACCGAGAGCGCGCGGTCGTACAGTTCCCGCGACTCGTCACTGGTCATACCCCGCGGTTCGGACGCACCCCACAAGTGCGTGTCGAGATTTCCCCCACCCCGAGAACCTCGACCCTCACGGGAGCGCAACCGGCGGCGTCCATGGTCGCCACCGGACCGAAGGCCGTGGCGGGAATCGCTAGCCGGCACCGTGCCCGCCCGAATCGTGTTGAGCGTTCCCACCACGCAAGCGCTATCCCGTCGAACCGCATCGGTCGAACCGTGACCCGTCACGAGAACGCGCTCGGGTTCCTCGCGCTCGCCGCGCTCTGGGGCGCGAGCTACCCCGCCATCACCGCCGCGAAGGCCGGCGTCGACCCGCTCCTGATGGCAGCGCTCCGGTTCGACGCCATCGGCGTCGTCGTCCTCGCGTACGCCGTCGTCCGCGGGCAGCGCGTCCGCCCCACGGCCGCCGACGTACGGAGCATCCTCGTCGGCGGCGTCGGTATCGTCGCCGTCCACAACGGCCTGCTGTTCCTCGGGCAGGCGCGCGTCACCGGCGCCGTCGGCGCGGTCGTCCTCGCGACCGTCCCCATCTGGTCGGTCGCGTTCGCCGTCGCCTTCCTCGACACCGCGCGACCGACGCCGGCGCGCGTCGTCGGCATCCTCCTCGGCGCCGTGGGCGTCGCCGTCCTCGCCGTCCCCCGCTCGGGCGGCGTCGACTCCCCGGACCCCGTCGGCGTCGGCCTCCTGACTGTCTCGGCCATCGCGTTCGCGCTCGCCGCCGTCGGCCTCCGCCGCGAGACCCCCGAGCTGGGCGTCGCCGCCCGCCAGGGCTGGATGATGCTCCTCGGCGGCCCGCTCCTCCACGCCGCGAGCGTCCTCGCCGGCGAGACCCAGGCCGTCGTCGTCACCACGGAAGCGGCGGTCGCGTTCGCGTACCTCGTCCTCGCCGCCGGCGTCGTCGGCTACCTCCTGTACTTCGGGCTCCTGGACCGCCTCGGGCCCGTCGAGATCAACCTCGTCGGGTACGTCGCGCCCGTCTTCGCCGCGCTCGTCGGCTGGCTGTTCCTCGACGACGCCATCTCCACCCAGACCGTCACCGGGTTCGCCGTCATCGCCGTCGGGTTCGCACTCGTCAAACGCACCGCCATCCGCGACGCCCTCGCCGAGGACGCACCGCCCGCTACAGGCGACTGAACTGGTCGCACCGGCACCGGCCGATGGAGCGCGCTTCATCTAACGGACCGTCCCCCGGAAGGACGCCGAAAGCCGACCGCACTGCCACGCAACGACGGGGTGACAGTGGGAACCGCTCGCTGGTGTCGGTCGAAGAGACCGGGTCCTTCAGTCTGCAGGGCGCGCGTCACCGGACGCCGGCATCCCCGGCAAACTCGGCACGGAGAGGTCGACGCGCCGGAGTAGCTGTGCGTTGATGGCGACGATGACCGTACTCAGCGACATCAGCAGTGCGCCCACGGCAGGCGACAGCAAAACGCCGACGGGGGCGAGGACGCCAGCGGCGAGCGGGATGGCGAAGACGTTGTAGCCAGCGGCCCAGACGATGTTCTCCTGCATCTTCCGGTAGCTGGCCTTGCTCAACTTCACCAACCGAACCACGTCCATCGGGTTGTTCTGGACGAGAATGACATCCGCCGACTGGACGGCCACGTCGGTCCCGCTTCCGATGGCGATGCCCACGTCCGCGCGGGTGAGTGCGGGCGCGTCGTTGACGCCGTCACCGACCATCGCCACGAGCTTGCCCTCGTCCTGTAGCTCCTGGACTTTCGTGTCCTTGTCCTCCGGGAGCACTTCGGCGAAGACGGTGTCGATGCCCAGTTCCTCGGCGACGGCGTACGCCACGTCCTCGGAGTCGCCGGTCAGCATCGCCACTTCGATGCCGAGGTCGTGGAGAGCCTCGACGACGCGATAGCTCTCCTCGCGGACGACGTCCGCCATCGCGAAGGCCGCGACGAGGTCCCCGTCTCGAACGAGGTAAACGACGGTCTGTGCGTTCTCGCCGGCCTCGTCGGCGAAGCCGGTGAGCGAGTCCGGAACCTCGCTATCGAGGTGGTTCAAGAGGTTCGGACCGCCGACGTACACCGCTCGACCGCCCACGGTCGCCCTGACGCCGCGGCCCTTCATCGCCTCGAACCCGGTCGCGTCGGCCACGGTCACGCCGCGCTCGCTGGCTGCCTCGCGGATGGCGCGAGCGATCATGTGCTCGGAGTCGCTCTCGACGGCCGCCGCGAGTCCGAGCGCGTCGTCTTCGTCGACACCGTCGACCGTCTCCACCCCGACGACGCCGTGTTCGCCCTCAGTGAGCGTCCCGGTCTTGTCGAAGACGACGGCGTCGAGGTTACGGGCCTGCTCCATGGCGATGCGGTCCCGGACGAGCATACCGTTGCGTGCGGCCAGCGAGGTGTTGATCGCCACGACGAGCGGAATCGCCAGGCCGAGTGCGTGCGGGCAGGCGATGACCAGTACCGTGACCACGCGCTCGATGACGGTCGCGTCGAACGACACCGCGATCGTCCACGCGATAGCGGTCACGACCGCCGCCGCGACGGCGACGTAAAACAGCCACCCAGCAGCGCGGTCGGCCAGCACTTGCGTCCTGGACTTGCTCGATTGAGCTTCCTCGACCAGTCGCATGATGCCTGCAAGCGTCGTCTCGTCGCCGGTCGCGTCGATGCGCACGCGGAGGCTGCCGTCACCGTTGACGGTGCCACCGATGACGTCCGCACCTGGTTCTTTCGAGACGGGCTTGGACTCGCCGGTGATCATCGCCTCGTCCACGTCCGAATCGCCCTCCTCGACGACGCCGTCGGCGGGGACGCTCGCGCCCGGTCGCACGAGCACGCGGTCGCCCTCCGAGAGTTCGGTGACTGGGACTTCCTCGGTGCCGTCGTCGGTGATTCGCTCGGCGATGTCGGGCATGAGTTTCGCCAGTTCGTCGAGCGCACTGGAGGCCCGCCGAACCGAGCGCATCTCTATCCAGTGACCGAGCAGCATGATGTCGATGAGCGTCACCAGCTCCCAGAAGAACGCCGACGACGTCGGGAAGATGACGCTCGCCAGACTGTAGACGAACGCGACGCTGATCGCCATCGAGATGAGCGTCATCATCCCCGGCGCCCGGTCGCTCACTTCCGGGACGGCCATCCGGAGGAAGGGCACGCCGCCGTAGGCGAAGACGACCACCGCGAAGACGGGATTGAGCCACTCGCTGCCGGGGAACGCGGGAACCGAGAACCCCAGCCACGACTGGAGCGTTTCGCTGTAGAGCAGTACTGGGATGGAGAGCAGCGTCGAGACGAAGAAGCGTCGGCGGAACATCCGTTCGTGCCCGGCGTGCATACCGCCGTGGCCACCGTGCTCCTCGTCGTGGTCGGCGTCCGACTCGTGGTGGGCGTGGTCGTCGGCGTGACCGTTCGCGTCGTGACTCGCGTCACCGGGACGATGCGAGTCGTTCACGACTCACTCACCGCCCTGCAGTTTTCGGCGGCGAGCGTCGAACTCCTCCTCGTCGATATCTCCCCGGGCGTAGCGGCGCCGCAGGACGGCCAGTGCGTCGTCTGACGCCTCACCACCGGCGTCGCGGCGCGCGAGGAACACGTAGCCGAGACCGAGCGGGACGGCTATCAGGACGACCATCCAGAGCGTCATCCACAGGTACCCGAACGTCCCATCGTGGGACCCCATCCAGCCGTCGTGGTGGTGGAAGCCATCGTCGTCGGTGTGGGCAGCGACAGGGCCGCTGAAAGCGATCACGAGTACCACGAGCAGTACTACCGTTGCGAGGGGTCGTCCCCCGCTCATCCGGCCACGTTCTTGACCCATGTTAGCATATACGTCGCCCCCATTCACGTCGGTTGTGGTCAGGAATACAACGTGCGTCGCGACACAGAGACATGAATCGAAAGCAGAACGGGGACAGAACTTACCATCGAATGGTCGGGCAGGAGCGCACCCCGTGGCTTCGCTCGGACGAGAGAACGTCAATCTGCGACGGTGACAGGCCGTCACGTCGTCTACCGTCGGTCACTGCGGGTGCCATCGCCTCGTCTGCGGTCCGCCACTGCGGGTGCCGTCGCGTCGTCTACGGTCTTCCACTGCAGGTGCCGTCGCAAGGACGGCATCAGCGTCTGTGAGCCGGTCGCCGTGTGCCGCTCTCTGACGGGCGTAGCGCTGCCAGTCGCTACAGTCGCATGGTTCGTGCTGTGAGACGCGGCTAGGCTTACGGTTCCAGTCTGACGAAGCAGCGGGAAACCGTGCAATTGCGCCACCGCGGCGGCCGAGACGGCCGACGAGTAGACGAAGGAACCGGGCCTCGAAACGCCCGAAATCGCGGCCTGGTGGACGGTGGCCGCTCGTTCAGTCGGTAGCGGTCTCGATGGCGTGGGCGAGGTCGGCGACGATGTCGGCGGGGTCCTCGATGCCGACGCTGAGGCGGACGAGGTCGTCGGTGACGCCGGCTTCCTCCTGTTCCTCGTCGGTGAGTTGCTGATGCGTGGTGCTCGCCGGGTGGATGATGAGGGTCTTCGCGTCGCCGACGTTCGCGAGGAGGCTCGCGAGTTCGGTGTTCTCGACGGTACCGCGGGCGGCCTCGTAGCCGCCTTCGAGGCCGAACGTGATCATGCCGCCGTAGCCGCCGTCCAGGTACTTCTTGGCGTTCTCGTGGGTCGGATGGGATTCGAGGCCGGGGTAGTTCACCCACGCGACGTCCTCGTGGTCCTCGAGGTACTCGGCGACCGTCATCGCGTTCTCGCAGTGCCGGTCGACGCGTAGCGGCAGCGTCTCCAGGCCCTGGAGGGTCTGCCAGGCGTCGAAGGGACTCTGTTGGTTCCCGAGGTCGCGGAGGCCGCGCGCGATGGCGGCGTACGTGAACGCCGCGTCGCCGAACGTCTCCGCGAAGTTCACGCCGTGGTACGCGGGGTTCTCACCGCCGATCTCCGGGAACTTCTCGGCGTGCTCGCCCCAGTCGAACGTGCCGCCGTCGACGACGACCCCGCCGACGGTCGTCCCCGAGCCGTGGATCCACTTCGTCGTCGACTCCCAGACGAGGTCCGCGCCGTGCTCGATGGGGTTGCAGAGGTGCGGGGTCGCGAACGTGTTGTCGACGAACAGCGGGACGTCGTGGTCGTGCGCGATGTCCGCGACGCGCTCGATGTCGGGCGTGTCCAGCGCGGGGTTCCCGATGGTCTCCAGGTGGACGTACGCGGTGTCCTCGTCGATCGCTTCCTCGTAGGCGTCGTAGTCGAGTGCGTCCACGAACCGCGTCGTCACGCCGTTGCGCTCGACGCTATGCGTGAGGTACGTCGCGGTGCCGCCGTACAGCGACTTCGAGGAGACGATGTTGTCGCCGACGTCCGCGAGCAGGAACGTCACGAGGTTCAGTGCCGCCATCCCCGAGGAGGTCGCGACCGCACCGACACCACCTTCGAGCGCCGCGAGGCGCTCCTGGAGCGTCTCCACCGTCGGGTTCATCAGTCGCGAGTAGATGTACCCGGGCTTCTCGAGCGCGAACTGGCTCGCCGCGTCCTCCGCGTCGTCGAAGACGTAACTCGTCGTCTGGTACAGTGGCGGGGCACGCGACCCCGTCGCCGAATCCGGCTCCTGCCCGGCGTGCAGCGAGTGTGTGGCGAATCCGCGGTCGTCCGTATCGTCGGGTGACTCGTCCGTCATGGAAGCCACCAGGGCGTCGACGCCCTTAGCCGAGTTGAGTGTGGTGACTCTTGCCGGCGTCTACGACTGACTACCAAGCACCGCGACGACGCAGCGAGAAGGACTGCGCGTGGTGGTTGCCGCGACCGTCGCGGTCAGACCGCGTCCGGGCCGGTCTTGCCGGTCCGGACCTGGTAGGCGTCCTCGACGGGCAGGACGAAGATCTTCCCGTCGCCCTTCTCGCCGGTCTGTGCGGCCTCGGCGATGGCTTCGACGACGTCCTCGGCGGGCGTGTCCGAGACCACGGTCTCGACCTTGACCTTCTGGTGGAGGTCGACGACGTACTCCTCGCCGCGCCACTGGCTCTTCTTCGCGGGCTGACTGCCGCGTCCGGAGACGTCCGTCACCGTCAACGACGGTGCGCCGGCTTCCGAGAGCGCACGCTTGACCTCCGTGAGGCGGTCCGGGCGGATGATCGCGACGACCATCTTGATCTCGTCAGTCATCGCTCTCACCTCCGGTCGCCGCGTCCGTGGCGTCCGCGGTCGCGTCCGAAGCGTCCGCGCCACCGTCGGTGCGGACGTCCGTACCGCCGTCGGTCGTCACGGTCGCACGACCCGATTCCGGGCTGGCGTCCCCGACGAACTCGGGGTACGTCGAGATGCCGTGTTCGCCCGCGTCCAGGCCGGCCTCCTCTTCCTCTTCGCTGACGCGCAGGCCGACGGTCGCTTCGAGCACGAGGAACGCCGCGCCGGTCGCGAGCACCGTCCACGTGCCGATGACGGCGACGCCGACGACCTGCATCACGAGCTGGTCGACGCCGAGGAACGCCCAGCCGTCGCCGAGGATGGCGACCCCGCTACTGGACGCGCCGAAGAACGGGATGAGGATGGTCCCGACACCACCCGCGGCCCCGTGGACTGCGAAGACACCGCAGACGTCGTCGATCTTCAGCGAATCGACGGTCCAGCGGTACGCGGGCAGGACGAGCGCACCGCCGATGGCGCCGATGACGAGGCCGCCCCACCACGTGACGTGCGGGACCGCGCCCGTGACCGCGACGAGGCCGGCGAGCAGCCCGTTGGCCATCCAGAGGGGGTCGGGCTTGCCCTGCCAGAACGTCGAGACGAGCATCGCGGCGACCGCGCCGGCGCCCATGCCGAGCGTGGTGACGAGCGCGACGCGACCGAGTGCGGCACCCATGAACGCGACGGAGCCGTCGTCGGCGACGGAGAGGACGGTCGCCTGCGTGCCGACGTTGAAGCCGTACCAGCCGAACGCGAGGATGAGCGTCCCGAGGACGGCGAGCAGCATCGAGTGCCCGGGGATGGGCTGGCTGTTCCCGTCCGCGTCGAACCGGCCCTTGCGCGGGCCGACCATCTTCGCGGCGACGAGGCCGGCGAGGCCGCCGACCATGTGGACGACGGTCGCACCGGCGAAGTCGAGGTAGCCGACGCCGAGCGCTTCACCGAGGTATCCACCTGCGGACGGCCCGGCGAGCAGGCCACCGGCCCACGTGAGGCCCTGGACGGTCGGGTAGATGACGGCGGTGATGGCGACGACGAAGAGGACGTACGCCTTGAAGTCCATGCGTTCGGCGACGGCGCCGGAGACGATCGTCGCGGCGGTCATCGCGAAGACCGCGCCGAACACCCAGCCGACCCAGGAGCCGGCGGAGCCGACGTACGAGAACGCGCCCATGACGTCGAGCGCGGAACTCGAGGTGAGTGCGCCGACGACGCCCGCGAAGCCGGCGCCGACGATGAAGTACACGAGGACGCCGAGCCCCCAGTCGGTCATGTTCTTCATGAGGACGTTCCCGACGTTCTTCGCGCGTACCTGGCCGGCTTCGAGGAGCGCGAAGCCAGGCTGCATGAAGAAGATCAGGAAGGAGACGACGAGCACCCAGACGGTGTTGATGCTGTTCGCGACCGCGCTCGGGTCGAGCTGGAGTGCGAGGCCGTCGAGCATCAGGTCTCGACCTCCGCGAGCGTCGCGAGCAGGTCGTCGTTCACTGCGCGCGTCTCCGTCGAGCTGGGGTCGACCGTCGAGTCGTCGAACCCGCCACCCGTTCCGGTAGTGGCTGACCGTTCGTCCACGATACTATTAGATTTACACGCGTTCGTGTTCCGAGTCACGGATAGTCGTCATCATAGCACAGTACATAAGGATTAGCGTTGTCGAACGTCCACAATACCAGGTGCATGATGGACGTTCGTACGAACTTCAATCGAATCAAGTCTGTTTAAGGATGTAAAGCGTCCAGAAATCACGCGTCCGTCAGCGCGTAACTCGACGTTCGTCGAGTCCACGAACGCGCCCAGCGGCCGACCACAGCGACATGCCCCACCATGACACGCAGGAACGACGCCGTAAACCGCAAGACTGCGTCGACCCGCGCCGTCGGCAAATCTTGCACGCGCGAGCACCCAGAATCCATCCGACCGACCACGACGCCGGGCGTCGACCTGTCGATTACAACCCCAGCCCGCCGCGTCGACCTGTCGAAGACAATATTAGGTCGACGGGGCGGGGCCTCGCCGCTACTCCTCCAGGCCGATGTCGGTGACGATGATGGTCACGTCGGCGTCCGTCTCCGCGTCCGGTTCGATGGGGAACCCGACGGCGTACGCGCAATCGCCGGTCTCGATGTTCTGCAGTTGGAACCCGCCGCCGAGCGTCTGGAGGGACGCTCGACCCGTGCCGTCGTCGATGGCGACCTCGGACTGCGTCGCCTTCTCGATGGCGCCGACCACGCGCGGGAGCTCTTCGGTCGTCTCCGACCCCGTGCTCGCGTTCTCGCTCTCAGTCTCCTCGGCCTGTTCGCGCGCTCGCTCCGCCAGCGCACCGATCTCGTTCTCGCCCGGGCCACAGCTCCCGAGCACGCCACAGCCAGCCACCGACGTCATGCCACTCGCGGCCGCCGCGGCCCCGGCTCGCCTCAGAACAGCTCGTCGATTCATGTACACATACCAACACTCGTCAGTAATAATGATTCCCAAAACCGATGCGGATTCGGGGACGACCCGCAACGCGATTCGACCACCAACGTGTCGGCTCGACAGAACCGGTTCGACCGTCAGCGCGTCGGTTCGACGAGCGCGGGCGGTTCGCGTGCCCGGTCCCGTGACCGTCGGTCAGTCGGCGCTCTCAGCGAGCAGTTCCGCGAAGTACGTCACGACGAGGTCCGCGCCGGCGCGCTTGATCGAGAGCACGGACTCCCTGGCCGTTCCCTCGAGGTCGAGCCAGCCCTTCTCGGCGGCGGCGTGCAGCATCGCGTACTCGCCGGAGACGTTGTACGCCGCCACCGGCCGGTCGAACTCGCGGCGGACGTCCGCGACGATGTCGAGGTAGGGCAGCGCGGGCTTGATCATGAGGACGTCCGCGCCCTCCTCGACGTCCAGGCGGACCTCGCGAGTGGCCTCCCGGCGGTTCGCGGGGTCCATCTGGTAGTGCCGGCGGTCGCCGAACGCGGGAGCGCCGTCCGCGGCGTCGCGGAACGGCCCGTAGAATGCCGACTCGTACTTCGCGGCGTACGAGAGGATGGGCACGTCGGCGTGCCCGGCGTCGTCGAGCGCACCACGGATCGCGCCGACCATCCCGTCCATCATCCCCGACGGCGCAACCATGTCCGCGCCCGCCTTCGCGTGACTCACCGCGACGCTCCCGAGCAACGGCAGCGTCTCGTCGTTCTCGACGGTCAACTCCGCGGCCTCGTGCGCGTGCGGTTCCAGCACCCCACAGTGCCCGTGCTCGGTGTACTCGCACAGGCAGACGTCCGTGATGACGTACGCGTCCGTCTCCGCGGTGACGCGCCGCGTCGCCTCCTGCACGACACCGTCTCCAGCCCACGCCTGCGACCCCGTCTCGTCCTTCGATTCGGGGATGCCGAACAGCATCACGGCCTCCACGCCCGTCGCGAGGACCTCCTCGACGCGCGCCACCGCCTCCTCGACCGGCACGCGCTCGTGGCCCGGCATCGACTCGATGGGGACGCGCTCGTCGGTCGTCGCGTCCACGAACACGGGCGCGACGAGGTCCGTCGCGTCCACCGTCGTCTCACTCACCAGCTCGCGCACGCCGTCCTTCCGGAGGCGGCGCGGACGCTCGATGCGCTCCATACCCGACACTCCGGGGGCGCCCGGGGTAAGCGTAGCGCTCTCGACGCCACCGCACCTCGAGAACTCGCCGCGACCACCATCGTTGCCAACGTGACACAACGCATTTACCTGCCGCCTCGTGACCATAGGTCGAATGACGACTGACGTCACCGACGGCGCGCAACCCCGAGAGGACGGCCTGCGGTGGCTCCTCGCGGAGTACGGGCCGCTCGCGGTCGCGGTCGGGTTCGCCGTCCTCGCCGTCGCTGGGGTCGCGCTGTTCCTCGTCGGCGACGAATCCCTCGCACGAGCGTTCCTCGACCAGTACGGGGTGCTCGCGCTGTTCGCCATCCTCGTCCTCGAGGGCGCGATGCTACTGTACTTCGCGCCGAGCGAGGCGCTCGTCCCGGCGAGCATCCAGTTGCTCGCCGCGAGCACCGGCGACGTCGAGACCATCGCGGTCCTCATCCTCGTCGCCGCCGCGGGCGCGACCGTCGGCCAGTACGCGCTGTTCACGCTCGCGAAACGCACCGGCCGCGACTGGCTGCTCGACCGGACGTGGTTCCGCGTGAGCGAGGACCGCCTGGAGCGCTTCGAGGGCTGGTTCGACCGCTGGGGGCGCGCCGCCGTCCCCGTCTCGAACGCGCTCCTGTTCACGCGCGGGATGCTCACCGTCCCCGCCGGGTTCGCGGACATGAACGACCTCGAGTTCGTCGCGCTCTCCGCGGTCGGGAGCGTGCTCTTCCAGACGTGGCTCGCGCTCGCGTGGCTCGGCGTCCTCCAACTCGGCGTCTTCTGACGACCACGCCACGGGTTCGCACACACCCACAAGGGCTTTTCGCGCGCCGTCGAATCGTCGCGGTATGCCCGGAGCAGTCTTCCTGCGGTCGGACCGGTTGACGTTACGGACGATAGAGGCGGAGGACGTGGACTTCGTCCACGAGCACAAGAACCCACCCGCAGTCCATCGGTCGTACATCTGGCCGTACCCGGAGAACCACGACGACGTCGAGGAGTACCTCCTCGAGGACGACGACGGCACCAGCCTCCTCGTCTGCCGCGAGGGCGACGACGGCGACCCCGAGCCCGTGGGGGAGGTCGGGATGCACGTCGACGACCGCACGCGCGAGGCCGAGATCGGCGTCTGGGTCGCCGAACCGTACTGGGGCGAGGGCTACGGCACCGAGGCGTGCGAACGGTTCGTCGACTACGCGTTCGACGAGCGGAACGTCCACCGGATGATGGCGAAGCACATCGAGGGCAACGACGGCTCGAAGCGCATCTGGGAGAAGCTCGGGTTCGCCCACGAGGGCACCCACCGCGAGAGCGAGTTCATGGACGGGGAGTACCGCGACATGCACGTCTACGGCGTCCTCGCCGACGAGTGGCGCAAGCGCGACGCCCGACAGTCCTGAGGACGACTCACACGCTTCCACAACGCCTTTTTTTGCCGGCGGTCGAGTCAGGCGTATGCCTGGTGCAGTCTTCCTCCGCGGCGACCGCGTCTCCCTCCACACCATCGAGGAAGCGGACCTCGACCTCCTGAACGAGAACGTGAACGACCCGCGGGTGCGCCGTCCGTTGACGTCGGCGACGCCGACGACGATGCGGTCCACCGAGGAGTTCCACGAGGACGTCGTCAGCGACGACGACTCCGTGAACCTCCTCATCTGCGTCGACGGCGACGACGGCGACCCCGAGCCGGTCGGGGACATCGCGCTGTTCAAGATTCACGAGCGAACGCGCTGGGGCGAGCTCGCCATCGCCATCCATCCCGACCACTGGAGCAAGGGGTACGGGACCGAAGCGAGCCGGTTGCTCGTCGAGTACGCGTTCGACGAACGGAACCTGAACCGGGTGCAGGCGCGCGTGATGGCGGCGAACGACGCCTCGCGGCGCATCTGGGAGACGCTCGGGTTCGAGCAGGAGGGCCGGTTGCGCGAGAACCAGTTCGTCGACGGCGAGTACGTCGACACGCTCTACTTCGGGCTGCTGGAGGCCGACTGGCGCGACCGCGGCGCCTGACCGCGGTCGAGTGCATCGCGGCTGGAAGCGCCTGGTGACCAGGTGTCGAGAACGTGGCCACCAGCTGTCACACCAAGTATATGTCCTCACTCGTCGTATCAGTGGTCATGGTCAAGAAGTTCACACTCTTAGAGCTGCACCTCGACGAAGCCCGATTCAGCAACGCCGTCGGGAGCACGGCCGAGGAAGCCGAAGAGCTGCTCGACGTCATGGACGCCGAGATGGACGCCGAGAGAGCCGAGGAGATGGACGACGAGCGCTCCGAGGACGAGATGGACGACGAGCGCTCCATCGGCCGCACCCTCCGACGTGCGGCGTTCCTGGTGGTGCTGGCGGTCGGCATCCGGACCATCGCTCGCCGCTTGCTCTCCGACGACATCGAGGACATCGAGGACGTCGTCGGCGAGGACTCGGTCGCGGTCGACCTCGACGAGCAGGTCGAGGCCTGAACCCGCGCGGAATAATACGTTATCGTATATTTTCGAGTCGACCGTTCGCGTCTAGTGCCCTCTTCGTTACCGTTCACCACATTTCGTTAGGGTATACGAACCATACGCGAACCATCTTATTTCGCACACATCTGCTGTGTTTAATACGTCCCTAGTGGTATTAGGTAACGAGTCACATTATGGCAACCGAAGACATCAATACCGACGCGTCCACCACCGAACACAGCACAGAGACCATCCAGCAATCCACCGGCACTGGCCTCGACTCGAACGTCGCCGGCGCACTCGCCTACCTCTTCGGCGCCCTCACGGGCATCATCTTCTACTTCCTCGAACCAGAGGACGAGTTCGTCCGGTTCCACGCCGCACAGAGCATCGTCCTCAGCGTCTCGCTGTTCGCGCTCAGCATCGGGATCACGTTCGTCTCCATCCTCGTGAGTATCATCTCGAGTGCGAGCATCGAAGCGGGCTTCGCCGGCGCCATCGTCTCACTCGTGTTCTTCCTCGCGTGGCTCGTCATCGGGCTCGGCACGTTCGCCCTCTGGCTGTTCCTCATGCTCCGGGCCTACCAGGGCAAGCGCACCCGCGTCCCCATCGCCGCCGGGATCGCCGACCGCATCGCCTGAATCGACCACTCGCCCGAATCGGCTGCTCCCCTGAATCGACCACTCGCCCGAATCGGCTGCTCCCCTGAATCGACCACTCGCCCGAGTCCCCTGAATCGACCACCTGTCGCGACAGACGCAGCCCCCGCTGCCCGAACGCATCGCTCTCCTTTCGACGAAACACCAGACGAGAAGCGACCGCACCGCAATCGGAACCGCAACGGCGACCGCACCGCAATCGGGACCGCAACGGCGACCGCACGCGGTCGGTCTCGCACTGTCCCGAGACCGGCGTCGAAAGCGACCGACGGCGGTCAGACCGCGATCTGGTCCTCGGCGCCGATGGCCTCGACGATGAGTTCCGCGATGTCGACGACCTCGATGTCGTCCTCGAACCCGCCGGTCTTCCGGCCGTCCTCGTACATCGTCATGCACATCGGGCACGCGACCACGAACTTCTCGACCGCCGACCCGGCGTCCGTATCCTCCAGTGCCTCGCGGAGGCGTTCCTCGCTCGGCTTCGTCTCCTCCTCGACCTCGATCCAGAGGCCGCCGCCACCGCCACCACAGCAGAACGAATCCGCGCGATTCCGCGGCATCTCGTGGAGCTCGCAGCCCGTCGCTTTCACGAGGTCGCGAGGTGCCTCGTACTCGTCGTTGTACCGCCCCAGGTGACAGGGGTCGTGGTACGTGACGGTGTAGTCGAGTTCGGTCCCACGGAGTCCGAGCGCATTCCGCTCGACGAGCTCCTCGACGACCTGCGTCCAGTGCTTGACGTCTATCTCGCCGTCCGCGTTCCACTGGCCCTCGAACTCGAAGGGCATCATTGGGTCGTCCGCGAACTCTTCGAAGTCGACCTCCGGGTACTCGTTCTTGAACGTGTTGTAGCTGTGAGGGTCCGTGCAGACGAGCTTCTCGAACTCGCAGTCCTCGAAGGACTCGACGTGATGCCCGGCGAGTTCGACGTAGAGGAACTCCTCGCCGACGCGACGGATGTCGTTCCCGTCGTACTTCTCGTCGTCGAAGAGGATACCGAAGGAGACGTCCGCCTCCTTGAGGATGGTCGCGAGCGACCGCGCGACCTTCTTGTTCCGGTCGTCGTAGCTCGGGTAGTCGCCGACGTACCAGAGGTACTCGACCTCCTCCTCGCGGGCGTCCGGCACTTCGAAGTCGAGGGGGTCCGCCCAGTCACCGCGCTTGCGCTGCGGGTCGCCGAACGTGTTCCCCTTCTGCATGAGGTTCTGGAAGACGTCCTGGAGGTTCGGGTCGATCTCGCCGGCGTCGGTCAGCTCGCGGTTCATCCGCGTGAACGAGTTCAGGTGCTCGATCTCGACGGGGCAGGCGTCCATGCACGCCATGCAGGACATGCAGGACTCCATCGTCTCCGCCTGGATGACCGACGACCCGCCGTCGGCGACGATGGCCTTCTCGTCGCCGCCGGCGTCGAGGTTCTCCCGGTACTGTTTGAGGTCGAGGATGACGTCGCGGGGGTCGAGGTTCCGGCCGCTCGCGTTCGCCGGACACACCGACGAGCAACGCCCGCACTTCGTGCACGCGTCCTGGTCGAGGATCTCCTTCCAGCTGAAGGAGTCGATGCTCTCCGCGCCCGTGTCCGCGTCCAGGTCCGCGGGGACGCCGGGGAGGCGCTTGCCGGCCTTCTCGTCGCGGGTGACGACGTTCGCGAAGCTCGATATCATGTGGAACGGCTTCGCGTACGGGATGGCGGCGATGAAGATCAGCGCGACGACGGCGTGCGTCCACCACGTGAGCGGGTAGACGGCGGTCGCCATCGACTCGGTCATCCCCGCGGCGGCGAAGACGTCGGCGGTGAACCAGCCGACGAAGCTCACGGTCTCGAACTCGGGGCGACCGGTGCCGAGGATGCGAACGCCCTCGGTGATGTAGCCGCCGACGCCGAGGTAGAACAGCGTCCACACGAAGAGGTCGTCCTCGGTGCTCGTGTGTTTGCCCCAGAGGCGGCCGTTCCGTTCGACGTACCGCCGGTAGATCGCCATGCCGACGCCGACGACGAACAGGAGCCCCATCGCGTCCATCACGAACGAGTACGCGACGTAGAAGTCGCCGACGAAGAACGACTGCTTGTTCCCGAGGACGAACTGCGTGAACTTCTGGTAGCCGTCCATGTCGACGGCGAGGATGCCCGTCCCGATGGTGAGGGTCAGGAACCCCCAGAGGATGAACGTGTGCATCACGCCGGCGTAGAGGTCTCTGTCGAACTGTTTCTCGTTCGAGGCGACGATCTTCGTCGCCTCGAGGACGCGACGACCGAGGTCGTTGGTGCGCTCGAACCAGTCCTCGTCTCCCTGTGCGTAGCGGGCGAACCGGTCGTAGACGCCGTAGGCGAAGACGACGATGGCGACGGCGGCGAGGTAGTAGAACACGACTTCGCCCGTGTGACCTATCTGCCAGAACGTCGGGCGGGTCGTTTCCTGGAGCGGTACCAGCGGAACTGTCATAGTCTATCACCGGGGCGATTGCCGCTTAAATCTTGCCACACTCGGACGGTTGCCCGCTCCCCTCTTGCGAGAATCCTCCCGGAGTTGAGGGTTTCCGCGTTCGAGTGGGCTCCCTTCGTGCGATTCACGCCCCGAGACAGTGGGTACTCACGTCAGGTGAGGGTGCCGACGACTGCTCGCCGGAAGCGCCGCCGGCCGTCGCTCGCCGGAGTCGACGGTCGTTCGACGTGGCCGCTCGTCACTCGTCGTAGCCAGCGGTTGCTCGACGTGGCCGCTCGTCACTCGTCGTAACCGGCGGTTGCTCGACGTAGCCGGCGGTTGCTCGACGGCCCGGTTCGTAGAGGGAGACTACCGGGGTCGAAAGGTGTGGTACGTTTATGTACCGTGAGGGCCCGAGTGTATCGGTGATGGACCGCAAGACCGAGGAACTGCGTGACATCTTCATGGACGTCGCCGGTGACGACACCGTCACCGAGTCCCAGGAGGAGTCCCGTGGCTCCCTCACTGACCGCCCAGACGTCGACGCTGCCCTCCACGATATCGTCGAGACACTCCGGGACCGCTACGGGTTCGGGACCGACCTCGACGACAACGAGCTCGTCGAGCTCGTGCAGCTCGTCTACGACGACGTGGACGACGACGCCATCGCGAGCGAGCTCGACGCGGACGTCGACGCGTTCGAGGTGTTCGTCGCTCGCACCGACTGTCACCTCGTCGACGACACCGACCTCCCCACCGACGCCGACGTGGTCGACGACGACGACCGTGACCCCGTCGCCGTCCTCCGCGAGACGCGCGAGGACGGCCTGGACGCCGTCGCGGACGCGTTCGAGGTCGACGACCGCACCGCACGCAAGTACGTGCTGGCGTTGGACGCCGTCGAGCGTTCGCGCGCCGCGAACGACCGCTACCGGGACGCGTTCGACGACGTCCTCACGGACGCCGCGCTCTCGACGAACCTCGACACCGCCCGCGAGGACGGCCTCGACGAGGCGACCGAGGGGATGGAGGTCGACGTCGACTTCTAGCCCGCGACGTGGAGCCGTCCACGACGACGCCGCCCGCATCGACGACCACCCCGCACTTCTTGTACGAGACCGCGCGAACGTCGGCGTGCTCGCGTTCAGCGACCTCCGGACCGCTGCGTACTGCCCCCGACAGCTCTGGTACGCTCGCCAGCGCGACAACCGGTCACCGCCCGAGCGCGTCCACGCCGTCCGCGACCTCGCCACGCGCTACGACGACGCGCTCGCGGACCCCGAATCGATCGACGCCGACCTCCTGGCGGTCCCCGTCGAGACGTGGCGCGAGCGGCTGCGGGGCGTCCGCGAGCGCGAACCGCGCTTCCCGGACCTCTGCGACCCGGTCGACACCGACGTCTTCCTCTCGGGTCGGGAGTGCCACGGCGTCGCGTCGAAGGTCCTCCCGGACCCGCCGCTGCCGTCGCTCGTCTCCCCCGGAAAGCCACCCGAGCAGGGCGTCTGGGAGCCCCACGCGGTGTGGGCGGTCGCCGCGGCGAAGGCGCTGTCGTGGGAGCGAGAGACCCGCGTCGACGAGGTAATCGTCGAGTACCCCGCGTACGGCGTAGTCCGGCGCGTGCGCCTGACGACCCGGAAGAAGGCGAGGTATCGGGAGGCTATCCGGACGGTTCGCGACCTGGGCGCACCACCGGCGCGGCTCGACGGCGACGCCGCGTCGAAGTGCGAGCCCTGCGAGTACGCCGAGGAGTGCGGCGTCCGAACGAGCACGCTCCGGTCGCTGCTCGCCGGGGACTGACGGGGCAGCGCCCCAGCACCACGAGTCAGTCGTCCGCGTCCGCGGCCGACGCTCGCGACAGGAAGACGCCGCCGACGACGACGACGAGCAGCCCGACGTACAGCGGCAGCAGCGACTGCGTGTGCCAGTTACAGCCGTCGTACCACTCCAGGGAGGCGGCGAGCACGTCGACGCTCACGACGCGAGCTTCCCTCGGGTAGACGCCGAACCGGTCGTAGAGCGCGCTGTCGATGCCGGGACACGCCCGCTGGGTCGCCCCACCGACGCGGAACGTCAGCGCCGCCACTCCCAGGCCGATGACCACGAGCGCGTACCCGGTTCGTGTTCGACGACTCATCCGTACCGGAGACGTGGCGGCTCGACGCACTAAGAACCGCCTCAAGCTGAAACCGCCAGTTCACCCTCCGCGTCTCCGCTCACGGCGTCCGTCCCGACCGATCCAGTACAGGATGCCGAGGCGTCCGTCCCGACCGATCCAGTACAGGATGCCGAGGCGTCCGTCCAGACCGATCCAGTACAGGCTGCCGAGGCGTCCGTCCCGACCGATTCAGTACAGGATGCCGAGGCGTCCGTCCCGCCCGATTCAGCACGGCGAGAGGTTCGTTCCGCTGACCCGCCGGACGTCGTCCTCGGTCACGAGGTACGTGGCCTCGGTCGCCACGTCCGCCTCCTCGTCGTCGGTCGCGTACGAGAGCGGGTGCGTGACGTCGACGTAGACGCCGTCGGCGGTCCGGTTCACGACCGTCGCCTCCTCGTCGATGCCGACGAACGAAATGAGACTCCAGCTCTCGACGCAGGACGCGTCCTCGAACCGGTCGGTGATGTACGCTTCCTCGGCGTCGAGCGCCCGTTCCTTCGCGGCGTCGTTCGAGACGCCAGCGCCCGTCAGGCAGCCGGCGGTCGCGAGAACGACCAGGAGACAGCAGGCGACGCGAGTCAGTCCACGCATCGACGGACTCGTCGGCCGGTTCGCATGAGTATCTTCTGCCGCGGCGACCCGTCGGTCAGTGCTCGTCGAGCCAGGCTTCGATGGCGCCGGCGAGCGCGCCCTCGCGGACTATCTCGCCCGTGGTGGGGTCGACGACGGTGCTCTCGGCGCCGTCGGTGCGGCCGCCGTCGAGCACGCAACTGACCGCTTCCAGGAAGTCGGTTTCGAGGTCGTCGGGGTGGCGGACGCTCGGCGCGCCCGAACGGTTCGCGCTCGTCGCCGTGACGGGCGTGCCGGCGGCCGCGTAGAGGTCGAGCGCGAGGTCGTGCGCGGGAACGCGGACGCCGACGGTGTCGCCGCCGGCGACGAGGACGTCCGGGACGTGGGCCGCGCGCTCACAGAGCACGGTGACGGGGCCGGGGAGGAACGCACGCATGAACGCCATCGTGTGGTCGTCGGCGTGCACGTGCTCGCGGGCCGCGGGGACGCTCGGCACGCCGAGCGACAGCGGGTTCGAGCGGTCCCGGCCCTTCGCGTCGAACGCCCGCTCGACGGCGTCGGCGTTCAGCGCGTCCGCGCCGAGGCCGTACACGGTCTCCGTCGGGTACACGACGAGGTCGCCCGCCTGGACTGCTGCGGCGGCCGCGGCGACGCTATCCCCGGGTTCGTCCGCGGACTGGTTCCCTCGAGTCATCGCGTGAACGTACCGCGAGGAACCGGAATAAACTGCTGGTTCGAGCCGTCAGTGCACCGTCCGGTCGGCCCGCAGTGCACCATCCGGTCGGCCGTCAGCGCTCGTCGAGCGCGGCCTCGACGTCGTCGTACGGCGGGAAGTCCGGCCACTCGCTCGCGGCCCACGCGTACTCGACGGTCCGGTCGGCATCGAGCAGGAACACGCTCGGTCGTGGTTCGGTGACGCCCGTCATCCCGTCGAGGTCGTGGACGACGCCGTACGCCTCCGCGACGCCGTTCTGCGGGTCGCTGAATATCGGGTAGTCGATGCCGCGGTCGCGGATGGTCTCGGTCGTGTCGTAGGGGTCGCTTATCGTGACGCCGACGACGGAGACGTCGTGGTCGGCCTCCCAGTCGCGCTCGCGGAGCTCGTTCCACGTGTACGTCGCCGGGAACGCGCCGTTCATCGTCGTGAACACGAGCAGGACGGGCCCGTCGTCGAGCAGCGAGTCGAGGCTGCGGTCCTCCCAGAACTCGTCGTTCACGAGCGGTCGCGTGAAGTCCGGTGCGGTGTCGCCCACGTCGGGGTGGTCGGCGTCGGGCAGGGAGACGACGTCGAAGTCGAGGTCGACCATCAGGCCGCACCCCCGGATTCGCCGCCGTCGGTCGCCGCACGCTCGTCGCCGTACGTCGCGTGCAGGTACTCGACGATGTTCGCGGACTCGCTCATCGTCACGCCCGTCGCCTCGTCGACGATCGCGGGCGCGGTGCGACTGCCGCTGACGCGCTGGATGACGTTCCGTCGCGAGTGCAGCGGTTCGACGAACCGCGAGCGATACTCGAGGTCGTACTCGTCGAGCACGCGGACGACGCGCTCGCAGAACGGGCACGCCTGGAGTCGATAGAGCGTGATCTGTGGGTCCTCGGTCATACCCGTACTCCGTCGTCACGCGACTAAGGGACTTGGGACGCGGCAGGCCGACCACGACTCGAATCCCTGGCGTCGTCGACAACTGCAGTATCGGGTCGATTCGGGGGACAAGAAAAGAGTTAATCCGACAGGATACCAAGGCACGGCATTGAATGGGTTCATCGCTTAGTGCCGCATCTGCGTTGCTGGCCGCGTACACCGTTCCGTTCGTCGGTATCGAGATTTCTGAGACCGCCATCGCCGTGCTCGGAAGTCTCATCATCGTCGTACTCATCGTCCTCTCGGCGTTCTTCTCGTCGTCCGAGATCGCGATGTTCTCCCTCGCTGCACACCGCATCGACGCCCTGGTCGAAGACGGACGGTACGGCGCGGAGACGGTCAAGGAGCTGAAGGACGACCCGCATCGGCTCCTCGTGACCATCCTCGTCGGGAACAACATCGTGAACATCGCGATGTCGTCGATAGCGACGGGGCTGTTCGGCATGTACCTGACCCAGGGACAGGCGGTTCTCGCCGCGACGTTCGGCATCACCGCGCTCGTGCTCCTGTTCGGGGAGAGCGCGCCGAAGTCCTACGCGGTCGAGAACACCGAGTCGTGGGCGCTCCGGATCGCGAAGCCGCTGAAGGTGTCGGAGTACCTCCTGATGCCGCTCATCGTCCTGTTCGACTACCTCACCCGCGTCGTGAACAAGATCACGGGCGGGCGGTCGGCGATCGAGACGAGCTACGTGACCCGGGACGAGATCCAGGACATGATCGAGACCGGGGAGCGCGAGGGCGTCATCGAGGAGGACGAACGCGAGATGCTCCAGCGCATCTTCCGGTTCAACAACACCATCGCGAAGGAGGTGATGACGCCGCGCCTCGACATGGACGCCATCTCGAAGGACGACCCCATCGAGGACGCCATCCAGCAGTGTATCCACGGCGGGCACGCGCGCCTCCCCGTCTACGAGGGGAGTCTGGACAACATCATCGGCGTCGTCCACATCCGCGACCTCGTCCGCGACCTGAACTACGGCGAGAACGGCGACCTCGAGCTCGGCGACCTCATCCAGCCGACGCTGCACGTCCCCGAGTCGAAGAACGCGGACGAGCTCATGGCGGAGATGCGCGAGAACCGCATGCACATGGTCATCGTCATCGACGAGTTCGGCACCACCGAGGGCCTGGTGACGATGGAGGACATGATCGAGGAGATCGTCGGCGAGATCTTGGAGGGCGAGGAGGAGGAACCCATCGAGCAGGTGAGCGAGGACGAGGTCCTCGTGAAGGGCGAGGTGAACATCGAGGAGGTCAACGAGTTCCTCGACATCGAACTCCCGGAGGGCGAGGAGTTCGAGACCATCGCGGGCTTCATCTTCAATCGCTCCGGGCGCCTCGTCGAGGAGGGCGAGGTCATGGAGTACGGCCGCGTCCGTATCACCGTCGAGAAAGTGGAGAACACGCGGATCATGAAGGCCCGGTTGACGCTCCTTCCCGAGGAGGAAGCCGGCGACGAACCCGACGAGGACGCGGACGTCGAACCCGGCGAAGTCCCGACGGAGTGACGGCGGGCCCACGGAGCGGGCCGCATCGACGTGCCCGACCACATGATTCTTTACGCGACCTCGAGACGTGCATCTATGAGCGTCGCTGAGACGTCGGACCGGGGGATAGGGCGAGTGTACCGACTGTTCGCCGTCGGGTTCGTGCTCGGCGGTATCGGATTGGCACTGCTCGGCCTGACCGCCGGAACGGGCGATCCGGGCGTGCTCGCGCGGGCCGGACTCGTCTCGCTCGGTGCGGGGTCCGCGACCGTCGGCGGGAGCCTCGTCAGGTACCGGCGGCCGGTCGCGGCGACCGACTCGAAGTACGACTACGGCGAGACGACGATCGCGTTCTTCGGTGTCGTCTTCGTCGCGGCCGGTGTCGTCACGGCCGTCGCCGCAGCCGTCGTCTGAGGGTGGAGAGCCGACGCGTTCGAGTCTCGCGCGCGAGTTCGAGCGGCCCTACGCGAGGACCGCGTCGACGACCCAGAAGCCCGCGTACGCGACGACGAACGAGAGGACGAGCGAGCCGATCCACGCGGCGACGGTCTTCAGCATCTTCTCGCGGCTGACGCCGCTGGAGCCGGCGGCGTACCCGCTGCCGACGATGGTGGAGACGATAATCTCGTTGAATGAGACGGGGACGCCGAGGAAGATGGCGACCTGCGCGATACTGAACGCGGGGATGAGCGCGGCGATGGACCTGCGGGGGCCGAGCGACGAGTAGTCCTGACTGAGCGCCTTTATCATCCGGGGGGCGCCCGTCCACGACCCGACGAGGAGGCCGAAGCCGCCGGCGAGCAAGAGGACGGTGAGTGGGAGGACGACGGCCTGTCCTTCGCCGACGAGGGGCGTGAGTGGGCCGATGGCGAGGCCGACCTGGCTGCCGCCAGCGGAGAACGCGACGAGGCCGCCGAGCGCGACGAGGAAGTGCTGTTGGCCAGCGGCTTCGTCGTTCCGGAGGTCGAGCGCGAGGACGCCGGCGACCGCGAGCGCGATCGTGGCCGTGACCGCGAGGACGCCCGCGGTCGACGCGACGCCGAGTGCGTCGGCGGCGGCCGCGGCCATGGACTGGGTCTCGCCTTCCGGCCCGAGAAGCGTGAACCCGATGTTCGCGACGATGGCGCCGACGATCGCGGCGAGGACGGGGACGACGGCGCGTTCGCTCACGCGCTCCGAGCGCAACACTCGAGCGGTCGAATACGCGACGAACCCGCCGACGAACGGGATTGACACCCAGACGACGACGAGTTCCTGGTACTTCGCGACCGCGGGGTCGCCACCCATCGCGAGTCCGACGCCGACGACAGCGCCCGTGACGGTGAACGCGGTCGCGATCGGGTAGCCCGTGTAGACGCCGAACGCGACGAGGGCGGCGGCGACGAGCAGACCCACGGTCGCGGCTTCGGCCGACAGCGCGGTGTTCAACACGAGCTCGGAGCCGACGGCTTCGGTGACGTTCGCGCCCTGGAGGACGGCGCCCGCGAACCCGAGGATGCCGACGACGAACCCGGCACGCATCACGCCGATGGCGTTCGCGCCGACCGCGGGCGCGAACGGCGTCGACCCCGACGACCCGGCGCCGATCGTCCATGCCATGAACAGACTCGCGAGTCCGGCGACGGCGAGCGTCGCGAGGGTGCCGGCGTCGACCATTTCGTATGGCTTCGAGTGCGGGACGACACAAGTAGGCGTCGTCTCCGGCGTCGAGCGTCGGCCGTCGCGAATACGTGAGCGGAGTCGCGGTCGGTGCTCGTGGACGGGCTCGCGGTCGGCGCCCGTGGACGGGCTCGCAGTCGACGCTCGTTGACGGGCTCGCGGTCAACGCTCGCGGTCGCTGGCGTCGTGGACGATGGAGAAGAGGACGTCGTCGCCGCCGACGCTGATGGGCGTGGAGTGGACGTCGACGGCGCGGACCTCGCCGTCGGCGAGTTCGTGCTCGAACTCGAAGTGGTTCTCGTCGCCGGCGTCCGCGGCGGCGCGGCAGTCGGCGACCTCGTCGGGTGGGAGGGCGTTGACGTCGTCGACGCTGCGTTCGGTGAACGCGTCGGCGTCGTACCCGTAGAACTCGCAGGCGGCGCGGTTCGCGCGTTCGATGCGGCCGGTGTCGGGGTCGACGAGCAGCATCGGGGAGGCGTGGTCCTCGAAGATGGCCTCGAAGCGGTCGGCGCGCTCGCGGAGCTCGCGCTGTGCGCGGTACTCGGAGACCGCGCGGTCGACGCGGTTCGCGAGCAGCGTCCACGAGTCAGCACCGCCCTTCTGGACGTAGTCGCTGACGCCCGCGGAGATGGCGGTGCTCGCCACGGTCTCGCTGCCCTTCCCGGTGAAGAGGACGAACGGGACGTCGGAGTCGCGGTCGCGGACGCGTTCGAGGAACTCGAGACCGGTGCACGCCGGCATGTCGTAGTCGCAGACGACGCACTCGACGTCCTCGAGCGCGGAGAGCGCCGCGTCGGGGTCGACGTACGTGCGGACGTCGAGGCCTTCGCGTTCGAGGAACCGTTCGGCGAGGTCGAGGAACGCCTCGTCGTCGTCGAGGTGTAACACCGTCTGCTGCTCGACCATACGTGGTCGAACGCGCGTCTCGGCAAAGAAGTTCTGGGGAAGACACGTCGGGTCGACGGTCGGCGCGTAACCCTGTGTTTCGAACCCGAACGTTCGAGTACCAGCGAGGCGAACCGCTCGCGTCCATGCCCTCTCTCCCCGAGTACGTGCAGGGAGCGTGGGAGCGCGTGCGGTCGGACGTGCTCCTGCTCGCACTCCCCGTGGTCGGTACCGTCCTCCAGTTCGAGAACGCGCTCCGGGTGCTGCGCGCCGGCCCCGGCGGCGGCGTGACGTTCGCGTTCCCGACGGGGTTCGCGACGCTGTGGTCGTTCGTGAACGTCCCGACGCCCGACGGCGTGTTCGTCCGACCGGTCGCGTTCGTCGTCGGCATCGTCGTGCACGCCGCGTTGACCGCGGTGTACGTGCCGCGCGTCGTCGAACGCGTCCGCCCGGGACGCGGCGAGGTGCGCGTCGGCGCGGCCCTCTCGCGGTACTTCGCGCCCGTGTTCGGCATCGCGCTCGCGCTCGCCGCGGTCGGGCTCGTCCTCGTCGCGTCCGCGCTCGCGCTCGGCCCGCTCGTCCTGCTCGCGTTCCCCGTCGTCCTCGCGGTCGGGTACGCGCTGTACGCCGCGCCGTTCCTCGTCGTCGTCGAGGACCGCGGCGCCGTCGACGCCATCGACCGCAGCGTCGACCTCGCGACCGACGGCGGCGCGTACGCGAGCTACGGCGGCCAGTACCTCCTGGTCGTCGCCCTCGTCTCCCTTCCCGCGTCCACCGTCGTCCGCCTCGGACTCCCCGCTCTCGCGCTCGCCGCCGTCCTCGCCGCACCGCTGGCCACCGCACTCACCGCCGCCACCGCAGCGTTCGTCACCGACCTCGTCGACGGGCGCCTCGACGACGGCCGCGCACCAGCCAGCGACGACGACCACGGCCCGACCAGCGACGACGGCCACGCCTCAACCAGCGACGACGACCACGGCCCGACCAGCGACGAAGACTCGTCGTCCCCCCTCGGCGACGCTCGCGCCGACGACGGCAGCCGCGAAACCGAGCCGAGCGGGAATCACTGGGCACGCGAGACGAAGCAGAAGGACCGCGACGACCACGCCACCGACGCCGACCGCTAGTTCTGGTCCGGACGGGACCGGCCGTCGGTCGTGCCGTGAGGCGGTTCGACGCCCTCTACGGCCTCGACGACTTCGGTGTCCTTCTCGGTGTCGACGTGCCAGCGGTCGACGGTGTCCTCGTACTCGTAGAGTCGCTCGGCGACCTCCTCCTTGAGGTCGTCGTCGTTCACGTTCACCTCGAAGACGAACGTGTCGTCGTCGCCGCCGGTCTGCTGGATGTTCGCGGAGACGAGCGCGTTGTCGAAGTAGTACGGCGCGAGCTGCGTCATCACGTGCTGGTAGACGGTGTCCTCGACCTTGCGGAGTGCCTTCCGCCCCGCCGAGTCGGCCGCGCGCGCGACGTACCCGATGGACTTGCGCCACTCCTCGACGGCGTCGTCGGTCTCGCCGTCGCCGAGGCGCTCGTAGGACTCGCTTATCTTCTCGCCCGCGGACTGCACGTCCTCGCCGGGTTCCTTCCCGGCCTTCTCGCCCTCGCCCTCCTCGACGCTCGCCTGGTCGGCGGTCTTCGGTGCGACGTCGTCGTCGATGTCCTCGTGATGCTTCGGTCGCCACTCTTCCCACTCGTCGAACGCGCCCGCGTGCTCCTCGTAGGGGACGTCGAGGTCCCGGAACGCCCGCGTGACGCGCTCGCCGTGCTCGACGACGTCCGACCACGACCCACGGACCTTGAATCCGGAGATGCTCTCTTCCATCCTGACTACGTCCTAGGTCCGCGAGAACACATAAGTATCACTCGGCGAGCGCATCGATACCAGCCGGCACGGATCGCTGTCGCCGGGGCGTTCGCCGCGGCCGCCACCCGAGGGCGACCATCGCGTCCGGCCAGCACCGCCGCGCACGAAGCCCTCCGGGACGCCGCTGCCGGGCGACAGCGCACGCGAGACCGTGCGTTCGCCGCGCGCTGGGGCGTTCTCCCGTCGGTTCCGACCGGTACTTTCTATTGCCCACGAATCGCGCGTTCGAGTATGACCATCGAGAACCGCGACGAGGCGTACCTCGTCACGCACGCGCTCGCGAAGGACACGCTCTCGAAGCTCCGGAGCGTGGAGACGGAGCAGGTGGCGTTCCGGAAGGGCCTCGTGAAACTCGGCCGTATCTGTGGGTACGAGATCATCGACGGTCGGATGGAGACGGAGTACGTCCAGATCGAGACGCCGCTCGCGGACACGATGGGCGAGCGCGTGAAGGGGCTCGACGACGTCGTCATCGTGAACGTGCTGCGGGCGGCGACGCCGTTCGTCGAGGGGCTCCTGAAGGCGTTCCCGCGCGCTCGCCAGGGCGTCATCTCCGCGAGCCGCGACGAGGAGGCCGGGCGGAACGAGGACGGCGAGTTCCCGATCACGGTCGACTACGTGAAGCTCCCGGAGATAACGTCCGAGGACACGGTCATCGTCGCGGACCCGATGCTCGCGACGGGGTCGACGATGGGGCGCGTCCTCGAGCACGTCACGGAGAACGCGCCCGAGCCCGAGCACCTCGTCGCGCTGTCGGCGGTGTCGGCGCCGGAAGGCCTCGTTCGCGTCGCCGAGCAGTGCCCGGAGGCGGACCTCCTGACGGTCGCTATCGACGACGAGCTCGACGAGAACGGCTTCATCGTCCCCGGGCTCGGGGACGCGGGCGACCGCGCGTTCCGGACGACGTAGCGCGGAACGTAGCGAGCGGCCGCACGGAACGGGGGTTTATTACGAGTGGCGTGCACGTAGCGGGCATGACCGAGGACGCGTGCGACGATTGCGGGGACGCGGTGTCCGACGCGCTGGCGCGGACGGTGCGGTTGGCGGTCGACCGCACCCAGATAGACTCCCAGCGACTGTGCCCGGACTGCTTCGCGGGCTGGATCGACCGCTATCAGGCGGAGATGCAACCGGGCGGGATGGACGAGCCGACGATCGACGACGACGACATCATCGTCGACTGACCCGTCGTCGCTCGCCCAGCGAACCCCTTCGTTTCGCGTCTAGACCGCCCGACAGCGGCGCGTCCGGGTCGTCGTTCGCTCCACGGGAGACGGACCCCTCGAGCGCTCGTGAGCGGTCTCGAGGCCACGTCGTCGATGGGGAGTGCTCCGGAGCGCTCGCGAGCGCACGCCACCGAACCCCCTCGTTTCGGGTCCGGAACCCGGATACTGCGCCGGGGTGTGAGTCGTTCGACCTCGGGACGAAACGACCCTTCGGAGGCGTCGTCGGGGCGGTGGCGTGAGGTGTGACGACCGATGTGCGTCGGTCCACGGGAGACGACGCGGCCGGTGACCGCGAGAACGTCGTCTCGCCGTCGCTCCAGCGTCCGCGAGCCACCACGGCCCCGACCGAGGCGAAAGCCGTTTGGCCGCCCGCGCCAACGCTCCCGCAATGACCGACGTTCTCCTGACGAACGACGACGGTATCGACGCGGACGGACTCGCGGCGCTCTACGAGGAACTGCGGGCGCTCGGGGACGTCACCGTCGTCGCGCCAGCCGAGAACCAGAGCGGCGTCGGCCGGGAACGCTCGCAGTACGTCACGCGCGAGGAACACCCGTGGGGGTACGCGGTCGACGGGACGCCCGCGGACTGCGTCGCGTACGCCCTGCGCGGCCTCGACACCGAGTTCGACCTCGTCGTCTCCGGCGCCAATCACGGCCCGAACCTCGGCGCGTACGTCCTCGGCCGCAGCGGGACCGTCGGCGCCGCGATGGAGGCCGCGTTCCTCGGGACGCCCGCGGTCGCAGTGTCGGCGTACCACTCGCGGGACTTCCACGTGCATCCGCCCGACGACCACGACTTCGACCCGCCGGCGCGCGTCGCCCGCGAGGTCGTCGCGGCCGCACTCGACGCCGGCGTGTTCGACGACGTCGACGTCCTGAACGTGAACGCGCCGATCGAGGACGCCGACGCGCGCGTCCGCCTCACGCGACCCGACGCGGACTTCGACCTGCACGTCGAACGCCACGAGGACACCGACGACCTCCCCGTCGACGTCGCGAACGACCAGGACGTCATCGGTCTCGAGGACTCGCTGTGGCCGCACGTCGTCGGCTGGGAGAACCCGATGCCGGGCATCGACGAGCACCGCGAGCGCTACCCCGTCGGCACGGAGCGGCGCGCCGTCATCGACGGCGAGGTCGGCGTCTCCGGGCTGACCGCGCCGCGGAACGCGCTCGAGACCGACGCGCTCGAACGCGTCGTCCGGTCGGTCGACCGCGCTCGCACCGCGCTCGCGGACGCCGGCGACGAGTAGCCCGACGGCCAGTCGGGCCCGACCCGCCGGTCACCGCGAGAACGCTGCGACCGCGGCGAGCGCGACGAGCGCGCCGACGAGCGCCGCCAGCAGCGCGCCGAACGCGACCTGGAACCCGTACGCTTCGGCGAGGACGCCGACGGTCGCGGGTGCCACCGCGCCGACGCCCATGATGGCGGTGCGGACGACGCCGAGCGCACCACCGGCGACGTCGTCCGGGACGAGTTCCACGAGGTACGCGCCCCGGACCGGCCGGAACCCGTGACTGCCGAGACCGAACGCGACGACGCTCGCACCGACGACGAGGACGCCCGCGGTCGGGACCGCGACGACGAGCGCGAGCCCGACCGCGGCGAGCGCGAGCGCCGCCGCGATGACGGGCAGTCGCCCGAGACGGTCGCTCGCCGCACCCGTCGCCACCTGGACGACGCTCACCGCGAACAACACCGCGTACACCGTTCCCGCGGTCGCGGTCGACAGCCCGCCGACGTCGACGAGATACGTCGGGAGGAACGCGACGGCGCCGTTGTACGAGAAGGAGAACAGGACGGTGACGGCGACGAACGCGGCGACGTCGCGGTCCGCGAACAGCGCCGCGTACGCCGAGAGCGACGTCCCGCTGTCGGGGTCGCCCGCGCCGGCGTCGCCGACGCGCCCGGGAACGCGGAGCGCGAACGCGCCGGCGAGCACGAGCCCGATCGCGCCCGCAGCGAGGAAGACGCCAGGCCAGTCGAACGCGTCCGCGAGCACGCCCGTCGTCACCGCGACCACCGCCACCGGTGCGACCACACCGCCGAACGCCCCGAACGTGTCGAGGACGCCGAGCGCCCGACCGCGGTGCCGCGAGTAGACCCGCGACAGGAGCGGGACGGCGACGGTCTTGTGCATCCCCGTGCCGACGCCCACGAGGATCATCGCCGCGACGAGGACCGCGAACGGCAGCGGTGAGCCGACCGCCAGTGGCGCGGCGAGCGCGAGCGACGCGACCGCCGCGATCAGCGCGCCCGCGGTGACCACGCGCCACCCGCCGAAGCGATCCGCGAGCACGCCAGAGGGCAACTGCATCGCCGCGTACGCGAGCATCAACGCGGTGAACGCCCCACCGACCACCGCGTTCGACACGCCGTACTCGCCAGTCAAGGTCGGGAACAGCGGCGGGAACAGGTACCGGAGGAACTTCGCGAGGAACCAGATGCTCGCCGTCAGCGCGAGCGCGTCGCCGCGCGCGACCCGCGACCGGAACGAACGCCAGCCCACCGCTCAGTCGCCGAAGGGACCCTTGCCGCCACCCATACCGCCCATGCCGCCCATGCCGCCACCGCCCTCGCCCTGCATCTTCTTCATCATCCGCTGCATGTCGCCGTCCATCCCGCCCTGGAACTGCTTGAGGGTGCGCTCCATCATCTTGTGCTGCTGGAGGAGCTCGCGGACCTCCTCCTCGTCGCAGCCAGAGCCGCGCGCGATGCGTTCGACCTGCGTCTGCCCGACGCCACGCGGGTTCTCCATCTCCTTCTCCGTCATCGAGTCCATGATGATCTCGAACCGCCGCATCCGGTCCTGGGTGACGTCCATCGCGTCGTCCGGCAACTGGTCCTTGATGCCGCCGCCCATCCCCGGGATCATGTCCATGATCTGGTCGAGCGGCCCCATGTTGTTCATCGCCTCCAGCTGCTTCTGCATGTCCTTCAGGGTGAACTCCCCCTTCAGCATGTCCTCGGGGTCCCAGTCGTCCTCCTCGTCGCCCGTCTCCTCCATCGCGCGCTCGACGCGCTCGGTGAGCTGCTTCAGGTCACCCATCCCGAGCAGGCGCGAGATGAAGCTCTCGGGCTCGAACCGCTCGATGTCCTTGACCTCCTCGCCGGTGCCGAGGAACCCGATGGACGAATCGGTCTGGTCGACCGCGGTCAGTGCACCGCCACCCTTCGCGGTCCCGTCGAGCTTCGTGATGACGACGCCGTCGATGCCGATGGACTCGTCGAACTGACTCGCCTGGTCCTTCGCGCCCTGCCCGATGGCGGCGTCGAGCACGAGCAGCGACCGGTCCGGGTCGACGGTGCGCTCGATCTCCTCGATCTCGCTGATGAGGTCGTCCTCGAGCGCGTGCCGCCCCGCCGTGTCCACGATGTGCACTTCCGCGTCCGACGTCGCCTCCAGGCCCTCGCGAGCGATCTGCACGGGATCGTCGCAGTCGGGGTCGCCGTAGAACTCGACTTCCGCGCGCGACGCCATCTCCTTCGCCTGGTCGTACGCACCCGGGCGGAACGTGTCCGTCTGGATCACTGCAGGGCGGAGGCCCTTCTTCGAGAACCACCACGCCATCTTCGCCGCGCTCGTCGTCTTCCCCGACCCCTGGAGGCCCGCGAGCAGGATCGTCTGCTCTTCGAGCGGGATGTCCGTGGACTCGCCGACCATGTCGACGAGTTCCTCGTAGACGATGCGGAGGACGTGGTCGCGCGCCGTGGTTCCCTTCGGTGGTTCCTCGTCGAGCGACCGCTCCTTGATGCGGTCCGAGAGGTCCATCACGAGGGAGACGTCGACGTCGGCCTGCAGGAGCGACCGCTGGATCTCCTTGACGACCTCCTCGACGTCTTCCTCCGAGATGCGTGACTTCCCGCGGAGCGTGTCGAGCGTGCCCCGCAGAGAGCTTCCGAGGTCGTCGAGTACCATTATTGGACGCAGGTACGGGACTCCCACCTAAAGGCCTTTTTCTCGCGCACGAGGACCAACCGAGTCCGCGCCGGACACCTCACCACTCGGACAGGAACTGTCTTCGCGATAACTTTTTCAGGAGGGAATCCTGTATTCGTGAACGCAGCTGGTGCCTCGCCACCGCTGGCTGTGGGTGAGTCAGCTACCGACGCTGGCTGTCATCCTCCACTTCCATCACCACTTTCGCACGCCACCCGCGAGCGACCGCGTTCGACGACAGTGAGCGACCGCGATGCGAGGACAGAATCGCCTCAGGCCCGACCGTGATGCGAGGACAGAATCGCCTCAGGCCCGACCGCGGTGCGAGGACCGGTACGCCTCGAGTACCGAGTCGAAGTCGTCGACGGTCCGCTGGAGGCGGTCCTTCAGTTCGTCGTACTCCTCGACGAGCGACTCCCACTCCGAGCGCCCCGAGAGCGCCATCTCGCGGTGCTCGGCGAGCAACACGCGCCGCTTCGTCTCGAGTCGCAGGAACCGCTGGAGGTCCGCATCGTGCTCGCGCACCCGCATCTGGCGTTCGATCGCGTCCACGAGCTCGTCGTGCTGCACGGGCTTGACGAGGTAATCGTCGAACGGCATCTCGAGCACGTCCAACTCCGGGTCGATTGCGGTCACCACGATGACCGCGGGGTCCGCGTCCCGTCGCTCCAGCATCTCCAGCACGTCGTCGCCGGAGTACCCCGGCATCCGTCGGTCGAGTAACACCACGTCGACGTCCTCGTCCACCTCCGCGAGGAACGCCTCCCCCTCGTAGACCGTGCGAACGTCGTACTCTCCGCGCAACCAGAGCGTGAACATGTTCGCGAGCTTCTCCTCATCGTCGACGACGAGCACGGTCGTCTCCTGGTCTCCTGGCATCTGCTATCCGGGCACTAATATGTGGAGCGACTTAGCCGTTGTAGCCGACCGCGAAGAAGAATCGTCGTGACCGCGCCGTCAGTCATCCTCGAGCAGCCGGTCGACCATCCGGTCCGGGTCGAACCGCTCCAGGTGGTCGTACCCCTGCCCGACGCCGAGGAAGAGGATGGGTTTCCCGGTGACGTGCGCGACCGAGATGGCGGCACCACCGTTGGAGTCCGCGTCCGCCTTCGTCAGGATGGCGCCGTCGATCTCCGCCGCGTCGTTGAACTGCTTCGCGCGCTGCACGGCGTCCTGGCCCGCGACCGCCTCGTCCACGAACAACGTCATGTCCGGGCCGACGACCCGCCCGATCTTCTCGAGCTGGTCCATCAGGCCCTCGTTCGTGTGGAGACGGCCCGCGGTGTCGCCGAGGACGACGTCCACGTCGTTCGCGTTCGCGTACTCCACGGCGTCGTAGATGACCGCCGCCGGGTCACCGCCCTGCTCGTGCCTGATGAGTTTCTTCCCGAGCGCGTCCGCGTGCTCCTGGATCTGCTCGTTCGCACCCGCACGGTACGTGTCGCCGTTCGCCAGCACCGACGACATGCCGCGTTCCTCGAAGTACCGCGCCATCTTCGCGATACTCGTCGTCTTCCCGACGCCGTTGACGCCCGTGAAGATGATGACGAGCGGCTTGTCGGCCTCGGCGACGCGCTGCTCGAAGTCGAACTGGCCGACGCTGATGACGTCGTAGAGCGCGTTCCGGAGCGCCTCCTCGACGACCGACCCGGTCGACTCCGTGAACTTCCGAGTCTCCCCGACGAGGTCCTCGCGGATGTTGTCCAGAATCTGCTGGGCGACACCCATCTCGACGTCCGAGGACAATAGCGCGATCTCGAGCTCCTGGAGGGGGCCTTCGAGGTCCTCCTCCTCGATGACGAACTTGCCCGTGGCGAGGGACTTCGCCTTCCGGGCGAACCCCGTCGACTTCGAGTCCTCGTCGTCCGTCTCGTCGTCCGCGTCGGTCTCCGCCACGCCCGCGTCGGCCGCGTCGGCGTCGACTGCCTCCGCATCGGCCGCGTCAGCGTCGACCGTCTCCGCCTCGGTCGCGTCGCTGGCCGCCGCATCCGAGGTGTCCGCGTCGTCCACAGCGGTCGCTGCGTCCGTCGACGCGGTTGCGTCGTCGGTCGCGCCAGCCTCGTCGCCGTCGACGTCGGCCGCGTCGACGACCTCGCCGTCAGCGACCTCGGCGTCCTCGGGGTCGAGCTCCTCGGCGTTCTCCTCGGCCGCCTCCTCGGCGTCCTTCCGGAAGCTCCCGAGCTTCTCCTTCAGACTGTCGAACATCGAGCCTTACTCGTCGTCGCCTTCCTGCTGCTGCATCTGCTGCATCTGCTGCTGCATCTGCTGCTGCTGCATCTGCTGGGCCTTCTCCTCGAGCTCGCTGGACTCGGCTTCGAGGTCGTCGATGTCCGCGGAGACGTCGTCGATCTTGTCGTCGACGACGCCCTTCTTCGTCTCGAGCGTCTCGATGGCGTCGGCCTCGGACTGCTCGGCCGCGTACCCGCCGCCGAGTCCGACGACGACCTCGTCGAGGTCCTGGACTTCCGCGCGAACGTACGCGTCGCCGCCGAGGGGCACCTGCACCGTCGACCCCGTCTCCAGGGTCTCGAGGGCCTCGATGGCCTCGTCGATCTCGGTCTTCTCGTCGCGGAGGTCCTCGATGTCCGCTTCGAGACCCTCTATCTCCTCCTGGATCTGCTGGAGTTCCTGGGAGAGCTGCTGGAGTTCACCGCCGCCACCACCACCCATCATTGTGCTTCGACCTCCTCGATCTCGACCTGGTGACGCGTGCAGCCGTGGCGGCTGCCGAAGTTCGCGTACGTGTGTTCGCGAGCGACGTTCTCGTTCGTCGCGTCGATCGTCGTCTCGAAGTTGTTCCGTCCGCGCTTCGTCTGGAACGTCCCGCGGATAGTGAACTCACTCATGTAGTCGAATCCGTCGCCTAGGGGGAAGAATCTTCTCACTTCAATGTCCTGGGGCTGTGGCGTGCTCGCCAGGTGAACGCCGGTGATATCCGGCGGTACGCCGGCACCACGGACTGCCGGCGACCGTCGATGCGCGAGTAGGTCACGTCTACGGCGGGTTCGGCCGTGGTTGGAACTCGCGTCGGTCGACGCTGCACCCGGTCGGTGCCGGCTCTCGTCGCAGTGGAGGGATGCGTCGGTCGCGTGAGCGATGCGCTCGGTCACGCTGGTGGAACCGCTCGGTCTCGCTGGCGGAACCGCTCGTCACGCTTACCGTATGCGCTCGTTCCCGTCCGCGTATGCGCCCGTTCCCGTCGCGGACGACAGCCATAGCTGGTCTCTAACTAACTCCAATCCTGGTGAGTTGGTAGCTATCATGGAGCCGCTCGGATTCGGCCGGCGACGCGAGCGAGGGCGCGCGGCCGCACCCGTCGTCGGCGTCGTGCTCATGCTCGGGCTGGTCGTCGCCGGTGCCGGGCTCGTCTACGCCACCGGGATGGACGCGAAGGCGTCCGTGCAGGACGCTTCGGCGGCCGACGGCGTGGAGACCTCGCTCCAGGCCGCCGGCGCGACGTTCGCGTCGGTCGCGCACACCGGGAGCGGTGCGACCGAACTCGTCGACCTCGGCGACTCGGCGCGCGACGTCCGCGTCGAGGCCGACGGCCGGCTCCGCGTCCAGGTGAACGGACGCACAGCGTGTACGGCAGCGACCGACCTCGGGACCGTCGTCGCCGACACCGGCTCGGGCGTCACGGTCGCGTACCAGGCGGGCGCCATCTTCAGGCGGTCGGCGAGCGGGACGACCATCCTGCAGTCGCCCGCGCTCGAATACCGCACCGAGCACGTGAACGGCCACCCGATCCGGACGGTGTCGTTCCCGGTGCCGAACGTCACCGGCGACGTCGACGGGCGCGAGTTCCTCGCGAGCGCCGACCGCGCGGGCGACACCATCCAGGACGACCTCTGTCTCACCGACGACGGCGCCGCCGACCTCGAGTACGTGCGCGAGGTCACCATCACCGTCGCGGGCAGCGACCACTATCGGGCGTGGCATCGGTACTTCGAGCGCGAGTTCGGCGCGGTCGCCGACCACAGCGTCGACCACGGGACGAAGACCGCGTCGGTCACCGCGCCCCTGGGTGCGGGCGTCCACCCGGACCAGTTCACGTTCGAGGGCGTCCAGGTGTACGGCGCGATCTTCTCGACGGCGTCCTCGGGCGAACTCCTGCTGCAGACCCAGCACGCGACCGTCGACAGCTACGACAGCAGGGACGGCCCGTGGGGTGGCGCCACGCCGACGTACGACAGCGGAGGCACCGTCATGACGCGCGGCAGCGTCGCCGTGCAGGCGAACGGCGCGACCATCGCGGGGAACGTGTACGCGGAAGGGTCGGTGTCGCTCTCGGAGTCCTGTGGCTCCGGCGGCGATCTTTGCGTCACGGAGGACGTCTACGTGAACAACTCCACGGCGAGCGGCCCCGTCACCGCGCTGCAGCCGTCGAGCCCGAGCGAGCGCGCCGAACGCATCGGCGGGACGCGGGGGAACGGCACGCAGCTCCCGGTGGTTCCGCCGATGGACGCGACCATCGACCGGACGGTCGCGACCGCGAGCACGTACAACACGAACGACAACGAGTCCGCCATCGACGTGTCGGGCGTCCAGTACACGGCCTCGAGTGCGACCGTCGAGAGCGGCGTGTACTACCTCGACGAACTGACCGTGCCAGCCGGGACCGACCTCACCCTGGACACGACCGACGGCGACGTCGTGCTCGCCATCGCGGAGGACGTCGACATCGGCGCTGACGCCACGGTGACCGTCAAGGGCGACGGCCAGGTGCACGCGTTCGTCGGCGAATCGACGACCGCGGGCGACCAGCTGTTCGTCGGCGAGGGCACGACCGTGCGCGTCCTCGACGGCGGCACGCGAACGTACCGGTCGAACGCGCTCGTCGTCGCGTGCAAGTCCGGGTGTGGCGCGACGTTCGCCGACGCTCCGTCGTCGAACCCGACGACGTTCACGGGCGTGCTCTACGCGCCCGGGAACGCCGCCGACGACGGCACCATCAGCCTCGGGAAGCGCGTCGACGTCTGGGGCGCGCTCGTCGGCGGCACCGTCACGTTCGAACAGCAGGCCGAGTTCCACTTCGACGAGTCGCTGCGGAACCAGGTCGCCACGGACGACGACGGCGACGGTGCACCAGACGTGACCACCGCCGGCCTCAGTTACGTCGACCCGCCCATCGAGAACGGCTACGTCATCTCCGTCACGTACGACGACGTCAACGTCACCGACGGATCCGCCCGCATCGCTCGCGGAGGCGACGCGCTCGCGAGCAGTCAACGCAGGTCAGTCGCCGATCCAGGACTCGGGACCGCCGTCGACCGACGAGCCAGGGCCGCCGTCGACGCACGACCGACGCCGCGTGCGTCGCTCGACGCCGTCAGTGTCGCGTGAAGAAGAAACGCCTCGCGACCCCGAACGGGGTCAGTCGAGGAAGCCGAGCGTCTGCTCGATGCGCGTCAGCTCCGGACCGCTCGTGTCCTCGCCGACCACGTACCCGTGGTCGTTCGCGAGCAACCCGGAGCCGACGAGCGGCGCGCCGAAGTTCACGGTCCCGACGTCCGCGTGCACGCCGAGGTGCTCGTCGAGCGCCGCGAGCTCTTCCTCCGTGGCCTTCGGGTGACAGAGCACGCCGTCGTTCGTCGCCACCGCCGCAGTCCCGACGGTTCGAACGCCACCGAGCTCGCCGCGCTCGACCGGCACGTCGAGCGTCTCCTCGACGACAGCCGTCGCGTCGTCACTCAGCTCGGGGTGCACGTACGCGCCCGCGTCGTTCGCGAGCACGACGTTCCCCGCGGCGTTCCGGCGACCCGGGAGCACGCCGACGTCGACGTCCACGGCGTCCTCGAGACGGTCGCGTTCACGGTCGCGGATGCGGCCCGTGACCACGAGCCCCTTCGAGTTCCCGGCGACGAGCGACCCGACGGTCGCGGACCCACCGATGTTCGTGGCAATCGCTGGGACCTCGAGCTCGTCGGCGAGCGCGTCGACGAGTTCGTCGTCGACGTCCGGTCGAACGACGAGTACAGTGTCGGTCGCGCGAGCGAACACGCCGACGTACGGCGATCCGACGAACGCGGTGCGTAGCACCGTTATTCTGCGTACTCGGCTTCGACGACGCGGTCGCCGTCCACGTCGAACGGCGCTGCGCGCACGCGAACCTTACTCGGGGGCTTCTTCCGGCCGCGACTCCAGATCGCCTCGTTGATCGAGGGGTCGAGACGGACCTGGTCTTCGTCGACCTTGAAGTGCTGTGCGAGGTGCTCGCGGATGAGCGTCATGGCCTTGTCCGCGCGCTTGTGCTTCGCTTCGGCCTTGGCGTCTCGGAGCGGGACGGTAACGACGCGCTCTTCGAATTCTTCTGCGCTCATCGTTACTCGTCCGTGTCGTTACGCCGCCAGTTCCGGCGCTTGTAGTTCCGCTGGACGTCCATGTCGGTCTTGAGCATGACCCACGCCGGCACCCGACTGTTCTGTCGGTCGAGCTTGGCGAGGCGCTTCTTCTTCGCCTTCGACTTCTTGCTCATAGTGGCCGAGACTATCGCGTGGGACCTTATAGGGTTGTCCTTTCGCCGTCGTGTGCGGAGGGTTGTCGCGGTCGGTGGCAGCGTCGTCGACGGTGTACTCGACGGAGGTCCAGGTCGTCGACGTTTCGCGTCACGGGCTTCGTGCCGTCGACTGCGCTCAGAGTTCGAACGCGCGGACGGTCTCGTAGACGGGGCCGTCGTCGGTGAGCGTGCTCTCGGTGAGGTGAACCTCGTCGACGAGCGCGGTGCCGACGGTCGGTTCCTCCTCGACGACGACGGCCTGCACCCGATCCTTGCCGCCGCCGTGGCGGACGCGAGCGATGGTGGCGTGGGGCGTGAAGTCGTGGTCCTCGGGGTCGTAGCCGAGCGCGGTCGTCTCGCGCTCGATGGCGTCGTGGAGGTGCGCGAGTTCGAGGTCGCCGCGACGCACGCCGATCCAGACGACGCTGATGTAGTCGAGGCTCGGGAACACGCCGAGGTCGCCGTACTCGACCTCGAAGGGGTCGACGTCGGCGTCGTCGACGGCGCGGGAAACGGCGTCCGCGACCGCGTCGAGGCGATGCTCGGGGGTCTCGCCGAGGAACTTCAGCGTGACGTGGGTCCCCTCGGGGTCCGTGGGGTCGACGCCGGCGGCGTCCGCGAACAGCGATTGGACGTCGGCGACGGCGGGGGCGAGCGCGTCGGGGAGGTCGACGCTCACGAACAGTCGCATGTTCTCGAGTCGTGCGCGCGCGACCGTAAACCCCCACGCCCGTTCAATCCCCGCCCGACGACTGATATGCGCCCGTTCAATCCCCGCCCGACGGATGGGGTTCGCGGGGAGCGCGGACCGTCGCGCTTATTCGACGGCGCTCGGTAAGACCCTGGCATGGAGTCGTTGCACGCGCGATACCCGTTCTTCGAGAGCGCGCGGGAGGCGGTCGACGACGCGGCCGTCGACCTCGGGGAGCTCGTCGCTCGCGGTGACGCGCCGGCGGTCGACCGCGCGGTCGAGCGCGTCACGGCCGCGCTCACGGAGGGCGACGTGGGCGCGCCGCGCCGGCGGACGCGCACGGAACTGCTCTCGTATCCGGTCGCGCGCGTGCTCGTGTCGCTCGTCGACGAGCCCGCGGTGACGCGGACGTACGCGCAGGCGGAGGCGGCGACCGCGGTCGAACGCATCCGCGCGGACGTGACGGAGAACGCGGACCTCTCCTACGGGTCGGGCGGCGAGGTGTCGCTGTCGGGACTGCTGTCGGAGTTCGGGCTCGACGACGCCGTCGAGCCGGTCGCCGGCGAGGACGCGTACCGCGTGACCGTGACCGCGTACCTGCGACTGTCGTCGAACCTCGACGGCGACGCGTGGCGGCTGAACCGCCGCGAGCTCGCCGACGGCGAGGTGCCCGTGGAGCGCGACGAGTTGCTCGTCTTGCTCCGGCAAGCCATCGAGGACCGGGTCGCCGACGGCCTCCCGTTGTCGGTCCCGGACGCCATCGCGGACGCGCTCACCGACGCGGTCGGACGCGTCGAGGAGGTGCTCGCGGACATCGACGTCGCGGTCGACATCGACCGCGTCGTCCCGGAACTGTTCCCGCCGTGCGTGCACGCGCTCCTGGAGCGCGCTCGCGACGGCGAGGAGCTACCCGCGCACTCGTGGTTCTCGCTGTGCTCGTTCTGCGCCGCCATCGGGATGGACGCCGACGACGTCCTCGAACTCCTCGACGTCGCCGAGGGCGAGGACCCCGTGCTCGCCCAGCGCGTCCGCTACGGCCTCGAGCGCGTCGCCGGGGAACGCGGCGTCGAGTACCCGCTGCCTTCGTGCGAGACGATGGACGCGTACGGCGACTGCGTGAACAAGGACGACCTCTGCGCTGACGTCCAGCATCCGCTCTCGTACTACGAGACGCGCGTCGAGTCCGCCGGCGACTGACCGCTCGCAGCGCTCACGTCGAAGCCAGTGCGTCCCCACCTGCGTCGCTCACGTCGAAGCCAGTGCGTCAGCGCTCGCGGCGCTCTCGTCGGTCCATAGAATGCGTCCGTCGCCGGCGGGTCGCGTGCGTCGCGGTCAAGCCGGGTTGCCGTTGTCGTCGTCGTCCTCGGACTTCGTGAGGTACGCGAGCCCGTAGCCGATACCGACCATGAACAGCACGAAGAACATGATGGCGCCGGCGAGCACGAACCCGCCGTCGACGGTGAGGACGCCCTGCGCGTCGCCGTAGGTCAACCCGATGGCGACGAAGATGGCGAGCATGACGAGAACCGAGGCCATGGAGACGACGACCTCGATCCAGTCTTGACGGTCCATAGGCGACTTGAACCGGGGCGGGGACAAAAGGGTGTCTAACTCGCCGTCGGCGCGTTCGAGGGGTGAGCGTGACGTGGACGCCCGCCGACGTCACGCGGTGAGTTCGACGTCGTCGAACTCGAGGAACGCGGTCTCGTAGCCCTCGTGGCGTGCGACCTGCGCGGGCGTGGTCACGGAGAGCGTGACGTCGTCGTCGGGTTGGACGTCGACGCTCGCCCCGTAGTGATAGCCGAGTTCGGGGTCGAGGACGCGGTCGAGCGCGTCGTCGAAGACGGTGTCGCCGTCGCGATCGACGGTCGCCTGGATGCCCATGCGGGGGATGACGTAGCCGTTGTACGGGGTACGCGGGCTGACGGCGAGGTAGCGGCCGTCGAAGCGGTCGGCGTCGACGACGGTCGTCGCGAACACCGCGTCACCGCTCTTCGGGTCGTCGTTCGCGGGGTCGCCGAGGACGCGCCCGGGGAGGTCGCCGGGTGCGGGCGCGACGCCCATCGGCATGTCCATGTCCATCTGCATGGGTCCGCGCGCCGCCAGCTCGCCGGCTCTGTCGGGGGTCTGCTCGTACGTGATGTTCTCCTTCGTCGCCTCGCTGTAGGGGAGTTCCACCGGGATGGTCGCACCCTCGCTGAACCGGCCCGCGTAGTCGCCGGTCATCGTGACGCCACTGCCCTCGAGCCCGCCGACGGAGACGTTCACGGTGAGCGTCGCCGCGTCGACGTCGCCGAGGTCGAAGTTCGCACCGTAGTGGAACCCCATCGGCTGGGAGAGCATCGGGTAGATGGTCTCCTGACTGACGGTCTCGCCGTCGCTCTCGATGGCGATACTGACGCCCGCGTCGGGCAGCACCTGCCTGGTCTCCGGGTCGAACACGCTCACCATGACGTGCGCGTCGTCGCCCTCCTGGATGGGGGTCTTCTCGACGCTCGTCCCGTTGACGTTCCAGAACCGATGCGGGTACGAGTACATCGTCATCGCGGCGTAGTCCCCGGACTTCCCCATCTCGCCCATCTCCATGCCCTCGATGTGTGTCGGGAAGTACACCGCGTTCGGGCGGTCCTCGAGCACGGGCGGGGAGCGCGCCGAGCGCGTCTCGAGCAGGCCCGTGCAGCCCGCCGTCGAGCCGAGCGCGCTCGCCGTCGCGGCGGCGCCGGCCGTCCGGAGGAACGTGCGTCTATCCATGTACGAGGGTCGGGGAGTCACGCAAAAGCGGGTTGTGGTTTAGGACTCGAAACCGCGTGGTTCGCGGGTCGAACGCCCGTCGCATCACCTTGCCGTCGCGTCACCTCGCCGTCGCGTCACCTCGCCGTCGCGTCATCTCGCCGTCGCGTCATCTCGCCGTCGCGTCACTCCGGCCGTGGCGTCGGGAGTGCGCGATGCTTCCGTGGTGGGAGGAGGAAGTTGCCGCGACGGCGGACGAACGTGTACTCGAGGATGCCGTTGTTGACGCGCTGCCGGATGGCGGGGTTCTCGGTGGCGTCCGTGCCGTTCATCGCCTCTCGCGTCTCCTTGAAGTCCGTGATGGTGCGCTGGACGGCGAGGAAGTGCAGGCCGGCTTCGCCGCCGTCGGTCGAGTCGAAGTCCCGGCGGAGGATGCGCGGACTGTCGTTCTCGTCGCGCGCTTGCGCTGTCTTCTGGTTGTGGCCGACGCGCCCGTACTCCTGAGCGGTCTCGTCTAAGTGCGCGGGACACTCGTTGACCTTCGTGCCGTCGCCGAGGTTCTCGCCGACGCCTTCGACGACGTCGTTGTCGGCGTGCGCGGGACAGAACATCTCGGCGACGCGGTCCTCCTGGTCCTGCTCGCCGTACCAGTCGTCGAGCCGGAGGCGTATCTTCGAGACGTGCTGGGTGGTCGCATCCTGGAACGGCCCGGACTGGATGGTGACGCGGTCCTCGGTCGCCTGGTTCTTCTTGAAGCCGGACTTGAACCCCATGTACAGCGGGGCGTCCTCGTCGACGTCGGCGTCGTCGGGGATGCCGTCGACGTCGCTGTTCTCCGCGGGCAGGCCCTTCCCGACGAAGCCGGTTCGGCGATCCGCGCGCTCGAGGACGCCGGCGAGGTCGGCGTCCAGCTCGCGGTCGTTCGCGGCGTCGCGTTCGCCCAGCAGCGCCTGTTCGGCTTCGAGGACGACGTCGGCGTGGTCGCTCGCGAAGTGCACGAGGACGTCCTGCTCGTCGAACGTGGGGTCCTCGAACGACGACATCGGTTCGGGCGCCGGGAGGTCGACGCTCTCGGGGAGCGGTTCGTCGAAGCGCTCGAAGTACGACGGCGAGTACCCGACCGTGAACAGGAGGCCCTCGTTCGAGTACTCGTAGGCGCGTTCGAGGCTCCTGAGGGCGGTCTCGACGGTCTCGCGCTCGGCGTCGGTGGGCGTGCCGTCGCCGGCGTAGTCGAGGTACGCGAGGACGTGGTGGCGCGCCATGACGTCGTTCCCGTGCTCGTCCGTGGGGAGGAACTCGTTCCAGGCGTGCTGGCGCGCCGGGAGCGTCGACGGGTCGCCGCCCTCGGGGACGTCGCGGCCGTCGCCGGGGAGGCGGTCGAGGCACGCCGAGAGCGCGCTCGCCCCGCCGATGGCGACCGCCGACTTCACGAACTCGCGCCGATCGAGTCCGCGACCGTCTCGTGGATCCATGCGGGGCCGTAGGGACTACAGTTTCTTGTACTGCGTGGTCCGCAAGTCGAAAAACGAGGCAGGAAAACGCTCGCCGCCAGGCGACCGGGAAACTGCCTCGCTGCCGAGCGAGCCACCAGCCCGCGAGGCCGCGGTCCCGGTTCGGGCGGTTCGGTCGCGGTACGGCCGGTTGCGTTCGGAAACGCGGCCTTGAGCGAGTGCTTCGTCGCGCTAGGACCGCCAGAACGACGGCGTGAGGATGACGAGCACCGAGACGACCTCCAGGCGGCCGATCCACATCAGGAACACCATGTAGAGCTTCCCGGCGTTCGAGAACGGCAGGAAGCTGTCCATCGGGCCGATGGGGCCGAAGCCGGGGCCGACGTTCCCGAGCGTGGCGATGGCGGCGCTCATCGCTTCCAATCCGGTCAGCGCGAGGTCGGGCGTCCGGAGGCTGTCGAGGTAGAGGAGGATCGTCGAAGCTGCGAACAGCGCCAGGAACAGCATGACGAACGTGAACACGCTCAGGACGGTGTCCTCGTCGACGGGTTCACCGCCGAGACGGACGGGTCTGACGGCGTCCGGGTGAACCGACGTGAACAACGAGCGGAGGACCGCCTTCTTCACGAGCACCCAGCGGACGATCTTGATGGAGCCGGCGGCCGAGCCCGCGGAGCCGCCGAGGAAGTACGCGAACAGGAGGATAGTCTGCGTCGACGGGTCCCAGGTGTTGAAGTCCATGCTCGCGTACCCGGTGGTGGTGACGATGCCGATCGCTTGGAAGAGGCCCTGTCGAAGCGAGTTCTCGGCGTTACCCGGGATGGCGTCGACGTTCGCGGGGACGGCGTCGAGGCCGACGCCGGCGAACAGCAGCGCGGAGACGAGCGCGCCGAAGGCGACGACGGCGAGCAGATACGAACGGAACTCGGCGTTCTCGACGAGCTCACGGGGTTCGCCGCGGAGGACGTACCAGAACAGCGCGAAGTTCGTGCCGGCGACGAGCATGAACGGCATCACCGCCCACTGGACGGCGGGCGTGAACGCCTCCACGCTCCGGGCTTCCGGCGAGAACCCGCCGGTCGGGAGCGTCGTGAGCGCGTGCGCGACAGCGTTGTAGAGGTCCATGTTCGGTGCGACGTCGACCACGTGGAGGGCGTAGTAGACGGCCGCGGCGAGGAGCGTGAATCCGACGTAGATGGCCCAGAGCACTCGCGCGGTCTTCTGGATGCGCGGCGTGAGTTTGTTGAGCGAGAGCCCGGGGGATTCCTGGTCCATGATCTGCGCGCCGCCGACGGAGAGCTCGGGGAGGATGGCAACCATGAGGACGAGGATGCCCATGCCGCCGAGCCACTGCGTGAGCTGTCGCCACATGAGCATCGCGTGCCCGTGGCGGTCGACGGATATCTCGCCGAGGACGGTCGCGCCGGTCGTCGTGAACCCGCTCATGCTCTCGAACAGCGCGTTCACGGGGGCGGCGACGGTGCCGGTGCCGGCGACGAGGTACGGGACGGTGCCGGCGAGCGGGACGACGAGCCAGGCGAGACTCACGACGAGGAACGCCTCGCGGTTGCCGAGAGCGTCCTCGTCGTTCGTGTCGTGCGCTTGCTCGAAGAGCACGCCGACCGCGAGCATCACCGCGCTCCCCGCGACGAACGGGAGTGGGTCCTCGGCGTAGTAGAACGCGAGCAGGAGCGGGAACAGCGGTGCCGCGGCCAGGTACTTGAGGACGGACCCGATGTAGGCGACGCTCACTCGATAATTGACGTACGCGCTCGTCGGACGGGTCATCTGTCCCGTCCTTGTGGGAGGGGAGTGAAGAGCGTACTAGTTTCGGCGGCGACGGTCGGCAGGGATCGGTCAGTGGCGGTCAGTCGGCGGCCAGCAGGTCGTCGACGAGGCGCGTGAAGCGGTCGACGAGTTTGTCGGAGACGCTGGGTTCGACGGTCTCGAGGAGGTCGGCGGTGCGCTGGGGCCGGGCGAGCGCGAGGGTGACGCGGCCGCGCCTGTCGCGTTCCTTCTCGATGACGCCGGCGGCTTCGAGGTTGGTGACGTGGTGTTCGAGCGTGCTGCGGGCGATGCCGACGCGGTCGGCGACGTCGCCGGGGCGGTTCGAGCCGTCGTCGAGGCACGCGAGGAGGACGTCGCGGGTGGTCTCGCGGCGGACGAGTGCGAGGACGCGCCGCTGGAAGGCGTCGTACTCGGGCGGGTAGTAGTGCGTGCGGCCGAACAGTTCCTCGCGGGCGAGCGCGCCGGCGTCGACGAGGTCGCGGACGTGGTACTGGACCTGGCCGGGCGCGTAGGGCGTGTCGCGGACGAGCTCGTTGAAGTGCACGCCCGGGGTGGTGGCGACGGCGCGTTCGATGCTGGTTCTGGTGTCTGTCATGCGGGTCTCGCTGTGGTGTGGGTGTCAGGGCGTGGTCGCGGGACGGACGCTGCGGGCGTACCAGACGGCGGCGACGACGAGTGCGACCATGACGACGTCGAGGCCGTGTTCGGCGGTGTGGTGCGTGGTCGCGGAGAGGCCGCCGATCATCCCGAGCCACCCGACCGCGCTGCGTGCGGCGAGTGCGACGACGGCGAGTGCGACGAAGAGGTACGGGCTGGTGCGGCGGCGCGCGAACGCGGCGAGCGCGAGGCCGCCGAGGGCGGCGCTCCCGAGGCTCGCGAGGACGAGCACGGCGGCGTACGCCGGCCCGACTGTTGGCGTGGCGTGCAGGGCGACGCCCGCGACCACGGATGCCATCGTCGGCGCGTACGTGCCGGAGCCTCGTGAAGGCCTCGGTCGACCCCGCAAGCGACCTGATTCTGCTCTTCCGTCTGCTGTCAGCGCTCGTGCGCGCGTGCGTGCGAGGCTTGAAGTCGCTGGAACCCCTGTTTCTAGTCGACGGTTACGCGGCCCGGACGGGTCGTGTGGCCTGGATACCTATGACGCACACTCGAAACACACCCGCGTCAGGAGCCGATCGGTTCGACGACCGTGCTGCGGTGTCGAGCGACCGCGTTCTCGGCGCCGACGGCGGCGTCGAGGAAGCCGTCGACGGCGCCGTGGACGGCGAGGACGGCGAGCGCTCGGCGTCGGACGTGGACGAGCGGTCGGTGCGGGCGCGGACGGAGGCGATGACGGTGCTCGCGCTCGGGAGCGGCCGGTACGCTGTCCACAGCCAGAGCGGGAACGACTACCTCGTCGACGTCACCGAGAGCCGGTGTTCGTGTCCGGATCACGCCATCAGGGGCGCGCGCTGCAAGCATCTGCGGCGGGTCGCGATCGAGATAACGGCGGGTGCGGTGGCGCCGCCGAGTCACGTCGCGTCGACGTGCGCGTCCTGCGGCGGGTTCGCGCTCGTCCCGCCGGGTGCGCGGGAGCCGCATCTCTGTGACGCCCATCGGTTCGTGGTCGGGGACCGGGCGTGGGACCGGGAGACCGAGGAGGTCGTGCTCGTGGTCGCGGTGTCGCCCGAGCGCGCCGACGAGGTCAGCGTCCCGGGGCGGGACGTGTCGGTCGCGGACTACGAGACGAACGCGGCGTATCCGGCGAGCGACCCGGTCGTCGCGGCGGTCTACCCGTCGGTACGCGTGGAGCGAGCGGGGCCGCGGCCGGGCGAGTTGCGCGTGTACTCGTTCCCGCTGTCGCGACTGGAGCGGCTCGACGACGAACGTCGCGAGTCGCGCTAGTCCCGGTTCGCGAGAAGCTACGCGTCGAAGTCGCCGAGGCTCGTCTTCTCCGTATCCCCGACGAGTTCCTCGAAGTCCGTGCCGTCCGCGAGCGCCGTCTCCTTCTTCACGCGATAGCTGCCCTTGTCCGTCGTGTAGAGGTCGCCGGGATGGAAGAAATACCAGTCCTCGCGGTCGAACCGCACCGCGATGCGCGGTTTCGCGCCGAAGTTCCGCGCGAAGTACACCAGGGCCTCAACCTCCTCGCCCTCGAGGTATATCGGGCGCCCGGACGACGACTTCGCCTCGATCGCGTAGAAGTCGTCGCCGTTCCCCGCCAGCACGTCCGGCAGCTCGCGGTCCGTCGCCGCCCCCGACGCCGGCGCGCGCATCACCGCGAACCCCGCCTCGTCCAGCGCGTTCACGAGCTCGCGCTCCCGACGATTCCCCTTCCGACTCGCGCTCATACCACGTCGTCACTCACGGACGCGCATAAACCACCGGATAGCACGGTGGAAGTGGAACCGAGCCGCACGCACCGGACGTCGAACGGGTCGGTCGTTCGCGCGCGCCCCGATATCGATCAGAGGACGTCGTGTTCCTCCAGCCGTGCGAACGCGAATCGGGCGGTCGGATAGGTTATCGAGCCGCCACCGATCACGCCGATCTTGATCGCTTCGATCGGTTCGTCCGTCTCGGCACCTGCGTCCATCGCCCCCTCGACGTGGTAGGTGACGCACTCCTCGCACCGCGTCGCGACCGAGATCGAGAGGCCGGTGAGTTCCTTGTAGCGTTTCGGGATGGCGCCGTCCGCGTACGTGGATTCGTCCAGCGCCCCGAATTCGGCGAAGAACGGGTCGTGGGTCGCCATCAGTTCGTTCAACCGTTCTCGATCGTCGGATTGCCCACCAGGCATTATCGACGTCATGCGGCCCAGTGTGCTCAATAGTTCCGGTGGTTGAACAGTGACTCCTGGAGAAGGTAACGGCTGAGCCAGCTATCTGTCCACGTTGGTTCCCTGAAGGAGTTCAGAGACCCACGCGGTCGTACAACGGGACCGTGGGCGACAGTTACCTGATTTCGACACGACGGCTTACGACCAAAGAGACGGGACCGACCACAACGCAGAAACGGCGTCCGAGGGGACGCCGTATCCTCGTGCGGTCAGTCAAGCATGGAAACGGCCGCCTGGAGGCGGCCGTATGCTCGTGCGATTAGTTCACCGCGCACCGACGACTCCACAGAAACGGCCGCCTGGAGGCGGCCGTATGCTCGTGCGGGCCGTTAGGTCCCGTGCTGCCAGCTCCCCATGTACTCTTCTTGCGTGTCGGTGAGGGAGTCGAAGTCGACGCCCTCGGCCTCCAGCTTGATCTCGGCGACCTCCTTGTCGAGTTCGTCGGGGACGTCGTGGACGCCGGCGTCGTAGGCGTCGGGGTTCTCGACGAGTTCGCGGACGCAGACGGCCTGGATGCCGAAGGACTGGTCCATGACTTCGACGGGGTGGCCGAGCGCGATGGGCGCGGCGAGGTTCACGAGACGGCCTTCGGCGAGGACGTTCAGGCGGCGGCCGTCTTCCATCTCGTACGCTTCGACGCCGTCGCGGGCCTCGTACCGGTCGACGGCCTTGTCGTCGAGCGCGTCCAGGTCGATCTCGATGTCGAAGTGGCCGGCGTTCGCGAGCAGGACGCCGTCCTTCATGCGGTCGAAGTGCTCGTCGACGACGACGTCGCGGTTCCCGGTCGTCGTGATGAAGACGTCACCGACCTCGGCGGCCTCGGTCATCGGCATGACGTCGTAGCCCTCCATGTGCGCTTCGAGCGCGCGCCGGGGCTCGACCTCGGTCACGATGACGTTCGCGTTCTGGCCCGCGGCTTTCTTCGCGACGCCCTTCCCGCAGTAGCCGTAGCCGGCGACGACGACGTTCTTCCCCGCCCAGGAGAGGTTCGTCGTCATCGCGATGCTCGCGAGCGAGGACTCGCCGGTGCCGTGGACGTTGTCGAACAGGCGCTTCATCGGGGTGTCGTTCACCGCGAACACCGGGTAGTCGAGGGCGTCGTCGTCGTCCATCGCGCGCAGGCGGTGGACGCCCGTCGTCGTCTCCTCCGCCCCACCGAGGATGCTGTCGATGAGTTCGGGGTAGTCCTCGTGGATGGCGGCGACGAGGTCCATGCCGTCGTCGACGGTGACGGTCGGCTCCAGGTCGATGACGGCCTCGATCGCCTCGTAGTACTCGTCGTCGTCGACGCCGCGGACCGCGTAACTCGTGATGGAGTCGTGCGCGTCCAACGCCGCGGAGACGTCGTCGTGCGTGCTCAGGGGGTTGCAGCCCGTGATGGCGACCTCCGCGCCGCCGTCGGCGAGGAGTTCGACGAGGTTCGCGGTCTTCGCTTCGACGTGCATCGCCATCGCGATGCGCTGGCCGGCGAACGGCTGGTTCGCTTCGAAGTCCTCGCGGAGCGCTTCGAGGATGGGCATGTGCTGGCGAGCCCACTCCATCTTCCGACGACCCTCTTCGCGAGCGGCGTCGGGGTCGTCGAGTTGCGCTGTCACCGACGGATACGTTGTCATGCGAGATACCAGCGGGAGCGACGCAAAAACCCTACCGAAGCCGGATTCGTTCACGACGGTGTGCCCGTCGACCCGAGTCGGCGTGTCGGTACCGGGTCAGTCCGCGGTCTGGGGGCTGGTCCCGCGGTCGAACTTGGCCTTGTACTGCCGGGAGACGTACCAGATAGCGATGCCGCCGACGGCAGCGGGAAGCAACCAGATCACCGGCAGGGGAACGCCCGGGACCTCACTCACGTTCGTTGTGACGACCGCGGTGATGGTCGCGATGTACGCCCCACCCATGCGGTTGATGTGCTCGAAGAACCACGCGCGCGGTTCGAGGTCGGTGGCGCGGAACTGGCGGACGTCGCCCGCGGTCGTGGTGAGCGCGATCGTGCCGAGGACGAGCACGACGATCCCGAAGTCGATCCCTTCGCTGAGGAACCACGCACCCATGGCGACGAGGGCGACGCCGGACGCACCGAAGAGGCCGGTTACCACCCAGTCGACGGTGCCGGGGGTGTCGATGGTGCGTTTCCGGGAGAGGACGCGATAGCCGGAGAACGCGAAGTAGAAGCTGAACACGGCGACGAAGCCCAGGAACACGCGGAAGATCGTCTGGTCGATCGCGAGCAGGCCGAGTGCCGTGACGGAGACGACCGCCATCGCGTACACGTACGTGCGGCCGAGGCGTCGATGCCGCTGGTTGCCTTTCTTCGTGACGATCGCGCCGGCACCAGTTACGAGCGCGACGACGCCGGCGAGGATGTGAACGCCGAGAGTGGCGTCTTCGAGGATCGTCATGATACGAGTACGGCGGAGTATGAAATAAAGACGTATCGTGTGTTTCGTGATCGCGTGGAACAAACTGGGGTGGGGGTTGGCTGTACGGTGGGTCGACGCGAACGGACCGTCCAGCGTCGACGGTTCCCGACGAGAGTATCCGGGCTAGACAGTTAGGTGGGGTGTCTTTCGGGTCCGGTCGACGCATGATAGGATATGGACATCAGCGACGACCTCCAGCGGCGGATCGGCGTCTTCGTCCTCCTCGCGCTCGGGGTCGTCGTCGCGGTCGCACAGCTGTACGACGTGTACGCCGACGTGGTGAGCGACGGTGCGTCGATCCTCATCTCGCTCGTCGAGTTCTCCTTCCCCGGTCTCCTCCTCGTGGCGTTCGGCGTCGTCGTCGCCTGGCTGTACCTGAACGACTGGGACGGCGAGCACGTCCTCCGGGTGGCGACGTGGAGTCTCGTCGTCAGCGGGGGCGTGCTCGCGCTCCAGGCGTGGGTGCTCGGCATCCAGCTGTACTACCAGAACGGGACGGACGTCGCCGTCATCGCGTCGAGTAACGCCGCGGTCGGGCTCGTCCTCGGGTCGTTCATCGGCATCTATAGCGTGATGCGGTCGCAGGACCGCCGCGAGTTGGAGCGTAGCGAGGAACGGTATCGGTCGATGACGGAGGACGTCCTCGACTCCAGCGACGTGGCGCTGTTCGTCCTGGGCGACGACGGCGAGGTCGTGTGGGTGAACGAGGCGGTCGAGGAGTACTTCGGCGTGAACCGCGACGACGTCATGGGGCGTCCGAAACGCGAGGTGCTCTCGGAGACGGCGACCGCGGTCGCCGACCCCGAACGGTTCCGCGAACGACTCGAAGCGGTGTACGACGCGGACGGGTCGCGCGACGAGGAGCGCTTCGAGTGCCACGTGCTGGGAAGTGACGACCGCGAGGAACGCTGGCTGGAGTACCGGAGTCAACCCATCGAGTCCGGGCTCTACGAGGGCGGCCGCATCGAGCATTACACGGACGTGACCGCGCAGAAGGAGACGACCGCGCGACTCGAGGACCGCGAACGCGTGCTTCGCGAACTCCACGACGTCCTCCTGGACCGGTCCGCGACCGTGGACGAACGCATCACGTCGCTACTGGAGGTCGGCCGCGAGCAACTGGAGATGGAGTTCGCGCTGCTGGCGCGCGTCGACGGCGAGGACTTCCACGTTCGGGCGGCGAGTCCGCGCGACTGGCCGCTCGCGGAGGGCGAGACGTACCCGCTCTCGGATACCGTTTGTCGACGCGTCGTCGAGACGACCGAGAGCCAGCGGTTCGGGCACCTCTCCACGGAGGCCGCGGAACTCACGGACTGTCTGTCGCACGCGGACGTCGACGTGGAGTCGTACGTCGGGATGCCCGTGCACGTCGACGGCGAACTGTATGGGACGCTCGCGTTCTACGGGCCGGAGCCCGGTGAGCCCGTCGACGACTGGGAGATGACGGTCATGGAGTTGATGGGGAACTGGGTCGGGAACGAACTGGAGTTGGCGCGGCGGCGCGACGAACGCGAGCAGGCCTTGCGGGAGACCAGAGAGCAGTTCGCGTCCCTCGTCGGTGACGTCGAGGAGTACGCCATATTCCGGTTGGACGCCGACGGGCACGTGGCGTCCTGGAATCGTGGTGCACGCCAGATCAAGGGCTACGAGCCGTCGGCGGTCCTCGGCGAGCACGTCCGGACGTTCTACCCGGAGGAGGCCCGCGAGGCGGGTGAGCCCGAGCGGTTGCTGTCGGAGGCGCGAGAGCTCGGACGCACGGAGACCGAGGGGTGGCGCGTTCGGAAGGACGGGTCGCGGTTCTGGGCGACGGTGTCGATAACGGCGCTACGCGACGAGGACGGCGACCTCCGCGGGTTCCTGAAGGTGACGCGGGACATGACCGAGCGCCGGGAGCGCGAGCAGCAGTTGGAGCACGAGCGCGAGCGCCTGGAGTTCATGAACCGCATCATCCGGCACAATCTCCTGAACGGCATGAACGTCGTGGATGCACGCGCTGGCCTGCTCTCGGGGCACGTCGACCCCGAGGTCGCGGAGCACCTGGAGACGGTGCAGTCGCGCGTCCGGGACATGGTCGACCTCATCGAGACGATGCGGTCGTTCATGCAGGTGTTGACGGAGGAGGACGGCGAGCGCACGGAGCCGGTGGTGCTCGACGCGGTCCTGTCGGCGGAGGTGGAGAAGGCGCGGAAGGCGTACGACGATGCGACGGTCACGTACGACCCGGCGCCGGACGTGCGCGTCGTCGGGAACGACCTGCTGCCGGAGGTGTTCGAGAACCTGCTGTCGAACGCGGTCCAGCACAACGATTCGCCGAAGCCGACGGTGGAGGTGTCGGCGCGCGTCGACGGTGACGAGGCGGTAGTGGCGGTCGCGGACGACGGGCCGGGCGTCGACGAGGCGATGCGGGACGCGATCTTCGAGAAGGGCGAGAAGGGCTTCGATTCGCCCGGGACGGGGTTCGGGTTGTACCTCGTCCGCGAGCTCGTGGCGTCCTACGACGGCGGTATCGACGTCGAGAATCGCCCGGAGGGCGGGGCGGAGTTCACCGTCCGCCTCCCGCTCGCGGCCGGCGCCGCCGAGGGCGGCGAAGAGTCAGAGCTCGTGTCGGACTGACGACCGCACCAGCATACGGCCGCCGTCAGGCGGCCGTTTCCTGTGTGGGGAGCCGTCGCTGTCGGGGTTCCTGTGAGCCGCTGCAGGCGACGCGTCGCTGCCGGGTCGTTGGAGCGTGTATGCGACGCGAGGGGTGTGCGTCGCAGGAGAGGGAGGAAGCGGCGCCGCGAGGGGAGCGACGGCGCCGCAAGGGGGCGGGGACCGCGTGGCGGCGTGAGAGGGTCGGTTGGGCCTGTGTGCTGCGTGCCGTGTCAGTAGTCGAACGGCGTCGTCACGGCGACTGCGGCGTGCGCCGCGAAGTCCGCTGCGACGGTGGTCGTGGCGGCGACCTGCTTCGGGCCGTTGCCGTTCCCGCCACCGTTGCCGTTCCCGCCACCGTTGCCGTTCCCGCCGCCGTTACCGGGTGCGCCGCCGTCGGTCTCGTTCCCGGTCGGTGCACCACCCTGCGTCCCGTTCGGCGGACCGCCAGTGGAGCCGTTCCCCGCGCTCGCGCCGGGCGTACCGTCGGGCGGGCCGCCGGCGGACGCGTTCGTCTCGTTCGCGGCGCCAGCGCCGGCGGTCCCGTTCGGCGGACCGGCGTGAGCGGGCGCGTTCCCCGGGTTGTTCGCGACGACGTACGACGCGATGACGCGACCGGGCGCCGTCGTGTTCGTGTCGTTCGTCGCGTTCGCGATGACGCGCTGGAGGCCCGTGACGAACTCCTGCATCGCTGCCTCGGAGCTCGTCTCGTTCCCGTCCATCACGTCATCGCTCTCGTTCCCCTCCGTCTCGTTCTCGTCGAGGTCCGTCTCGTTCTCGTCGAGGTCCGTCTCGTTCTCGTCGAGTTCCGACTCGTTCTCGTCGGTGGTCTCGTTGTCGGGGCTGAGCGCGAGGTCGGCGTCGCCGTCGATGGCCGTCGTCGCTGTCGTGTCTGCGGGTGCGGCGGCGCCGACCATCGGGCCGACGGCGGCGACGAGCATCACGAGCACGCCGAACAACGCGGTCTTTCTGGAGTCTGGCATCACCTGGTAACAACGTGGATACCTGCATAAACCGGGCACCTCGTTCGTTCCGTTCACCACCCAACCGAGACGTCCCTAAAGAACGTTAGGGCGTTCAAAAACCGTTTTCGTCGTTTAATTCCGGACTCCGGGGCTGCGGGTGCGGTGGTGGCGTGGTGCGCGTTCGTGGCGAGCACGTCAGCGAGCGAACGTTTCATTGCCTTCGCACGAGGAGGGAGTGTATGCGAAAGGGGAGTGATCGGGGCGCGTCGTCACCGATGGGGTCGCTGTTGATGGTCGCGTTGACGCTCGTGGTGGTCGGCGCAACCGGCGTGTTCGTCTTCGACCTGGCGCCGAGCGACGAGGAGCGAGCACCGGCTGCGAGCGTGTCCGTGACGGCGGTCGTGGACGGCGAGAACGCACAGCAGCTCGTCGTCGCGCACGACGGCGGGGACGCGCTCGCGATAGCCGAGTTCGACGTCGTCGTGCGCGACGCGGGAACGACGACGCGGACGCCGCTATCGGCGTTCGACGACCGCTCGGGGACGAGCGGTGGCGTCGTCGACGCCGGCGACACGCTACGGACGGCGTTCCTGCTCGACGGCCCGACGACCGTCCAGCTCGTGCATCGCCCCTCGGGGTCAGTGGTCGTCGAACAGTCCGTCTCCCGGCCCGACAGTTCGCCGGACGTCGTCGACATGGACGCGAGCGACCCGACGCAGTCGTTCGAGAGCAGCCAGGACGGCGACGGCGAGACGACCGTCGAGGCCGGCGGGGCGACGGTCCGGATGGAAGGCAACCAGTGGAAGTACGTCGACTACGACTACGACGTGACCGCGGACACGATGCTCTTCTTCGAGTTCAACAGCACGGCCCGCGGCGAGATCCACGGTATCGGACTGGAGGACGACCAGGACCAGACCGGAGCTCGCATCGTGCAGGTGTTCGGCGTCCAGGACTGGGGGAAGAACGTCTCGGACTTCGCTGGCGCGGAGTACTACGAGCTCAGCGACGGCTGGATTCGCTACGAGATTCCGGTCGGCGAGCACTACGAGTCCAGTGGCCTACCGAGTGAAATCGAGCATCTGGTGTTCGTCAACGACTGCGACGGGAACGTCGATAATTCGCGAGCGTCGTGCCCATCGGAGGACGGCAGCAGGACGCTCGCGAACTCGCAGTTCCGGAACGTCCGCGTGTACGAGCCCTCGGCGTCGCCGGTCGTCGTCGCGTCCCGGCAGGGTCCCGGTGTCGGCGCGGTGAACGCGACGGCGAGCGGGCGCTGGACGAGTTAGGGGCGTTCGACGAGGGCGGAATCGGTACTCCCGTTCAGGCGCGTTCGACCAGTTCCGTGGCCTGCTCGCTGGCGCGCTCGCGGACGGCGGCGGCGTCGAGCGTGGTGAGTTCGCGGTCGCGCATGAGGACCTGGCCGTCGCAGACGGTGTGGCGGACGTCGCTGCCGGTGGCGGCGTACGCGAGGTGACTGACGAGGTCGTGCTGGGGGGTGAGGTGTGCGGCGTCGAGGTCGAGGACGGCGAGGTCGGCGTTCGCGCCGGGTTCGACGCGGCCGGCGTCGATGCCGAGGACGTCGGCGCCGCCCTGGGTCGCCATCTCGACGGCGGCGCCCGCGGGGACGGCGCTCGCGTCGTCGGCGGCGAGCTTCCCGAGCATCGCGGCGTCGCGCATCTCGTCGAAGACGTCGAGGTCGTTGTTCGACGCGGCGCCGTCGGTGCCGAGCGCGACCGTCACGCCCGCGTCACGCATGGCCTGGACGGGCGCCATCCCGCTCGCGAGCTTCATGTTCGACGCCGGGCAGTGCACGACGCCGGCGCCGGTCTCGGCGAGCAGGGCGTGCTCGTCGCTCGTGGTGTGGACGCCGTGTGCGAGGAAGTCCTCGGGTTCGAGGAGGCCGAGTTCGCGCGCCCACGCCAGCGGCCGTTCTCCGCGCTCGTCGACGATAGGGTCGACCTCGTCGGTCGTCTCGTTCGCGTGGAAGTGCACGGGAACGCCGGCGTCGCGCGCTGCCTCGGTGTACTCGCGGAGGACGTCGGGGTCGACGGTCGTCAGCGAGTGCGGCATGAACGCCGTCGAGACGCGACCGTCCGCGGCGCCGTCGAACCGCTCGGCGACCCGGATGGACTCCGCCGCGTCCTCGCGCGCCGCCTCGTCGTCCTTCCCGACGGTGACGACGCCGTGGCCGACCCTGGCGCGCAACCCAGCGGTCTCGACGGCGTCGACGACCGCGTCGACCTCGAAGTACATGTCCGCGAACGCCGTCGTCCCGCTCTTTATCATCTCCACCGCCGCGAGTTCCGTGCCGGCGCGGACGTCCTCGCTCGTGAGCGCCGCCTCCACGGGCCAGATGTCCTCCTGGAGCCACGCGTCCAGGGGCTTGTCGTCCGCGATACCGCGCAGGAGCGTCATCGCGGCGTGCGTGTGCGCGTTCACGAGCCCCGGCATCACGAGACAGTCGTCGGCGTCGAGCGTCACGTCGCCCGCGAGGTCCTCGCCGACCTCGACGACCGTTCCCTCTTCCTGGTCGACCAGCACGTCCGCCCGCACGACGTCGTGGTCCGGGAGCAGGACGCGCCCGCCGGACACGCAGAGCGTACTCATACCACCTGCTTCCGGACGCCGCGCCATGTGCGTTCTCATCCGTAGCGCCGACCCGTCTCCCTGGGACTCGCGGGACCGCGCGGCTGCCGCGAGGGAAAGCGTATTCCGCACGCCACCGCAAGGACTCCTATGCGCATCGCGGTACCCAACAAGGGCCGGATTCACGACCCCTCGATCTCTCTCCTCGAACGCGCGGGCCTCCCGGTGGTGGATGGCGCGGACCGGAAACTGTACGCCGACACCGTCGACCCCGACGTCTCCGTGCTGTTCGCGCGAGCGGCCGACATCCCCGAGTACGTCGCCGACGGCGCCGCGGACCTCGGCATCACCGGGCTCGACCAGGCCGAGGAGGCCGGGCACGAGAACGTCGAGGCGCTGCTCGACCTCGAGTTCGGCGAGTGCCGGCTCGTCCTCGCCGCGCCCGAAGACGGCGACGTGGAGACGCCGTACGACCTCGATGGGAAGACGGTCGCGACCGAGTTCCCGCGGCTCACCCGCGAGTACTTCGACGAGCGGAGCATCGACGCGGAGGTCGTCGAGGTCACGGGCGCCACCGAACTGACGCCGCACGTCGACATGGCGGACGCGATCGTCGACATCACGAGCACGGGGACGACGCTCCAGGTGAATCGTCTCGCCATCATCGACGAGGTCCTCCAGTCGAGCGTGCACCTGTTCGCGCGCAGCGACGTCGTCGACGACGAGAAGACCGAGCAGGTCCGGACCGCGCTCGCGAGCGTCCTCGCCGCCGAGGGCAAACGCTACCTGATGATGAACGCGGACGAAGCCGACCTGGACGCCATCCGCGACGTCATCCCCGGCATGGGCGGCCCGACGGTGATGGACGTCGCCGGCGACGACAAGGTCGCCGTGCACGTCGTCGTGGACGACGCGGACGTCTTCGAGACGATCAATCGCGTGAAGCAAGCGGGCGCGAGCGACATCCTCGTCACCGAGATCGAGCGCCTCGTCGAGTAACCAGATCGAGCAACGTCGCTCGAATCGACTCGCTCGCCCTCGACGCCGCGCCATCGCTCGACTCGACTGGCTCGCCCTCGACCCGACTCGCTCGCCCTCGACGCCACGCCGTCGCCGCCGCGCCGTCACTGAGCGCTCAGAACTGTTTCTCGAGGAGGCCGGCGGTGACGAGTTGGACGACACCGAGCCCGACCAACAGCCCGCCGACGAGGGTTCCCGAGAGCGAGAACACGTCGCTGAGCGCGACCCCGACCGCGGCGACGCCGGGCGCGAACCACACCGCGCGCACCACGGGCTCGCTCGACAGGACGACCGCGACGGCGAGCGCGAGCGCGCCACCGACGAGGCCCGCGTACAGCGACGGCGACGATTCCACACCCAGCACGGTGAACGCAGCGACGAGGAGGCCACCGACGAGGAGGAACACGCCACCGCGCGCGAACTTCGCGCGGTCGTCGGCGTCCATGTCGACCTCGGACGTACTCATGGCGCGACCTACGGCCGGTACCGTACAAAAAGCCCGGCGTTCCGGGTGAGCGAGTGACTGCGTGCCAGGCGACGAGCGGTCAGATGGGCGCGGTCCGGAGGAGTGCGGCGAACGGTCAGATGGGCGCGGTCTGGAGGAGCGCGACGAGGTTGAACACGGTGATGCCGGCGATGACGGCGACCGTGTAGTGCGCGACCGCGACGAGCGCCGTGGACTTCCAGGAGAGCCGGTAGACCGCGGAGATGGCGAACGCATCGAGCGCGAGCGTCACCGCGATGACGATAGCGGGCTCGTAGCGCTGGAGGAGCATCGACGCGACCGCGAGCACCACGCCGACGACCACGGCGCGTTTCAGTGGCGCATCCCCGAGGACGTACCGCGCGGCGACGAACAACGTCAGCGAGTAGAATATCGCGGCGACGAGGAACGTACCGATGAACGCGACCGGACTACCGGCGACCGGGTCGAGCTGCGCGGGCGAGAGCACCATCACTCGACGTAAGGAGCCGACGGGTTTTCAGTCCCGCCCTTCCGGTGCCTCGTCGCTTGCGCGTGCCGCGGCTGTCCGTGGTCGGGGTACGTGGCGCGTCGAGAAGGGTCGTGAGAGCGGTCGGGCCGCGCTCAGGAGTCGAGGAGACCGAGGTCCTCGAGCCGGGAGACGATTTTGTCGACGGCGTGCCGGGCGTCGTCGGGCTTCTTCCCGCCGGTGATGACGAGCTTCCCGGAGCCGAAGAGGAGCGCGACGACCTCGGGGTCGTCGAGGCGGTAGACGAGGCCGGGGAACTGCTCGGGCTCGTACTCGATGTTCTCGAGGCCGAGGCCGATGGCGATGGCGTTCAGGTTGAGGTTCCGTCCGAGGTCCGCGCTCGTGACGATGTTCTGCACGACGATCTCGGGGTCTTCCTCGACCTCGATCTTGAGGTCGCGGAGCTTGTCGAAGACGATGCGCAGGCTCTCGTGGACGTCGTCGGTGCTCTTGGCGCCCGTGCAGACGATCTTCCCGCTGCGGAAGATGAGTGCGGCGGATTTGGGTTCCTGGGTCCGGTAGACGAGACCGGGGAACTGCTCGGGGTCGTAGTCTGCGCCTTCGAGGTCCATGGCGACGGACTGGAGGTCGAGCTCCTGGCCGATGCCGGTGGAGGCAACGACGTTCTCGATGTTGATGGTGTCCTTGGGGTCGTCGTCGGTCATCGTTCGCTCTTAAAGTCGTATTTAAGGCTTATAAAGGTTGGTGCTGCGGTGAACGTGCCGCGACCGACCGTCACCCCGGTTCTCGGGGCTTTCGGCCGGACGAACCCGGTCTTAAGGGGTACTTGAGGGGGTCCGGTAGCGGTCGCGGCCGTGGTCGCGACCGGGGGTCGAACGGCTTTTGAGCGGCGGCGAGGTACGGTCGGGCGTGTACCTGCTGGAACTCGGCGGCGAGGACGACGCGTTCGCGCGCCGCGAGGCGGCGACGGCAGCGACGGGCGTCTCGCGGCTCGGCGTCGGCCTCGCGACGGCGGACGCGGTGGTCCCGGAGCGCGTCCGCGGGCTGGCGTACACGCGGCGTGCGAGCGAACTCGTCGGGACCGGCGACGCCTCGATAGCGTCGGCGCGCGCGCTCCTCGACGCCGCGCCGCTCGCCCGGGAGGGCTCGGTCGCGGTTCGCGCGCGGGACGTCCGCGGCGCCACGGGCGTGTCGACGAGCGACGCCGAACGGGAACTCGGTGGCGTGCTCGTCGACCGCGGGTTCGACGTCGACCTCGACGACCCCGACCACGTCCTGCGGGTCGCGTTCGCGCCGGATGACGAGGCGCTACGCGCCTCGGACAGTCGAGCGGGCGACGCCCGCGACACCGAGGTGGACCCGGCGACAGAGGACGCGTCCCACGGCCCGCAGTCCGGGGACGCTGGCGTCTGCGCGGTCGGCTGGGAGACCGCGGCGTCGGTCCGGGACTTCGGCGACCGGAAGCCGACGGACCGGCCGTTCTTCCAGCCGGGGAGCATGGACCCGCTGCTGGCGCGCGCGATAGCGAACCTCGCTGGCGCGCGCCCCGGTGCGACCGTGCTCGACCCGATGTGCGGGACCGGCGGCGTGCTCGTCGAGGCCGGGCTCGTCGGCGCGGACGTCCTCGGCGTGGACGCGCAGGCGAAGATGGCGCGGGGTGCGCGCGAGAACCTCGCCGCGTTCCTGGAGTCGGGAGTCCCGGAGCTCGCGACGCCGGGCGACTGGGCGACGATGCGCGGGGACGCGACGCGGCTCGCGCTCCGCGACGACACGGTCACCGGCGTGGTGTTCGACGCCCCGTACGGCCGCCAGTCGAAGATAGAGACGCACGCGCTCGACGACCTCGTCGCGGGCGCACTCGAGGAGAGTCGCCGGGTCGCGGACCGCTGCGTGCTCGTCGCCGACCGCGACTGGCGCGACGCCGCCCGGGACGCCGGGTGGACGGTCGACGCGGCGTTCAAGCGGCGCGTGCACGCGAGCCTCGACCGGTACGTGCTCGTGCTCGACGACGACGGCGTCGACGCGCGCGCCGTCTGACCGCGATTCTTCCGGAGGACTTCGGGCTGTGAGCTACGCGTACCGGCCGTAGCCGGCGGCGACGACCACGCCGCCGAGGCTCGCGACCGCGAGCACGAGTACCCGGTATCCTGCGTCGTCGAGGAGGACGTCCGACGCGACGAGCATCGCGAGACGGCCCTCGGGCGCGAGCGAGACGAACGGGACGGCGACGAGCCACGCGCCGAGCGCGAACGCCCACACGGCCTCGTAGTCGAGGACGCCACTGGCTGCGGCGACGACGCCCGCGAGCGCGCCGAGCGCGAGCACCGCGGCGACGAACGTCGTCCGAGCGTCCGTCGCGACGGCGTCCGCGAGGAGCGCGACGACGAACACCGCGACGAGGACGACGCCGGCGGCGACGCCGACGCGCTCGAAGCGACTCGGGTCGGTCATGCGACTGCCTGCGAGAGCGCACAGAATAGGTCTGTTGGTGACTCACCCCGCGAGGTCGTGCGCGTTCACTCCGCGAGGTCGTGCGCGGTCGTCTGCATCTCGCGTTCCTCGTCGGAGTCGACGTCGAGCGCCGGCACCCCCGTCGGTTTCCCGTCCTCGTCGACGGCGACGAACGTGAAGCACGCCGCGGTGGTCTTCGCCATCTCACCGGTCAGGGGGTCCTCGCGGTGCGCGCGCAGGAACACGCGGACGCTCGTCCGCCCCGCGTCGAACACGTACGCCTCGATGACGGCGGTGTCGCCGACGGGAATCGGTCGTTCGAAGCTGAACTCGTCGACCGCCGCGGTCACGCACGGCGCGCCAGCGAACCGCATCGCGCTCATCGCCCCCACCTCGTCCATCCACTTCATGAGGTTCCCGCCGTGGACGGCGTCGTAGTTGTTCGCGTGATTCGGCTGGACGCGCTGGCGGTTCTCGATGTACGTCTCGGCGAGCGAAGCCATACGTCGACCGTTCGCGCACCCGCCGCAAAAACCCCGGGCGCGAACCGGCTCAGGTGTCGACGCGCGGCCCGTCCTCGCGGCCGAGTTCCGCGAGCATGTGCGAGAGGTGCACGCGGTCGCTCGACCCCTCGGTCATGTCGAGGTCGATCTGGCCCGCGAGCTCGTACAGCGTCGCCAGCCTGTCGCCGTCGTACCGCGACCTGGCCTCGTCGAGCACGACCTCGAGGACCTCGCCGCCCTCGTAGCCCTCGTCGACGAGGAGGTCGTCGAGGACGCCCCTGGCGTCCATGAACTCGCCGGCTTCGGCCGCGTCCAGCATCTCCTGGACCTGCTCCTCGTGCGCGACGTCACCGAGCGTCTCGTACGCCGCCTGCATCGACACCTCGCCCTCGCCCTCGTACGTCGTCTGCGCCGCCAGCACCGCCTCGCGCACGTCACCGTCCGCGAACCCGGCGACGTACTCCAGTCCGTCCGCGTCGTATTCGACGCCCTCGCGCTCGCAGACGCGCTCGAGGACGTCGACGAGCGCGCCGTGACTCGCCGCCGGCATCGACACCGGGAAGCACCGCGACCGGATCGGCGGAATGAGCTTCGTCGGCTGGCGCGTCGTCACCACGAACTGCGTCGCCTCGTGGTACTGCTCCATCACGCGCCGCAACGCCTGCTGGAAGTCGATGCGAACCGCCTCCGCGTTGTCGAGCACCACCGTCTTGTAGTGCCCGCTCACGGGCTGATAGCTCGCACTCTCCTTCAGCACGTGGTTTATCATGTCGCGCTTGGAGAGGTGGGACTTCCCGCGGAGGAACGACGCGAACCGCGGGTCGTTCGTGATCTCCTTTTTCGTCCTATCGAAGAAGTCCGCGACGTTGATCTCCACGAGGTCGTTCTCCGGGTCCGCGTGGCTCTCCCGCGCGAGCGCTCGCGCGGCAGCGGTCTTCCCGACGCCCGCCGGCCCGTACAGCACGAGGTTTATCGGGTCGTCCACGGCGTGCTGGAGGTACTCGCGAGCGTCCTCCTGAGGGAGGTCCGCGAGCGTCGGCGCGTGTCGGTCGGTCCACAGCGGCGCGTCCATCACCACGACGTAGTCGCGGCCGCGGTACGAATCTGTCGGTTACGTCACGGCGTCGTCGCCCACCGAGTCGACGCGATGCCCTCGCACGCAGTCCAAGCGACGCCCTCGCACGCAATCGACGCGCGCCGCTATGGAGGTCGTGGAGAACGGAAGAATGCGCGGAGAAAGTGGTTGCCGGTCAGACCGCGGCGAGCGCGTGCCCGCCGAGTTGCTGTGCGGTCACGCTACCGTTACCGTTCCCGCCGCCGTTGCCGCCCTTGACCTTGCGTTCGAGTTCGACCTCGGCGTCGCCGCTGGTGACCGTCACCTCGAGCTCGTCGGTGTCGGGGACCTCGAACGCGAGCGTCCCGTCAGCACCGGTCTCGCCGACGGCCTCGCCGTTCACGGAGACGGTCGCGTTCGCGACCGACCCGTTCGCGTCCGTCACCGAGAGCGTGACGTTCTCGCCGGCACGAACCTTGCCGTCGAGCGTCGCCTCGAGCGCGCGCTCGGTCTCGGACTCGTCGTCCTCGGTCTCGGAGTCGTCGTCGCTATCGTCGTCATCGTCGTCGCCCTTGTCCTTCCCGTTCGCGCCGCTGTTCCCGGGGTTCTCGGGCTTCCCGTTCTTGTTCACCTTCTCGATCTCGACCTGGTCGCCAGTCCCGGACTCGCTCACGATCGGCCGGAGGATGTACTTCCCGGAGTTCCCGGCCTTGTGGACGTTGATGTCGAACACGAAGTCCGGCGAGGAGTTCGCCGACAGCTCGAAGTTCTTGTTGAGCTGGAGCTTCGAGCTCGGGAGCTTGACGTTCACGGACTCGCCGTTCGTGAGCGTCGCGTTGATGTCGCTGACGTACACGAACACCTTGTCGTACTCGCCGGCGGGCACCGACACGTTCGAGATGGCGGTCGCGTTCGCGCCCTTGAGCTTCGTCAGGTCCACGGTCTCGTTGTCGACGTCGTGCATGACCCAGCCGTCCTTCGATTCCGCGTCGTCGTCATCGTCGGACGCCTCGGGTTCCTCCGTCTCCTCGGGTTCCTCCGTCTCCTCGGGTTCCTCCGTCTCCTCGGGTTCCTCCGTCTCCTCGGGTTCCTCCGTCTCCTCGGGTTCCTCCGTCTCCTCGGGTTCCTCAGTCTCCGTGGGCTCCTCGGTCTCGGTGTCGTTCATATCGACGGTCGTCTCGTTCGGGTCGTCGACCGTCGTGGTGTCGACGTCGCCGACGTCGGCGTTCGCGTCCGCCTCGGTCGTGTCGTTCGCCGACGCCGTCTCGTCGGCGTCGTCGTCTTCGGCGTCGTCACCGCCGGCCTTGTGCAGGCCGATCTTCGTGATGGTGACGTTCAGGTGCTCGAAGTCCTCGATGGCGCCCGGGCGGTCGCTCACGTAGAACGTGAGGGCCGCCGAGTCGCTCGCGGCCATCGAGCCGGTGTCGCCGCCGACACCGTCGTCGGTCGTCGCCTGTGCTTGCGTCGTCGTGCCCGGCACGGCCGTCGAACAGCCCGCCAGGACGAGGAGGGCTGCCACGGCGACCGCACCGACCGCCTTCTTCGTGGGCATCGTCGAGAGTACGTAGCGCCTACTTGGTCATAACCTGGCCAGAACGTTCGACCCAATTCAGTCGGCGTGAACGGTTTGAACGGACGCGAACCGTCCGCGGAACCGGGCGGTTCGGCGGCGTTCCGGTCCGCGATATCGACACCGGGATCGTTCCGATACGGGTTTCCCCGTGGCGGCACGAGACTCACGCGAGCATGTCGTTACGCGTGACGTTCCTCGGGACGAGTGGCGCGATCCCGACCACTGAACGGAATCCGGCCGCGCTGTTCGTGTCCCGAGAGGGCGACGACCTCCTCTTCGACTGCGGCGAGGGCACGCAGCGACAGATGATGCGCTATGGCACCGGGTTCGGCGTCGACCACCTGTTCGTCACGCACACGCACGGCGACCACGTGCTGGGGATCCCCGGCCTCACGCAGACGATGGACTTCAACGAGCGCGAGCGACCGCTCGCCGTGCACGTGCCGGCGGGCGAACGCAAGACCGCGAAGCGGCTCCTGAACGCGACGGGGAACACGCCCGGGTTCCCCGTTCGCGTGAAGGAGGTGCGCGCGGGCGACGTCGCGCTGGACGGCGACGGCTACGAGGTCCGCGCGTTCGACGTGAATCATCGGACGAACGCGGTCGGGTACGCGATAGTGGAGGACGACCGGAAGGGCCGGTTCGACCGCGAGAAAGCCGAGGACGAACTCGGTATCGAGCCGGGGCCAAAGTACTCGAAGCTCCATCGTGGCGAAGCCGTCGAGCTCGAGGACGGCACGGTCGTCGAGCCCGATTCGGTCGTCGGCGACCCGCGGCCCGGCCGCACGGTCGTCTACACGGGCGACACGACGCCGACGGGGAGTACGGTCGACGTCGCGGAGGACGCGGACCTGCTCGTGCACGACGCGACGTTCACCGACGAGTGCGAGGAGCGCGCGGCGTCGACCGCGCACTCGACGGCCGCACAGGCCGGGAGTATCGCACAGCAGGCAGGTGCACGGCGGCTCGCGCTCGTCCACATCTCCTCGCGGTACGCCGGGGACGTCTCCGCGCACGAGGCCGAGGCCGCCGACGAGTTCGACGGGCGCTCGTGGGTGCCCCGGGACGGCGAGACGTTCGACGTCCCGTTCCCCGACAAAGACGACTGATTCGCTCCCGTTCCCCGTTCTGTCAGGCGCTTCCGTCGCGCTCGCGCGCCCACTCGACGAGCGGGCCGAACGCGTCGCAGAGGTCGCGGCCGTCGGCGGTGAGCGCGTACTCGACGCGCGGCGGTATCTCGTCGTACTGTTCGCGGTGGAGGATGCCGGCGTCGCACCGACGAGTGCGGTGTCGCCGGCCGTCCCCGTCCGCATCGCGCGCGAACTCGCCACCTGAACCGCGACGGGCGCCAGCGCGAAACCGCAACCCCCGCGGAACTTATACGCGTCTCGCCCCTATCGCCGGCCAGTGAGTGCGAGAACCAGCGCACTGGACAGCGTCGTCTTCGGCGTGGACGTCCAGAGCGGGGACGTGCGCGGGGACGCGCCGTCGTACGCGCTCGTCGTCCTCGAGTCGAGCGCGGGCGACGACGGGTACGAGATCGAGCGCGACGTGGTGACGCTCCGGAAGCTCCGGCGGCGCATCGCCGACGAGGAGCCCGGTATCGTCGCGACGGACAACATGTACGAGCTCGCCGCGGACAAGGACGCTCTGGTGCACTTCCTCGGCGAGCTCCCGGCGGGGACGAAGCTCGTGCAGGTCACGGGCGCGGAGCAACCCGAGCCGCTGTCGCGGGTGGCGAAGCGTCACGGCGTCCCGTACGGGAAGGACCCGATGCAGGAGGCCGAGGCCGCGGCGAGGTTGGCGGCGGCGAACGTCGGCGTGGAGGTGTCGGCGTTCACCGACGAGACCACCGTGAAGGTCGCTCGCGGCCGGTCGACGGGGAAGGGTGGCTGGTCGGAGGACCGGTACACGCGACGCATCCACGGGAGCGTGAAGACGCGGACTCGCGAGGTCGAGTCGGAACTCGACGACGCGGGCCTGGAGTACGAGCGCGAGGTCACCGAGAAGTACGGCGGGTTCTCGCAGGCGCTCTTTCACGTCGAGGGGCGCCCGCAGGACATCCCCGTGAGCCGGCATCGGTCGGGGGACGTCAGGGTCGAGATCGAGCGCGAGCGCCGGGACGGCATCGAGTTCGAGCCGCTCGCGAAGCGCCGCGACCACGTGCTCGTCGGCGTCGACCCCGGTACGACGACCGCGGTCGCCATCGTCGGTCTCGACGGGAGCGTGCTCGACGTCCTCTCCACGCGGACCGCGGACACGGCGGCGGTCATCGAGTGGATCGTCGAGCGCGGCCGCCCCATCGTGGTCGCGGCGGACGTGGAGCCGATGCCGAACACGGTCGAGAAGATACGGCGGAGCTTCGACGCCGCCGGCTGGATTCCCGAGACGGACCTGCCGGTGGACGAGAAACAGCACCGGACGCGCGAGGAGGGGTACGAGAACGACCACGAGCGGGACGCGCTCGCCGCCGCCCTCTTCGCGTTCGACGACCACGAGGACCAGTTCGAGCGGGTGGCCCGGAAGACGCCGCCGCGCCTGGACCGCGGCGAGGTGACGGCGCGCGTCGTCGCGGGCGAGGAGTCCGTGGAGGCGGTCGTCGAGGACCTCACGGCGAGCGACGACGACGGCGGCGGCGACGACGGGAGCGAGCACGTCGAACGCGAGTTGAGCGCGGAGGAGAAGCGCATCAAGACCCTGGAGCGCCAGGTCGAGCGGCTCCAGGACCACGTCGCGAGCCTGGAGGAGACGGTCGGCGAGAAGGACGACCGCATCGAGGAGCTGGAGGGCGAGCTGGAGGAGTCACGGCGCGAGGAGCGTCGTGACGCGCGCGAACGCCGCACCGTCTCGCGGCTGAAGCGCCGGAACGACGCGCTCGAACGCGACGTCGACGAGCGCGACGACCGCATCGACGAACTCGAGGGGAAGCTCGCGCGCCTGAAGGAGCTCTGGAAGCTCGACCACTCGAACTTCGCGGACGTCGAGGAGAAGAAGAAGGGGCTCGTGCCGGTCAAGCCCGTCGACGAGTTCACGAAGGCCGCTATCGACGACGCCCACGAGGCCTACGGTATCGCGACCGACGACGTCGTGTTCCTGCGGAACGCGGCCGGTGCAGGGCGGTCGACCGCGGAGAAGCTCGCGGCGTTCGAACCACGGGTCGTGCTCGTCGGCGACGGCGGCCTGTCGGACATGGCCGACGCCGTCCTGTTCGACGCCGAGGTTCCGGTCGGGCCGGCCGACGACGTCGCGATGCAGGAGGTCGACGAGCTCGCGGTCGCCCGCGAGAACGACGTCGACGCCGTCGTCGAGGACTGGCACGACCGCGCCGAACAGCGCCGGAAGGAGCGCAAGGCCGAGCAGCTCGACCAGCTCATCAGCGAGCACCGTGCCGAGACGAAGAAGGAGCAACGACGGAGCTAGACGGCGAACCGCCGGCGACCGCGGGCCATGGCGTCGCGCGTCCCACGCACCTGCCTGGTCACTTCCAGGGACTCGGGGCGACGCCGAGTCGGACGACGACGGGGCGGTACAGGAACGCGAGCGCGACGACGACCACCAGTTCGCCCCAGAAACCGAGGTCGCCGACGGCCGTTCGAAGGATCGTGAGAACGCCGAAGACGAGGATGATCATCGCGAGGTAGTGCGGAACGAGTTCCTTCAACTGGTCGGTGTCCATACGTCACAATAGGCGAGGACCGGTATAAACCATCCTCGGCGGCAGGACGCGACCCGTGCTCGCGAGCGTCCGCGGGGCCGTCGACGACCGGACCGTTAGACACAGCGGATGGATTCAGCGGTCCTGTCGGTCCAGCTTGCCACCGATCGCTGCTCCGAGAACCATGCCGATTCCCATTCCCAGGCCGATGCTATCGATCGCTATCCCGAGGCCGACACCGAGAGCGAGGCCAACGCCGGCGCCGCGCGTCACTCCCCTCTCGGATGTTCGTAGGTATCGCACGATACAGAGTCTACGCCAGTCTGGAGCATAGCTATTCGCTCTGTGCAGAACGGTCCGATCGGTCTGACGCCGAGCGCTGCTCGTGACCGACTCGCACTCGCACAGCTCGGCATCGGGTGCTTCGGCGCGAGAGGCGTGAGAATGGCTTCGTCGGGTCGATACCGGGTTCGTTCGCGCGTTCGCCCGCCTTACATCATGCCGCCCATGCCCATCATCCCCATGAGGCCGGAGACGAGGGCGCGGACGAAGAGGCCGAGGCCAGCGAGGACGAGCGCGATACCGCCGCCGATGATGAGGTTCTGGCTGGCGATAGCTGCGATGCCGCCGAGGATGCACAGCAGCCCGAGGAATCCGGAGACGCCGAGCATCTGCCGCATGCGTCCGAGACCGCCACTTCGTTGACTCATGTCCCCCGATTGCTTGGCGGGACGGCCTAAACCTGCCGGTCCGTGGCCGGACGAAGCGGGGTTCGAGTGGGGTTTCGGTCGCCAGAGAGGGAATTAGTTAAAACCGTCGCGCGAGAACCGGTTGATATGAGCGACAACGACGACGGGGGACGGAAGGACCTCCGGATGCCCGACGACGATGAGGTGTTCGCTACCGTGACAGACATGCTCGGCGCGAACCGGGTGAAAGTCAGGTGCGCGGACGGCGTGGAGCGCACCGCTCGCATCCCGGGGAAGATGCAGAAGCGCGTCTGGATCCGGGAGGACGACGTCGTCCTCGTCGACCCGTGGGACTGGCAGGACGAGAAGGCCGACATCACGTACCGGTACGAGAAGCAGGACGCCGAGCAGCTCCGGGAAGAAGGCCACATCGCCTGACTCGTTCTCGACGCGCGTTCGTGCTCGCCGGGCGGGTAGTGGCGGGAACTACGAGCGTTTTAGGCGGATGCGGGCATAGTGCCGGGTAGTGACTTCGAGCGACGCGAGCGAGACGGCGGCGGGCGACGGGGGGAGCGACGACGCCGGTGACGCGCCGGTGGACAATCCGTTCGTGCGCGACCCCGACAGCGAGTTCGAGCCGATCGACGCGCTCGACGAGGTGGCGGCGCGCGAGCAGGCCGAGGCGCTCCGCGAGGCCATCGAGTTCCACGACTACCGGTACTACGTCGACCACGACCCCGTCGTCGCGGACCGCGAGTACGACCGGTTGTTCCAGCGGCTGCTCGACCTCGAGGCCGCGTTCGACCTCGCTATCGAGGGGTCGCCGTCGAACCGCGTCGGCGGGGAGCCCGTCGACCGGTTCGAGACGGTCGAGCACGTCGCGCCGATGCTCTCCATCGACCACACCGACAGCGCCGAGGGCGTCCGCGAGTTCGACAACCGCGTTCGTCGCGAGGTCGGCGACGTCGAGTACGTCCTGGAGCCGAAGTTCGACGGCGTGAGCCTCGAGGTGGTGTACGAGGACGGCGAGCTCGTGCGGGCGACCACGAGAGGCGACGGCTACGAGGGCGACGACGTGACGCGGAACGCCAGGACCATCGCCGCCATCCCCCAGCGGCTCCGGGGCGACTACCCCGAGTTCCTCGCGGTCCGCGGCGAGGTGTACATGCCCCGCGAGGCGTTCACCGAGTACAATACGGAGCGCGTGGAGCGCGGCGACGACCCGTTCGCGAACCCGCGGAACGCGACCGCCGGCACGATCCGCCAGCAGGACCCGACGGTCGTCGCCGAACGCCCGCTCTCGGTCTTCTTCTTCGACGTCCTCGAATCGAGCAGTCCGTGGGACACCCACAGTGCGGCGCTGTCTGCGTTCCGACGTCTCGGGCTCCCGGTCTGCGAGCGCGTCGAGACTGGTGCGGACGCCGAGGCCGCCATCGCGTACCGCGACGCGCTGCTCGCCGAGCGCGACGACCTGGACTACGAGGTAGACGGCGTCGTCGTGAAGGTCGATTCGACGGCGAAGCGCGACGAACTGGGGGCGACGGCGCGCGCGCCGCGGTGGGCGAAGGCGTACAAGTTCCCCGCGAGGGACGAGGAGACGCCGGTCGCGAACGTGACGGTGCAGGTCGGGCGTACGGGGCGACTCACGCCCGTTGCACTCCTCGAACCCGTTGACGTCGGCTGGGTGACGGTGTCGCGGGCGAGCCTCCACAACTTCGACGAGGTCGAAGCGCTCGGGGTCGGCGTCGGCGACGTCGTGCGCGTGCAGCGCGCTGGCGACGTCATTCCCTACGTCGACGAGGTCGTCGAACGGAACAGCGACGGGCCGTACGAGCTCCCCGAGTCGTGCCCGGTCTGCGGGAGCGTCGTCGAACGAGAGGGCCCGATCGCGTACTGCACTGGCGGGCTCGGATGTCCCGCGCAGCTCCGACGGTCGGTGGAGTACTACGGGTCAGAGAAGGGCCTGGACGTCGAGGGCCTCGGCGAGGAGACCGTTGCCCAGCTCGTCGACGCGGGCCTCGTCGAGGACGGCGTCGCGGACCTCTACGAGCTCACCGAGGACGACCTGGCGGCCCTGGAGGGCTGGGGCGAGCGGAGCGCCGAGAAGCTCGTCGCGGAACTGGACGCGACCCGCGAACCGGCGCTCGCGGACTTCCTCGCGGCGCTGGGCATCCAGGAGGTCGGCCCGGAGCTCGCCGACCGGCTCGCACGGCACTTCGAGACGTTCGACGCGCTCCGCGCCGCCGCCGCGAACGACGACCGCGAGGCGCTGACCGCGGTCGACGGCGTCGGCGACGCGGTCGCCACCCAGCTCGTGGACTTCTTCGCGAGCGAGGCGAACGCGGCGGTGCTTGACGACCTCCTCGTCCACGTGTCTCCACTGGAAGCGGAGGGGGTAGCGGGCGAGGAACTGGAGGGATTGACGTTCGTCTTCACGGGGTCGCTCTCGGCGGCACGGAGCGCGTTCGAGGACGTCGTCGAAGCCCACGGCGGGAGCGCGACCGGGAGCGTCTCCGGGAACACCGACTACCTCGTCGTCGGCGACAGCCCCGGCGCCAGCAAGACCAGCGACGCCGAAACCGAAGGCGTCCCGACGCTCGACGAAACCGAACTCCGGGAGTTCCTCACGGACCACGGCGTCGACGACTGGCCCGGCGAGTAAACGTCACCGCCACTCGGGGGCGCACCCCACCGCCTCGAACCGCCGACCCGGTGACCGGCGGATGCCCATAGAGTCAGTTCAGACCACGTCGTGGTCGTCGGGTTCGTACGCGACCGGTGGTCGTTTGGTGCGGTCGGCGGCGAGGCTGGCGAGCCACGCCCAGTCCGCCTCCTCGAGTGCGGCGTCGAGCGCGTCGTCGTCGAGGTTGGCGACGAGTTCCCGGATACGCTCGCGGGGGTCGTTCCGGATGGCACTCTCGCGGAGGACGGTGTCGGGGTCGGCGACGTCCGCGAGCTGTTGCGCGTAGAAGTGGAGTTCGTCGAGCGGCAGGTAGTCGGCGCCGTACTCGCGTTCGAGGCGCTCCCGGAGCCCGGTCGGGTCGCGGGCCGCGTCCAGGCCGAACTGGCGCTTGATGGCGGCGTGCGCGTCACTCCCCGCGTCGCCTCCATCGCCGAGTTCGGCGGCGAGACGCTGGACGCTCCCGGCGTCGCGGCCCTGGTAGACGTACCCGAGTTCGATGGACTCCCCGTCGCGTTCGGTCGCGACGATGGCCGTGGCGCGCTCGCCGGGCGCGAGGACGTTCCCGGCGAGGACGCGTGCGTTCGGCTCGGTGCCCTCGGGGAGGTGGACGACGAGTCGGTCGTCGCCGTCGACCACGACGACGCCGGGGGCCGGGCCGACGTAGGCGCGAGTGCGGAGGCGCGCGAACCGCCGGCGGCGTTCGTCGTCGATGAAGCACGTGATCGTTACGGTCACGCGACCACCCCCGGTGTCGCGGCCCCGGGTCCGGTCGTGGACGCGATCGCAGTCGTCGAGCGGGATGCGGTCACAGGTCCGCCCCCTCGAAGCGCTCCAGGGCGACGTACAGCGGTGCGGTCGCCCAGACGACGAGGACGACGAACCCGACGGAGGGTTCCGCGAGGAGCGTCAGCTCCGTCGGCGGCGTCCCGCCGAAGTACCCGAACGCCCCGCCGATGTCGGGGTAGACGCCGACGACGAGGTTCCGGAGGGCGGTGAACGGCCCGAACTGGGCGACCGCCGGCAGGAGCGTCGCGGGCGCCGACTGCGTGCCGTACACGCCGTTCACGAGGAGTCGCCAGAGGATGTCGTGGAGGCGGAACACGAAGAACAGGTAGACGCCGACGGCGAGCACGGCGGCGCGCGTCGTCCCGGACACCGCCGCCGAGATCGCGGTGCCGAGCGCGACGAAGATGCCGGCGAACGCGACGAGGGCCGCGAGCGCGGCGACGAGTCTGAGCAGCGGGATGGGCGCGAGCATGAGGGCGGCGACGCCGGTCGCGAACGCGAACAGGCACGTCACGACGACCGCGGTGACCGCGAACCGGCCGGCGAGACTCCCGAGGACGATATCGCGGCGCGAGAACGGCATCCCGAGGAGGACGACGAGTTCGCCGCGAGCGCGCTTGTCGACGACCCGGCCCTGCGCGAGCATGATGGCGGCGATGGGGGCGAGGAACAAGGCGGCGCCGACGAGCACGCCGAGGAACCGGAGGCCGGGGCGGTCGACGTACGCGGGGTCGTAGCTGCTCGCGTAGATGTAGCCCGCGATGAGGCCGACGACGGTGAACAGGCCGACGCCGACGTGGAGCTGGCGTTCGCGGACGCTGTCGCGGACGTCCTTGCGCGCGACGAGCCGCCACATCAGGACGCACCTCCGGGCGTCGCCTCGGCCGTGGCGGTCGCGTCACGGCCGTCGCCGCTCGTGTACGCGACGAACAACTCCTCGAGGCTGGCTTCGCGCGTGTCGACGTCGCGGACGTTAGCGCCGTCGTCGTAGCACGCTTTCACGACGCGGCCCTTCGCGGCGGGCGTGCAGGAGGCGTCGACGACGGGCCGCCCCTTGTCGTCGGTGTCGACGGTGACGTCGGTGACGCCGCGGAGGCCGGCGACCGCGTTCCGGAGCGTGTCCGGGCGTTCGTCGAGCGTGACGGTGACGCCGCCCGTCGCGCCCGCGGTCTCGCGGAGCGCGTCGATGCTGTCGACGGCGACGAGCCCGCCGCCGTAGAGGATGCCGACGCGGTCGGCGACCGCCTCCACCTGCCCGAGGATGTGACTGGAGAAGAACACGGTCTGGCCGTCGCTGACGGCGTCGTCGATGACCTCGCGCATCATGCGTGCACCGGCGGGGTCGAGGCCCGTCGTCGGTTCGTCGAGCACGAGGAGGTCGGGGTCGCCGACGAGCGCCATCCCGAGCATGAGGCGCTGGGCCATCCCCTTCGAGTACGTGCGGACCTGCCGGTCGCCGTCGCCGGCGAGCCCGACGCGCTCCAGTATCTCGTCGGGGTGCTCGCGGCCGCGCTCGGCTTCGATGGTGAACTCGAGTTGCTCGCGGCCCGTCATCCGCCCGAGCGCCCCGTAGCCGTCCGGGAGGATGCCGACGCGCTCGCGGACCGCCGTCGGGGACTCCTGGGCGTCGTGCCCGAACACGCGCGCGGTCCCGCTCGTCGGGCGGACGTAGTCCATGAGGACGTCGATGGTCGTGGACTTCCCCGCGCCGTTCGGCCCGAGGAACCCGAACACCTCGCCCTCTTCGACCTCGAGGTCGAGGCCGTCCAGGGCCGTGACCGTCCCGAAGCGCTTGGTCACGTCCCGCAGTTCGATAGCAGCCATACCCCGCACGTGTCGAGGAACGCACAAGAGACTACCGGAGGCCCGGACGACGACCGAACCGAAGAACACATCAGCGAACGTTGATTTCGGTCCGGTATGGAATCGGACCGCGGTTTCGCGGCGCGGGCACGCGACCACCTTCGACCCGCGGCCACCTTCGCAGTCGGTGCGGTGCTCGCGGGATTCGCCGCCCTCACGTTCTGGCAACAGGCCTATCTGAGCGTGCAACGAGACGTCTCCGCGAGCACGGACCCGGTCGGCGTCGCGTTCGTCCTCGCGTACTTCGTCGCCGGGGTCGTCCTCATGTTCGTCTCGACGATGGCGTCACTCGACCGGCGCGCTCACGGCGGCCGCTGACCGCCCGTCGTCGAGGCGCTCCCGGGACGAACAACTGCCGTCCCGGGTCTTCGTGTAGTGACTCAGCGACGACGGCCAGTACTTGACCAGGACGTCGACGCATCCCTCGGTCGTGAACTCGCTCGTCTCCGTCTCGTCTGTTCCTGCGACGGACGTGTGGAGCACGTACCGGCCCGGGTCGCCGGGCGTGCTCTCTCGGACCACGACTCGTCCAGCTTCGTCAGCAGTCGGAACCGTCGTCGAATCGTCGACCACCACGTCGCCGTTGCGTTCGACGCGGACCGCTATCTCGATTGCCTCCGCAGCGTTGTTCTCGACCGAGATGGTGCCGAGGTCGGCCCTGGGAGAGCGAGTTCCGACGCAGCCGGCGAGCGCAATCGTCGTGGGGAGGGCGGCAAGCAGCCGTCGTCGTGAACGCATGTGCTCGACGGGTCAGTCGGGACGAACAAAAAGGACCGGTGGGTCGCTTCAGAGGTCGGCCTGGGTGAACTTGCCGTACGCGAGGGCGAGGGGGACGATCGCCCAGACGGCGAGCCAGACGAACCCGAACCAGGGTTCGAGGTAGATGGCGTCGCTGCCGGCGAGCCCGCCGCTGCTGGTGGCGTCGACGACCGCGGCGACCGCGGACTGGTAGGCCGCGGAGGGCACGAAGCTGACGAGCCCGAAGTACCACTCGGGGTACTGCGCGACGGTCGCGGGGAGCGCGAAGCCGTTGGCGACGTAGACGGCGCCGGTGGCGACGAGGCTCCAGACGAGTTCGAGGACGACGAACGCGCCGAACGCGAGCGCGCTGGCGCGACTCGTCGTGGAGACGCTCGCGGAGATGGCGACCATGAGGCTGACGTACGCGAACGCGAACAGGACGGTGACGCCGACGAACAGCGCGTAGTCCACGAGGTTCACGGCGCCGAGCAGCCAGAACGCGAGGCCGAACGCGAGCCCGAACCCGAGGAGGACGGGGATGGCCATCGTGAGGCTGCGGCCGAACACCTTCCCGATGACGACGTCGCGTCGCGAGTGCGGGAGGCCGAGCAGGAGCTTCGCGCTCCCGGTGTCGCGCTCGCCGGCGACGGCCTTGTACGCCACCACTAACGCGGTGATGCTCACGAACAGCGCGGCGCTGGCGGCGAGGAAGTCGAAGAACCCGAGCGCGGCGAGGTCGGGGTCGGCGCCGACCCCGCCGGCTTCGAACTCCGCGAACGCCCACACCATGAACGCCGCGAACAGCACGAACAGCGCGGTGAGGAGCCAGAGCGCGCGCGAGCCGCGAGCGTCCTGGAAGTCCTTCCGGGCGATGGCGGTGACGCTCATCGCGACACCTCCGAGGGCTCGGCCGCGTCAGATTCGGTCGCGTCCTCGGTGGTCGCGTCCGTGATCGGTGCGTCGGCCGCGTCGCGGTCGGTGTCGGCGGCGTCGTCGGCGGTCAGTTCGTCGTCGGTGTCGTGGTTCGTGTACGTCATGAACAGGTCCTCGAGGCTGGTGCGTTCGGTGGCGAAGTCGCGGACGCCCACGCCCTGCGCTTCGATGGCGTCGAGGACGCGCGTCTTCACGCCGGGGTCGCACGCGACGGTGAGCGTCGAGTCGCTCGCGGTGACGGCGGTGACGCCGGCGACGGCTTCCACGGCGTCGAGGGTCTCGGGCGTGGGGACGGCGTCGAGTTCGACGGTCATCCGGGCGTCGGCGTCGACGCTGTCGCGGAGGTTCTCGATGGTGTCGATGGCGACGACGCGGCCCTCGTCGAGGATGCAGACGCGGTCACAGACCGCTTCGACCTGTTCGAGGATGTGACTCGAAAAGAACACGGTCGCGCCGCGCGCGGCCTCCTCGCGGATGATCTGACGGATCTCGCGGGCGCCGTTCGGGTCGAGGCCCGTGGTGGGTTCGTCGAGGATGAGGATGTCGGGGTCGCCGACGAGCGCCATCGCGAGCACGAGCCGCTGCTTCATGCCCTTCGAGTACCCGCCGGCCTTGCGGTCGGCGGCGTCGAGGATGTCCACGCGCTCCAGGAGGGCGTCGACGTCCTCGTCGACGCGCTTGGAGTCGACCGCGAACTGGACGTGCTGGCGGCCGGTGAGGCGGTCGTAGACGTGGAAGCCGTCGGGGAGGACGCCGACGCGCTGACGGAGCGCGACGCCTTCCTTCTGGGGGTTCATGCCGAGGACGCTGACTGTCCCCGACGTGGGGCGGACGAAGTCCAGGAGGACGTTGATCGTCGTGGACTTCCCGGCGCCGTTCGGGCCGAGGAACCCGAAGATCTCGCCCTCGTGGACCTCGAGGTCGACGTCCTCGAGCGCGAGGACGTCACCCGGGAATCGCTTCGTGAGACCGGCGATGCTGATGGCTGAAGACATATACCTGATAGACGACCGCCGAGTATTTATAGATAGACTGAAACTTCATGTCACGGTGTATTTCCGGTATTGACACCCATCTGCCCGCCGGTTATCGAAAACAATCGACGGTATCCGACACGTATCTGTGGTCGACGACGTCCCCGCCGACAACTGACAGAACCCCTCGAAACGGGAATCTGCCACGCGACGCCGACGCTGTCGGACCGGTGACGACACGGCCGCGCCGGCTACAGCGCGTCGTCGGGCGCGTGGCTCTCGCTGGTGCGTTCGACCTCGGTCGCGTACCGGTCGCGGACCTCGGGGTCGTCGACCGGTTCGAGCTCGTCGGGGTCGACGTCGCGGGCGGCGGTGACGTCCATGCGTGCGAGCATGTTCGAGGAGCGCTGCATGACGGCAGCGCGCTCGCCGCCGGGTTCGGCGTACACGAGCGTCACGAGGCCCTTGTCGGTGTACTCGCGTTCCACGAGCCAGCAGCGGACGCCGTCGGCTGCGTCGTCGGTCATGCGTTCCCGTTCCGCCAGCGCGGGCTTGTATCCTCGGGAACGCGACCGCCGGCGTCGGTCGCGACGGAGCGGGTCCCTCGGCGCGACTACACGCCGCTCGCGACCTTGTAGAGCGCGCCGGACTTGTCGCCGTCGTCGTCGAGGTAAGCGTCGCTGGCGCGGTCGGCGAAGTACACCGCGCCGTCGTGGACGCGGGGCGTGCTCGTGACGCGCCCGACGCCTTCGCCGCGCCACACCACGTCACCCGTCGTTTTCTCGACGGCGTGCAGGGTCGCGTCGTACGAGCCGACGAGCACGTGCTCGCGAGCGACGGTCGGGCAACCGATGATCGCGCCGTCCGCGTCGTACGCCCATCGCTCCTTCCCGGACGCGGCCTCGAGCGCGTACAACCGGTCGTCCTTGCTGCCGACGTACACCGTGTCCGTCGACGCCTCGACCGCCGGGCCGCTCATCACGAGGCCGCCGGTGCGCGTCGACCACGTCTCCGTGCCGTCGGCGAGCGCGACGCGGTAGACGTGGCGGTCCCACGACCCGAAGAACGCGCCGCCGTCGTGCGTCGCCACCGGCCCCTTGATCGGGCGACCGGTGTCGAACCGCCACTGGAACGCGAGGTCGGGGTAGCTCCACGCGTAGAGGTAGCCGTCGTTCGACCCGACGACGAGCCGGCCCGCGTCCCGGTCGATGGCGCACGTCGAGTGCGGGTGGTCCGTGATGCGTTGGTCCTTCCAGACGACGTCCCCGGATTCGGCGTCGACGCCGAACATCGCGCCGCTCGGCTCGGCGTACTCGACGGCGATGTAGACGACGCCGTCGTGGTACGCGGGACTTGAGCCGATGGCGTCCCCGAGGTCGGCGCGCCACGCGAGGTCGCCGGTCTCGACGTCGAGCGCGGTGAGGACGCCGTCGTACGCGCCGACGAACGCGTACCCGTCGACGACCGCGGGCGTCCCGTGCATCCCGCGGGTCGCGCCCGTCACGTCGGTCCGCCAGACGACGTCGCCGCCGGGCGTCACGCGCCACAGGAACCCGGAGTCGCCGGGACAGAGCAGGTCGCCGCCGGGGATCGGGACGACGCTCGCCTTCGCCGCGGTGTGGTCGCCGGTGTTCACGTCCCGGAGCGTCCACTCGTGGGTCGCCTCCACGGGGACGCTCGCGTCCGGGTAGACGCCCCGTCGACGGAGGCCGCCGCGGAACTGCGCGAACGCGGTCGTCGACGACACGCTCGCGGTACCGCCGCCGAGCGCGTCGCTCAGACAGCCCGCGCTCGCGCTCGCTGCGCCGACCGCGGCGGTCGCGGCGAGCACGTCGCGACGCGAGACGCGCGCGCCGTCCGCCGTTCCCTCGCGGCGTGAGAGTCGCTTCGTCACGCCTAGCCGACGCGACGCGCACCCACATACCGCTTGCCCTCGGATCGCGGGTCGACCGACTCGGTCGCGACGTAAGCGACCGCGGGCCCGAAGGGATTTCCTCGCGGCCGCGGAACCCTCTGCGTGATGTCGTGGCGCGACCGCGTGAACGACCTGCTGTACGACGGCGAGACCGTCCAGGAGACCGTGGACGTCGGCGCGAACCGCGTGTACGTGTCGAGTCATCGCGTGCTCGCGTTCCCGGACGCGACCGCGGACGACGACGCGGCGAACTTCCGGCACGTCGACCACCCGAACGTCGAGGGGGTGACCGCGGGGAGCGAGAGCGACCGGTGGGCGCTCGCGAAGGCGGTCGCGTGGGGTATCGCGGGCGTGTCGTTCGTCGTCGCGGGCGTCGTCGTCGAGGTCGGCGACTGGTTCTCGCTCCCCGAGAGCGTCCAGTCCGGCGGTGTCGCCGGGACCGGTGGTATCGTCTCGCTGTTCGCGGACGTCTTCGGCGCGCTCGCGCTCCTCGACGAGGCCGTCGCGCTCGCCGGCGCGTGCTTCCTCGTGGTCGCCACGTGGCACGGCGTCCGCCACTGGCGGTCGCGCGACCGCGTCGTCACCGTCGGCGTCGCCGGCGACACCGACGTCCGGCTGCGCGTCGACGCCGGCGAGGTGGCGGCGGCGGAACGACTGCGGACGGCCCTCCGGTCGGTCGAACGGCCCGAGACCACCACAGAACGCCATTAGAACGCTCTAGACGTAGCTTCGTGCCGTCAACGCGCGTACCGAGAGGTGATGACAACGGCGGGTTCGTCACCGCGAGCGGCGGCGGCGACGCGTCACGCCTAAGCGCGCGAGGCCGCTAGGGGCTGGCGATGGACGCGGCGACCGTTCGCGAACGCGCCAAGGACCTCCCGACCGAGCCGGGCGTCTACCAGTTCCACGGCGAGGACGTGGTGCTGTACGTCGGGAAGGCGGTGGACCTCCGCGCTCGAGTGCGGTCGTACGCGGACCCGCGGTCGGCGCGCATCCGGCGGATGGTCGAGCGAGCGGACGCGCTCGAGGTCGCGGAGACCGACACGGAGACGCAAGCGCTCCTGCTGGAGGCGAACCTCATCAAGCGCCATCAGCCGCGGTACAACGTCCGCCTGAAGGACGACAAGTCGTATCCGCTCGTGCAACTCACCGACCACGCGTTCCCGCGCATCGAGGTCACCAGGGACCCGGCGGACGACGCGACCGTGTTCGGGCCGTACACGGACAAGGGCGACGTCGAGACGGTCGTGAAGGCCTTGCGGGAGACGTTCGGCGTCCGCGGCTGTAGCGACCACAAGTTCTCGAACCGCGAGCGGCCGTGTCTGGACTACGAGGTCGGGCTCTGCACCGCGCCGTGCACTGACGAGATCGGTGCGGGCGACTACGTCGGGGACGTCGAGTCCGTGATGCAGTTCTTCAAGGGCGAGACGGGCGTGCTCGCGGACCCGTTACGGAGCGAGATGACGGCGGCGTCGTCCGCGCAGCACTTCGAGCGCGCGGCGAACCTCCGGGACCGCCTCGAGGTCGTCGAGTCGTTCCACGGCGCGGGCGGCGAAGCGGTGTCGGCGGCGGGCGGCGACGGCGACGAGTACGAGCGGCACGTCGACGTGCTCGGCGTCGCCATCGACGGCGACCGAGCGACCGTCGCCAGGCTGCACGCCGAGGGCGGTCAGCTCGTCGAACGCGACCGCCACCGCATCGACGTCCCCGCGGAGGCGGACGCGGCGACGGGCGCCCCGGAGGACGGTGGCGTCGACGGCGAGGAGCCGGTGCCAGCGGTCTTGGCGGCGTTCCTCGTCCAATATTACGCGGAGCGCGACCTTCCCGATGCCGTCCTCCTGCCGGAGGCGCACGGCGACGAGGAGGTCGCGGCGTGGCTGGACGCCGAGGGCGTCGCGGTCAGGGTCCCGGGTGCGGGCCGGGAGGCGAAGCTCGTCGACCTCGCGCTGAAGAACGCGCGGACGGCGACGGGGACGCGGGACGCTGGTCGGGAGCTCGCGCGCGAACTCGGTATCGACGCCGCGGCCCGCATCGAGGGGTTCGACGTGAGTCACGCGGGGGGGAAGGCGGTCGTCGGGTCGAACGTCGTGTTCGTGGACGGGAGCGCCGAGAAAGCGGATTATCGCCGGAAGAAGCTCACGGACGAGAACGACGACTACGCGCGGATGCGCGAGCTCGTCGGGTGGCGCGCCGAGCGCGCGGTCGCGGGACGGGACGACCGTCCGGACCCCGACCTCCTCCTGATAGACGGTGGCCGTGGACAGCTCGACGCGGCGACGGAGGCGCTCGACGCGGCCGGGTGGGACGTGCCGGTGGTGGCGTTGGCGAAGCGCGAGGAGACGGTGGTGACGCCGCGGCGCGAGTACGACTGGGACGGCGACGCGAAGCTCCAGTTGCTGCGGCGGGTGCGCGACGAGTCCCACCGGTTCGCGGTCCAGTATCATCAGAGCGTGCGCGACGACGTCTCGACGGTGCTCGACGACGTCCCCGGCGTCGGGCCGGCGACCCGGAAGCGACTGCTGGGGCGGTTCGGGAGCGTGGAGAACGTGCGTGCGGCGAGCGTCCAGGAGCTCGCGACCGTCGACGGCGTCGGCGAGAAGACCGCGCGCGCCATCGACGAGCGACTCTGAGCGGTCTCCCCCCCCCCACCAGAGAACAAGCCAGCTTGTCCTAAGTTAATCCTAGTGGTTTTATGCGTTCGCGGTGGTCGGGTACGCGTATGTACGACCACGACTCAGACACCGCCAGTCTCGCCGAGTCCTACACCGAGCTGTCCGAGATACTGATGCCCGACGACACGAACAACCTCGGGCGCGCGCTCGGCGGCGCCATCCTCCACTGGATGGACATCGCCGCCGCCGTCGCCGGCCGCCGGTTCGCGCGCGAACAGGTCGTCACCGCCGCGATGGACCACGTCGACTTCCGCGCCGCCATCGACCTCGGCGACATCGTCACCGTCCAGGCGTACGTGTTCGCGACCGGCGACACCAGCATGGACGTCAAGGTCGACGTCCACAGCGAACGCCCCGAGACCGGCGACTACGAGGCGACGGCGACGTCGTTCTTCACGATGGTCGCCGTCGACGACGACGGCACCAGCGCCCCCGTCCCGCACCTCGAATGCCCGACCGAAGCCGAGGTCGCACTCCGCGAGACAGCGCTCGACCGCCGGCGGGAACGCCGCCGAGACCTCCTCGACGCCTCCACCGCGTAGGGCACGCCGCCCGCGACGATTACTCGGAGAAATACCGCGCTGAGCCCGACAACGCGCCGAAACTCGCCAGCGGTTGGGTCGCTCGACGGACGCCACAGGCCTCGAGACCCCAGCCAGCGGGAGATGGCACCAACTTTTATGATGTTACACACTGCATGTCACACACGTTCCTTGTATGAGCCACAAAAATGACCCAGCCGGGGTACGTGGACGAGGCGACGACCGTGCGAACCGAGGGCCGCTTCGCGCGCTCGTCGACCGGTTGCGCCGCCACGACCGCGAATGGGCCGACCGCTACGTCCGGATGCGGTTCGACGCCGGCCGCTGACGGGCACCTGAAGTCACGCAACGCCGATAGAACGAGTCCACTTTCACCACCGCTCGCCCGCGACCGACCAGCGACGCGTCACTCGACCGGATCGCCCGCGGCCGCGCAGCGAGTTACTCGTCGAGTCGCACCGACAGCACGGGCGCGGCAGACTGCCTGACGACCTTCTCCGTGACGCTCCCGATGAGGTAGTGGTCGAGACCCGTCCGGCCGTGGGTCCCCATGACGACGACGTCGACGTCCGCGTCGTCGACGTACGCGACGATCTCCTCGTGGGGGACGCCCTCGCGGAGGACGCGATGCACGTCGACGTCGTCACCGAGCGCGTCGACGGTCGCGTCGATGGCGGCCTCCGCGCGGTTCCGCTGCTCCTCGTCCCACGCCTCCGGCGCGATACCGCTCGTCGGGCTCTCGAAGCGGTTCCGCGAGTCCGCGACCGACAGCACGTGCACGGTCGCGTCGTACGTGCTCGCGAGCTCGGCGGCGTGCGTCGTCGCCGCCGTCGTCCCCTCGCTGCCGTCCGTCGGCAGCAGGATGTCGTCGTACATCAGAACCCACCCGTCGCCATCCCGAACAGGGCGAGCGAGATGAGCGCGAACAGCCCAGCGACGCCCTTCTTGATGGTGCTCGTCTCGAGTGCGTTCGAGACGTACGGTGCGATCTGGCCGCCCGTCACCGTCGCCGGCACCGTGAACACGACCATGTTCCACGGCGTCGACGCGAGACTCAGCGAGTGCACGGTACCCTTCAGGCTCGGGAACAGGTCAACGAGGATGCCGCCACCGAAGACGTGCACGAGCGACGCGAGGATGGCGGTCGTCGCGACGACGATGTGGTTCGTGCCGATGGCGACCCGCACCGGGACCTTCGTGCCGAGCATCGAGACGATACCGAGCTCGCCCGACCCGAAGCCGGCGAGGCCCTGGAACGTCCCGCCGACGCTGTAGTTCGCGAACCGACGCAGGTAGCCGCCGCGCGTGTACCGGTAGTCGTCGCCCTCGCGGTCGACGCGCGTCACCGTGCCGTCGGCGTCAGTACGGACGCCCGCCGGCCCGAGCTTGTCGTCGTCGTCCGGCAGGTCGCGGTCCGCGATTCCGCCGTCCGCAGCCGCGGTCGCGTCCGCATCGGCGTCGTCCTCACCGGGTTCCTCGTGGTCGAGGTCCGCGCGCATCAGGAGGTACGCGGCCGCCGTGAGCGCGATACCGAGCAGGAGGTGGAACACCCACGCCGGAATGAGGAACGAGATGACGGCGCCAGCGACGACGAACGGGACGCTCCCCGCGACGATCGTGAGCGCGAGCTTCCGGTCGACGAGCCCGTACTGGATGAACGCGACGCTCGAACTGGAGAGCCCGAACGCCTCGCTGATGAGGCCGACCTTCACGAGCGTCGTCGGGTCGAGCGCGACCGCCGCCCACATGCTCGGGTCGAGGCTCCCGGACTCGAAGATGGGGAACAGGAAGATGAAGAACGGCACGAACAGCGCGCTCCCGCTGATACCGACGGTGTTCACGATGGTGGCGCCCGTGAGGAAGATGGGGAACAGCCACCAGTACTGGAGCCAGTAACTCGTCCCGCTCGCACCATCCGTGGGCGCGAACAGGAGGACGCTCGCGACGAACAACACCGGCGCGGTGAACACGAACAGGTGCTGGTACTTGAGGAAGTTCTTCTGGACGCGACTGGTCGTCGACGGTGAACTCATCGATGTCAGGCCTCCGTTCGTGCCGCGGACAGCGGTCGCACTGTCGCGTCGACGATGGCGGTTGCTGGACGGTCGAGGTCGGTTTCAGGAGAGCGAGCGGGTCGACGGGCGACGCGAGTGCGACGACGGCGGGGCATTCTAGGAGATCCCCCCGGGTGGTTCGCTGTGGAGCAGTTGCGGCGCTGGCTCGTCGCGGGTCGCGAAACGGGTCATGGTGAGCGTGGCCTAACGAGGATTCGAATAAAAGCCTTGAGGTTCGAGAGCGGCTTGCCACGTCGCCACACGCGAACGGTGCCGGTAGGCGGCCCGTGCGGCGGCAGCCGCGACCCACGGCGCTTTTGCGTGCGCGGCGACTACGAGCGTTCCATGACCGACATCGGGGCGAAGGTCGAGGCGATGCGCGCGGACCTCGCGGAGCGCGACGGCGTCCTCGTCGCGTTCAGCGGCGGCGTGGATTCGAGCGTGGTCGCGGCCGTCGCCCACGACGCCCTCGGCGACGACGCGGTCGCGTGCACCGCCAAGAGCGAGACGTTGCCCGACGCCGAACTCGACGACGCCGCCCGGGTCGCCGACGAGATCGGTATCGAGCACGACGTCGTCGAGTTCAGCGAACTCGACTCGCCGGACTTCGTCGCGAACGACGGCGACCGCTGCTATCACTGCCGGACGATGCGCCTCGGCCGGATGTTCGACCGCGCCAGGGAACGCGGCATCGACGTGGTCTGCGACGGGACGAACGCGAGCGACGCGGACGGCGGGCATCGGCCCGGCCTGCAGGCCGTCGACGAACTGGACGCGTACTCGCCGCTCCTCGAACACGGCTTCACGAAGGACGACGTCCGCGCGGCCGCCGACGAGTACGGGCTCTCCGTCGCGGACAAACCGTCGATGGCGTGCCTGTCCTCGCGTATCCCCACCGGTATCGAGGTGACGGAGGAGCGTCTGAGTCGCGTCGAGAAGGCGGAGGCGGCGCTGCGCGAGTGGGGGTTCTCGCAGTTCCGCGTCCGCGACCACGACGGCCTCGCACGCATCGAGGTCACCCCGGACGAACTCGACGTCGCGCTCGACCGCGACTTCGCCGAAGCCGTCCGCGAGCACCTTTCGGACCTCGGCTTCGAGCACGTCACGCTCGACCTCCACGGTTACCGCACCGGGAGCGTCAGCCCCGAAGGCGACGGCGACGGCACTCCGAGCGAGGCGGACGACGCCGACGAACCCGTGGTCGCGAACGTCTTCGAGCAGGAGTACCCGGGATAGCGAGTCTACTCCGTTGTCGGGACTTTCTCGTCGAGGACCGCCAAGAGCAGCGTTTTCCCCTGCCACTCCTCGGTCCCGATATTGATGCCACCGTCCGTCTGGACGAAGTTCTGAACCTCCTTCTTCTTCTGTCCGTCGTAATGCGTGGTCTTGAGTTGCCCTCCCTCGGCGAAGTGCGCGAACACGACCGCGTGGTTGTGATACTCGGTCCAGTCCGTGACTTTCACCCAGCCTGCGGATGAGACCGTCTCCAGCGAGGTTTCGAGAACGTCGGCCTCTATCTCACCCTGGTACATCGGAGTCAGGTCGTGTCCCATGCGAACCCGATAGATTACGGATAATTGATAAAATTTGGCACGGGGCGTCGTGTCTCTCGGAGGATTCCGAGTGGATGACCCGCTCTGGAAGAATCGACGGGGACGTCTTCGCGGACGAGTTCTCAGAACGTTCAGTGACGACGTCGATTCGCGGAGCCCTCAGACTGTCTCAGCGCCCCGTCCACCGCAGGAGCGCGAGCGTCCCCTCGAAGAGGACGATCATCGACACCGCGATGATGAACGGCGCCATCCCCGTCGGGTCCGGCGCGAACAGGAACGCGATCCCACCGAACGCCCCCCAGAAGAGGAGGCGCCGGGATTCGAGCCACTGGCGGGACGTGACGCCCATCATGATGGCGAGCATCACGAACAGCGGAATCTGGAAGACGACCGCCTGCAGTCCCATGAGCGCGACGATGAGGTTGAACGTCGACTGGAGGCCGTACGCGATGACCGCGTTCCCCTCGGTGTAGTAGTCGAAGTACTCGAAGAGGCCGGGGAGGACCGCGAAGTACGCGAACGCCATTCCCGCGACGGCGAGGACGAGACTCGTCGGGACTGCCGCGAGGTAGTACCGGCGCTCCTGCGGGTAGAGTCCGGGTCGCATGAAGAGGTACGACTGGTAGACGAGGACGGGGAGTGCGATGAGGACGCCCGCGAGGCTCGCGACCTTGATCTTCGTGAAGATGAACTCCAGGGGCGCGTAGAGGTGCGGGCGCGCCGCGTCCTCGCCCGCCGGCAGGATGTCCGTCCACATCTCCATGACGAGGATGTCCGAGTAGAGGTACATCAGGATGGTCGCGACGGCGCCCGCGAACACGACCGCGGCGAGCCGCAGCATCATCTCCTCGATGTGGTCGGCGAGCGGCATCTCCTCGTCGTCGGGCGGCCCCTCGAACAGCTCCTCGTCGTCCTCGATGGTCCTGCCGCCCCCGCCCGCCCCAGTCCCGGTGCCCGTTCCGGTCGCGCCGGCGCCCGCCGGCGTCGCCTCACCGGGTTTCGGTGCGCCGGCAGCGTGCCCGACCGGGACGTCCGAGCCGCCGTTCGCGTCGAGCTTGTCCGGGTGCTCGGGCCGATGCTTCTCCGGGGCGTCCTCCGGGCGCTCGAATCCGGCCTCGACGCCGCGGTTCGGCACCTTCTCCTCGTCCGCGACCACGCCGTCGTCCGGCCTCGCCATCTCCTCGCCCTCCTCGGGGACGTCGACGTGCCGCGTCCGCGGTTCGACTCGCTCCAGCCCGCCCGAGTCCTCGTCGTCGTCTACCTTCTCCAGCCCACCCGAATCGTCGTCGTCTACCTTCTCCAGCCCACCCGAATCGTCATCCGGCGTCTCCAGGTCGTCCGAGCCCGCGTCCGCGTCGGCGGGCGTCGGGTCTGGCGAGTCCTCGGCGGCGGCTTCGTCGTCACTTGAACCGTCCGCGTCCGGAGACTCCTCGCTGTCGGGAGACTCCTCCGCGTCCGGGGACTCCTCCGCGTCCGGGGACTCCTCGGCGTTCGTGGTCGAGTCGGTTGTGGCGTCGCTCGCGTCGTCGCCAGAACCGCCGACGGCGTCGTCCGGAGCGCCGTCGTCGTGGTCGTCCGACTCGTCCGGCATCTGTCGGAAGTAGACAGGTGCGGCGTTATAGGCCTTTTTCTCCGTCGCGCTCGCGAGCGAGCGGGGAGAAGAAGATTGATGTTTCCGAGGTAGGTAGCCTCCCGCAACTAATGAGTTCGGTCATCAACGAGGACACCGCCCGGACCATCGACGCCGGGCGCGAGACGATCGGGGCACTCCTCCGCGCGGCCCAGAAGGAGCTCCAGAAGGTCTTCATCGTCTCTCTCGTCGGGCTGCTCGGGACGATCTGGGCGCTCCGGACGTTCCTCTGGAAGGCGCTGAAGGTCAACACCAAGCAGCGCATGCCCCCGGAGATCGCCGCGCAGGTCGACATCATCGCGCGGACGCCGTTCGACGTCATCCTCCTCCAGTTCAAGATCGGCGCCGTCGTCGGCATCCTGTTCGGGTTACCCGTGCTCCTGTACTACGCGAAGGAGCCGCTGAAGCGCCGCGGGTGGACGCCCGAGGTCCCGGTGTCGCGAGCGCAACTCGCCGGGTTGAGCGTCCTGATGATCCTGTTGTTCGTCGGTGGCGTGGCGTACGCGTACATCGTGTTCTTCCCGTTCATGTTCGAGTTCCTCGCGCAGAACGCGATCAACGCGACGCTGAAACCGACGTGGGACATCACGATGTGGACGCAGTTCCTCTTCCTCCTCACGCTCTCGTTCGGGCTCGCCGCCCAGTTGCCGCTCGTGATGTCGTCGCTGTCGTACGCGGAACTCGTGCCGTACGAGACGTGGCGCGACAAGTGGAAGTTCGCGGTCGTCGGTATCTTCGCGTTCGGCGCGGTCGCGAGCCCGCCGGACCCGCTCACGCAGGTGATGTGGTCCATCCCGCTGTGTACGCTGTACGCGGCGTCGCTCGCGCTCTCGAAGGTCGTCGTGAACCTGCGGCGGCGCGGCGAGGGTGCGGCGGAGGCCGACGGCCTGCTCCGGATGCGGATGCTGCAGTTCGGCGGGTTCTTCGCGGCGCTCCTCCTCGGGTCGGTGCTCGCGATCCGCGTCGGCGTGGTCGCGACCATCGACTCGGCGGTCGTCCCGGCGCTTCCCGGACTCGTTCAGCCCGCGAACCCGCTCGCGTCAGGTGGGCTCGCGCCGGAAGCGGGCTGGGTCGCGCAGGCACTCATCGCGTCGCAGATCGCACTCATCGTGTCGCTGCTCGTGCTGCTCGGGTACACGCTGAAGGTGCTGCGGAGTCCCGTCGTCCCGCGCGCCGGCGGTCGCGGCATGGATCCGGCGGACATCGACCTGGACGTCCTCGACGAGGCGGGCGTTCGCGCCGCCCCGCCCGAGGTGTTCGCGGAGATGACCGAGGACGAGGCGCTCTCGAAGGCGAGCACGGCGATGGACGCGGACGATCCGGACAAGGCCCAGGCGATCCTCGACCGGTTCGACGAGATACAGGAACAGCAGGCTGCCGCGGAGGCGGCCGAGGCCGCAGGCGCTGGTGCGGCCGCTGGCGAGGCGGCGAGCGGGTCGAGTGACGGGCACGAGCTCGCGGCCGGCCCGCCGGGCGACACGCCCGTGACGGACGTCGACGCGATGAAAGGCAACGCGGACGCGGCCGACGACGACGGGAACGTCCTCCAGTCGACCGCCGCCGGGATGATGGACCCGTTCACGGAGGAGGAGACGACCGAGGACGACATCGGCGGGTACTACTACGACATCACGTTCGTGCTCCAGTCGCTCACGTCGAAGGTCTTCAGGTTGGTCGCGGTGTTCATGGCGACGCTCGCGGGCGTGTTCTTCTGGCTGTACCGCGGCGGCCTCGGCGACATCAAGGAGCAGTTCCTCTCGCGGGTCCCGCCGGAGGTCCGCGGGGACCCGAACACGCTCCCGTTCGCGGAGAGCGTCGAGACCGCGAACGCGTTCGCGTCCGCGATGACGACGATGCCCGGCGGGCAAGCAGGGGCGACCGCGGGGCCGTCGAGTCCGACGACGATACTGGACGTGTTCCCGACCGCGGAACTGCTCGCGAACATGGGTGGCGTCGGTCAGATCGGGATCGTCGTCGCGCTCCATCCCGTCGAGCAACTCATCTTCGCGGTGAAGGCGAGTACCATCGTCGCAGCGGCGGTGACGCTCCCGCTCCTCGGGTACTACGCGTGGCCGGCGGTGAAGGAACGCGGGTTCGGCGGCGACGGGGACTCGTCGGCGTTCCTCCTCTGGGGTGGCGCCATCTTCGCCGGGTTCGCCGTCGGGAGCGCGCTCGGTTACCTCGTGTTCGCGCCCGCGATCGTCTCCTACCTCGTCGAGGACGCCATCCGCGCGAACATGGTCATCTCGTACCGCGTGAACTCGTTCATGTGGCTCATCGCGTTCATGACCGTCGGCATCGGCATCCTGCTCGACATCCCCGTGTCGATGGTGCTGTTCCACTACGCGGACATCGTGAGCTACGACGCGATGCAGCGCGCGTGGCGCGGCGTCATCCTCGCGCTGTTCGTCGGCGGTGCGTTCATCACGAGCAGTAGCGTGCTGTCGATGCTCCTGTTCGCGCTTCCGCTCTCGCTCGCGTACGCACTCGGCCTCCTCGTCCTGCGCGTCATGACGGCGCCCGGCCGCCTCCTCGGCGGCGGCGGAGGCGGGTCCGAAGCCGACGCGGTCTGAATCGGTACGCTCGGGGCAGAACTCGCGATCTGGACCGGTACGCTCGGGGCAGAACTCGCGATCTGGACCGGTGCGCGCCGTGGGAGTTGGTCTCACCTTCTACGGGGTTCCTGTTCTTGTCCGGCGCTTCGTTCGTCGGCGTCGTGGAGTGGTCCAGGGCTAGCTATTTCACGTCGTGTGGTGTGGTAGCAAACGTATGAGCCAGTCGGGCGAGCGGGCGCCGACGACGAGCCTGGGCCTGCTGGACGCGACGATGGTCGGCGTCGGCGCGATGATCGGCGCGGGCATCTTCGTCCTGACTGGTGCTGCGGCGGACATCGCAGGCCCAGCGGCGCTCGTCGCGTTCGGGCTGAACGGCGGTGTCACGGCGTTCACTGCGCTCTCGTACGCGGAACTCGCCGCTGCGATTCCGCGGAACGGTGGCGGATACGCGTACGTCCGCGAGGCGTTCCCGCCGGTCGTCGCGTTCGTCATGGGGTGGACGCGCTGGTTCACATACATGGTGGCGGGCGCACTGTACGCGCTCGGGTTCTCCTCGAACTTCGTCGAGTTCGTCCACCTCTACGACCTCGCGCTCCCGTTCGGGGAGACGTTCCCGGAGCTGTACGCGTTGCTCGTCATCGTCGTCTTCGTCGTCCTGAACGCGGTGTCGACGGAGGCGAGCGGTGGTGCGGAGACCGCGATCACGCTCGTGAAGCTGGCGATCCTCGTCGTGTTCGTGGCGTTCGGACTCCCGCAGGCGAACCCCGGCGAGTTCACGCCGACGTTCCCGAACGGCGCGCTCAACGTGCTGCCCGCGATGGGGTTGACGTTCATCGCGTTCCAGGGGTACGACCTCATCGCGACCGTCACCGGGAGGTCGAGAACCCCCAGCAGAACATCCCGCGCGCCATCCTCCTGTCGCTCGCGTTGACCGTCGTCGTGTACCTCCTCGTCGTGTTCGTCGCTATCGGAACGCTCGGCGCGGAGGCGCTCGCCGGCGCGGGCGAGACCGCTATCGCGAACGCCGCGGAGGGGTTCATGCCCCGGCTCCCGCTGCTCGGGACGGGGGCGGCGCTCATCGCGTTCGGCGCGGTGTTCTCGACGGTCTCCGCGTTGAACGCGGTCGTCATCGGGTCGAGTCGCGTCGCGTTCGCGATGGGGCGGGAACGCCAGCTCCCGGGCGTCCTCGGTCGACTCCATCACCGCTTCGGGACGCCGTTCGTCGCGGTGCTCGCGTCCGCGGCCGTGATGCTCGTCGCGGTCGTCCTCGTCCCCATCGAGATCGTCGGGAAGCTCGCGAGCCTGTTCTCGCTCCTGGGGTTCGTCGTCGTGAACCTCGCCGCGATCGAGCTCCGCCGCCAGCAGCCCGCGCTCCGACGCCCCTTCGAGATACCGTTCTATCCGGTGCCGCCGGTGCTCGGTATCGTCCTGAACCTCCTGCTCGGGTTGTTCATCGACCCGGTGACGTGGACGCTCGCCGTCGGCTGGCTCGCCCTCGGCGGCGTCGTCTACGTTGCACTCCAACGCCGGAAGGGCGACCCGGGCGACCCAGGGGACGACGTCGAGGTCACCGTCGACGTCGAACCGGACGTCGACCCGGACGTCGACGTCCCTCCGACCGACGACTGAGGAACCATGTCACGCTACACTCACTCGACCGACCCGGACGCATCGCCTCTCGGCTGCTCGACCGACCCGGACGCATCGCTCCGTGTCGGAGTGAACGCGACCGCTGTCCGCGGGGCGTGGTCGCGATGAGCAGTCAGCTGGACGTCCTCGTCGCGGGCGGTGGCGAGGTCGGCCTCGGTGCGGCGCGCGTCCTCGACGACCGCGGGCACGTCGTCACCATCGTCGAACCGGACCCGGAGCGTGCCGACGAGTTGAGCGACGCGTACGTCGGCACCGTCCTCCAGGGGGACGCGGCCAGGCCGGGCGTGCTCGCGCAGGCGAACCTGGAACGGACGGACGTCGTCGCGGCGTTGACCGACGACGAGGCGACGAACTTCGCGGTCTGCATGGCCGCCCAGCGGATGGCGACGGTGCGGACGGTGCTGCGGACGTCGACGTCGCCGGGCGAGGAGTACGACGCGTTCGTCGACGGGACGGTGTTCCCGGAGGCGTTCGGCGCGCGTGGCGCGGCGAACGAGATAACGGGGCGTGGCGTCCGAACCATCGAGGACGTCGGCGGCGAGCTCGGCCTCGAGATCGCGGAGTTCGAGGTCGCCGAGGACGCACCCGTGGCCGGCCGCACCCTCCAGGAGATATCGCTCCCGCGCGGGAGTCTCATCATCGCCGACGCCGGCGGTGGCCGCATCGGCGGGGCCGACACCGTCCTCGAACCCGGCGAACGCTACCTCGTCGCGATGGAGGCCGACGTCGCCGACGAGATCGTGAACCTCCTGCGCGGGTAGTGCGAACCCAGCGACGGAACCGGCGTCAATCATATACGGTGCCCTCGCGAACCCTCGGGTATGCCCAAGATAAGCGTCGAGGTCCCCCAGGAGCTCCTCGACGACCTGGACGACCACGTCGGCGGTGACGGGAAGTTCGTGAATCGGAGCGAGGCCATCCGGGCGTCCATCCGGAAGACGCTGGATACGCTCGACGAAATTGACCAGCGCCACGGCCGGCTGGACGACGAGTCGTAGCCGGCGGCGAACGCGGTCCCTATTCCTCGACGGGCTGTGCGAACGCGAACCGGGGTTTGACCTGGTCGATGCGGACGTCGAGTTCGTCGCCGACGTCGGCGCCGGAGACGAACACGGTGAAGTCCTCGACCTTCGCGACGCCGTCGCCTTCGCTGCCCTCGTCCTCGATGGTGACGGTGACGACGTCGCCCTCGCGGACGGGCGCCGTCAGGCGGTGTTTGCCGACGATGTACACCTCGGAGGAGGTGTCGCGCGACGCTTCGGGGACGACGGTGCGCGCGTACTGGAACTCCTTGTCGACGTCCGTTTTGAAGTCCTCCAGGTCCTGGCCTTGGAAGACCTTCACCGCGAAGTCGCCGCCGGTGTCGAGGACGTCCGTGGCGACCTCGAGCGCTTGCCGCGCGAGGTGCACCGAGCGCGCGTGGTCGAGACCGTACTCGCCGGTCATGTTCGGTGCCATGTCCGAGAGCACGACGTCGACGTCGCCGCCGGCGACCTCGCGGACCTCGGCTTTCGTGTCGTCCTCGGTCATGTCGCCGCGGACGAGTTCGACGGTCGCGTCGACGTCGTCGAGCTCCTTGATACGCTGGAAGTCCACGCCGATGACGGTCCCTTGCTCGCCGACCTCCTCGGCGGCGACCTGGAGCCACCCGCCGGGGGCGGCGCCGAGGTCAACGACGGTGTTCCCGGGGCCGAACAGCCCGCACTCGCGATCGAGTTGCTGGAGTTTGTACGCGGAGCGCGTCCGGTAGCCCTCCTGTTTCGCTCGGTTGTAGAATCGGTCTTTCCGCGTCATTCGATTGGGAACGCGTACGACGTGGGAGCGGTTAGGGCCTTCGTCTCGGTTCGGCGAGGCGGCGTTGCGTCGCAGAGCGTACCGCGGTCGCGGCCGGGCGGGCGTGGCGGGCGTCGTGGGTGACGGCAAGCGCGGGCGCTGGCGGTACCTACAAGCGGCGCGGGACCGCACTCTCGGGCATGGATACGGATGCGTTCCTCGCCGAGGTCCGGGAGGCGAACGAGACGGCGCTGTCGCGGCTCGGGTCGTCGAAGTCGCTGTACGCGTTCACCGACGGGGAGCTGGAGGCGGCGGCGGTCGCGTCGGTCGCGGCGAACGTCGCGCACGCGGCAGCGGCGGCGCTGGAGGCGTACGCGGCGGGCGCGTCGTCCGATGCGGCTGCGGCGGCGTTCACGGCGTTCGGCGACCTGGCTGCCGAGCACGCCGGGACTGCGGAGAGCATCAGCGACGACGTCCCGGCGCTGGAGTCGCACGACGCGGTCGCGGCGCTCGGCGACTACGGCGACGGCTCGGACGCGAGCGACGCGGAGCGACTGGGTGCGCTCGTCGGGTACGCGCTCGTCGCGAAGAAGCTCGCCGAGCAGTCGACGGGGTTCTTCACGGGCGAGGCGGACCCGCGGACGGCGAGCACGTTCCGCTCGTACGGGAGCGACGTGGAGGCGCACCGCGACGACGCGCTCGACGCGCTCGCGGTGGTCGTCGACGGCGACGCGGACCGCGAGGCGGCGCTCGCGGCGGCGACGGCGGTCGTGCAGGGTGCCTACGAGGAGTACACCGCGCGACTGGAGGCGATGGGCGTGAACCCGAAGCCCGTCTGCTAGCCCGGCGACGGTCAGGTACTGCAGCGTCAGCGGGCGGTGTAGCGCGCGAGTGCGACGCCGGCGAGTGCGAGCACGCCGCCGGCGAGCGCGAGGTACGCGCCGGCGCCGGGACTGCTCGTCGCGACGGGCGCACCCGGTGGCGGGCCGTCGCTCGCGAAGTCCGTGATCGCTTCGAGCGCGAGCCCCGTCGTCACCGCCGCGAGGACGCCGACGGCGAACTGGCTGCGGCGCGACCACTCGCCGACCGCGACCGTGACCACCGCAGCGCACGCGACGAGCGCGTACACGCTGTGGACGTCGAGTTCGAATCCGCCGGCGGCGACCCACGGCAGGACCGCGCCGAGGACGCCGACGGCGCCGCCGGCGACGACCGCGGCACGGTATCGCTCCGAGGACATATCCACCAAGTTCGACCGGCGGCGAGTAAAAAGACTCGTGTGACTCGCGTCAGACGGTCGACGACGACGATGCGGCCGGTCGGACGGTCGTCGACGACGATTCGGCCATCGGCCGGTCAGACGCCGTCGACGGTGGCGCGGTACGCGCGGACGGCGTCGATGGCGTCGTCGATCTTCGACTCGACGGTCCCGCCCTCGGCTTCCGCGACCTCGGTGAGGATGCGTTCGTGGCGCGCGAGCCGGCCGTGGTCGGGGCCGCGCTCGCTCTCGGCGTGACTCGCGAACTCGTCGGCCTGCTTGCGGAGGCGCTCGGCGGCGTCCTCGTGGGTCGCTGCGTCGGCGGCGGCTTCGAGCAGTTCGCTCGCTCGCTGGAGGTTCTCGTGTGTCATGGTTGGATTGACGACGCGACCGGGCTTAAGTCTCGGTCCTCTCGCAGGTTCGGCCGGTGTCTACGACGCTCGCGGTAGGGTCGGCCCAGGAACCACGGTCGCGTTCGCGTCGGCGGTCGTGGTCCCGTTCGCGCCGTCGACGGCGACCATGACGGCGCCTGGCGTGCCGGTGACGGCGAGATCCGCGAGGAACGCGAGCGAGCCGACCGCGAGGACGAGCGTCCGGTTCGCGGGACGGTGGAGAGTCGCGTGCGAGTTCGGGAGGCGCCAGCGGGGAGTGGGCGTCGACGTGGAGGGGATTGGGTCAGCGGGTGGTCGTTCGCCACGGGCACGGTCGCCGCGGGCGTCGAGGACGGCGGCGAGCGCGCGCTCGGCCTCGGTGACGTCGCGGACGGTGTCGAACCGGAGGATCCACGCGTGGTTCGCGGTGCCGTCCTTCCGGAGGACGACGAGCGCGTCCTCGCCCCAGCCAGCGGCGGCGGTCCCAGCGGTGGGTGCGGCCTCCGGACCGTCGGTGGCGTTCCGTGGGGCGTTCGCGAGGGCGACGCGGAGGTACGCCTCGCCGAGGCGGTCGGCGACGCCGCCGCGGTACGCGCTCTCGTCGTCGTCGACGGTGACGTCGAGCGCGACTGGCGCGTCGCGGGTCGCGTGGAGGACCTGCTCGCTCGTCTGCGGCGGGTCGCCGTAGATGCCGGTCGCGTTCGCGGGCGTCCCGTAGCGCGCGGTGACGTACCGGTAGCCGGCGACGTACGGCAGCTGCCGGTAGCGGAACGCGCTCCCGGCGGGGAGGCGGTCGAGTGCGCGCTCGCTGCGCTCGATGCCGGTCTCGGCGGTCGGCGCGTACCGGCGGGCGTACGCGGTCTCGACGGCGACGGCGACGCCCTCGACGACGGCGCGGCGCACGAACCACGCGTCGGTCGTCCGCGGCCGCGAGAGGTTCCCGGCGAGCGCGGTCGCACGGCCCTGGCGGAACTGGACGTAGTGCGCGAACTCGTGCGCGAGCAGCGTCGACGCCCGCGCGGCGGTCGCGTTCTCGCCGGGGTATATCGCGACCGTGCCGTACGAGACGGTCGCGCCGTTCGGCCCCGCGACGCGCGAGCGGTTCACCGCCTGGGCGAGGCCGAGTGCGCGCTCCAGGCGACCGTGCCCGCTCGCGGACGCGGTCGTCGACCCGGATCCGTTCCCGTAGAACGCGCTCGCGTTCGTCACGCGCACCGACGCCGGCGCAGTGACGTTCGCGCCCATGATGCGCTCCACGCGCTCGAAGACCCGGGTCGCGTTCACCGGGAGCGCGCCACCGCGGACCGCGACCGGCGAGCGCGTCTCCCCGACGGCAGACGCCGACGCGGTCGTGCTCGCACCCGAACCCGTCGTGGTCGGTGCCGGCTCGGACGGCGTCGCCGCGCGGTCGGTCGCTGGCGCCCCAGACGTCGACGAGGGTTCGTCGGTCGCGAACGGCGCGGTACAGCCCGCGAGCGCGAGCAAGGTGGCGACGGCGACCGCGGCGAGCGCGCGTCGCATCGTCACCCCTGGGTGCCGTTGATCGGCGTCGCCTCGCTCGCCGCGTCGGGGAGCGACACCGTCACCGGCTCGTACGCGATGAACTCGCGAGTGACGTCGGTGACGACCGTGACCTGCTGGCCGTACGCGTTCTCGACGGTCCGGTTCACGTGGACGGTCGCGGCGTGCACGCGACCGGTGTCGGCGTCGACCGTGACCGTCCCCGAGAGCGCGTTCAGCGCCTCGGCGTCGAGCTGGTAGCCGCTCAGGGTCGCGAGCGCGCTCTCGTTCACGTCGAGCGCGAGCACCACCGCCGCGTCGCCGTTCACCGTCGTCTCGCCGGCGACCGCGGCGTCGGAGGCGTTCACGAGCCGCGCCACGACCGCGGTCGAGGACGCGTTCGTCCACGCGCCGTCGGCCGGGAGCGACACCCACTCGGTGCCGTACTGGCGCTCGTACGCCGGCGAGCGCTCGTAGAACGTCCCGTTCACGAGGTACGTCGCGGTCTCGACGGTCCGGCCGTTCGCGCGCACCGTCCGCTCGATAGCGAGTTCGCGCGCCGCGACGTCGTCGCGCTCCACGAACGCGACCCGGGCCCTGGACGCGCCGCTCGGCGTGCGGACCGTCCGCGTGAGGTTCCCCTCGACGACGACGCCCTCGGCGCTGGCGAGCGAGGACGCGCCGGCAGACGCGAGCGCGTCCGCGTCGACGTCCTCGAACTCGGCCCCAGCGTCGTCCTCGGCTGGCGTCGCCGTGGTCGCAGGCGTCCCCGCGGTCGTCGTGGCGTTCGCGACGCCGGTGGTCGCGGTGGCGTTCGGTGCGGTCGTCGGTTCGCCGGTCGTGCCGACGCACCCGGCCGCGAGGAGCGTGCAGGCGAGTGCGACGGCGACGAGCGCGTGTCGCGTCATCGGTACCGCGACGTACCGGTCGTCGACACATAGCCGCCCGTCAGCGTTTTCTCGTCCGGAGAACGCGACGTGCGGCCGCGAGGCGACGACGCGAACGTGCAGGGAGAGGCCGTCGCGAGTGACGCTGCTGGAGGCGTGCGCGTCAAGTGCCTCCACGCCCAACCGACTCGCAATGACCGACACCGCCGAGGACGGCGACGGCGAGCGCGAGCGCGTCGAGCCCGACGGCCCGCTGTCGCCCGACCGGCCCGAGGCCGAGCGACCGTTCCGCGTGGACGCGCCGTTCGAGCCCGCCGGCGACCAGCCCGAGGCCATCGAGGCGCTCGTCGACGGCTACGACTCGGGGATGACCGAGCAGACACTACTCGGCGTGACCGGCTCCGGGAAGACGAACACCGTCTCGTGGGCCGTCGAGGAGTTGCAGACGCCGACGCTCGTCATCGCGCACAACAAGACGCTGGCCGCACAGCTCTACGAGGAGTTCCGCGAGCTGTTCCCGGACAACGCCGTCGAGTACTTTGTCTCCTACTACGACTACTACCAGCCCGAAGCGTACGTCGAGCAGACGGACACGTACATCGACAAGGACGCGAGCATCAACGACGAGATCGACCGCCTCCGGCACTCCGCCACGCGGTCGCTCCTGACGCGGGACGACGTCATCGTCGTCGCGTCCGTGTCGGCGATCTACGGGCTCGGTGACCCGCGGAACTACGAGGACATGAGTCTGCGCGTCGAAGCCGGCGAGCAAGTGGGGCGCGACGAGTTGCTCGCACGGCTCGTGGACCTGAACTACGAGCGCAACGACGTCGACTTCACGCAAGGGACGTTCCGGGTGCGGGGCGACACCGTCGAGATATACCCGATGTACGGCCGGTACGCGGTCCGCGTCGACCTCTGGGGCGACGAGATAGACCGCATCGTGAAGATGGACCCGATGCAGGGCACCGTCGTCAGCGAGGAACCCGCCGTATTGCTGCACCCCGCCGAGCACTACTCGATCCCCGAAGAGCGTCTGGAGCGTGCGATGGACGAGATCCGCGAGGACCTCGACCAGCGCGTCCGGTACTTCGAACGCCAGGGGGACGCGGTCGCCGCCCAGCGCATCGAGGAACGCACGACGTTCGACCTCGAGATGATGGCCGAGACCGGGTACTGTTCGGGCATCGAGAACTACTCGGTGTACCTCAGCGAGCGCGATATCGGGGACGCGCCGTACACGCTCCTGGATTACTTCCCGGACGACTTCCTCTGCGTCATCGACGAGTCCCACCAGACGCTCCCGCAGGTCCGCGGGCAGTTCGCGGGCGACAAGTCCCGGAAGGACTCGCTCGTCGAGAACGGGTTCCGGCTACCCACGGCGTACGACAACCGGCCGTTGACCTACGAGGAGTTCATGGAGAAGACCGACAAGCGCCTGTACGTCTCCGCGACGCCCGGCGACTACGAGCGCGAGCACTCCGAGCAGATCGTCGAGCAGATCGTTCGCCCGACCCATCTGGTCGACCCGGAGATCGAGACGGCGCCGGCGACGGGGCAGGTCGACGACCTCATGGACCGCATCGAGGCGATGCCGGACGACGAGCGCGTGCTCGTGACGACGCTCACGAAACGCATGGCGGAGGACCTCACGGAGTTCCTGGAGGAGAACGGCGTCGACGTCGCGTACATGCACGACGAGACGGACACGCTCGAACGCCACGAGCTCGTGCGCTCGCTGCGCCTCGGCGACATCCAGGTGCTCGTCGGCATCAACCTGCTCCGCGAGGGCCTCGACATCCCCGAAGTGAGCCTCGTGGCTATCCTCGACGCCGACCAGGAGGGGTTCTTGCGGAGCGAGACGATGCTCGTGCAGACGATGGGGCGCGCGGCGCGGAACGTGAACGGGAACGTCGTCCTCTACGCCGACGATCAGAGCGACGCGATGAAGGCCGCGGTCGAGGAGACCGCGCGCCGCCGCCGCATCCAGCGCGAGTACAACGAGGAACACGGCTACACGCCCACGACGATCGACAAACCGGTCGGCGAGACGAACCTCCCGGGGAGCGAGACGGACACGAGCGGCGTCGCCGGCGACGCACCCGCGGACGCCGAGGAAGCGCAAGCCAGGATCGAGCGCCTCGAGGACAAGATGCAGGAGGCCGCGAACAACCTCGAGTTCGAGCTCGCCGCGGACATCCGCGACCGCATCCGCGGACTCCGCGAGGAGTACGACGAACTCGTCGGTCCGGACGAGGAAGGCGTCCCCGTCGAGTCGGACCCCGAGTTCTAGGAACGCACTCCCCGGTTCGCTGAACGTCCGCCCTGGTTCGCCGTCAGTCCGCGAGCGCCTGCGGCGCGACCGGGACCTCCTCGGGTTCGACCTCGTCGGTGAGGTCGTCGACGTCGTCGACGGGGCCGTTCACGAACAGGCCGTGGCCGATGAGGCCGACGGCGACGAGACTCGTCGCGGTGACGCTCGTCGTCGGCGCGACCGGCGTGGCGAACCCGACGACGGCACCGACGCCCATCGCGACGACGATACCGAGCAGCACGAGGTCGTAGTACTGCCACTGGTAGTCCATGCGTCCACACAGGCGAGCGTTCGACTAAAGCGTTCGCACAGGGAATGAAGCGCCGGTTCACCGGGTAGAGAGGGGCGTGAACCGCAACGCAGTGCCAGGGTGAACTACCGAGGGTTCACGTATCGTGCCGCGGCGAACGGCGGTGTGCCCGACAGCGGGGGTCGCGTCGACCACGGCGGGAGCGTGGCGCATCGACGCGACGACGGCGTGCGCCACCTGCTCGCCAACGATCGACCACAGCGGCGACGCGACCGCCCCTAGAGCGCTGCGAGCGTCGAGAGGACGATACCGGGGAACGCCGCGAGGACCGCGCCGAGGACGCCGAGTGTGCCGGAGACGACGAAGAGGAGGTCCGCGACGACGAGCCCGAACACGAGCACGAACGCGAGGAGGACGAGGAGGAGGCCGACGAGGCGGACGTACGGCTCGTAGCCCCTGGTTCCCACGCTGCCGCGTCGTCGACGGGTACGCATACGTCTACTACGCGTCGTGAGAACGTAAGCGTTCCCAGCGGGGGTTTTTTGCTCGCCGAATGGGTAGGGGGGCGCAGGATGGAACTGTCGGCGATTCCGGGCGTGGGCGAGAAGACCGCCGCGGCGCTCGCGGACCTCGACGACCCCGAGGGCGCGCTCCGCCGTGGGGACGTGGCGACGGTCGCGACCGCCCCCGGTATCTCCGAGGGCCGCGCCGCACGCATCGTCCGCGGCGCGATACGGTACGAGCACGACGACTCCGGTGGGTTCCTCGCGACCGACCGCGCTCGCGAGGTGTACCGGGACGTCCTCTCGCTCCTCGAGGATCGGACGGTCACCGAGTACGGCGGGAAGCGCGTGGAGACGTTCTACCCGAGCGCGGCGCGCTCTCGCGTCGAGGAGGTTCGCGAGTTCGTCCGGGAGGCGCTCTCGCGGGACGTCGACCCGGCGGCGCGAGCGGCGCTGTCGGACGTGGAACCGCTCGCCGCACCGAACGACGTCGTCGTCCGCGACCGCTGTCTGGCGACGACGGACGCGGAGGTGTACGCCGAGGCGCGCGAAGCGATCCCGGAGGTCTCGGTGGAGGTCGTCGAGGACGCCAGGGGGCTCGCGGAGCTCGCTCGCGGGTACGCGACCGTGGTCGCGCTCGACGAGGCGTTCGCGGGCATCGACGTCGAGGGCGACGTCCGCGTGGAACCGGACGCGCTGGAGCGACCCGCGGAGGTCGTCCCCGAGCGCCAGCTCGCGTTCTTCGCGGTGAACCGCGACCGGCTGCGAGCGGCGGCGGAGGTGCATCGCGAAGCCGGCCTGGACGCCCCGACGGACGTCGAGGACCTGCTCGCGTCGCTCGACCGGCTCCGCGAGGACGGGACGGTCGCGGACGACGACGAACTCGACCGCCTCCAGGACGCCGTCGACGACCTCGACGCGGCCGTCGGGATGGCGGAGAACGTCGCGAACGACCACCTGAAGGAGGCGATACAGGAGCGCGACGTCACCATCGAGGGCGCGGACCTCCTGAGTCTCGTCGAACGCGGCGCGGGCGTCGACTCGCTGCTCTCGCGGGAGCTCGCCGACGAGTACGCACAGGCGGTGGACGCGGCCCGAGACCACCTCGTCGACACCCTCGCGCTCCGCGGGGACGAGGCGGAGATGGCTCGCCGTGCGTTCGGCGACGAACCGACGTACCCCGTCGCGCGGGACGACGAGGTCGTCTCCCGGCTCCGCGAGTCGCTCACGACCGCGCGCGACCGGCGGAGCGCGCGCCTGAAGCGCGAGCTCGCGACGGACCTCGCCGACCACCGGGACGGTGCTCGCAACCTCGTGCACGCGGCGCTGGAGCTCGACGTCGAGTACGCAGTCGCGCGGTTCGCGGAGGACTACGCGTGCACGATGCCCGAGTTCGTGGACGATACCGATAGCGACGCCAGCGACGGTGACGCGACCGGGTTCGCCATCGAGGGTGGACGGTCGCCGCTGCTCGACGTCCCTCACGACGCGGTCGACCCCGTTGACTACGCGGTCGACGGCGTCGCGCTGCTGTCCGGCGTGAATTCGGGTGGGAAGACGAGCACGCTCGACCTCGTCGCGACCGTCGTCGTCCTCGCACACATGGGGTTGCCGGTACCCGCGAAATCGGTGCAGCTCGGGTGGTTCGAGGACCTGCACTACCACGCGAAGACCCAGGGGACGCTGGACGCGGGCGCGTTCGAGTCGACGGTCCGCGAGTTCGCGGACCTCGCGACGGGTGGTGCGGGGTCGCTCGTGCTCGTCGACGAACTGGAGTCCATCACGGAACCGGGGGCGTCCGCGAAGATCATCGCCGGCATCCTCGAGGCGCTGCACGGGAACGGCGCGACGGCGGTGTTCGTCAGTCACCTCGCCGGCGAGATACGCGAGATGGCGGACTTCGACGTGACCGTCGACGGCATCGAGGCGGAGGGCCTGGCCGACGGCGAACTCGTCGTGAACCGGTCGCCGGTGAAGGACCATCTGGCGCGGTCGACGCCGGAGCTCATCGTCGAGAAGCTCGCCGGTGAGTCCGGGGACGGGTTCTACGACCGGTTGCTCGCGAAGTTCTGAGCGTGCGGTCGCCGGTCGACGGCGTCGACGCCGTTCGGTGCGTCGAACCGTCCGGTTCGTCGGGTACATGTCGGTACCCGACCATGTTGTGGTAATCGTTATGCAGGCACATAGCGAACGTCGTGGTATGGGAACCCTCGCACGTTCGGCTCGACGAGGTGGCACGACGTGAAGTACGCGTACCAGTGCCCGCACCACGGCTGTGGCTTCACGCTCGAAGCGAACGACGACAGCGCGCTGGAACGCCGCGTCGCACGCCACGATGCCCGCGAACACGGCCGGAAGTTCGACCGCGCGCGGTTCGAGGATCGACTCGAGGTCTCCTGACGCGACGACCGACGGCGTCGTGACGCGGTCCACTGGAAGCGTCCCGACCGCGACACCTGACTCGAGCGGCGTCCGACGCGTGGCTGCCGAACAGCTAAGTGTCCTGGGAAGCAGGGTGAAAGTGATGTCCGAGGACCCCGAGGAGGGGATGCTGTCGTGGGACGAGTCCGTGTTCCGGGACGAGCGCGTGTTCGAGATCGATTACGTCCCCGAGACCTTCCAGCATCGCGAGAGCCAGATGCGGACCCTCCAGTACGCGCTCCGCCCGGCGACCCGCGGGAGTCGCCCGCTGAACGCGATGGTTCGGGGCCCGCCGGGGACCGGGAAGACGACCGCGATCCAGAAGCTCTTCGGGGAGCTCCGCGCGGAGACGAGCGACGTGCACACGGTCCGCGTGAACTGCCAGATGAACGCGACGCGGTACTCGGTGTTCGCGCGCCTCTTCGAGGGGATCTTCGACTACGAACCGCCCGCGAGCGGTATCTCGTTCAAGAAGCTGTTCGGGCAGGTGACCGAGAAGCTCGTCGAGGAGGACGACGTGCTCGTCGTCGCGCTCGACGACGTGAACTACCTGTTCTACGAGAACGAGGCGAGCGATACCCTCTACTCGCTGCTGCGAGCGCACGAGGAGTACTCGGGCGCCAGGATCGGCGTCATCGTCGTGAGTTCCGATCCGAGCCTGGAGGTCATCGACGAGCTCGACTCGCGCGTGCAGTCGGTGTTCCGCCCGGAGGACGTGTACTTCAACGTGTACGACCGCGAGGAGATCGCGGGCATCCTCCGGAACCGCGTGGAGCGCGGGTTCCACGACGACGTGGTGTCGACGACGGTCCTGGACTACGTCGCGGAGAAGACCGCCGAGAGCGGCGACCTCCGCGTCGGCATCGACCTCCTGCGGCGCGCCGGGTTGACCGCGGAGATGCGGGCGTCGAAGGTCGTGGAGAAGCGCGACGTCGACGAGGCCTACGAGACGTCGAAGTTCGTGCACCTGTCGCGCTCGCTGGAGAGCCTGAGCGAGAGCGAAGCCGAGCTCCTGGAGGTCATCGCGGAGCACGAGGGCAAGCAAGCGGGCGAGGTGTACGACGAGTTCCAGGCGGTCTCCGGCCTGGGCTATACGCGGTACTCGGAGATCGTGAACAAGCTCGAGGACCTCGGTATCGTCGCGACGAACTACGCCGAGGTCGACGGCCGCGGGCGCTCTCGCGAGCTCCACCTGGAGTACGAGCCCGAGGCCGTGCTGTCGCGACTCGAGTAGGAGCTGCGTTTCTGCTGGCGCTCGTGCGGGCTGGGTGCGGTCGAGCGCAACGGCCTTCCGGCCGGACGGCGAATCCTGCCGTATGAGTGAGACTGCGGAGTTCGACGTCGACGCGTGGGAGCGCGAGCTGGAGACGAACCGCGAGGAGAAGGACGAGTTCTTCGGGAGCCACCCGCATTCGCCGATCCCGAAGGAAGAGCGCGACGAGTTCGAGGGCCTCGAGTACTTCGCGCCGGACCCGGCGTATCGGGTGACGGCGACGGTGCATCTGACCAGCGGGGACGACGAGGACGTGTACCGGATGGAGACGTCGACGGGCGGCGAGCAGCGGTACCTGAAGGTCGCCGAGTTGACGTTCGAACTCGACGGGGAGACGCACTCGCTGGCGGGATACCGTCAGGAGGGCGAGGACCGCGAGTCGCTGTTCGTCCCGTTCCGGGACAAGACGACCGGCCAGCAGACGTACGGCGCGGGCCGCTACATGGAACTGGAGGCCGAGGGCGAACTCGAGGACGGCCAGGAGGTTCCCGTGGACTTCAACCTCGCGTACAACCCGTTCTGTGCGTTCTCGGACGCGTACGCGTGCCCGCTGCCGCCCGAGGAGAACTGGCTGGAGACGACGATCGAAGCCGGCGAGAAGGACTGGGAGTGACCGGTCAGTCAGCGTCGCTGGTGACGAGTTCGTAGCACGCGAGGGCGGCGGTGCCGGCGGCGATGGCGACGGTGCCGAGGAACGCGAAGAAGACGAGCAGGCCGGGGAGGGCGTCGGTGGTGGTGATGGTGCCGGCGGCGACGAGCGCGAGACAGCAGACGGCGAGTTCGAGGAGGACGTCGTGTTTCGTGCTCGTGCGCGGTCGCTGGTCGACCTGCGAGGCTGGAGCGCCGGGGCGGTCGCGCTTGCTGGGCATGCGCGTGGCGTCCGCTGCGCGTCGTGAAAGTCTTGTGTCTGGTCGGAGCGGTCCGTGTGGCCCGCGTCGAGAGCGGTGCGGTGGTCAGAAGGAGACGCAGTCGTGGCCGTAGACGCTGCCGGGCGTGGTGGGGTCGCGGTCGGAGTAGCCCTTGCGGCCGATGGCGCGCTCGCAGACGCCAGCCTGGAGGGTGTGCTCGACCTCCTCGGGCGTGTGGAACGTCTGGTCGCCGAAGCGCGCGAGGATGTCGGCGATGGTCTCGGTGCCCTCGGCGAGGTCGAGTTCGTCGTCGCCGATGGCGTCGGTGAGGTCGTCTGTGGTGAGCGGGTAGGTCTGGTCCTCGATGGCGTCGTCGGTGCCGTTCAGGCGCATACCCAGTAACGGGTGAAAGATAATTATAAACATTGTCCACTAACGTCCTTGGTGACCTGGGTAGTGGTTATATTCCTTAAGGACCGCGAGTGGACAGGTCCTTGGTGGTCGCCGCGCAAGCGCGAGCATGCCTTACGCGGACCTCCACGCACACACCACGAACTCCGACGGCACGCTCGAACTCGACGAGGTGCCGGCGGCCGCGCGCGACGCCGACGTGTCCGTCGTCGCCGTCACCGACCACGACCGCACGCATCCCGACCTCGACGCGCCCGTCGTCGAGCGCGACGGCGTGACGCTCGTCCACGCCATCGAACTCCGCGTCGACGCCGGGTTCGAGCGCGTGGACCTCCTCGGGTACGGCGTCGTCGAGACCGACGCGCTCGCCGCGCTCGTCGACCGCGTGCAGACCGACCGCGCGGAACGCGGCCAGGCCATCATCGACAACGTCGAGGACGCCCTCGGCATCGACCTCGGCATCGAGGGCCGCCCCGGACTCGGCCGCCCGAACGTCGCGCGCGCCGTCGCGGACCACCCCGACACCGACTACGACGTGCAGGGCGTGTTCGACGACCTCATCGGGAACGACGGCCCGTGCTACGTCGCCCGCGACGTCCCGACGTTCGAGGCGGGCCGCGAGGTCCTCGCCGGGGCCTGCGCGGTCGTCGGCCTCGCGCACCCGTTCCGGTACGACGACCCGGAGCGCGCGCTCGCGCTCACCGAGACCCTGGACGCGGTCGAACGCGACTACCCCTACGGCGACGGCGTCGACGCGGACCTCGCCGCGGTCGACGCGGCCGCGAGCGAGCACGACCTCCTCGTCACCGCCGGCACGGACGCCCACGAGCGCGAACTCGGCGTCTGCGGCCTCAGCGAAACCGACTACGCGCCCCTCCGCGACCGTCTCGCAGCCCACGCCGGCGACTGAGGGCGCACCGACTCAGTCGCATGACGGCGTCGCCTGGAACGCAGCCTTCAATGCCTCGCAGCCCCAACAACTGCGCATGAAGTGTCACTACTGCGACGACGAAGCCGCCTTCGCCGCGTCGACGGAAGGCGTCAAAGTCGGTCTCTGCGAGGTTCACTTCCGCGAACGCCTGGAGGAGCTCTCCGACGCGGACGAGCTCCAGGCGCTCAAGGAACACGTCGACGTCGACCGCGCCTGACCGCGCCTGACCGCACCCGACCGCGACCGCTACGTCAGCGGGCGAACGTGACGTAGCCTCGAACGCCGAAACCCGCCGACAGCCGATTCCGACGCGTTCGACGCGCTGGTTCTCGCGACTCGTTAGTTCCGTCTCGACGAGCGACCGCGTTCGACGCCGGATTTAGTACGTGACGGGTCGTCCTCGCGGGTATGGAGAAGGTTGCCGTCGACGAACTGGAGTCGCGGATGGGGCCGGGGTCGGTGCGGGCGTCGCTCACGAAAGCGCTCGGGCTCGCGAACCTGGGCGCGAACCACTACGAGCTCGCGCCCGGCGAGAGCCTCGCGTTCGGCGTACACGCCCACGAACACCAGGAGGAGGTGTTCGTCGTGCAAGAGGGCGCGGTGACGTTCGAGACGTACCCGGACCGCGACGCCGCCGTCGCCGGCCCCGACGGCGAAGACGCCGAGACGGTCGTCGCCCACGCCGGCGAGGTCGTGCGCGCCGCGCCCGGCGAGTACCAGCGCGGCCAGAACGACGGCGACGACCACGCCGTCGTGTTCGCCGTCGGCGCCCCACAGGACCCCGGCGACCTCGACCTCCTCCGCGACTGCGACTCCTGCGGCACCCGCACCGCCCACCGCATCGAACTCACCGACGACCGCGACGCCATCCTCGCCGTCTGCGAGGCCTGCGACGGCGAAACCGCACGCTACACGTAGACGACCGACGCCAACGACCGCGTACGCCACCGCACGACTCCCACGACAGTCGAGGTATCGCGGCCGCTGACGCGGCCGCGTACGCCACGCCTTTACGCCTCCCGCTCGTGACTACCCCTAGATGACAGGCGAGTACGGTCTCGTGGACCCGAGCGAGGCCGACACACCGGGTGACGAGTGGGAGGAGATAGACGTCTCCGACACCGACGCGGACCGCATCGCGCGCAAACGCGACCGCAAGTTCAACGAGTTCCGCGAGCGCATCAAGGACGCAGACCAGTTCAAGGTCGAAGCGTCGGTGTTCGACGACGCGACGTACGCGGCGCTCTACAAGCTCGTCCAGGACGGCTGGCTGTCCGCGTTCGGCGGTCCGGTCTCGACGGGGAAGGAGGCGAACGTCTACACCGCACTCGGCGGCTCGGAGGCCGCGGACGCGCTCGACGAGGTCGACCCAGAGGTCGCCGTGAAGGTCTACCGGATCAACGCGAGCGACTTCCGTGACATGCGGGATTACCTCGCGGGCGACCCGCGGTTCGACGGCATCGGCGGGAAGAAGAGCCAGGTCGTGCTCGCGTGGGTCCGCAAGGAGTACGCGAACCTCAAGCGCGCCGAGAAGGCCGGCGTCAGGGTCCCGAACCCGCTCGCGGTCGAGCGGAACGTCCTCGTGATGGAGTACATCGGGACCGACGAGGGCGGGCGCGCGCGTCGGCTCGCGGAGGTGAACGTCGAGAACCCCGAGACCGCGTACCACGTCGTCCGCGAGTACATCCGACGACTCTACACGGCGGGGCTCGTCCACGGCGACCTCTCGGAGTACAACATCGTCGTCGAGGACGGCGAACTGGTCGTCATCGACCTCGGCCAGGCCGTCACCGTCCACCACCCGAACAGCAAGGACTTCCTCGAACGCGACTGCCGGAACGTCGCGAACTTCTTCTCCCGACAGGGACTCGAGGTCACCGGCGAGGAATGCTACGAGTTCGTCCTCGACAACGCGAACCCGCGCGAGGACGGCGACGACAACCGGAACGCACGCTAAGGGCTAGTTCGTGCGAGCGAGCGGTCAGTTCTCGCGGTACCGTCTCGACGCGACGACGCCGAGGAGTGCCGCGAGCGCCGCGAGCGCCACCGGCACGCCGAAGCCGGGGATGGGGTCGTCGGCGATCGAGGTTCCACCGGGCGTTGTCCACGGGCCGGTGGTTATCCCGGTCGTGCCCGTGGTCGTCGTGTCGTTCCCGAGTATCGGCGTCTCGTCGTACGTCGTGGTCGGCATCGTCGTCGGCGGCGTCGTCGTGGTGTCGTTCGCGAACGCGATGGTCGCGTCGGCCGTGGCGTTCGCGTAGCGCTCGCCGGGGTCACTGGCGCTGCCTCGGTACGCGACGACAGTGTACGTGCCAGCGGTCGCGTTCTCGGGGAGGCGGAACGTGACGGTCTGCTCGATTCCGGCGTCGAGGACGGTCGTCGCGTCGACGACGTCGCCGTCGTGCTCGAGTGCGAGGAACCCGCCGTGGCTGAGGTTCGCACGCGCCGAGACGTACCGCGTGGACGTGCTCTGGTCGTCGAACGCGACGGCAGCGCGCGCGTCGCGGACCGCGATTGTCGCGGGCGCGTCGGTGAGCACGTGCGAGCGGTTCGCGGCGAGCGCGACCGAGACGTTCACGCTCGCTGGTGCGTCGATGAGCGCGAGGTCGAGGGTCGCGTCGTAGCGGCCTTGGTCGTCGACGGTCGCGACGGCGGTGGTGACGGCGCCCGCGTCGGTCCTGGCGGTGACGGCGAGTTCGGTCCCGGGTGCGAGCGTCGTGATGCCGGCGACGGTCGCGTTCGCGACCGGTTCGAGCGGGCCGGTCGTGGCGACGGACGCGGCCGCCGTACGGAAGTAGGTGCGGCGGCTGGTCGCGGCGAGGCCGCGGACGCTCTCGTTGACGTAGTACCGCGCGGTGTAGCGCTCGTACGAGACGGGCCCGTCCTCGAAGACGCTCTCGAAGCGGTAGCCCTCGTCCTCGTCGCGGTACTCGGCGGCGACCACGCTCGGGTCGTCGAACGGACCCGTGGCGACGGCGAGGACGCGCCCGGGGTCGACCACGAGGAGGTAGCGGTCCTCGCCCGCGGCGTCGCGCGCGTCGACGTTCGTGGCGTTCAGCCAGAGGGTCTTGGACTGGCGCTCGGGCGTGGTGGTGTCGTCGGTCTGGCGGACCGCGAAGTGCCCGCTCGCGTTCAGCGCGGCGAGGACGCGCGTCGTCAGGTTCGCCGACGCGTTCCCGGAGACGTTCGCGACGCGAGCGTCGAGCCCCGGCACGGTGACGTCGACGACGAGGTGGTCGCGCGGCGTGACGTTGACCGAGCCGGTGGTCGCGTTCTCGTAGCTCGCGAGTTCGCTCGCGCTCGCGTTCGCGGCCTCGACCGAGGCAGGGACGCGCCAGGCGTCGACGGTTGCACTCTCGTTGGACGGGTAGACGAACGCGACCGGTCGGCTCTCGGCGACGACGGGGCCGTCCGAACGCTCGCGATAGTTCGCTGCGAACGTCCGAGTTTCCTCTCTCCAGCTCTCCTCGAAGAACCCGAGGACGTTCGAGGTACCGACGTGCTCGTCGTAGGCAGCCGCGAACGACCGGTCGCCGTCGAACAGGTCGCCGTCGCGGATACCGATCGTCTCGTCGACGTCGACGACGAGGACGTATCGGTCGACGGCAGATGCGTCGACTGCTCGGGCGTTCGACGAGTTCAGCCAGAGGAAGCCAAGAGAGAGTCCAGTGGGAGTCGTTTCGGTTGTCTGGCGGATAGTCAACCGCCCGCTGTCGGTTAGCGCCGCGAGCACGCGCTCGGTCGTGTTCCCGCTCTGATTCGCGACGGCGGCATCGAGGTCGGGACCATCGACCGCGACGGCGAGATAGTCGTCGCGGGTCACGTTCGTTCGAACGCCCGGTTCGTGGTAGCTCGCGAGGGTGCTCGCGCTCGCGTTCGCGGCGTCGACGTAGCCGGGGACGCGCCAGGCGTCGACGGTCGCGTTCTCGGCCGGCGGCGTCGCGGCGCCGACCGAGCCGCTGTCGAGTTCGTGTCCGGCCGCGGCAGCGTCCGTGGCGGCGACCGCCGGCGCGACGCCGGCGAGGACCACCAGCGCGGCGACGGCGAGGGCGGGGGCTGTTCGTGGAGGGCGAGGCATGGGGGCGTGTTGTCGGGAATCGGGCAAGTGCTTTCCCCTGGACAGCCAGCGTCGCGACGGCGTGGGCGTCCAGGGTACGCGACCGATCGGCACGGCGTCGTAACGCTCTTGAGGGCGCGTCGTGGACGTGCTGGTGATGGCATCCGCTCCCTGCTGGCGCTGGCGCACGCAGACCTGGGGAGCGGACAGTGCGGCGAGCGCGCGTCGTCGGGCGTAACCCGGCGCCGCGGGCGGTCGCGCTCACTCGTTCTCGCGACGCCGAACCACCAGCCGACCGCACGCGACACAGCTACGACACACATGCCAGCGCACGACGACGACGCGACAGCGACAGACGAATCGACCAGCAACAAGAACGCACCCGCTGACGGGGGCGAGTTCACGGTGACGCCGTACGAGGTCTCGGGCGACCTGGACTACGACGCGCTCCTCGAGGACTTCGGCGCGGACCGACTGACTCGCGAGAACGTCGAGCGGTTCCCCGACCACCCATTGCTCGGCCGAGGCATCTACTACGCGGGCCGGGACGTCGACGCGTACCTCGACGCGGCCGCGCCCGAGGACGGCGCGGGCGGCACGCACTCCATCGTGACCGGGGTGGGGCCGTCGGGGCCGATGCACCTCGGGCACGCGCTCGTGTTCTACCTCGCGAAGGAACTGCAGGACGCGACGGGCGCGACGGTCTACGTCCCGCTCTCGGACGACGAGAAGTACCTCTCGAAGGGGCTGACGTTCGAGGAGGTGGGGGCGGCGACCCGTCAGAACCTGAAGGACCTCCTGGCCGTGGGGTTCGACCCGGAGCGCACGCGTATCGTGCTCGATTCGGCGGACGCGGACGTCGTGTACCCGCTCGCGGCGACGTTCGCGAAGGAGATAACGACGAACCAGCTCGAAGCGGTGTACGGCCGGCCGGACAACGTCGGGATGGGGTTCTATCCGGCGGTGCAGACGACGCACCTCCTGCTCCCCCAGCTCGTCGAGGGCTCGCATCCGACGCTCGTCCCGGTGGCGGTTGACCAGGACCCCCACGTGCGGGTGAGTCGGGACGTCGCGGCGAAGGCGCGGTACCCGGTCGAGAAGCCCGGCGCGCTCCTGGGGAAGTTCCTCCCGGACCTCTCGGGGCCGGGGAAGATGAGTTCGAGCGAGGGCGAAGCCATCTATCTGACAGACGACGCGGAGACGGTGCGAGAGAAGGTGCTCGCGCACGCGTACTCGGGCGGTCGCGAGAGCGTGGACGAGCACCGCGAGCACGGCGGCGACCCGAGCGTCGACGTCGCCTTCCAGTACCTCCGCTATTTCTTCGAACGCGACGACGACCACCTCGCTGACCTCGCGGAACGCTACCGTAGCGGAGGCCTGCTGTCGGGCGAGCTGAAGCTCGAAGCGGTCGACGCCATCACCGACTTCCTCGACGCCCACCAACGCCGGCGCGAGGCGCTCGGTGACGTCCGCGAGGAACTCGAGCCGTATCGGTTGACGAGCGAGGAGCGCGAGCGAGCGCTCTCGGCGGCGGGCGTCCCGCGGCTCTGAGGGGCCAGCCTCGAGCGCGCGAGAACCAGCGTCTCGCGTGTCCCGGGGAGCGATGTGTCGACGTCGGTCCGTCGAACGGGTCGTGCTGGACGCGTCCTGGGAGCGGTCCGTTCGGCCGCATCCGGGTGTGAGCGCCGCGGGAGCACGTGACGCGGACGCGAGGGGTGCCGAAGTCTTAAGCGTCGCGAGAGCCCATTTGTGGCGTATGCAGCACGTGAAGATTCCGCAGGACCGCATCGGCGTGCTCATCGGCGAGGGTGGGGAGACGATGCGACGCATCGAGTCTCGCGCGGGCGTTCGTCTCGACATCGACTCCGAGAACGGGAAGGTCGCCATCGAGCAGGTCGGCGACCCCGTCGACGCCCTGAAAGGCCCCGATATCGTCGAAGCCATCGGTCGCGGGTTCGCGCCCGAGGACGCACTGACGCTCCTTGACGACGACATGCGGATGTTCGACCTCGTCGACATCGGCGCCGTCGCCCGGAACAGCAAGGACATGAAGCGAAAGAAGGGTCGACTCATCGGCGAGAACGGCCGCACCCGCGAGCTCATGGAGGAGTTGACGGGTGCGATGGTCGTCATCTACGGGTCGACGCTCGGCATCATCGGGTCGCCCAAGCAGACGAAGATCGTCCGCGAGGCCGCCGAGCGACTGCTCGACGGCGCACCCCACGGCTCGGTGTACTCGTTCCTCGAACGCAAGCACAACGAGCTCAAGCGCGAGGGCCTGGACTACCACCGCTACCCCGGCGGTACCTGAGTCGCCGACCACCCGAACGCCGCAGATTGCCCGAACGTCGTCGGCCGTCGACTGCGGCCGGTCGCGGTTCGTTCTGAACGGCCTCGACCGCCGACTGCGGCTGGCCGTGCCGTGTTCTCGATGCCGTGAGTGGGTCGTCGTCCGGATGGATTCGACGCCGACCGGATGGTATATAAACCCCTTCGTTTGCGAACGTTTCGCACGGTGGTTCGGGTCCCCCGTTGGGCGTTCGTTCGAGTCAAGACCAGTACTTTTTTATAGAATCACAATCAATCTTTCAGATACCTATGTCACAGCAGATGGGCGGCGGTCAGCCCCTCCTCGTACTCAGCGAAGACTCGCAGCGCACATCCGGAAAGGACGCGCAATCCATGAACATCACGGCCGGGAAAGCCGTCGCGGAGTCCGTCCGCACGACCCTCGGCCCGAAAGGCATGGACAAGATGCTCGTCGACTCCAGCGGCGAGGTCGTCGTCACGAACGACGGCGTCACCATCCTCAAGCAGATGGACATCGAGCACCCGGCGGCCAACATGGTCGTCGAAGTCTCCGAGACGCAGGAGGACGAGGTCGGCGACGGCACCACGAGCGCCGTCGTCATCTCCGGTGAACTCCTCAAGAAGGCCGAGGACCTCCTCGAGCAGGACATCCACGCGACCACGCTCGCACAGGGGTACCGACAGGCCGCAGAGAAGGCCAAGGAGATCCTCGCCGACGCCGCCATCGACGTGTCCGAGGACGACCGCGAGACCCTCACCGAGATCGCCGCGACCGCGATGACGGGCAAGGGCGCGGAGTCCGCGAAGGACACCCTCAGCGAACTCGTCGTCGACGCCGTCCTCGCCGTCAAGGACGAGGAAGGCATCGACACGGACAACATCAAGATCGAGAAGGTCGTCGGTGGCTCCACGGAGAACTCCGAGCTCATCGAGGGCGTGCTCGTCGACAAGACGCGCGTCCACGACAACATGCCGTACTTCGTCGAGGACGCGAACATCGCCGTGCTCGACGACGCGCTCGAAGTGAAGGAGGCCGACATCGACACCGAGGTCAACGTCACCGACCCCGACCAGCTCCAGCAGTTCCTCGACCAGGAAGAGGCACAGCTCAAGGAGATGGTCGACCACCTCGTCGACGCCGGCGCTGACGTCGTCTTCGCGCAGGACGGCATCGACGACATGGCCCAGCACTACCTCGCGAAGGAAGGCATCCTCGCGGTCCGCCGGACGTCCAGCGACGACGCGAAGCGCATCGCGCGCTCCACGGGCGCCCGCATCGTCTCGAACCTCAGCGACATCGAAGCCGACGACCTCGGGTTCGCCGGGAACGTCGTCGAGCAGGACGTCGCCGGTTCCACGAAGATTCTCATCGAGGACGTCGAGGACGCGAAGTCCGTCACGATGCTCCTCCGCGGCGGCACGGAGCACGTCGTCGACGAGGTCGAGCGCGCCATCGACGACAGTCTCGGCGTCGTCCGCACGACGCTCGAGGACGGTCACGTCCTCCCCGGCGGCGGTGCGCCCGAGACCGAGCTCTCGCTCGCCCTCCGCGACTTCGCGGACTCCGTCGGCGGCCGCGAGCAGCTCGCCATCGAGGCGTTCGCCGACGCCGTCGAGGTCATCCCGCGCACGCTCGCGGAGAACGCCGGCCTCGACTCCATCGACAGCCTCGTCGAACTCCGCTCGAAGCACGACGCCGGCGACGCTGACGCTGGCCTCGACGCGTACACGGGCGACGTCATCAACATGAGCGACGAGGGCGTCGTCGAGCCGCTCCGCGTCAAGACGCAGGCCATCGAGTCCGCCACCGAGGCGGCCGTGATGCTGCTCCGCATCGACGACGTCATCGCGGCGGGCGACCTCTCCGGCGGTCAGGTCGACCCCGACGACGGCGGCGACGCGGGCGGCCCGCCCGCTGGCGGCCCCGGCGGCATGGGCGGCATGGGCGGCATGGGTGGCATGGGCGGCGCGATGTGAAGTCGGGCACGCACCAACCCCACCCTCACCGCTGACCCAGTACCGCTCCGCGACCACGTCTGCGATTCTTCTTTCGACGCGACGCGCGTAGTGACACCGCCGTCTGCTGGTTCTCGCGGCCGAGACCGGTTCGAGGACGGTGCTGTCGTCGGCGAGTCACGATGGCCGAAACACACCTAACCACTGGTGAGAGAGAACAGGCAATGTTCGTCGACACGGTGATGACGACGCCGGTCGAGACCATCGACGCGGACGCGACGATGGCGGACGCGCTCCACGAGATGCTCGACCGGGAGGTCGGGAGTCTCGTGGTGACGACCGGAACACCGCCGCGGAAGGCTGGAATCGTCACGGACGCGGACGTCAAGGCCGCGTTACACGACGCCGAGCACCCGCTGGAGGACGCGTCCGTACTCGACCGGTTCCTGTTCCTCCTGCATCGCCCGGTGACGGGGGCGCCGATCCGAGAGTACATGAGTTCGCCGCTGGTGACGGTCGAGCCGGACGCGACGCTCTCGGAGGCGGTCGCGACGATGAACGACCACGAGATAAAGCACCTCGTCGTCACGAAACACATGCGACTGGAGGGTATCCTGACGGCGTCGGACGTCGCTCGCGTGCACGACGACATCGTGAGCGAGGCACGACGGTCGGAGACGCGACGTCCGCACTGGGAGCGCTAACTGCCGAGAGTCGAGAACGCGACGTCCGCACTGGGAGCGCTAACTGCCGAGAGTCGAGAACGCGACGTCCGCACTGGGAGCGCTGAGGAGCGACGCGAACCCGGGGCATCCCGGGGACGGGGCGTGGTCTCGCATCACAACTTGAACCGCATCCCTACCGGTTTAACTAAGTGGAGTGCCGGGGTACCTTCGGCGCATGGACACACTGCTGCTGGACAGTTCTGACGTCGACGAGAACGCCCGGATGGGTGACGTGGTGGCTGCGGTCGAGGCGGCGTTCGCGGCCTACGAGGAAGGGCGGACGAAGATGCCGGCGAAGTCCTACGTGGACCTCCCGAAGTACAACGGCGACTTCCGGTCGATGCCGGCGTACATGGCGGCCGACGACTGGGACGCGGCGGGCATCAAGTGGGTGAACGTCCACCCCGATAATCCAGAGAAGTTCGACCTCCCGACGGTGATGGGGACGATGATCTACTCGGACCCCGAGACGGCGGTGCCGCTCGCGATCATGGACGGGACCGAGTTGACGATGAAGCGCACGGGTGCGGCGGCGGCGGTCGCGACGGACCACCTCGCAGTCGAGGACGCCACGTCGCTCGGTATCGTCGGCGCTGGCGTGCAGTCGTACACGCAACTGGACGCCATCGCGCAGGTCCGGGACATCCAGACGGTGGTCGTGAGCGACGTCCGCGACGAGGCCGTCGAGCGCTTCAAGGAGGTCTACGGCGACGAGTTCGACGTCGAACGCGGCGAGATCAGTGACGCCGCGCACTGCGATATCGTATCGACGGTGACGCCCGTCGAGGACCCCATCGTCCAGCCCGAGGACGTCGGCGAACACACGCACGTCAACGCGATGGGCGCGGACGCCGAAGGCAAGCACGAGCTCGCAGACGACGTCCTCCTCGACGCGAAGGTCGTCATCGACGACTTCGAGCAGTGCACGCACTCCGGCGAGGTGAACGTCCCCTTCGGCACGGGCGTGATGGACGCCGACGACATCTACGGCGAGATCGGCGAGATCGTCACGGGCGTCCGCGACGGCCGCACCGCAGAGGACGGCGTCACCGTCTTCGACTCCACGGGACTGGCGATCCAGGACGTCGCCGCCGCGCACGTCGTCTACGAGCACGCGTTCGAGAACGACAACGGCACGCCGTTCGAACTCATCCAGACGTAAGTCCCGAGCGTCGACGGACGGCCGGTCTTCGACGTCGAGAAGGGGTTTTTCGAGGTGGCGGTGGACGCGACGAGCGTTCGCGCCGCGCGCGGATTACTCGATGTGGACGGCGGGCCGGTACGGCTGCGCGCGGTCGGCCTTGTCGGCGGGGTCGACGACGTCGTCGCCGCCTTCGGTGTAGACCTCGACGGTGGCGTCGAACTCGCGGCCGAGGAAGTCCGCGGCCGCCTCGTAGACGTCGCGTTCGTCGACGCCAGCGAGCGCGTCCAGTTCGTCGTCGTCGCGTTCGCGGACGAACTCGACGAGGTCCTGGGCGAGGTCGTTCACCGCGTTGCCTTTCTCGCGCAACTCGGGGTCGCTCATCACTTCGCTCATCACCTGGCCGACGTCGCTCCCGACGTCGCGGACGGTGTCGAGGACGTCGTACTTCCAGTCGGCTGCGGCGTAGACGCGGACGACGTCGGGGTCGGTGTCGGTGACGTCGACGATGTCGTTCACGTCCGCGGTCAGGTCCTCGACGAGGCGTTCCTCGACGAGCACGCTCTCGTCGACGAACGCGTCGTCGACCGCGGGCCACGCGGCGTCCTCCGCGGGTTCGCCCGTGATGTCCTCGTGGAGTTCGTTCGCCATGAACGGCGTGAACGGCGCGAGCAGCTTCAGGCGCGTCTCGAGGACGCGACGCTGCGTCCACCGCGCACCCGGTGCGTCGAGGTCGCGGCGCCGACGGTACCAGCGCAGGTCCTCCTCCAGGTTGTAGAACGCCGCCTGGCTCGCGGTGCGCGTCTCGAAGTTCTCCATCGCCTCCGTGACAGTCGCGACGGTCTCCTGGAGGCGCGCGAGCAGCCACCGGTCGGCCTGCACGAGCGCGTCGCGGTCGCCCTCGGGAGCGTCCACGACCTCCCGGGCGCGCCGCCAGAACCGCTCGAGCTGGTCCTGGGTCGTCTCGACCTGGTCGTCGCGCCAGTCGTAGTCCTGCCAGGGCTCCGCGGAGTTCATCAGGAAGAACCGGACGGTGTCCGCGCCGTAGTTCGAGATGGCCTCCCCGGGGAGGACGACGTGGCCCTTCGACGAACTCATCTTCTCGCCCTCCAGCAGCCCCATGCCCATCACGGTGATGCCCTCCGGCCAGTTGTCCGGGTCGAACAGCTCGGCGTGATGGAACAGGAAGAACGTCAGGTGGTTGTTCACGAGGTCGTTCGCCGAACACCGGTAGTCGACGGGATACCAGTAATCCCACTCCTCGCGCAGTTCCAGCGCCTGCTCGGGTGCCTCGCCCTCGACCGCGTCCGCGCCGTAGAACAGCGCGTCGAAGAACTCCTGCGTGAGGTCCTCGACGGGCACGTCCGAGATGCGGTGCGCGATCGTGTAGTACGCCATGTAGATCGTCGAGTCCGACAGCGGCTCGATGACGAAGTCCTCGTCCCACGGCAGTCGCGTGCCGAGGCCGTAGTTCCGGATGCACGGCCACTCGTTCAGCCAGTCGACGGTGTGGTCGTACTGCTCTCTGGTGTTGTCCGGGATGGCGTCGAGCTGGGCGACCGCGTCGTGGGCCTTCCGCTTCCAGTCGGCGTCGTTGTACCGGAGGAACCACGTGTCCTGCTTCGCGACCTCGACGTCGCCGCCGCACCGGCAGACGACCTCCTCCGAGAACTCCTGCATCGTGTCGAACGCCTCGCCGAGGTACGCCTCCTTGAACTCGTCGCGGACGTCCTCGACGACGCCACCGGCGAACTCGCCGTAGTCGTCGTGGAGTTCACCGGAGTGGAACTCGGCGTTGTAGAGGTCCTGCGTGACCGACTCCAGTTCGGGGTCCTCGCTCGACGTGATGCCGGCGTCCTCGACCGCGGACTTCGCGGGGATGTCGCCGTACCCTTCGATGTCGAGGATGGGGATGGGTTCGATGGCGTCGACGGCCGCGGGGTCGATGCCGTACTGCTCCATGCGTGCGTCGTCGGCCTTCGCCTCCTGCAGCGCGAGGTAGTCGTCGGGCGAGTGCGCGGGGACGCTCATCACGACGCCCGTCGCGTTGTCCGCGTCCACGAACCCGGCGGGGAGGACGAGCACCTCGTCGCCCGTGACGGGGTTCGTCACCGTCTCGCCGACGAGCGCCTCGCCGCTGTACTCGTAGCGCACCTCGACGTCCCGACCCTGCAGGTCGAGCTTGCGCGCCGCCTGCGCCGAGACGAACCAGAACTCGCCGTCCACTTCGGCGACGACGTACTCTGCACCTGGGTCGATGTACGCGTTCGTCACGCCACGCACCGTCTCCGGCCGCAGCGTCGCCATCGGCACCGTCACGTCGGCGTCGTCGATGGTCGCGCCGAACTCGACGAGCGTGTACTCCTGGAACTCCGCCTCCTCGCCCTCGAGGATGTCGTGCGTGGTGACCGGCTGGTCCTCGTTCGTGCAGTACTTCACCGGATGCAGGCCCTTCTCGAGCAGCCCGCGCTCTTTGAGGGTGCGGTACTGCCAGGAGATGAACTGCGAGTACCGGTCGTCGTTCGTCGTGAACTCCCGGCGCCAGTCGATGCTGAGGCCGAGGTCCTGCATCCCCTTCTTGTAGTGCTCCTCGATGAAGTGCCGCGCGAACCCCATCGGCGTCTCCAGGTCCTGGAGGGTGTCCTCGTCGACGTTGTACGTGTTCTTGAGGACGTCCAACTGCTCCTCCTCACCCTTCTTCAATCGCTCGACGGCACCGATGATGGGCGTCCCCGTGACGTGCCACGCGATCGGGAACAGGACGTTGTCGCCCTGCAGACGTCGATAGCGCGCGTAGACGTCCGGGACCGTGTACGTTCGGGCGTGCCCGATGTGCATCCCGCCGCTCGGGTAGGGATAGGGGACGGTGACGAACGTCGTCTCCTCGTCGCCCGCGGGGTCGGCCTCGTACCGGCCCTGCTCGCGCCATCGCGACCGCCACTTCGACTCCAACTCCTGGGGGTCGTACTCGCTCATGGACTCGAATTCACGCGGCCGATGTATAAGCACTCTCAACTCTATCGCGGGACTGTACCGACGCTCGTCGACCGCTCGCAGGTCCGTTCTGGTGCACGCTCGACGCGACGGCCTCCACCCCCGAAAGGCGTCTGGGATGACAGGTCCGGCTGTCTGCCCGACGTGCGACGCCGAAGGTTAAGGCCCCCGCGGTCCAGCTCCAGCTCGTGGGGGAGTTCGCACGAACGCTCCAGACCGCACTCCGCGACGGCCTCGCCGCGCGAGCGACCGCGTTCGAGTGGAGCGAGGAGTACGGCGTCGGCGGCACGCCCGTGGACGTCGCCGGCGTCACCGCCGAGAGCGACCGCGGTCCACCGCACGACGACGCCCCGAGCGTCCTCGTCGCGGTGGAACTCGAAGTGCGGCGCGCGGACCCCGCGAACAACACCGTGAAACTCCTCCGGAACCTCGAGACCGGCGCGCTCGACCGCTTCGACCGCGTCGTCGTCTGCCAGGTCTTCACCGCGTACTACGACCTCGTGAACGGCGGCGTGAGTACGAAACGCGAGAACGCGACGTTCGTCGGGCGCCTCGCCGCCGACGCACACGAGCACGTGAGCTATCACGCCGTCGACCTGCCCGTCGACCCACCGAAGCGTGGGGCCGACCCGCCGGATGGATGGGAGGCGAGCGTCGCGGACGCCGTCCGGGCGGTCGAACGCGCCGTCGACGACGCGAGCGGTTAGTTGATGTCGATGCTGTGCCCGTCGACCTCGTCGGTCGCCTTCGGGAGCGTCACGGTGAGCGTGCCGTTGTTGTAACTCGCTGCGATCTCGTCCTCGACGACCGGGTCGGGGACGCGGACGGTTCGGCTCGCGGACTCGCTGCGTTCCCGGTGGACGTACGTCCCGGCGTCCTCGTCCGTCTCCTCGGATTCCTCCTCGCGCGAGGCGTCGATGCGGAGGTCGCCGTCGGCGAACGTCAGGTCGATGTCGTCGACGGCGTACCCGGGGAGGTCCGCGACGACGGTGTACTCGTCGCCGTGGTCCTGCATGTCCACGGGGACGGCGTTGAACTCGCCGAGGTCCCCGGTCTCGAGTTGTCGGCTCATCCGGTCGAACATGTCCTCTAGCTCGTCGAAGGGATTCCGTCGCATGACAGAGGACAGTTCAGCGGCGCGCGTAATAAATCTCGTCCCGCGGCCGGGCCGACGCCCGGTCCCGGAACCGGCGATGGGCCGCGTCGCGGTCAGGCGGCCGCGACCGCGTCCAGGAGTTCTTCGTACGGCGGTTCGGTCGCCGGGTCGTCGGCCTCCCACGCGAACGTGACCGTCCCGTCGTCGTCGAGGACGAACACCGCGCGGTTCGCGACGCCGTGCAGGCCGAGGGGCTCGATGTCGATATCGAGGTCGTACGCGCGGATGACCTCGCGACTCGTGTCGCTCACGAGGCCGAAGCCGAGGTCGTACTCGTCGGCGAACGCGCCCAGCGAGAACGGCGAGTCGGCGCTGATGCCGAACACGGTCGCGCCCGCCGCCGCGAAGTCCTCGGCGTGCTCGTCGAGCGCCACCATCTCGTTCGAGCACGGCGGCGTGAACGCCCCCGGGAAGAACGCGAGGACGACGGGGCCGTCGCCGAGGTGCTCGGAGAGGTCGAACTGCTCGTGGTCGCTGTCGCCGACCGTTGCGGTGAACGTCGGCGCGGAATCACCTGTTGTTACCATCACCTACGTCGACGGGCGCCATCGGCCTAACGAGCGCCCCGAAGTGGTTCGGGTGCCGGCCGTGGCCGTCACGAGACGACGGTCTTCACGTCGTACGACCCGAGTTCGCGCACCCACCCGTTCTCGCAGAGGTCGCGGACGACCGCGAGCGCCTCCTGGGTTCGGTCCTCGTAGAGGCCCCCCTCGACGTCGAGGTGGAAGCAGTAGTCGCCGAGGCGCTCGCCGCTCGGCCGGGACTCGACGCGCGTGAGGTTCACGTCCCGCTCCGCGAACGGTTCCAGGAGTTCCAGGAGCAGCCCGGGGTAGTTCGCGTTCGGGTAGACGACGAACGTCGACTTCCCGCCGGCCTCGGACCTCTCGTCGGGGCCCGCGATGGCGAAGAACCGCGTCGCGTTCGAGGTGCGGTCCTGGACGTCCTCGGCGAGCACGCGGAGCGCACCCTCTCCCGGTTCGTCGTCGGCGTTGTCCGGATGCGCGATGGCCGCGACGGCGGCGTCCTCGCGAGCGCGCTCCACGCCGGTCGCGGTCGACGCCACCGCCTCCTGGTGGACGTCCGGGTACGCGTCGTCGAGGAACCCGCGGCACTGCGCGAGCGCCTGCGGGTGACTCGCCACCACGTCGAAGTCCTCGCGTTGCGCGAGCAACGCGTGCTTGATCGGCGTCACGACCTCCTGCGTGACGGCGACGTCGTAGTCAGCGAGCGCGTCCAGCGTCTCCGTCACCGACCCCTCGATGGAGTTCTCGATAGGGACCACGCCCCGGTCGGCGTCCCCGGACGCGACCGCCTCGACGATGCTCGTCACGGACTCGCGGAACGACACCTCGCCGTCGCTGACGGCACGTGCGGCGCGATGCGAGTACGTCCCCGACGGACCGAGCGTCACAGTCGACATACGCCCCGCTACCCGGCCGGGCGAGAAAAGACCGTCGGGGCCGACAGACGTTGCTGTCGCCGCTCGCTCGCGACAGTCACCCTCGTCGACACCGCCCGGAGCGACCCCGTGGCGGTCGTCGTCGCGGCCGTCACCGTCGACCGAGCGTGAACCCCCCGAGGCGGCGGGAGTCGAGACGGCGGGAGTCAGACGCGCTCGACTGACCCGTCGGCCTCGCCGGTCTCGTCGTCCTCGCTGCCCTCGTCACGACCGAACGCGAACGCGAACGCGAGGAACACGACGCCGAGCGTGACGAACGTCGACCACACGATACCGCCCGCGACGGTCGACGACGCGACGCCGATGGCGAGGAACGTGATACCGACCGCGAGGAACGCCTTGTTCATGCGTCGTCTTGGGGCGACGACCGCATAGCCGTTGCGTCGACCGTCGCGACCGGCAGACGCCCACCACGGGCACCGGTGCGCGAGCGTTTTTCGCGCTGGCGGCCGAACCCGAGCGCATGGAGGTCGTTCCAGAAGCCGCGGTCGAGAGCACCGAAGCGGTCGACGACGTACACCTGAAACTCCTCGCCGGCGGGACGGAGGCGAACGTCCAGCACTTCCGCATCGACCCGGGCGCGGTCGTCCCCGAGCACAGCCACCCCAACGAACAGGTCGGCTACCTCGTCTCGGGCACCCTCGAGTTCCACGTCGACGGCGAGACCATCGCGCTCGAATCGGGCGACTCCTACGCCATCCCCGGCGACGAACCCCACGGCGCCGAGAACCCCGGCGACGACCCGGCCGTCGGCATCGAGGTGTTCAGTCCACCGCGCGAGGACCCCGACTGGCGGAGCTGACCGGTCCCCGCGCGAGCGGCCCGAGTCGGTCGAACGGTGGACCGGCAGGGTTATGCGTCGACGCCAGCGACCGTCAGGTAGACGGCACGGACGGCAGCACCTTTCAGCCCGCGTGCTCTGCACGTGGCGCGACCGCTGACCGGCCTACCCCGTCTACTCTACACGCCACGGAGCGACAGCTATCGCGTTCTTCGGGCGAAATCGTCCCGTCAGCGACGGGGTCGGGGACGCGGGTGGCGGACGCGAGACGAAAGCGCACACGGCGCGTCCGGGATGGACGCGGCGGCCCGCGTTCGAGGGCGGGGCGTCAGTTGACCTGTCCCGACAGTTCCGCGCCGGCCTTGAACTTCACGACGTTCTTCGCGGCGATCTTGATCTCCTTGCCAGTCTGGGGGTTCCGGCCGGTTCGCGCCGAGCGCTTCGAGATGCTGAACGACCCGAACCCGGGCAGCGAGAGGTCGTCGTCGCGCTGGAGTGCAGTCGTTGCGACGACGACGAACGCGTCGAGGAACGCTCGGACGGCCTTCGGCGCGAGTCGGGTCTCGCGAGCGAGTCGGTCCGCGTCGATCGGGCAGCCGTCCACGGGGTCGCACGCGCGGCCACGACCGCGGCGGCGCTTGCGGCGTGCGCGATGCCGGCGCCGGTCGCCCTCGCCAGGAACGAGGTCGAGCGCGGCAGCGAGTTCGTCGCCGCAGCGGAACCGGACGACGTTCTTCGCGGCGCTCTCGATCTCCTTGCCCGTCTGGGGGTTGCGGCCGGTTCGCGCCGAGCGCTTCGAGATGCTGAACGACCCGAATCCGGACCAGGCGACGCGGTCACCGGCCGCCAGGGCCTTCGTGGTCGCGTCGAGGAACCCGTCCAGGGCCTTCTTCGAGTCCGCCTTCGAGAGACCGCTCTTCGAGGCGATCGCTTCGACGAGTTCCGGCCGCTCTCCCGCCGCGACCTGCCCGGTCGCGGCCGGTAGCCCGAACGCCAGCACCGCCGACGCCGCGGCGCCTCGCCGTAGCACGGCGCGCCGCGAGACGCCCGTCTGGTGTGTGGTATCGTTGTTCACGACGTGTTCACGCGCCACAGAAGCATAACTATGCCGTAAATATCCGTCTCGGTATGAGTCGTTCGTGGCTGCGAACCCCCAGCACCGAAACCTGCGTCGAAACCGAAGCCGAGACCAGCGTCGAACCGGAGCCGGGACCCGCGACGTTCGGCTGGCGTGCGTCGAACCGGGAGCGGAACGGTCGGTGAAGGAGTCGGCGGTGCGTTACCGGTTCAGGGTGTGGATGGCGTGCCCGAGCGCGTTCTCGGCGGCCTCCATCACGGCCTCGGCGAGCGTCGGGTGCGTGTGCACCGTCGACGCGACGTCCTCGAGGGTCGCACCCATCTCGATGGCGAGACCGAGTTCGGCGACGAGTTCGCTCGCCTCCGGGCCGACGATCTGCGCGCCGAGGACGAAGCCGCTGGGTTCGTCGGCGACGATGCGGACGAACCCGTCCGTCTCACCCGTCGTGAGTGCACGACCGCTCGCCTGGAACGGGAACTTCCCGACCGCGGGCTCGAAGCCCTGCTCCTCGGCCTCGGCCTCGGTGAGACCGACGGTCCCGATCTCGGGTTCGGTGAACACCGCGGCCGGCATCGCCTGATAGTCGACCGCCGACGGTTCGCCCGCGACCACTTCGGCAGCAATCTGGCCCTCCTTGCTCCCCTTGTGCGCGAGCATCGGTTCGCCAGCGACGTCGCCGACCGCCATGATGTGCTCGACGTCGGTACGGCAGCGGTCGTCCGTCTCCAGGAACCCCTGCTCGTTCGGCTCCAGGCCCGCGGCCTCGAGGTTCAGCGTGTCCGTCACGGGCTGACGGCCGACGGCGACGAGGACCTTGTCCGCCTGCAGTTCCAGTTCCTCGATCTCGCCCTCGGCCTCCGCGGCCTGCCCGCCGTCCGCGGCCGCGGGACTCGCGGTGACGACGATGCCGTCGTCGGTCTCCGCCCAGTCGCTCGCGGAGTACCCGAAGTGGAACTCCACGCCGAGGTCCTTCGCGTGCTTCTTCACGACCCGACTGACGTCGTCCTCGTACGGCGGGAGGACGTCGTCGAGCATCTCGACCACCGTGACGTCCGTGCCGAGCTTCGCGTACACGCTCGCGAGCTCCATCCCGATGTAGCCCGCGCCGACGACGACGAGCTCGTCCGGGACCGACTCCAGCGAGAGCGCGTGCTCGCTCGAGAGGACGTGCTCGCCGTCGAACTCGAACCCCGGGATCTGGATGGGACGCGAACCGGTGGCGACGATGCAGTGCTCGAAGTCCAGCGATTCCGAGCCCTGGCCTTCGCCGCCGTGGACGATGCGCACCGAGTTCTCGCCGTCGAACTCCGCGGTGCCCTCGATGAGGTTCACGCCGTTGGCCTTGCAGAGCTTCTCGACGCCGCCGGTGAGCTGGTCGACGACCCCGTCCTTCCAGGACATCATCTGGGTCATGTCGACCGCGGGGTTCGCGTGGATACCCATCTCCTCGGCGTTCGCCGCGTCGTGCTTGAGGCCCGTCGCGGTGATGAGTGCCTTCGAGGGGATGCACCCACGGTTCAGGCACGCGCCACCGTATTCGTCCTTCTCGACGAGCGTGACGTCGAGCCCGAGCTGTCCCGCGCGGATCGCGGCGACGTAGCCGCCGGGGCCCGCGCCGATTACGAGGAGGTCCGTGCCAGTTGTGACGTCTCCAACGACCATACAGGAACCACCGCCAGCAGGCATAAGAAACCCCAAGTATTGCCAGCGCCGCCGTTCGGCGACTGGGAGCGACCCCCACGCGTTGGTGGGTTCGCAGCGATGGCGAAGCCGGTCGGAGACGTCAGGGACGCGTCAGCGTCGAGTACGGTGGTGGCAACAGCAGGTCGCTGTCGGGGTGCTCGCCCCGCCACGCGCCCCACGTCGACGTCTCGAACGCCCGCACCCGCAGGCGGTCGCCGCGCCGCGGCCCGCAGATGGCCTGCCCGAGGAGCTGCGACCAGTAGGATCCGGTCGCGCGGTCGTACATCACGAGGTTCGCGGTCGGACTCACGCCCTCCTCGCGGTCGCTCTTCACGCGCCCGTCCTCCTCGCTCGCGGCCGCCCAGATCCGCGGTGGCTGCCAGAGCACTCCCGTCACGTCGAACACGGTCGGTTCGCCCGCGACCGTCCGGTCGGCGACGAACCCGCTCCGACACAGCGGGCAGTACGACACCAGGAGCGGCCCGCCGAAGTCGTCGTTCGCGATCTCGTTCACCGCGAGTATCGACAGCGGGTACGCTCGCGCTCGGCCGTCGGGGAGCGCGACGCCGACGACGGCCGAGTCGTCCGTGACGGGGCGATACGGCGGGCCGACGTCCTCGGGCCACTCGGCTCCGAACGCCGGGCGCTCGATGGCGACGATGTCGCTGTCACCGATGGGGCGCTCGCAGACGTCCGCGGGGCGACCCGTCGCCGCCAGCGAGTAGTCGACGACCTCGCCGTCGGTCGCAGTCGCGTCGCCGCTCCCGGTCGCGTTCCCGCCGCCCGCCGCGTCCGCCAGGTCGCCGGAGCGCGTGAGCGCGCCGCGACACCCGGCGGTCGCGACGACGCCCGTCCCGAGCGCGGCGAGGAGCTGCCGGCGGCGAGTCATACCCGAGGAGAGGACGCGAGCGCGCATAACCCGACCGCGGCTGTGCGACCAACGAACACGGCCAGCGAACGCGCTCGGCGCGCATCGAATCGCCAGCGAACGCTAGCACGCGTCGAATCGCCAGAACGAACCGCGAAGGTGGAGTCGCCTCGAACCCGCGTCACTCCAGCAGGAGGAGTTCGGGGTTCTCGAGGTACTTCTTGACCTCGTTCGTGAACCGTGCGCCGTCCGCACCGTCGATGATGCGGTGGTCGAAGCTGAGCGAGAGCGTGAGGACGTGGCGGATCTCGATGGCGTCCTCGCCGTTCTCGTCGGTCATCACGCGCGGCTTCTTCTTGATCTCGCCGAGCGCGAGGATCGCGCTCTCGGGGTGGTTGATAATCGGCGTCGCGTACTCGCCGCCGATACCACCGATGTTCGTGATGGTGAACGTCCCACCGCGCATCTCGTCGATGCTGATGGTGCGGTCGCGAGCCTTCTGGACCTTCTCGTTCATCTCCGAGGACAACTGGAGGAGGCCCTTCCGGTCGGCCGCGTCGACGACGGGCACCATGAGACCGGCCTCGGTCGCGGTGGCGACACCGATGTTGTAGTAGTGCTTCGTGACGACCTCCTCGTTGTCCTCGTCGAGGGAGACGTTCACCTGCGGGTACTCCTTGAGCGCCGCGACGACCGCCTTCATCACGAACGGCATGTACGTCAGGCGGATGCCGCGCTCCTCGGCCTCGCCCTTCAGGCGCTTGCGGGTCTCGACGAGCTCGGTGACGTCGACCTCGTCGTGGTGCGTGACGTGGGGCGCGGTGTACTTCGAGTTCGCCATCGCGTCCCCGATGGTCTTCCGGACGCCCTTGTACGGCTCCCGGGTCTCGCGCTGCCCGTCGGCACCCATCGTCTCGCCCGCGGCCATCGCGCCGGCGTCGGCCGCCTGCGCCTCCTGCATCGCTTCGGCGTACTCCGTGACCGCCTCGGGCGTGACGAACGCCTCGCCGTCCCGGGTCTCGTCCGTCGGGACGTCGTCGATGTCGACGCCCTTCTCGTCGGCGAGCTTCCGCGTCGCCGGCGCCGCGAGCGTCTTCTCGCGACCAGCAGCCTCGACCCCCTGCGGCGACGGCGCCTGCTGCGTCCTCTGCGCGCTCGCCGTCTGCGCGCTCGCCGTCTGCGCGCTCGCCGCGCTGCCGCCCGAGGACGCCTCGCCGGCGTCCGCGTCGGCCGTCGCGGGCTCCGCGGACTCCTCCGCTCCCGCGTCGTCCTCCGCTCCCGCGTCAGCGTGCGCCTGCACGTCCGCGTCCGTCACGCGACCGCTCGGGCCCGTCCCGTCGACCTGCGAGATGTCGACGCCGAGCTCGCGAGCGAGCTTCCGCGCACTCGGTGGCGCGAACACGCGACCCTCGGGGGTCTCGACCTCCTCGGGTTCGCCAGCGTCCGCGCTGGCCGCGGCGTCGTCCGCGCCAGCGTCCGCGTCCGCCGATTCGGTACCGGCGTCCGCGGCGGCGTCCGCGCTCGAACTCGTGTCGTCGAGGTCGTCCTCGCCCTCGACGTTGTACACCATGATGACGTTCCCGACCGGCACCATCTCGCCTTCCTCGGCGAGCAGCTCTTTCACGGTGCCGTTGTACGGCGACGGCACGTCCACGAGCGCCTTGTCCGTCTCCACCTTCGCGACCGCCTGGTCCTCCTCGACGGTGTCACCGGGTTCGACGAGCCACTCGACGAGCTCGCCCTCGGCGACGCCCTCACCGACGTCGGGGAGCTTGAATTCCTGGGGCATCTTAGAAACTCACCGCGTCGCGGATGCCCTTCTTGATGCGAGCCGGCTCCGGGAGGTAGTAGTCCTCGAGCGCGTACAGCGGGAACGGCGTATCGAACCCGGTGATGCGCTCCACGGGCGCCTCCTGGTACATGAGCGCCTCCTCCTGGATGATGGTCGCGATCTCGCCCCCGAGGCCACCGGACTTCGGAGCCTCGTGGACGACCGCCGCACGACCCGTCTTCTTGAAGGACTCGACGATCGTGTCCTTGTCGAGCGGCGACATCGAACGCAGGTCGACGACCTCCGCGTCGATGCCGTCCTCCTCGGCGAGCTCCTCCGCGGCCTCCATCGTCGGGCGCGTCATGGCGCCCCACGTGAACACCGAGATGTCGCTCCCTTCGCGACGCACCGCCGCCTCGCCGAGGGGGACCTCGTAGGACTCGTCGGGGACCTCCTCGCGGAACGCCCGATAGATGAGCTTCGGTTCGAGGAACACGACCGGGTCCGGGTCGCGGATCGCCGCGATGAGCATCCCCTTCGCGTCGTAGGGCGTGCTCGGGATCTGGACCTTGAGTCCGGGCTGGTGCGCGAACATCGCCTCCGTCGACTCGGAGTGATGCTCGGGCGCACGGATACCGCCACCGTACGGTGCACGGATGACCATCTGCGCCGTGAACCGGCCGCGACTCCGCGTGCGGAGGCGCGCGGCGTGACTCACAATCTGGTCGAACGCCGGGTAGATGAACCCGAGGAACTGGATCTCGGGCACCGGCTTCAGGCCGTACGCGGCCATCCCGATCGCGGTGCCGACGATGCCGGCCTCGGCCAGCGGCGTGTCGATGACGCGGTCCTCGCCGAACTCCTCGTAGAGGCCGTCCGTCGCGCGGAACACGCCGCCGTTCTTCCCGACGTCCTCGCCCATCACGAGGACGTCCTCGTCGTCGCGCATCTCGCTCTGCAGGCCGTCGCGGACGGCCTGTACGAGCGTCAGGTTCTCCGTTGCTCCGTCGATGTCTGGTGCTTGCTGACTCATGTTAGTCACTCCAAGAGGGCGTCGTCGCCGAACTCCTCGCGCACCTCGTTGAACCAGTCGAGTTGCGACTGGAGGCGCTGGGGCATGTCGGCGTACACGTGGTTGAACATCTCTACGGGGTCCGGGCGCTCCACCTCCTCCGCCGCCGAGATCGCTTCGGCGACGTCGTCCTCGATGCGCTGGGTGATCTCGTCGTCGAGCTCGTCGTCGAGGATGCCCTGCTCGCGGAGGAACGTCTCCATCCGCGGGATGGGGTCCTTCTGCTTCCAGCGCTCGACCTCGTCGTCGTCCCGGTAGACCGAGGGGTCGTCGGCGGTCGTGTGCGCGCCGAACCGGTACTGGACCGCTTCGATGAGCGTCGGCCGTAACTCGTCCTCGTCGGGGTCTTTCGCCTTCTCGACGGCTTCCTTCGTGACCTTGTACACGGCGAGGGGATCCATGCCGTCGACCTGCACGCCCTCGAAGCCGTACGCGTCGGCCTTCTGGGCGATGGTCTCGCTCGCGGTCTGCTTCTCGCGGGGCACCGAGATCGCCCACTGGTTGTTGTTACAGAAGAACACCGCGGGGGCGTCGAACACGCCCGCGAAGTTCAGGCCCTCGTGGAAGTCGCCCTCGCTCGTCGCGCCGTCGCCGAAGTAGCAGAGGAACGCGTTCTCCTCGCCCTTCAGGCGGGACGCCCACGCCGCACCGGTGGCGTGAGGGATCTGGGTCGCGATGGGGACCGCGACCGTGAACAGGTTCACGTCCTCGGGGATGGCATTCCCCTGTTCGTGCCCCATCCAGTACAGGAGCGTTCGTTTCAACCCGAACCCGCGGACGAGCGCGGCGCCGTGCTCGCGGTAGCTCGGGAACATCCAGTCGTCGGTGTCGAGTGCGTGGGCGCTCGCGACCTGCGCGGCTTCCTGGCCGGACAGGGGCGGGTACGTCCCCATGCGGCCCTGGCGTTGCAGGGACACGGCACGCTGGTCGAAGTGCCGTGCGAGCTTCATCTGCTCGTAGATCTCGAGGAACTCGTCGTCGGAGAGGTCCGGCACCTCCGCGTCGTCGAGCACTCGACCGTCGTCGTCGAGTACCTGTACGCGGTCTCGGGGGCTTCGTTCTAGCGTGCTCACGGGAAGACGCACCTTCGCATACGCGATACGTCTCTTGCTCGCGTTATATGATTTTCGTAAAAACGTTACTATCAAGCGGATTCTTGCCACACCTTCGCATTGAACGTCCGGGAATACCGGCGAGAACTGTAACCTTTCAGTTTTCCACCGCTGTATCGAACGCATCGAACGTTCCTCACGGTTTTTCCACCGACATTCTGGACGAACGGGCGAGAGTAGTGAACGGGTACGGACCGAAAGCGGCGGCGGTCGACCCCGACTCGGCCGGTTGAGGCCGGAGAATAGTGCGAAGCGGTGGCGTGGCTGCGCCGGAGTGCCGCGGTCCGTGACGCGTCAGTCGCCGGCGAGTGGGCGCGCCGATGCGGTCGGGGACAGCCAGCGTCCTGCGGTCCGCCTCGGGGACCTCGGAGCGGGAACGGGACTCGGTCATCGCCCCAGTTTCGAAACCAAGTGACAAAACGGGAGGGTCGGTGCGAGTGTGGACGACCGTCCCTGGAGTCCTCCCCGTACCGACCCATCGGAAGTCCATTGCCGCCTGAGGAGTTAATTTGCGTATCGACCGACGCAAGTTCTTGGCCGGTATCGGGACAGCAGCCGTCCCGACCGGGACCGTCGTCGCGAACGAACGCGGGTCGCGACGGTACGTCGGCAAGTCCGACGATCCGGTCACCGACGTCGAACAGCAGGACGCCGACGCCGTCCTCAGCCGCCACTCCGACGGCCTCGAAGGCCGCCTCGACGTCGCAGGGTTCCGGCTCGCCTTCGGCGACGATAACCGCCTCCCCGACGTCGAACAGCATCGGGAACGTCACGCTGGTCGACGATACCGCCGAGAGTGACGACGTGGGCACGATGGACTACATCGACGACGGCGGCGGTGGCGGATGCAGCGACGACGATGTCGGGTTCCTCGACGAAGATACCCTGAACGGGTTCATGGAAGAGGAGTTCCCGGACCGCTGTAGCGGCGAAACCGCCAGGTCGGGATGGGCCTACGAGCTCGGAACGTCCGCGAAGGTCCGGTACGACGCCGACTGCAACGTCGCCACCGATTACGACGAGATTGCCGAGCTCGGCGGCTACAAGCGCTTCCAGATGCAAGCACGCTTCAGCGACCCACCCGACCCTTACGTGCAGGAGTGCGACCAGGACGATGGCGTGCCCTATCAGACGAACGTCGAGTTCTGGGTCCACCAGACCGATGGCACGGAACAGTCGGAGGCGTCGCTCTCCAAGCCCGAACCGCAAGACAGTGAGGACACGTCGGACCCCGGGAGCAACGTCCTGGGGCTGTCACTCGACATCGTGAACAGCGTCTCGGGCGTGTATGGGTCCGTTGCGACGACACTCATCGACTACGCGCTCAGCAGTGACTCGGGTTCGGGCGTGACTGTCGACCACCGGCCGGACTACACGAACGGCGGCAATCAGGAGGAGTACTACTGGGACATTCCGCTCGACGGATCGTACCAAGACGAAGACGACGCGAACCCGCACTTCCCGGACAGCACCGACAACGTTGCAGGAGCGAGTATCAAGGTCGAGAACGGTTCGGCCGAAGGCTGGACGCCCCGGCTGGAAGCACGGTCCCGCTTCCAGTTCGGCGACCTCGACTACTACGACGGCAAGTGTCCGTTCGACATCGCTGCATCCGTCTTCAAAACGAAGGAGACGGCCATCGTCAGCAACGTCGCCGAGTACACGAGTACAGCGACCTGATACCTGTTCGATCATGACCCCATCCACAGCCAACGACGGTTTGGGTAGACGCGAGGTGCTATCGTCGACGGTGGCGTTTGTCGGGACGGGAATCCTCGCCGGCTGCATGCAACCCGAGGAAACGACCGACTTCTCCGTCCTGAACGTCACGAAGGAAGCGACGGGCGATGGGTCGATAGCGGTGCGCGTAGTCGTTCGGAACGACGGCGGCGCCGGCGGAACCACGACCACGAACGCGAAAGTCGAGTACGATGGGACGACGTACGGCCCCCGCGAGGCCGAGGTCGGTGTGAATCCGTCGAGCCAGAGTGCCGCGACGTTCACGTTCGCCCTGGATGGAGGAGCCAATGACGACCTCGACGCCTACGACGTGTACGGGCGGGTTCCCGGCCAGGACTGGGTGACTGCAGCCGAGTCCGAGTGGACAGAAGCGAACTGAAGCCCCGACTCCACCGCTCAGTCCGACGCGACTCTTCGAGCCGCCTCGCGGCTCGCGGCTACGGCCGTTCGCTCAGTCGGAGGCCACCCTCCGGGCGGCCTCCCTGGCCTCCTCGACGCTCTTCCCGTCCCGCAGCACGGCGTCGACGAACAGCTCGCCGGCCTTGTACGACGACCGCACCATCGGGCCGGACGCGCAGTAGAGGAAGTCCATCTCGTCCTCCGCGACCGCGCGCCAGGTGTCGAACTCGTCGGGCGTCACGTACCGCTCGACGTCGAGGTGGGTGCGGGAGGGCTGGAGGTACTGGCCGAGCGTGACGACGTCCAGGTCGATCTCGCGGAGGTCGCTGAGCGTCTGGTAGATCTCGTGGTGGTACTCGCCGACGCCGAGCATCAGGCTCGTCTTCGTGTAGATGTCGGACTCGCGGCTCACCTGCTCGAGGACCGACAGCGACTGCTCGTAGCCCGCGCGACGGTCGCGGACGGGGTGCTGGAGGCGCGAGACGGTCTCGACGTTGTGCGCGAACACGTCCGGGCCGGCGTCGATTATCTTCCGGACGAGTTCGGGGTCGCCCTGGAAGTCCGGCGTGAGCACCTCGACGAGGATGCCGGGGTGGCGGCGCTTGATCTCGCGGACGGTCTCCGCGAAGTGCTCGGCGCCCTGGTCGGGGAGGTCGTCCCGGTCGACGCTCGTGAGGACGACGTAGTCCAGGCCGATCTCGGCGATGGCGTCCGCGACGTTCGCGGGTTCGTCCGGGTCGAGCGGCTCCATCCCGCCCGTCTCGACGTCGCAGAAGTTACACGTGCGCGAGCATCGGTGGCCCATCAGCATGAACGTCGCCGTGCCGCCGTCGCCCGACCCGTTCCGCCCGCTCCAGCACTCCCCGAGGTTCGGGCAGTTCGCCTCCTCGCAGACCGTGTTCAGGTCGTGCTCTCGGAGGGTGCGCTTGATGTCCGTGAACTCACGGCCCGACGGCGGCCGCATCTTCAGCCAGTCGGGCTTCCGCGAGCGACTCATGACAGAAACTGCGGGATGGGATGGGTTAAAGCGTGGGGTTCCTCGCGTCCGCGGTCGCCGCGAGCCAGTCCGCGGGGGCGTTCGCGAACGCGGTGACGGCGTCGCGGACGTCGTCGCCGTGCCCGAAGACGAGGTGACCGCCGGTCTCGTACGCACGGAGTGCGGCGTTCGGGGCGCGGTCGGCGAACCGGGCGGCGGCCTCGTAGTCCGCGAGCGGGTCGTCCTCTGCGTGGACGACGAGCGTCGGGACGTCGAGGTGGGCGGGGTCGTAGTCGTCGGCGTGCTCGACGACGTGCGGGTTCGTGAACGAGGTGTCGATGGCGATGCCCTCGCGGCGTGGGGCGACGGGGAACAGCGTCTCGAAGAGGGCGTCGACGCGGTCGCGGTCCGCGTCGGCGGCGGCCGCCCAGTCGTCGCTCGAGACGCCGAACGTGCGGCGGAGGAGCCAGGGGGCGCGGGAGCGCAGCAGCCAGAAGGTGGGGTCGCGCAGGAGTGGCGCGGGTGGACCCGTGGGGCCGTCGTGGTCGTCGGTCGCGTCGGCGGGCGGCGTCCCGGCGGCGAGGAGGACGAGCGCGCGCGTTCGCTCGGGGTGGTCGAGCGCGAACCGGATGGCGGCGGCGGCGCCCGCCGAGGTGCCGACGACGACAGCGTCGTCGACGTCGAGGTCGTCGAGGAGTTCGGCGAACGCGCGCGCTTGCGTCGCCGGCGACGGGTACGTCGGGACGTCGGAGCCGAGGTACCCGAAGCGCGACGGGGCGACGATGCGAGCGTCGTCGACGAGGCTGTTCCCGATCTGCATCGCCTGGTCGGAGCCGCCGACGATGCCGTGCGAGACGAGGACGGGCACGCCGGTGCCGCGGTCGCGGTATTCGACGTCGCCGACGGGCGTGTGCGCGACGTGGTGCTCGGTCGGGGCGACGCGAGCGTACGCGGCGTCGCGCTCGCGCCGGTAGGTGGCGTACTCGCGGGCGAGCACGGTGAACGCGGTGGCGCCTCCGGCGACGGCTATCGCGACCAGGGCGCCGGTCCGGGTCGGTTCGCTCGGCACCAGGTCGACGGTGTCGTCGCCGGCGGCGTCGGCAGGGGGTTCGTCGGAACGGAAGCGCTCGGGGATGATTCGGTCGAGCATCGCGCCGCCGGCGGTGACGCGGTCGAGCATCGCGCCGCTGGGGGTGACGCGGTCGAGCATCGCGCCGCCGGCGGTGACGCGGTCGGGGGTAGGGCGGTCGGCGGACATCGTCGTTCGCGTATGTGTTCGGCGCGAGAGCGTGTATGTCGTTCGCGTGATTCCCGCCGCACGGGAACAGCGACCGCCGGTTCGTCCTCGGTTCGGGCCTGCTATGTCAGGTCGAATAGGCCCTCGGTAAATCCAATCGCCATTTCCGATAGAGTTTAGTGAGTGGTGTGCACCATATTGCCAAAGGAAATGCTAGATGTCTCCACGGAGGACATCACCGACGGGTCCATCCTCCGCTCCCTCCTCCTCCTCGCCACCCCATTGGTCCTCCAGAACGTCGTTCAATTCGCCCAGCTGATCGTCGACGCCATCTTCCTCGGTCGCGTCGGCGAGACCGCCGTCGCCGCCGTCGGGTTCGTCTTCCCGCTCACGAGCGTGATGCTCGCGGTCATCGTCATGCCGTACGTCGGCACGCAGGTCGTCGTCAGTCAACGCGTCGGGGGCGGAGACCGGTCCGGTGCCCGTCGCGTCGCCGTCAACGGCGTCGCGCTCGCGCTCGTCGTCGCCCTCCCCGTGCTCGCCGCCGTCCTCTTCGTCGGGCCGCCACTCGTCGACGCTGCCGTCGCGTTCCTGAACCCGACCGACGGCATCGCCGACCCCGCGAGCATCTACCTCGTCACGTACGCGCTCGCCGTCCCGTTCATCGCGGTGTCGGACACGCTCGAGGGCGCGTTCGTCGGGTGGGGTGACTCGCGAGCGGCGCTGTACGTGAACGTCGTCGCGGTCGCCGTGAACCTCGCACTCGACCCCGTCCTCATCTTCGGGTGGGACGCCATCGGGATGCCCGCGTACGGCGTGCAAGGTGCGGCGCTCGCGACCGCCATCGGGTACGCCGCCGGGATGGCGCTCGTCGTCGGGTTCACCGTCGGCCTCCGGGACACGTTCACGCTCTCGCGCGACGACCTCGCGTTCGACGCCGGCGCGTGGCGAGAGCTCGTCGACGTCGGGTACCCGAACTCGATCCAGCGCGTGTCGAAGGACGGCGTGAAGGTCGCGATGGTCGCACTCGTCTTCTACGCCGGCGGCGGGGCGGCGATGGCGGCGTACACCATCGGCGTCCGCGTCTCCGCTATCGCGTGGATCCCCGCGAGCGGCCTCCAGCAGGCCGCCCAGAGCGTCGTCGGCCAGAACCTCGGTGCGGGGAATCCGTCGCGCGCGAAGGAGACGACGTGGACGGGCGTCGCCATCGCGGCGGTCGGCCTCGGCGGCATCGGCGTCGTCCAGTGGTTCGTCCCGGAGGCGCTCGCGACGCTGTTCATCCCCGACGTGTCCGGTGACGCGCTCCGGTACACGGTCGCGTACCTCCAGATCCTCGCGGTCGGCTACTGGGCGATCGGCGCGAGCTACCTCCTCCAGGGCGGCTTCAACGCGGCCCGACGCACGCGAACGAGTCTCGTCGCGAGCCTCGCACAGAACTGGGGGGTGCGCCTCCCGATCGCGGTCGTCGGCATCGGCCTCCTCGGCGGTGGCGCCATCGCGGCGTTCTGGGCGGTGACGCTCTCGAACGTCGCGGTCGCACTCGGCCTCGCCGCGTACTACCGGTACAAGACGAGTAACGGGATGCTCGACCGCGCCGCCGAGACCGCGACCGAAGCGAGCAGCGCGTAGCCGGACGGTCGACCGCGACGCGGACTCGGTAGTTGGACGGCCGACACGACTATACTCGTCGCCGTTCGCCCCTTAGTGAATGCGAGACAGGGAGTGTCCCATCGAGGAGTGCTCGGCGACGGTCCGGTTCGAGTCGCCGGTGGTCGAGGTGACCCCGCGATACCGCCTGCACGACCTCGGTGAGGTCGACGAGTTCGCGACGTGTCCGGACTGCGACGCCGAGGTCGCGGGGTACTATCCCGAGACCGAGCCCGAGGGCGGGGACGTGGAACTCATCCTCGACGTCGACGACGAGGACGACGAGGACGCTGACGCGACCGCGGACGAGCGTGACGCGTCCGCTGCCGGGTTCGACGCGGCGACCGACGACTTCGACGACCCTGACGACGTGCTCGACGACCCTGACGACGTGCTCGACGACCCTGACGACGAGGAGGCGAGCGGCGATGACGCGACCATCGACGCGGACGACGCGGACGCCGTCTTCGGGTCGGTCGACGACGAGCACGAGCGGTAGGGGTCGTCGACGACGCGGCGGTGCGACCCGGGACGGAAACGACTTTGAGGCGCGCTCACTCGGTACCTATCAGGATGGAGGTCGCCGAGGTCGTCCCGGAGTTCGCCGACGCGTTCGCGTTCGAGGAGTTCAATCCGATGCAGCGCGAGGCCTTGCCCGCGTTGCTCGAACGCGACGACAACGTCGTCGCGAGCGCGCCGACCGCGAGCGGGAAGACCGCGCTCGCCGAGCTCGCGATTTGTGACGCGCTCGCCGACGGCGGCACCGCGCTGTTCGTCGCGCCGATGCGCGCGCTCACGAACGAGAAGGAGAGCGAGTGGGAGCGCTTCGAGGACCTCGGGTACTCGGTGTACGTCGTCACGGGCGAACGCGACCTGAACCCGCGTCGGGCGCGGCACGCGGACGTGCTCGTGATGACGCCCGAGAAGCTCGATTCGGCGACCCGCAAGCACGATTCGGCGCGGTACGACTTCGTGACGGACGTGGACGTCGTCGTCATCGACGAGGTCCACCTCCTGGATTCGGACAAGCGCGGGCCGGTGCTGGAGGTGACGGTGTCGCGGCTGCGGCGGCTCTGCGACCCGCGCGTCGTGGCGCTGTCGGCGACGATGCCGAACGTCGAGGACGTCGCGGCGTGGCTGGACGCCCCGCCGGAGTGCACGTTCGAGTTCAACGAATCGTATCGGCCCGTGGAGTTGAACGCGGGCGTGAAGACGTACACGCACGGCGACAACTCGTTCGCGGACAAGTACCGGCGGCTGTACCGGGCGCTCGACCTCGCGGAACCGCACGTGCGCGAGGACGGGCAGGCGCTCGTGTTCGTCTCCTCGCGCCAGGACACCGTGCAGGCCGCGAAGAAAGCCAGGGACGAGGTCGCCGAACGCGACATCCCGATGGGCACCAGAGGGGACTACGACTTCCACACGGACGCGAAGGAGCTGCAGAACGAGACGCTGAAGAACAGCGTGCTCGATGGGGTGGCGTTCCATCACGCGGGCCTGTCGAAGGGCGACAAGGACCGCGTCGAGCAGTGGTTCAAGGAGGGCAAGATTCAGATACTGTTCTCGACGTCGACGCTCGCGTGGGGCGTGAACCTCCCCGCCAGGTGCGTCGTCATCCGGGACACGAAGCTCCACGACCCGCTCGAGGGCGAGGTCGACATGAGTCCGCTCGACGTCCTCCAGATGCTCGGGCGTGCGGGCCGTCCGGGGTACGACGACGTCGGGTACGGCTGGGTGGTGTGCGACCGCGCGGACGCCGACAAGTACCGGCGCCTGCTGCGGGAGGGCAAGGACATCGAGTCGCGGCTCGCGGACAATCTGGACGCGCACCTGAACGCGGAGATCGCGATGGGCACGATCAGGGACCTCGAGGACGTGATGTCGTGGCTGGAGACGACGTTCTACTACGTGCGGGCGTCGTCGGCGCCCGACCGGTACGACTTCGAGGGGCTCCGCGAGTACGTCCGCGAGAAACTGGAGGCGCTCGTCGACGGCGGGTTCGTGGCCGCGAGCGAGGACCTGTCGCTGTCCGCGACGAGCCTGGGGATGCTCGCGTCGAAGTTCTACCTGCGGCTCGATACGGCGGCGCGGTTCCGCGAGCTGGCGACGCGGGACGCGAGGATCGACGAGGACGCGGTCCTGGGTGCGGTGGCGACGGCGACGGAGTTCGATTCGGTGAGTGCACGCCAGAGCGAGAAGGAGGCGGTGGACGCGGTGCTCGTCGGTCGGGACACGGGCGAGATGGACCCGGGGCAGCGGAAGGTGCTCGCCATCGTGCAGTCGACGATGACGGGGTCGACGCCCGCCGAGTTGCGCTCGGACGCGTGGGTCATCAAGCAGAACGCGCTCCGCTTGCTGGGGGCGTGCCGGGCGTTCCTCGAACGGTTCGCGGACGGGCACGCGGCGAACGTCGCGGAGCGCGTCGCCGCGAGAGTCGAGAACGGCGTCTCGGGGGACGCGGTCGGGCTCACCGCCGTTGACGGCGTCGGGTCGGGCCGGGCGAGCAAGCTCGCGAAGGAGGGCTATTCGACGCCGGGCGACCTGACCATCGGCGGCGTCGAGGACCTCGTGAACGCGGGGCTCTCGGAGGGCGTCGCCGAACGCGTCCACGAGTCCGCGAGCGACCTCCCGGCGCCCCGCGTCGAGTGGGGCGCGTTCCCGGATCGTATCGCGCGCGGCGAGAACGACCACCGGGAGGTGCGCGTGGTGAACGACGGCGGCGGCGCGAACGCGCACCTCCGCGTGACCGTCAACGGCGTGGAGATGACCGAGACGGAGACGTACCTCGGCGACGACGCGACCCTTCCGGTCGCGGTGTTCGGCGCGAACGACGACGAACTCACGTACGAGGTCTCTATCGCGTTGCCCGACCACCCGCTCGTCCCGGTCGCGGAGACGCGGACGGTGGAGGTGGAGTAGCCGTGGGGGCGGCCGACCCGAGCGAGGAGTCCGCGACCGACCGCATCACCGGCGCCGACCCACCCGGTTCCGACGGTGCAGCCGATGCCGACGACGATGCGCCCGCAACCGACGCCGAGGAGCGCGTCGACGTCGTCTGGTTCCCCGCGGACGACGACTACGTCGTGGTCGCCGCGGGCGACGGCGACCGCGCCGTGAACTTCCACCGGTACGGCCGGTTGATCGTCGCGGGCATCGGCGCGCTCTTCGCGACGCTTGGCGTCGTCATCTTCCACGGGTTCGTCACGTCGAACACGAGCCTCGCGTGGCCGACCTCGGGCATCGTCTTCGGCGCTGGCGCGCTCGCTGCGACCGCGTACGTCTACTGGCGGTACGACCCCGAGCCAGCGCCCGAGGTCGTCGCGCGCGACGAACCCGTCGACAGCGCGAGAGACGAGTTCGACTTCGAGGACTGACCGACTGGCCGGCATACGGCGACCGCCAGGTCGCCGTTTCTTGGGTGGATTGACTCGACTCGCAAGCGGCTCTCGTCACTCCTCGGCGGTGTGCTCGACGTAGTCGTACCGCTCGACGAACACCGGGTAGTCGATGGTCCACTCCTGCTCCTGGAGTGGCACTGTCACGGTCACGGTCGTCGGGAGCGTCTCGACGAGTTCGGTGGTCGAGAGCCCGGGCTCGATGGTCCCCGTCTCGAAGTCCTTCCGGTGGGTCTGGTGACGGGCGAACGCACGGGTGTCTCGACCCTCGCCCTCGGTTCCGACGCGGACGCCGGGACGGTCGAACAGTGACGGCTCGAACCGGTTGCCGAGAACCACCTCCACCGTTCGCTCGCCCTCCCAGGCCGCCCACACGACCGGGTCGTAGTGGTACGTGTCGGTGGCGTCCTGATATCGAACGGTATCGTTCCCGGCGACGTATTCGTGGTCCAGCGGCCAGCCGTCGAGCGTTCGACTGACGGGGTCGCCGGTGGCGCGCATCCGTTCACCGTGTTCGAGCGGCGGGTCGTCGTCGAACACGCTGGAGACGCATCCGCTGGTCGCGGCGAGCGCACCGCTGAGGAGGGCGAGGGCGCGACGGCGGGAGGGCATGCGCGACGGATGTGGCCGCGCCGACCAAGTGTTTTGGGGTGGCGTGACGTCGACCGTTCGCGCTGCGAGGACCGCAACCTACACGCCGCGGGGGCGTCTCGCCCCGTGTATGTCTCCGACCGTCGACGACCTCCGGAACGAGATCCGCGTCGCGACTGGCCGTCACGAACGCCTCGTCTCCACGGGGTTCACGAAGGAGGCGCTCGCCGCCGTCTGTACCGAACTCGGGTACGACGTCGGCGACGGCGGGTTGCCGGCGAAGGAACTGATGCGGGCGGAGATCCGCTCGCGCGTCGGGCTCGTGGACGACGCGGACCCCGAGTCCGAGGGGGGCGCGTTCCGGAAGGCGGACCTCGAAGCCATCGCGGACGCGGTCCGCGAGGACTAGTCCCGAGTCGAGCGCTCGCGAGGCCCGCGGCATCGTTTAGCAGGCCCTGAGAATCCACGCCGGGGGTCTTTGCCGAGGGACACTGATAACAGTATACGTATGTGTTCGGACACTGATCCGCAGATGGTCGACGCGCTGCACCGGTGTCTCGAGCACCCGGTTCGTCGCGCCGTCCTGTGCGCGCTGGCGGAGCAGACCGAGGAGGTGACGACGCTCGACGCGCTCGTCGACACGCTCGACGAGACGATGGCGGGCGGCGAGGACCAACTCCGGATCGAACTCCATCACGTGCACCTGCCGAAGCTCTGTGCGCTCGACGCCGTCGAGTTCGACTACCGGAGCGGCGCCGTCCGGTTCCACCCGGAGTCGGCGACGTCGCGGTTCGTCGAGCAGGAGCTGACGAACGACTGAGACGACGCACCGGACCGCCGTCAGTACGAGATGCCCTGGTCGGTGACCTCGACGCGGAGTCCGTAGTAGACGCCGCCGCGGTCGAGGTACGCCATGGTGTCGTCCTGCCGGTCCAGGTGCTCGCGGACGCGACCGACGAACCGGTCGAACGCGTTGCTGGGGTCGCACGTCGAGTGGCCACCGTCGGTCGTGACGGCGTCGAGCAGGTCGCGTTCGTCGTCGCGCAGGTCCGCGAACCGTATCGGTGCGTACCCGCCGTCGAGGCTCGTGGTGGTGTGGTCGACGGCGATGGTGCTGTCGTAGTGTTCGTCCATCGCGTCGCGCTCCGCGCTGGTCTCGCAGTCGGGCGTGTGGTCCCACGCGGTCAGGTTCCCGGGCGCGGTGTGTTCGCTCTCGGTCCCGCCGCCGCCGGCGGGCGTGGAGAGGCAGCCGCCGAGTGCGGCGGTCGCGGTCGCTGCGGCGACGCCGACCGCGGTCTGGAGGAGTCGACGACGAGTGCGGTCGGGCACGTGCCACTCGTCGGTGGCGACGCAGGAAAAGGTGGCTCTAGCTGAAACGCGCGTTTCGCGGGCTCTCAGTCGTCGGCGGTGGTGGGGGCCTCTTCGCAGGGGTCGGTCGCGAACCGGCGGGCGTCGCGGACGACCGCGTCGCCGAGGTCGCGGAGGCGGGATTCGATGTCGGGGTCGGTGATGGCGCGGTCGTCGAGCGCGGTGGGGTCGGGGTCGAACTTGCTGGCGGCGTTCCGGATGCCGACCTGTTCGGGGACGACGTGGCCGTGGACGCCGCGGACGGTCGCTCGCATGTGGTCGAGCGTGGAGGCGTAGCTGCCGCCGCCGGCGGTGGCGACGAGGCCGACGACGGTGTCCTCGTACTCGTCCCAGCCGCAGTGGTCGTGGAAGTTCTTGAGCGCGCCCGTGAGCGAGCCGTGGTAGACGGGTGAACCCAGGAGGACGGCGTCGGCGTCCTCGACGGTCTGGAGGAGGTCCGCGACGCCCTGGTCGTCGACGTCGGGGTCGTACATGGGGACGTTCTCGCGGCCGACGTCGAGGAGTTCGGTGGTCGCGCCGGCGCGCTCGGCGGCGTCGAGCGCGTACGTGAGTGCGGTTCGCGTGTAGGACGTCTCGCGGAGACTCCCGCAGACGGCGACGACGGAGACGGCTGTCATTGCCTCGACTTGGAGACCCGCGTGGTTAAGCCCCGCGTCATCGGGAGAATCGCGTGCGTCACGCGACAGTCGTTGGGATTACGGCGCAGTCGTCGGGGTCGCGGCGCGGTCGTGTTGGGGCGACGACGCGTCGAGAAAGTTGTATGGTACCGAGGCGCATGCTTGGGGTATGGAGTCAGCCGGTCCATACGCGGACGCCGAGAACCGGCACGTCGCGACACGTGTCGTGGACGCAATAGACAACGGGAGCGACCCGACGGCCGCACTCGACCTGCTCGCCGACGACGTTCGTATCGTCCACCCAGGCCGGGGTGTCGACGAGCGCGGCCGCGCGGCGGCCGTCGACTGCTGGACGCACTGGCACGCCGGCCTCCCCGACTACCGCGAGGACGTCGAACAGGTGGTCTGCGACGGCGACACCGTCGTCGTCTTCACCACGTGTCGCGGTACGCACGTCGGCGAACTCGACGGCATCCCGTCGACGGGTCACGCCGTCGAGGTACCACGCGTGCATCGGTTCCGCGTGAGCGACGGGCACGTCGTCGAGTGGTGGACGCTCACCGACCGGCGTGCGGTCGCCGAACAGCTCGGCGTCCAGCCGACGAGCCTCGGTGGCCTCGCCCGCGTCGGCCTCTCCGCGATCAAGCGCGCCGTGAAGCGGTAACTGGCGGGATTCCGCGAGTGCGACCGGTGCACCTGCTCGCCTCGTGGAGCTGTGACTGGGGCGACACGACTATGAACGTGGGAAGAACACACACGCGTAGGTTCTGGTCCGGGAACCCACGGCGTGCCGCGACGGCCGCCCTACCGGCCGTCGCGGTCGTTCGCGCTCGATGCGTCACCGTCGCGGGACGCGAACACGGCGACCGCGAGCAGGACGTACCCCGCCTCGTTGCCCTGCGCGAGCAGGGACACGGCGCCGGTCGCCAGCGTCATGCGTACCTTCGTTCGTATCGAGAGACACCTCCGCCGGGAGCTGTTTTCGACGCAGAGCGGCGTGCGTCGCGCTCGCGCGGCCGGTCGTCGCCGCCGGCGACGCGAGCTCGCGCCGACCGGCGCTATCGGTGATTACGACCGGGTATCGGAAAAGGGCGAGCGTAGCGCGGTGAAAGTGAAAGTGGAGCCGCGAACCGGCTGCAGTGCGCCGCTGGCCGCAGCCCAGCGGTCGTATCCCGTGGTGGGGTTTTTTCGCGTCGGCCGGCCTTCGGTCGCACATGGACGTCATCTCCTTCGGGACCGACGGCTGGCGTGCGACGCTCGACGAGTTCACCGACCGACGCGTCCGCATCGTCGCACAGGCCGTCGCCAGTCACCTCCGCGAGACCGGCCGCGAGGGCGAGACCGTCGGCGTCGGCTACGACGCCCGCGAGACCAGCGAGGGCTTCGCCGAGGAGCTCGCTCGCGTCCTCTGCGCGAACGGCTTCGACGTCCGCATGCCCGAACGCGACCGCCCGACACCCCAGCTCGCGTGGGCGATCAAGGACCGCGAACTCGCCGGCGGCTGCATGATAACCGCGAGCCACAACCCACCCGAGTACAACGGCGTGAAGTTCATCACGGACGACGGCTCGCCGGCGCTCCAGGACGTCACCGACTCCATCGTCTCCCACCTCGCCGAACCCGACCCGCTCCCCGAGGACGAATGGGGCGACGTCGAACGCGTCGACATGGTCGGCCCGCACTTCGAGCAATGCAAGCGCCGCGTCGCCGAGGTCGCCGACGCCGACCCCGAGAGCGAGTTCCTCGACGGGCTCCACGTCGTCTACGACGCCATCCACGGCTCCGGCCGCGACGTCACCGACCGCCTACTCGCGGACGCCGGCGCGGCCGTCGACCGACTGCGCTGCAGTGAGGACCCGACGTTCGGTGGCGCGCACCCCGAACCCAGCGAATCGAACCTCCAGGGGCTCGTCGACGCCGTCCGCGAGCGCGACGCCGACATCGGTATCGCGAACGACGGCGACGCCGACCGCATCGCCGTCGTCACCCCCGACGGCTTCCTCGACGAGAACCTGTTCTTCGCCGCCATCTACGAGTACCTCCTCGAAACCAGCAATGGAGCCGCCGTCAGGACCGTCTCGACGACGTTCCTCGTCGACCGGGTCGCGGACGCCTACGGCGAATCCGTCCACGAGACCCCCGTCGGGTTCAAGTACGTCGCCGACGCGATGCGCGACTACGACCCCCTGATGGCCGGCGAGGAGTCCGGCGGGTTCGCCGTCCGCGGGCACCTCCGCCAGAAGGACGGCGTCTTCATGGCACTGCTCGCCGCCGCGGCAGCCAGCGAACGCCCGCTCGAAGCGCGCGTCGACGACCTCCTCGCCGAACACGGCGAGATCCACCAGGGGAAGGTGAGCGTCGACTGCCCGGACGACCGCAAGCAGGGCGTCCTCGCCGACCTCGAGGACCACATCCCCGAGACCGTCGCGGGCGAACCGGTCGCGGACGTCGTCACCGTCGACGGCTTCAAGCTCCTCCTCGAGGACGGCTCGTGGACGCTCATGCGACCGAGCGGCACCGAACCGAAGCTCCGCGTGTACGCCGAAGCCGGGAGCGAAGCGCGCGTCGACGAACTGCTCGACGCGGGCCGCGACCTCGTCGAACCGCTCGTCTGAGCGCTCGCCCCGAACCCCACAGTTGGCGGAACTGTTTTATTCCCGACCGTTCTCCATTCCGACATGACCGCCGGAGATGGCCTCGGCGAGATGCAGCGACTGCTGTCGGGGAAACCGGATACGGAGACCGGACGAGGCGCCCCGGACAGCCTCCCACTCGTCTTCCTCGGCCTCGTCGTCGCCGGCACTCTCGGGTGCATCGTCGGCTACTACGGCCCCGGCCTCCCCGCCGGCCACAACGTCAACGTCGCCGTCCCCTACGCCGCCCTCGCGGCCCTCCTGTACGTGTTCGCGGTCGCCGGCGGCCCAGTCCACGTCCTCGAACGACTGCTCGCCGGCGCCGTGACGTTCGCGTGGTTCTACGCGATGGCGCTCGACGACCACGTCGTCCGCCAGACTGTCGACGCCGACCCCACGCTCTCCGTGCTCGCCCCCGCTGCAGTCGTCGTCCTCGCCGTCGCACACCTCACCTGGCGTTCCGGCGTCCTCGACGGTCTCCGCTGGCCACGCGACGTCTACCCCCGCATCCGGAACCTCGCATTCATCTACGCCCCAACCATCTACTTCGCCACCTGGAGCCTCGTCACCGCCCTCTGACCACCCCCGGACGTCCATCCACCACCCGACGGTTCAAGTACGAGACCGCGGCCAGACCCCGCGTGCCCACTCACCGGGCGTGCGAGGAGTCGAGGCGGGAGCGGTGGACGCCCTCGCACGCCGCCGTCGTCCACCCTGCTCGCCACTACCCAGCCAGCGACCGCTCGGCCCACAGCCGACCGTCCACGTCCGCAGCGTCGTCCACGACCTCGAAACCGAGCGCGTCGTAGAACGCGCGAACCCCAGGGTCGAACGCCACCGTGAGTCGCCGCTCCCGTTCGAGCGCCGCCACGACGAGCGCCCGCCCGACGCCCCGGCCGCGTCGCCGCCGCCTGACCGCGACCGCATCGACGTGCATCCCGCCGTCGCCAGCGACCACGTCGCCGTCCACTCGCTCATCGCCAGCGACCGCGTCGGGAAGTCCGACGTCGTCGAACGGGACGAGCACGAGCGCACCGACGACGCGGTCGTCGTCCACCGCAACGAGAACGTTCCCGCGAACGACTGCGTCGCTCACGGCATCGGTCTCCAGCATCGCACCGTCGAGCACGCGGCGCACGTCCAGTTCCTCGTCGACGCGCGCCTCGCGAACCACGACCGCCGAGTCGGTCGCCGCCGACACGGTCACCCCTCGCGGTGCTCGTCGATGGCAGCCAGGAGGTCGTCGACGCTCGGCCGGTCGAACGTCGACCGACCCGCGTACGACCACACCACCGCCGGGCCAGCGTCGGCGTCGCGACAGTCCACCAGGATGGCCTCGGGCATCCGCCCGAGGAAGTCGCTCCACTTGCCGAGGAACCCGAACCGGACCGGTTGATCGTACGCGTCACCGACCGCGACGTCGGGGTCCGCGAGCAACGGGAACGGAAGGTCGTACGCGTCCTGCCACTCCTGGACGTTCTCGCGGGGTTCGGGCACCACCGACACGACCTCGGTCTCGCGCTCGCGGAACTCGTCGTAGCGTCCGGCCACGGTCCGTACTTGCTCGCGGCAGTTCGTACAGTAGTGGTCGCGCTGGAGCAAGACGAGGACGGAGTCGTGGTCGGCCGCGAGCGCCGACAGCGAGAGCGGGTCCGCGCCAGGGCCGACGTTCGCGAGCTCGAACTCGGGTGCACTCGACATCGCGCTATCCACCCTTCACGAGCCGCAGGACGGTCACGTGGTCGACGTTCACCGGTTGGTCTTCGGGGACTGGACGGCCGTCGACGAGGACCGTGACCTCGTGCGGGCTCAGGTCGACCGCCGACAGGAGGTCCGCGTACGTCGCGTCCGCGCCGGCGTCCACCTCGACATCGTCCTCGCCTTTCACGTCCACCGTCACCTGCATACCGCACAGTATCGGGCGAGCGTGCTTCAGCGTGTCGGGAGTCGATGCCGAAAAATCGGGTTGTACGGGGGTCGGACGCCGTCAGGCCGCGGGGGCGTCGGTCGTCGCACCACGGCGGGCGTTCCGGCGGTCGCGGCGGTACCCGTCGAGCACGAGCGCGATGGCGCCGAGGCCGACGAGGAACACCAGGAACGTCAGGATGCCCCCGAGGATGGGGACGAGGCCGACGACCGCGGCGACGAGCAGGCCGACGGCGAGCGCCGCCCAGTCGTTCTCGACGTCGAGCCGCCCGAGCGTCCACGACGCGGCCGCGAACCAACCGTAGACGACCGCGGTCCACGCGACGAGCGCGAACAGCATCGCGCCCAGGACCGTCAACGGGAGGCCGACGATCGTGAGTGCGAGCACGAGAAGGGCGAGCGGGACGGCGAAGAGCGCCAGGAACCCGAACGCGCCAGCGCGGACGGGCTGGCCGACGATGGTGTTGGAGATCTTCCGCGTGGTTCCGGGGAACGCGACGAGGAGGACCGCTCCGAGCACGAGGTTGGCGAGGAGCCCGTAGACGGCGCCGACGCCGTCAGGGATGGGGGAGAACTGGAACTCGGCCCCGCCGATGGAGTCGTCGCGGACGACGTCGCCCGCGATGGCGGCGCCGCTACGTTGCGTGAGGTCGCCGTCGTACCGGAGTTCACCGCCGAGGACGGCGGTGTCGGCGACGAGGATGCGATCCGCACCGACGGCGACGTCACCGTCGACCTGGCCGGCGAGCGTCGCATCGGCCGCCCCGACGTTCACGCTCCCAGCGACGGCCCCGGCCTCGCCGAGGACGAACGTCGCGACGCCAGTGCTGACGTCACCACGAACCTCACCGTCGATGTGGAGGGTGGCTGCGGCGACGTTCACGTCGCCGTTGACGACGCCGGTCTCGCTGATGCGGACCTCCGCGGCGACGCCATCGAGGTTCCCGTTCACCGTCCCGTGAACGACGACGGACGCGGCGGCGACCTGGAGGCTGTCGACCGTCTCACCGGGGCCGACGGTGACCGTCGACCCGGCGCGTGTTTCTGCAGCGGCCAGTCCCGGACCGGCCGCGAGCACGAGCGTCAGGACCATGACGAGCGCGAGGACTCGTCGAGCGATTAGAGTGCTCATGCATAGAGAGACGCGCGAAACGAGTATAGCCGAAGTCGCTGGTTCTCGCGCGCAGAGAACCGCGCGCATGGATACACAATCACTCGGTCGAGAACTGCGAACCATCCACCGCGGTCGTTCCGTCGTCTCGGGGGCTTTATCAGCGCCAGGGCCGTGGCCGAGAGTATGAGCGAGTCCGCGGACGGGGGGGACCGACCCGCCGGGAAGACCGAGGTCTGGATCGAGAAGTACCGGCCGGAGTCCCTCGCCGACGTCGTCGGGCACGAGGACATCATCGACCGCATAGAGAGCTACGTCCGGAAGAACGACCTGCCCCACCTCATGTTCGCGGGGCCAGCCGGCGTCGGGAAGTGCGCCACGGGAGAGACGCCGATTCTGACGAACGAAGGCGTGGAGCGAATGGAGGACGTCGTCGGTGACGTAGACGGGTTCGCGTCGCCGCGAGAGGGTCTCGAGGTGGCGACGTTCACCGAGGGCGGCGATTTCGCGTTCGTCGAACCGAGCGAAGTGTTCAGCAAGTCGACCGACGCACTCGCGAGCGTGGAGACGCGAGATGGCGGGCAGTTGCGCGTGACTCCAGAGCACCGCCTCCTCGTCGCCGACGATGACGGACTGACGTGGCAGGAAGCCGAGAACTTGGAAGCTGGCGACAGGGTGGCTCGACCGCTCGAGGCACCCACTCCGGAGAGTGACGGTGAGCTGGAATGGCTCACAGCGCTCAACGGAAAGCGGTACGTCGCGATGGTGACGGAGTCCTTCGCAACCGAACACGAAATCCCGGCCGAAGAGCAGTTTGTCGGGGCGAAAAAGCGCGTCGTCCGCAACCGTCAAGACGACCCCGTCGACACCGCCGAAACAAGCGATTCGATGACCGTCGAAACCATCGATTCGTACCCGAAACGCCTGTCCGACGTCGACTTTGACTCGTACTCGACGGTCGTCTCGGTCGACTTCCTTCGGTCGCTCGACGTCGACGCCGTAGAACTCGAGTCGAACGTCGAGTCCCTCCAATACGTTCCGAGGAATGGGCAGGAAACACAACCAATAACCCCGCCCTGGAGCGCGTCCCCGGAGCTGGCTGAGTTCGTGGCGTGGGTCGTGAGCGAGGCGCGCGTCGATAGTGGGCGAATTCGGTTCTACAACACGGACGAGTCCATCATCGAGCGATTCGAGACGCTCGCCGAGGACCTGTTCGGTGTCGAGACCGAACGGATGAAGCGGAAGGGCGTCCCGTTCGTTCGAATCCGGTCGCGGACGCTCACAGGCTTCCTCGAGGCGTGTTTCGACGTGATGTCGTCTGACGGCATCGGGTCGACGCTCGTGACGGCGTCGTCGGACGCCAGGGAGGCCTTCCTCCGTGCGATGTTCGACGCGGAGGGATACGTTTCGAAGAACGGTATCGTGGAGTTGACGCAGAAAGACGGGGACGTGGTCTCGCTCGTCTCGTATCTCCTCGCGTCGCTGGGGATTCCGAGCCGACGGAAGACCGAGCAGAAGGCGGCGACGAACGGCAGCGGTATCGAACGGACGTATCACACGTTATACGTCTCTGGTGCGAGCGCACTGTCCCGGTTCGAGGAGCGCGTCGGGTTTTCCATCGACGAGAAGGCCGAACGGCTGGCGAGGGCGACGGCTCGTGATTCGAACCCGAACCACGATACGATACCCAGCCAGAGCGCTGTCGACGAGCTCTGCGACGTGCTCGCGCTGAACAAGACCGAACACGTGCCGACGACCACGAACCCGGATTCGCCGGGGCGGGAGCGCTATCTCGAATCCGTGGAGTCGGTTCTGTCGGCAGCCGTTTCGAAGGTCGAGACGGCGCAGCATGTCAAGGAGCGAGTTCCGGCGGGCCTCGACGCGGTCGTCGCTACCCCTGCAGCGTGGGTCGAGCAACGGCAGCGACTCGAGCCGCTCGAGACGCGGAAGACCGTCGCGGCCGAAACCGGCGTTCGGTCGGACAGGCTCCTGGAGTACGCGGACGGACGACGGTCGCCGACCGCCGAGCGAGCACAGCGGTTACTCGCCGAACTCGATCGGTCGCCAGGTGGAGATGTCACGGCCGTCCAGCGGACGCTGTCGTCGTGCATCGACGACCTCGGGGTGTCGTACAATCGCGTCGCCGAGAGCACTGACCTTCGTGGAACCGACGTGAAGAACCTCCTGGAGAACGACGACCACGACCTCGGGTCGCTCCCGCGGTTCGCCACCGTCGCAGACCGGGTTCGCGCGGTTGCCGACGAGATGCTCTCCGGTGAGGTGCTCGAATCGCTCTCGATGCTCGACTCGCTCGCGAGCGAGTCGCTGTACTTCGACGAGGTCGTCTCGGTGTCGGTCGACGACGCCGACGAGCGCGTGTACGACGTGACCGTTCCGCAGTCGCACAACTACGTGGCTGGGGCCGTTCCGACGGTGATGCACAACACGGCCACGTCGGTCAGTATTGCCAAAGAAGTGTACGGCGACGATTGGCGGGAGAACTTCCTGGAACTGAACGCGTCCGATCAGCGTGGTATCGACGTCGTCCGCGACCGCATCAAGAACTTCGCGCGGTCGTCGTTCGGGGGGTACGAGTACCGCATCATCTTCCTGGACGAGGCGGACGCGTTGACGTCGGACGCGCAGTCCGCGTTGCGGCGGACGATGGAGCAGTTCTCGAACAACACGCGGTTCATCCTGTCGTGTAACTACTCGTCGCAGATCATCGACCCGATCCAGTCGCGGTGTGCGGTGTTCCGGTTCTCCCCGCTGGGCGACGAGGCGGTGGCGGCGCAGGTGCGGAAGATCGCCGAGATGGAGGGCCTGGAGGTGACCGACGACGGCGTGGACGCGCTCGTGTACGCTGCGGACGGTGACATGCGGCGGGCGATCAACGCGCTGCAGGCGGCGTCGGTGACGGACGAGGTCGTGGACGAGGCGACCGTGTACGCGATCACGTCGACGGCGCGCCCGGAGGAGGTCGAGGAGATGGTGCGGCTCGCCATCGACGGGGACTTCGTCGCGTCGCGGTCGCGGCTCGACGAGCTCCTGACCGAGCGCGGGCTCGCGGGTGGCGACATCATCGACCAGTTGCATCGGTCGGCGTGGGAGTTCGATCTGGACGACGCGGCGACGGTTCGACTCATGGATCGGCTCGGGGAGGCTGACTACCGTATCACCGAGGGGGCGAACGAGCGCATCCAGTTGGAGGCGTTGCTCGCGTCGCTCGCGCGGTAGGTATTCGCCGCCGTCGAGCGCCGGTCGGCTGGCGTGCGTCTGGCATTCGCTCGGTGGTATTTCCGGCTGGTCGTTCGTTCGGGGCGTTCTCGCGATGATTTTACGTCGGGCCACGAGTTTCGGCCGAGGCTTTTATCCATCGTACTAGCAACGGTTGTGCTGAGCAGTGAGCACCATGACGGATGACACGTCGGTCCTCGTCGTCGAGGACAACGTCGAACTCGCTGGGCTGTACGCGTCCTGGACGCCCGCGGAGTGGTCGGTGGAGACCGTGACGAACGGTGAGGATGCGGTGCCTGCGGTCGACGAGTCGACCGACGTCGTGGTGCTCGACCGACGCCTCCCGGGGTGTTCGGGCGACGAGGTGCTCGAACGGGTTCGCGAGGCCGGGTACGACTGTCAGGTCGTCATCGTGACGGCGGTCGACCCGGACTTCGACATCGTCGGGATGGGGTTCGACGATTACCTCGTCAAGCCCGTCGACCGGGAGACGTTCGAGCGGACGCTCGAGCGGTTGTTGACGCGGTCCGCGTACGACGAGGAGTTGCGTGCGTACTACGCGGCGGTGTCGAAGCTCGCGGTCCTGGAGACGCACAAGACGAGCGACGACCTGGCGGCGTCGACGGAGTACGACGACCTCCGCGAGCGTGCGCGACGCCGGGGTGGTCGTGCGGACGACCTGCTCGACGACTTGCTCGCTGATTCGGTCGCGAACTCGCAGGTGTTCCGCGGCCTCCTCGAATCCGCGACGCAGTGACGCGTTCGGTACCGGTGGCTTCGACGGGTTGAGACCGCTTTCGTCGGGGGTTCCCGGAACTGTTTTACGCGCCGCGAGGCGACAGTGAGCCAAGAATGAGTGAGCTTGAGGACGAATATCGCCTCGATTATTTCGAGGAGAACGGGTTCGTGCGCAAGTCCTGCACGGACTGTGGGGCGAACTTCTGGACGCGAGACCACGACCGCGAGACGTGCGGCGAACCGCCGTGCGAGGATTACGCGTTCATCGACGACCCGGGGTTCGACGAGCCGTACAGCCTGGAGGAGATGCGGGAGGCGTTCCTGTCGTTCTTCGAGGACAACGACCACGAGCGCATCGAGCCGTACCCGGTCGCGGCGAACCGGTGGCGCGACGACGTCCTGCTGACGCAGGCGTCGATCTACGACTTCCAGCCGCTCGTCACGAGCGGCCAGACGCCGCCTCCAGCGAACCCGCTGACGATCTCGCAGCCCTGTATCCGGATGCAGGACATCGACAACGTCGGGAAGACCGGGCGACACACGATGGCGTTCGAGATGATGGCGCATCACGCGTTCAACGCTCGCGAGGACCTCGAGGACCCCGATCAGTACGCGTACCAGGGCGAAGTGTACTGGAAGGACGAGTGCGTCGAGTACTGCGACGAGTTCTTCGCGTCGATGGGTGCGAACCTCGACGAAATCGTGTACATCGAGGACCCGTGGGTCGGTGGCGGGAACGCCGGGCCCGCGATCGAGGTCATCTACAAGGGCGCGGAGCTGGCGACGCTCGTCTTCATGTCGATGGAGCAGGACCCCGACGGCGAGTACGAGATGAAGGACGGGAACACGTACTCGCCGATGGACACGTACATCGTCGACACCGGGTACGGCCTGGAGCGGTGGACGTGGATGAGTCAGGGGACGCCGACGGTGTACGAGGCCGTCTATCCGGACATGATCGCGTTCCTGAAGGAGAACGCGGGCATCGAGCTCTCCGAGGACGAGGCCGAGCTCGTGCATCGCGCGGCGAAGCTCGCCGGGCACATGGACATCGACGAGGCCGAGGACATGGAGACGGCGCGGGACAACATCGCGCGGAAGCTCGACGTGTCCGTGAGCGAGCTCGAGGCCCTCATGGAGCCCCTGGAGGACATCTACGCCATCGCGGACCACTGTCGGACGCTCGCGTACATGTTCGGTGACGGTATCGTGCCGAGCAACGTCTCGACGGGCTACCTGGCGCGGATGGTGCTCCGGCGGACGAAGCGGCTCGTCGACGGCGTCGGCGTGGACGCGCCGCTCGACGAGCTCGTGGACATGCAGGCCAAGCGCCTGGAGTACGAGAACCGCGATACGATCCGTGACATCGTGCGGACGGAGGTCGAGAAGTACCGGGAGACCCTGGAGCGCGGCGGTCGGAAGGTCGAGCAGCTCGCGGAGGAGTACGCCAGGAAGTCCGAGCCGATTCCGACGAGCGAGCTCATCGAGCTCTACGACTCCCATGGCATCCAGCCGGACATGGTCGAGGAGATCGCGGCCGAGTCGGGTGCGGACGTGAACGTCCCGGACGACTTCTACTCGCTGGTCGCGCAGCGCCACGACAGCGAGGAGGCGTTCGAGGAGGCGGGGAGCGACGGTGACGACCGCATCGACGACCTCCCGAAGACGGAGCGGTTGTACTACGACGACCAGCAGCGCACGGAGTTCGAGGCGGTGGTGCTCGACGTGTTCGAGCGCGAGTCCGGGTTCGACGTGGTGCTCGACCAGACGATGTTCTACCCCGAGGGCGGTGGGCAGCCCGCGGACACGGGGACGTTGTCGGACGACGACGGGTCGTACACGGTCGAGGTCGAGGACGTCCAGATCCGCGATGGCGTCATCCTGCATCGCACGGACGAGCGCCCGGAGAAGGGCGACATCGTCCGCGGGCAGCTCGACACGCGTCGACGCCGGCAGTTGATGCGGAATCACACGGCGACGCACGTCGTCATCCACGCGGCCCGGCAGGTGCTCGGCGACCACATCCGGCAGGCGGGGGCGCAGAAGGGCGTGGAGTCGAGCCGTATCGACGTCCATCACTACGAGCGCATCGACCGAGAGGACGTCAAGCGCATCGAGCACGTCGCGAACGAGATCGTGATGGAGAACACGCCGGTCACGCAGGAGTGGCCGGACCGCCACGACGCGGAGGCCGAGCACGGGTTCGACCTCTACCAGGGCGGCATCCCGCCGGGCGAGAACATCCGCCTCATCCACGTCGCGGACGACGTGCAGGCGTGTGGTGGCACGCACGTCGCTCGCACTGGTGACATCGGGACGATCAAGATCCGGAACGCGGAGCGCGTGCAGGACGGCGTCGGACGGTTGACGTTCGCCGCTGGCGAGGCGGCGATCTCGTACACGCAGGAGGCCGAGGACGCGCTCTACGCGGCGGCGGACGTCCTGGACGTGAACCCCGGCGAGGTGCCCGAGACCGCGGAGCGGTTCTTCGAGGAGTGGAAGGCCCGAGGGAAGGAGATCGAGGACCTCAAGGAGGAACTCGCCGAGGTCCGCGCGAGCGGTGCGGGCGATGCGGAGGAGGTCGACGTCGGCGGGACGCCGGCGGTCGTCCAGCGCCTGGACGCGGACACCGACGAGTTGCGTGCGACGGCGAACGCGCTCGTCGAGGAGGGGAAGATAGCCGTGTTCGGCTCCGGTGCTGGCGGGAGCGCGCAGTTCGTGGTCGCGGTGCCCGAGGACGCGGGCGTGAACGCTGGCGAGGTCGTCGGCGAGCTCGCGAGCAAGGTCGGTGGCGGCGGTGGCGGCCCGCCGGACTTCGCGCAAGGTGGTGGGCCCGACGTCGACGCGCTCGACGACGCGCTCGACGACGCCGCGGACGTCCTGCGTGCCGTCAAGAACGCCTGAACGCGGTTCGCGTCGTTCGGTTCTGTCAGTGAGTCAGTCGTCTCGGCCTGGGGTACGACGATGGTCGGTATCGCGGAGAGCGGTCGCTGTCGAGCGCTGGAAGGTCGCACCCCCCGAAAGGGGGGCGCGATGAGGAATGATAGTGGCGTATCCCAGTCGGTCACTCGGTGCGTGCCGAGTGTCGGTCAGGAGGCAACGACTGATCCGATTACGCGCAGGGCTCTCACCCTAGGTTGTTAGTCGATGGCCTCCTTCTAAAACCTATTGGCTAAATGAACGGCTATGGGGTGGGGCCTGGCGCCGTCAGGCGTCGAGGCCGAGCGTCGATGTGGCGGCGTCTGCGACGGCGTCGAGGCGGGGTTCGGGTGCGTAGACGCCCGCGCGCCACTGGACGTCCTGGGCGGCCTGGAGGCCCTGGACGAGCGGGGATTCCTCGTGGAGGCGGCGGACGTCGCCGTCGACGACGACGCGCGTGGAGGATTCGGGCATGCTGGGGCGGCCGGGGACGTCGAGGTGGACGAGTGCGGGGTCGCAGTCGGCGGCGGCGGCGACGTCGCGTTCGAGGTCGCGGAGTTCGGCGTGGGTGGCGTCGACGACGTGGTCGGGGGTCTCGTCGAGTTCGAGCCAGCACGCGCGCTTGTAGAGGTCGCGGGTGCCGAGGCGCGCGGCGGCGTCGGCGGTCGCCTCGCAGTCGCGGAGCGCGGCGAGCAGTTCGTCGTCGGTCATGCGAGCGAAGTCCTCGGCGTGCAGGCTCGTCTCGTCGAGCAGGCGTTCGCAGGCGCGTTCGAGCATCGTGCCAGCGATGCGGGAGACGTGGTGCCGGTAGACGGTCGCGTTCATCAGCGCGCGAGCGACGAGGAGCGACTCGGCGCTCTGGACGTTGCCTTCGGCGAGGACGAGGTCGCCGTCGACGTACCGCAGGGCGCGCAGGAGGCGGCCCTGGTCGATGGTGCCGTAGGGGACGCCGGAGTGGTGGGCGTCCCGGACGAGGTAGTCCATGCGGTCGACGTCGAGTTCGCCGGAGACGAGCTGGCCGAGGCGACCCTGGCCGTCGATGCGGTCCGCGACCGCGTCGGTGTCGAGGCCGTGGCTTTCGAGGACGCGCCCGACCTCGCCGGTCGCGATGATGTCGTGGACGTCGTCGTGGTGGCGGCCGAGCCGGCGCTCGATGACGCCCTCGGTCTGGTGGCCGTACGGGCCGTGGCCGACGTCGTGCAGGAGCGCGGCGGCCTCGACCGCTTCCGCACGAGAGCCGTCGATGTCGAGGTGCCGGCACGCGCGCCGCGCGAGGTGGTAGACGCCGAGGGAGTGCTCGAAGCGCGTGTGGTTCGCGCTCGGGTAGACGAGACGGACGGTCGAGAGCTGCTTGACGTGCCGCAACCGCTGGAACGCCTCCGTGTCCAGCAGGTCCGCGGCGACGCCCTCGACCTCGATGTAGTCGTGGACGCTGTCCTTGATCGCTCGCATTGAGCTATCGATTACGGGGTGCGTGCAAAAAGACCGCGAATCGGCGGGCGGGTCGCCGCGAGCGGTCTCAGAGGACCCCGCCACAGGCCATGTCGGTCGTCCCGACGAGCTCCGCGGTGAGGGTACCGTCGGCGGCGACGGTCGCGGCGAACGTCTTCTCGTTGCAGTCGAACCGGTCGCGGTCCACGGCGAACGCGTCGACGTCGCCGGGGTGTCCGATGGCGAACGCGTAGTCGGCGCGAGCGTGCAGGCCGACGACGGCGTACGCGTCCGCCGGGAGCGTCCACGTCCGGTCGAAGACGGGGTCGTCGTCGGCGCGGAGCGAGCACGCGACGTCTCGCTCGCCGCTCGCGGCGTTCCGGACGACGACGGCGACGGGCGCGGGGCCGTCGTCGTTGTCGACGCGACCGACGGCGACGGCCGCCCAGCGGCGGGCGTCCTCTGGGAGTTGCGGCAGCAAGCCCGGGCCGGGGTATCGGTCCGGGTCGTCGTAGCTCCGGACGGGCGGCGGGCCGGAGGGCGACGAGAGGCAGCCGGCCGAGGTGAGTCCGATGCCAGCGCTCGCGGCGCTGGCGAGGAGGGCGCGACGGTTCACGCGGCCGGATTCCGACGGATTCGGCATAAGTCTCGTGTCGCTTGTGGGGATGACAGCAGCGGGCTTGCGGGGCCGACGCTCCGGGTTTCAAGACTGTCGGCGTCGAAGTGCGCGGTATGCCGACGGTCGAGCGCGACGGGACCGAGTTGTACTACGAGTCCGCGGGGAGCGGCGAGACGGTCGCGTTCGTCCCGGATATCGGGACGGGCGCGTGGCTGTGGGGCTGGCAGCACGCGGCGCTCGCGGGTCCCTACGAGGCGGTGGTGTGGAACCCGCGCGGGACCGGCGAGTCGTCGCGGCCGCGGGGAGACCTGTCGATGCGGACGTTCGCGAACGACCTGGACGCGGTCCTCGCCGATATCGGCGCGAGCGCGACGCACGTCGTCGGGTGCGGGCTCGGCGCGATGGTCGCCCTCGAGTACGCGCGCCGGAAGGGGCGAGCGCGCAAGCTCGTGCTCGTCTCGGGCGCTGCGAGCGGCGACGCGTACGACCCGGAGCCGCTGTTCGCGGAGCCGAGCGACGAGGTCGCGTGCCGCGAGACCCTCGAGTACGCGTTCAGCGACGACTTCCGCGCCCAGCAGCCCGACGCACTGGACGACATCGCGGCCTGGCGGGCCAGCGAGGACGCCGACCGCGAGTCCTGGGACCGCCAGCGCGCCGCACTCGACGAGTGGGACGCCGGCGCGCTCTACGAGCTGGACAACCCGGCGCTCGTCGTCGACGGCGGCGCCGACGAGCTCCTCGACGCGAGCGCGAGCGAACGCCTCGCCGACGACCTCCCGCGCGGCGAACGGCAGTCGTTCCCCGACGCCGGCCACTTCGTGCACGCCGAACGCTCCCGCGCCGTCAACGACGCGGTCCTCGGGTTCCTCGACGGCGAGTAGTCGACGCGTACGCGTCAGCCCCCAGCCCGCCGGTTCCGGCGTCCGTGACAGCGGCAAGGGTTCGACGTGGCGCAAGGGTTTTTCCGTCGCAGCCGTTCCGTTCTGGTGATGCGACGACCCCGTATCGCGTTCGTGGATGCTTCGCACGGCGACCCTGGAACGCGCCGGAACTTCCGGCGCGAACTCGACGCGGACCTCGTCGAGTTCGACGCGACCGAGTGCGAGCTCCCCTGCGACTTCGAGTACGACGCGGTCGTGGTGACGGGGTCGCGGTCGTCCGTGTACGAGGATGAGGCGTGGATCGCCCAGACGCGCGAGTGGGTGCGGGCGGCGATAGAGGACGAGGGCTTGCCGGCGCTGGGGGTCTGCTGGGGGCACCAGTTGCTCGCGGACGCGCTCGGCGGGACCGTCGCGGACATGGGCGAGTACGAGATCGGGTACCGCGAGGTCGAGCGTGCGTTCGACGACGGCGACGACGACGCGGACCCGCTGCTCTCGGGGCTGCCGTCGTCGTTCACCGCGTTCACGACGCACTCGGACTCGGTCGTGGAGCTCCCACCGGGTGCGACGGAGATCGCGACCAACGACTACGGGAATCACGGGTTCCGCGTCGGCGACGCGTTCGGCGTCCAGTTCCACCCCGAGTACGACCGCGAGATGGCGCGGTCGGTCACCGAGGGGAAAGACGAGTTGAGCGACGACCGCAAGCAAGCGGTGTACGACGGCATCACCGCGGAGAACTACGCGGCGGCGTGCGAGACGAAGGCGTTGTTCGAGAACTTCACGGCGTACGTTCGCGCGCACGCCGCCGACGGCGTCGCCGCGGACTGAGCGAGGTGTACGCTCGCTGTCGCTCGCTCGATGCGAGCGGAAGCGGCCGGGGCGTGCCGGGCGGGAACTGCAAGGTTCTTTGTCGCGTGCCACGACGCTGCTCGTGTGAACGTGGGTTCGATGGTCGTGGCGCTCGGGGAGCTACGGACGCGCGTCGCGGTGTACGTCGCGGTCGTGGTGGTGCTGGCGGTCGCACTGGGATTCCAGGCGGTGACCGCCGGCGGGACGACCACGGCGACGAGCGACGACGGTCGCTGGACGGCGACGGCACCGACCGATGCCGGGACGGCGACGACGGGCGGGAGTGGCGACGGCGGCGAGTCGATGGCGGCGCGCGACCGGTCGGGCGTGCTCGTGACCGTGCAGAGCTACGGCGGGTTCGGCGAGAACAACGGGCGTGCGGTCGTCGTCGAGGACGGCGACGTCGTGTGGTCGTTCGCGCCCGAGGACTCGCGGGTGTTCGACGCGGAGATGCTCGAGAACGGGGCCGTGCTGGTGTCGTACGCGACGCACCTCCCGGCGAGCGAATGCCCGGACAGGACGCTCGAACACAAGCCCGACCGGTGCGTGCGGAACAACGTCGTCGAACTCGACTACGACACGAAGGACGTCGTGTGGTCGTACCGCTGGTACGACGCGTTCATCGGGCATCACGAGGTCCACGACGCCGACCGCCTGCCGAACGGCGAGACCGCGATAATCGACATGGGGAACGACCGCGCGTTCGTCGTGAACGAGCGCAAGGACGTCGTGTGGAACTGGTCGGCGCGCGAGCACATCGGGCCGGGGAGCGACTTCTGGGAGACGTACGGCGGCCCGTCGGAGCCACGACCGGAGAGCGACTGGACGCACATGAACGACATCGACCAGCTCGCTGACGGCGACTTCTCGCTCTCGATACGGAACTTCGACGTCGTCCTGGAGGTGGACCGGTCGACGAAGGAGATAGAGCGCGTCGTCGGCGAGGTCCGCGAGAGCGGGACGGACGTCGAGGGCCGCGAGCCCATCCTCGACGACCAGCACAACCCGATGTGGGTGTCCGGCGAGCACGTGCTCGTCGCGGACTCGGAGGCAGACCGCATCGTGGAGGTGAACGCGTCGACCCAGGAGGTCGTGTGGTCGTACGACGACGGCCTGCTGTGGCCGCGGGACGCGGACCGCCTCCCGAACGGGAACACGCTCGTGACGAACTCGCTCCGGTACGAGGTCGAGGAGGTGACGCCCGACGGCGAGGTCGTCTGGCGGTACCAGGTCGCGTGGAACGGGAAGCGCGGCATCCCCTACGAGGCCGACCGCGTGCAGCTCCCCGAGGAACCGGACGGGATGCCGACGCTCGGCGATTCCGCGAGCGACGCGGCGACGGCGTCCGGGGCGTCGTCGACGGGGACGGCGACCCCCGAAGCGACCGCGGCGCCGTCCGAGACCGCCCCGCCGGAGGCGACCGGCGGCGGTTCGGGCGACGGAAGTGATACCGGCGAAAGCGCCGCAGGTGACGGCGGTGGCGGTGGTGGCGTCGTGGAGCGACTCGCCGGGTACGCGTACCTCTACCTCCCGTTCTGGGTTGGGCCGGGCGAGCTCGTGCTCATCGGTGGCGTCGTCGTCGTCGGTGTCGTCGCCGCGGTCGACGGCGTCGCGTTCGCGCTCGGACGACTCCGTGACGCGGTCGCGTGAGGAGACGGGTCGACGGCGTCGCGTTCGCGCTCGCGCTCGCGCGACGCCGTGACGTGGTCGCTGGCGTCGTTAGCGCGATTCGAGGTCGCGTTCGAGCGCGCGGAGGCGCTCGATGCGGTTCTCCGTACTGGGGTGCGTGCGGAAGAGGCTCCCGACGAACCCCTTCTTGATGGGGATGATGAAGAACGCGTTCATCTCCGATTGTTCGCGGGCGTCCTCGGTCGGAATCTTGTCCATGCGACCGCTGATCTTCATGAGTGCGGACGCGAGCGCGCTCGGTTTCCCCGTGATGGCGGCGCCGCCGCGGTCGGCGGCGTACTCGCGGTACCGCGAGAGCAACCTGATGAGGAGGAAGCTCACGATCCAGACGACGAGGGAGACGAGGATGGCGACGACGACGCCACCGCCTCCGTTCCGGTTCCGGCCGCCGCCGAAGAACGCGCCCCAGCGGACGATGAGGAACGCGAGGCTGGAGAGGAAGGAGGCGACGGTGATGACGAGGACGTCGCGGTTCTTGATGTGCGCGAGTTCGTGCGCGATGACGCCGTCGAGCTCGTCCTGGTCGAGGGTGTCCATGAGGCCGCGCGTGACGCAGACGGTCGCGTTCTTCCGGTTCCGGCCGGTCGCGAACGCGTTCGGGACCTGCGTGTCCGCGACCGCGACGGTCGGCATCGGGAGGTCGGCTTGCTGGCTGAGGCGCTGCACGGCCGCGTGGAGTTCCGGGTACTCCTCGCGGGAGACCTTCTTTGCGCCCATCCCGTAGAGCGCGATGCGGTCGCTGAAGTAGTACTGTGCGATCATGAACGCGCCCAGGCCGATGGCGATGATCCACCAGCGGGTGCCGAGTGCGACGGTGAGACCGGCGGCGAACACGAGGTAGACTGCGAACAGGAGGAACATGGTGATGCCCATGCGCGTCCGGAGTCCCCAGTCCGTCTTCCACTGCATGCGTTCACGTAGGCGTCGAACGGGGATAAATCCGGGTATGGCTCGCTTGGGCACGGATCGATGCGCGCCGGGTGGCGAAGCAACAAGGTTTACGTCGTGCTCGTGCGTTGACGTAACGAATGTCCACCCGCGAGGCTGGACTCCTCGAGTCGGGCATCACGCTCGTCACCGCGGTCGTCGTCGGCGCCGTCAGCGGCATCACGGTCGTCGCGGCACCGCCCGCGCTCACCGAACTCGTGGTGCTGGCGAGCGACCTCGCGGGGACGTTCTACGCGGGCGTCCTCCTCGGGACGATGCTCGGGCTCTTCCTCGCGGGCTTCACCGCGTTCCTCACGTATCGCGTCTACCGACTCCAGCAGGTGACGACCGGCGAGGTCGCCAGCGACATCGGGCCCGGGTTCGCGCCCACGGCCGCACCCGAGGTGACGTACTCGGGCGCGAGCGACCCGCCGTGGTTCGACATGTACCTCGTCGGCGTCGTCGTGGCGCTCGTCGTCGCGGTCGTCACGCCCGTCGTGTACGGCCCGCTCGCCGGTGGCGTGGTGGGTGCGCTCGCGAGCGCACGGCTGTTCGGCGGGCTCTGAGCGGACTCGCAGACTCCCGCGAGCACGTGACGACAATTTAAACCGGGGGAGGCGCCAACCGGAGTGTGATGAAGGTCGCCGACGTGGAGAACGTTCCCGATGCCTTCCGCGAGCAACTGCACGACGACGGCATCGAGGAGCTGTACCCGCCTCAGGCCGCGGCGGTGGAGGCGGGCGTCACGCGCGGCGAGAACGTGGTGGCGAGCGTGCCGACGGCGAGCGGGAAGACGCTCGTCGCGCAGCTCGCGATGCTATCCAAAGTCGCCGAGGGCGGGACGGCGCTGTACATCGTGCCGCTGCGGGCGCTCGCGAGCGAGAAGGCCGAGGAGTTCCGTGCGTTCGAGGCCTTCGGCGTCGACGTCGGGGTGTCGACGGGGAACTACGAGGGGACGAGCGAGTGGCTCGCGGAGAAGGACGTCGTGGTGGCGACGAGCGAGAAGGTGGACTCGCTCGTGCGGAACAACGCGTCGTGGCTCGGGAACGTCTCCTGCGTGGTCGCGGACGAGGTGCACCTGGTCGACGACCGCGAGCGCGGGCCGACGCTGGAGGTGACGCTCGCGAAGCTCCGGCAGTTGACGAGCGACCTCCAGGTCGTCGCGCTGTCGGCGACGGTCGGGAACGCCGAGGTCGTCGCGGAGTGGCTGGACGCCGAACTCGTCGACTCGGACTGGCGCCCCATCGAGTTGAAGAAGGGCGTGCACTACGGGTCGGCGCTGCACTTCGAGGACGACTCGCAGGTCGAGGTCCGCCCGAGGAGCGGCGAGAAACCCGAGGCGGCGCTCGTCCGGGACGCCCTCGAGGACGGTGGGTCGTCGCTCGTGTTCGTGAACTCGCGGCGGAACGCCGAGGCCGCCGCGCGCAGGCTCGGCGAGACCGTCAGGCCGTTCCTCACGGACGACGAGGCGGCGCGCTGCGAGGAACTGGCGGCGGAGATACGGGACGTGAGCGACACGGAGACGAGCGACGACCTCGCGGACGCGGTCGCGAACGGGGCCGCGTTCCACCACGCTGGATTGGCGAGCGAGCACCGGAGCATCGTCGAGGACGCGTTCCGCGACCGCACGCTGAAGGCCGTGAGCGCGACGCCGACGCTCGCGGCGGGCGTGAACACGCCGGCGCGCCGCGTCGTCGTCCGCGACTGGCAGCGCTACACGGGCAGCGGGATGGAGCCCTTGCCCGTGCTGGAGGTCCACCAGATGATGGGGCGCGCGGGACGCCCCGGCCTGGACCCCTACGGCGAGGCGGTGCTGCTCGCGAAGAGCCACGAGGACCTCGACGTCCTGTTCGAGGACTACGTCCGCGCCGACCCCGAGAAGTTGCGCTCGAAGCTCGTCGCCGAACCGGCGCTTCGGATGCACGTGCTGTCGACGGTCGCGAGCGGGTTCGCGCGCTCGCGGACCGCGCTCGTCGAGTTCCTCCGGGAGACCCTGTACGCGGTCCAGGAGGAGGACCCCCAGCGCCTCGAGTCGCTGCTCGACGACGTCATCCGGTACTTAGAGCAGAACGACTTCGTGACCCGGGACGGCGACGAGCTCGCGGCGACCGGGCTCGGGCACACGGTCAGTCGGCTCTACCTCGACCCGATGAGTGCCGCGGCAATCGTCGACGGCCTGAAGGCTGCCGACGGGAAGCCGTCCGCGCTCGGCCTCTACCAGCTGGTCTCTCGCACCCCGGACATGTACCAGCTCTACCTGAAGTCGGGGGACCGCGAGCAGTACACGGAGGAGTTCTACGAGCGCGAGCAGGAGTTCCTCGGCGCGGCGCCCAGCGAGTTCGAGGACGCGCGCTTCGAGGACTGGCTGAGTGCGTTGAAGACCGCGCGCCTCATGGAGGACTGGGCGAGCGAGCTCGACGAGGACACCATCACGACGCGGTACGGCGTCGGCCCGGGGGACGTCCGCGGGAAGACCGAGACCGCGGAGTGGCTCTTGGGTGCGGCGGAGTCGCTCGCGACCGAACTGGACCTCGGCGGGGACGTCGTCGTCGGCGTCCGCGAGGCCAGGAAGCGCGTGCAGGACGGCGTCAAGGAGGAACTACTGGACCTCGTGGGCGTCCGCGAGGTCGGTCGGAAGCGCGCTCGCCGGCTGTTCGACGCCGGTATCGAGACGCGCGCGGACCTGCGGGAGGCGCCGAAGGCGACGGTGCTCGCTGCGCTCGGCGGGAAGGAGAAGACCGCCGAGACGATCCTGGAGAACGCGGGCCGGCAGGACGCGTCGATGGCAGACGTCAGCGTCGACGACGCGCCCGAGGAGGTCGCTGCCGCCGCGGCCAGCAGTGGCGGGAGCGGTGGGAGCGCGAGCGGCGACGGGGACGACGGTGACGACGACCAACAGGCGAGCCTGGGTGACTTCTGATGCGGGTACTCGAAGGGACTGCGGCAGTCGACGACCTCGACGCGTTCGTCGCGGCGCTCGGCGACGTCGGCGACGCGCACGACTGCGTGGTCCAGGCGTTCGACGCGCGGTACGTCGCCGACCGCGAGCACCTCGCGACCGCACTCCGGTACGCCGCCCGCGCGCACCGACGCGGGGACGCCATCGCGCGCGACCCGGCGGTCGAGACGCTCCTGTACGCCGCCGGCCGCCGCCAGATCGACCGCGCGCTCGAGATGGGCGTCGACGAGGGCGTGCACGACGTCGCGGTCGTCGTCGCGAGCGACTTCCCCGAGGACCCGACGACCGAGAGCGACGCCGAACGCTACTGCGCGAGCGCGGTGACCGACCTGCTCGACGTCGTCGTCGACCGCAACGCCGGGAACGGGGACGACGACGCGACCGACGGCGTCGGGTTCGCGGCGACCGACCCCGGTCGCGTCCGCGAGTTCTTCGACGTCGGCGACGCCGAACTGGCGGCGACCGACGCCACGCTCGCGGCCCTGGTGCGCGAACGCGTCGTCCTGCTCTCCATCGACCACTGACCGCGCGGCCGACCCACTGGTCGTCCGTGCGAACCGGCGTAACGCTCAATCCCTCGCGCCCGAACGAACCCGTATGGGCGCGCACCTCGAGGACTCCCTGGACATCGGGTCGGTGACGGTCCCGAACCGCCTGTATCGCGCGCCGCTGCTCGAGTGCGCCGGGAACGGCCCGGACGCCGTCGACACGCTCGTCGCGGACCTGGAACCGGCCGCCGCGAGCGGCGTCGGCCTCGTCTTCCAGGGTGCGACCATCGTCCGCGAATCCGGCGGGTGTGCCGCGCCCGGGATGACCCGCGTCCACGACGACGACTTCGTCTCCCGGCTCTCGCGGCTCACCGACGCCATCCACGACCACGGCGGGAAGATCTTCGTGCAACTGGAGCACGGCGGCCTCCGGTCGATGGAGACCTGGCACGCCGGCTACCGCCGCGACCACCCCGACCAGACCCAGCTCGCGGTCTCGCGGCCGCCTTGGCAGTTGCGCGCGCTCGACCGCGTCGGGTTCCTCGACTACGACCCGCACGTGATGACGACCGCGGAGGTCGACGAGCTCGCCGCGGACTTCGGGCGGGCCGCCCGGCGCTGTGTGGGCGCGGGCTACGACGGCATCCACCTCGCCGGCGCGAACATGGGCCTGCTCCACCAGTTCGCGACGCCGTTCTACAACCGCCGGGACGACCGCTACGGCGACCGCTCCGCGTTCTTCGAGCGGGTGCTCGACGAGATACGCGACCGCGCCGGGTCGGTCCCCGTCGTGACGAAGGTGCCCGCGGAGACGCCCGCCCCGAGGATCGTCCGCCGGCACCTCGACCTCGAGGACGGCGTCGACCTCGCCGTCCGCCTCGCGGAGTACGGCTACGACGCCGTCGTCCCCGTCCAGACGAACGTCTTCTGGGACATGAGCATCGTCCGTGGCGCGTACCCGAAGCGCGCGTGGACCGACGAGTCGCTCCAGGACGCGTACGCCGAGGCGTTCGGGAGCCGGTGGCGTGCCCTGGGGGTCCGCGCACTCAACCGCCTGCAGGCTCGCCGCATGGACTTCGACGCGCCCTGGAACGCCGCGTTCTGCCGGCGCGTCCGCGACCGCGTGGACGTCCCCGTCCTCTGCGAAGGCGGCGTCCGCGAACGCGCTGAGATGGACCGCCTGCTCGGGGCGGCCGTCGACGACGCAGCCTCCGCCCGCGGCGACCGCGCGCCGGCCGCCGACGCCGTCGGCCTCGCACGCCCGTTCTACGCCGAACCCCGCCTCGGCGCACGCCTCCTCGACGACCACGGCCGCGACCACGTCACCCCGGCGACCCGCGTCGTCTGCGAGTCCTGCAACAACTGCACCGTCCCCCAGGCCACCGGCGCACCCGGCATCTGTCGAACGCCGAGCGTCCTCCGCGAACGCGGCCGCCTTGAGCAACGCGGCGCGTACGACCCTGACGACGAAAGCCCGAAACCACCCGAAACCGGCAAGCGAGACGCCGACGGGCCGACAGACCAATAACCCTCCACCCCAAAATTCCAAGGTACTTGTCACCGTCCAACAGGGGGTGGCGTGACACACATATGCCGCAATGTAACGTCTGCATGGCCGACGTCGACGAGAAAGAAGACACCCACATCGAGGTCGTCAAACCGATGGAGTACAAGGGCGAGACCCAGCAGATACGCCACTACTACTGCTCGGTCGCCTGCCTCATGGAACACGCCCAGGACTGACCGCGCCGACCACGCGCAGACCCCTTCGTTTCCACTGGAGAATCACACGAAGGCGTAACGGTCGATGGCGAAATCGGAGAAGTAGTTCCACCAGGATTCGAACCTGGGTCGTTGCCCCCAGAAGGCAACAGGATTGGCCGCTACCCCATGGAACTTATCTGACACGTCTCCCGGGTGTCGGCTCGCCGGAATCCAGCAGATAGTACCGGCCTTGGATATTTGAGTGTTGCGAATCGAACGAGGTACGCCATCCGGTACCGGGTCACCGGCGCGTCCTCCGCGAGCGTCCCAACCACGCCAGACTCCGATGCTATCGATCGGTGTCCGCATGAACGACGCCCGCATCTCGGTCGTTCAGGCTCGCTCGATGTCGACGCCATCGAGAGTGAACGGGTCGTCGAGCGTACCGGATGCCCGCGGGCAATGCAGTACGCTTCATGGGGTGACGACGAAACCTCCGCGAGTCCCCGGTTCGTGGTCGCTTGAACTCCCGAGACTGTGTTGACATCATTAGTAATTCGTATCGGTAGTTACTGATGATATAACGATTTTTGGGGCAGGGATTTGAACGGCCAGATGCTGTGGTATCCGACAACGCACTGCGCGTGGCTGGAACGCTGACAGTACTGCTTCTCGTGGTCACCGCGTCGCCGGCAGCGGCGGCTGCGGCGGGCGGAGCCACGACGAGTGACGCACCCGGTGCCGGCGACGCGGTCGCCGCGGCGGACTCGGCGACCGTCGCGCCCGACGGGAACGAGACGAACGCGACGACGCTGACGGTGCTCGCGTACAACGACGTCCAGACGGCGGCGTCGGACCCCGGCCGGATGGGTCGGCTCGTCGGCGTCGTGAACGAGCGACGGGCGGCGCACGACAACCCGACCGTCGTGGTCGGTGGCGGCGACGAGGTGAGTCCGAGTTCGCTGTCGCCGATCAGCCAGTGGCGCGTCCCGGTGGACGTGCTGAACGTCCTGGAGCCGGACGCGGAGGTCGTCGGGAACCACGACCTCGACTACGGGTTCGACGCGGTCGAGAACTACAGCGACGAGTCGGCGTTCCCGTGGCTCGCGGCGAACGTCGTCCACGAGGACGGCAGCTCGATTCCCGGGACGAAGAACTACACGATCGTGGAGCGCGACGGCGTGCGCGTCGGCGTCGTCGGCCTCGTCGACGACGCGATCAAGTCGAAGACGGCGGTCGACTTCGACGAGCGCGGGTATCGCGTCGCGGACTTCGCGCGCGTCGGCGACCGCATCGCGATGACGCTGAAGACCGAGAAGGACGTCGACGTGGTCGTCGCCGCGGCCCACATCGGCGTGCCCGAGTCGAAGGAGCTCGCGCGTGCGAGCGACGCCATCGACGTCATCGTGACCGGCGACGACGAGGTCGCGTACGCGCCGCGGACGACGAGCGGGACGACCATCGTCGAGGCCGAGGCCCGCGGCGCGTACGTCGGCGAGGTGAACCTGACCGTGAGCGACGACGGCGTGTCGCTGGCGAGCGGGCGCCTCGTCGCGGTCGACGAGAACTCGCCGGTGAACGAGACGGCGAAGGCCATTGTCGAGGACGCGCGCGGCGAGCAACTCGAGCGGGTCGCCGGCCGGACGACGGTCGCGCTGGATTCGACGTTCGCGTCGAACTACCACGACGAGACCGCGTGGGGGAACCTCGTGACGGACGCGTTCCGCGCGGAGACCGGGGCCGCGGTCGCGGTGACGAACGCGGGCGGCATCCGCGGGAACTTCGTGATGGAGCCCGGGACGGTGACGTACGGCGACGTGTACACGTCGCTGCCGTTCGGGAACTACCTGGTGACGAAGGAGATGACGGGCGAGCAGCTCCGCGAGCTCCTGGCGAGCCAGGTCGTGCCGCGGACGTCGAACTACGGCGCGGAGGCGAAGCTCCAGGTGAGCGGCGTCGCCTACGAGTTCGTCCCGGACGAGAACGCGACCCAGCCCGTCCAGGACGTGCGCGTGAACGGCGAGGCGCTCCGCGAGGACGCGACGTACAACGTGACGATCAACTCGTACATGGCCGGGTGGAGCTTCGAGGAGCGCTACGGCTGGTCGTTCGGCGACCTGCCGACGACGGGCGTCGACCAGTCGCTGTACGGGTCCGTGGTCGCGGAGTACGTCAACGAGACGACGCCGGTGTCGCCGGCTGACACGAACCGCATCCGCCGCGTCGACCTGCACGTCGGTGACGCGACGGTCCCGGTTCCGCCGGGGCGGTCGGACGAGCTGACGGTTCGCGTCGACGTGCCGGCGGGCGTGTCGTCGGTGAACGGGTCGACGGTCGACGTGCAGAACGCGACGACGGGGTCGGTGTCGGCGACGAGCGCGACGGTTCGCGACGGCGTGCTCGTCGCGACGTTCGACCGCGACGCCTTCGGGACCCTGGTCGCGTCGAGCGACGACCTCGACCTGTACGCGCACTACGACGGCAGCCTGTACGGCGCTGACAACTACTTCCGCGCGGCGATCCTGAACGTCGACCTCGACGTCCCGCCCGGTCACCAGGCGGGCGGCCCGGGGAACGCCTCCGAGGGCGAGCGCGGCCCGCCGTCGCACGCTGGCCCGCCCGAACACGCCGGGCCGCCGGCACACGCCGGTCCCTCGGCCAAGAAGGATGACGACGAGGACGACGATGACGAGAACGACGCCCTCGTCGCGGGCGCCGGTCGCGCCGTCGCCCTCCACTGACGGGGCGACGCGGACACCCTCGATTCTTCGCTGACCTGACCGGACCGTGTGACCTGCTCGCGGCGTGTGACCTGCCCGCGGCGTGCTGGGTCGCGCGCGACCGGTCGACGCTGACCGAGCACGCCGCGGGGACCACCGTTCGTGCATACATCGACGCCTATTAGGTGCCGAGTTGCGCACGGTCGTGTATGTACGTCGGACGATTCGTGGTCGTCGGGCCGGACGTGGCAGCGTATCGAGTGAGCTCGCGGTCGTTCCCGAACCGGGAGATCCGCGAGCGCGAGGACGCGCTGACGGTCGGGCCGACGCCGGACGCCCCCGAGACGGACAATCCGTACGTGGAGTACAACTGCGTGCGGGAGACGACCGACGGCGCGCAGGCGGTCCTGGGGAACGGCTCGCACGTCGACCCGGTCGTGGAGAAGCTCGACCTCGGGTATCCGGCGCGGGACGCCCTCGCGAGCGTCCTGCTCGCGCTCGACTTCGAGAAGGACGACTACGACACGCCCCGCGTCGCGGGCGTCCTCGACGACGACGGCGACGCGTACGTCGGTATCGTCCACCGCGACGCGCTGCTCGTCCGCGAGGTCGACGAACCGACCATCGTCGCGACCTACGAGACGGACGCACCCGAGCCGTTCGCGCTCGACGCGACGGACGCCGCGGGTGCGGCCGTCGAGGTCTACGAGCACGCGTTCGAGCACGCGGTCTGTGCCGCGGGCGTCGCCCGCGACGGCGACGGATTCGAGACCGCGATTCACAACGGGTAATTGCTCTGAGCCGGGTTTCCGGCCGTTAATCGTCGCCGTGGGCCTCGTGGGCGCGGGTGGCGTCGACGTGGAAGTGCTCGTCGACGTCGCCGGCGCGGCGGCGCTCGCAGAACTCGCTGGCGGCGTCCCGCCCGAGGTCGACGAGGTCCCCGATGAAGTCGGCGTCGCGGTCGAGTTTCGTCGCGTACGAGAGGTCGCGGTCGAGTTCGATGCGGCGGAGTTTCACCTGCTGGAAGTCGCTCTCGGGGAGGTGGCCGGCGTCGATCCAGTCGTTGACGCGCTCGAGGAAGTGCAGTTGTTGGTTGAGGGAGATGTTCCCGGAGAGTTCGTTCCGGCGGTCGCGGATCTCGCGGAGCGTCGTCGGTCGGTCGTCGGTGTCCTGCGGGTTGATCTGGACCACCCAGAGCTCCTCGGGTTTCCGGTGGCGGTCGACGTCCATGAGGTCGCGGATCGGTGGGTTGTTCGAGAACATGCCGTCCCAGTGGAGGTGCCCGTCGATCTCGACGCCGGGGAAGAGGTCGGGGATGGCGCTGGAGGCGAGGATGGCGTCGGCGGTCACCTCGGCGTCGACGAACGTCTCGAACGCGCCCGCGTCGACGTTCACGGTGCCGACGGCGAGCCGCGGGCACTCGGGCGTCGCGAGGTCGGGGAAGGCGTCGAAGTCGATGTTCGCGGTGAGTGCGCGTCGGAGGCGGCGCTGGCCGAGCGCTGCACCCGGGTTCTGGTAGGGACTGATGCCGGGCGTCGGGTACCCGCTCGCTTCGACGCTCGACCCCCAGACGGTGACGCCGTTGAGCGCGCGGTCCATCGGCGTGGTCGCCGCGACGTCGTGCCACACCGCCTCGAGGACGCTCGCGGGCGTCTCGTCGTCCGCGAGCAGGCCGTACCACGCGGCGCTCGCGCACACCGCACCGCCGCTCGTGCCGGAGAGCCCGACGATCTCGCAGTCCGGGTCGTCGAGCAGGACCTCGAGCGCGCCGGCGGTGAACGCGGTGTGGCTGCCGCCGCCCTGGCACGCGATGGCGACGCGCGTGCTATCGTCGGACTCGGTCGCCGCGTCGTCGCTCGCGCTGGGATCCGTCGCCGCGTCGTCGCTCGCGCTGGATTCGGTCGCGGTGTCGGGGTCGTCGACCATCAGTACGTGAAGAGGTGGCCGCCGTCCCACGTGAGGTCGCCGCCGTCGAGGTGCCGGCCGTGCTTGCTGAACCCGAGGACGAAGAGGTTCGCCACCTCGACGGGCTCCATCATCTCCTTGACCTTCGCGTCGCCGAGCATCACGTCCTCGACCACCGCCTGCTCGCTGATGCCGCGTTCCGCGGCGGTGTCGGGTATCTGTTCGGTGACCAGCGGCGTCTTCACGTAGCCCGTCGACACCGAGAACGCGCGGAGCGTCCCGTCGCCCTCGGCGGCGATGGACTGCGTGAGCCCCCGCAGGCCGAACTTCGCGGAGATGTACGCGGCCTTGTCCTCGGTCGCGGTATGCCCGTGGATGCTCGCCATGTTCCCGATGGCGCCCGTCCCCGCCGTCTCGTCGTCCTCGCCACCGCTCTCGCGGATGTGCGGCATCGCGTGCTTCGCGAGCACGAACGGCGCGCGCAGCATGACGCGATGCATGAGGTCGAACTTCTCGACGGGGAAGTCCTCGATGGGAGCGATGTGCTGGAGACCCGCGATGTTCGCGACGTACTTCACGTCGCCGTGGTCGGCGGCGGCGTCGACGATGCTCGCGATGTCGTCGTCGACGGTGAGGTCGGCCTCGTGCGTCTCGACTGCGCCGTCGACGTCGAGCTCGTCGGCGCGGTCGACGGCGTCCGCGAGCCCGGCCTCGTCGAGGTCCGTGGCGAGGACGGTGAGGCCGTTCGCGGCGAGCGCGACCGCTGTCGCACGACCGATACCGGACGCCGCGCCGGTGACGATGGCGACGTTCCCCGCCTCGAACGCGGGGTCGTCGACGGTCATGACGTTCTCGTGCGTGACGGGCTCGGGCGCGAAGTCCTCGGAATCGGAATCGGCGGTCATCGCCTAGATGCGCGCCCGCCGACGGGAAGAATCTACCTCCGGGGCATCTCGTCGGGCATGTATATTCACCGGGAGACTGAAAGGGTCGAGTGGCATATTCCGAGCGTATGCGTGTCGCCGTCATCTCCGACGTCCACGGGAATCGCGTGGCGCTCGATGCCGTTCTCGACGACATGCCTCGCGTCGCCGGCGTGCTCTGCGCTGGCGACGTCGTCGGCTACGGGCCGTGGCCGGCCGAGTGCGTCGACCGGGTGCGTCGCGAGGGCGCGACCGCCGTGATGGGGAACCACGACCGCGCGGTCGTCCAGGACTCGGGGTTCCGGTTCAACGACATGGCTCAGGCCGGCGTCGCGTACGCTCGCGAGCACCTCGACGACGACCACTTCGAGTACCTCGCCTCGCTTCCCGAGGAACGCCTCGCCGCCGACGGCCGAGTGAAGATCGTGCACGGTCACCCGGACGACCCCGACCACTACACGCGACCGCACGAGTTCTCGCCGCGCCTCCTGGACGACGAGGACGTCCTCGTCATGGGCCACACGCACGTCCAGGCCCACGAGAAGTACGGCGAGGGTATCGTGATGAACCCCGGGAGCGTCGGCCAGCCCCGCGACGGCGACCCCGACGCCGCGTACGCGCTCCTCGACCTCGACCGGATGACCGTCGAGGAACGCCGCGTCGAGTACGACGTCGACGCCGTCCAGGAGGCGGTCGAGGAAGCCGGGTTACCGAAACGCATCGGGACGCGCCTCGCTCGCGGCGAGTAGTCGACGCTCCCGTCACCGCCGACCGCACCACGCCTCCCCTCCCCCTGCTCGCAGCGCGCGCGGTCCCGCGTGCGCTGCTCGCGGCCCGGCCGGCGGGTCGAATCGAACGTGAGACCGCCGGCTGGCGCGCGCTGTCGCAGTCGCGCGACCGGAGGAGCGCGGCTGCGTCGATACCGTGCGAGGGAGGAGCGAGACGACGACCGGAGGGAGTCGGCGAGCGAGTCGGCTGGGGAGGCCGTGGCTGCGGTGCGGTCGCGGCGGGCACGGAGAACGAGTCACCGGACGCGAGCGACCATCGGGCGCGAGCCGTCCGGCCCTCTTTCACCCATGTTTTTGCGCCGAGTGGTTCCCGGAGCGAACGGAGTGAGCGGAGTGAGCGAGTGAACCCGAGGCGGGAAAAGCTGGTCAGTACCGGTCCTGGACGAGTTCGAGCGTCTCCTCGCGGTCGTCCCAGTCGACGAAGATGGCGACGCTCGTCGCCGACGTCATGACGTCGTGGATGTTGATGTTCGCGTCCGCGATGGGGTCGACGATGTCGCGGATGACGCCCGGTCGGTTCGGGAGTTCCCCGCCGGTGACGCGGACGACGGCGACGTCGTCGTCGACCGTGACCGAGGAGAGGTGCTCCTCGTCGATGACCTCGCGATGCAGGATGTTCTCCGCGCGCTCGGCCTCGGTCTCGTCCACGTAGAACGTCACCGAGTCCATGCCCGAGGAGACGGCGTCGACGTTGATGCCGGACTCCGAGAGGGACTTCGAGAGGGTGTGGAACACGCCCGTCTGGTTCCGGATGGCGCGGCCCGCGACCGTGAGGCACGCCAGCGGACTCTCGCGCATGTCCACGAGGTTCTCGAACTTCCCCGTCACGCGCGTCCCGCCCGAGAGCAGGTCGCCGTGCTGGTAGTGGACGACGCGAACGTTCAGGTCGTCGTCCTTGTAACTGAGCGCGGACGGCGCGACGACCTCGGCGCCGCGGAACGAGAGGTTCCGGAGTTCGTCCACCGATATCTGGCCGACGTTCCGCGCACCCTCGACGACGTGCGGGTCGCCCGTCATCACGCCCTCGACGTCGGTGATGATGACGACCTCGTCCGCGTCCATGTACTTCCCGAGCATCACCGCAGTCGTGTCACTCCCACCGCGACCGAGCGTCGTCACGGTCCCGTCCGGCCCCTCCGCGAGGAACCCCGTGATGACCGGGACCGTCTCCGTGAGGTCGCTCGCGACCGCCGCCGCGCGCTCGGTCGTCGTCTCGACGTCCACCTCGCCCGCCTCGTTCGTCACGACCGGCCAGTCGTCGACGCCCGGTTCGTAGAACTTCGCGTCGATACCGCGCGCGGCGAGCGCCGCCTTCAGCATCCGGACCGACGTCCGCTCGCCCATCGACACGATCTCCGCGCGGTCGAGTTCGTCGACCTCGAACTGGATCTCGTCCAGGAGCTCGTCGGTCGTGTTCCCCATCGCGCTCGCGACCACCGCGATCTCGTGGCCCTCGCGGACCGCCGCCGCGATCGAGTCCGCTGCACGATTGATGCGGTCCCCACTGCCGAGGCTCGTCCCACCGAACTTCGCGACTACGCGCATCCCGCCACCTCGTGACCGTCGACGTCCGCACTTCGGAGAGTCATGGCCCCACCTAACCCGCGCCGCGAGATAACTCCTGTCCTCCGGGGAAAGAACTGCCGGTCACCCACGCGCGTATCCCCGAGAACCGCTCCGGTATCACGGTCACTCCGTCGGGTGAGACGCCCGGCCGACCGCCGCGTCGTCGCGGGGAGTTATGGTCGTGCGGTTCGTTAGCAATCGATGATGCGTGTACGTGACGCGGTGGAAGCGGATGCGGAGGCGATGGCGGCCATCGCCGACGCGCCGGCGGACGTGATGCGGAACATCGTCCACGACCGGACGGTCCGCGTCGTCGAACGGGAGGCCAACGCCAGGGACGAGAACGCCGACGCGAACGACGCGGACCCCGACGACGTCGTCGGGTTCGTGAGCTTCGACGTGCGCGGCGACGTCGTCCACGTCACACAGATAGACGGGACGCCCGACGCGTGCGAGTTACTGCTCGCCGAACCCATCCGGTTCGCCGAACACGAGAGCATGCGCGTGGAACTCCTCGTCACCGACGCGGACGGCGACGTCGCCGCAGCCGCCGAACGCGTCGGCTTCCGGAACGACGGCTCCGGCCCGCGCTTCGACGGCGAACGGACCGTCCGCTACCGGCTCTCACCCGCCTGAATCCTCCCGCACCGGCCCGAACCTCGCTCTCGGTCGACGTAGCGGCCCGAACCTCGCTCTCGGTCGAGTCGCTCGACTCGGCGTCGCGCGCGGTTAGCTGAACTTCCGGATGGTGACGTCGAGCGTGTCGAGGTCGACGATGGGCGCGTACCCCGAGTCGGGGTCGATGTTCACGGACTTCTGGAAGTCCGTCTGTTCCTGCCAGCACCCGGAGTTGATGGCGAGGACGTTGTGGTACTTCCCGTACCCGAGCTTGTGGACGTGGCCCGTGTGGAAGACGTCGGGGACGTCGTCGATGACGAGGTAGTCCTGCTCCTCGGGCGCCAGTCGCGTGTGCCCGCCGTACTGGGGGGCGACGTGACGTTTCTTGAGCAGGTGGTACATCGCCTTGTGCGGTTCGTCGTAGCTCGCCTTCTCCTCGGGGAACTCCGCGATGACCTCGTCGAGACTCACGCCGTGGTACATCAGCACCGACACGCCCTCGACGGTCACCGTCGACGGGTTCCCGACGATGCGCGCGTCGTGCGCCGACATGATGTCGCGGAGCTCCTCGTCGAACCCGGGCTGTGGTTCCGCGAGCCGCACCGCGTCGTGGTTCCCCGGGATCATGATTATCTCCATGTCTCCCGGAACCTGCTTGAGGTACTCGCTGAACCGCTCGTACTGCTCGTAGAGGTCGATGACGTCCAGTTCCTCGTCCTGGTTCGGGTAGACGCCGACGCCCTCGACCATGTCGCCCGCGATGAGGAGGTACTCGACGTGCTCGGCCTGCTTCGTATGCAACCATTCGGTGAACTGCGTCCACGCCTCGGCCATGAACTCCTGGCTGCCGACGTGGACGTCGCTGACGAGCGCCGCCTGCACGTGTCGGTCCGCCGTACTGGGCTTGTACGTGCGGGGAACGTCCGGGAAGTAGAGTTCGTCGACGAACACGATACCGGCGTCGTCGCTGAGCGTCCCCTCGATCGCGATCACCTCGTCGAACAGCAGTTCGTCGACGCTGTCCGCGAGGTCGCGGTCCTTCGTGACGAGACACGGGAAGACACCGTTCGTGTCCTCGAGTTCCACGATCCAGTGGCCGTTCTTCGTCGACCGGACGTCGTTCACCATCCCGACGAGCCCGACGTCGCTCCCGCCGACCATGTCCTCGATGCTGTCCGTGGGGCGGTGGTTGACGCGCCCGCGGAGCTTGCTCCCGAGGCGGTCGTAGCGGTCGCGGAACACCTTCACGAAGTCGTCGTACGCGCCGGTCCCCGTCGAGTGTCCGGTGACGTCCCCGACTATCTCGACGGACCGCAGCGCCTCGTCGACCGTCCGCTCGAACGAACCAGACCCCTTCGCTTCGACTGGAGACCGACCGGTGTTTCCGTCGTTCGAAGTCGCATCGACCTCGTTCGCGGCGTTCGTTCCACTCGAAACAGAGGGGTCTGCTGGCGGGGTGTTCGCGTCGCTTCCACCACCGGGACGGCTGGTTCCACGGCCTCCGTCAAGGGCCGCCTCGACGTCCGCGCGCGTCACCTTGAACGCGTCCGCCGGGAGCTCGTCCACCACGCGCGCGATCGCCGCCGCAGAATCGTCCGCACTCGAAAGGAGGGTCACCGCTTCCCGCTCCGCGTTGTAGCCGCGGCTCGCGAGCTCGCGAACCACCCGCGCCGGCGCCTCCTGTGGCACACCACTCGAAAGCGGACGGGCAGCAAAAAGGATAGCGGAACCACCGACGCGCCACGAGCCCGCGAGACGCACGCCGCTCCCCGACGCCACGAGACAGAAGGTTCATTTCGAGGCCGCCGCAACCTCGACCAAGATGAACGGGCACGACCCCGACGACAGGGGCGACGACGCCGACGGGACGGCCGACGACACAGCGGAGCGTCCCGACGGCTGGCCCGACGACTGGACCACCGCCAGCGACGACCCGCAACCACCGCACGACGAGTCCACCAGCGACGACGCGCAACCACCGCACGATGAATCCGCTAGCGACGACGCGCAACCACCGCACGATGAATCCGCTAGCGACGACGCGCAACCACCGCACGATGAATCCGCTAGCGACGACGCGCCGACGGACGACGGCGCAGCTGACCGCGACGAGAACGCCGACCCGACGGTGGACGTGACCGCAGACGACCACGACACCACTGACGCCATCGACGCCGCCGACCCCATCGACGACGCCACCGCTGAGACCACCGACGACGCCAGGGCACGTGGCGACGAACCCGTGCCGACCGGCGACCGCGAGTCGACGCTCGGCGAGCGCTCGACCCCGGAGAAACCGCCGGCGCACGACGTCGACGACGCCCCGCCGACGATCGCCGACGACGGCCTCCTCACGTGGTTCCTGAACTCGCCGAACGGGAGCGTCGTGTTCGTCCGCGACGTCGTCTCGAGCATCGCTGCGGTCGCCGCCATCGGGCTCGTCCTCTTCGCCATCTCCGGCATCTGGCCGCCGCTCGTTGCCGTCGAATCCGGCAGCATGGAACCCCACATGAGCAAAGGCGACCTCGTGTTCATCGTCGACGAACAACGATACGCGCCACAGAGCGCCGTCCAGGACACCGGCGTCTCCACGCACACGAGCGCGCAAGCAGCGAACGGCTACTCGAAGTTCGGGAACTACGGCGACGTCGTCGTCTACCGCCCGTACGGCGACCGCGGAGCCACGCCCATCATCCACCGTGCCCGCTTCTACGTCGAAGAAGGCGAGAACTGGGTGAAAGACGCCGACTCCGACCACCTGGGTAGCGTCGACACCTGCACCGAAGTCCCGCGGAACCAGTGCCCCGCTCCCTACGACGGCTTCATCACGAAAGGCGACGCGAACAGCAACTACGACCAGGTCCAATCGCAGAGCGACATCGTCAAGCCCGAATGGGTCCGCGGCAAGGCACAGGTCCGCGTTCCCCTCCTCGGGTGGATCCGCCTCCAGTTCGCGAAACTCACCGCCGTCACCGCCACCTCCGTCACGCCGACGGTCCCAGCGAACGGGCCAGCGTTGTTCGCTCGCCTCGGCGCACTCGGTGCCGCAGCAGGCGCCGCCGTCGTCGCAACCCGAACCTGAGTAAACCACGCGAGCCCCAACCTGAGCAAACCACGGAGTCCTAGCCCGGACGCTGAACGAACCTCTCAAACACCGATACTACCTCCATTCGAAACAGACGTAATTCGACGCCCATCGGTCGAAACCCAACCCCCTTCGTTTCGACTAGAGACCCGAGTCGAACGCCGAGAACAGTTCCGAAAGACGCCCGTCCACGAGTCCGAGACCGCGCCGAGCCTCCAGCGGTCACGCACTCGAACGCGGGCTCGACCGACCGCACCGTCCAGTCCGAACCCTATCCGTCAGACCGAACCCTATCCGTCAGACCGAACCCTATCCGTCAGACCGAACCCTATCCGTCAGACCGAACCCTATCCGTCAGACCGAACCCTATCCGTCAGACCGAACCCTATCCGTCAGTTATCGAACCGCGCCTGCACGAACGGCTGGACGTCGTCGATGTCACCCAGTCGCGAATCCGATAGCAGGACCGCCTCCGTCTCGTCGATAGGCACCGACAACGAGATCTCCTTCGTCCGCCCGTACCGTCCCTTCGAGACGACGACGGCGTTCACGATACCGAGCATGTCGAGCTCGCTGATGAGGTCCGTCACGCGCCGCTGTGTGAGGACGTCCGCATCGATCTCCTCGCAGAGCCGCTTGTAGATGTTGTACACCTCACCAGTGTTGATGTTGTGCACGCCGTTCTTCTCCAGGCTGATGATCGCGAACAGCACGAGCTTCGACTGCGTCGGCAGCGTCCGCACCACCTCCACCACGCGATCGAGTTCGATCTTGTCCTGAGCCTTCCGGACGTGCGCCTCGTCCACGCTCTCCGCCTGATCGCGTTCCGCGAGCTCGCCCGCCGTCCGCAGGAGGTCGAGTGCACGCCGCGCGTCCCCGTGCTCTTGCGCAGCGAACGCCGCACACAACGGGATGACGTCGTCCGTGAGCGCCTCCGACTTGAACGCGACGTCCGCACGATGCTGGAGGATATCACGGAGCTGGTTCGCGTCGTACGGCGGGAACACGATCTCCTCCTCGCCGAGACTCGACTTCACCCGTGGGTCGAGGAAGTCCGTGAACTTCAGGTCGTTCGATATCCCGATGATGGACACCCGCGAGTTCTGGAGTTCGGAGTTCATCCGGGAGAGATTGTAGAGCGTGTCGTCACCGGACTTCTCGACGAGCTTGTCGATCTCGTCGAGCATGATGACGACCACGCGCTCGTGGTAATCCACCGCGTCGAAGAACACGCTGTACACGCGGTCGGTCGGCCACCCCGTCATCGGGACCTCCTCGAACTCCTCGCGGTCCGCTTCCAGTTGCGCGATACGCTCCTCGACCGCGTCCGTGGAGTCGAACTCCGTCTCCGGAAGGACCTCGGACGGCCGCTGCTCTTCGACGTCCTCGAGGAGCGCTTCGAGTTCCTCGATGCGGCCGTCGATGTACGCCTCGTTCTCGTCGATGAACTTGTTCGCGAGCTGTGCGAGCACCCGATACTGGGTGTCCGTGACCTCGCAGTTGATGTACTCGACCTCACAGGGAACGTCGTAGCGTTGACTCGTCGACTCGAGTTCCTGACTGACGAACTTCGCGCTCGCCGTCTTCCCCGTCCCGGTCTTCCCGTAGATGAGGATGTTCGACGGCGTCTCCCCACGGAGTGCGGCGACCAGGATGGTCGCCATCTTGTTGATCTGTTCCTTCCGATGCGGGAGTTCGTGTGGCGTGTACGACGGGCGAAGGACTTCCTTGTTCTCGAAGATGGGTTCGCCGCTCAGGAGGTCGTCGAACAGGCCCGTCGACTCCTCGTCGTCGCCCTCGTCGAGGACGACCTCGTCGAGGTCGACGTCGAAGTCGCGGTCCTCTCGTCGCGGCTCGGCCGTCGGATCTGTGTCGTCGTCGGACATTTCTTTACCCCTTCGTTTCTACTGGAGTTCCCGCCGCCAGAGGGGAGAGCGTGCCGGTAGAGAACCCCGAACGGACCGATTACGAGCGTGGGGCGTACGCGGAACGTCCAGTTGATGCACACGAACCAGATGAAGGGTAGGTACTTAATAGTTGCTCCTTGGGCGTCACGTTCCGGTGCTGCGCCGCGGCCCACACGACGAACGTCCGACCGTACAGCTGGACGACGAGTGCCCACCAGGCTGCAGCGACCAGCACCTAGAAGACTCTCCCGTCAGTCGGTTCGAGCGAACTGCACCTCTATTCATGTAATCTAGTTCACTCGCTCGCGTCGCGTACGCGCGACCCACGAGTGACCTCGGTACGCAACGGAACGGAACGACGAGGGGCCAGGCCGCGACCGTTTCACGTCGAACTCGGTAGAACGCGGGTCTACGCTACCGACCTTCCTCCGGACCCTGCCGCAGTCGGGCCATCAGGTTCTGGTCGCCGACGTGCGTCACGCTCGACGTTGCGGGGAATTCGTCGCGATTGCTGTCGCTGAATTCGTCGCGATTGCTGTCGGGAACCCGTCGCTACCGCTGTCGGTACAGCTGTCGCTGCCGCTGTCGGTGCTGCTGTCGGAACTCGAGATCGGTAGGTGATATGCTGGCTGGAGTTGAACCGGTGGGCGCGGGGAGGTCGTCGTGGACTCGAAGGGGAGGGACCCCCTCGCGAGACGGTGTGGGTGCATCACGGTGATGAGTGCCTGGACACGGACGTTCTCGTGCGTCCAGGCGCTCGCTTCGAGTGGAGAGCGGACCGCCGGACGCTCGGAGTCCCGGTCGAGTCCCCTGGGTTCGAGTCGAACGGTTGGACGGTGACTGGTCCAGAAGGACGACGCTCTGCAGATGGATGGCGGTCGTTCCGAACGTCGATGCACGAGCTGTCGAGATGGTGGACTGGCGAGATCGGTGGTGGAACGCAATCGACGAACGGATGCGAGTGAAACCGCGAGGTGAGTGAAGCGTTCGACTCGAATCAGTGGATGCTCGTAAAGCGGCGTCCCTCAACTGGACGAGGGACATTTCGAGTCGAATAGCGTCGAGAAGCGCTCGAACTCCCGTGTGAAGGCTGCCGTCGTCGGGACGCTGAGTGGGCGATCGATCTCTCGCGTGGTGGTTCCACGCGAAAGGAGGGTCGGTTTCTGGCGAGGGGTGGAGACCCCCCCACCCCTTCGTTTCGGGTGGAACGCGTCGGAGGGTGGGTGGGGGGAGGGAGGCATCTAACAGGGGAAGGACTAAGTAACTACTACTACAACCATATCCGTAAACCAGAAATAACGCTGTACTTGTTTGTTTCTAGTCTAGTTGTCTAGACAGTTGTCCGATTAATCTAGATTTCACTAGAATTCCGTCCGACACGTCTCGGGCTTTCTCGTCCACTCCCCGTCGCGAGCCGGCCTCGAGCCTCTCGTCCCCCACGACCCACCCCACCACAACCCGACGTTCCACCCGAAACGAAGGGGTGGGGGGGCTGGGACTTCGCCTGAGTCTCTCTTGCACGCCGGTCCGTCCCCTGGTCGGTGGCACTCGATCGCGCGGCTCCGTTCGCAACGGCGGAACGAATCCGGCTGAAATCCACGACGACCCTCGACCTCTTCGACGTGCCGAGCGACTAACTGGCGTCTCGGTTCGTCCAGTGGCACTGACATGCTTCGACGGTCGATGATAATGTCGGAGAAGACGCTGTGAAGTAAACGGGCCGTACTGGTGCACTTGAAGCGATGGTGTGTCTGGTAAGACTCGGTTTCGAGAGCCCGTTGACTGCCGATCAGTCCTCAAATGTGTTCCTACCGACTCACCCCTAGTTCGACTCGAATCACCCGTCATTATTATCGTTAATCTAACACGTCTGACACAGGCTTAAGTGAATCCAGTGCGGTAGTACGTCCAGACGCACGCAAATCGTCGCGCAAGCACGCGCCGTCCTCCCCGACGACCGGGGAGATGCCGCGCGTTTCGACGGCGTCGACACGACCCCGATTCGGCTCCCACGAGGGTCTCCGACGCACCCCGTCGACGCGGGCTCGGCGCCCGTCGAACCGCAAGGCGAGAGCCGTGTGCCACACACATAACCGAACGCGGACGGGAGGATAGACCAGGATGGGACTGCTATCAGGACTCAAAGACAGCCTCCAACGGGTTACGGACAGCCTCTTCTCGGAGGACGAACAGAAACGTATCGGCATCTACGGACCGCCGAACGCAGGCAAGACGACACTGGCGAACCGAATCGCTCGAGACTGGACCGGGGACGCGATCGGTCCGGAGAGCCACATCCCTCACGAGACGCGGCGGGCGCGTCGGAAGGAGAACGTGGAGATCGAGCGGAACGGGAAGTCCGTGAGTATCGACATCGTCGACACGCCGGGCGTGACGACGAAGGTGAACTACGAGGAGTTCCTCGACTACGAGATGGAGAAGGACGATGCCGTCCGACGCAGCCGCGAGGCCACGGAGGGCGTCGCGGAAGCGATGCACTGGTTGCGCGAGGACGTCGACGGCGTCATCTACGTGCTGGATTCGACCGAGGATCCGTTCACGCAAGTGAACACGATGCTCATCGGAATCATCGAGAGTCGGGACTTGCCCGTGCTCATCTTCGCGAACAAGATCGACCTGGACGATGCGAGCACGCAGCGGATACGGAACGCGTTCCCGCAGCACGAGACGGTGCCGCTGTCGGCATTGGAGGGTAACAACATGGACGAAGTGTACGACAAGATAGCGGAGTACTTCGGGTGATCGTGGATGCCTGAAGCCAAAGCATCAGACAACGACGGCGTTCAGATCGACCTCATCAGTGCCGAGCGGATGGATGGCCTGGCGAGCATGGAGAAGATCCGGATGATCCTGGACGGCGTTCGTGATGGGAAGATCGTCATCCTCGAGGATGGGTTGTCGCCGGACGAGGAGTCGAAGCTCATCGAGGTGACGATGACGGAGATCAGTCCCGACGAGTTCAACGGGATCGAGATCGAGACGTATCCGCGGTCGTCGACGAGCGATTCGGGGATCCTCGGTCGCATCATGGGTCGGGAGGAGACGTCGAAGTTGACGGTCATCGGGCCGGCGAACCAGATCGAGACGTTGCACAAGGACGAGACGGTAATCAGTGCGCTGGTTTCACGGAAATAATGCCGCATCAGTGCACTGAGTGCGCGCGGACGTTCCCGGACGGGTCGAAGGAGATGCTGTCCGGGTGTCCGGATTGCGGTGGGAACAAGTTCCAGTTCAAGCCGGCTGATGCGGTGGACGTTGGCGCTGGCAGTGGTGCTGGTAGCGGTAGTGCCGGTGGTAGCGTCGCCGAAGGGTCGTCCGCCGGTGGGGATGGCGGTGCGATGAGTCGCGCGAAGGCGACGGTCCGTGATCTGATGGGTCGTGGTGATGGCGACGACGGGACGGGGTCGACCGCGTCCGAGTCACCGGCTCGTGGACGGTCGGCGAACGCTGGCGAGACGTCGAGTGCGGAGAGTGCATCGGCGAGTGCGGAGAGCGCGTCGAGTGCGGAGAGCGCGTCGAGTGCGGAGAGCGCGTCGAGCGCGGCGGCGTCGGAGTCGCAGTCCTCGGGGTCGCCTGCCGGCGGGTCGTCGCGCTCCGGTGGGGCCGATACGGACCGCGACCGTGTGACGCCGTCGGAGAGTGGTGAGTGGCCGAAGTCGGCGACGGAGGAGTACGATACGCCGGCGGAGAAGGCCCGTCGGCGGGAGTCTCACGAGGAGTCGGTTGGGACGACCGAGTCCACGACGTCCGAGCGGTCGGTCGGCGCATCGGAGTCTGCGTCTGGTGCGTCCGAGTCGCCAGCGGATCTCGAGTCGACTGCGGGTGCCGCAACTGAGTCGACGGAGCAGGACGTGTCTGCTGAGGCGTCCGAGTCGGCGAGTGATGACGAGTCGATCACTGCGCAGATGGGTGAGACGGAGGACGATGCGCAGCGGTCGGCTCGCTCTGACGTGGTGTCGCCCGACGAGTTACCGAGTCGCGAGTCGGCCGCTCCTGGCGGGATGCGCGACGATGCGACCGGTGAGCCGTCTGAGCGTGCGGACCGGCCGCCGTCGAGCGAGGCGGCGGACGTGAAGGACCGGCCGAGTGCCGGTGACGTCGCGAGCGAACCGGATGACGACTCGCCGAACCTGGACGAGCTCCGCGAGGAGCTCAACAGCCAGTTCGAGAGCATCAAGGTGCTCGACCCGGGGAAGTACGAGTTGAACCTGATGGAGCTGTACGACCGGGAGGAGTACATCATCTCGCTCCAGGAGGACGGCCGGTACGTCATCGAGGTCCCGGAGTCCTGGCGCGGCGACGCTGGCCCGGACTGATCGGGTCGATCCAGTCGAGTTCGTTCCGGTCAGTTCGCTCTGGTCAGTTCGTTCCGGTCAGTTCGTTCTGGCCGAGTTGGTTTCGTTCCGTCGAGTACGCGGGTCCGGTCTCGACTGTCGACCGTGCGGACTCGTTTACGACCGTGAATCGCGCTCTGGGCGCGGTGTGGGCCTCGTTCTCGTCGAATCGCGTCCTTCCACCCGACGACCCGAGACCCCTCCATTTCGTCTGGAGATTCTTATATCAGCACTGGAGCGTCGGTCGACCGGGACCCCTCGAGCCCGGTCGTGTCGCGCGAGTTCCCCGGACGTAATGGGTAAGAGAGTGTGGTCGGTAGTGGGGCGTGAATCCAGATGGGTCGTCTCCGCGACGGTGCGCGTCGGCTCGCGTTCGCGTTCCCGGCGTTGCTCGCGCGACTCGGCGTCGTCGACCGGGAGCGGGGCGACGAGGCGTTCGACCTGGCGTTGCCGGTGATGGTGACGGGCGCGCTCCGGACGTTCCTGCGGACGGCGGACTTCCTGATGGTCGGGCAGGCGATCGGTGCGTCAGCGGTCGCGGCGCTCGAGCTCGGGTTCCAGTACTACTTCATCCCGTTCGGGTTGTCGCTGGCGTTGACGAGTGGCACTATCAGTGTCGTGTCGCGGTTCGTCGGGGCGGACGAGACCGGGCGGGCGAACACGACGCTCGCGGTGTCGCTGTGGCTGTCGCTCGCGTTCTCCATCCCGATGACGGTGCTGGCGTGGGTGTACGCGGACCCGCTGGTCGCGGTGCTCGCGCCGAACGCGACGGTCACGGAGATGGGCGCGACGTATCTGCGTATCGTGATGCTGTCGGTCGCGTTCCGGTTCTGGAGCATGACGGCGGCGCGTGCGCTCGCTGGTGCCGGTGACACGCGGACGCCGATGTACGTTCGACTCCTGACGCTCCCGACGAACATCGGGTTGAACGCGGTCCTCATCTTCGGGCTCGGGCCGATAGCGCCGATGGGCGTGGCGGGTGCGGCGTGGGGGACGGTCGCGGCGAACGTGCTCGCCGCCGGGGTCTTCTTGGCGTTGTTGTCGACGACGCGATTCCCGGTTCGACTCCCGCTCCCGGTCCTGCGAGCGCGTTCGACCGCGGGAGATGATTCGGCAACGGGGCGGCTCTGGGACGGCGGTATCGCGCGGGAGGTGGTCCGCGTCGGCCTCCCACTGGCGGGGACGCGGTTGTCGCGGACGCTCGGACGGTTCCCGTTCCTGTTCGTCCTGGGGGCGTTCGGGACGGGGACGCTCGCGGCGTACGCCATCGGGCGGCGCGTGATGCTGCTCGCGATGATGCCCGCGTGGGGGTACTCGACGGCGGCGAGCACGCTCGTCGGGCAGCGCGTCGGCGAGGGCGACGAGGACGGGGCGGCCGAAGCGGGGTGGGCGACGTTGCGCGTGGCGCTCGCGACCCAGCTCTGTATCGCGCTCGTGCTGGTGGTGCTTGCACGCCCGATCTCGCTGGCGTTCGGGTCCGAGACCGTCGCGGACACGGTGCGGTTCGTGCGCGTGTTCGGGCTCGGCGTCGGCGCGTTCGCGGTGTCGCGGACGATGCGTGGTGGGCTCCGTGGCGCTGGCGATACGACGTGGCCGTTCTACGGGACGCTCGCGGGCACGTACCTCCTGAAGCTCCCGGTGGCGTTCCTGGCGCTTCCGGCGACGACGTCGGTGGGCGTCCTCGGCGTCACGTTCACGCCCGGTTTCGGGCTTGGCGTCGTCGCGGTGTACGCCGCTATCCTGCTGGACATGTACTTCCGGGCGGCGGTGAACGCCGTTCGTTTCAAGTCCGGGACGTGGCGCGTCGTCGCGCGCCAGTCGGACGTCGGCGCTGACGCACCGGGGTGAGTGGTGCGCGAGCGGGTGCTTCGCGACCGGCGCGCTTCGAAAACGGTAAGCCCGAGCGGTCGGACGGTCAGTGCATGAGCGACGCTACGAAGATCGTGCTCGTGACTGTCGGTGTGTCGGCCGTGCTCGCGCTCTCGTTGATGGCGATGACGCTGTCGACGTAACTGGAATGTTCTCTGCGCGCGAGCTCTCACCGGCCGTCGAGCTGGTTCGCGAGGAGCGGGCGCCCGAGGCGGTCGTGGTGGCCGCGGGGAGTGACTTCGAGACGCTGCCGCCGGCGCAGGCGGAGGACCTCGGATTGCTCGTCGACGCGCTCGACCCGATATCGTGCCCGGGAGAGTGGCTGCCGGACGACGCGCCGGCGCTCCTCCGTCGGTTCGCGGGCGGGGATTTCACGGTCGGGATGCCGGGGGATGGGAGCGTGGTGTGGTCGCGGCAGACGTCGCCGCCGGTCGTGATCGTGAAGCCGCGCGTGGAGGGGTCGCCGGCGTCGTTCGTCGACTTCCTCGTCGCGGAGGCGCTCGTCGAACTGAGCGTCACGGCGCCGGGGGCGCGTGCGGACGACGACGTTGCGACGCCGGCACCCGAGCACTTCCTGCCGTTCTTCGGGTCGACGTACCGCGAGCTGGCGGCGGCGACGACGCTCGGGCCGAACGCGACGTACCAGCTCGCGAACGCGCTCTACGAGGGCTGGCTGGGGTTGCATACGCGCGACGTGTTCGCGTCGTGGGTGGACGCCGAGGACGAGCGTGCGACGCTCGGCGAGGCGTGGGTGGACGCGGGCGAGCGTCTGGAATCCCGGCTCGACGGGCTGTCGCGGGAGGTGGCGCGCGGCGAGACGGAGTTCGCGGACGCGGCAGAACTGGCGTGTAGTGGCTTCAAGCACGACGTCGACGTGCCGTCGCCGTTCGCAGCACTCGCGACGGACGCGTACCGCGAGCGCGCCGCGCCGTTCGCGGTACGGTGGGCGGAGAAGACGTTCGACGCGCTGGCGGACTGAACCGCTAGAGGCGTGACGCGCTGGCGGACTGAACCGCTAGAGGCGTGACGCGCTGGCGGACTGAACCGCTAGAGGCGTGACGCGCTGGCGGACTGAACCGCTAGAGGCGTGACGCGCTGGCGATCGCTAGGGGCGTGACGCGCTGGCGATCGCTAGGGGCGTGACGCGCTGGCGGATCGACCGGCGTGGCTCCGCGCCCGGCGTCGCGTTCCTCACTCGTCGGCGTCGATGCGTTCGAGGACGACGCCGTCGTCGAACGCACCGCGGTCGGTGGCTTTCTCGCGGGCGCGGGAAACGACGTCCTGCATCGAGTGGTCGGTGGTCGAGACGAGTGCGTCGAGGACGGCGTGGACGTCCGCGAGCTCGTCGAGCGTGTGCTCGTCGCGGTCGATGGCTGCGTGCTCGTCGCCGTCGACACCGGTCATCTCGCTCGTGACGGCGTCGGCGAGTTCGTCGGCTTCCTCGCGGAGCTTCCCGGCCAGGTAGCGCTCGTACTCGCGGCCGTCGACCTGCCGCGTCACGGGGTGGTTCCCGTCCGCGCGGACGACCGCGGGGATGTCGTCGCGGACGAGCTTGTCGTACGCACCGACGTACGCCTCGCTCTGGGGCTCGCGGGCGTCGGTTCCGTCGGTCTGAACGTTGCGGGCGTCGGTTCCATCGGTCTGAACGTCGCGGGCGTCGGTTCCATCGGTCTGAACGTCGCGGGCGTCGGTTCCATCGGTCTGGGGGTCGTTGGGCATCGAGGAAGCAGGCGTAGGAGGTCAGTCGGTGAGCTCGACGTTCCCGTCGACGTCGAGGTCGACGACGACGTCGAAGCGGTCGCGGTAGGATTGGACGATGGCGTCGTCGTGGACCTCGTCGGAGAGATGGAAGAGGCCGACGGCGTCGTACTCGGCGAGCAGGTCGAGCAGGCGACCGACTGCGTCCTCGGTGGGTTCCTCGCCGGCGTAGTACGCGAGTTCGGTGATGGAGTCGACGCTCACGCGGAGTTTCCCGTCGTGGTTGTCGAGGAAGCGTTCGGTCTGCTCGATGATGCCGTCGAGGTCGTCGGGCGCGGAGACGTAGTGGACGTTGTCGCTGGAGCGTCGACTGTAGCCGCGTTCGACGCTGAGAGTGTCGAGGATGACGGCTTTGTCCTCGTCGACGTCGTAGTAGTCGAGCTTCTGGCGGACTTCGCGAGCGGTGGTGCGCGTGGAGATGACGAGGAACGCGTCGGTGTCGTCGCGGAGGAAGTCGGTGTCGATGCGGTCGGTTTCGCCCGTAGAGGGATGGACGAGGAGGACGCCTGTTCCACCCGGAATGGTGTCCTCGGTGCCGTCTACGGCGAGCGTGTAGTCCATAGGTGTTTGGGACCGGCGGGACAGACTTAGGCGTTCGGGTGCCTGCTTGCGGTTCGCTAGCAAGCGATTTCGGGGGGTTAGAAGACGCTGTCGGCGGTGGCGGCGCCGACGACGCTGAAGATCGCGCCGACGGTGACGGCCTTCCCCGTGGCTTCGGCGACGACGGCCATCGGCGGGTCGGGGTCGCCGAGGATGGCGTCGGCGCCGACGAGGAACGTCGTGGGGGCGTCGAACGCGAGCGCGAGGATGCTCACGGACCCGAACGCGACGAGCATGAGCGAGAGGAAGCGTAGCGGGATGCCGCCGACTTCGGCTTCGCGGTCGGGGTCGCGGTCGTCGTCGGCCTTGTAGAGGGCGCCGTAGCCGATCCCGAATACGATGGCGACCGTGACGAGCGCGTGCCAGATAGTCATGTTCGCGGCGAGCACCCAGACCTCTTCGGTGACGACGAACGGGCCGGCGAGCAGGAAGCCGCCGACGAGCTGCTGGGCGGTGTCGGCGAGCGCGTACCGCTTCCGTCGGCCGACCATGCCCGAGCGGACGCTTCGCGTGGGGAAAAAACCCGCGGGCTCGGTCGTCGCGGGCGCTGGCGCGTGGTCGTGGCCGTGGGTGGCGCGTGGTCGCGGCCCGGCCGGGGAGCGTGGAGCGAACGGGTTTTGATGCGGGGTCGTGTGGCGTCTGGTATGAGTGTTCGCGAGGAGTTCGACGCGTGGGCGGCGGATGGCCGCGACAAGGGCATGGAAGACCGACACTGGCATACGGCGAAGCACGCGCTGGCACGGATGCCCGTGGAGCCGGGGGACGTCGTGCTCGACCTCGGCTGTGGGAGCGGGTACGCGGGTCGTGCGTTGAAGGAAGCCGACGACGCGGGGCGCGTGTACGGCCTTGACGGGTCGCCGGAGATGACGCGGAACGCGCGCGAGTACACCGAGGACGACGACGTCGGGTTCGTCGTCGGTGACTTCGGGAGTCTCCCGTTCGCGGACGACTCGGTGGACCACGTGTGGTCGATGGAGGCGTTCTACTACGCGAGCAACCCCCACGAGACCCTCGAGGAGGTGCGGCGCGTCCTGAAGCCGGGCGGGTCGTTCTACTGTGCGGTGAACTACTACGAGGAGAACGTGCACAGTCACGGCTGGCAGGACAACATCAGCGTCGAGATGACGCGGTGGAGTCGCGACGAGTACCGCGCGGCGTTCCGCGACGCGGGCCTGTACGTCGCTGAACAGGACACGATCCCGGACCGCGACATCGAGATTCCGGACGCCGACGCGTTCCCGACCGACGACTGGGAGACGCGCGAGGACATGGTCGAACGCTACCGCGAGTACGGAACGCTCCTGACCGTCGGTATCGCGCCCTGAATCGGTATCGTGCCCTGAATCGGTACCGCGCCCTGAATCGGTACCGCGCCCCGAATCGGTAGCGGTCGCGCTCGTTCAGGTCGTCGACGCCGCTTCGTACTGGCACTCCTTCCTCGAACTCGTCGACAGCAAGCGAGGACGTCGTGCGGATCGAGTGCGGAGAACGACGCCGCTCGAATCGAGTGCGGAGAACGACGCCGCTCGAATCGAGTGCTGTGGGTGACAGGGTGGGTCGAGTCTCGCACGGTGCATATGTCTCCCGCACCGCGCCACGCCGCACCGCGCCTCGTCCTCCCCAGCCGACGCCGACCTCACTGCGTTCGGTCGGCGTCCCTCGCACGCGTCGCCCCACCGCGTCTCGCCCGCTGGCTCGACGCGGCAGGCGGCTCGCGCGCCGAACCGGTGGTGGTGGGATAGCGATGCGGTAGCGGACCAGTGCACTCACCGCGAGCGCGCCGCTCTCCGGGGGACAGCAAGAAGGGGACTAGTCGTCGCAGGCGGCGGTTCCGGCTTCTGTGTCGGCGTCTCCGGATTCGGGCGTCTCGTGGGGGATGCTCATGACGATGGCGTCGCCGGAGAGGACGGTGGTCTCGTCGGGGGTGTCGGTGTGGGTGGTGACGGTGGTGTCGACGCGGAGCTGGTCGTTCCCGAGGTCTTCGACGACTTCGACGTGGGCGGTGACGGTCTCGTCGGGGCGGACGGGCGCTTCGAACTGGAGGTCCTGGGAGAGGTAGACGACGTCGCCGTCGAGGGCGGCGAGGGCGGCGGAGAGGACGCCGGCGGAGAGCATGCCGTGGGCGACGCGGCCGTCGAACATCGTGTCCTGGGCGTAGTCGTCGTCGACGTGGATGGGGTTGGTGTCGCCGACGAGGTCGGCGTACGCTTCGATGTCGGTTCTCGTGATGGTCTCGGTGGCGTCGGCGGTGTCGCCGACGGACGCGACTGGCATGGACGACGCTTTCGTTGACGCGTCATTAGCGTGTCGGGTTAACATGTGAATCAGGAGATTCAGGGTGGTCGTGGGTGATTGCTGAGGTATGCCACGGGTACGGAACGACGGGTTCGAGATCGCGTACGACGTCGCGGGGCCGCCTGGCGCGCCGGTGGTGGCGTTCTGCGAGGGCCTCGGGTACGGGCGGTGGATGTGGCGGTTCCAGCGCGAGCGCCTCGATGGGTATCGGACGATCGCGTTCGACAACCGTGGGACGGGCGAGAGCGAGGCGCCCGAGGAACCCGATGCGTACTCGATCGCGGCGTTCGCGAGCGACCTGGAGGCGGTGCTCGACGCGGAGGGCGTCGAGTCGGTGCACGTCGTCGGTGCGAGCATGGGTGGGATGACCGCGCAGCGGTACGTGCACGAGTACGACCGTGCGGAATCGCTCTCGCTGCTGTGCACGAGTCCGGGCGGCGAGGTGGCGGTACCGACGCCCGAGGCGACCCAGGAGCGGATGTTCGACGTGCCCGAGGACGCGGACGAGCGCGAAGCCATCCGGTTCAAGATGGAGCCGGCGATGAGCGAGTCCTTCTGGGCGGCGAACCAGGACGTGATCGCGGACATCGTCGACTGGCGGCTCGATTCGGACGCGAGCGAGTTCGCGCGGAACCAGCAGGCGGCGGCGGTCGCGGCGTTCGACGCGACGCCGTGGCTCGCGGACGTCGACGTGCCGGTCCTCGTCCTGCATGGGACCGGCGACCGCGTGCTGCCGGTGGCGAACGCCGAGCGCTTGCACGAGCGACTGCCCGACAGCCGCCTGGAGCTGTACGAGGACGGCGCGCACCTGTTCTTCGTGGAGGACCCGGAGGCGGTGACGGCGGACGTCCGCGAGCACGTCGCGGCGGTCGAAGGGGACGACGGGACGACCGAAGCACCGGACGCGGACGCATGACGGTGCACGGGCACGGGTCGCGACCGTACCAGTGGGTCGGCGACTGGAGTGCGCGCCGACGGCAGCTGTCGCCGGACGCGGTCGGGTTGCAGGACGCGACGACGGGCGAGGCGTACACGTACCGGGAGCTGGACGAGCGCGCGAACGCGACGGCACGCCTCCTCGACGACCACGGCGTCTCGAAGGACTCGCCTTCGGCGGAACCGGCACCGGCCGGGGGGGACGTGGGCGAGGCCGCGGTCGGCGGGCGCGTCGCGGTCGTGTCGCGGAACCGCCCGGAACTCGTGGACCTGTTCTTCGCGACGGGGAAGACGGGCGGGGTGCTCGCGCCGCTCAGCCATCGGCTCGCGGAGCGCGAGCTCGCGGAGCTGCTCGACGACGTCGCGCCGAGCCTCCTCGTGGTGGAGGAGGCGTTCGACGACGCGATTGCAGGGGCGCTCGCGCACGACGCCTGTGGCTACGACGGCCCGGTGCTGGGGCTCGGGGATTCGCGGTACGACGCGTTCGCGGAGGCGGTCCCCGACGACGCCGCGGCGTTCGACGGCCCCGACCTGTCGATGCGGGACGCGCACATGTTCCTCCACACTGGCGGGTCGACGGGGACGCCGAAGGAAACCGTCCTCACCCACGGCGGTATCGCGTGGAACTCGTTCAACACCATCACGGCGTGGGGGCTCCGCCCGGAGGACGTGACGCCGATGGTGTTCCCGATGTTCCACACGGGCGGGTGGAACGTCCTCACGCTCCCCCTCTTCCACCTGGGGGCGGAGATCGTCATCGCTCGCGAGTTCGACGCCGAGCAGGTCCTGGAGCTCGTGGACGAGGACGACGCGACCGTCCTCGTGGCGGTCCCGGCGGTGCTGCGGATGATGACCGAGGCCGAGGGCTGGGCGTCGGCGGATCTCTCGACCCTGCGGTTCGCGAAGTCCGGCGGCGGCCCGTGCCGCCAGTCGGTGATGGAGGAATGGTGGTCGCGTGGCGTCGATCTCTCGCAGGGCTACGGGCTCACGGAGTGCGGGCCGAACAACTTCGCGATGCCCGACGGCTGGTCCCACGAGAAGGCCGATAGCGTCGGCGTTCCCGGGATGCACGTCGACGCCCGCGTCGTCGACGACGACGGCGAGGAACGCGAGCAGGGCGAGGTCGGCGAGCTCGAACTCGCGAGCCCGCACGCCGCCGACCGCTACTGGCACGCACCCGAGGAGTCCCGGGAGACGTTCGGTGCACGCGACGGCGACGGTGACGCGGGCGACGACGACGCTCGCGCGTGGGTGTCGACGGGCGACCTGGCGCGCGTCGACGAGGCCGGCTACGTCCACATCGAGGGCCGGAAGAAGGAGATGTTCGTGTCCGGCGGCGAGAACGTCTACCCTGCCGAGGTCGAGGACGTCCTCAGCCAGCACGCGAAGGTCGACGACGTCGTCGTCGTGCCGGTCAGCGACGACACGTGGGGCGAGGTCGGGAAGGCGGTCGTCGTCGGCGACGAGTCCCTGTCGCTCGCGGACCTCGAGGCGTTCTGCGACGGGAAGCTCGCACGCTTCAAGATACCCAAGCACCTCGCGTTCGTCGACGAGATGCCGACGAGCGGGCCGTCGAAGATCGACCGGGGCGCCGTCGAGGCACGGTTCGGCGACGGCGAGTGAGAACTCACGCCGTGTTCCGCGTCGGCGGCGCGTACACCATCTCCATCCGCAAGCCCATCTCGTCGACGTCGGGGGCTTCGGGGAGCGTCCGCAGGTCGCCCGTGAGGGGGCTGGCGGTGACGGCGAGCGCGAACGCGTCCAGCAGGTCGTCGTTCGAGAGCTGGGGGTCGTTCCAGTCGACGAGTTCGCGGCCGGCGTCGGCGAGCGCGTCGTGGAAGGCGTCGGGGTCGTCGTGGGCGGTGGCGAGGACGCCGACGCGCTCCCAGTGGGCGGCCGCGGGCTGGCCGGTCTTGGAGTACAGCATCGGGGTGTTGCCGTCGCCGAGCGCCCAGAAGCAGACCTCGGGGTGCGCTTCGCGTATCACGTCCTGGGTGGCGTCGACGGTGACGCCGTGGTCGGCGCCGAGGACGCGGTCGACCTCGCGGATGCGGGGCGTGATGTTGAACGTCTGGCGCATCAGTCCCTTCCCGGTCGCCCCGCGCTGTCGGTCGTTCGCCGTCCCGTAGTCGTCGACGTAGAGGACGTCGCGGATGGGGACGTTGAACACGCTCGAGGACCGCTGTCCGAGGATGTCGCGGGCCTCGCGCTCCGGCGCTCTCGCGGGGTCGTCGGCGGGGAGGCCGATGGGGACGTCGACGAGGAGGTAGTCGGCGTCGTCGTGGTCGCGCCAGAGGCGCGCGAACGCGGCGGGGTCGTCGGTCTCCTCGTCGTTCGCGTCGTCGGTCTCCTCGTCGTTCGCGCGGCCGGCGTTCTCGTCGCCCGGGTGGTCGGGGTAGCGGTGGACGCTGTGGTAGTCGCGGTCGTGGTAGCGGACGGCGACCCAGCCGTCGGGGGTGGCGTCGACGCCGACGGCGACGTGTTCGGCTGACATGGTCGGGGGTTGGGAGAGTGATGCGATAAGGTTGGGGACCTCGTCGGGGTGCGACCAGATGGACGCGGCCGACGAACCATGGAAACGAAAGCAAGAGCGCGTCGGTTGCCGGTTTTCCCGGCCTGGTGGAAGAAAACGCTTATGAACGAACACGTGGATGTTTGTGTAACGGTACCACACGAACTATGATCGACCTCGCGATGGACATGGAGCAGTACGACTGCCCGTTCATCGACACGACCGCCGACCACGACGTCGAGTTCGCGGCCGCCCACTGGGAGTTCCATCCGGTCGCGGAGGAACTCGAGTGTCGGATGGTCGTCGAGAGCCCCGACCGTGGCGCGCTCGACAACGGGCTGTCGGCGCTCCAGTCGCACGACAACATGCACGACGTCGACCTCCTCGCGAAACAGGAGGGCGTCGCGCACCTCAAGACCGTGATGGGGGAGACCGACGCGATGGGCACCATCCGCGACAACGACGGCTACATCACGGGCCCGTTCTACATCGCCGACGGCTCGGAGACGTGGCACGTCGGGTTCGATCAGGCGTCGAAGGCCGACGGCACGCTCAGCGAACTCGAGCGCGACAACGAGTTCGACGTCGTCGAACGCGACGAGGTGACCTTACCGCAGATGAACGACGTCGTGCAGAACGCGGCGGCGGCGATGACGCTCGTCGACGGCTGCCGCGAGCTCTCCGACGTCGAACGCCAGACGCTGGAGTCCGCAGCCAGCGGCGGGTACTTCGAGAGTCCACGGCAGACGAACCTCGGGGACCTCGCCGACGAGTTCGACGTCTCCAAGCCCGCGGTCTCGAAGAACCTCCGGCGCGGCGAACGGAAGATGGTCGAGCGCGTCGTCGACGCGCTCTCCGAGCTCGACGACTGAGCGGTCGACTGCCGTCAGCGCGGGGTTCCGCGGTCAACGTTAACACATTAACGTGGCAGTTCTTGCGGGATGCGAGCATCTGCCAGTAGTGTCATGAGTCGCGTACACGTGTCACGAAGGAAGATGCTGGGAGCCATCGCCGCGGCGGGCATCGGGGGCGCCGCCGGGTGTACCACGGGGAACGGAACCGAGACGGAGACCGACGGCGACGGTGGCGACGGCGGCGGTGGCGGGTCGACGACGAGTCAGACGACGACGCAGGCGGACGTCTCCGCGAGCGGCACCGTGAAGGTCGGCGTGATGCAGCCGATGAGTGGCGACCTCCAGTACTACGGGATGCAGGGGATCTGGGGGTTCCTCTCCGGGCTCGCGTACAAGACCGACACCGACCCGCTGACCGGGGTGTCGGAGGGAACGGAGACCATCGAGGACGGCGACGTGACGTGGGAGCTCGTGTTCCGCGACACGGAGTTCTCCGCGGACAAGGCCCAGACGATCGCGACGAACCTCGCGCAGGACGACGAGGTCGACGCGCTGTTCGGCTGTGCGAGCTCGGCGGCGGCGGGTCGCGTCATCGACACGGTCATCAACACGAACGAGGTCGACATCCCCTACATGGCTGGGCCGGCGGCGTCCGCGAGCATCACGTCCAGTTCGAAGACGTGCTCGCCGCAGGTGTTCCGCGCGAACGAGAACACCGCGATGGATGCGCGTTCCGGTGGGAAGTACGTCGCGGAGGAGACGGACGTCGAGAAGGTGTTCCTGATGGGCGCGGACTACTCGTTCGGGCGGGCGGTCGTCCAGAACTACAAGGAGGTCCTGGAGACCAACGGCGTCGAGATCGTCGGCGAGCGGTTCGTCCCGCAGGGCTACGACGAGTTCGACGGGTTGTTCCAGCAGGCCGTGGACGCCGGCGCGCAGGGCGTCGTCGGCGGGTTCACGGTCGCGACGCTCCCGAACTTCCTGACGGCGGCGGCGAACTACGACGTGCGCGTGTTCGGTGGGTTCGCGACCGAGATCACGAACTCGGTCCTGGGCGGACTGCTGGAGAACCTGCTCGGCGACGACTTCTCCGCGCAGGGGATGCGTGACGCCGAGATCGGGCCGTTCACGACGCGGTATCACTGGAACCAGTACGACAACGACATCAACTCGTCGTTCGTCGACATGTACACGTCGGCGTACGGGAAGGTCCCGGACCTGTTCACGTCGGGGACGTTCACGGCGGCGTCGTCGTTCCACCAGGCGGTGCACGCGTCGGGGTCGACGGAGGGCGTGGACCTCGTCGACGCGATGACGGGGATGACGGTGACGGACACGCCGAAGGGCGAGGACGGGTACGTCTTCCAGGAGTACAACAACCAGGCGCGCTCGGAGATGACGGTCGCGTACCCGGAGCCGACCACCGACGAGTGGTCGGAGTACTGGGGGGCGAGCATCCAGCCGAGCGACCCGGTCGCCCGCGTCGACAAGGACCTGACGACGATCCCGCGTGGCGGCATGGATTGCTCGCTGTAGGCCGATGGGCGAGGAATTACTGCGGACGCAGGGACTCGAGAAGCACTTCGGTGGCGTGACGGCGGTCGACGACGTCGACTACTCGCTGTCGACTGGCGAGACGGTCGCGCTCATCGGCCCGAACGGCGCGGGGAAGACGACGTTCTTCAACCTCCTGACGGGGTCGCTGTCGCCGTCCGCGGGGACGGTCGAGTTCCGCGACGACGGCGAGTGGGTGGACGTCACGGGCTTCGACACGCACGAGACCGCGCAGGCCGGCATCCACCGGTCGTACCAGGTGACGAATATCTTCCCGACGAGCACCGTCCGGGAGAACGTGCGTGTCGCGGCGCAAGCGCACGGGTCGGACACGCATCGGTTCTGGCGGCACGCGGACGGCTTCGAGGAATACCACGAGGAGACGACGCGCATCCTCGACCGCGTCGGGCTCGGCGACCTCGCGGACCGGCCCGCGCAGGCGCTGAGTCACGGCGAGAAACGCCACCTCGAACTCGCCATCGCGCTCGCGGGCGACCCGGACCTCCTCTTGCTGGACGAACCCGCCGCTGGGGTGTCGAGCGAGAGCGTCGACGAGGTCGTCGACCTCATCCGGGACGTCGCGCAGGACCACGCGGTCCTGCTCGTCGAGCACAACATGGACGTCGTGATGGATCTCGCGGACCGCATCACGGTCCTGCATCGCGGCGCGCTCATCGCGGACGGCGAGCCCGAGGCGGTCAGGGCGGACGAGCGCGTTCGCGAGGCGTACCTCGGCGGGTACGGGAGCGACGACGACCCCGCGACGGCCGACTCGCCGACCGAGGACGCCGGCGACGGCGACGGGGACGCAGCGGCGACGGACGGAGGTGTCGCATGAGCGCGGACGACGCTGGGGAGGCGACCAGCGGCGGCGACGCGACCGCGTCCGACGTGGCGGAGAGCGTCGACGCGCCGCTGCTCGAGATGGAGGACGTGCACGCGTACTACGGCGAGAGCCACGTCCTCGAGGGCGTCTCGCTGCGGGTCGACCGCGGGGAGACGGTCGCGCTCATCGGACGGAACGGCGTCGGGAAGACGACGACGCTCCGCGCCGCCCTCCAGTTGACGCCGCCGCGCGAGGGCGCGGTGCGGCTCCGCGGCGAGGACGTCACGGGCGAGCCGACCCACGAGCTCGCGCATCGCGGCGTCGGGTGGATCCCCGAGGACCGCCGGATGTTCGAGGAGCTGACGGTCGCGGAGAACATCGGCGTCGCGGTGAAGGACGCGAACCGAGTGGACGAGAAGCTCGAGAGCGCGCTCAAGACGTTCCCGGAACTCCGCGAGCACCGGAACCGGAAGGCGGGCGACCTCTCTGGCGGCCAACAGCAGATGGTCGCCATCGCGCGCGGTCTCGTCGGCGAGAACGACCTCCTGCTCGTGGACGAACCGAGCGAGGGCCTCGCACCGCAGATCGTGCAGACGGTCGCGGACGCCCTGGAGCGCGTCAGCGACGAGGCGTCCCTGTTGCTCGTCGAGCAGAACTTCCCGCTCGCGATGGACCTCGCGGACCGCTTCTACCTCGTCGACAACGGCCGCGTCGTCGAGTCCGGGAGTACGGAGGGCGTGACTGCCGACGACGAACGCATCCGGAGGTACCTGGCGTGACTCTCGAGTTCGCGCTCGTCGTGCAGGCGTTCGTCGCCGCGGCGGTCGACGCCGCCGGTACGGTGCCGGTCGCGAGCGTCGTCGGGGACTTCGTCGAGTTCCTGTCGCCGTCGAACCTCGCGGGCGTGCTCGTCGACGGCCTCGCGAAGGCGGCGGTGTTCGCGCTCATCGCGGTCGGCCTCACGCTCATCTTCGGGTTGATGGGCGTGCTGAACTTCGCGCACGGGTCGTTCACGATCGTCGGCGCGTACGTCGCGGGGCTGGCGATGGTGCTCGTCGCGAGCAGCGGCGACGGCATCGTCACGCGCATCGCGCTGTTCTTCGTCGCGGTCGTCGTGGCGTTCGCGGCGGTCGCCGCCCTTGGTGGCGCCATCGAGACGAAGCTCATCCGGCCGCTGTACGACCGGCCGCCGCTCTACCAGATCCTGCTCACGTTCGGGTTGACGCTCGTCATCGACGAGGTCGTCCGGATGGTCGTGGACTTCTACGGCCTCCAGCCCCGGAGCGCGTGGCAGGAGGCCCTCGGCACGCGACCGGACTGGTTCCGCGAGAACCACGAGTTCCTCGGGCTCACGTTCGAGGGGATGGACCTCTTCGAGATCTTCCTCGGCGTGGTCGTCATCGGCGCGGTCTGGCTGTTCCTCACGCGGACGCGGTACGGGCTGTTCATCCGCGCGGGCAGCGAGGACGCGGAGATGGCTGAAGCGCTCGGCGTCGACGTCCGCCGGGTGTTCACGGTCGTGTTCGGTATCGGCGCCGGCCTCACCGGCGTCGCGGGCGCGCTCCTCATGTGGGACCCCGGCTGGGGGGCGAGCGTCACGGTCGGCGCGGAAGCGCTCCTGCCGGCGTTCGTCGTCGTCATCGTCGGCGGTCTCGGGACGTTCAAGGGCACGGTGGTCGCGGCGCTCGTCGTCGGGCTCGCTGACGCGACGATGACGTGGTGGTTCCAGAACGTCCTCGTCACGATGTCCTGGCTCCCCGAAGTCGTCGTGTTCGCCATCCTCGTCGGCGTCCTCATCGTGAAACCACGCGGGCTCTACGGCGTCCAGGAGGTGGGCGGCCATTAGCCCCTCTGTGCCCGACGACGACGATGCGAAGCCGACGGAATCCGGCTCGTCGAGTGAGGCCGTGGCGACCGACGGCGGCGAGACACCGCCCGCGGAGCGTGCGCCGTCGACGACGAGCCACGGCCTCCTCGGTGGGACGCTCGCGAACCTGCTGGGTGGCGACTCGGCGTTCGCGCGCTACGCGCGCTCGTCGACCGCGCACGCGGTCGTCCTCGCCGTCCTCGCGGTCTACCCGTTCGTGCACGCGTTCTTCACGAACCCCGCGACGTTCAACGTCGTCCCCGTGCTCTCGGGCGCACCCGAGTACTGGGCGGAGACGTTCGTCGCCGTCCTTCCCAGGGTGGAGACGATGGTCGCCATCTTCTACTTCGGGCTGTTCGCCGCGAGCTTCGACTTCATCTCCGGGTACACCGGGTACCTGTCGTTCGGGCACGCGGCGTTCTACGGCGTCGGCGCGTACGGCGTCATCCTCGTCGCGAACGGGAAGATACCGCTCCTGGGGAGTCAGACCCCGTTCATGGTGACGATACTCGTCATGGCGATCGCCGCGGCCGTGCTCGCGGTCCTCCTGGGGCTCGTCTCGTTCCGGCTGTCCGGCGTGTACTTCGCGATGATCACGCTCGGGTTCAGTCAGATCCTGTACGTGCTGTTCGCGTCCTGGGACTTCGTCGGCGAGAACCCACGGGACGGCGTCGCCGTCCTCTCGCATCCGGAAGGGTTCGAGATCGGCGTGCCGTTCGTCGACGCGCTGAACCTCCAGATCGGCCAGCTCCAGGGCGACTCGGTGCTGTACGGCCTGGACATGGCGAAGCTCGGGTTCGACTTCCTCGGGTTCATCGACGTCACCGTCGACCTCGGCGGCACCGAGGTGTCGTACTACATGGTCGGCCTCGTCGCCGTCCTCGGGTACGCGGCGATGCAGCGCATCATCCACTCGCCGTTCGGTCGCGTGATGATCGCGATCCGGGAGAACGAGGAGCGCGCTCGCGCCATCGGGTACGACGTGTACAAGGTGAAGCTCGCGGCGTTCGCGATGAGCGCGTTCTTCGGCGCCATCGCCGGCGGCCTGTTCGCGGGCTTCCGGCGGTCGGTGAGCCCGGAGAACTCGCTGTACTTCCTCGTCGCCGGGGACGCCCTGCTCGCCGCCGTCATCGGCGGGTTCGGCACCCTGGCGGGCCCGATATTCGGGCGGCTGTTCCACATCAGTATCGAGGAGTTCCTGTCGAAGTCCGGGAGCGGCGGCGGCCTGCTGCCGTGGCTCGAACGCACGCTCGGCGAGGGCACGATGACGACGGAGACGGTCGGCGGCGTCACCGTCGGCGAGGGCGTCGACACGTTCCTGAACGGGCACGCGGAGCTCTACGTCGGGCTCGTGTTCGTCCTGTTCGTGCTGTACGTCCCGAACGGCCTGCTCGGCACCATCCGCGTCCGGATGGGTGGGACCGTCGCCGGGCAGACCGCGGCGCGCATCAAGCGCTGGGCGAACGGCGCTGCCCCGACCGGGTCGAAGTCCACCGGGAGCGCTGACGCCGAGGGTGACGATGACTGAGGTCTGCCTCACCGGCTTCGGGACGTACGTGCCGAGCATCGTCGTCACGGGCGAGGAGATCGCGACCGCGTCGGGCGTCCCGGAGGACGTCGTCGTGGAGAAGATGGGCGTGCGCGAGAAGCGCGTGTGTCCGAGCGACGACGACCACGCGACCGACATGAGCGCGAAGGCCGCTCGCGACGCGCTCGACGACGCCGACCTCGACCCCGCCAGTCTCGACCTCGTGCTCTACCACGGGAGCGAGTACAAGGACCACGTCGTGTGGTCCGCGGCCGCGAACATCGCCGAGCGCATCGGTGCCGACGGGGCGTACGCGACCGAGAGCTACACGCTCTGCGCGGGCGCGCCCATCGCGCTCCGGCAGGTCGCCGCCCAGATCCGCGCCGGCGACGTCGACCGCGCGCTCCTGGTCGCGGCGAGCCGTGAGGAGGACCTCGTGGACTACGAGAACGAGCGGTCGAGCTTCATGTTCAACTTCGGGAGCGGCGCGAGCGCGTACGTCGTGGAACACGCGTCGCGCAGCGACGCGGAACGGTCGAGCGGGCAACGCCCGCGAGACGCCGGCGACGGGACCGCGACCGACGGCGGCGACGCCGCGGCCGCGAGTGCGGAACTGCCGGCGAGCGAGCGCGCTCGCGCGGTCGTCCGCGAATCGGCCGCCGTCACCGACGGGTCGTTCTCGATGGACGTCGTGATGCCCGCTGGCGGCTCGAAGCACCCGCCGAGCGCGGAGACCGTCTCGGCCGAGGAGCCGATGCACACGCTCGACGTCCCCGACCCGGACGGCATGAAACAACGGCTCGGCGACGTGAGCCTCCGGAACTACCTCGACGTCGCCGACGACGCGCTCGCGAAGAGCGGGTACGACCGCGAGGACCTGGACTTCGTCGCGGTGACGCACATGAAGCGGTCGTTCCACGACCTCCTGCTGTCCGAACTCGGCGTCGACGTCTCGACTGCCAGTTACTACCTCGACGAGTACGGGCACGTCCAGAGCGTCGACCAGGCGCTCGCCGTCGAGGAAGCCCTGCATGCGGACCCGCCGCGGCTCGACGGCGGCGACGTCGTGCTCTTCCTCGCCGCTGGCACCGGCTACACGTGGGCGGCGACCGTGCTCGAGTGGGTCGGGTAGGGGCCGCGTCGGGGTCGCGGACACCGCACGCGTCGCGTGCCGGTGGCGGTACCTTCTTGCCGTCGCCGTGAGTCGATTCGGGTCATGTCCGCGCCTGCGGCGGCGGCGAGCACGCCGGACGCCGAGGTCCCGAAGCGCCGGCGCCGCGCGTTCGCGGTCGTGGTGTTCGTCGTCGTCCTCGACCTCCTGGGGTTCGGTATCGTCATCCCCATCCTGCCGTTCTACGTGCGGTCGTTCGTCGCGAACGACCTCTTCATCGGGCTGCTGGCGGCGTCGTACTCGCTCGCGCAGTTCGCGAGCGCGCCGTACCTCGGCCGCCTCAGCGACCAGTACGGGCGGCGGCCCGTCATCGTCATCTCCCTGATCGGGGGGTCGGTCGCGTGGACGGTGTTCGGCGTCGCGGGCGCGCTCTGGCTGGTGTTCCTCGCGCGCATCGTCGCCGGTGCGGCCGGCGGGAACATCGCGACCGCGCAGGCGTACGTCGCGGACATCACGCCACCTGCGGACCGCGCGGGCGCGCTCGGCGTGCTCGGTGCGGCGTTCAGCGTCGGGTTCATCATCGGGCCCGCGCTCGGCGGCGTCCTCGCCAGCCCCGAGGTCCTCGCGATAGCGAGGGACGTCCTCCCCGCGGTCGTGCCCGTGACGCGGTTCTCGATGCCGAGCTTCGCCGCCGCCGTCCTCTCCCTCGCGGGCGCCGCGGTCGCGTGGCGGTACCTCCCCGACCCGGCGAGCATCTACGAGGACCCCGACGCACCCGAGGGCGGCGACGAACCGGACGCCGAGGACGCATCGGAAGCGAGCCCGCCGGACGCGCCGGCGCCGACGACGCCGGCGGCGCCGTCGACGCTCGTCTCGCAGTTCCGCGAGGCGCTCGCGGACGACGCGCTCCGCGGGCTCGTCGTCGCGTTCTTCCTCGTGAACGTCGCGTTCGCGGGCGTGACGGTCGCGTTCGTCCCGTGGCTCGCGGACGTGTTCGGGTTCGCGGAACCGCAGGCGGCGGCGTTCCTGACGTACATCGGCGTCCTCGGCGTCGTCGTGCAGGGCGGGCTCGTGCCGCGCGTCTCGCGTCGCATCGGCGACGCGAAGATGGCGGTCGTCGGCCTCGGCATCCTCACCGTCGGCGCGGCCATCCTGCCGTTCACGCCGGACGTCGGCCGGCTCGCGGGCGTCGCCGTCGGCGGGTTCGCGCCCGCGGTCGTCGCGCTCGTCGTCCTTCTGCCACTGATACCGCTCGGGAACGGCCTGCTGTCGGCGGCGCTGGGCGCGCTCGTGTCGACGAGCGCGAGCGCCGACCGCCAGGGGTCGGCGTTCGGAGTCACGCAGGGCGCGGGCAGCCTCGGCCGCACCGTCGGGCCGCCCGTGATGGCGGGCCTGTACGAGTTCGGCGCGCGCTGGTCGCCGTTCGTCGCCGGCGCCATCCTCCTCGTGCCGGCGCTCGTCGTCGTCGCCCGCCGGCGCGTCACCGCGCCGGACGCGTCGTCGTAGCCGGGCGACCGCGGTCGCGCTCGTGGCGCCCGCGACGCCGGTCGTGGAGCGGTACGCTCATGAGCGAGCGGCCGCTACTCGTTCGGCGTGGCGCGCTACTTCAAGTACCCGTGTCCGGGCTGTCGGAGCACGAACGACCTCCACGACTTCGACTGCAAGTTCACGGGCACGCCGTGGTTCGACGTCGAGAAGGCGTACACGGACATCGTCGGCGCGCTCGCGGACGGCGCGAAGGCCGAGGACGAACTGCGCGCGGCGGCCCACGGCGACTGGGATTCGCTCCATCAGGCGGCGTTCCAGGAGCTCCGGGCGACGCGACGCGTCGACGAGACGACCGACGAGAGCGGTCGCGAGGTCCTCGAACTCGTCACGCCCGACGAGTACCGCGAGCGCCTCGCGCACCCGCCCCACGACCCCGTGAAGACCATCTACGAGGAAGGGTCGGTGCCGGGCGCGCACGACAACAGCGTGTTCGCGATGGTCGCGTACTACGAGATGATCGGGCTCACGTGGGAGGAGACGAGGGAGAAGGTCGTCGACTGGCTCGTCGAGTCGGGGACGTGGCAGCGCGGCGGGTTCGAGGAAGGGTCGCCCGAAGAGTTGGTGGACTCGAAGCGGCACGTCCACGAGCAGGGCTACGGGTGGAAGGAGAAGGCGAAAGCGGCGAAGGCGGTCATCGACCGACGCGTGTGACGTCCGGGGGTCAGGGAAGGTTCGCGCGGTTCGCGTAGAGGAACCCACCCAGTGCGAAACTCATGCAAAACCCGAAGAACAGGTAGAACGCCGGGTTCCCGAACAGCCCGAGTGCGTACCCCGGGGACTGGACGAGTGCGAGAACGGCGAGCAGGGTGAGTAGCGACGTCACGACGATGAGCACGGAGATCTGCCAGAGCGGCAGGTAGGGCCCGGGGACGTCGTCCTCGGTTACGCGTTCGAGCCTCCGGTCGAGTCAGCCGACTTCGCGTCCCGTACCCACGCGAGCGCGAAAGCGGCGGTCCCGGCGAGCACGAGCAGGCCGCTCGCGAGGGAGAGCTCTGCTTCGCCCAGGACGGCGACTATCGGGTCGTGCAGCACGAGCGTGTTCCCGACCACCGCGGCGAGGAGGCCCGCTCTGCCCAGTGCGTCGTCCATATGTCGACGAACATGCACGAGTGATTTAGTAGTTGGGAACGCGCCACCGCGACGAAGTACATGTTTCTTGTCGCTACCACGAATAGCGAGCACCATGTCCGCGCTCCAGTCGCTGCGCGCGTGGTCGAACCCGGAGTGGCCGTCCACGCCGACGTACGCCGCAGTCGCCCGCTTCGCCGTCCGGCGGGGCGGGCTGTGGGTCGTGCTCGGCCTCGGCTGCCAACTCGCCATACTGCTCTCGACGGGTGAGTACGCGGTCGTCGTGTTCGTCGTCGGCGCCCTCGTCGCGGCCGCCGTCGGCTACTTCGCCGGCGTCGCCGTCATGTTCCAGGACTACGGCCGTGCCGCACTCGCCGCCGCTGCGAGCGCGGCCATCCTCCTCGCCACCGGCGCCGCGATGGGTGCACTCGCCCCCATCGACGACCTCGTCGTCGCGCTCGTCACCTTCGGCGCAATCGGCTCGCTCGCCTCCGGCGTCGGCGGCTACACCGCCGCCGAACGCGCGACCTGGGCGGCCGAGGATTGAGCCGACGCTACCGACGTCAGCGTCGTCGAGAGAAGAACCGCGAGAACCGAATCGACCGTCGTCAGTTCGACTGGATGCGCGGCGCGAGCATGAACGTCACGTGCCCCATGCCCTCGGCGATGTCGAAGTGCATCTTCACGGGGAACTCCTCACCGAGTTCCATCGTGACCTCCGCGTCCTTCGGGATGGCCTTGTCCATGTCCTTCAGGTAGTCGAGCGAGAACAGCGAGTGGGCGTCGGCGGCGGAGAGGTCGATGAGGTCGTCGCGGTCGAGTTCCAGGTGGACGTCGTCCGCATCGCCCTCCGCGTCGATGTAGAACGTCTCGTTCGACCCGTCGACGCCGAGCGCGATGTGGTCGCTCACCATGTCCGCGGCCTTCACCGCGCGGTTGATGTCCTTCCCTTCGACGACGACCTCGGCAGCGAGGTCGAGGTCCGGGATGTCCGGCTCCTGTCGGATGCTGTCGGGGTCGATCAGCGTGAGCGTGTACTCGAGCCCGTCGATCTGGATGTGGAGCTTGCGCGTCTCCTCGTCGAGTTCGAGACTGACGAGCTGGCCGGCGTCCGCCATGCCGGCGATGTCTTCGAGCCGCGAGAGGTTCACGCCGATGAGGCCGCCGTCGGCCTCGTACGACTCGAACGCGTCCGCGGACAGCGACAGGTCGACCATGCCTACGTTCGCGGGGTCGACAGCGCGGATCTCGAGGCCGTCCTCCTCGAGGTGGATCTTGCACTCGTCCACCAGGACGCTCACGGAATCGAGCGTCGTCTTGAGCGTATCCGCGCTCACGATGGCCTTGAACATATTATCTCGTGGTACGAAAGCGGGCCCTAAAAAGACACCCTTTCCGGCCTCCGTGCGGCCCTTCCACGCGCTTACGACGCCCCGGCTGGCGCGGACCTGCGAGGTGGCGGGCGCGTCCACCAACAGCACGGCCACGGTCGGCGCGTCCACCGGCAGCACGTTGATAGTCCGCGCGGCGTCCGAACGCACCGAGCGGGTCGTGGCGCTCTTGAGGCTACCACGCGTACGATCACGTATGACTCGGCCCACTATCGTGTACGACGACGACTGCGGGTTCTGTACGTGGAGCGCGGAGTACGCGGACGCGCACGGCAACTTCCACCTGCTCGGGTTCTCGAAGCTCACGCCCGAGGAACGCGCACGACTCCCGGACGACTACGAGGACTGCATGCACGTGTTCGACGGCGACGACACGTACTCGTGTGGCGAAGCGGCGGAGTTCGTCGCGTCGCGACTCAGCACCGCCGAAGGCACCGCTGCGCGCGTCTTCCAGTCGCTCCCCGAGGGCGCGCGACGGCACGTCCGCGACCCGACGTACCGGTTCATCGCGGATCACCGCGACTGGTTCGGGAAGGTCCGCTCGAAGCGACCACCGGCGCGCGACTGACCGCCGCCCGCGGATCCCGTCAGTCGCCGACGGCGTCGAGTCGCACGGCGAGCTCGCCACGCACCCACGACGCGAGGTCGTCGACGGGCTCGGGTGCGTCCGGCGCCCAGCGGTCGAACGTCCGCACCGTCTCCATGAACGTCACGGCGCGATACAGCGGGTAGCGCTCGGAGAACCCGTCGGGGAGCAAGCCGGCGTGGTCGCGGTAGCCGGCGCGGAGCGCGCGCCGTAACCGGTCGTTGTCCGCGTCCTCGAGGTCGGCGCGCTCGACGTACTGCGCTTCGGCGCGCGCGACGTCGAGCGCCGGGTCACCGACCATCGCCGTCTCCCAGTCGACGAGGCCCGGGCCGCCGGAGTCGACGAGGCAGTTCTCGGGACGCGGGTCGTCGTGGACGAGCGTCACCGGTGCCACGTCGAGCTCGCCGCTCGCCGCGTCGACGGCTGCGAGGACGTCCGCGACGCAGTCCCGGAACCGGTCCGGGACCTCTTCGTCGACGCGCGCGTCGAGCGTCTCCTCGAGGACGCTCGACCACGACCCGCTCGCGAGCGCGAACCCGTCGCGCTCGTCGCTCCACCCGCGGATGCGTGCGTGCCGCTCGAAGTCGTCCGCGGCGTGGACGCCGGCGAGCGCTCGACCAACGGCCCGCAGCACGGTCGCTCGCGCGACCGTCGAATCGACCGGCCAGTCCGTCGCGATCGCCGTCCCCGACAGCGCCGCCGTCGCGACGTACGCGGGCGTGCCAGTCGTCTCCACCGCCAGCACGTCCGGGACGCGAACGTCCGCGTGCCGGCGGGCGTACCGGAGCGCCGCCGCGTCGCGCGCCAGGCGCTCGCGCACCCACGCCCCGTCGTCGACCGCGACCTTCAGGAACGCCACGGCACCGTCCGCGAACCGGACGCGAACCGTCTCGTTCCCCACGCTGTCCGACCCCGACGCCGCCGTCGTCGACGCGACCTCGCGCTCCGGGAACGCCGCCGCGAGCACCCGTTCGACGTCCCCCTTCATCGCTAGCAACCGACGTCACCACGAACCAAGTGCGTTCCGGGCCACCACACCACACACCACGGTAGCCGACGCCGTCGCTCACCACGAACCACGCACGCAGAAAGTCGCGAAAGATGGCAAGTCGACGCGACTTCTCACCCTTTCACCCGGACGCGAATAAACGTTCTGTCACCGGAGACCCGTTCCCGCGCCGCCTCCGGCGTCACTCGAACGCGGGGATCCCAGTTCCTGACCTGAATCCCCGTTGTTCTCGCAGCACCTGCGGTGCTACTCGAACGCGGGGATTCCCGGTCTTCTCTCACCGGAATCGCGGTGTTCTCCTGCCGCCTCCGGCGTCACTCGAACGCCGCGATTCCGGTGAGATCCTCACCGAGGATCAACGTATGAATGTCGTGCGTGCCTTCGTACGTGTACACGGTCTCGATGTTCGCCATGTGCCGCATCGGCGAGTAGTCGCCCGTGATGCCGTTCCCGCCGAGCATCTCGCGCGCCGTCTTCGCGGTCTCTCGCGCCATCCGGACGTTGTTGCGCTTCGCCATCGACACGTGCTGCGGGCGGAGGTCGCCGCGCTCCTTCAGGTCCGCAAGGCGGTGCGCGAGCAGTTGCGCGTTCGTGATCTGGGTCGCCATCTCCGCGAGCTTGCGCTGCTGGAGCTGGAACCCCCCGATGGGCTGCCCGAACTGCTCGCGGTCCGTCGCGTACTCGAGCGCGGTCTCGAAGCAATCCTGTGCCGCGCCGACCGCACCCCACGCGATACCGAAGCGCGCCTGCGTGAGACACGACAGCGGGCCCTTCATGCCGCGGACGTGCGGGAGGACGTCGTCCGCGTCGACGTGCACGTCGTCGAGCGCGATCTCGCCCGTGATCGACGCTCTGAGCGAGAGCTTGTCGTCGATCTTGTTCGTCGTCACTCCAGCCTTGTCCGTCTCCACGAGGAACCCACGGACGGGATTCTCGTCGTCGCTGCGGTCCTTCGCCCACACGACGGCGACGTCCGCGATGGGCGAGTTCGTGATCCACGTCTTCGAGCCGTTCAGGACGTAGCCGTCGCCGTCGGCCTCGGCGTGGGTCTCCATCGCGCTCGGGTTCGAGCCGTGGTTCGGTTCGGTGAGCCCGAAGCAACCGACGGCTTCGCCGTGCCCGAGCTTCGGGAGCCACTCGTCCTTCTGGGCGTCGCTCCCGAACGCGTGGATCGGGTACATGACGAGTGCGCCCTGCACGCTCGCCATCGACCGGACGCCGGAGTCGCACGCCTCGAGCTCCTGCATGAGCAGGCCGTACGCTTTCTCGCTGACGTTCGGGAGGTCGTACCCGTCGAGGTTCGGCGCGTAGAACCCGAGCGCGCCCATCTCCTCGATGATCTCCGTCGGGAACGTCGCGTCCTGCCAGTGGTCGGCGATGTCGGGGCGCACCTTGTCCTCGACGAAGTCCCGTGCCGTGTCGCGGATGAGGCGTTCCTCCTCGCCGAGGTCGGCCTCCAGTCCGACGTAATCGAGCATACGAAACCTGCGGCCTACCGCGTGAAAAACGCTCCTAATTTCGCGCAATGATTGCCGGAACTGGTTCACTGGCATACGGCGACCGCCAGGTCGCCGTTTCAGGTTGGTCCGCCGTAGGAGCATCCCGTGGGCGGGAGGGCGGCGTTTCAGGTTGCTTGGCCGTACGGGTATTTCGTGGGCTGTCTCCATACCAGACGATTTGGATAGTATCTGTCTCTGACAGCCGTGTCACGAAGTGGCGACACCTCTCTGACTCTGACTATGTATGTTCGTTGAGGGTTTGTATATATGCTCGGCGGTCGTTCTAGACGTGAGGTATGTAATGTCCACAAAACGCGTAGCGGCTGAAGACGACGTCAGAGCTGCATCCGACCAGTTCTACAGTGCACTGGAAGCGATGGCGAACGGGGATGCGAGTTCCATGGCGGACATCTGGTCACATGCGGACGACGTGACGACCATGCACCCGATCGGTGGACGGGAGGTGGGTTGGGACGCCGTCAACGCGTCTTGGACGGGAGTTGCGTCGGCGAGTACGGACGGGACGGTCACTCGAACGGATCAGGTCGTCCGCGTCGTCGGCGACGGTGCGTACGAACTCTGCGGCGAATCGGCGTCGATGACCTTCGCGGGTGAGCCGTTGCGTCTGGAGAACCGGGCGACCAACGTCTACCGGAAGGAGAACGGCGAGTGGAAGATAATCCACCACCACGCCGACCTGGACGCCGAGTTCGCCGAGAAGGTCGCGAACATGGGCGCCTGAACGACCGACGATCACCCTTTCTCGCGATTCCGTGTCCGCTCCGCAATCAGCGGGGCACAGTTCCGGGTGCTGAACGATTCCTCGGAGCCAGGGCGTTTCCGTGCGCGGCGACTCGCTGGAGAGTCAGGCGGGGATGTCGTCGACGCGCTGCTCGAAGAGGCGTTCGCCGCTCTCCGAGCATTCGACGGTGACGACGTCGTAGCTCGAGCAGCAGGATTCGACGGTGTCCTCGCGGAACTCGGCGCGCGAGCCGTCGGGGCACGTCTCGAGGAAGACGCGGAGGCCGTTGAGGACGCGGCCTTTGGCGACGGCGGGGAGGTCGGTCCATTCGGGGTGACGGTCGGCGAGTGCGCGTGCGCCGGCGACGTCGGCGACGAGCGCGGCTTCGCTCGGCCACTGGCCGATGCGGTGTGGACCGCGGTTGAGGAGGACGGCGTCGTCGTGCCGGCTGAGTTCGTAGTCCTCGTCGTCGAACCCGAACGTCGCGAGCGCGTCGTCGACGGCGATGTCGTCGATGGCGTCCATCTCGGCTTGCCAGGATTCGGCGAAGTCCTCGGCGAGGCAGAGGTCGTCGACGTCCTCGCAGGGTTCGACGGCGCCGGCGTCGAGGAGGACGCGCTCGGGGTCGACGTCGACCTCACTCGGGTCGACGCTCTCGGCGCCGGCGTCGAGGCCGGTGGCGTCCTCGGGAGCCTTCCCGAACCACGCGAGCATCCATTCGGGCATGTACTGTTTCGTCAACTCGGGCGTGCCGGGGACGAGGTACCCGCGGAGCCAGATGCTCGCGGCGGCGAGCGCCAGGAAGCCGACGGCGGCGCCGGCGGTGACGGTCGGTGTCGCGCCGACGGCGGTCGTGCCTGCGGCGACGGCGCCGGCGAACGCGACCGCGAGCACGCTGTTGACGACTGTGCACGCCATGCATCGGTTCTCGCCCGTGTACTCGGGCTGCCTGAGCGACTCTAACGCACTCGTTGCCATTACTATCGGTAACGCGATTCGAGTATGAAAAGACAACGTTTCGAGAACACGAGACGTCGCCCGGTCTCGACGGTGGAAGTGTCCCTTCGCCGACGGCCACATCGCTCGTCGGGGCGAGACACCTGAGAATCTACGACGCCGCCGCCCGGCGCCAACCGCCTCACTATGGCCCATTGCGACCAGAACGACTTAAAGAACTGTGAGAGGTGTCGTCGCACCGATGGTGCGGCGGCTGGTGCGGACAGCCCGCGGTGGTGGTCCGTCAGGACAAAGACCCAGCGCGACGCACGTGTACGCAATGGGCTTGCTGGATTCGATTCGGGCGGTACTGGGGTCGCGCGCGGAGGCGGACGCGTCGCGGGACGCCGACCCGGAGGACCTCTTCGGGATGAGCACGGCGTACATCACGATGGGTGCGGAACTCGGGTGGGAGTCGACGGGCGACGCCGCGCTCTGCTTCGCGGACGTCGACAGCACCGACTTCGCGGACACCGTCGACGAGGTGAAGGCCATCCTCGACGCGGGCGGCGAGGAGACCGGAACGACCGCGGACTTCCACGAGGACTCCCACGGCTACAACTGGGTCGCCCTCCACGACGACTCCGACCCCGAGGACCTCGTGACGAGCGTGCACTTCGCCGCGGACACCCTCGTCGAGCGCGACTACGGTTCGCGGCTGCTCGCCGCACTGTTCGCGTTCGAGGACGTTACTGACTCTCGAGCGGGAGGCGGTGGCGGCGACGGGACCGAGCCCACGCACGCGTACTGGGTGTACTCGTTCCGGCGCGGCGCGTACTATCCGTTCGTCCCGAAGGGGACGAGCGAGCGCGACAACGGCGTCGAGTTCAAGCTCGAGAGCAAGTTCGGCACCGAACTGGACCTCGAACCCGAGAAGGAGTACTGGTACCCCTACTGGCCGCGCCGCGCCGGCCAGCATCCCTGGGAGTAGGTCGCTCGTCCACCGCGGCCGACGCCCCCGCATCCGCCGACCGGCGGCGAACGTGTTCTTCCCGTTTGAACCCTCGCGTCGACCCGTCTATCGTCCGGTCCGCCGCCCCCGGTTTCACTTTCACTCTCCTGTTAACGAGGCTTTATACCCCTTGCCGCGCCAGTAGCGTGTATGGCAGACGTCAACCTCGAGGAACTCCCCGGTGTGGGTCCCGCAACAGCAGACAAGCTCCGCGACGCCGGTTACACGTCCTTCCAGGGCATCGCGGTCGCGGCGAGCGGTGAACTCTCGAATCAGGCGGACGTGGGCGAGTCCACGGCGTCGGACATCGTGCAGGCCGCTCGCGAGATGGCGGACATCGGCGGGTTCGAGACGGGCTCGCAGGTTCTGGAGCGACGGAACGAGATCGGGAAGCTCTCCTGGTTCATCGACGACGTCGACGACATGCTCGGCGGCGGTGTCGAGACCCAGTCCATCACGGAGGTCTACGGCGAGTTCGGTGCCGGGAAGTCCCAGGTCACGCACCAGCTCTCCGTGAACGTCCAGCTCCCCAAGGAGCACGGCGGGCTCCGCGGGAGCGTCATCTTCATCGACAGCGAGGACACGTTCCGCCCGGAGCGCATCGACGACATGGTGCGTGGGCTGGACGACGAGCTCATCCAGGCGACGATGGACGACCGCGGTATCGAGGGCAGTCCGGACGACGAGGAGGCGATGGACGAGCTCATGGAGGACGTCCTCGACAAGATCCACGTCGCGAAGGCGTTCAACTCGAACCACCAGATGCTCCTCGCGGAGAAGGCCCAGGAGCTCGCGGACGAGCACGAGGATTCGGAGTGGCCGGTTCGCCTCCTGAACGTCGACTCGCTGACGGCGCACTTCCGCGCGGAGTACGTCGGTCGTGGCGAGCTCGCGGAACGCCAGCAGAAGCTGAACAAGCACCTGCACGACCTCGACCGCGTCGGGAACCTGTTCAACTGTGCGGTGCTCGTGACGAATCAGGTCGCGTCGAACCCGGACTCGTTCTTCGGCGACCCGACGCAGCCGATCGGTGGGAACATCCTCGGGCACAAGTCGACGTTCCGGATGTACCTCCGGAAGTCCAAGAACGACAAGCGCATCGTGCGGCTCGTGGACGCGCCGAACCTCGCGGACGGCGAGTCCGTGATGCGCGTGACGAACGACGGCCTGAAGCCCGAGTGAGCGTCGCGCCGACCGCGGTCTGACGCGCGAACCGTCTTCGTTTTCGCCCGTGCTGCGAGGGACGTCCAGCGACCGTGACAGTCTTTTCTTGCACGCTAGGTGAATTCCTGTGGGTCTCCGATGCGCCTCGATGACTGTCGTGGGTCGTATTTTGCGTCGAATGTGGGTTTTTGGCGTGCTACGAGCATCGAACGGTTCTCACGGTCTTGGAATTAGTTCACAATACTATATCCTCGTGTGGTGTACGTTCAGTCGTGACCGAATCATGACTGGCTACGCAATCGTCATCGCGACCGAGGACTTCGAGAAGATAACCGCGTCGAGCATCATCAGCTCCGTCGCCGCGGCGTCTGACGTTCCCGTGGACATCTTCGTCACGATGAACGGCCTGCGCGCGTTCGAGCGCGAGGTCGTCGACATCCACGACTTCGACATGGGCCCGCTCGGCGAAGCGATGCTCACGCACGAGGACACCGACGTCCCGCTGTTCACCGAACAGTTCGCGCAGGCCAAGGAGATCGGCCCCCTGTCCGTGTATGCCTGCTCGATGGCCATGGAGATGTGGGGCCGCGAACTCGACGACTACGTCGACGTCTTCGACGACGAACTCGGCGTCTCTGGCTTCCTCGGGAAGGCCGAGGACAAGCAGGTCGTCTTCGTCTGAGACGTCGCCCCGACCAGGACCGCCACACGACCACCCACCCACGAACCCCAAGACAATGTCCGAAACCATCACCCCCGACGTAACGATCGACGCACGCGGCGCCGGCTGCCCCGGCCCCCTCATGGACCTCATCGGGAAGATCAAGAAGGCCGACCCCGGGACCGTCGTGGAACTCCAGACGAGCGACTCGAGTTCCACGACGGACGTCCCCGAGTGGGTCGAGAAAGCCGGCCACGACCTCCTGGATAGCGTCGAGCACGACGACTACTGGAGCCTCTACGTGGAGAAAGCATGACTCGAATCGTCATCGTCGGGGCCGGCACCGGCGGCGTCGTCCTCGCGAACAAGCTCGCGGACGAACTCCACGCGGAGATCGACGCGGGCGACGTCGCGGTGACGCTCGTCGACGAGAGCCCCGACCACGTCTACAAGCCGACGTTCCTGTACGTGCCGTTCGGGAAGAAGACCGTCGCGGACGCCAAGCGGCCGCTCACCGAACTCGTCGACCGTCGGGTCGACCTCCGCATCGGGCGCGTCACCGAGATGGATACCGACGCGAAGACCGTCGGGTTCGCGGACGGGTCGACGCTCGCGTACGACTACGCGACCGTCGCGACCGGTGCGCGACTCACGCCCGAGGAGGTTCCCGGTCTCGTCGAGGGCGGGCATCACTTCTACGGGCCCGAGGGCGCCGAAGCGCTCCGCGACGAACTCGCGGCGTTCGACTCCGGCCACCTCGTCCTGAGCGTCGTCGGCGTGCCGCACATGTGTCCGGCCGCGCCCGTCGAGTTCGTCCTGATGGCCGACGAGTGGTTCCGTCAACGCGGACTCCGCGACGACGTCGACATCACGTACACGTACCCGATCAACCGCACGCACGGGCTCGAACCCATCGCGGAGTGGGCGAGCGAGCGCTTCGCGGAACGCGACATCCGCGCGGAGACGTTCTTCAACGCGGAGTCGGTCGACCCCGAGGCGAAGGTCATCGAATCGATGGAGGGCACCGAGCTCGACTACGACCTGCTCGTCGCCATCCCGCCCCACGACGGCCAGCCGCTGATCGCCGAGGCGGGCCTCGGCGACGACGGCTGGGTCGAGGTCGACAAGCACACCCTGGAGGCCGCGCGAGCGCCGGACGTGTACGCCATCGGCGACGCGGCGGACGTCCCGACGTCGAAGGCCGGGAGCGTCGCGCACTATCAGGCGGGCGTGGTCGCAGAGCGCCTCGCCGGGTCGGTCCGCGATGCGGTGCCGACGGCGACGTACGACGGGAAGACGATGTGCTTCCTCGAAGCGGGGATGGACGAGGCGACGTTCGTCGACTTCGACTACGAGCGCCCGCCGGTCGTCCGCGACGAGTCCCGGCCCGTGCACTGGGCGAAGCTCGCGTACAACCAGTCGTACTGGCTGACCGCCAGGGGGACGCTATGAGGTGGTCGCGATGAGTGACCAAGAGCAACAGGCGTTCGAGGCCGTCGACCTCGCTGGCGGTGAGCGCGAGACGCTCGCGGCCGCCATCGAGGAGAACCCCGAGGAGGTGGCGCGCTTCCTCGAGCGACTCGACGCCGTGAACGACCTGCTGGACGTCCTCGACCTCGGGATGGGGGCGATGGATGACGAGATGGTGGAGTCGCTCGCGGAGACGGGCGGGACGCTCGCGGAGTCCGCGGACGGGCTCGCGACGCGGGAGACCGTTCAGCTCGCGGAAGCCGTCGGCGCGAACGGCGGCGAGCTCGCCGAGGCGATGGAGACGGTCGTCGCGCTCCAGCGGTCGGGGACGCTCGACGACCTCGCCGCCATCGCGGACGCCGTCGCGCTCGCGTCGAGCGCGCTCGACGACGAGATGGTGGAGACGCTCGCCGCACGCGGGACCGCGCTCGGCGAGCTCGCTGACACCGCCGCGGAGCCCGAGACGGTCCGTGGCCTGGGGGCGATGCTCGACGCGGTCGGTGACGCCACCGAGGAGCCGCCCGAGTCGGTCGGTGTCGTCGGTGCGCTCCGCGCGACCCGCGACCCCGAGGTCCGCTCCGGACTCGGGTTCCTGCTCGCGGTCGCGAAGGCGCTCGGTTCCGGCGTCGACGCGAACCGAGCACCGGTCGAGTAGGTCCACGACGCGACCGGCGATGACGCGTCCGGACGCGACCGCCGTCGCCCGGGGACATCGGACGACGGCGGCGTCCACGCCGAGCCAACCGGGGTCGTGTGGCGGCGACCGGCCGCCCGGCGTCGCTCGGGGGGCCACCGGGCGACCGGCCGCCACGGCTTGCACCAGACCACGACGACCCTTCCCGTCGCAACGCAGTCCTCGTTCTGTTGTCGGTACCTGTCGAGTCCTTCGACGTCGAGCGCGTCGTAACCGCGGCCGCTGCACGCGGCGTCGACGGGCGCCGCGTCGTGCGCGGCGTCGTTATGCTCTCGCCGAGCGTACTGTTCGCATGCAGCACGCGAGCACGTACGCCAGCGACCCGGCGACGGTCGACCCGACCGCGGCGTCGTTCCTCGAGACGCTCGACGCGCTCGACGACCTCGAACGCGGGACCGCGCGGACGAACGGCCTCGACACGGCGTACTATCGACGCGGGAGCGGACAGCCCGTCGTGTTCGTGCACCCGATGGGCATGAGTGCGACCGTGTGGGCGCACCAACTCGACGCGTTCGGCGACGCGTTCGACGTCGTCGCGTACGACGCGCGCGGCCACGGCTCCGTCGTCGACAACTCCGCCGTCGTCAGCGACAGCATCCGCGCGTTCCTCGACACCGTCCGCTGAAAACCAGACTCGGAAAGCGCGCGTTCAGGCGTCGTCGGGGACGTCGGCGTCGTCCTCCTCGGTTCGCGTGATGTCGACGTCCTCGATGTCGCCCTTGTAGATGTCCGCGCCGTCCTGCGCGACCTTCTCCGCGAGCACCGCGCACTTCACGCGCATCGGCGAGATGTCGACGCCGAGCATGTCGACGACGTCGTCGCGGTCCATCGCGTGGAGTTCGTCGAGGGTCTTCCCGCGGAGCTCGCTCGTGAGCATGCTCGCGCTCGCCTGCGAGATGGCGCAGCCGTCGCCGCGGAACGCCACCGCCTCGATGGTCTCGTCGTCGTCCTCGAGGACGACATCGATCGTTATCTCGTCGCCACACATCGGGTTCTCGCCGACGTGCGTGAACGTCGCCTCCTCGATCTCCCCGTAGTTACGCGGGTTCTTGTAGTGATCGAGGATCTGCTGTCGGTACATGTCCGAGCCCATTCCCATCGTTGTCGTGAGGTTGGGTCGTCGGCCGCAAAAGCGTTCCGCAGGTGCCGAGACCGGAATCGCGAGCGCTGGCGGTGGATCGTCGCGGTGGCGGCGGGGAGGGTCGGTTCGGCGCGCAACCAGTCGGTCGCCACGTGGCAGGGAGCGATTTGTCGGGAGCGTCCGTAGGAGCGCGTATGCGCGACCTGGATGTCGGCGGTCGATGGTCGCGGCGCCGCGTCCTCGCGGGCATCGCGAGCGTCGGCGTCGTCGACGTGCTCGGCGACGCCACGGGGACGGTTCGGGCGTCGACGAACGACGACGTGGGCACGGGCGACCGCGGCACACCCGAGACGCTGCCGACCGTCGAACCGGCGGGGCGACTCGCCCTCGACGGCGTCACGGAGGCGGTCGTCGACGACGACGGCGAGACGGTGTACTGCGCGCTCGGCGACGGGTTCGCCGTCGTGGACGCCAGCAACCCCTTCGACCCGACGGTCCGGTACGTCGAGCGCGACCTCGAGCACGAGGGCGACACGTACTCGCGGATGGTGTCCATCAGGGACGTGAAGGTGTCCGGCGACCGCCTGCTCGTCCCGGGGCCGAGCGCGCCACCCGAGTTCCTCTCGGGGTTCTTCCTGTACGACGTCAGCGACCCCACGAGTCCGGAGCGCGTCGCGTTCCAGGACCTCGAGTTCGGCCCGCACAACTCGTTCGTCGACGGCGACCACGTCTACCTCACCGGGAGCGGCGAGTTCGACGAACCGGTCGTCGTCTACGACGTCGCCGGCGACGACCCCGAGGGGGTCGCGCGCTGGAGTCCGACGGACGCCGACGACGACTGGTCGGAGGTACCGACGCTCCTCCGGAACTGCCACGACGTGTACGTCCAGGACGACGTCCTGTACGCCGCGTACTGGGACGCGGGGACGTGGGTCGTCGACGTCTCGGACCCGGCGGACCCGACGGCGCTCGGGCACCTCGGCGGGCACGACCCCGCGTTCCTCGCGACCGTCGACCCGCTGGGCGCTGAGTTCGAGGAGTTACCGGGGAACAGTCACTCCGTCCAGCCGAGCGCGGACGGTGCGGCGGCGTTCGTCGGGAAGGAGGCCGTCGACGTCCCGCGGACGCTCGCGGACGGCGGCCCGGGCGGCGTCGAGTGCTGGGACCTCCGCGCGCTCGACGTCGACGGCGCGGCGCCGTCGCTCCGGTCGGTACTCCGGCCGCCCGAGCCCCGGGGGAATCGAACGGGGTCGGGGTGGACGGCGCACAACTTCGGCGTCGACGGCGACCGCCTGTACACGTCCTGGCACGGCGGTGGCGTCCGCGCCTACGACGTCGCGACCCTCGCCGAACCGTCGCTCCTCGGCGAGTGGCGCGACCCCGAACGCACGTGGTTCTGGACGGCGAAACCGCTCGAATCGGGGTTCGTGGCGACGAGCTACCTCGACCCGGCGTACTCGGTGGGCGCACAACGCCGCGGCGAGGGCGCACACCTGTACGTGTTCCCGGAGCCGTCGACCGCGGACGCGGTTCCGGCGCCGACGATGCCGCGCCGCGAGTTCCCCGTCCCCGAGGAGCGCGACGACTGACCCGTCGCCCGGTCGGCGAGTCGACCACTCGACCGACGAGTTCGGACGGCACGGGCGACGCGGCGGCCGCGGTTGCACAAGCGAGCGTTTGAGCCACGACCGGCCTTTTGCGGGCGCACGCCGAACGTGAACGCATGCCGCTCCCCTCCTCCGACGGCAGCGTTCCCCGTCGCCGACTGCTCGCCGGCCTCGCCGGCCTCGGAACCACGGCGGTCGCCCCCGCCACCGCGACCGCTCGAACCCCGTCCGGTCGAGCGCGCGCCGACGCGACCGCCGAGCGCGACCCCCGCGGCGTAGAGCGCACGCTCGACCCCGCGGGCACGCTCGACCTCCGAGGTGCCGCCGAGGTCGTCGTCGACGATGACGGCGAGACCGCGTACTGTTCGGTCGTCGACGGCTTCGCGGTCGTCGACCTGAGCGACCCCGCGAACCCGACGCTCCTGGCCGAAGAACGTGACCTGACCCACGACGGCAGCGACCCGATGCAGTCCATCATGGACGTGAAGGTGTCCGGCGACCGACTGCTCGTCTCCGGCCCGAACGGGTTCGGCGAAGGCCTCTCCGGGTTCTTCCTCTACGACGTGAGCGACCCGGCGAACCCCGAGCGAGCCGCCGTCCACGAGACGACGTTCGGGCCGCACAACTCGTTCGTCGACGGCGACTACGTCTACCTCACCGGGAGCGGCGAACCCGGGCAGCCCGTCGTCGTCTACGACGTCAGCGACGACGACCCCGAGGAGGTCGCGCGCTGGAAGGCCGCGGACGCCGACGACGCGTGGACGAACGCCGGGCGGAACTACCGGTCGGCCCACGACGTCTACGTGCAGGACGACGTCCTGTACGTCGCGTACTGGGACGCGGGGACGTGGCTCGTCGACGTGAGTGACCCGACGGAGCCGACGGCGGTCGCGCACCTCGGCGGACACGACCCCGCGTACCTCGCGAGCCTCGACCAGATCACGCCGGAGTTCCGCGAGCTCCCGGGGAACAGCCACTACGTGCAGCCGAACGCGGACGCGTCCGCGGTGTTCGTCGGGAAGGAAGCGTGGGACGCCGAGGGGACCGAGCACGACGGCGGCCCGGGCGGTATCGAGTGCTGGGACCTCTCGGGGAGCGAACCCGAACTCCGGTCGGTGCTCCAGCCGCCTGAACCGGACCCGGACGCCGGGGAGGACCCGGCGGCGCAGTGGACGTCGCACAACTTCGGCGTCGACGGCGACCGCCTGTACGCGTCCTGGTACGGCGGTGGCGTCCGCGCCTACGACGTCGCGGACCTCGCGGAGCCGTCGCTGCTCGGCGCGTGGCGCGACCCGGAGACCACGGCGTTCTGGACGGCGAAACCGACCGGTTCGGGGTTCGTCGCGGCGAGCTACGTCGACCCGCGGAACGCGCGCGAGGCCCAGCGCGACGGTGAGGGCGCGCGCGTGTTCGCGTTCCCCGAACCCGACGCGTCGAACGCCGAACCGGCGCCGACGATGGCGCGCCGCGAGTTCCCCGACCCGGATCCGTCGGACGACGACGGGTCGTCGGACGATGAACGGTCGGGCGACGGCGAGTCATCGACCGACGGAAGTGGGTCGACCGACGACGACGGCGAGACGACGTCGGCACCCGCCACGCCCGACACCGACGGGGAGTCGACGACAGCGAGCACCACCGTCCACGACGACCCCGGTTCGACCCCCGGGTTCGGCGTCCTCACCGCGCTCGCCGGCGGCGGACTCGGGGCGTGGCGGCTCCTCGCTGCTGACCGCGACGACGACCGCTAGCTGGCGTCGGTCGCGAGTCGGGCGTCGACGACTACGCGTCGCCGCGGGCCTCGCGCTCGAACCGGTCGAGGAAGGATTCGACGTACGCGTGGCGGTCCTCGGCGAGCGCGCCGCCGGCGGCCGTGTACATGCGGTCGTCGAGGCGGAGTATCTTCTTGTGGAAGTGATTGAACGACGTCGCGCCCGCGTCGGTGTCGTCCTCGCTCGGCGGCAGGTCGGGGTCGTACAGTGTTCGTTCGTGTTCGCCGGCGTACGCGAACACGCGAGCGACGCCGACCGCACCGGTGGCGTCGAGGTTGTCCGCGTCGCTCAACAGTTCGGCTTCGAGCGTCTCGGGCTCGACGTCGTTCGAGAACCGATGCGCGTGCACGCAGTGCGCGACCGCGTCGAGGAACGCGTCGTCGACGTCGCTCACATCGTCGTCGCCGCGCGCGAGGTCGCGGAGCACGCGCCTCGCTTCGCTCGCGCCCCACTCGGCGTGACAGGCTATCTCGCCGCGGGACTCCTTCGCGCGACCGACGTCGTGCAGCCACGCCGCCGCGACGAGGACGTCGCGGTCGACGTCCCGCTGGGGGCCGTGCGCGCCGCTTTCGGTCTCGTCCGCGAGGCGTTTCGCGGTCGCGACCACGCGACGGACGTGCTCGAAGTCGTGACACGGCGACACGCCCTCGAAGTACGACCGAGCGCGGTCGCGGACGGCTGACTCGTCCATGCGCGGTCGAGTGCTGCGACGACGAAAAGTCGACCGGAAATCCGTGGTCAGGCGAACAGGTCGCGCGCGCCCTCGATGGCTTCGACGAGCTTGTCGACCTCTTCCTCGGTGTTGTAGATGTAGAAGCTCGCGCGAGCGCTCGCGGCGACGCCGAGCTGGTCGTGCAGCGGCTGCGTGCAGTGGTCGCCGGCGCGGATGGCGACCGCGTAGTCGTTCAGGATGCTGGAGAGGTCGTGCGCGTGGACGTCACCGAGGTTGAACGACACGAGCCCGGTGCGGCCCTGCTCTGGGCTCGGGCCGTAGACGTCGACGTCGTCCATCTCGGTGAGGCGGTCGTACGCGTACTCGGCGAGGCGCTCCTCGTGGCGCTTCACGCTCTCCATCCCGATGTCCTCCAGGTAGTCGATGGCGGCGGCGAGCGCGATGCCCTGTGCGATGACGGGCGTCCCCGCTTCGAACTTCCAGGGCAGGTCGTTCCACGTCGAGTCCTCGAACGTGACCTTCCGGATCATCATCCCGCCGTAGAGGTAGGGGTCCATCGACTCCAGCAGGTGCTCTTTCCCGTAGAGGACGCCGATACCGGTGGGGCCGCACATCTTGTGGCCGCTGAACGCGTAGAAGTCCGCGTCGATGGCTTCGACGTCCACGGGCCTGTTCGGGGCGGCCTGCGCACCGTCGACGAAGAACAGCGCGTCGTGGTCGTGCGCGACGTCGGCGAGTTCGCTCACGGGGTTCACGCACCCGAGCGTGTTCGAGACGTGCACCGCCGACACCATCTTCGTGTCGTCCGTGATGGTGTCTCGGGCGTCGTCCATGTCGAGTTGGCCGTCATCGGTCAGGCCGATGTACTTGCACTCCGCGCCCGTCCGCTTACAGATCTGCTGCCAGGTGACGAGCGCGGCGTGGTGCTCCATCTCGGTGAGGACGACCTCGTCGCCGGGGCCGAGTTCGCTGAGCCCCCACGCGTACGCGACGACGTTCATGCTCTCGGTCGTGTTCTTCGTGAAGATCACTTCCTCTCGACCACCGGATGCGCCGATGAACTCGGCGACGCGGTCGTGCGCGTCCTCGTACGCGATGGAGGCCTCCTGGCTGAGCTGGTGGAGGCCGCGGTGGACGTTCGCGTTGTACTCGCGGTAGTAGCGCGCGATCTCGTCGACGACCTGGTCGGGCGTGTGCGACGTCGCGGCGTTGTCGAGGTAGACGAGGTCGTGTCCGTTGAACTCGCGTTCGAGGATGGGGAAGTCCTCGCGTATCGCGGCCACGTCGAGGGCTTCGGCGTCCTGCGTACTCATTAGGAACGTCTAGCGGCTCAGGGGCCTATTGTCCTTCGGTCCCGGGAGTCCGTGCCACACTCGGAGACGGGTCCGTGGGGCGCGGGGGCTGGTCCGTGGGGCGCGGGGGCTGGTCCGTGGGGCGCGGGGGCTGGTCCGTGGGGCGCGGTCTGCGTGACGTGGTCCATGGGGCGGTCCGGGTGGCGGTGTCGCCTCGGAGACTGGTAAGTAACTGACCAGCAAACTACCGTAATTACCGTAAACAATATTAGCATCTCAGTGGGTTGAAACGGCTGAAAAGAACGAATGATTAAGTGCACGGGGTGGTAGTGTTCTACTGATCTAATCATGCAGTATTCGACGCGTTCCGGGTGCAGACTGGTAACCAGGGTGAGGGGGCGTGTTCTCCGCTGAGGACTCGGTCTCGGGCACCGAAGGCGACGTCGGGGAGGAACGAGTGACAGAGGACGGCGGGCCGTCACCCGCCCCCGTCGGGACCGGGGAGGCGTTCGGCGTCGTCGTCAGCACCGACCGGTTGACGTCGTTCCTCGCGGCGGGCGACGCGGACGTTCGCGCGTACGCCGCTCGACAACTCGGCGCGCTCGCGGCGGACTCGCCGCGGGACGTGCAGCGCGCCCGCGACGACCTGCTCTCGCGGTTCGAGGACGACCACGGCCGGGTGCGGGTGCGGTGCGCGGAGGCGGTCGCGACGCTCGCCGTGGCCGACCCCGGCGCGTTCGTCGAGGACGTGGACGCGCTCGCGGCCGCACTCGCCGACGACCGCGCGGACGTCTCGGCGGCTGCCGTCGACGCGCTCGCGTCCGTCGCAGCACACGACCCGGCGAGCGTGGCTCGCGTCGCGGACGCACTCGCAGCACACCTCGACGAGGCGGAGAGCGTCGTCGCGGTGCGCGCGCTCGCCGACGTCGCGACCGCGGACCCGGACGCGGTCGCACCGGCGACGGACGCGCTCGCCGGGGCGCTCGCGTTCGCCCCCGTGGACGCGGCACGAGCGCTCGCGAGCGTCGCCGCGGTCGACCCGGCAGCGGTCGCCGCGGTCGCCACCCCGGTCGCCAACGGCGTCGCCGCCGGCCCGCCGGTGGTGCGTCGGGACCTGACGGCGGCACTCGCGACCGTCGCACCGACCCAGCCCGACGCGATCACCGACCACGCGTCGCTCGTCGAGGCCGCACTCGACGACGACGACCGCGCGGTCAGCGGGCACGCCACGTCGGCACTCGCCGCGGTCGCCGACGTCGCACCCGGTCGAGTCGCGGCGAGCACGGACGCGCTCGTCTCGCACCTCGACGCGACCGACCCCGCGGTTCGCGTCGACGCCGCTCACGCGCTCGCCGCGGTCGCGGCGACCGACCGCGACGCCGTCGCCGCGGCACCACCGTCGCTCGCCGCGCACCTCGGCGACGAGTGCGTCGACGTCAGGTGTGCGACCGCGAACGCACTCGCCGTGCTGGCGGCACAGGACGCGACCGTGGTCGCGCCGTTCGTCGCCGACCTCGCGGACGCACTCGGGGACGCGGACGCTGCCGTCCGGGACGCGGTCGCGGACGCGCTCGCCGCGGTCGCGAACGAGAGACCGACCGCGGTCGCCGACGCCGTTGACGTCCTCGTCGCCGGCCTCGACGACGACCCCGCGGTCCGGGAACCGCTCGCCGAGGCGGTCGCCGCGGTCGCGACCGCGGCACCGTCGGCGGTCGCGCCCCACGTCCAGGACGTCGCCGCGCACCTCGTCGTCGCTGGCGTCCGCGAACCGCTCGCGGACGCGGTCGCGTCGGTCGCCCGTGACGCGCCCGTCGCGGTGGACGTGGACGCGCTCGCGGATTCGCTCGCGGCCGACGACGCGTGGACGGCGGGGTTCGCGGCGAGCGAACTCGCCGCGGCCGCCGGGCGCGCGACGCCGACGCTCTCGCCGACCCAGGAGCGACTGGTCGCGCGCCTCGACGACGACGCGACCGCGATCCGGACCGCCGCCGCCGCGGACGTCGTCGCGCTCGCCGAGGAGACGCCCTACGACCTCGTTCCGGCCGTCCCCGCACTCGTGGACGCGCTCGCCGACGACGCTGCCGCGGTCCGCGAGGGGGCCGCGTGCGCGCTCGCGTCGATCGCGACCGACGCCCCGAGCGCCGTCGACCGTCCGCGCGTCGTCGAGGGACTCGTGGACGCGCTCGACGACACCACGGCCACGAGCGACTGCGCCGCGAGCGCGCTCGACGCGGTCGCAGTCGCGAACGACGTCGACGCGCCCAGGGACGTCCGCCCGTTCGTCGCGTTCCTCCTCGACCGCGTCGAGGACGCGACGCCCGACGAGCGTCGTCGGGCCGCGAGTGCGCTCTCGCACGTCACGCTCTCCGACGGCGAACTCGCGGTCGCGACGCGTGCACTCACCGCGGCCGTGACCGACGACATCGTCCGCGCTGCGGCGGCGCGAACGCTGGCGTCGCTCGCGGTCGCCGACCGCACCCCGCTGAACCGGCTCCTCGTGCGCGTCGCGGACGACGACCCGCGGGCGACGCTCGCGGTCGCGGCGATGGCGTCGTTCGAACCGCTGGTCGCGGACCCGTCGGCGCTCACGGACGCGACCGTCAGCCCAGACCCGGTGGTGCGTCGTCGGGCGACGCGCACGCTCGCCGTCGTCGCACGGGACCGCGAGGACGCGACCACGGCGACGGGCGTCCTGCTCGACTACGCCGACGCGGCGAACCCGGACGTCCGCGAGCGCGCCGCGCGGGAACTCGGCCGGCACGCGCTCGCCCGCCCGGACGACGCCCGCGCCGTCGCCGGTGACGTCGCCGCACTCGTGGACGCTGCGGCCGACGACGTGCGCCCTCACGCCGCGGTCGCGCTCGCGTCGGTCGCGACAACCCACCCTGGGGCCGTCGCGGACGTCGCCCTGTCGGGGCCAGACGGTGACGTGGACGAGGCGGACGCGTGGTTCGCGGACCTCGCAGCGTACGTGCGCGCTCGCGGCGCCAGCGACGCCGACACCGGGGGAATCGCCAGGACGCTCGCCGCCAACAACGACGACGACCGCCCCGCGGTTCGCGCGGTCGCCGCGCTCGCCACCGGGACCTTCGAGACGACGTGTCCGCGCCATCTCGTGGACGCGCTCGCGGACGACGCGGTCGTCGTCCGCGCCGCCAGCGCCCGCGCGGTCGCCGCGATCACCGAACGCGACCCGACCGCGGCCGCCTCGCTCGTCGGCCGTCTCGTGGACGCGCTCGACGACGACCCGGCCGTGACCGCGCCCGTCTGTCGCGCACTCGCCGCGGTCGCGACCGCCGCACCCGGCGCCATCTCGCCCGGCGGCCTCGACGCCGTCGCGCAACGCCTCACGCACGCCGACCCGCGCGTGCAGGTCGCCGCGATGCGCGTCGTCGGTCGCGTCGACGCGGACGCGTACGCCGACGCGCTCGAAGAACGCCGAACGCACGGCCCCGAGCGCGTCCGCGACGCAGCGATTGCCGTCCGCGACGCCCCCGCGAACGCTCCCGACGACGCGGGCGACGACACCGACGCCGACGACGCCCGGTTCGCCCGCACCTCCCCCCGGCGCGTCCTCGAGGGCGTCCTGTCGACGCTCACCGACCGCCTCCCCTGAATCACCCACCCGGTTCGTCGCATCGCCCGCGACCACGGGTCCGCGCACGCGAGTCGCCGCCCCAACCGGGGCCGATCGTTTAATCCTTTCTCCGGGTTCCAGGGTCGTCAGCGTCGGTCCCCGTCTATATGACCGCGTGACGAGAACCACGTTCACGATGCGACAGACAGTGGACGACGGCGCGGGTGGTCGGTCCCGCCGCCAGGTGCTGCGTCGAACCGGTGGGGTCCTCGCCGCGGGCGCCGCCGCTGCGAGCGCCGGCTGCACGAACCTCCTGCCACCGGCGAGCCGGGCGATACGGTACGGGGACGTCGACCTCCCCGGACGCGATGACGACACTCCCGACTATCGGCGGTGGTTCCCCGCCGAAGCCGAACTGCCATCGCTCGAGGCGGCGGACGAGGACGACCCGTACGGGAACTGGACGTACGCGACCCCCGGCGAACTCGGTGCCGCCGAACTCGGTCGGCCGTTCGACATCGGGCGGAACGTCGCACACGCGTCGATGGACTACGTCGGGTATCCGTTCGAGGCGTACGACGACGTCGTCAGCGTCGGCCCAATCGGCACCGTCGCCGAGGGCGCCGTCGACCGCGGCACCGTCGAGCGGGCGCTTGCCGAGACGAACTACGAGCGCGCGGACGGCTACCGCGAGTACGACGTGTACGACCGCACGGACGTCGACCGGCTCGTTGCCGTGTCCGACGACGCACTCGTTCACGCGAGCGGCGAGCATCGGCGGGCGAAAGCGCAGCGACTCGCGGACGCCGGGGCTGGCCGCGTCGACCGCCGCCACGAGGTCGACGAGACGTTCGCGGCGTACACCGACCGCGTCGGGGCACCGCCGTCCGTCCTCGACGGGTTCGGCCTCGTCGACGGCGACCTCGCCAGCGGCCTCTGGTTCACGTTCGACGGAACCTCGGCGTACTTCGTCTACGACCACGTGTTCGCCGACGGCGAGACGCCGTCGCGCGGCGAGGTCAAACGCCAGATCAGCGGCATCGCGCGCGGCGAACGGGCGTCGCGCGTCGACGTCACCGTCGACGACCCGTTCGTTCGCGTCGCGCTCCAGCTCGACGAGAGCGCGTACATGGACGGCGACGACGCCGACGACTACCGCTCGTTGCCGTTCGTCACGTGGGGCGTCGACGAGGGCTCGGATACGATAACGGTCAGCCACGACGCGGGCGAACCCGTCCCGGTCGACCGCGCCGAGTTCCGCCCCACCGAGGCGCTCCGGAACCCACCAGCGTCGGGGTCGACGCTCGAACCAGGCGACGAACTCGCGTTCGCGACGGCCGACCTGTCCGACGACGCCCTCGAGTTCACGTACAGTCAGGACGAACACAGCCGATCGCTCCTGTTCAGCTATGAGCCAGCAAACGACAGCGATACGTGACCGCCGACCGACGCGTCGGGACGGGACGACCGACCGACGCGAACCGCCCACGCCGACCCTCCCCAGTAGCATGACCGACCCCGCCGACCTGTCGACCGATTCAAGCAGCACGACGGAGGACGCTGACCTGTCGACCGATCCAAGCAGCACGACGGAGGACGCCGACCTGTCGACCGTCGCGGACCTGCTCGCGGACGAGCACGTCCAGCGCATCCTCGCGGCGACGAGCGTCGACCCGAAGTCCAAGAGCGAACTCGCCGAGGGCTGCGACGCCTCGCTGCAGACGGTATCGCGCCGCGTCGAGGAACTCGTCGCCGCCGACCTGGTGCGCGAGGAGACGCGTGCGCGCCGCGACGGGCACCACGACGCCGTCTACGTCGCGACCCTCGACAGCTTCGAGGTCCGGCTCCGCGACGGCGCGCTCGAACACGAGGTCGCGCGGATGGACCGCGACATGACCGACGAACTGCAGCGTCTCTGGAGGAAGTTCTGACCATGGCACCACTTCTCCCCTACGCGGTCGTCGAACTCGCCACGCTCGCGCTCGCCGCCGGGTCCGCCGTCGTCGGGCTGTTCATCGCGATGCTCGCGCTCCGCGGCGTGCTCCGGGACCGCAGCCGACAGATGCTGTTCCTCTCGGGCGGAATGATACTCCTGTTCGGGGCGGCGTACTTCACCGCGCTCCTCGGGTCGGCGCTCGTCCGGTTCCACGTCATCTCGCTCCTCCAGCAGAACGTCGTGCTGCTCGCCGTCCGCACCCTCCAGTTCACGGGGCTGTGCGCGATCGCGTACTCGCTCGTCATCGACGAGTGACGGTGCCTGGCCGTCACGATTGCGTCTCCGTCCTCGGCTTCGTCGTCACTTGCGGTGATAGGCGGACCACTCGCCAGCGGCGGGGACGACGAGCGCGAGACACCGTAAAAAATGGCTGATTGCTGGCGGTTCAGTCGTCGTCGGCGGCGACCGCGGCGTCGTCGTGTGCGATCTCGTCGCCCAGGAGCGTCATGAACTGGCGGAGCCACTCGGCGTGGTCGGGCCACGCTTGCGCGGTGACGAGGTTCTTGTCGGTCGTGACCTCGTCGACCCACGAGCAGCCTGCGCCCTCGACCTCGGCCTGGACGGCCGGGTAGCTCGTCATCTCGTAGCCGTCCAGGACGTCGGCGGCGGCGAGTATCTGCGGGCCGTGACAGATGGCGGCGACGGGCTTGTCGGCGTCGAAGAAGTGCCGGACGGTATCGAGCACCGACTCGTACGACCGGAGGTACTCGGGGGCGCGGCCGCCGGGGACGACGAGGGCGTCGTAGTCCGCGGGGTCGACGTCGCTCATCGTGGCGTTCAGTTCGAAGTCGTGCCCGCGCTCCTCGAGGTACGTCTGGTCGCCACGGAAGTCGTGGACCGCTGTCTTGATCTTCTCTCCCGCTTCCTTCTCCGGGCAGACGGCGTGGACGTCGTGGCCGAGCATGTCCAGTGCCTGGAACGGCACCATGATCTCGAGGTCCTCCCCGAAGTCGCCGACGATCATCAGTATTTTCTTGGGCATTGGTGACACCACGCGAGACTACGTCGTCGTGGGAGGTAAAACTGCGTGTCGCGGTCGGTTCGACGGGCAGGGATAGTCCTCAGTTCCGGTAGCCGTCGACGAACTCGCGCCCGGACGCACCGAGGAGGGCGCCCAGCAGGGCGAGAAGCAGCAGGGTCGCGAACCCACTGCCCCAGTCGATCCAGAGGCCACCATCGAGCAGTGCGGCGACGAGGACGACCCCACTCAGAACGCCGACGAGGACGCTCGCACCGAGCGCGCCCGCCGAGGCGGTTCGCCGGTAGACCGCGAGCTGTGGGAGCGCGACGCCGACCACGAGGTAGACCAGGATGCCGACCGGCGTGACCGCGAGCAGCGTCGCCGTCTCGGAGACGAACCCGAGGACGGCGTTCACACAGACCGCCACGACGCCGACAGCGATGACCTTCCGCCCGTCCATCGCCAGACCGTTCGACTCGGGAAGGCGTCCGTCGCCTAAACATGCCGAACAATAATGATGTATAGTACCGTCTATCCAAACGCATGCAAGATAATACCACACACGATTCTGGGGGCGACGGTGACGATCGAAGCGACGTGTTCGCCCTCCTCGCTCGCAGGCGATACCTCGCCGCGGCCGCCGGAACGACCGGCGGTCTCGTCTCACTGACTGGGTGTCTCAGCGGGAACGGCGACACCGACACCGAGACCGAACCGGAGACAGACGAACCACCGGACGAGGACGATGACGATGAGGAGGACGGGGACGACGAACGCCCCGAGGGGGTCTCCGAGGAGGCGTTCGAGCGCGGACCCGTCCCCGAGGCGTACCGGACCGCGGTCTCCATCGGCGGTGAGACGCGCGACCCGAACGACCTGCAACCGAAGGCGAACGTGAAGTTCTCCGAGTACGACGACGCCCTCGACCAGCCGACGCACCAACCCGGCCGGTGCTGTGCGAACTGCGCGGACTACATCCCCGACAAGAACGGCGACCGGTTCGGCGCGTGCGCCGAGGTCGAGGGGTACGTCGACGGCGGCGACTGGTGCTCGATCTACGAGTCACTCCCCGAACCGTCGGTCCCCGAGGGCATGAGCAAGTCGGACCTCGCGACCGCCGAGGTCCCCGAGGCGTACCGGACGGCGACGTCGCAGGGCGACGAGACGCGCAACCCCGACCAGCTCAGCGCGCAGGCGGACGTCGAACTCAAGGAGTCCGTCGAAGCGTTAGCGGACGGCGACGCCGAACCCGGGCAGTCCTGCGGGAACTGCGCGGAGTTCGTCCCCGACCAGAACGGCGACGGCTGGGGGGCGTGCGCCGCCGTCGAAGGGTTCGTCGCCACTGAGGACTGGTGCGTCATCTGGGAGCACGTCAGCGAGGGATGAGCGGCCGCGCCTACCCGAGTCGCAGAACCTGCGCGTGCAGGGTATCCTCGACCTCGAGCACCGTCGTCTCGTCGACGACGCCGGCGTCGACCGCGGCCCCGACGGTCTCGATGCCGACGAGGTTCGCGACGTCCGCGCGCCGGACGGCGGCGACCGCCGCCGCCGGGTCGACCTCGTCGCCGCCGTAGAACTCCTCGGTGACCGTCAGCGATATCTCGCCGTCCTCGAACGTCTCACCGAGCAGGTCCGCGTCGCACGCCGCGACGAGCAACCCCTCGGTCGTCTCGCGTTCGCTGAGGAGTATCACAGCGGACCACCGCCGCCGGGACCACCCCGACGGTCGTCTCGCCCGTCCCGGCCACCACCGAGCGGGTCGTCGCCGTCGACCCGTGGGTCCTCGCTCGGGTCGGGACGCGGGTCCTCGCCACGCAGCCCCTCGGGCGCCCCGCCGGGTGCCTGTCCGACCTGCTCCTCGACCATCTGCTGCTCCATGTCCTCGCGGAGCTCCTCGGCCTCCGCGGCGACCTCCTCGGCGCGCTCGTCCTCGCCCATGTCCTCGAGCGCCCGCGCCTTCTCCTCGAGTATCTGCGAGTTCCGCATCCCGAGGCGGATGGCGTTGTCGAAGCACTGCACGGCGTCCTCGGAGAGCCCGCGCTCCGCGAGGAAGAACCCGCGGTTGTACCACGCCTGCCCGAACCGGTCGTCGATCTCGACGGCGCGCTCGGAGTGCTCGAGCGCCCGCGAGACGTCCCCGGACTCCCAGAGCGCGTACGCGAGGTTCGTCTCCGCGCTCGCCGCGTGCTCGGAGTCGTCGTCGATACTCAGCGCCTCCTGGTACGCGCCGATGGCCTTGTCCCACTCCTCGAGTTCGGCGTGGGCCGCGCCCTTGTTCACCCAGCCCTCCTGGGCGAGCGCGTCGTCGTCGGTGAACTGGGCGACGCGCTGGAACGTGTCGACGGCTTGCTCGTAGCGGTTGATGGCGACGTAGTTCAGGCCGACGTCCAGGAGTTCCTCGGCGTCGACCGCGTCCGCGTTCGTGTTCGCCCGGTCGAGGAGGTCGGTGACGACGCGGCTGTCGACGGGGTCGACCTTGTTCGGGTCGACGTCGAGCTCCGGCGGGTCGATGTCGAACTCGGCGTAGGGGTCGTCGAACCCCTGGCCGGAGGAGTACTCGTGCTTGCGGTCGGGGTTCTCCTCGGTCATGGAAGTGGGTTTGGCGACGAGCGCGGGTAAGCCCTTCGCTCGGGGCGTCAGCCGTCGACGCGACGCCCTCGTGCGTATCTCCAGTCGAAACGAAGGGGGTTCGGAACCGGTTACCACGCCACGAGCTCCCGGTCGCCGTCGAGGTCGAGCGGGCCAGTCAGTCGCGTGCGACGACGTCGACGACGCCGTCGAGGTCGAGCGGTACCGAGCCCTTGGTGTAGCCCTCGACGCTGCCGTCGTGGCGGACGCGGTAGACGAGCGCGGGCTTGTGGTGGACGTCCGGGCGTTCGCCGCGGACGGCCGCCCACTGGTCGTCGTGGTAGCTCGAGCAGTCGACGAACAGCGTCACGCCGCCGCCGTGGGCTTCGAGCTGGCCGGTGGTCTTCGTCTGCGCGGTCTCGCGGATGGCCGCGACGGGACTGTTCGCGGAGCGCTCCTGGGGCGGGAGCGGCCGCGTCACCTCGACGAGGTTGCTCGTGCCGTCCGGCGAGATCGCGCGGTAGTCGAGACTGTACCCGCCCGCGACGTCGATCTCGGGGACGACGTCGTAGCCCGCTTCGGTGAGTATCCACGCGGCGACGTACTCCGCGATCGCCGACGCCATCCGCGTCAGGTCGAGGTACTCGCTCGTCCCGAGCTTCCCCGCCATCACGTGTCGTTCGTCGTCGAGGACGCCCGTCTTGAGCACGCGTTCGAGGAACGCGAGCGCGTCCTCGCGGTCGGTGTCCGGGAACCCGCAGGCGTGCTCCGAGAGGAACGCCCGGGTCGTGTGTCGACCGTCCTTGCTCATGAGGACGGGGAGGAAGAACCACGCGACGTGCGGGTAGTCCGCCGTCCAGGGGGCTTCGACTTCGAGGTCGGCGAGGAGTTCGCGCTGCGCCCATCGGTAGATCGGGTACGGGACGTCGTCCCAGTCGCGTTTGTCGGTCCGCCAGAGCGCGCTCGGCGTCTCGGTGTTCCCGAGCCAGTACGCCTGGCTGTCGTCGTAACAGAACAGCGCGACGTCGCCGTTGTCCATCTCGAACCGCACGCCCGTCCAGCCGTTCGGTGGCTGGTAGTGGGGCGTGGTCTCGGTCGCACCGAGGTTGTCGTCGAGGTCGGAGAACAGCTGCTCGTGGACCTGCTGGTCGGTCCAGCGGCCCTGCGAGTACCGGAAGCGAAGGGGGCGTGCCACGTCCCCCGGTACGCCCCCCTGCCACATGAGAGCCACGGCATGCGCGCGCTCTTCGACCGCGGACCTGTCGACGGTCGCGACGGTTCGAGCGCGTCGCGAAGCCAGTGGGGCTACGGAGACGGTCGAGGAGAGCGGCATCACCTTTCCATTTCATGCCATGTGAGTCCATACCGCCGACAGGTTCAAATGAAGACCTCCCCTAGCATGCTGATGGTTACCATGTCGATGGGTGCTTACGACGAGGACGAATACGAACGCCGCGAGGAGAAGTCGACGCACGTCGACGCGGACTTCGACGACGAGCGGACGGTATACCACGGCCAGGTCGAGTACGACTCGGGCGAATCCACCGAGGAACTCCTCGACCAGTTCAAGGAACTCCAAGACGAGTAACCGCGACGCCCAGGGGACGTCGCGGAGGACGATTCGACGCCACCGTCGCCAGCCGCAGCACTCTCCTCGCATCGAGCGACTGGCTCACGTCGAGAGCGCGCTTCCGTCGTCGACGCCGGCGAGCGTCAGCCCGACCGAGAGCGCCGTCGCCGCCGCCACCGCGAGCACGTGCCCGAGCAGCACGACGAGCAGCACCGGCCGGTCGAGGACGAACGGTACGAACACCAGCTGGACCGCGGCGAACGCGAGGTTCAACCCGTCGGCGCGAGCGAACGCGCGACTCCGAGCCGGGTCGAACTCGAACGTGTACGCGCGCCAGACCGCCGCGACCGCCGCCCACCAGCTCGTCCCGATGCGGTAGACGACGTCCCAGAGGACGAGCAGCGTCAGGTACGTCGCGAGCACCGGCGGTTCGTCACCGAGGAGCGTCGCGACCAGGGGGTCGGTCGCGACGCGTGGATCGTACACGAACAGGTGCGTGACGACCGCGACGAACGCGAGCACGCCCAGGACGACCTCGACGTTCGACCCGAACAGGAGCCGGCGGTAGGACTCCGGCGCGTCGAGCTCGCGGATGCGTCTCGCGTACGCCAGCATGAGTGCGCTCCCGATGGCGGCGACCGCGACCGCGGCCGTGCCGACGACGGCGCCCGCCCACAGGCCGTACAGCGCCGCGACGACGAGCACGCCCGCCTCGAACGCGAGCACCTGGATGCCGATGGCGGTCGAGGAGTCGATGTCGACGCCCGGGAGCGCGCCGACGATGCTCTCGTACACCCACGCGTCCCCGTACTGCGCGTCGGCGTACGCCTCCTGGGGCGAGCCGTCGGCCGCGGCGTCGTCGCCCATCGGCTGAAGCGAGTCATCGGCGTCGTCTGAGCGGCGGGTCACTGCAGGCCGGGGCTCCCGCCCTGGAGTGGACTCCCGCCGCTCCCGTTCGCCGACCGGGAGAGCGCACGACGGACCGCCGAGTCGAACGGCGTCAACGCGACGTCGATCTCGTCGGCGAGCCGGTCGTCTTCGACCACGACCGGGTTCTTCAACCCCTCGATGAGGGGGTGAGCGACCGATTTCGGGACGTTCGAGACGAGGTCCACCCAGTACGCCGACAGCCGCGGCGTCAACACTGGGACGGGGACGACGTACAGTCGCTTCCCCATCGCTTCGGCGGTACGTTCGAGCATCTCGCGGTACGTGAGGACGTCCGGGCCGCCTATCTCGTAGGTCTCGCCGGCGGTCTGCGGGCGACTGAGGACGCCCGTGAGGTACCCGACGACGTCGCTCACGGCGATGGGTTGACAGGGCGTGTTCACCCACCGGGGCGTTATCATCACGGGGAGTCGCCCGACGAGCTGCGTTATCATCTCGAAGCTCACGGAGCCCGCGCCGACGATGATGGCGGCGCGTAGCGTCGTCAGCTCGAACTCGCCCTCGCGGAGCACGCGTTCGACGCTCCGACGGGACGCGAGGTGCTCGCTGAGGTCCTCGCCTTCCTCGCCGAGGCCGCCGAGGTAGACGACGCGTTCGACGCCCGCGGCGTCGGCCGCCGCGACGAAGTTCCGCGCCGCGCGCTCGTCGCGCTCGGCGAAGTCCTCGCCGCTCCGCATCGAGTGCACGAGGTAGTACGCGACGTCGACGTCGTCGAACGCGTCCTCGAGGCTCTCGGGGTCGAGGAGGTCGCCCTCGTGGACCTCGACCTCGTTCCCGGGGTAGTCCTCGCGGTTCCGGACCAGCGCGACGACGTCGTGGTCGCCCGCGATGAGCGCGGGGATCAACTCGCCGCCGACGAACCCCGTCGCACCGGTCACCAGCACGCGCATACCACGGGGTCGGGCCGCCGCCGTCTTAAGGGTGCCTCCAACGCAGTCGAGACGAACTCGCGGTCGCGCACCAGCCGATATCGCGCTCGGGGACGGTCAGTCCCAGCCGGGCGTCTCCGGCGCACCCCTGGCTTCCTCGACGCGCTCGCCGAGTGCGGGCTCGGCGTCGTCCTCGGCGTTCGTCGCGTCGGCGCCGTCGGCGCGAGCCTGCCAGTCGTCGATGGCGGCGCCGACCCACGAGTCGGCGTCGAGCGCGCGAGCGCGGTAGCGCTCGTAGGCGTCGTCGTTCCGGTCGAGCATCCCGGGGCTGGCGGCGGCCGCCGTGCCGACGAACTCCGCGCGGTCGTCGTCGGTCGGCTCGCCTGCCGCGAGACGGTCGACGCGTCCGTCGAGCGCGTCCGGCTCGGGGTGCGCGAACACCTTCCCGCCGAGCGCCTGTGGCCCGAACAGCGGCGCGGCGTCCTCGGGTACCGATTTCTCGACGAGGCGTTCGCCTGGTTCGCCGAACTCGCGCTCGACGCGCTCGCAGACCGACTCCACGTCCATGAGGAGGTTCCGGCCCGGGTAGGTCGCGCACTCGTCGGGGTACAGGTCGTCGCCGTGGATGCGGCACTGGAGCGATTCGGGGTCGAGGAACGCGCACGTCGGCAGCCACGTCGACTCGTCGGTGCCGACAGGTGCCACGGGCTTGGGGGGCTTGCGGAGGCCGACGAAGAACGCGGGGCGGCCCGCGATGGCCGCGACGTCGAACCCGTCGACGTCGACGGTGCGCCCGGATGCGGCATCGTCGGACTCGTTCTCGCTCGCCGGGTCGCGCTCCCAGAGCCGCGGCGTGAGCGCGTCCCCGAACCCGGCGTTCACGAAGTCCCGGACCTCGTCGCGAGTGAGCGGCACGAGGTTGTAGACGTCGTCGAGCGGGCGCTCCGGGCCGACGCGCTCGTGGTCGTCCGGCGTCGCCGAGAGCGCTCGCCAGTCCACGCAACAGCCCGCGCAGCCCTCGCAGTTCACGCGCATACTTCACACACTACGGCGTCGCCCTACGAAAAGCACCCGGACGCACCCCCGGTGATCGGATCGGTGCGTCGCCGCAGCAGCGCTCACACCCGCGAAGACTCACGAGAACAAGTACAGCCATGGTACGTCGCCCGTGCCCGTCGCGGTGCCCGTTTCGTCCGTACTCGCTGCCGCGACGCCGTCCCAGGACCCCTCGACGGCCTCCCAGCCCTCCTCGCGGCCACCGATGGGGTGCATGGTCGTCACGTCGTCGTCGTGCGACCAGACGTCCGCCATCGCACTCGCGTCCCCGTTCGCCATCGCCTCCAGGGCGCCGTAGAACCGGTCGAAAGCCGCTCGAACGTCACGCTCCGCCGTTACGGCTGTCGAAGCCATTACGACGCTCACTTAAGTATACGCTCATCGGGTATCTAACTCGGAAATACCGCACGCGGTCGTGCCGCAACTCGAACCTTGATGGCTCGGCACCCGGTTGTCGAGTCTATGAGCGCGATGCCGGAATCAGTCGTCGTGACGGGTGCACTGGGTGGTGCGGGTCGGTGGGTCGTCGACAGACTCGCCGACACGGACGCCGATATCCTCGCCATCGACCAGGGACTCCCCGAGGCAGCGGGGCCCGAGGGCGTGGACTTCAGGGCCGCCGACCTCACCGATTGCGGCGAGACGTTCGACCTCCTCGACCGGACGAGACCGGACGCGGTCGTCCACCTCGCCGCGATCCCCGACCCCCTGAATCACGCCGGGAGTCGCGTCTTCCGGAACAACGTCCTCAGTACGTACAACGTCCTCGACATCGCGGGACGCGTCGGCGCGGACGTCGCATGGACGTCGAGCGAGTCCGCGTACGGGTTCCCGTTCGCCACGGAGATACGCCCGCCGGAATACCTCCCTATCGACGAGTCACACCCGATGCGGCCCGAGGACCCCTACGGGACGTCGAAGGTGCTCGGCGAGACCGTCGCGGACATGGTCGTGCGACGGGACGGCATCTCGGTGACCTCCATCCGGCCGTCGTGGATCCAGTACCCGGGGTCGTACGTCGCCTGCGACGTACAGAACGAGTTCGACATCGAGGCGCTGGCGGCCGACCCCGTCGGCGCCGTCGGCGGCGGCACGGGGAACTTCTGGTCGTACGTCGACGTCCGGGACGTCGCGGACATGATAGTCGGGACCCTCGAGGCCGACCGCGACGGCCACGAGGCGTTCAACTGTCACGCGAAAGATAACTTCGTGGACGTCCCGACCCGAGCGCTCTTCGACGCCCTCCTCGGCGACGTCCCCGACCCCTGCGACCTCGACGACGACGAGTCCGCGTTCTCGATGGCGAAAGCCGAATCCGAACTCGACTGGTCGCCGTCGCACACGTGGCGAACGGCCAGGAACGAATCGGTCGACGGGCCAACGTTCGACTGACAGCGGAGGAGGAAGCGGTCGACGGGCCGACGTTCGACTGACAGCGGAGGAGGAAGCGGTCGACGGGCCGACGTTCGACTGACAGCGGAGGAGGAAGCGGTCGACGGGCCGACGTTCGACTGACAGCGGAGGAGGAAGCGGTCGACGGGCCGACGTTCGACTGACAGCGGAGGAGGAAGCGGTCGACGGGCCGACGTTCGACTGACAGCGGAGGAGGAAGCGGTCGACGGGCCGACGTTCGACTGACAGCGGAAGAGGAAGCGGTCGACGGGCCAACGTTCGACTGACGCACCGCTGGCGGCGTGCGAGCGACGCGACTCGCTCGCGCGCGGCGGGGTCTACACGCCGAGCCACTCGTCGTCGCGGACGGGGTAGCCGTTCCGCCGGCAGTGCTTCGCCGCTTCCCGACGCACGTCGCGGCTCCCGGGGAGCGCCTCCTTCTCGTGGATTCGCTCGACGATCCAGTCGGCGATGACGCGGATCGGTTCGTCGTCGTCGTCGGCGTCGACGTCCTCGAGTGCGACGAACGTCTGCTCGTAGCCATCGCGCTGTGACTCGGGGAACTCCGGGTTCGAGAGGGTCGCCGCTGCCTCCACGACGCGCTTCATCGCGCCGGCGACGGTCGGCCGCTGGACGCGCTTGAGGACGGCGTCGGGTGAGTCGAACGTCTCCACCTCCGCGTCCGGGACGAGTTCGCTGACGGCGTACGTGCCGTCGGCCGACTCGACTTCGTGGTCGCCGACCGCGGCGACGACCTCGTGCCCTGTCGCCGGGAACGCGACGGGCTCGAGTTTCGCGTCCAGTTCGACGAGCTCGGCCGGATCGACCGGTGGTTCGGGCTCGTCGGCGCGCGCGACGGCCGCCTTCATGTCGCGCTCGCGCTGGCGTCTGTCGGCGTCGTCCGCCTGTTTCTCTCGACCACTCTTGTTGTCTGCCATTCGATACCATACGTCATCCTTGGGCATAACGCTGTGCACGAGCGGTCACTGCGAGAGCACTTCCAGCGACGACGGCGGCGGCGCACCGCGCACCCGAACCACCCCGGAGAAAGACACTTGCGGCGCCAGCACCGACGTCGAGACGTGACGACCGACCCCTGCGACGGCTGCGGGAAGCGCGTCCGCGTCGCCGGCGGCATCGGCGACATGTGGACCGCCACCGGCCCCTCCGGCGGGATGACCCTCGAGTTCGACGACGGCAGCGAGGAGTTCCTCTGCTTCGACTGCATCGAGGCGCTCCCCGACGACCCGACGCCGGACGACGTCCCCGACGTCGACTCCTCGAACGACGGCGGCGAGGAGACGACCGAGGACGGCGTGGACCCGTAACGCAGTTTGCGCTCGCACCCGTACCGGCGAACATGGTCGCCTCTCGCCGCCGGCTCGTGCTCGCGCTCGCGCTCGCAGTCGTCGGCTCGATCGTCCTCGGCGGCGTCCTCGTGACGGTCCTGGAGCGGTCGGCGGGCGGCCTCGGTGCGGCCGGCGACCCGCTCGTGCTCGCAGCGGTCGTCGGGCTCCTGGGTATCGTCCTCGGCGCGGCGGTCGCGAACGCGCTCGCGGGCCCCGGCGGGCCGAGTGGTCCGGACGGGCCGACGCCCGCGGACGAACGACGCGAGGCCAACGAGTGGCGCGACCCGCCGGGCGTCGACGTCGACGACGAGGAGTGAGTCGCCGCGCGCCAACGGCGACGCCACGGTTGCTGCGCGGTGCCGGTCGCGGGAAGAAGGGCTTTTGCGCGCGGCGTCCTCGGGATAGGATAGTGGATACGGACCGGATCTTCGAGGAGTTCCCCGCGCCGTCGTATCGGGGCGCCCAGGAGCAGGCGCTCCGAGACATCAAGGCGGCGTTCGACGACGGGAACGACGTCGTGCTGGTGCGCGCGCCCACGGGGAGCGGGAAGAGCCTGCTCGCCAGGGCCATCGCGGGCTGTGCGGACGAGGTGGACGAGGTCGCGCCGAGCGAGGCCGCGAGCGCGTACTACACGACGCCGCAGGTCAGTCAGCTCGACGACGTCGAGGGCGACGACCTCCTCCAGGACCTCTCCATCATCCGCGGGAAGAACAACTACAACTGCATCCTCCCCGGGGAGACGGAGACGCCCGTCGACCAGGCGCCGTGCGTGCGCGAATCCGGCTACGATTGCTCGATACAGCACCGCTGTCCGTACTTCTCGGATCGCGCCATCGCGTCGAACCGCTCCATCGCCGCGATGACGCTCGCGTACTTCATGCAGACCGCGGGCTCGGAGGTGTTCCGCAAGCGCGACGTGGTCGTCGTCGACGAGGCCCACGGGCTCGCGGAGTGGGCGGAGATGTACGCGACCGTCGAGCTGTCGCCGGAGACCGTGCCGATGTGGGACGACCTCAAGATACCCGAGATGGACGGGGACGTCGAGCGCGCGGCGCGGTTCGCGGACAGCCTCCAGGGGACCGCGACCCGACGGAAGGACGACCTCCTCGTCGAGACGGAGTTGACGCCCGAGCAGGCGGCCGAACGCGACCGCTTGCAGGAGCTCATCTCCGAGCTCGGGTGGTTCGTGAAGGACTACCGGGACCGCGACTCGGCGACGGAGTGGGTGGTCGACCAGCCCGACGGCGAGGGTTCGCCTGCCAACGTCAAGCCGATGAACCCCGAGAAGTACCTCTCGCACACGGTGTGGGAGCGCGGGAACAAGTTCGCGCTCCTGTCGGCGACGATGCTCGACAAGGACGCGTTCTGTCGCGGCGTCGGCCTCGACCCCTCGAGGGTGACGCTCGTCGACGTCCCGCACACGTTCCCCGTCGAGCACCGGCCGCTGTACGACGTCACGCAGGGGAAGATGACGTTCGAGCACCGCGACGAGACCATCCCGAAGCTCGCGCGCACCATCGTCCAGCTCATGCAGCGTCACCCCGACGAGAAGGGACTCGTGCACTGTCACAGCTACGCGATACAGGACCGACTCCGCGAGCACCTCCGCGACCTCGGCGTCGGCGACCGCCTCCGCGCGCACGGCAAGGACGACCGGGACGCCGAACTGGACGTCTGGAAAGCCCGGCGCGACCCCGAGCTCTTCCTCTCCGTGAAGATGGAGGAGGCCCTGGACCTCGAAGGCGATCTCTGTCGCTGGCAGGTCTTGTGCAAGGCACCGTACCTGAACACGAGCGACTCGCGGGTCGCCCATCGCCTCGAACAGGGCCAGTGGGCGTGGTACTACCGCGCCGCGCTCAGGACCGTCATCCAGGCCTGCGGGCGCGTCGTGCGGTCGCCCGACGACAAGGGGCACACGTACGTCGCCGACTCCAGCCTGCTCGACCTCTTCGAGCGCGCTCGCACCGACATGCCCCAGTGGTTCGCCGCGCAGGTCGACCGCATGAGCGAGCCGACGCTCCCAGAAATCTCAGCGCGCGAGGCGCTCGCCGGAATGAACGGCGCGCGAGCGAACCCGTCGTCGTCGCTCTCGTCGCATCCGAGCGGCAGCGACGACGACGACGGCGACGACGGCGACGACGAGGGCCAGCGCTACGGGTCGCGGCGCCGTCGCTCGCGGAAACAGGGCTCGGAGATGGCGGACGTCTGGAACCACGACTGACCGTCGGCCGGTCGTGGCGGCCGACGACGGCGCGTACGGTGGTCGCGGCGACTGCTCAGATGAAGCTGATGGCGTACGCGACGCCGGAGAGCACCATCATGCCGACCATGAGGACGGCGAACAGCTGTTGTCGGTCCATGCGGACGTGTTCCGCCCGCAGGGATTTGAAGGGTTCGGACGGGTCAGGGCTCGATACGCCTCCGCCCGCGTCTCGCCGTTTTCGTCCGGCGTGGGGCGGCCGCGTCAGGCGTCGGTGCCGTACGGCGCGGCCTGCTCCTCGGGGTCGGGCGTCGTCCGCCGGTAGCGCGTGACCCGGAGGTAGATGTACGCGGCGGCGACGACGACGCCCGCCCACGTCAGCGACGCGGCGAACGCGCTCGTCACCGTCGCGGCGACCTCGCTGGGAGTCCCGCCGAGCGGGTCGACGAACCACCCGAGGACGACCGCCGCGACCTCGCCAGCGAGCCGGAATCCGAAGAGCAATACGACGACCGTGGCGGCCTCGCCGAGGACGGCGGACCGGTCTCGTTCTGGACGCATCGTACCCCTGGCTTCCCGCTACCCAATAAAAGGGGGTCGTGGTCGTTCGCGCCGTTCACGACGGTTCACGAGAAGATTCGAACGGCCGCGAGCGAGGCTCTTGGAACTTCTCGGGTGGTTTTGAACGACCGAAATGCGGCTCGGTATCGCGACACGTGCCCGAACTCAGTCGACGGTGGCGTCGACGACGACGTGCGCGACGCCGGCGCTGTGGGACTTGACCGTTCGGACGGCGTCGACGGTCGCGTCGCGACCGTACTCGCTGACGGCGTCGCGGAGGCGGTCGGCGGGCCCCTCGGGGAGCTCGGACTCGTGGACGGCGGCGTGGACGTGGAGGACGCCGCCGGGTTCGACCGCGTCGAGCGCGGCATCGAGGTACTCGAACGCCTCCAGCGCGCGATTCACGTCGTCCTCGTCCTCTTCGTTCGACTCGCCGGCGTCGGCTTCGCTGACGCCGTAGTACCCCATGACGACGCGGTCGGCGGTCGCGTCGACGTCACGACAGTCGCCGAGGACGGCGTGGAGGCGGTCGGTGACGTCGTTCAGCTGGGCGTTCTCGACGAGGTACCGGTACGCTTCGGGGTTCAGTTCGACGGCGGTGACGTCGGCGCCCGCTCTCGCCATCGGAAGCGCGAAGTACCCGATGCCGGCGAACATGTCGAGCACGCGCTCGCCCTCGGCGACGACGTCGCCCATGTGGACGCGTTCGGCCTGATTCCCGGGCGAGAACATGACCTTCGCGCAGTCGAGCGCGTACCGCGTGCCGTGCTCGACGTGCACGGTCTCGGTGTCGCCGGACCCGGCGACGACGCGCAGGTCCGGCGTCCGGTGGACGCCCGAGACGCCGCTGCGGACGCAGACGGTGTCCGCGTCCCCGTGGAGTTCGAGGAGGGCGTCGCCGAGTTCGGCGTCGTCGTGGTAGTCGCCGTCGTCGACGAGCACCACGGAGCCGACGACCGCCCACGACCCCGGCGCGGTCGCGATCGCGTCCTCGCTCCACCCGCGCTCTCTGAGGTAGTCCGCGAGGTCCCGCGACCGGTACTCGGGGTCGGGCTGGCGGACGACGCGCCGGACCTGGGTCTCCTGGGGCGCGCTCGTGACCGGGAGTGCGACGGTGTCCGCGTCGAACGCTCGCACAGCGCGGTCGTCGTCGTAGATACCCTCGGCGCGCAAGCCGGCGGTCGCGACCTCCGCGCGCGGCTTCACGACGACCGCCGCGAGCGGCGCGTCCCGGTCGTCGCTCGCCGCGTCGAGCGCGCGGCTGTCCGCTGGCTCGTCGTCGGCGTCGAGCGCGCGGCTGTCCGCTGGCTCGTCGTCGGCGTCGAGCGCGCGGCTGTCCGCTGGCTCGTCGTCGGCGTCGAGCGCCCGACCGTCTTCGGGGTCGTCGGTCATTCGTCGGGGAGGACGTGCAGGCCGTTCCGATGGCGGAGCACGGGCACCTCGGTCCCGGGGTCGGCGTCGAGGTAGTCCGGCCGGGCGACGGTCGTCGACTGGTACGTCTCCGGGTCCAGCACCTGCACGGCGTGCTCGTCCTCGTACGCGACGAGCGTCGTCGGCACGCCGTCGTCGATGGTGCCGAGTTTGCGGGCGTCCGGGGCGTCCCCGACCTCGTAGCTCGCCTCGAAGCGCTCGCCGGACGCCAGCCGGAGGCCCTTGAGGTTCCCCTGCACCGAGCGCACGAGGATGGGGCCGTCGCCGTCCTCCGGGTCGATGACGTCACCCGGCCGGAACTCGGGGAGACGCACGGCGTACGTGACCCGATACACTTCGTTCCCGTCCTCGTCCTCCGTGACGAGCGTCTCGTGGTCCTCCCAGTCGCCGCCGAACTCCTCGGTGACCTTGCTCGCGACCTTCTTCCCGAGGTTCGTCGTCGAGAGCTTGACGTTCAAGCCGTCGCCATCGTCCGCCATCTCGGAGACGAACGCGTCCCGCGACCCCGTCGCCTCCATGTCCGCGACGAGCTCGTTCGCGATGGCCTTCGCGCGCTCGACCTCGTCCGTGTCGGGGAGACGGTCGACGGCGCGCACCTGGACGACGCTCGCGTAGTAGTCGCCCGCGATGCGCCCGCAGCGCTGGCACGTCTGTCGCGCGATGCTCACGGGCACCGTCACGTGCGCTTCGCGGAACTGGCCGCGGACGACCCCGGAGAACGAGCAGTGCATCTTCACGTTGTTCTGGTCGACCTGCTCGGGGTCGACCTCCCACGTGACGTCGTGCGCGTCGACGTGTACGGCGAGGGATTCGGCGACCTCGTCGATGGCGACGTCCGTGTAGTCCTTCGCGCCGACGTCCACCCAGCGATTCCCGCGGTGCACGGCACCGCAGCGCGCACAGACTTCGACCCGGAGGCGCTCGGGCGCGTCCACGAGCTCGAACTGGTCGAAGTAGCAGTCGTCGCAGACGCCGACCTCGGACTTCCCGAGCGGGTCCCGCGCCGCGTGCTCGCTCAACGGCTCCCCGCAGCGCGGACAGAGCACGCTCGACTCGCTCGACACCGCGTCCCCGTCCCCGTGCCCGAGGAGCTCGTCGGCAGGGCCGACGTGACTGTCGGCATCGTCAGCGTGGTCGGCGTGGTCGTCGGTGTCGGGTGGGCTGCTTGGGTCGTCGGCGTCGGCGTCCGCGTCGGTCATTACCCGATTCGTACGGCGTTCGCGCCGAAAAGGCTCGCGGTACGCGCGTCGCGAGCGTGCCGGGAGCGGTCGGGAGCGTGGTTGGCGTCGGCGGGAGCGTACTCGACGCCGCCGACCACCGGCGAACTGGGCGTGCGAGCGCTCGCGGTCGCGTTCCAGGTGCCTGCAACGGTGTCGTGGACGTCCCTCGCAGCGGGTGCGTCGAGCGCGCCGAATGCGGGCGTGCTCTCGGGGCGGAGTCGCGCGCTCTGGAACGTCGGAACGTCGCTCCCGTCGACGTCGAGGATCACCTCGAGCCGGTAGCGCGCGCTGTCGGGCGAGAAGTCGGCCAGCGACGCGGGCGCGCTCCCGGCGTCGATGCGGGCGCTCCGGTGCTCGAAGTCGCCGTCGCCGTCGGGGTCGGACTCGACGACGATCTCGACGTCGCTCGCGCCGGGCGTGGTCGCGACGACGTCGACGAGTTCGAGCGTGCTCGGGTCGACGGGGTCGTCGAACCGCTCCAGTTCCGTGGTGACGACGCGGTCACTGACCGGGTCGACGCCGCGGACGTACAGCCCGGCGGTCGTCGACGCGTCGAGCGCGCGCTCGTACACCCGGACGTCGTCGACGCGACCCGTGTAGTGGACGTCGTTCCGGTCGCCGTCGAACGACGACGCCTCGGAGCCGTCGCCGATGAACGCGTACCGCGTCGCGCCCGTCCCGACCGGGGCGCCACCGTAGACGTTCGACCGGGACGCGTCCTCTTGCCCGTCGACGACGATGCGTTTCTCGCCGTCGTCGTACACGCCGCAGGCGAGGTGCCAGTCGCCGTCGTTGTACGAGTCGGTCGTGTAGAGGTCGTCGATGGTGCCCGAGCGCGAGGTCGTGGAGAACCCGACGCGGCCGTCGCCGTGCACGTAGAGGTTGAAGTACTCGCTGCGGTCGAAGTCCAGCAGCGCCCAGTTGTCCATCTGCCCGCCGCTGCTGTGCGTGGTGCGGAACCACGCGCACGCCGTGAACTCCGAGAGCGCGCCCTGGGTGTCGTAGGAGGCGTTCAGTGCGACGTGCTCGGCGTCCGCGAACTCGAACGCGGTCCCGTGGACGCCGGACCTCCCGCCGAACGCGTACGCGGTCCCGGACGGCGTGCCGTTCGCTGGCTCGCTGTCGACGACGGGGAACCCGCCCGAGGCGGAGGGCTGGTCGTCGAGCGGATAGTAGCGCTCGAGGTCGGCCGAGGGGGCGGTCGCGGGGTCGCTCGCGTCCCCGACCTCGCTCGCCGAGAGCGCGGTCGCGTACAGACGGACGTCGTCGACGCGACCCGTGTAGTGGAGGTCGTTCCGCGAACCGTCGAACGACGACGCCTCGGAGCCGTCGCCGATGAACCCGTACCGGGTGGTGCCCGAGCCGAGCGGGTCGCCGCCGTGAACGTTCGCGACCTCGGCTTCGAGCGCGCCGTCGACGTAGATGCGTTTCGTGCCGTCGTCCGCGTAGACCGCGCAGGCGTGATGCCACGCGCCGTCGGCGTACGTGCTCGCGGTCGCCTGGTCGTGGACGGCGCTGCCGGTGCCCGCGGTCGCGCTCGTCGAGAACCCGACGGAGCCGTTCCCGAGCACGTAGAGGTTGAAGTACTCGCTGCGGTCGAAGTCGAGCAGCGCCCAGTTGTCGAACTCGCCCGTCGAGTCCTCGCTCGTCTGGAACCACGCGCACGCCGTCAGCTCGGGGAAGGCGTCGGCGCTCGCGTACGACGCGCGGAGCGCGGCGTGGTCGTTCCCGTCGAACGCGTACGCGTTGCCGTGTTCCCCGTCGGCGAGCGTCGCGCCTCTCGCGTACGCCGGGTCGCCGCTGCCGCCGGTCCCCTCGTCCTCGTCGAGCGCGTACCAGAGCGTCCGTTCGCGGGTCGGGTCGAGCGAGAACGTGAGGCCGGCGGCGCTCCCGCCGACGGTGTAGGACGCGAGGACGAACGACCGGTCGCCGCGCTCGAACACGACCTGGACGCGGTCGCCGGGCGCGTACGTCCACGGCACCGTCTCGTTCCCCGTCGCCGCCCCGGTCGCGTCGTCGAGCACGAACCGGCCGTCGCTCCGCACGACGCCGTCCGCGCCACCCGTCCACGCGTACTCGCTGACGGTGCCGCTGCTCGCGTCCCGTGCGCGGACGGTGAGCGTCCCGCTCCCGGTGGTGTCGAGGCCGTCCCCGCCGGCGTGCGCGAACCGGACCTCGCCGACGGACTCGTCGTAGGACGCGTCGAGCTTCGCCTGCGGCGCCGGGTCGGTGACGCTCCCGCCGAGGTCGAGCACGAACACGCCGACGGCGCCGACGAGTACGATGCTCAACGCGACGAGCAGCAGGATGGCGATCGGCGACGTCGCGCCGCGGTCGGTCGCGTCGCTGCCGGCCGCGCTGCGGTCGCTCGTGCCGATGGCCCACCCCGTCCTCGCGGGACCCCCGGCACTCCCCCCGGAGTGCATGGATTCGAATCCGTACGCGGCGACGAAAACCCTTTGGGCAGGCCGGTTGCGGGCGCTCGCGACCCACTCGTTCAGAAGTCGGCGAGCCGTATCCACGCGATGACGGCATGCACGAACCACGCCATCCACGCGCAGAACGCGACCAGGCTCGCCGTGAAGTACGCGGTCGGCGTGCCGACGCTCGCGGCGATGGCGAACGCGCCGACGACGACCGCGACCGCGAGCAGGTTCCGCTCGCGGTGACGGAGTGCGCGGGCAAGGGCGTCGGTCGCGGGACGCTCGGTCACGCCAGCCACGACGACGCGCGACCACATAATTCTGGCCGCCCGCGGTACGGACCCGGCGTTCGTCGCGCCCACTGGCCGTGGTTCGTCGCACCGGCCAGCCGCGGGTTCAAGTGCGATGCCGGGGCGACGTTCGACAGGCCTTTGCGGCCACGAACCTCATGCCTCTTCCAGTGACAGCGGACGCCGGCGACGACGCGAACCCACCCGAGGACGACGCGGACAGCGACGCGGCCGCGAGCGAGGACGCGGACGGTTCCGCGGCCGAGGACGCGCCCGCGTGGGCGGACGTCTTCGGCCACCCAGAACCCTATCCCGAGCAGGAGGACGGTATCGACGCGGCCGTCGACACCGCTCGCGACGGCGGGTTCACCGTCCTCGAGGGCGCCTGTGGGACGGGGAAGACGATGCTCGCGCTGACTGCGGGTCTGCACCTCGTGCGCGACCCCGACAGCGACTTCGAGCGCGTGATGGTGTTGACGAGCGTGAAACAGCAGTTGCGGCAGTTCGAGGCGGACCTGGAGACGATCAACGCGAACCTGCCGAGCGACTACGACCCGGTGAGCGCGATGACGCTCGTCGGGAAGGCCGGCGTCTGTCCGTACGAGCGCGAGGGCGCCGCGGGGTTCGGGCAGGGGTCGGTGTACGACCGCTGCGAGACCCTGCGGGAGAAGACCCGCGACCTCACCGGCGAGGGCGGGGAGACGTCCGCGGACTCGCTCGCCGGGCAGGCCCGGAGTCAGCAGGTCGACCTCGCCTCGGGGCCGTCGGCCTCGGCGGGCGCGACGTACCTCGAGAGCGCGGGCGAACCGTCGCCGTATCCGCGCGACATCCCCGAGCACGGGACCGACCGGACGACCGTCGAGTACTGTCCGTTCTACGCGCAGTACCTCGCTGACCTCCCCGAGGACGGCGACGCCGCCGAGGGCATCCCCTTCGACGTGACCGACGCGGGCCTGATGCGTCCCGACGACCTCGTCGCGGCGGGCATGGAGTACGGGACGTGCCCGCACTCGCTGATGGGCGTGCTCCTGAACGAGGTGGAGGTCGTCGTCGGGAACTACTATCACGCGTTCGACCCGACGACCGTGGAGGCGTTCACGGGCGCGCTGCTGGACGACTCGACGTTCGTCGTCTGCGACGAGGCGCACATGCTCGAACCCAGGGTCAGAGGTCTCGTGAGCGACGGCGTGGCCGACCGCACGCTGCGCGACGCGGAGGCCGAGCTGACCAGAGTGATTCAGCCGGTCGCGTTCGACGAGGACGGCGCGGGCGACGCGACCCAGCACACGAAGGCGGACGCGGAGCTCGTTCGCGGGGAGCTCGCCGAGACGGACCTCGACATCGAGGACGTCCGCGCCGTCCGCGACTTCGTGCGGGACCTCCGCGAGGAGCTGTCGCGACGCGTCGAGGCGCACCTCGACCGCGAGCACAGGGGGTGGCGTGCGGACCTCGCGGACCTCCCAGATGCGGAGATTCCGCTCCGGGACCCGGAGACGCCCCAGGAGGACGAACTGACGGAGTGGGCCGAACGCGCCGGGTACGGCCCGAACTTCTGGACGACCGCGGAGTCGGTCGGTGCGACCGCCCAGCGCATCCTGAACGAGCAGGCCGACGAGGAGAAGCAGCGCGCGTGCGCCACCGCCGGCCGCGTGCTGTCGGCGTGGCAGACCCGCGACCACACGCGGTACTTCCGCGAGATCGACCTGGAGCGGACGTGGGACGACGCGGAACCGCCCGAGACGTGGCGTCGGGCGTACAACGCCCACCTGAGCATCCAGAACTGCGTGCCGTCGGACGTCCTCGCCGAGCACCTCGCCGAGTTCGGCGGTGGCGTCCTCATGAGCGCGACGCTCGAACCGATCGACGTGTTCGCGGAGGTCACGGGCCTCGACGCCCTGGAGCGCGAGGGGCGGCCCGTGGAGACCCGGACGTACGGCCTGCACTTCCCGGAGGCGAACCGCGAGAGCTTCGCGGTGGCTGCGCCGAAGTTCACGTACCAGAACCGCGGGCCGACGCCCGAACCAGGCCAGATAGAGCCCGCCGAGGGTAACGAGACCCGACGGGTGTACGTCGACGCCGTGAGCGAGGTCGCGGGCATCGAGGGGAACGCGCTCGTGGGGATGCCGAACTACGCGGAGGCGGCGTGGATGGCGAGTGCACTCGAATCGGTGCTCGACAAACCCGTGCTGCTGGACGAATCCAGTGCGGACGACGCGACCGAGGCGCTGAAGGACGACTTCTTCGCTGGCGAAGGGAAGGTGCTGGTCACCTCCCTGCGCGGGACGCTCACGGAAGGCGTGGACTACGAGGGCGACCGCCTGCAGGCCGCCGTCGTCTGCGGCGTCCCCCTGGTCAATACGGCGAGTCCCCGGACCAAGGCGGTCCAGCGCGCGTACGACGACGCGTTCGGGAACGGCTTCGAGTACGCGCTGACGGTGCCCGCGGTCCGCAAAGCGAGACAGGCGGTCGGGCGGGTCATCCGTGGCGTCGACGAGGTCGGCGTGCGCGTGCTCGTCGACGAACGGTACGCGCGGGACTCCTGGAACTCGGTGCGTGACTTCATCCCTGCGGTCGAGCGCGAGGAGTTCCAGCCCGTGAGTCCCGACATGCTGAATCTCGCGATGGACCGGTTCCGGGCGAAGCTGGACTGACTCGGTGGTCGGTCCCGTCCGTTCTGCGTCACCGGTTGCGGTTATAGCGATTGCACCGCGTCGCCGCTGGCGCGGACGTCGAACTCGAACGTCCACGCGCTCGCTGGCTGGGTGAGGACGTGCCAGACGGTGTCGGCGATGGCGTCGGGGTCGGTCCACGTGTCGTGGTCGGGGTAGCGCTCGCGGAGCGCGGGCGTGTCGAGCCAGCCGTCGACGAGGAGGTGTGCGACGTGCACGCCCTGCGGGGAGAGGTCGTCGGCGTACGCGCGCAGGAGACCGCGGAGGCCGTGGCGGGCGGCGCCGCGGGCGGGACTGCTGGAGGCGGTGGTGGCGGCCATGGAGTTCGTCGCGAGGATGGCGCCGGTCGCGTCGGCGTCCTCGTCTGCGGCGTCCGCGGGCGTCCGGAGGTCGTCGAGCGCGGCGTTCGTCCAGCGGACGGCGGCGTCGACCTGCAGTCGCCAGCACGTCTCGACGGCGTCGGGCGTGGTCTCGGCGACGCCCCGGCCGGCGTCGTCTGGCCCGGGGAGGTTCAGGACGAGCGCGTCCACGGGCCCGTGGGCGTCGCGGACGGCGTCGACGGTCGTGGCGACGTGCTCGGGGTCGGTCGCGTCCCCCGCGCAGGGGTCGACGACCCCGGGCTCGGGGGCGTCGGCGGCGAGCGATTCGAGGCGGTCCGCGGAGCGGGCGACGGCGGCGACGGCGACGCCCTCGCTCGCGAGCCGGTGGACGACGCGCTCGCCGAGTTCGGGGCCGACGCCGACGACGATGGCGGTCTCGACGTCCATGCGCCCGCCTAGTCGTGTCGGCGTCTTAGTACCACGCGTCGGGGCGACGCGACCCGGAACCGAACCGGCGGCTGGTTCGCGACGGCGTCGCCACGCCGTCCCCTCGCCGGAACGCGTCGACCGGGGGACTGGTCCACCCGAAGACACTTGCCCGTCTCGACGGTTCGCTCGTTCATGAAGCGTCGTGCTGCCCTGACCACCACGGCCACCGCCCTCTCCCTGCTCGCCGGGTGTCTGTCCGACGCACCGGGCGCGCCCCGCGAGTCCGACCCCGTCGCCACCGACAGTTCCGTCCAGTCGACAGGTGGGGCCGGTGACGAGTCGACTGCGCCGACGTCCCGCGGGCCGACGCGCGGCGAGAGCGACGCCGACGTCGAGACGCGGGTCGTCGAATCGGACGCCGACGTCGAGTACCTGGCGGACGAGCACGCCGTCCGGTACGTCGCCAGGTGGCGCAACGAGGGCCGGGGCGAGGACGGCGAGCCCACCCGGGAACCCGAGTACGAGACGACGCCGTTCGAGGACTGGGCGGAGATCCAGTGCGTCGAGGCCGCCGGGCGTGCCGCGGCCGACCACGCCGGGGCGGCACTCGGCGCGAGCGACGTCGGGGCCGCGATCAGCAGCGGCGTCGCGGGCGAGGACCTCGCCGCGGTCGTCGTCGTCGAGACCGTGCTCGACCGCGACGGCGAGGTCGTCCGCGAGCCGGCGGTCGGGTTCGACGGGCTGGTCGCGGCGACGCCCGCGTCCGTCGACGCCACCTACGTCATCGCCGACGAGGCGTACAGCATGGACGCGCCCGTGTACGTCAGGCACAGCGTTCTGCGACAGCAGTAGCGACCGCGCCCGGGGTCAGTCGCCGACGGCGACGATTCGCGCGTTCTCGGGTGCGAACCCGAGTTCGACGGTGTCGCTGGCCGGGCGGTCGGCGAGGTGCGCGACGACGCGCGTCCCGCGCCAGTCGCCGTCGACGCGGACGCGCTCGCCGAGGAACGCGGTGTCCGTGACGGCGAGTTCGAGCCGGTTCGCGCCCTCGTCGGGGTCGAGTGCTGCCGGCCGGACGGAGACGGTGACGTGGTCGCCGACCGCGAGCGACGTCGGCGCACCGTGCCCCGATTCCCTGCCGGCGACGCCACCGGCGACCGCGAGCTCGACGTCGTTCGCGCGGACGCGGACGGTGCCGTCGGCGTCGACGCCGGCGAAGGTGCCGTCCAGGAGGTTGTTCTCGCCGACGAACCCGGCGACGAACCGCGTCGCGGGCTCGCGGTACACCTGCTCGGGCGTCCCGACCTGCTCGATGCGGCCATCGTTCACGACCGCGAGCCGGTCGCTGACGGCGAGCGCTTCCTCCTGGTCGTGCGTGACATAGACGGTGGTGATGTCGAGTTCGCGCTGGACGCGCTTGACCTGGCGGCGGAGGTGCTCGCGCAATCGGGCGTCGAGCGCGCTCATCGGTTCGTCCAGCAGGAGGACTTCGGGGCCTGGCGCGAGCGCTCTGGCGAGCGCGACGCGCTGCTGTTGGCCGCCCGAGAGCGACTCGGGGTCGCGGTCGGCGAACCCCGAGAGGTCGACGAGGTCGAGGAGTTCCGCGACGCGCTCGCGGTCGGCGACGCCACCAGGTGGGTCCGCGAAGTTCAACCCGTACGCGACGTTCTCGCCGACGGTCATGTGCGGGAACAGCGCGTAGTTCTGGAAGACGACGCCGACGTCCCGGTCCTCCGGCGGGAGGCCGGTGACGTCGCGGTCGCCGAAGCGGACGCGGCCGGCGCTCGGTCGCTCGAAGCCCGCGATCGTGCGGAGCGTCGTCGTCTTCCCACAGCCCGAGGGGCCGACGAGCGTGAAGAACTCGCCGTCGCGCACGGAGAGCGAGACGGAATCGAGCGCGGTCGTCGAACCGTACGTCACCGAGACGTCGTCGAGCGTCAGGGCCGTCATCGTTGGATGCCTCCGGGCGTCGTGGTGCGTGCGGTGGGTCGCGGTCGCGTCGCGTGAGTGCAGTCGGTCATCGGTCGAACCCTCCGAGGTAGCCGCCGAGTCGGTCGACCGCGACGAAGCTCGCCGCGGTGACGACGAGGAGCACGGAGCCCATCGCCATCGCTGGGCCGAGCGTGCGGCCGAGGTAGCGTTCGACCGCGACCGGCATCGTCGCGGTGCTGGACTGGGTGGCGAGGATGACGGTGGAGTCGAACTCGCCCATGCTGATGGCGAACGCGAACGCGCCGCCGGCGAGGACGCCCGGCCAGACGAGCGGGAGCTGGACGTCCAGGAGCGCGCGGACGCGGGTCGCGCCGAGCGCTCGCGCGGATTCGACGAGCGAGCGGTCGACGGCGGCGAGCTGCGGTTTCACGTTCCGGACGACGAAGGGGTAGGCGGCGACGGCGTGTGCGGCGACGACCGCGACGACGCCCGTCACCTTGAGCGTGTACGGGCCTGGGAGGTCGATGCCGAACACGAGCCCGGTGAGGAGGCCGACGCCGAACACGATGCCGGAGACGGCGACGGGGAGCATCGTGAGCGCGTCGACGACGGTCCGCGTGCGGCCGCGGCCGCTGGAGACGACGGCGACGACGACGCCCATCGGGACGGCGACGAGGAGCGTCGCGGTCGCGAACACGAGCGAGTTCGCGATGGCGTCCAGTGGTTTCGTCTGGAACGCCGCGCCCGTCGCCTGGCGCTGGACGAGGAACGCGTAGTTGTCGAGCGTGAACCCGGTGCCGTCGGTGACCGATTCGGCGAGGAGCGCGACGAGCGGCGCGAGGAAGAGGACGGCGGCGAACGCGCCGTACGCGAGCACGGCGACGCGCTTCGCGTCGAGTGCGCTCAGGTCGGGCAGGAAGCGTTCGCGGTCGACGTCGACGCCCGCGCTCCCGAGCCCGCTCCGGCCGGCCTCGTACCGGAGGTACGCGTACGTGAGCGCGAGCGAGATCGCGGTCTCCATCACGGCGAGCGTCGCGGCCGTCGGGACGTCGAGGTTCTGGGCGGCGTTGTACACCCAGACCTCGACGGTGGCGAGCTGGAGGCCGCCGAGCGCGAGCACGATGGGGAACGTCATGAACGTGAAGACGTACGTGAGGAGCGCGCCCGCCATGACGGCGGGCAGGAGCTGGGGGACGACGACGTCGCGGAACGCGCGGCGTCGCGGCGCCCCGAGGCTCCGTGCGGTCTCGACCATGCGGGCGTCGACGCTCTCCCACGCGCCCGTGGTGACGCGAGCGACGAGGGGTGCGTTGTAGAACGCGTGCGCCAGGACGACGACGAACAGCGGGTTCGTCTCGAGCAGCGACTGGTGGAGGCCGACGACGCCGAGGACGTCGTTCAGGAGGCCTGATTCGCCGAACGCGGCGAAGAATCCGGCGGCGACGAGGATGCCGGGGAGGACGAAGGGCAGGATGGTTATCGAGCGCAGGGTCTTGCGGCCGCGGAACTCGAACGTCGCGAGGACGTACGCCGCCGGGAGGCCGACGAGGACGCTCGCGACGGTGGAGAGGAGCGCTTGCCACGCGGTGAACCCGAACAGGCCGGTGTCGACCGACGGGAGGACGGGCGCGGGATACGGGATCGGGCCGAGGGTCGCGACGCGCACGCCGAACCCGCCGACGAACCCGGCGATCGCGGCGGCGTGCGCGTCGAACGCGAGCGGTGACGCGAGGACGCCCGCGAGGTCGCCGACGTAGAAGTCGTCCGTGAACACCGCCGCGAACCGCGCGACCGACGGCGCGCCGTCGACGCCGAACGCTTCGGAGAACACCACGCCCACGGGCACGTACAGGACGAGGAGGAGGACGACCGCGGTTCCACCGACGCCGACCGCGAGCGCGTGCTCGTCCACGAGCCGCTGGACGAACGCGCGAGACGGCGACCGAGTGGACGACTGTGACACGGGTCGTGATGTGAGAGCGACGATGTTAGCTGCAGCGGTCTGCCGAACTCGACGACGAGGTAGCCGCGAGCGCACACGCCGACTGGTCGGCGGGCGCGCTCGCCGTCAGTTGCTCGCGACGAGCCGCGACCAGTCCTCGACCCACCCGGAGAGGTTCCCCTTCAGTTCGTCGTACCCGAGGGAGACGGGGTCCTCGGGGCGGTACGCGTAGTCGCTGAACGCCGCGGGCAGGTCGACGTGCTCGTCGGTGACCGCGGGGAACTGGACGTTCGAGAGCGCGATCGTCTGCTGGACGTCGCCCCGCAGGACGAAGTCCATGAACGCGTACGCCAGGTCCACCTCGTCGCTGCCCTGGATGACGCCCATCCCCTCGGGGTTCGCGTACCCCTGGTCGTTCGGGAAGCCGACCTGGTGCTTGGCCATGTTCTGGCCGTCGCGGTTCGCGTACACCTGGTCCGTGGAGTACGAGACGACCATCGGTCGCTGGTCGTCGAGGTACGCGCTGTAGGAGTCCCACCACGACCCGAGGACCTTCACGTCGTTGTCGAGCAGGTCCCGCCAGTAGTCGAGGTAGCCGTCCGCGCCCTTCTCCGCGATCGTCCAGAGGAGGAACGCCTGCCCGGTGTCCGTGCCCTGCGCGGTCTGCGCGAGGAGCTTGCTCTTGTACGGGCTCGTGGTGAGGTCGTCGAGCGTCTCGGGGGCGTCGACGTCGCGTTCGTCGTAGACGAGACTGATGTAGCCCGTGTCGTACGCGAGCGCTCGCCCCTTCGGGTCGCCGAACTCGAGTTCGTCGCGGACGTGACTCGCGCGCTCCATCCGCCCGCGGTCGAGGCCCTCGAAGAGGCGCTTGTCCCCGAGGTTCTCGTCGATGCGGACGAGGTCGTCGACGTTCAGGCCGACGTAGACGTCGGCGTCGACGCTCGCGCCCCGCTTGCGTCGCTGGATGTACTCGTTCAGGCCGTTGCTCGGGACGGTGTACTCGACGGTCGCTTCGGGGTACTGCTCCTCGAAGCGTTCCTTGACGAACTTCCCGGGCGCGTCGTAGCTCTCGCTGGGCGCGTTCAGGAACGACTCGTAGGTCGCGACGCGGACGGTCCCGGCGAGGTCCGCGGTCGCTTCGGTCGTCGTCTCGCTCGTCGTGCTCGTCGCGCCGTCGTCGCTCGTGGTGGCGTCGTCGGTCGTCGGCTCCGTGCTCGTACTTCCCTCGTCCTGGACGAGGCAGCCGGCGAGCCCGAGCGCGCTCGCGCTCCCGGCGGCCTGCAGGAAACGACGTCGTCTCATAACTGGGTGGTTGCACCCTGTGGTCTTAAGCGGCGTGATGTGTGGTTGGAACTGGGACGGAATCACGATCGCGAGGGTCGCCCGACCGACGAATAACCGGGCTGACGTGGGTGTGCCGGTCGCGTTCTCGAGACCGACGGCCGTCCGGAGACCCGGGGTGCCGTTCCGGTCTCAGGCGCTGGTCTCGAGCGCGCCGTCGCGCTCGCGCCACTCGGTGAGCGACCCTTCGAAGAAGTCGACGTGCTCGTAGCCGAGCGCGCGGAGGACGACGTACGTGTGACTGATGCGGCGCGCGGTGTTGCAGTAGAGGACGACGCGCTTCGCGGGCGTGATACCGTGCGCTTCGAGGACCTCGCGGCGTTCGGGTTCGGGGAGGAGGCCGCGGGTCTCGTCGTCGACGAGCGCCTTCCAGTCGAGGTTCACCGCACCGGGGAGGTGACCGTCGTCGTACTCGTGGTCGTCGCGCGTGTCGACGAAGACGACCTCGCGGCCGTCGTCGTCGGTCGCCGCGCCGTCCGCGCCGGTGGCGTCGAGGAGCGCCTGGACGGCGTCGGCGTCGATGAGCGGGCGGTCGTCGGGGACCGTCGCCTCGTAGTCGCTCGCCGCGACGGCGGGGGCGTCGGTCGTCGTCTCGTGTCGCTGGTTGTACGCGGCGTAGTCGCCGTCGAGCAGCGCGACGTCGCGGTGCCCGTACATGAGGGCGGTGACGAGGAAGCGCGCGGCGAAGACGCCGTGGGTGTCGTCGTACGCGACGAGGACGTCGTCGCGCTCGACGCCGGCGTCGCGCATGACCTGCGCCCACGCGCTGGCGCCGGGGAGCATCCCGACGTCGGCGTCGCCGTCGCTCCGGAACGAGTCGAAGGGGACGTTCACGGCGCCGGGGACGTGCCCGATGCCGTCGTACTCCCAGGCGTCGCGGACGTCGACGACGCTGACGTCCGCGTCGTCGGCGTGCGTGGCGAGCCAGTCCGCGTCGACGGTCCAGGGGACGCGCCGGCCGTCGGGTGCGTCGTCGCTCGTGGCGGTGTCACCGGTGGCGTCGGTGCTGTCGCGGTCGCGAGCGTGGTCGGTCATGCTCGAGACGTTGTCGCGGCGTCGGGTTAGCCCCTCTGGTCCCGACGGGTTCGCGGGGCACTCGCAGATACCGGCAACGCTCGCTGACTTCGTCTCTATAGTTCACGTACTCGGTCACGACGCCCGCCGCCTCTCCGGTCCGTCGTCGTCCCCGGAATCGCCCCGCCTGGTCGAGGCGACGACCCACCACGACCCCCGCCGCAACCGGCAATATGTTCCGCTACCCTCCACGACAGGATACGACTGCCGGGGGACGACTGGATATATGCAAGGCAACCTATGTAGAACTTGCATGACCGATTACGCAAACGACGTCCTCGTCACCGCCGACTGGGTCGAGGACAACCTCGACGCGTTCCAATCCGACGACTCCGACCACCGACTCGTGGAGGTCGACGTCGACACCGAAGCCTACGACGAGGGCCACGCCCCCGGCGCCATCGCGTTCAACTGGGAGACACAGCTCCAGGACCAGACCACGCGCGACATCCTCAGCAAGGACGACTTCGAGGAACTCCTGGGAAGTCACGGCATCAGCGAGGACGACACCGTCGTCCTCTACGGCGACAACTCGAACTGGTTCGCGGCGTACGCGTACTGGCAGTTCAAGTACTACGGCCACGACGACGTCCGCCTCCTCGACGGCGGCCGCGACTACTGGCTCGAGAACGACTACCCGCTCACCGAGGAGGCGCCCGCGTTCTCCGAGACGACGTACACCGCGAGCGGCCCGCGCGAATCCATCCGCGCGTACCGCGAGGACGTCGAGAACGCCATCGAGCGCGAGATCCCGCTCGTCGACGTGCGCTCGCCCGAGGAGTTCTCCGGCGAGATCCTCGCCCCGCCGGGCCTCCAGGAGACCGCGCAGCGCGGCGGCCACATCCCCGGCGCACGCAACATCTCGTGGGCCGCGGTCACGAACGACGACGGCACGTTCAAGAGCTACGACGAGATCCGCGACCTCTACGCCGAGGAGGGCATCGACGGCGACTCGACGACCGTCGCGTACTGCCGCATCGGCGAGCGCTCGTCGGTCGCGTGGTTCGCGCTCCACGAACTCCTCGGGTACGACGACGCCATCAACTACGACGGCTCGTGGACCGAGTGGGGGAACCTCGTCGGCGCCCCCGTCGAGACCGGCAGCGGCGAGTAACCTGCCTATCGAGCTGTCGGCGTCGTAGCGAGCGCGACGACCGAATCGGCGCGCGGCGAGCACGCGACCGCTCTCTCCTCTCGCAGTCGACTCCGAGTACCGCTCGGTGCGCTCAGTCGGGCTGGAGCCACCAGCCGACGAGGAAGACGGGGATGGCGAAGATGCCGCCGCCGAGGCCGAAGACGAGGGCGACGATGAGGCGCGTGAGTAGCGGGGTGTCGGTGGCGACGAGGAGGAAGAACGCGATGGGGACGACGAGGAGGCTGGCGGCGGTGACGTAGAGCGCGTCGGCGAGCGCGTCGATACCGGAGTCCTGGCGGACGACGACGACGATACCGACGAGGACGCCGAACAGGCCGACGAGGGCGACGGGCAGCCAGAGCGTGGGCGTCTCGCCGAACGCGACGACGAGGACGAACGTGGCGACGAGACCGACGACGACGGTCAACGCGACGGCGCCGACGCGGGAGAGCAGGCCGACGAGCCCCGACTCGTCGTCGGCGTCGGCCGCGCTCCCGGTCGCGGTGCCCGTGCTCGCGGTCTCGGTCGCGCCGGCGCCGTCGGCGCGGCCGGTGGTGCCGTAGTCGCCGACGCTGTCGGGCGTGACGCTCCCCTCGGGGACCGACGCGTCCTCGCTCGCGCCGACCGAGTCGTCCGTCGTCGACGCGTCGTCGGTCCCGACGTTCGCCGGCGAGTCGAACTCGGCGTCGCAGTGCATGCAGTACGTGCTCGTCAACCCGACTGGTTCGCCGCACTCGGGACACACCGGGTCGGTCACGGTGGACTCCCCGCGATGGTCATGGCACTGCACGCGGCCGGGGCGAGCAAAGGCGTTTCGGCGCGGGCCGCTCGGCGCGACGGAACGCACCGCCGCCGCAAGGGTTTACGTGAGACGTAAACCTGGGTGGGTCGACGGCGACGACGACCCGCCTTCGTTCGCGGAGATATGTACTCGAACCCGAGTAGTGGCTCGACGACCGGGACCAGTACGCATATCTCGCGTCCGCGACAACGTCCAGACATGAGCTACGAAGGCCCCACGCAGCTGTACGTCAACGGCGAGTGGACCGAAGCCGAGAGCGGCGATACCATCGAGACCGTCGACCCGGCGACCGAGGACGTGTACGCGACCGTCGAGTCCGCGGGGCCCGCGGACGTCGACGCGGCGGTCGCGGCCGCCGACGCGGCAGCGGCACGCGACAGCGAGTGGCGCCGGATGGGGCCGGCAGAGCGCGGCCAGAAGCTCCGCGCGTTCGCGGACGCCCTCGAGGAGATGAAGGACGAGATCACGCTCGTCGAATCCCACGACAACGGGAAGACGCCGTTCGAGGCCGGCATCGACGTCGGGATGGTCATCGACACGTTCCGGTACTACGCCGGGTGGACCGACAAGATAACCGGGAGTACCATCCCGGTCGACGGCCCGCGCCTGAACTACACGCGCCGCGAACCCCTCGGCGTCACCGCGCACATCAGTCCGTGGAACTACCCGTTCCAGCTCGCCGGGCGGTCGCTCGCACCCGCACTGGCGGCGGGGAACACGGTCGTCCTGAAGCCAAGTAGCGTCACGCCGCTGTCCGCGCTGTACTACGGGAAGGCCGCCGAAGCAGCAGGGTTCCCCGACGGCGTGATGAACGTCATCCCCGGCCCGGGCAGTAGCGCCGGCGGGCATCTCGCGAGTCACGGAGACGTCGAGCACGTCGCGTTCACGGGCTCGACGGAGATCGGGAAGAAGGTCATGGAGGAGGCCAGCGACACCGTCACGGGCGTCACGCTCGAACTCGGCGGGAAGGGCCCGCACCTCGTGTTCCCCGACGCCGACCTCGAAGCGACGGCGAAGGGCGTCCGGAACGGTATCTTCATGAACTGCGGGCAGATGTGCTGGGCGGGCTCGCGTCTCGTCGCCCACGAGGACGTCCACGACGAACTCGTCGACACGCTCGTCGGGATGGTCGAGGACTACCCCCTGGGTTCGGGTATCGACGACGACGGCCGCATGGGGCCCGCGGTCTCGAAGTCCCATCAGGAGGACGTCCTCGACTACATCGAGACCGGGAAGGCCGAGGGTGCGACGGTCGCGGTCGGCGGTGGCGCTCCCGACGACAAGGAGTCGGGGTACTTCATCGAGCCGACGATCTTCACGGACGTCACGAACGACATGACGATCGCGCGCGACGAGATCTTCGGGCCGGTCCTCTCTGTCATCGAGGTCGAGGACGAGGAGGAGGCCCTGGAGGTCGCGAACGATTCGCCGTACGGCCTGATGTCGGGTATCTGGACGAACGACATCAAGCGCGGGCACCGCGTCGCGGAGGGCCTCGAGTACGGGATGGTCTCCATCAACGAGTACCCGGTGACGTTCCCGCAGACGCCGTTCGGCGGGTACAAGGAGTCCGGGTACGGCCGCGAGCAGGGCGAGCAGGCGATTGAGGAGTACACGCAGGTCAAGAACGTCAACGTCAACCTCTACTGACGGCGGCGGTCGTCGCGGCCTCGATTCTCTCGTTTTCGCGCCGGTCAGCGACGGCTGAATCGACTGGGAGGCGGTGTGGTCAGCGACGGCTGAATCGACTGGGAGGCGGTGTGGTCAGCGACGGCTGAATCGACTGGGAGGCGGTGTGGTCAGCGACGGCTGAATCGACTGGGAGGCGGTGTGGTCAGCGACGGCTGAATCGACTGGGAGGCGGTGTGGTCAGCGACGGTTGGGTCGGTCGGGGTCGGTGGTCGAGGGCGTGGGGGAGAGGGCGGCGCCGCAGATGGCGCCGACGATGGCGGTGGGGGTGACGACGCCGGCGAGGTAGGTGGTGTCGCCGAGGAGGACGCTGCCGGCGGGGGTCATGCGGTCGAGGAGGAGAGGAGGACGAGCCAGCGTGCGAGCAGCGGGAGGATGGCGTAGGCGTACGTGGCGGGGTGACCGAGGGCGTCGACGGCGCGGCCGTCGCCGATGCCGTAGCCGACGGTGAGGCCGCCGAGGAGGGGTGCGAGGCCGGCGGCGAGCATCGCGCCGACGGCGGGCGGTTCGGCGAGGCCGGTGGCGAGGGCGCTCCCGAGTGCGGCGAGGCCGGGGACGGCCGCGGCTTCGACGAGGACGCCGGCGACGAGGGCGGCGTACGTCGGGCTGCCGGGGGTGCCGGTGACGAAGTCGCGGACGGCGCGGGCGACGAGGCGCGTCACGCTTCGTCGGAGGGCCGCGAGCGTGGTGTACGTTCTGGGTGGACGCCGCCGGGAGGTCGTGCGTGGCGCGCTAGCACGCCGTGGCGACACTTGCCGTAACTGCTGGTTATAGATTCGTAGAGGCATATTACTTCCAAACATGACAGAGGACGCTGCGGACGCCGACGCCGACGCGACCGGCACAGCCGGCGGAGACGCCCGCGAACCCACACCAGGCGGCGACCCGCGCCGCGGAACCCGGTTCGGGACGCGCGCCGTCCACGCCGACGGGGCCGCCGACCCCACCACCGGCGCGCGCGCCCCACCCCTCCACCAGACCACGAGCTACGAGTTCCCCGACGCCGACGTCGCCGCCGACCGCTACGCGCTCGCCGACCGCGGCCACATCTACTCGCGCATCTCGAACCCGACCGTCGAGCGCCTCGAGGACGCCATCGCCGCGCTCCACGACGCCCCGGCCGCGGTCGCGACCGCCTCCGGGATGGCCGCACTCGACGCGCTCACGCTCGTCCTCGCCGAAGCCGGCGACACAATCGTCTGCTCGAACGACACGTACGGCGGCACGACCACGTACTTCGCGAGCACCGCCTCGCGCCGCGGCATCGACGTCGAGTTCGTCGACACCCTCGACGTCGACGCCTACCGCGACGCCATCGACGACGACACCGCGTTCGTGCACGTCGAGACCGTCGGCAACCCCAGCCTCGTCACGCCCGACTTCGACGCCATCGCGGACGTCGCCCACGAGCACGGCGTCCCGCTCATCGCCGACAACACGTTCGCCACGCCCGCGCTCTGCAAACCCGGCGAGCACGGGGTCGACGTCGTCTGGGAGTCCACGACGAAGTGGCTGCACGGGTCGGGAACGACCGTCGGCGGCGTCGTCGTCGACACCGGCACGTTCGACTGGGCCGCACACGACTATCCCGAGGTCGCGGGCCCGAACCCCGCGTACCCCGACACGGACTTCAGCGAGTACGCGCCCGACGCTCCGCTCGCCGCCGCCGTCCGCTACCGGTCCGTGCGGTCGCTCGGCGACCAGCAGTCGCCGTTCGACGCCTGGCAGACCCTCCAGGGCCTCCAGACGCTCGAACTGCGGATGGACAAGCACTGCGAGAACGCGCGCATCGTCGCCGAGTACCTCCAGGGACACGACGACGTCGCGTGGGTCACCCACCCCGGCCTCGACTCCCACCCGACGCACGACAACGCCAGCGAGTACCTCGACGGCGGGTACGGCGGCATGATCGCGTTCGGGCTGTCGGGCAGCGACGACGCCGACGGCCCCGAGGGATACGCCGCGGGGAAGCGCTTCTGCGAGGCCGTGGACCTCGCCTCCTTCCTCGCGAACATCGGGGACGCGAAGACGCTCGTCATCCACCCCGCGAGCACGACCCACGCCCAGCTGTCGCCCGACGAGCAAGCGGACGCGGGCGTGACGCCCGACCTCGTCCGGCTGTCGGTGGGTATCGAGGACCCCGTGGACCTGCTCGCGGACCTCGACGCGGCCATCGCCGCTGCGACGAGCGACGACGTCACGGCCGCGACCCCTGCCACCGACGGTGGGGCGCGCGGAGGTGACGACGCGTGACGACCGAGACCGTCACCCTGGACGAGTTCGAGTTCCAGTGCGGCGAGACCGTCCCCGAGCTGACGCTCGCGTACGAGACGTACGGCGAGTTCACCGGCGGGAACGCGGTCCTCGTGACGCACGCGCTCACGGGGAGCGCGCACGTCGCTCGACGACGAAGCGGTCGGGACGGCTGGCAGCGCGGCGGGAGCGACGCGGCCGACGGCGACGAGGCAGGCGACGACGCGAACGCCGACGAGAGCGCGAGCGCGCCGAACACGGCGGGGCAGGCGCGCGCCTGGTGGGGGGACGTCGTCGGGCCTGGGAAGGCCATCGACACGAAGCAGTACTTCGTCGTGTGCGTGAACGTCCCCGGGTCCTGTTACGGGAGCGACGGCCCGGCGAGCGAGAAGCCCGCGGTCGCGAAGGACGAGGACGACCGAGCGGACGCTCGCTGGGGGACGGAGTTCCCGCCGGTGACCGTCGGCGACTGGACGCGCACGCAGCGGGCGGTCCTGGACGAACTCGGCGTCGGACGCCTGCACGCGGTCGTCGGCGGGAGCGTCGGCGGCATGAACGCGCTCGACTGGGCGAAGCGGTACCCGGACGACGTCGACCGCGTCGGCGCGGTCGCCACCGCCCCGCGACTGGACGCGCAGGGACTCGCCGTGGAGGCGGTCGCCCGCCGCGCGATCACGACCGACCCGGCGTGGAACGACGGCGACTACTATCACGCGGACGAGAAACCCGACGACGGCCTGGCGCTCGCGCGCCAGCTCGGGCACCTCCAGTACCTCTCGAAGGACTCGATGGACGACCGGTTCGGGCGCAGAGCGGCCGGCCGGAACGACGCGCGCGACCGGTTCCCGAGCGACCCCGCCGGCGACTTCTTCCCCTACCGCGAGGTCGAGTCCTACCTCGACTACAACGCGGACTCGTTCACCGGGCGCTTCGACGCGAACAGCTACCTCTACCTCACCAGGGCGATGGACGACTACGACCTCGCCGCGGGCTACGAGCACGACACCGCCGCGCTCGCCGCGTTCCAGGGGGAACTCCTCGCGATGTCGTTCACGGGCGACTGGCACTTCACCGTCGAGCAGGCCGAGGGGCTCGCGGCGAGCGCGCGCGACGCGGACGTCCCGGTCGCGCACCACGTCGTCGACTCGGACCACGGCCACGACGCGTTCCTCGTCGAACCCGAGCACGTCGGCCCGCCACTGCGGGACTTCCTCGCCGACGGCGTCGACGGCCGCGCGGTCTCCGACACCGAGAACGGCGACAACGGCGACGACCGGCACGCGCCCGTCCACACCAGCCTGTTCTCGTAGGGACCCGCCGCCCTCTTGTCGCTCGGCCGCGAACCCCCAGACATGCCAGAGAGCGACCTCGTCGTGGACTTCCAGCGCGTCGCGGACGGCGACCCGGACGCACCCCCGGTCGACGACCTGCTCGCGGCCCTCCAGGCGGCGACCGAACGCGGCGTCGAAGCCGTCGAAGCGGTCCACGACCACGCCGCGGACGACGCGGCGACGCTCGACCCCGAGGCCGACCCGGACGCGTACGTCGACGTCGTCGAGACCGTCGAGGACGTCGGGTACCTCGTCGACCGCGTGAACGACCAGGTCGCGCTCGTCGCCGACCTCGTCGCTGCACGACCCGACACGTCTCCCGGGGCGCTCGCCGAGCGCGTCGTCGACTTCGTCGAGGAATCCGACGGAATGTTGCTGCCGAGCGAGCGCGCGGAACGCTACCGGGACGCCGTCGTCGACGACGCCTGACCGTCGTCGGTCGACGCCGGCACCTGCCGCGTCGACTACAAAAAATCGTTCTCGGGAACGCTCAAGGACCCGGTGGTCGTGCGTTCGCGTATGCTCTACGTCGGGAGCGACGACGGCGTGTACCGATTCGGCGACGCGCTCGAACGCGAGCATCGACCGGCGGCGACGCGCGTTCTCGACGCCGGGAGCGCGATGCGTCTCCGCTCGTTCGACGACCCGGAACGACCCGACGGACTGTTCGCGGCGACCGCGTCCGGGCTCCATCACTCGCCCGACGGCGACGAGTGGGTCGACCTGGGCGTACCTCGCGAGGCGGTGTACGCGGTCGGCGCGAGCGCCGATGGTCGGCGGCTGTACGCGGGCACGCGCCCCGCTGCGGTCTACACCGCGACCGTCCCTGACTCGAGCGTCCTCGACGCGAGCGCGCTCGACTGGCGCGAACGCGAGGGCTTCCAGGCGCTCCCGTCGCGCGAGCACTGGCGGCTCCCTCGTCACGAGGACCTGGCGCACGTCCGCGACGCGAAAGGGCTCCCCGGCGACCCCGACGGCGTCGTCGCGGCCGTCGAGGTCGGTGGCGTGCACGCGAGCGCCGACCGCGGCGAGACGTGGACCGAGCGCCGCGGCCCCATCACCGACCCGCGGCCGGAGGACGCGCCCGGCGACGCCGTCGACTGGAGCAAGCGACCGGGAGACGTTCACGACGACGTCCACGAGCTCGCCGTGCTCGACGACAGCCAGTGGGTCGCCGCGACCGGGTTCGGGCTGTTCGAGACGACCGACGCCGGCGCGTCGTGGACGCGACTCGACGAGGACGTCGAGCAGGGGTACTTCCGCACCGTCCGCCACAACGACGGGGTGACGTACGCCGCCGCCGCGACCTCGAGCAGCGGGAACTGGGACGACCCCGACGTCACCGCCGGGTTCTTCGCGTACACGCCCGACGACGGGCTCCGCGAACTCGAGTACGACACTCCCGACGAGGTCGTCACTGGCATCACCGTCGTCGACGCCGACGACGCCGACGACGCCAACGAGACCGCTGATGTCGACGACGCTGACGTGCGCTTCGCCGGGACGCACCGCGGGTCGCTCCTCCGGGAGACCGCCACCGGCGAGTGGACCACGGTCGGGGCCTTCCCGACCGACGCCAGGAGCGGGACGTACACGCCGCTGGCGTGGCTCGCAGAGTGAAGGTCGTTCGACGGTGAAGCGGCCCCGATTCAGAGCACGCCTTCGGCTTCGAGGACGTCGCGGAGTTCTTCCATCGAGGAGACCGTGACGTCGCAGGTCGGTTCGACGTTCGGTTTCGGCTCGAATCCGACCGCGAGCCCCGCCACCTCGAGCATCGGGAGGTCGTTCGCGCCGTCGCCGACCGCGACGGTGTCCGCGAGGTCGACCTCGTGCTCGCTCGCGTAGTCGCGGAGCGCGTCGTCCTTCGTCCCCTCGATGAGGCTCCCCTCGACGCCACCCGTGAGCGCCCCGTCCTCGACCGGTAGGCGGTTCGAGACGATGGCGTCCACGTCCACGCCCTCGCGTTCGAGCGCCGCGGCGACGCCCTTCTCGAACCCGCCCGTGAAGATCGCGACCGTCACGTCAGCGTCCCGGAGCGCCTGGATGACGTCGGCGGCGCCCTCGCGCAGGCGGACGTTCCCCCACGCGCGCTCCGCCGCCTCCTCGCTCAACCCGTCGAGGAGCCCGGCGCGCTGCCGCAAACTCTCCGCGTACCCGAGCTCGTCGTTCATCGCGCGATGCGTGATGTCGGCCATCTTCTCGGCTACCCCGTACTCCTCGCCGAGCAGGACGGTCATCTCGGAGTCAGAGAGGGTGCCGTCGAAGTCGAACGCGACCAGCGTCATACCCACGACTCTGCGAGGCGGCGTCAAGTAGGCACCGGGTCCCGGTCGAACTCGCCGCGCCGGAAGCGCTCGGCGGGCGGGGGACGCTCGCCGCGGTCGTCCCTCGACGGCCGAACCTGCACACACCATTAAGCCGCCGTGGTTCGAACCGGCGGGCATGGACGAAGCGGACGAGGCCATCGAGGCCGTCGAGGACACGAACCTGCGCGGGCTCGTCGAGGAACTCCACGAGAACGTCGACGCCTCCCTCCGGCTGGCGTTCCGGTACGAGGGCGAGACGCACGACATCGTGCACGTCAGCGACGACGTCGACGCGCAGTACACCGACGCCGAACTCGAGGAGCGCGTGAAGACGCTCCTGATGAAGGCGCTCGGTGACCCACCCCAGGAGCAGGCGCTCTACGACTTCGGCGAACTGAACTCGACGGTGCGGTTCTTCGACGAGGTCATCGTCGCCGTGTTCCCCGACGAGGAATGGAGCGGCATCGTCATCGTCTTCGACCGCGACGAGTCGCCGCTCGTCGACACGACCCTGCACTACCTCGACGTCGACGACTGATCCGCCCCAGCCCCAGCGGCAGACGACCACGGCAGGTGCTCGCCGCAGCGGCGTGCGGTCGCGACCGCCGTTCTCACGCGCTCGGAATCGCCCCACCACTCTTGTGACCTGATACCATACTGTCGGGTATGAAGCAGAACGTCGGTCGGTCGGACGGCATCGGTCGCGTCGCACTCGGAGGCATCCTCGGCATCGTCTCGCTCGCCATCCTCGGCGACGCCATCGCCGGTGCACCCGCGATACTCTCGCCGGTCCTCGGCGCGCTCTCGCTGATACTCCTCATCACGGGCGCGACGAACACGTGCGCGCTCTACTCGCTGCTCGGCGTCGACACCACGCAGTAGCGGCCGCCCGCACTCGCAGACGAACGCGGTCGAGGCGCCCGGCGTCGCAGCGGTCAGGCCCCGTAGCGGTCAGAACGCGGTCCACGCTCGCGGCCCGGCGTCGCCCGGGAGGCCGCGGACGCGGTACTCGCGAGCGCCCGTCTCCTCGACCTCGCGCACCTCGACGACGCCGTCGAACGGCTGCTTGATGATGCCCAGCGAGTCCTGTGGCACGGGCGTGTCGAGGACGAACCCGCCGAGGAACCCCGAACTCTCGACGCGACCGGTGAGGACGTGCAGGAACTGGTAGACGCGGCGGATGTCCGCGTACATCAGGAGCGTCGAGAGCGTGTGCATCCCGACGCTCGCCCCCGACAAGTCGTCGGCCTCGTGGAACCGACGCATGAAATCGGTGAGGCCGATACCGATACCGGTGAGGTCGCCCGCGCTCGACACGAGCCGGCGGTTCGGCGACTCGTCGTTCCGCCCGAAGCCGCGCTGGCGCGTGACGCAGTCGACGATCGCGAGCGTGGCGACGTCGGGGTGGACGTCGCGGTACTCGCGCTCGACGGTCTCCGCGTTCTTCCGCGTCGTCACGAACGCCGTCGCCCGGTCGCCCCCACGGTCGGCCGCCAGCACCTCGTAGAGCAACTCGCGCTTGCCCGTCATCGGCGGGCCGACGACGAGGACGTTCGACCCGTCCCGGACCGCCCCCGTGTCGAGGTCCGGCGCCAAGTTCGTCATTGCCCGCCGGTTGGAGCGCGCCCGTCAAGAAAGCGCGGGTCCGGCGGGCTCGCGGACCGCTCGTTCGACGCGGGCGGCGAGCGCCCCCGTGGCGACGCTGACCGCTCCGCAGAACGTGCACGCGATGGTCGCGGTCTGTCGCCGGACGTCGCCGGGCTCGTGCAGTGGCGGCCAGCGATACGCGAGCGCGGCGAGTCCCGCGGTCGCGGCGGCGTCGACGTCGCAACCGCGAGCGCCGGACAGCAGTCCGGCGGTTCCGACCGACGGCAATTCTCGCCGCCCTCCATGGTAAAGGAAGCGTTATGGGTCGTGGGCTGATGGACTCGCGTATGAAGGTCCTGGTGACGGACCCCATCGCCGACGCGGGTATCGAACGCCTCAGAGAGGCGGGCCACGAAGTCGAGACCGCCTACGACGTCGAAGGGGACGCGCTCCTCTCCGCGGTCGACGACGCGAACGGACTCATCGTTCGCTCGGGAACCGAGGTGACGGAGGCGGTGTTCGAGGCCGCGCCGGAACTCGTCATCGTCGGCCGCGCCGGCATCGGCGTGGACAACATCGATATCGACGCGGCGACCGAGCACGGCGTCGTCGTCGCGAACGCCCCCGAAGGGAACGTTCGCGCCGCCAGCGAGCACACGGTCGCGATGGCGTTCGCCGCCGCACGCTCCATCCCGCAAGCCCACACGCGACTCCGGGACGGCGAATGGGCGAAAGGCGACTTCCTCGGCACCGAGGTCAACGGGAAGACCCTCGGCGTCGTCGGCCTCGGTCGCGTCGGCCAGGAGGTCGCGAAGAAGTGCCACTCGCTCGGGATGAACCTCGTCGCGTTCGACCCCTACATCAGCGAGGAGCGCGCCGAGCAACTCGGCGCGGAACTCGTCGACCTCGACGACTGCCTCGACCGCGCGGACTTCCTCACCGTCCACGTCCCGCTGACGGACGAGACGGAGAACATGATCAGCGACGAGGAGCTCGCGCAGCTCGAAGGCGGGTACGTCGTGAACTGCGCTCGCGGCGGCGTCGTCGACGAGGACGCGCTCGCCGAAGCCGTCGAGGACGGCGTGCTCGCCGGCGCCGCGGTGGACGTGTTCGCGGAGGAGCCCGTGAGTCCCGACAATCCACTGCTCGACGTTGACGACGTCGTCGTGACGCCCCACCTCGGGGCGAGCACGGAGGCCGCCCAGGAGAACGTCGCGGTCTCGACCGCGAATCAAGTAGTCGCGGCGTTCGCGGGCGAGCCCGTGATGAACGCGCTGAACGCGCCGTCGATGGACGAGGCGGCGTTCCCGCGCGTCGAACCGTACATCGACCTCGGCGAGACGTCGGGGAAGGTCGCCGCGCAACTGTTCGGGAAGCGCATCGAGTCCGTCGAGGTCAGCTACGAGGGCGACATCGCCGAGGAGGACGTCGACCTCGTCACCGCGAGCGTCCTGAAGGGCGTGTTCGAACCGCTGGAGTGGCAGGTGAACTCGGTGAACGCGCCGCGTATCGCTGAGGAACGCGGCGTCGAGGTCACCGAATCGAAGAGCCGCAGTAGCGAGGACTTCCAGAGCCTCGTCACCGTCACGGTCGGCGACGGCGACGAGGAACTCTCCGTGTGCGGAACGCTCTTCCACGGCGACGACCCGCGCATCGTCCGCATCGACGGGTTCCGCGTCGACGCCATCCCCCACGGGAAGATGGTCGTCGCACGGAACGCCGACGAACCGGGCGTCATCGGCCTCATCGGCTCGGTCATGGGGAAGTACGACGTGAACATCGCCGGGATGTTCAACGCCCGCCAGACCATCGGCGGGGAAGCGCTGACCGTGTACAACGTCGACGGCGAGATCTCCGACGAAGCCCGCGAGGAACTCGTCGCCGACGACCGCATCACGGACGTCACCGTCATCAGACTCAACGGCGCCGACGAGTAACGCCACCCGCGTTCACGGCCTGTTTCTCTCGACGTGGCGACGTGTGTGACCGACGGGTCGAGTCAGAACGCGTTCCGGAAGCGCCGAACGAGCGACTCGAGCAGCGACTCCCGTTCGCGCAGGTCCCTGATGGTCGCGTTCCGGTCAGCGAGTATCGTCTCGTAGCGCTCGCGGACGGCCTCGACCTGTCGCTCCGCGGCGTCGCGGTCCGAACGCAGATGGTCGACGCGCGCGGCGAGCACGGGCGCCGGCGGCAGGTTCGCCGGGTCCCGGCCACTCAACGGCTCGCTGTCGGGCTCTGTCGAGGTAGTGATGGTGGCAGCATCGGAGTCGCTACTCGGGGGTCGGGGGCGCGAAGTCGGCGCACCATCACCCAACCCGTCGTCCTCGGTCGGCACCGTCCATTCGACGGTGAACGCGGGGTCGGTTGACATGGACTAGCATACTTCTCGGCAGGACACGTCAAACCCCGTCAGACCGACGGAATACGAGCGTCAGACGCCACCCACAACCCCTCACCACCCCCAACAACTCACGAACCGAGAACCAACCCAAAACACCGACACCCACACTCGAAACGGCGACCTGGAGGTCGCCGTACGCTCGGTCAGTCCGCAACCGCACCCGAAACGGCGCCCGAGGGGGCGCCGTATGCTCGGTCAGTCCGCGAGATGCTCTCGAACACCTTCGGTCGTCCCCGGGACCTGCTCGGTGTCGCCGCCGGCGGCCGCGGCCGCGTCGGGGTCCTTCAGGAGGTGCCCGGTCGTCAGGAGCGCGACGCGCTCACCGGCCTCGATGACGCCCTCGTCGCGGAGCTTTCGCGCCCCCGCGAGACTCGCCGCGCTCGCGGGCTCGACGCCCACGCCCTCGCCGGCGAGGTCGCGTTGCGCTCGCGTGATCTCGTCGTCCGAGACGGCGACCGCCGTCCCGCCCGTCTCGCGGATACCGGGGAGCGCCTTCGGCGCGTTCACCGGATTCCCGATACGGATCGCGGTCGCGCGCGTCTCCACGTCGTCCCAGCGACGCACCTCGTCGTTCCCCTCCTGCACCGCCTCCACCATCGGTGCCGCCCCCTCAGCTTGCACGCCCGTCAACGTCGGCACCTCGCTCTTCTCGAGCGCCCCCGACTGCACGAGCTCGCGGAAGCACTTGTACAACGCCGCCGTGTTCCCCGCGTTCCCCACCGGGAGCACGATGCGGTCCGGGAACGCGCCGTAATCCTCCATGAACCGCTCCAGTATCTCCAGCCCGATCGTCTTCTGGCCCTCGAGCCGGAAGGGATTCAGCGAGTTCAGCAAGTAGGCGTCGCCCGCCATTGCGAGGTCCTGGACGATGTCCAGGCACGTGTCGAAGTTCCCATCAACTTCGAGGATGCGCGCGCCGTGGAGGCTCGCCTGCGCGACCTTCCCCGCCGCGACCTTCCCCGCCGGCAGGAGGACGAGCGTCTCCATGTTCGCACGAGCGCCGTACGCCGACAGCGCCGCGCTCGTGTTCCCCGTGCTCGCGCACGCCAGCCGCCCGACGCCGAGTTCCTGGGCGACGCGAACGCCGACGGTCATCCCGCGGTCCTTGAACGCCCCCGTCGGGTTCATCCCCTCGTGTTTGACGCGGAGCGCCTCGACGCCGAGTTCGTCCTCCAGGTCCGGGACGCGATGCAGGGGCGTGTCGCCCTCCGGGAGCGTCACGCCCACGTCGAACGGCAACGCAGCCGCGTACCGCCACACGCCACGCCCCTCGAAGTCGTCGAACGTCGGCAGGTCGGCGTACCTGGCTTCGAGCAGTCCATCGCAATCGCACGTGTACCGGACGTCGTCGAACGGCGCGTACACGTCACCGCACTCGATGCACGCGAGCCACACGCCGTCGTCCGCCACGTCCGGCGCGTCCGGCGCTGGCGCGTCAAGTGAAAGCGAATCCATTGTCGGGGCGAAAGCCCCGCGCACGCAAAAGTCCGCGGGGTACACCCAGACGTTGCCGCACCCACACGCCCGAGGAGCGACCGCGGCGCGGACGGCCACACAAGATACTTGCCGTCGTTGGTCGCACACGCGACCGTGACCCCGCCCTCCACGCCGAGCGACGGCCGCGATGGCCGCGACGGCCGCGATGGCCGCGACAGCCGCGACGGCTGCGGTGGCTGCGGTGGCCGCGACGCCAGCGGCCGCTCCCGACGTGCGGTCCTCGCGACCGCCGGCACCGCCGTCGCTGGCGCGCTCGCCGGCTGCAGCGCGCTCGGTGGCGGCACCACGCCGTCGGCGTTCGCCGACGGCGACTGGCACTCGTTCGGGAACGCGCCCGGGAACCAGAACCGCGTCGCTGGCGGTGCTCCGGAGCCGACCGACCACGACGTGCTCGCGGACGCGAACTGGCCGTACGCGCCGCCGGTCGTCCACGACGATACCGCGTACCTCGCGACCGGCGAGCGCGTGCTCGCGGTCCAGGCGAACGGCGTCGAAGCGTGGCAGCGACCCGGCGAGGACCGCGTCGTCGCCTCGGGTGCGCCCGCGCTCGACCCCGACGAGGGCCTGCTCTACGTCCCCAAGCGAGTCGTCCCGCGGAGCGACGGCCCGGACCCGGCGCCCGCGTTCGTCACCGCGTACGACTACGAGACCGGGTTCGAGCAGTGGCGCGTTCGCGTCGGCGACGACCGCGCGTACGGCGTCACCGTCCACGGTGGCGACCTCTACGTCCGGAGCGCGAGCGCGTGCGTCCGACTCGGGCCCGACGGGAGCGAACGCTGGCGGACGCCACTCGACCCGCTCAGGTACGACGAGTACAACCTCTCCGGCACGTTCGCGACGCAGGTCGCGCCCGCCGTCGAGAACGCCGGCGTGTACGTCCCCGACCGGAACGCGCTCGTCAAACTCGAACCGGGAACCGGCGACGAACGCTGGCGCGTCCACGCCGCCACGCCCTACGCCGCCCCCGTCCTCGACAACGGCGGCGTCGTCCAGACCGGCTGGCAGGGCGTCGTCGCCGTCGACCGCTTCGGCGACGTCCGCTGGCGACGCGACCTCCAGTCGCTCGCCGCCCCAGCAACCGACGGCACCGACGTCTACGTCGCCACGACCGACCTCTACGAACTCGACGGCACGACAGGCGAGAGCAACTGGACGATACCTCTCTCGCGCGGCGACACCGGAACCGCCGCCCCCGTCGTCACCGACGACACCGTCGTCGTCGACGCCGACCACCCCGTCGCCTACCGCCGCGACGCTGACGGCCTCCTCGCCCCCGACCGCAAACGCTGGACCTACACCCAACCACACACCGGCACCTACGCCACACCAGTCGTCGCGTCCGGCAACCTGTTCGCCGTGGGCCCCGCCGGCCTCTACGCGTTCGAACACAACACCGAGACCTAGCCACGACGCACTCGAACACCCCACCGACACGTAGCCAGGACACACTCGAACGCTGACCAAGAACGAATAGAAACGGCCGCCTGGCGGCGGCCGAACGCTAGGTGAGTCAGTTACCGTCGAACTCGTCGATGACGCCGTGGACGGTCTCGGTCCATTCGTCGAGCGCGTCGTGCAGGAGTTCCTTCGCTTCGGGGAGTTCGGTGGCGGTGTACTGGTAGACGTAGCCGCCGGCGTCGAGCAAGCGGCGGTTCCGGTCGGCGAGCCCGTTCTCGAGGAGCGTCGACAGCGACCGGTTGACGTTCGAGCGGTCGCGCTCCATCTGTCCGGCGAGCTCCTCGACGGTACTCCCGGGGTTGTCGAGGAGCGCGACGTACGTCCTGACCTCGTGGTCCTGGATGCCGAACACGCAACTCAGGACGTTCTGGAACGACGGGTCCGGTTGCTCCAGGAGGTCGCCGAGGTCCGGTGACTGGTCTGTCATACCCCGTATTCCGTCGCCGTCGGTCAAAAACGTACCTCCGGCGTGCGCCGACGTCGGGCGAGAGAGCGCCGTCAGTCCTCGGCGTCGGCGGTGGTGTCGCGCGCGTACCCCTGGTTGTCGATGCATTCGCGCATCTCCGCTTCGGTCCCGTGCTTGTGGAGCGTCGTCGGCGTGTCGCAGTAGAACGTCGACCCGTCGTGGCGGAGCGTCACCTCGTGCTCGCTCCCGAGGAGCTCGGTGACGATGACGACGCGGCGCCCGTCCGCGAGCGCACTCAGTATCTCTTCGACGTCGAGTTCACCGGCGTTCGCGCGGAGGGGTTCCATCGTCTACGTGTGCGTGCGCCCCCCGTATCGGCGTTTCGGATACGCACTGGCCGTCGGCGACCGGATTCGACGACCGGCCTCGGCGTCCACTTAGCTCTTGCGTGGCGCTGCGGCGCGCGTACAGCGCCGGCGTACCGTCTTTCCAACCGGCTCCGTCGCTCTGGATGCACATGTCAGAGACGGTTTCCTCGACGGAGACGAGTACAGGCTTCGACCTCGCGGACTGGCAGGCAGGGACGCTCGCTGGCACCCTCGCCGGCGTCGTCATGGGCGTCATGCTGACGACACAGCTGACGCCCGTCATCGAGGCGGCGATCCCGGCGATGTACGGACTCTCCGGCGGGCTCGCGGGCTGGGTGGTGCACGTCTCTCACGGCGCCGTCCTCGGCGTCGCGTTCGCCGCGGTCCTCGGCGCGGTCGGCGGGGGCGAGTGGTCGACGGCGAAGACCGTCGGCGTCGGGCTCGCGTTCGGCGTCGCGCTCTGGGTCGTGCTCGCGGTCCTCGTGATGCCGGTGTGGCTCCAGACCGTCGGGTTCGGGCCCGCGCCCGCCGTCCCGAACGTCAGCCCCAAGAGCCTCGTCGGGCACGTCGTCTACGGCGTCGTGCTCGGCGGCGCGTTCGCGGTGCTGGACTGACGAGAACGACTCGGCGGCGGCTTCCGGCCGATGCGCCGCGTTCGCTGAGCGCGCTCGGCGGAGAGAGAAGTGCGGCCACCGAGGTGACGCCGGTGGCCGCGTTCACAGAGACCGCGTGCGTACCGCCCCGGGTGACAGTCGGGGCAAGTGGCAGGTGGCGTGACAGGCATCCCTCGTGGCCGCCCGGGTCACGCGTGGGCGAACCAGTCATCGGGAATCACGGCCCATCACCGCATCGGGAATCACGGCCCGTCACCGGGGTGCTCGGTGATGCTACTCGTCGAGGTGAATCCACTCGCCGCGCTCGTCGCTCGCCACGACGGCGTCCAGCACGCGCTGGACGTCGTACGCGTCGGCGAACGACGGCACGTCCGTCTCGGCGGCGTCGCCGCGCTCGCTGGCGGCGACCTGCGAGAGGAACGCGGCGTTCTCGTGGACGAACGTGTGCTCCCAGCCGACGACGTGCCCGGGCGGCCACCAGACGTCGCCGTACGGGTCGGATTCGTCGGTGACGAGCACCGTCTCGTACCCCCGGGAATCCCCGGTGTGGACCTCGAGCTCGTTCAACCGTTCGAGGGAGAACCGGAGGCTCCCGTCGGTCCCGTGGACCGCGATGGAGTGGTCGTTCTTGTGTCCGGCCGTCATCCGCGACGCCTCGAACGTCCCCATCGCGCCCGACGCGTACTCGACCTGCGCGCTGTAGGCGTCGTCCACGGTCACCGGCTTCGTCTCGTCGCCGCCCTCGACGGGGCGCTCGTCGACGAACGTCCGCAGGTGGCCGCTGACGCGCTCGACGTCGCCGACGCGGTCGCCGACCAGGTAGTCCGCGAGGTCGACGGTGTGCGCGCCGAGGTCGCCGAGCGCGCCGCTCCCGGCGAGTTCGGCGTCGTTCCGCCAGCTCCAGGGGGCGTCCTCGTCGACGAGCCAGTCCTGGAGGTACGACCCGCGCACCTGCCGTATATCGCCGAGTTCGCCGTCGGCGATCAGGTCGCGAGCGTACTGGATGGCGGGCACGAACCGGTAGTTGAACGCGCACGCCGCGACGGCGTCGCTCTCGGCGGCGGCGTCGCGTAGTTCGCCTGCGCCGTCGAGCGTCGGCGCGAGCGGCTTCTCGCAGAGCACGTGCGTGTCCGCCGAGAGGGCCGCTATCGTCGGGTCGACGTGCAGGAAGTTCGGGCCGAGGTTGTAGAAGACGTCGACGTCGTCGACGACGTCGCGCCAGTCGGTCGCGTACCGCGCGAACCCGAGGCGCTCCGTCGCGTCGGCGAGTGCGGCCTCGTCGGTGCCGACGAGGACGTCCCGTTCGACCGCGGGGGCGTCCGGGAAGAACATCGGGAGCCTGGCGAGCGCGTTCGCGTGCGCCTTCCCCATGAACCGGTAGCCGAGGAAGCCGACGCTGAGTGGGTCCTCGGCCATCGTCACTCGCCTCCCGCCCAGTAGGCGTCGCCGGGCGTGGTCTCGAAGACGGCGCGGCCGAGCACGTCGACGGCCTTCTCCAAGCCCTCGCGACTGCTCGTGAGCGCGTCCTCGTGCTCGATGCTGAGCGCGCCCTCGTACCCCGTCATGCGGAGCGCGGAGACGACGTCCTTCCAGTGCGCCTCGTCGTGCCCGTACCCGATGGAGCGGAACAGCCACGAGCGCTCGCTCGTGTCCGCGTAACTCGTCGTGTCGAGCACGCCCTTCCGGCGCGCGTGCTCGTCGTACACCTTCGTGTCCTTCGCGTGGACGTGATGGATGGCGTCCTCGCGACCGAGGACGCGGATGGCGTGCGTGACGTCGATGCCCTGCCAGTAGAGGTGGCTCGGGTCGAAGTTCGCGCCGACGCGGTCGTTCGTCGCCTCGCGCAGTCGCAGCATCCCGTCCGGTTCGTACACGAGCATGTTCGGGTGCATCTCGATGGCGAGGTCGACGCCGTGGTCGTCGGCGTGCGCCGCGAGGTCCCGCCAGTAGTCGACCGCGAGCTCCCACTGGAACTCGAGCGCCTCGGCGTGCTCCTCCGGCCACGGCGCAGTTATCCAGTTCGGCACCGAGCCGTCGGGACTCCCCGCCGGTAGCCCCGAGAAGCACGTCACCGTCCCGACGTCGAGCTGGTCGGCGAGGCGGACGGCCTCGCGGAGCTCGCGGTCCGCGCGGTCCGCGCGCTCGCCGTCGGGATGCAGCGGGTTGTTGTGCGTCGCGAGCGCGCTCACCCGGAGGTCGTGCGCGTCCAGCGTCTCCCGCAGCGCCGCGTGCGCGCGTTCGTCGTCGAGCACGGCCTCGCGGTCGAGGTGGTCCTCGCCGGGGAACCCCCCGCAGCCGAGTTCGACCGCGTCCACCCCGATACCCGCGAGGTAGTCGAGTGCGTCGTCGAGCGATTCGTCACCGAGCGGAACCGTGAGTACGCCGATGTCCATGCTGGTTGAAGGTCGTCGTCGCGTGGTTTCTGCGCTGCGATGCGTTCAGTCGTCGGCCTCGGCCGCGAGGCCGTCCGCGAGGTCGACCGCGCCGCCGGTCGCCGCGGACTCGTAGATGGCGGCGACGACCCGCTGGACAGCGAGCGCCTCCGCGACCGTGTTCGTCCCCGGCGGGTCGCCCGCCGCGACCGCCTCCACGAACCGCCGGCCTTCGGTGCGGTGCGCGGGGTCGCCGTCGGTCGTCACCGTCGTGTCCGTGAACTGCGGGCCGCCGACGTCGTCGACGCCGTAGATGGTGAGGGACTCCTCGGTTCGGTCGAGCGCCGCGCCCGCCTCGGTTCCCTCGACGACGTACGCCGTCTCAGGCGGCCGGTTCGCGGCCCACGACGTCTCGAGTGCGATCGTCTGGCCGTCCGCACACCGGAGGAGCGCGTGCGCGGAGTCGTCGACGGTGAACTCGCCGCTGCCGTCTTCGCCCCACATCTCGAGGTACGTGTACTCCTCGCGGCCGCCGAACGTCGACCGCGTCGTCCCCGCGACCTCCACGACCTCCGGGAAGTCCATGAGGTGCAGCGCGAGGTCGATGGCGTGCGCGCCGATGTCGATGAGCGCCCCGCCGCCGGCGGCGTCCGCGTCCGTGAACCAGGACCCGCGACCCGGGACGCCACGGCGCCGGACGTAGCTCGCGTCCACGTGATAGAGGTCGCCGAGGCGGCCGTCGTCGACGCGCGCCTTCAGCGCGCGGACCTCCGGCGCGAACCGGTTGTGGAACCCGACCATGCAGAACCCGTCGGCGGTGCGCGCGCTCGCCGCGATGCGCTCCGCGCTCTCGACGGTATGCGCGAGCGGTTTCTCCACGAGGACGTCCAGGCCCGCGTCGAGCGCGCTCACGACGTACTCCTCGTGGAAGCAGTTCGGCGTCGTCACCACGACCGCGTCCACCGTCTCGTACAGCGCGTCGGCGTCCCCGAACGTCCGCACGTCGTAGTCGTCGCCGAACGCCTCGCGAGCGTCAGCGTCGATGTCCATGCCACCAGCGAGCGTCACCGGGACGCCCTCGTCGGCGAGCGCCGCGAACTGGTCGGCGTGATGGCGCGCGATGCCACCAAGCCCTACGATTCCGATACGTACCGTGTCTCGTTCGTGCATCGTGTGTTGGTCTCTCCGTCGTGTACCGAACGTCGGCTCGTTCAATCTATCGGTCGCGTCGGTTGTTCGACTCCCTCGGTCCCACCGATTCGTCGGCTCCGCCGATCGCGTCGGTTGTTCGACTCCGTCTCCGGCGGTGCGGACGCTCGTGCGTCGCGGCTGCCAGTGCGCGCTCGACGCATCGCCGACGCAACGCTTTTGACGTGTAGGGTAACCTACCGGTATGTCCACGCACACGACAACGGACGCTTCGACGCTCGAGTACGGACCGACGGCCGTCGTCGCTCGAACCGCTCTCGTCGGGGTGCTCGCCGGCCTCGCGTTCGGCGTCCTCATCCAGTTCCAGCTCGGTCGGATGACCGTCATCGGCGCGATGTACACGCTCGGCGAGCCGTCACTCACCGTCGGCTGGATCGCGCACGTCTTCCACGCCGCGCTCTTCGGCGCGTTCTTCGGCGTCGTCGTCGACACCGGCGTCCTCCGCGAGCACGCCACGCGGCTCGCACCCGCTATCGGGCTCGGTGCCGCGTTCGCGGCCGCGCTCTGGGTCGTCAACATCGGACTCGTCTGGCCGCTCTGGCTGAACGCCGTCAGCTTCGGGACCGACATCCCACTCCCGAACCTCGCCGTGATGCCGCTCGTCGGCCACCTCGTCTGGGGGATTCTCCTGGGTGCCGGCACCGCAATCGCGCTCTCGCGCTGAGAAACAGGCAGTCAGTTCGTCCGGCGACTCAGGAGAGGAGTTCGACGAGCAGTGCCTTCTGGACGTGCAGGCGGTTCTCGGCCTGCTGCCAGACGAGCGAGCGCTCGCTCTCGATGGCTCCGTCGGTGACCTCCTCGCCGCGGTTCGCGGGGAGACAGTGCATGAACTTCGCGTCCGCGGCCTCGAGGACGTCCTCGGTGACGGTCCAGCCGTCGAAGGCCTCGCGCTTCTCGTCGGCCTCGCCCATGCTCACCCAGACGTCCGTCTCGACGACGTCCACGTCCGCGACTGCTTCGTCGAAGTCGGTCGTCACCGTCGGTGCGGGACCGAGCGCGGCCGCGCGGTCGAGCACGTCGTCGTCGAGCGCGTGCGCTTCGGGCGTGGCTATCGTGCAGTCGACGCCCGCCATCGCGCACGCCACGGTGAACGACGCGGCGACGTTGTTCCCGTCGCCGACCCACGCCACGCTGACGTCGTCGAACCCGTCGAACGCCTGGCGGATGGTGAGGAGGTCGGCGAGCGCCTGACACGGGTGCGCGTCGTCCGTGAGCGCGTTCACCACGGGGACGTCCGCGTACGCGGCGATGGTCTCCAGGGCCGCGTGGTCGAAGGTGCGGATGGCGAGCGCGTCGGCGTACCCCGAGAGCGCTCGCGCGGTATCCTTGAGGGGTTCGCCGTGCCCGAGGTGCGTCGCGTCCGGCCCGAGGAACACCGCGTGCCCCCCGAGCTGGGTCATCCCCGTCTCGAAGCTCATCCGCGTTCTCGTGGACGGCTTCTCGAACAGCATCCCGAGCGTGTGCTCGGGGAGGTCCAGGTGGGGGTTCCCGGCGGCGAGCATGTGCTCGTAGTTCGCGGCCGCGTCGAGGACGTCGTGGAACGTCTCCACGCTGAGGTCGTCCACGTCGAGGACGTGCTGTGGTGGCTCTGGACTCGATCCGGTCGGGGCGTCTGGTGTCGGCGTGCTCATGGTGATGTGGTCGTCGGCTGGTGGTTACTGGAGGTCGCTGGCGACCGACTCGAGGACCGCGACGGCGCGGTCGTAGTCGGCGAGCGCGAGGTGTTCGTCGGGCGAATGGTCGAGCGTGGAGTCGCCGGGGCCGTACGTGGCCACCGGGCAGTCCCACGCCGCGTCGTAGAGGTTCGCGTCGGCGGTCCCGGTCTTCCGGAGGAGACTCGGCGAACCGCCTGCCGCTCGGATCGCGGTTCGGAACGCGCGACCGAGTTCCGTCCGGGGACTCGCGATGTGGGCGGGGATTGCGTCCCCGAACTCGACGACGCCACGCTGCGTGACCGCGTCGACGGTCGCCTCGATGTCGTCGGCGTCGGTCCCCGGGGGGATGCGGAACTGGCAGTCGACCTCGGCCGTCACGGCGTTCCCACCGGGTTCGGTGCCGGCGTCGACCATCACGGGCTTCACGGTCACCGTGTCGAACACGCTCGGGTCGTCGCACGCGTTCGCACCGGGTCCGAGCGGGCTCTCGAAGGCGTCCTTGACGTCCTCGACCCACGCGGTCGCGTGCTCGACGGCGTTCAGGTCGGGGAGCGACGAGTGCGCGGCCTCGGTCGCGACCTCGTAGGTCGCGGCGACGAACCCGCGGTAGCCGAGCGTCAGCGCCGACCACCCGGAGGGTTCGCCGTTCACGACGACGTCGGGCGCGTCGCGGTCCGCGACGAGGTGATGGGCGCCCGCGCTCGTCGTCTCCTCGCTGACGACGCCGACGAAGGACACGCCGGTCTCGACCGCCGCCACGGCCATCGCGGCGAGTGGCCCGGTCGCGTCGACGCTCCCGCGACCCCAGAGGGTCGCGTCGTCGTCGACGAGCGCGGTCCCGTCGGTCGGGAGCGTCACGTCGTCGCCGCCGGCGTCGTTCACGACCGTCTCGGCGTCCGTGAGGTTCGCGTCCGCGTCCGTGATGCACGTCGGGACGTCCCCGGGGACGGTGTCGACGTGGCTCGTGAAGAGCAGGGCGTCGTCCGCGGGTGCGCGAACGTTCCCGACGTCGTCGAGCCAGACCTCGCGGTCGTGGGACTCGAAGAACGCCGCGAGCCGCTCGGCGGCCGCCGCCTCCTCGCCCGACGGCGAGGGCGTGGCGACGAGGTCCGCGACGAGCTCGCGCGCTTCGGCCGTCGAGACCTCGCTGGTGGCCACGGCCGAACCGTCCGCGGTCGCACCGGTCGCGTCCGCGTTCGTCATCATGCACTCACCTCCGCGAGCACCGCTTCGAGCGCGCCGACGACCGCGTCCGCGTGCGCTTCCGTCGCCGTCAGCGGCGGGAGGAGGCGGACGACGGTGCGGCCCGCGGGCAGCGCGAGCACCTGGTGCTCGATGGCCAGGCCCTTCAGGAGGCGGTTCGCGCCGCGTTTCACCTCGACGCCGACCATGAGCCCCTCCCCGCGGACGTCGCGGACGGGGAGTTCGGCCAGCGACTCCTGGAGGTGCGCGCCCACGGTCGTGGCGTTCTCGGCGAGAGCCTCGCCTTCGACGACGTCGAGCGTCGCGGTCGCCGCCGCGGCGACCAGGGGATTCCCGGAGAACGTCGACCCGTGGGAGGCAGCGCCCTCGGCGATCCAGTCCGCGCAGACGGTCGCGCCGAGCGGGAGTCCGCTCGCCAGGCCCTTGGCCGCGGTGAGGATGTCGGGCGTCACGTCGCGCGCCTGGCACGCCCAGTGCGTGCCGGTGCGGCCGACGCCGGTCTGTATCTCGTCGAGTATCAGCGCGGCACCGGTGTCGTCCGTGACGTCCTGGGCCGCCTGTAGGTACCCCTCGGGTGCGGGATGCACGCCGCCCTCGCCCTGGACGGGTTCGAGGATGACCGCCGCGGTCTCCTCGTCGACCGCCTCCGCCAGGGCGTCCGCATCGCCGTAGTCGACGAACTCGACGCCGGGCATCACGGGCTCGTACGGCGCCTTGTACTTCGCCTTCCAGGTCGCCGCGAGCGCACCCATCGTCCGCCCGTGGAACGCGCGCTTGGCCGCGACGACCTTCTCCCGGCCGGTCGCCGAACGCGCGAACTTCAACGCCGCCTCGTTCGCCTCCGTCCCGGAGTTACAGAGCCAGACGTTGTCCAGGCCACCGGGCGCGAACGACGCGAGGCGCTCGTAGAGCACGTCGCGCGTCCCGTTCCCGTAGCTCGCCTGCGCGTACAGCAACTCGCCGGCCTGGGACTGCACGGCGTCCACGACCTCGGGATGACAGTGCCCGGCGGGCGTGCACGCGTAGCTCGCGCCGAAGTCCAGGTACTCGGTGCCCGAATCGGCGTAGAGGTGGACGTCCTCGCCGCGCTCGATGCTGATTGGTTTCTCCGAGAACACGAACCCGCTCATTGCGCCGACACCTCCGCGTCGGCGTCGTCGGCTTCGAGCTCGAGCGCCGACGGCAGGATGGTCGTGGCGTCGCCGTCGAGCGCGCTCGTCACGGGCGCGTCCGCGTTCGCGGTCGCGACCGCGACGCTCGCCGCACCGCCCTCCAGCGCTTCGCGAGCGGCCATGACCTTCTTCGTCATGAACCCCTCGGCAGCGTCCTCGAGGGCGGCCCAGTCGTCGGCCGTGGCGACCGCGTCGATGCGCGTGCTCGCGTCGTCGGGGTCAGCGTAGACGCCCGCGACGTCCGTGAGGACGACGAGGTCCGCGCCGAGCGCGCCCGCGATGGCGGCCGCCGCACGGTCAGCGTCCGCGTTCACCGGCAGCCAGACGTCGCCGTCCTTCCCGGCCATCGGGACGGTCGCGACGGGCGTGTACCCGCCCGCGAGCAAGGTCTCGAGGAGGTCCGCGTTCACCTGCTTGATGGTCCCGGAGTGGTCGCCGCGCCGGATCTTCTTCTTGCCGTCCTCCTGGACGCGCACCGCGGACTTCCGCGGGCCCGCCAGGAGCTTGCCGTCGACGCCGGAGAGCCCGACCGCGTCCACGCCCTCGTTGACGAGGCCCGCGGTCAGGTCCGTGTTCAGCTTCCCGGGCAGCACCATCTCGAAGACCTCCATCGTGCGCTCGTCCGTGAACCGCCCGACGACGCCACCAGGGGTCTCGACGTACTCGGGCTCCTCCCCGAGTGCCTCGAGCGTCTCGTCGACCGCCGTCGACCCGCCGTGGACGACCACGACGTCCTCGCCGGACTCGACGAGGTCGGCCACGTCCGCGAGCGCACCGTCCGGGTCGACCGCGCGAGCGCCACCGATCTTGACGACCGTGGTCATGGTCAGGGACTCCCCACGGGGTGCAGGCCCGCGAACTCGAGGCCCGCGGTCTCCTCGAACCCGAGCGCGACGTTCGCCGCGTGGACTGCCTGCCCGGCCGAGCCCTTCACGACGTTGTCGATGGCGGAGAACACCACGACGCGCTCGTTCGACGCGTCGAGCTCGAACCCGACCTCGGCGTGGTTCGTGCCCGCGACCGCCTTCGGTTCCGGGTAGCGGTACGTCCCGGAGCCGCCGGCCTGCATGCGGACGAACGGTTCGTCGTCGTACTCGCCGCGGTACGCCTTCCAGAGGTCGCCGTTGCTCACCGGGCCGTCGGGGAAGACGTGACAGGTCGCGCTCGCGCCGCGGACCATGTCCACGGCGTGGCACGTGAACGATACTGACTGCCCCAACCACTGCTCGATCTCGGCCTCGTGGCGGTGCCCGGTGGGTGCGTACGGACGCACGACCCCGGAGCGCTCCGCGTGCGAGGACGCTGCGCCGCCGCCGGCGCCGCCCTCGCTGGAGCCGACCTTCACGTCCACGACGACGTCCGCGCCGTCGAGGATGCCGGCCTCCGCGAGCGGGTAGAGCCCGAGGATGGTCGCGGTCGCGTTACAGCCACCGGACGCGATGACGTCCGCGCCCGCGAGGTTCTCGCGGTTCACCTCCGGGAGCGCGTACTGCGCGACGTCGAGCTTCTCCGGGCAACTGTGGCCGTCGTACCACTCGTCGTACTGCGCTTCCGTATCGAGGCGGAAGTCAGCGGAGAGGTCGACGACGAGCTCCGCGGCGTCCTGATAGTCGTCGATGTGCTCCATCGTGACCCCGTGCGGGGTCGCCGTGAACAGCACGTCCACGGACTCGAGGTCGCCGGGCTGCGAGAACCGGAGGTCCGTGCCGCGCAGCGGCGGATGGACGCTCCCGACGCTCTTCCCGGCGTACTCGCGCGAGGTGGCCTGCGAGAGCTCGAACTCGGGGTGCCCCGCGAGCAAGCGCAGGAGTTCACCGCCCGCGAACCCGCTCGCGCCGACGATGCTCGCCGACACCGCCTCGGTGTCGACGTCCACGTCCCCCGTGGGTGTGGCAGCCATCAGTCCGACACCTCCGCGACCGCCTCCTCGGCGTCCGCGTCGTCCTCGGTCGCGTACGCGTCGGCCTTCGCTTCGAGCCAGTCGACGACCTTCGCGGGGACGTCGACGTCGACGGCCTCGTTCAGCGCCTTGAACTCGACGGTGTGGTTGACCTCGTGGACGGTGTAGTTCCAGTCGGTCTGGTCGCCGTCGGTCTCCATGAGGTCGACGCCCAGCAGGCCGCCGCCGACCGCGTCGCTCGCCATCTCGACGAGTTCCTTCGCTTCGTCGTCGAGCTCGAACGGCTCGGTGTCCGCGCCCTTCGCGGCGTTCGTCAGCCAGTGGTCGCCCGAGCGCGCCATCGCCGCGACGGGCTCGCCGTCCACCGCCAGCACGCGCACGTCGCGGCCGGGCTTCTCGACGAACTCCTGGACGTAGAAGACCTTGTGCTCGTAGTGCCCGAGCGTCGCCTTGTGCTCGAGGATGGCTTCGGCGGCGCTCTTCGAGTCGATCTTCGCCATCAGGCGCCCCCACGAGCCCATCACGGGCTTGAGGACGCAGGGGTAGCCGAACTCCTCGATGATCTCCATCGCCGCGTCCGTCGTGAACGCGGTCTTCGTCGTCGGCGTCGGGACGCCAGCGGCCGCGAGCGCGAGCGAGTTCTCGACCTTGTCCGCGCACGTCTCGGCGGTCGCCGCCGAGTTCACGACGGGGACGCCGTACTGCTCGCAGAACTTCGTCGCGTACAGGCTCCGCGAGGTCGCCATGCAGCGGTCGACGACGAGGTCGAGGCCGTCGAACGCCTCGGGGGCCTCGGTGAGGTCGAACGTCTGCTTGCGGACGTCGATCTTCGTGACGTCGTGCCCGCGGTCGCGCAGCTCCGAGAGCAGGAGCTTCTCGTCCGTCCGGATGCGCGAGTAGAGGACGCCGACGTTCACCTCGTCCACCTCGCGTTCGCGGTCGCGTCCTGCGTGGGCTCGTCGTCGGTCATCGTCGAGTCTTGGGTGGTGGTCTCGGGGTGTGTCGTGGCTGTCGTCTGCACGTTCACTCCCCCCAGTCCTCTTCCAGCTCGGGGGCCTTCTCGAGGACCGGCGGGGAGACGTCTATCACTTCGAGCTCTGCGCCGCAGGTGGTGCAGTCGACGATCTCTCCGGCTTCCGCGTCGTCGTGCAGCGCCACGTCGGCGCCGCACTCGGTGCATGTCGTCATCGTACCCGGTACTCCCGGCCGGAAGAACATAAACCTTCCGAACTTACCAAATAACTTATACTACGTAGAGAACACTCTAACGGTACTGAGAAAGCAAAATTCGCCATCGAACCCGAACCATATATCAGGTTACTTTGAATAGCTGCCCCGTGGTGGGGCTGGTGGCAGTCGGCCTCGCACGCCTCGCTCACGACCCGCGTCCACAGCGGTCGCGCGAACCGCCGCCGCGACCGCACTCGCCGCCTCAGACATACGTCGACACCTCGTCCTGGAGCGTCTCGTGCGCCAGCGCGAGCGCGTCACGCTTCCCCTCGACCGCCGCCTCGTCGCCCGACAGCGCCTCCGCCGCCGACGCGACCCCCGACGCCACCGCCTCCGGCGCCGGGCCACCGACCGAATCGCGCATCGCGACGTTCGCCTCGGGGTCCAACGCCTCGGCGACCGTCGCCTCGTCCGCGTACGCCGTCATGGGCTCGCCGAGCACGTCCTCGACGACCGCCGCGATCGTCTCCACGCTCGGCGCGTCCCCCTCGGCGTCCTCGCTCGCCGTCGCCAGGACCTCGTGGGCCTGCCGGAACGGCACGTCAGCCATCGCGAGCACGTCCGCGACCGCCGTCGCCGTCGAGAAGCCCTCGCCAGCAGCCTCTGCGAGCGCCTCCGCAGGCCACTCCGCGGTCGCGACGGCGCCGGCCGCGACCGACGTCGCCTCGGTGACTGCATCGATAGTCGACCACACGTGCGGCGTCGCGTTCTGCAGGTCGCGATTGTACGCCCGCGGCAGGCCCTTCAGCGTCGACAACAACCCGTTCAATCCCGCGCTCGCGTCCCCGGCGGTCGCGCGAACGAGCTCGAGCGTGTCCGGGTTCTTCTTCTGGGGCATGATCGAGGACGTCGACGAGTACGCGTCGTCGAGCTCGACGAACCCGCGGTTCGAGAATATCACGAGGTCCTCGGCGAGCCCCGACAGGTGCGTCGCGACGTTCGCGAGCGCCGACGCCACCTCGACGAGGTGGTCGCGCGCCGCGACCGCGTCCGTCGCGTTCGCCACGACCCCCGAGAACCCGAGCAACTCGGCAGTCCGACTCCGGTCCACGTCGAACGGCGTCCCCGCGAACGCCGCCGCACCCAACGGGGACTCGTTCACGCGGTCGTACGCGTCCAGCAACCGGTCGGCGTCGCGGGCGAGCGCACCAGCGTACGAGAGCGCCCAGTGCCCGACCGTCGTCGGCTGCGCCGACTGCAGGTGCGTGTACCCCGGCATGAGCGTCTCTGCCTCCGCGTCCGCGACCTCGACGAGCGCCGCACGCGCGTCGTTCACCGCATCGAGCGCGTCCAGCACGTCCTCGCGGAGCCGATACCGGATGCACGTCGCGACCTCGTCGTTCCGCGACCGCGCCGTGTGCATCTTCCCGCCGACGTCGCCCGCGATGGCGATGACCTTCGACTCGATCGCCTCGTGGACGTCCTCGCCGTCGGGAAGTCCCTTGTGCTCCTCGACCTCCACGACGTTCAACGCCTGGAGGATCTGGCCGGCCTCGTCGTCGTCGACGATGCCCCGTTCCGCGAGCATCACGACGTGCGCGCGGTCGACCGCCAGATCAGCTTCGAAGATGCGGTCGTCCGCCGCCATCGACGACAGGAACCCGCGCGCCGGCCCGCCACTGAACCGCTCGCCGCGGACCGCCGTCCCGCCGTCGGTCGCGCTCGCATCGTCGCCCTCGACGAATTCGCCGTCGCCGTCGCTGGCGTCACCGGTCGTCTTCGCCGTGCGGTTGTCGCGGAACTCCGTCATCAGTCGTCGGCTGTGAGCGTCGTCTCCTCGGTGGACTCCTCGGACTCGGTCGTCTTCGCGCTCGCCGAGTTCGCGAGACGGTCCTGGAACCCGTGGTACTTCGCGACGCCCGTCGCGTCCGCCTGCTCGATGCCGTCCACGGTCGACGTGTCGAACGACGCCGCCGACTCGGAGTACACCGCGTGCTCGCTGTCGCGACCGACCGCACGCGCCTGGCCCGCGGCGAGCTTCACCGTCACCGTGCCCTCCGTCTTCTCGCTCACGACGTCGAGGAACCCGCCGAGCGCCTGCGAGAGCGGCGAGTGCACGAGGCCCTCGTAGGCCTTCTGTCCCCACTCGTCGTCCACGGTCGCCTTGAAGTCGCGCTCGTCCTTCGTCAGCACCAGCCCTTCGAGGGACTCGTGGGCCGCGTGCAACACGGTCGCGGCGGGGTGCTCGTAGTTCTCGCGGACCTTCAGGCCGAGCATGCGGTCCTCCATCATGTCCGTGCGGCCGACGCCGTACGCGCCGGCGAGCGCGTTCAGGTACTCGATGACTGCGACCGGTTCCCCGGTCGCGACCGCCGTCGTCGCCTCGTCCGCGTCAGCGGCCTCCGTCACCGCGTTCGCGGCCGTCTCCTGCACGGACTCGGGGCCCTCGAGCACCGAGATACCCGTCGGGAGGCCGTTCGCGAACCCGATCTGGACGAGCGTCGGCTCCGTCACCTTCCCGGGCTCGGTCGTCCAGTCGTAGATGTCCTCCGGCGGCACGTACGCCGGGTCCTCGAGGTCCTTGCCCTCGACGCTACGGCTCCAGAGGTTCGTGTCGATACTCCAGTCGCCCTCGTTCCCGCCCTCCACCGGGAGGTCGAGCTCGGCGGCGTACGCCTGCTCGAACTCGCGCGTCAACCCGAGTTCGCGAACGGGCGCGACGACGTTCATGTCCGTGTCGCGCCACACCGCCTCGAAACGCAACTGGTCGTTGCCCTTCCCCGTGCAACCGTGCGCGATGCCGTCCGCGCCGACGTCCGCCGCGACCTCCGCGATGGCCTCCGCGATGACCGGACGCGCGAGCGCCGTCCCGAGCGGGTACCCCTGGTAGGTCGCGTTCGCCGTCACGGACTCGAAGCAGAGGTCCGCGAACTCCTCGGTCGCGTCGACCACGTAGTGCTCGAGGTCGAGCGCCTCGGCGGTCTCCTCCGCCTCCACGAACTCCGCCTGGGGCTGGCCGACGTCGACCGTGACGCCGACGACCTCGTCGTACCCGTAGAGGTCCTCCAGGAGCGGGACGCAGACCGTCGTGTCCAGGCCGCCCGAGAACGCGAGCGCGACCTTCCCGCCATCTACCTTCTGGACGTGCGTCGTGTCGAGGTTGTCTTCCGCGTACTGTGCGCCAGTGGCTGCCGTGTCGCCGGATGTGGTATCGTCGTGTGTCATGTGGTGTCGATGTGCGTGACGGCGGAACCGCCGTCGTCGAAGTGGTCGAAGTGGAATGCGCCGCGAGTCGAGAAAGTAGTGTAAGTGGCCCTAACGGGCCGGTCGCGGCGTTCGAAGGGACACGGCAGCACCGCTCGCGGAGACCGCGAACGCAGACGTACGGTGCTGAACCATCGTGGAGATACATACCGTGTACATACTACTAAAGCTTGGCGGGTCGGCAAGGCTTGACCCTCACACGTGCACGATAACCCGTCACACACTAGCGCGATTTTGCCGGGTCTTTAAGCCGATAGCCCCAGTGAGAGCGCATATGCTCGGAAATCGCGCCGGAATCGAGGTCGAGGACCTCCTCAAGATCGTCCTCATCCTCGTCGTCGTCTGGATCGTCCTCGAGATACTCGGGATGATACTCGGCACCATCGGCTGGCTGCTCGGCCCGCTCCAGCCGCTACTGGGCGTCGTCATCCTCATCCTCATCGTCCTCTGGCTCCTCGACCGGCTCTAAGCGAGGGGCTTACACGCCTCGACGGCCACCACACGCACGTGTACAGCCTGAACGTCCCCGTCCCGGGACGGGTCCGCCGGCTCGCGAGCGACCTCCACCCCCAGCTCGTCGCGTTCGCACACCACCCCAGCGACCACACGCTCCTCGCGAAACGCCTCGACGCCACGACGCCCAGCGACCGCCACCGCGTCCAACGCCAAGTACGGGACGCACTCAGCGGCCTCCCGCCGTTCGCCGTCCGCGTCGACGGCATCGACTACTTCGCGAACCCGACGTCGGGCACCGGCCCCGTCGTCTACCTCACCGTCGACTCCCCCGGCCTCCACGAGGTCCACGACCGCCTCGTCGACGCACTCGGGAGCCTCGACGGCCTCGGCGGCGACGACTACGTCCCCCACGTCACGCTCGCCCGCGACGGCCCCACGGACGCCGCCGAACGCGCCGCGACCGTCGACGTCGACCCCATCGAGTGGTCCGTCGAACGCCTCCAGTTCTACGACGCCCACCTCGAAGAACCAGCCGGCGAGATACGCCTCCCCGCGTGAGCGACTGCGCCGGCCCACCCGAGCGATCACGCCTCCCGGCTAGCGCCCTCAGAACAGGTGCTCGCGGAGGAACGTGCGCTGCCGGCGCTCGTAGCGCTCGCCCCAGTCGCCCGCGTACGGCGTCACGTGCCCGCCGCCCTCGCCCGTGACGAGCGACACCGCCATCCCCGCGTCCTCGGCGGCCGCGACGTACCGCTCGGCCTGCTCGTAGGCGACGACGCGGTCCGCCGTCCCGTGATACAGGAGCGCCGGCGGGTCGCCCGAATCGAGGTGCGTGACCGGGGACGCCTGCGTGCGCTGGGGCTCGCACTCGCGGTCCTCGCACCCGAGGAACCGCCGGACGAGCGTCCCACCGACGCCGCCGTCGCCCTCGACGGTGAAGTCGTACACGCCACTCACCGACACCACGCACGACGCCCGCGCCGCGCGAGCACTCACGCCCGCGGGCCGCAGGTTCGGGACGTCGGGCGCTGCCGCGACGAGCGTCGACAGGTGCCCGCCCGCCGACTCGCCCGTCAACCCAACGCGCTCGGGGTCGACCCCGAGCGCGGCCGCGTGCTCGCGACACCACGCCATCGCCGCGACTACGTCCCGCACCGGCTTCGGGTACGACGCCGTCCCGCTCAACCGATAGCCGACCGACGCGAACGCCGCGCCCGCCGAGAGCGGCACGCGCCTGAACCGCCCACCGCCCTTCGACCCGAACGCCCACGCCCCACCGTGAACGTGCACCACGAGCGGCACCCGCCCCTCGGCGTCCCGCGGCCGATAGTAATCCAACCGAAGTCGACCATCCTCCGTGTCGCGGAAGGGGACGTCCCGGTACACCGTCGCCAGCTCCGTCTCCGCGTCGGGCTCGCCGAGGACGCCCGACTCCGAAGACGTCGTCGACTCGGTCGTCGTCGCCGCCGTCTCGGAATCCGTCACCGCAGTCGTCCGCGTCGTCGACTTCACGGCCGACGCCGACGAACGCTCCGTCGACTCGCCGTCCGTACACCCGGCCAGCACGACGACACCACCAGCCCCAGCGATACCGAGCGCACGCAACAAGCCACGGCGCGTCGAACTCATGGTTCCACGCTACCGACGCCGGCAACAAATGACCTCGGGTTCCCGTCACCGGGTCCGCCCTGGCTCGCGGGCGTCGCCCGCTCGCCTCGCTCACGGGCCGCAAAACGTGGGCGAAAAGTCGCAGGCGGAAGGTCAGGGCGTGGGCGGCCCGTCGGGGCCGTACGCGTCCATATCTTGATAGAAGTTCAGCATCGCGAACTTGAGTTTCGTCGGGCCGATGTCGACCATCTCCTCGCGCTCGTGGCTCGGGAACGTGTCGTGGACGCTGTACTTCCCCATCTCGTGCTCGCTCTTCGCCGTATACCGCTCGTCCAGCAGCACGCGGACGCCGAAGTCCTCGGGCGACCGGATGACCCTCCCGAGCGCCTGCCGGGTCTTCCGGACCGTCGGGATCTCCACCGCGTACCGCCAGCCGTCCTGCTCCGGGTCACGGTTCCCGAACGCCTCCCCGTACGCGCGCTGGACCGCCTCCGCGCGGTCGTCCAGGTGCGGGTACGGCACGCCGACGACCACGACCGACCGTGCGTCGTCACCGTCGAAACTCACGCCCTCCGCGAGCGTCCCCCACAGCGACGTCAACAGGACCGCGTCGTCGTCGTTCGTGAACGCCGTCCGCGCATCCTCCGCACTCACGCCCGCCTCGTCGAGGTACACCGTCGAATCGACCTTCGGGTGCTCGCGCAACCGCTGGGCGTACCGCTCGGCCTCCGCGTAGTTCGGGAAGAACGCGAGCGTGTTCCCCGGCGTGAACCGCACCACGTCCGCGAGCGTCTCCCCGTAGCGCTCCTGGACCGGTACCTTGTCGCGCTTGCTCGCGAACAACGCCGGCGTCCCCACCGCGAACGTCCGCCGGCGCTCCTGCGGGAACGACAACCCGTACTCCATCTCCACCGGCGACTGGAGTCCCAGGACCTCGCCCGCGACGCCGAAGGGCTGCAGGGTCGCACTCATCAGGACGTTCGCGTGCGTCTCCCCGAACAACTCGCTCGTCACGTCCTGCGGGATGCACGTGTACAACTCCACGCGCCCGTACACGTCGTCGGTTCCCTGGTCGCGCCGCACCGCCGACACGGGATACTTCCCCTGCTCCGTCGACTCCTGCATCCACGTCCCCACGAACCGCGCCGCCTGCAAGGTCTGGCACTCCTGGCGCGTCGTCGCCTCCCCGCGCTTGTACGCCTCCTCGTACTCGTCGTCCAACTCCTGGCCGAACTGCACCGCCGCCTCCAGGTCCTGCTGGTAGCCCTGGCCCGTGTACCCCTGGAGGAACGCCATCGTCAGGTCGTCCCGACCGTCCTCGTTCGCGATCGTGACGTCCTCCCAGTCCTCGCCGACGCGCTCGCGCTCCCCGAACCCCATCGCGTCCTCGTAGGTCTCCACGAGCGCATCACGGAACGCCTCCAGGACGTTCGCTGCCCGGTCAGCGCGCGGGTCGTCGCTGTCCGCACACTCCTCCAGCGCGCTATCGAGCGTCTGCTCCGTGAGCGTCCGCGTCGCGTGATCCCTCGCGGCGTCCTCGACGTTGTGCGCCTCGTCGAACACCGTGATGACCTCCCCGGGGTCGCGGCCGAGCCACCGGAAGAACTGCTCGCGGATCATCGGGTCCAGGAGGTGATGGTAGTTCGCGACGACGAGGTCCACGCCCTCGATGCCCTCCTTCAGGAGCTCGTAGCCACAGAACCCCTGCGCGCCAGCGTGCTCGAAGATCTCGTCGGGCGTCCGCACGTCCGCGAACAACCACTCGTAGAACCCGTCCGTGTCCGCGGTGAGGTTCTGCAGGTAGTGATCGCAGACGTTCGCGTCGTCCACGTCGTCGATCGCGCCCTGGAGGGACTGGATCTCGTTCACGACCGCCGCCCGCGCCTCCTGGGCCTCCTGAGCTTTCTGCGAGCCATCGTCGCCCTCGCGAACCTCGTCCAGGAGCTCCTCCTGGCGTTCCTCCAACTGCTCGACGTCCTCGCGTTTCTCGACGAGGTCCCGCGTCGTATCCCGTAACGCCTGGCACTCCTCGTACCCGACGTCGATGTGGCACATCGACGCCTTCCCCTTGAACACGACCGCGCGGATCGCCTCCTCGCGCGTGATCTCGCTCGCCTCCGTCACGAACTGGCGCATCTGCTGGTGGACGTCCGTCGTGATGACCACCGTCTTCCCCGCCTCACGCGCGTACTCGAGCGCCGGCACGAGCGCGGACAGCGTCTTCCCCGTCCCACACGCGCCCTCGAAGAGGACGTCCTGGCCGCGCGAAAGCGCGTTGTAGATGCGGTCCATCGCCTCCCGCTGGTTCGCGTACGGCTCGTCGTACGGGAAGAACCGCATGTACGCGTCCGTATCCGCAGTCACACCAACGCGTTGCGCGCAATCAGGCAAAAGGGTTCGCCCGACTGCCCGCACGAGCATCCGGGGCCCCCCAGGCCGGCGGGTCGCATTAACGTGGTGACCGCTCGCAGAAAGGCTGCTACAGGTCCGCGCCGACGGCGTCCTCGATGGTGTCGAAGCCGTCGCGTTCCAGTAACTCGAGGAGGCCGCGGTTGATGTCGCGTGCAAGCCCGGGGCCCTCGTAGACGAGCGCCGTGTACAGTTGGACGAGCGATGCGCCTGCGCGGATCTTCGCGTACGCGCCCTCGGCGTCCGAGACCCCGCCGACGCCGACCACGGGGACGTCCGTGCGCTCGGCGACGAACCGGACGAGTCGCGTCGACGCATCCTCGATCGGTTTCCCGGACAAACCTCCAGTCTCACTCGCGTGCGCGCTCGCGAGGGACTCGGGGCGGTCCGTCGTCGTGTTCACCGCGACCACGCCGTCGAGGTCGAACTCGTCGACGAGTTCGAGCGCGTCCTCGAGCGCGGGCTCGGGGAGGTCCGGGGAGAGCTTCACGAGGAGTGGACTCGCGCCCGCGTCAACGAGTTCGCGGAAGATCGCCGCCAGCTCGTCCTTGTTCTGGAGGTCGCGGAACCCCTCCGAGTTCGGGCAGGAGACGTTCACGACGAAGAAATCCCCGCCGTCGGCCACGCGCTCGTACGTGTACCGGTAATCCGCGGGTGCGTCAGCCATCGACGCAACCTCCGACTTCGCGAGGTTCACGCCTACGGGGACCGACGCCGCCACGTCCTCGCGGAGACGCCGCCCCACCGCGTCCGCCCCCTGGTTGTTGAGGCCCATCCGATTCACGATCGCCTCGTCCTCCCGCAAGCGGAACATCCGCGGACGCGGATTCCCCGGCTGGGCCTCCGCAGTCACCCCACCGACCTCGACGAACCCGAACCCCAGCGCAGCCAGCCCGCCGACGACCTCCGCGTTCTTGTCGAACCCGGCCGCCACACCGACCGGATTCGGGAACGACTCACCGAACGCCGCCACCCGCAACCGGTCGTCGTCCACCACGAACCGCCGCCGCAAGACCGACGCGACAGGCGTCCCGTCGACCGCACGCAGCGCCGACTTCCCGGCCCCATGCGCCGTCTCCGCCGGCAACGAGAACAACAACGGCCGAACGGCGTCGTAGAACGTCATCACACGTCACGCGGCGGCGAACGTGCATAAACGTCCCGGGAACCGACCGTGCGAGCACCCTGCGACCCAGGGGTCGCCAGTCCCGCGACGAAGCGAGAACCGACCACGAGAGCAGCCGACGACCCCGACGTCGATGACTCCAGTCGAGAAGAGATCGGGTATCGGCGTCGTCGCTGTTCTCGGAACCCGCGGAGACCGAGGAACGCGTCGCTCGCCGGATTACGGTGTCGAGGATACGACGGCGACTGGTACGTTAGAACTCGTGTTCGACTTCGTCCTGATCGGCCTTCTGGATGATTATCTTCCCATCCCGTACGCGCACGAACACCTCGTCGCCGATGTCCATCCCCGCAACCGCCAGTTCGTCCTCGTGGAGGTTGATATGGACGTTGTGGTACTCGCCGTTCTCGTCTTTCGCGCCACTCGGGCTCAACTTCTTTTTCCGTACCATCGCCGAGGTCTAGTTCGACTGTTCGCTACAGCACGTACTTAAGTGTTTTCTACACCGCAGGCGTCGGGGTGACCGCGCGCGAGCAATCTACGGCCCGTATCACCCCCGAATCCGGCCGACCTGCCCCCCTCGTTACCCCCTCCATTTATCAATGGTTCCGTCGCCGTCCCTCGATTCCGGGGATATCTTTATGGTTAGCCGTGTGTTCCATTGGCATGGAGCGAAATCATGGTACGTGAAGATGGAAAGCGCAATTTCGCGCTTCGAGACCAGAGTGGCGACGAAACCAGCGTGTTCTCAGGCAACACGCCCCGACAAGCAGCACTGAAAGCAGCACGGCGCCTCGAACCAGCACAAGGCGAAGAGAACGCCGAGAAGACCGAACTCCGCCTTCGAGAGAAAGGCACCGACAAAGTCCACATCTACGACGGCTGGGCCTGGAACGAACAAGCCCCGGACGACAAACCCGACTGGATGCCCGACGAAATCACCGAAGCAAACGTCTCGAAGAAACGCATCGAACACCTCGAAGAATAACACTCCCCCCACCTTTCTCGACCGACACGCATACGACCCTCGCGGGCGAACCTCGCCATCGCGCGGGCACCACCCGACCCGACCGACCGCACCACGCGTGGAATGACCCGTCGGCCTCCACCCGCGCAACACAACACACACCAACAGCACCCGGTACACCCACCACGAACACCCAGAACGACCCGCTCGACCACCGCACCGTCACACACCCCTCGCTTCTCGCGCACGCGGACGCTCTCCGGTCCCGCACCACCACAGTACCTCCAGTCTCAGCCTACCACAGTACCGCGCCCAACCCCACCCCAGCCCCAGCCGCCACCCCAGACACCCCACGCTCAACCATCCCAGGGCCAACACCGACCCAGACCCACCATCACGCACACGACACGCTCCACCCCCAACACCCAACAGACACACGCCCCACCAGACGATCCCCTCCCTGGGCCACCCCAACGCGCCCTCCTCCACACCACCGACGTCCACTTACATAACAGACTACGCGTACGCGCGTCCCCCGAAAATCCGTGCGAAACCACCCCACGTGAACACGATGCCAATGGCCGAACGGAACGACGGCCTTAAATGTATCACTCCCATCGGTATGGATGCGAACAAGGTGGCGCACGACGCCACCCCCTCCGGCCGCGACCCGGCACGGAGGCAGGAACACCCCGGTCCACACACGGGACATCAACGAAACGACGCCCTTAAGTGAAACAGGCGATTTCGTTGTGATGTGAACGCCCCGCCGGAATGAACTTCGGCGTTGGGCGAATCCGACGCCCTTAAGTGGAAACGGGGATTCGGATACGACGCACACGACACACCGAGATTCGGGGCACGTTCAACTCGTGCCCCAATCCCGGACGTGTTCGGCGAATACCACTCGCCGAACGGAGCAACTCCGAAGGGCTTATGTCCCTTCCCGGAATATGCTCAAGTCCGGAAGGAAATGAGGATTCCGCCCCTGCGGTCCGCCGTCAAGACGGAATCTGATGTTAGCCCTGGTAGTTCGGTGACGCCCGATCGGCCGACTCGATCTGGATCACCGAACTCGGACCACGCAATGCAATAGATGGAACACACTCAATCGAGTGTGTCCCGCCATACCCCCCGAGCCTTGAGCTCGGGACCATTCCGGTTGATCCTGCCGGAGGCCATTGCTATCGGAGTTCGATTTAGCCATGCTAGTCGCACGAGTTCATACTCGTGGCAGATAGCTCAGTGACACGTGGCCAAACTACCCTATGGATCAGAACAACCTCGGGAAACTGAGGCTAATTCTGAATAACGCTCTATGCCTGGAATGGCTTGAGCCGGAAATGCTACGGCGCCATAGGATGTGGCTGCGGCCGATTAGGTAGACGGTGGGGTAACGGCCCACCGTGCCCATAATCGGTACGGGTTGTGAGAGCAAGAGC
>NZ_JAJCVI010000006.1 GCF_020567525.1 Halorubellus salinus
CCGAGTTTTAAACGCAACGACTGAGGCGTGGAATATCCGGAATTGCCATCGAATATGGTTAGTGGAGGAGCTGTCGGCTGTATCCCCGCCCTGAAGGGCGGGGTTTTAGCCTTGTAACTTCCATAACGTTAATTGCCCGGAGGGAGGCGACTCGCACGATGACGACCACCGACGTCGTCGACAGACCGTCCGAGGCGGTCGCCGTCGCGGAACGATACCGACGACGGGAGCGTCCGTTGAGTGCACTCATCGTGTGCCTCGTCGTCTCGGCGTTCCTCGGCACGTACGTCGTGACGTCGCTGGTCCCGGCGACCGTGGTCGGTGCAGCACTGGCCGTTGTCGCGCGCGCCCCGGTCCTTCGGTCGCGTGGGACCGTGCGGCTCCGAACGGACGACCCCCCTGACGCCGTCGTCGACGCGTTCGCTGGCCCAACCCCGCCAGTGCTCGCGTTCCAGTGGGGAATCGCGGACGAGGTACGACCAGGGACGGACTCGGTGACGTACGAGACCACGTACCTGTTCGGCCGACGCTCCGTCGAGGTCACCGTCGAGTCGCACACGGAACGGACGTCGACCGACGCCCGATGCGTCGAGTTGGTGGTCACGGCCGCGAACCGACCGTGGGCGACGTACACGGCGACCGTCCGCGAACGCGACGGCGGAACGGTCGTCGACGTCGAGTACGCGTCGACCCGGCGCTTCGGGCTGCGGCGACTCCCACAGCAGTGGGTCGCAGAACGCTACCGCGAACGAGCGCTCGCGGTGCAGGGATACGTCGTCGTCGACCGCGACGCACACGTCGGGCGGTGACGCAACCGCGCGGGACCCAGCGGTCTGAGCCGTCGCCGTGCGGTATCACGGGCGGGCGTGCGGTCCCCGCTTACCGCATTGGGGCGGTCACTCGTGGAGGCCGCCGACCTCGTCGTAGAACGACGAGGCGAGCTGGTCGGCCATGTCCTCGTCGCGGTCGATGCGGACGTCGACGACCGTCGGCGTGCTCGCGGCTTTCGCGTTCTCCAGCGCGGGCACGAGGTCGTCGGGGTCGGTGACGCGGACGCCGCGCGCACCCATCCCCTCGGCGACCTTCACGAAGTCGGTGTCGTGGAACTCGACGCCGGGAATCTGGTCGTCCATCTGGCGGACCATCCCGAGGCTCGTGTCGTTCAGGACGACGAACGTCGGCGCGACGTCGTGGTCGACCGCGGTCTCGACGGCGGTCATCGTCATCGTGAACCCGCCGTCGCCCGCGACCGCGATGGCGTCCTTCCCGAGGAGCGCGGCCGTGACCGCCGCAGGTTGCGCCCAGCCCATGCCGCCGACGCCGCCGGAGCCGTAGTACGACCCCACGGAGTCGGTCTGGAGGTAGTTCAGGAGCCAGAAGCGGTTGTTCCCCGAGTCCGCGGTGACGACCGTGTTCTCGTCGACCACCTGCTCGATGGCCTTGCACGCACGGTGGGGCTTGATCGGGACGCTATCGCTCTCGCACTTCTCGACCGCGAAGTCCTCGCGCGCTTCTTCCGCGCGGTCGAGCGCCCAGTTGCCGTCGTCGCCGCTCTCCCCGTCGCCGGTCGCGGCGAGCGCGCGCAGCGTCTCCGCGGCGTCGCCGATGAGGCCGACGTCGGCGGGGTACACCCAGCCCGCGTTCCGGGTGTCGATGTCCGCGTGCAGGATGGTCTGCTCGTCGGGCCGGATGAACGACGCGGCCTGCCAGTTCGTGTCCATCGGGTTCATGCGACAGCCGACGACGAGCAAGGTGTCGGCCTCGCTCACGACCTGGTTCGCGCCCTCGTGGCCGAACGACCCGATGACGCCCGCCGCGCGCTCGTCGGTCTCCGCGATGGTCGCCTTCCCCAGGTACGAGGTCGCGACGACCGCGTCGTACGCGTCCGCGACCGCCTTCAGTTCCTTGTACGCACCCGCGGCGTGCACGCCGTTCCCGGCGATTATCACGGGCTTCTCCGCGGCTTCGAGGTGGTCGACCGCCGCGGCGACGTCCCGGTCCGTCGGCTGGCTCTCCCAGTTCTGGACCTGCCGCTGGTCGTCCCAGACCGGCGGCGTCGCGTCCTCCGGGAACTCGTCGCTCACCGCGTCCCCGTCCAGGATGACGGCGGTCGGCCCGGGTCGGCCCGCCGTCGAGTGCTTGAACGCGAGCTGCACCGACCGCACGGTCTCGGTCGCCGACCGCGGGAACCACCACTCCTTCGTGACGCCGTCGAGGATCTTCGGCAAGGAGAGGCCGCCGTAGTCGCCGCGGGACTGCTGGTAGGGCGCGAGCGTCGAGTAGTCACCGCGTTCGGACGCCTCCGTGAGCGTCACCATCGGCGAGGACGCAAGGCGAGCCTCCATCTGGCCCATGTTCCCGAGACTCCCGATCCAGGGGCCCTGTCCCGCGAGTACGGCGGGCGTACTCGTCATCCGCCCGTACGCTTCCGCCATCTGGCTCGCCTCGCGTTCGTCGCGCGGGCGCACCACCTCGACGTCGCTGTCGCCGTGCGCGATCGTCTCGAAGAGCTCGATGACGCGCCCGCCTGGATACCCGAAGACGTACTCGACGTCGAGCGCGTCCAGGGTCTCGACGACGCGTTCGGCCGTGTTCATGCCGCGTCCCCTCCCGAATCGTCCTCCGTGTCGTCGAACTGGACGGTCTCCTCGACGTACAGCGTCGGGCCCTCGTCGGGCTTCGCGAAGTGCTCGAGGTCCGCCTGGACCTCGCGCCCGACGTCGGACTCGAACGCCGCCTGCAGGTCGCCCATGTCCTCGAAGTAGAGTTCGACGACGCCGTCGTACTCGCTTCGCTCGGGGTCGGTCGGGACGCTCGTCGCGTACTTCTTCGCGTGCGGGAGGTCCTCTGCGAGCGGGACGTGCTCCTCGTACCAGTACTCGACGAACTCGTCGTGGGTCAGGTCGTCCGCGCGGACGAGCATGTTCACAAGCTTAATCATGCGCTGACTGACGCAGAGCCGTGACTTACACGTGACGGTCGCTGGCGGTCCCGTCGCTCGATTCGGACCGCGGGATGCCATGACGGGGTATCGCGATGGTTTCGCGGTCGAAGCCACCGCCTACCCGCACGATACATCCAGCATATTTATACAGCATTACGCAATCTAATCAATCACGATGTCAGACATGGGGATAGAACACCCTGCGACCGTCACGCGACGGTCGGACCTTCCGGACCCGCGGTCGGCGCCGAACGTGACGTACAACCCGTCGCTGTCCGCGCTCCGCGGGGCCTCCTCCCACCTCGAGACGACGACCGAGTACGACTCGCCGAGTTACGTGAGCGAGTGCCGCTCGCGGAGTGCCGCACAGACCAAGACCACGGTCGACGACGACTTCTCGCCCGCCGACTATCGCGTCGTCGCCGACGCCGTCGACCGCATCGGCGAGGGCGAGTGGGTGTGCCTCGACCGCCGGATGGGGCGTCACGACGACGCCTCCTCGATCTGCCGGCTGTTCGTGCCACGCGAGTACGGCCGCATCGCGCTCGCGTGGGGGAAGCTCTTCGAGCCCCTCGACGTCCCCGAGGACGAGACTGTCGACCCGGACTACGTGACGGTCCAGGTCCCCGACGCCGACGAGGTCGCCATCCGCGTGCTCGCCGAGGAAGGCATCACGGCGGTCGTCGGGAGCGACTACACGGGCGAGGCGAAGAAGAGCTTCCTCCGCCTGTTCATGTGGGACGCCAAGCGGAAAGGCGGCCTCGGACTGCACGCGGGCTCGAAGCGCGTGACGGTTCGCGACGACGCGGGCGACCTCCAGACGAAGGGACAGGTGTTCCTCGGGCTGTCGGCGACCGGGAAGTCGACGCTGACCGCGCACGGCCTCTGGCTCGACGAGGACGCTGGCGAGTCCGCGACGATGCTCCAGGACGACGTGTGCGCGCTCACGCCCGACGGCGAGGTCGCGGGCAGCGAAGGCGCCGGCCTCTACATCAAGACCATCGGCCTGGACCGCGACGAACAGGAGGCGCTGTACGACGCCGCGACCCACGAGTCCGCGGTCCTCGAGAACGCCGCCGTGGACGACGACGGCACCGTGCACTTCGACGAGGACCGGTACACGACGAACTCGCGCGCGGTCGTCAAGCGCGAGCACCTCTCGAGTGCGGCCGACGACATCGACCTCGGCGGCGTCGACCAGGTGTTCTTCATCACGCGCAACCCCCTGATGCCGCCGGTCGCGAAGCTCGACGAGGCCGCGGCCGCGGCCGCGTTCATGCTCGGCGAGTCCATCCAGACGAGCGCGGGCGACCCCGACGCCGCGGGCGAAGCCATCCGCGTCGTCGGGACGAACCCCTTCATCATGGGGAGCAAGGGCGAGGAAGGCAACCGCTTCCGTGAACTCGTCCGCGACCTCGACGTCGAGTGCTACGTCCTCAACACGGGCTGCGTCGGCACCACCGACGACCCGCAGGACGTCGGCGTCCGCGAGTCCGTCACCATCCTCCGCGAGATCGCGCGCGGTAGCGTGGACTGGGAGCACGACGACCGCACCGGCATGACCGTCCCCAGTCACGTCCCCGGTATCGACGTCGACGAGTACTGCGTGCCCGACCACGTCGACGACTACGAGGCCGCCGCCGCGGAACTCCGCGAGGAACGCCGCGAGTACCTCGCCGAGTTCCCGGAGCTCGACGACGACGTCGTCGACGCCGTCTACTGACCGCAGGCGTCGCCGCTTCGCTGCTTGACTCCTCTCATCCGGACCGCGAGTACCACGTCGCGCCGAGCGCGAGCGCCACGGCGGCGAGTGCGATGACGAACGGGAGGGGGCCGTCGGCGAGGCCGTCGAAGCTCCAGCCGCCGAACGCGGCGCCCGCGAGGGCGACGACGGCGACGAGCGCACCGACGCCCTGGAGGAGCCGGGAGTCTGACTTGCCGGCGCCGGGCATCAGCGACGCACCTCGTCGGGGGACCAGTGACTTCCCATACGCAGAACGTGTCTCTGTTCCAACATCAGTTTTTCGACGGTCAGTGACCGTCCGGGCCGCGACCTGTCGCTACGCGACCACGGTCCGTCCTCGAGGGACCGACCCGGGAGCGGGCGCGTCGCGTCGACGAGATTCGCCGCGACGGTGAACGTTCAAGTTCACGCGGCGACGACGCACTGGCATGGCCGAACTACGGAAACCGGACGAACGCGAGTGCGAGCGCTGCGGTCGAACGGAGGTCTGGGACGACGACCAGGACACGTGGCGCGTCCCCGACCAGGACGACGCGACCGCAATCGGCGACGTGCACTGCGTGCACGAGTGGGACATCGACGGGTCGTTCCGCCCCATCGAGTAGCGATGCGCGCGAGGACCGACTGACGATGCCGACCGCGTACGTCACCGCGCCGCCGGACGCCGCCGACGAACTCGCCACGGCGCTCGTCGAGGAACGCCTCGCTGCGTGCGTGAACCAACTCCAGTGCCGCTCCACGTACCGCTGGACCGACGCGGAGGGCGGCGACGCCGACGGCGACGACGCCATCCAGCGCGACGACGAGGTGATACTGCTCGCGAAGACCACCGACGACCGCTACGACGAACTCGAAGCACGCGTCGAGGAACTCCACCCCTACGACGTCCCGTGCATCGAGCGGTTCGACGAAGCAGGCCTGCTGGACGCGTACGGCGACTGGGTGGCTGAGGCGACGGCATCGTCCGACGACGGCGCGTAGAAGAGCCGGTCAGTTCGGGACGCTGGCGTCGACGCGGTCGGCGAGGTCGACGGCCATGGCTTCGAACCGGCGGGGGACGTCGAAGCGGGCGTCGGCGCGGAGGTCGTAGTCGAGGTCGGGGCGCTGGCCCTCCCAGGTCTGCTGGGGGAACAGTTCGGGGAGTTCGTACTGGCCGAGCGCGCGGTCGGCGCGCTTGACGGCGCGGTACTGCTCGTCGCTCGGCGGGGAGACGTCGAACGCCGCCCAGACGGCGTCCTGGATGTCGTCCTCTATCTCGCGGTACCCCGGGAGGTGGCGCTTGAGGGGGCTGGGGACGTCCGTGACGTACGCTTCGGCGGCGTCGTGCAGGAGCCCGTAGAACTGCACTCGCTCGCTCTCGCCGGCGCGCTTCAGCTCTTCCGTGACGTGGATGGAGTGCAGGGCGACGCTGTAGAAGAACGCGGTCTGGCCCGCGCCGCGGCAGACGTTACTGAGTCCGTGCGCGAGGTCCTCGAGCGCTATCTGCTCGGGTGCCGGGTCGAGCGGTCGGAAGGACCGACCGGTGTGGGTGCTTATGGCTTCGTCCTGGGCCGCCGTATCGTCGACATGTAGTTCCATAGAGAATCACCGTTTTCACCTTCTCAATACCTTGCAGCAATTAAGGGTTTCGTCGCCGGAGGGCTTCGGCAGGCGCTCCCGTGGGGACGCGTTACCGTGGGGATGCGGTCCCGTGCGAGACAACTGAAGCGACCTCCAGCGACTCGGGTCGTTCGACCAGGTGAACGGACTCCAGAATAGACGAGCCGGAAGAGGGGCGACGCGGGAAGTCGTCGACCGCTCCAGTCAGTCCATGAGGTTCTCGCTGAGGTCGAACGTCTCGTCGCCCGCGAGGACGTGCACCTCGGCGTCGCTCCCGGTCGCCTTCACCTCCTTCGCGAAGTCTTCGGGGTCCTGCTCGATGGGCGGGAACGTGTCGTAGTGGATGGGCAGCGCGTGGTCGACGTTCAGCCAGTCGACCGCGATGGCCGCCTGCCAGGGCCCCATCGTGAAGTGGTCGCCGATGGGGACGGCGACGACGTCCGGTTCGAGGAACGGCCCGATGACGTCACGCATCTCCGTCATCAGCCCGGTGTCGCCCGCGTGGTAGAACGACACGGACTCCTCGTCGCTGACCTGCGTCGGCTTCGTGTCCGAGATGACGAAGCCGGCGGGCATCCCGCCGCTCGTCCCGTACCCGGTCTCCATCCCGTTCGTGTGGTCCGCGCGATGCATCGTGACGTACGCGTCACCGCACTCGACGGTCCCGCCGATGTTCATCCCCATGCCGCCGACCGCCTCGTAGTCGCCGAACTCGTCGCGACAGTACTCGACGACCTCCGGGGTCGCGACGAGCTTCGTGCCCTCGTACCGGTCGACGTCCCCGATGTGGTCCGCGTGGCCGTGCGTGAGGAGGACGTAATCAGGGTCGAGTTCCTCCGGGTCGGTGTCCGTCTTCGGGTTGTCGAAGAACGGGTCGATGAGGAGGCTGGTCTCGCCGAGTTCGACACCGAACGTGGAGTGACCGTACCAGGTGATTTCCATGGTCGTCCCGAGATACGCCTGCACGTTCCGTAAAGGTTCGCGACGAGGAAGCGCCGATAAACGGTCCAGTCCCGCTCCGTCGGGCGGTCTACCGCCCGACGACCGGAGCGCAGGCGCGTCCCCGCGACCGATCGAGCGGGGTTCGTCGACCGCGAGCGGTTTTCGACAACAGTTTTAGGCCGGGTTCCCTCTACCAGAGCAAATGGGTAACTGTATCATCTGCGGTACGTCCGTGGACGGGCACATCTGTCCGAGTCACGAGGAAGACGCCGTCTTCGAGTTCGAAGGCAGCAACCCCGAACAGCTCACGCCCGGTCGCTACTACGAAGGCACCGTCGACGGCTACGCCGAGTTCGGTGTGTTCGTCGACATCGGCGACCACGTCACCGGCCTCCTGCATCGCAGCGAGCTCGACCGACGACTGGACTCCCTCGACTGGGAGCCCGGCGACACGGTGTACGTGCAGGTCACGGACGTTCGCGACAACGGGAACGTCGACCTCGGCTGGTCGATCCGGCAACGCAAGCGCGAGTTCCGCGGTCACCTCGTGCAGACGCCCCAGGGCGACGAGCTCCCCGACGCGGACGACGAGGACGACGACCGCCCTTCTGAGGGTGCGTCGCGCTCGGGGAACACCGAGACGCGCACGCCCTCCACGGCGGACGCCGAGCCCGAACGGACGACCGAGTCCGACGCGCCGAGCGCGGGCGAAGCCGAGAACGACGATCAGGTGACGACCGACGCCGACCCGGACGCGGGCGCTGCCCCTGCGACGGAGCAGGACGAGGCAGACGAGGCGGCCGACGCGGACGGCGACGACGCGGACGACGCCGAGGCGGACGACGCCGAGCACGGTGACGACGCGGTCGCTGCCGAGGCCGACGCGGACGACGCCGAGGCGGACGACGCCGAGCACGGTGACGACGCGGTCGCTGCCGAGGCCGACGCGGACGACGAGGCCGACGAGGCCGACGAGGCGAGCGAGGAGCTGTCGCGGACGACGCTCGAGGACGTCGCCGACGACGTCGGGCAGGTCGTCCGCGTCGAAGGCGAGGTCGTGAGCATCCGGCAGACCTCGGGGCCGACGGTGTTCGAGCTGCGCGACGAGACCGCGGTCATCGAGGCGGCGGCGTTCGAGTCCGCTGGCGTTCGTGCGTACCCCGACGTCGAGGTGGACGACGTGGTCCGCATCGACGGCGAGGTCGAACGTCACAACGGCGACCTCCAGATCGAGACGGAGGTCCTCGACGTTCTCGAAGGCGACGAGGCGGACGCGGTCCGCACGCGCCTGGAGGACGCGCTCGCTGCGGAAGCCGACCCGGGCGAGGTCGACCTGCTCGCGGAGCACGAGTCCGTCGCCGCGGTCGGCGACGAGATCCGTGACGTCGCGGCGACCATCCGGCAGGCCGTGTTCACCGGGCGACCGGTCGTCGTCAGGCACACGGCGACGGCGGACGGCTACGCCGCCGGTGCGGCCATCGAGCGCGCCGTCCTCCCGCTCGTCCGCGAGGAGCACGCGCGCGACGACGCCGAGTATCACTTCTTCGAGCGCCGCCCGCTCGACGACCCGTTCTACGGGATGGACGCGGCGACGGACGACGTCACCGAGATGCTCTCGGACCGCGAGCGTCACGGCGAGCAGTTCCCGCTCGTCGTCCTCGCGGACGCCGGCTCCACCGCGGAGTCCGAGGAGGGCTACGAGTTCCTCGACGTCTACGACGTGGAGCGCGTCGCGGTTGACGCGACGACGCCCGACGAGGGCGTGCTCGACGGGCTCGCGGCGTACGTGAACCCGCACACGGCGGGCGTCGAGGAGACCGTGACGACGACCGCGCTCGCCGCGAACGTCGCGGCGCACGTGAACGAGAGCGTCCGCGAGGACCTCGCACACCTGCCCGCGGTGAGTTACTGGGAGGACGCGCCCGAGGGGTACGTGGACCTCGCGCGGGACGCGGAGTACGACGTCACGGACGTCACGGAGCTCCGGCAGGCGATCGCGCTGGAGGCGTTCTACCAGTCGTACAAGGACAAGCGCGAACTCGTGGACGACCTCCTGTTCGGTCGCCGCGAGGGGCTCTCGGGTCACGTCAGCGACCAGTTCCGCGAGAAGATGGAGAAGGAGGTCGAGACGGCGCGCCGGAACCTCACGGAGCGGACCGCGGAGGGCGTGACGTTCGCGGTCGTGGACACGGACGCGTTCTCGCATCGGTTCGACTTCCCGCCGGAGGCGCTGCTCGTCGACGAACTCCATCGCGCGCTGCGCGACGAGTACGACGAACCGGTCGTCACGGTCGGGATGGGCCGCGACGACATGCGGCTGCGGTCCCAGGAGTCCCTGGACGTTCGCCGGGTCGCCGAGCAAGCAGAGGGTGCGGCGCCCGAAGCCGGTATCGAGGTCGTCGGTGGCCGCGAAGGCCACCTCGAGTACCTCGCTGGCGAGCGCGACGCGGTCCTGAACGCGGTCGTCTCCGCCATCGCGAAGACGTTCAAGCCGGCCTGACGCGGGCTGCGGTCTGACTCGCGGCGGTGCCGTGAGACGGCCGTGGTATGGGCGTCGTGAAACGGAGTGGTTTTTGCGTGCGAACGACGTATCCTCCAGTATGACTTTTCGAGCTGACGTGGCGCCGTCGACGCTCGGCGTGGAACTCACCGAGGACGGCGTCGTCGTCGAGTACCTCGACGGACGAACGGTGTTCTATCACGGGCCGCCGGAGAAGGCCGAGGGGTCGGTGCGGGCACCGCCGGGGAAGCTGACGCAGGTGCTCGTGACGGACCCGACGGAGACCGAGGGCGTCCTCGTGTACGTGAACGACCGGAACACCGCGGAGGACATCCTCGAGGATACCGGGGTAGGGCGCGTGATGCTGGAGAACGACGAGGAAGAGGAGTTGTTCCCTGGTGTGACGGTGCGCGCGGAGGCGTACGCGGTCGAGGTGGAGGCCGACCCGGAGACCGCTCGGGGCCGCGTGTTCGTGTTCGCGGAGGACGAGATGAGTGAGCACGCGTACGAGATCGTTTGATGCCGCTCCGGAAGCAGTGGCGTGCGCTCGACCGGTCGGCGGTCGGCGCCGCACCCGACCGTCTCGGCGTGTACGAGCTCGGCGACGACGACGGTGTCGTCCTCGAGGTCGGCTGGGGCGTGCTCCCCGACGAGTTGAAGGACGCTTTATCGTACGGGCCGCGCGGTGCGACGCAGGTCCGCTGGAAGACCGCGCAGACGCGCGAGCAGGCCGAGGAGCTGGCGGCGGAGCACCGCGAGCGCGCGGACTGACGGTCGTCGCGCTCGCGCCGAGGCGAGCTACTGGATGTAGGAGGGGTCCTCGGCGTCGCAGTTGGCCTCGTGCGCGTTCGCGTCCCCCTGGTCGTCGAACATGAGGCCGCAGGCGTCGCACTCGTACCACGTCTCGCCGTCGCGCTCTGTCTCGCTGACCATACCTAGGGCGACAACGCCCTGCGACAAGTGGTTTGTCCCGCTCGAACCGCGCGTTCGGCCCGAGCGAGGGAGTGGTCCGTCCCGAGCGATTCAAGTCAATTCGGCGAGAAAAAAGCCCTATGAGTACGGACGGCGACGACGGCGTGAGGTTGACGGTGCGGGCGGCGGAGAAGCGCGACGCTGGCCGCGGCGTGGCGCGGCTCTCGGAGGCCGCGCGTCGAGAGCTCGGTATCTTGAGCGGCGACACGGTCGTCATCGAGGGGACGCACGTGACGGCGGCGAAGTTCTGGCCGGCGGACGCCGACCAGGACGAGGGCACCATCCGCATCGACGCGGACACGCGGACGAACGCCGGTGCGAAGGTCGGCGACCTGGTGACGGTGACCGCGCGCGAGGTCAACGACGCGCAGTCGGTGACGCTCGCCCCGCCGAGCTCGATGGGGTCGGTGCCGTCGGGCGTCGTCGAGCGCGCGGTCCGCCGGGACCTCGACGGCCGGCCGGTGTCCGTCGGCGAGCACGTGCGACTGGAACGCATCAGTCAGTCGCCGTTCCACGTGGTCGAGACCGTCCCGGACGGCCCGGTTCGCGTCGAAGGCCACACGAACGTGAGCGTGCGGAACGAGGCGTTCGACGCCGAGAGCGACCCGACGCCCGGCGCGAGCGACCCGGACGGCGGCAGCCAGCGGGCGGCCTCGGGGAGCGCCGACGCCGCCGAGGACGCGGACGGCGACGAGGACCAGTCTGGCGTGACCTACGAGGACATCGGTGGCCTCGAGGAGGAGTTAGAGCGCGTGCGGGAGATGATAGAGCTCCCGCTGAGCGAACCAGAGCTGTTCCAGAAGCTGAACATCGACCCGCCGCGGGGCGTGCTGCTGTACGGCCCGCCGGGGACGGGGAAGACGCTCATCGCGAAGGCGGTCGCGAACGAGGTGAGCGCGGAGTTCCACACGGTCTCCGGGCCGGAGATCATGTCGAAGTACAAGGGCGAGTCGGAGGAGCGCGTCCGCGAGGTGTTCGAGAAGGCTCGCGAGACCGCGCCCTCCATCATCTTCTTCGACGAGATCGATTCGGTCGCGGGGAAGCGCGACGACGACGGGGACGTCGAGAATCGCGTCGTCGCCCAGCTCCTCTCGCTGATGGACGGTCTGGAATCCCGCGGTGACGTGGTCGTCATCGGCGCGACGAATCGCGTGGGCGACATCGACCCGGCGCTCCGCCGGGGCGGTCGGTTCGACCGCGAGATCGAGATCGGCGTGCCGAGCGAGGCCGGGCGCCGGGAGATCCTCGACGTCCACACGCGCGGGATGCCCCTGAGCGACGACGTGGACCTGGACACGTTGGCGTCGCGGACGCACGGGTTCGTGGGCGCGGACCTGGACGTGCTCGTGAGCGAGGCGGCGATGCACGCCATCCGGAACCGGCCCGCGGAGGGCGAGGCGCGGAAGGCGTGGAGCGACGACCCGAGCGTCGCACGCGCGAACTTCGAGGGGGCGATGGCGGAGGTGGAGCCGTCGGCGATGCGCGAGTACGTCGCCGAGCAGCCGAACGTGACGTTCGCGGACGTCGGCGGGCTGTCGACGGCCAAGCAGACGCTAGAGGAGGCCGTGGAGTGGCCGCTGTCCTACGGGCCGCTGTTCGAGGCGGCGAACACGAGTCCGCCGTCGGGCGTGCTCCTCTACGGGCCGCCGGGCACCGGAAAGACGCTGCTCGCGCGCGCGCTCGCCGGGGAGAGCGGCGTGAACTTCATCGAGGTGAAGGGCCCCGAGTTGCTCGACCGCTACGTCGGCGAGTCCGAGAAGGCGGTCCGCGAGCTCTTCCATCGGGCGCGACAGGCCGCGCCCTCGATCGTGTTCCTCGACGAGATAGACTCGGTCGCGAAGTCCCGCGAGGGCGGTGGTGGTGGCGGCGGTGACGACGTCACGGACCGCGTCGTTTCCCAGCTCCTGACCGAACTGGATGGGCTCGCGGACAACCCGAACCTGGTCGTGGTCGCGGCGACGAACCGCAAGGAGGCCATCGACCGCGCGCTCCTCCGACCGGGTCGCCTCGACACGCACATCGAGGTCCCCGAGCCCGACGAGGCGGGTCGCAGGGAGATCCTGAAGGTCGTCGCGAAGGGCCGCCCGCTCGCCGACGACGTCGACCTGGACGCGCTCGCCGCCGACCTCGAGGGGTACTCGGGCGCGGAACTGGACGCGCTCGTCCGGGACGCGTCGATGCGCGCCATCCGCGAGATAGCCGAGGGCCGACCGCCCGAGGAAGCCAACGAGATGGGCGACGAACTCGAGATCACGGTCGCGCACTTCCAGGCGGCACGCGAACGCATCCAGCAGTAGCGTCCACGGGACGGGGTGAACAGTTTCGGTCGTCCTCGACGCGGGGACCGGAGGCCTCTTGTACCGACGCCGTGGACTAGGAGACGACGGCACGGCCGCTCGGTGAAATGCCCGCGTGCATTTGACACGCAACGCTACAAGACCCGACTGGCCTACCCCGTCGATTCTACGACGGTGAGCGACGGCGCTCGCACGTGGTACGGCACTACTGGCTCGCTGTGTCGTCGGTGGACGTCGCGGCGGTGTCGCGAGCGAGGAGGGTGCGGCCGGCGACGCTCCGGTCGCCCTCGTCGACGAGCACGTGCGTCTCGTCGAACCGCGGCGGGAGGAGGACGTCGACGCGCGAGCTGAACGCGATGTGCCCGAAGCGCTGGCCGGCGACGAGTTCGTCGCCGGCGTCGACGTAACTGTGACAGCGGCGGGCGACGGTGCCCGCGATCTGCGTGATGCGGTACGCTTGCTCGTCGTCCGCGTCGTCTGCGGTCGATTCGCTGAGGTCGACGTGCAGGCGTTCGTTGCGTTCGGCTTCCTTGGTGAACGCGGGCATGTGGCCGCCGGGGACGTGCTCGACGCGTTCGACGGTGCCGGGGAGCGGCGCGCGGTTCACGTGGACGTCGGTGACGTTCATGAACACGCCGACGCGCACGCGCTCCCGGCCGTCGTCGTCGGTCTCGGTTCGGACGACCGACACCGTGCCGTCCGCGGCCGCGAGCGCGGCGTCGCGGGCCGCGCCCGCCGAGGGGACGCGTTCGGGGTCACGGAAGAACGCGAGGACGAACCCAGCGAGTGCCAGCGCGACGAGACTCGCTGGCGGGAACACGACGAGGAAGACGAGCGCGAGCACAGCAGGGACGGCCGCATAGTCGTAGGCACCGGGCGCGAGTCGCATACTCGAACGGCCGGACGGCATCCGGGAAGGCGTTTCGGTCGGGCGACCAGACCGGCTGCCCCTGTTGAACCAGTAGACGAGCGGCCGAGAGCAGGACCAGGCCTCGCACCGCCGGGCAACGTCCCTGATGGCCGCGATGTAGGGCGACGGGAATCGCCCCGGGGATTATATCCGACGACCGTGAGACCTAGCCGAATACAACAAGATGGTGTCAGTGCTAGCCGTCGCGGGTATCCTCGTCGCGGTGTTCGTCGGGTTCAACATCGGTGGGTCGTCGACGGGCGTGGCGTTCGGGCCGGCAGTCGGGTCGCGCCTCGTCCGGAAGGCGACCGCGGCGACGCTGTTCGTCGGGTTCGGGTTCCTCGGCGCGTGGACGGTCGGCCGGAACGTCATCGCGACGATGAGCAGCAGTATCGTCCCGGCAGCCCAGTTCACGCCGGTCGCGAGCGTCGCCGTCCTGTTCTTCACTGGGCTCTCGCTCCTCGTCTCGAACCTCTACGGGGTGCCGGCGTCGACGTCGATGACGGCCGTCGGCGCCATCGTCGGCCTCGGGCTCGCGTCGGACACGCTCAATCAGGCGTTGATGTTCGTCATCGTCTCGGCGTGGATCGTCGCGCCCCTGATTAGTTTCGCCATCGGGCTCGTCGTCGGACGCTACCTCTACCCGTACCTCGACCGGTACGTCGCGTTCACGAAGTTCGACCTGCACTTCATCCAGCTCGACCGCTCGGGGCGGATTCCACGCCCCCACTTCAATCGGAACGCGTCGGCCCAGGACGTCGTCGGCTCGCTTTCAGTGGTCGTCATCGGCTGCTACATGGCGTTCTCCGCCGGAGCGTCGAACGCCGCGAACGCCGTCGCGCCGCTCGTCGGCGAAGGCGGCACCCTCACCGTCGACCAGGGCGTGCTGCTCGCGGTGGCGGCGTTCGGACTGGGGAGTTTCACCATCGCGCGTCGCACCCTGGAGACGGTCGGCGACGACATCACGGAACTCCCGATCCTCGCGTCGCTCATCGTGTCCGTCGTCGGCGGGACCGTCATCACGATCCTCTCCTACGCCGGGATTCCCGCGAGTCTCGCGGTGAGTACGACGTCGACGATCATCGGCCTCGGCTGGGGTCGCGCGAGCCGGGCGGCGACGCTCGCGGAGCTGGCGACCCCGAAGCCCGACCGGAAGAATCTGGACGTTGCGACGGGTGCGCTCGTCACCTCGCGCGTCGAGGAGGCGCCCGCGAGTCCGACCATCGGAGACATCGCGCGACACGAGGAGCCGCCGGAGACGCCCGACGAGGTACCCGACGTCCCCGAGGTCGGCTCCGAGGGGCCGGCGGAGCTCGACGAGAAGAGCCTCTTCGACCCGTCGGCGGCCAAGCGCATCGTGACGATGTGGGTGTTGACGCCGTCGATGGCGGTCGTCGCCTCCTATCCGGTGTTCGAGTACCTGCTGTGAGCGCCGTTCGGCCGGGTCGATAGGGCGTCAGTCCCAGAACGAGCGCGTCCTGGCGAACTGTTTCTCCTGAGCGAGGATGTCGCGGTAGAAGTCGGTCTCGTTCTCGCGGAGTTGCCCGATGATTCGTGCGGCGTTGTGCGGGCCGACGCCGCGCGCGCTGAGTGCGACGACGGCTTGCTTGCCGTGTGACTGGACGAGGTTCGCCCTGCGGTGGGCCTTCTTCGTCAACTCGTCCTGCTCGTCGTCCTTCTCGCTCGCGCGAACCGCGGGGACGGTCTCGTCGTCCCACGGGCTCAGGGCGGCGATGCGCGTCGACCCGCACTCGGCGCACTCGGGCTGGTCGCGGACTCGGCGGACCTTCGTCTGCTTCTTGTACTCGCCGCAGTGCACGCACAGCAGGACGACGCGGTCGTCCTGGAGGCGGTCCTTGACGGTCTGGACGACGCTCGCGTCGGCGTTCTCGGGCGCGAGCAGTTCCTTCCCCGAGGAGTGCCCGGCCGACCCGATGGGCGTGCGTTCGCCGACCGTCTCGACCGCGAGGTCGCCCGACTGGATGCGCTCGAGCACTCGCCCGGCGTGGTCGACCGCGAGGTCCTCGTGGAACACCTCGCGGACGGCCTCGTCGTACACCGGCGTGTCCTCGAGCGCGGCGACGAGGTACTGCGGGCTGACGTCCGTCGACCCCTCCCACGTCCGGAGTGCGCCGAACTTCGCCGCGACCTGACTGAGCCGGAACTTCAGCGCGTCCGAGCGCTTCAGGGAGAGTTCGATGATGGCCTCGACGTGCCCCGGGTCGGTCGACTCCAGGACGTCGATTACCGCTGGCGTCCCGAGGCCGCTCGGGAGCTCCAGTTCGATGCGGTAGGGGTCGGTCTCGAGCGCGACCGACGACCCCGTGCGCTGGCCGAGCAGCGAGGAGAGGACGCGCCCGAGCGTCGCGTTCGCCTTGTGCCCGAGGGCGGCGTTCACGACGACGGTGCGGCCGTGCTGTTCGACCACCAGGCAGTCGCCGGTCGGCATCGGCGCGCCCGTCTCCGCGTGGCGTTCGAGCTGGTCGAGCGCGCTCGCCATCGTCGCCTCGTCGACGGGGTACCGGCCGGCGAACTCGGTCGCGACCGACGCGCGTGGCGCGCCCCGCTCGAACTGTGGGCCGGCGACCGCGCGCATCTCGCCGACCTCGCCCGCCACGCCCGGTGGGACCGGAATCTCGGAGCCCGTCCACGACGGCACCTCGCCGGCGGGGTCCTCGATGGGGGCGACGTTCACCTCGCCGTCGTCGTCGTCCACCTCGACGATCCGCCACATCTCGCCGCGCTGCACGAACACCTCCCCGGGCTGGGCGAAGTTCACGACGAACCGCTCGTCGAGCGTCCCGACCTGCCGGCCGGAGGCGACGTCGTTCACGTCGTACGTCTCCTCGTCGGGGATCATCGAGAGGTTCTGGTAGACGTAGCCGCGCGTCCCGCCCGCGGTCTCGATGCGGTCCGCGCCCTCGTCGAGCCACACGACGCGGTTCGAGTGCAGTTCCTCGACGACCGCGCGGAACGCGTCCTCCGACAGGTCCCTGAACGGGTACGCGCTCGTGACGAGCTCGTAGGCCGCCCGCGCCGAGACGCCGTCTTGCTCCTCGCCGACCGTGCTCGGGCCGTACGCGGCGTCGGCGCCGCCGTCGGCGTGGTCGCCGTCCATGGCGAGCCCCGGGAGCTGGTTCGCGACGACGTCGAGACTCCCCTCGTGGATGCCCGCGGGTTCGACCTCGCCGTCCTTCGCGCGTCGGGCGATGGCGGCGGCCTCGAACGTGTCGTCCTCGCGCGTCGTGACGACCGTCCCCTTCGAGACCTGGTCGCTGCGGTGGCCGGCGCGCCCGACGCGCTGGAGGAGTCGCGTGACCTGGCGCGGGCTCTGGTACTGGACGACGTGGTCGACGCGGCCGACGTCGATGCCGAGCTCCATCGAGGACGTACAGAGGAGGCCGTCGAGCTCGCCGGCCTTGAACGCGTCCTCGACCTCGATGCGGGCGTCCTTCGAGAGGCTGCCGTGGTGGACGCCGATGGGGAGGTCGAGTTCCGTGAACCGCGAGCCCAGTGCCTCCGCGGTCTGGCGCGTGTTGACGAAGACGAGCGTCGATTCGTTCGCGGCGACGAGGTCGCGGATGGCGCGCACGTGGCTCGCGACGCGCTCGGTCGTCGCGAGCTTCCCGGCGAGGGTCGCGTCCTCGTCGGTTATCTCGGGCTCGTGGACGCGGAGGTCGAGCTGGGAGCCGACGTCGACCTCGCGGACCGCACACGGCCGATTCCCCGTCAAGAAGGCGCCGACAGTCTCGGGGTCGCCGACGGTCGCCGACAGCCCGATGCGCTGGAAGTCACCGGCGAGTGCGCGAAGGCGCTCCATCGCGATGGCGAGCTGGGCGCCGCGCTTGGACGCGGCGAGTTCGTGGACCTCGTCGACGACGACGTGCTCGAGGTCCGCGAGCGCCTCGCGGAGCCGCGAGCCCGTGAGCATCGCCTGCACGGTCTCGGGCGTCGTCACGAGGACGTCGGGCGGGTCGGTCGCCTGCTTGCGGCGCTGGTAGTCCGTGGTGTCGCCGTGGCGGACGTCGACGTCAAGGTCGAGGTACTCGCCCCACCACTCCAGGCGGTCGCGCATGTCGCGGTTCAGCGCCCGCAGCGGCGTGACGTAGAGCGCGCGGATGCCGTGGGCGTCCTCGCCGGCGAGCGCGTCGAACACCGGGAGCATCGCGGTCTCGGTCTTCCCGGTCCCCGTGGGCGCGACGACGAGTGCGTGCTCGCCGGCGGCGATGGGTGGGATGGCGCGACGCTGCGTCGCCGTCGGCTCCGCGAACCCGCGCTCGGCGAGGGCGTCACGGACCGGCTCGCCGAGCACGCCGAACGCCGTCTCGCCGCGTGCTGTCATCGACGGGTCTAACGACGCCGCGAGCATAAGCGCCGCGCTGACGGGGACGTTCAGGGAGGGCTTGAACCTCGACGACGGCCGACGAGACGACTTCAAGGGGACGTTACCGCCGCGTTGGCACGTGGTTTCGAGCTGGTCGTGACGTTGCCAGCAACCCGCCATTAGCGTTCATGCTTTCGACCCTACCAGATAACCATTGGTTTCAACCACCGCTTGTACTCAACCGAGCGGCAATCCTATACCGGTGTACCCCCGAATGAGTATTCATGCACGCGTCAGCCGGCTGGTACGGTGACCACACGGTCGACGCCACCAGTGACGGGGTGACCGTCCGGAAGGGACTGGACCTCGACACGCTCGCGCTGCCGGCACTGAAGTTCGAGATCCGGAGCGACAGGGACGACCCGGTCGGCGTCCGCGTCGTCGACCACCTCCCGGCGGCGGTCGACCCGGACCGCGTCGGCGTCCACGCTGACTTCGGCGCCGACCAGTGGACCGCGTTCGAGGACGGCCGCGTGACGTTCACCACGCGACTGGACCCGGAACGACCGGTCGTGACGTTGTACGGTATCTGGATCGACGACCCGAGTCGCGTCCACGAGCTCCTGAAGGGCCCGGACGTGAAGGTCGCGAGCGACCCCGACGCGCCCTCCCTGGACCCGGTCGGCGACGAGGTTCGCTTGCCGACCGTGGACGATTCGCTGCGGAGCGTCGGCCCGAGCGCGCTGGCGGACCTTCGCGCCGACGTCGAGGAGGCGCTGACCGCGGCGCGAGCGGAGCCCGCGGAACCGGCGACGGCGCTCCCGGCACCGGACGGGGCGGACGTCGACGCGGACGTCGCGGAGCCATCGGGGACGATGGGCGACCACGCGTGGGCGTACCCCGTCCAGCGACGCGGAACGGGCCGCGTCGCCGCGCCGACGCACGCGGACCTCGACGACCTCCTCGACCACGACTCGGACGACGAGGACGGCGACGAGAGGGACGACGAAGGCGGTCGTGGTGCGGAGCGCGTCGGCGAGAACCACGTCTACCTCCGTGCGGCACTCGCCGACACGCATCACGGCGGCGGCGGCGCACTCCTCCTCCAGGAGCTCGCGAACGCCTTCCACGTGGTCGCGCGACGCATCACGGGCGACGCGAAGCGCGCGACCGTCGACGCGGTCATCGAGACGCCACTCGGCGCCGACGCGGTACTGAACGCGCTCACGGACCGCGAGCAGGTGACTGACGCGCTCGTGTCGCCGCTCGTCGGCGACCCCGAGGACGCGACCGGTATCGACGCCGAACCCGACGAGGACACCGAGGCTGCGGCCCGCGAGGGCACCGAGGAGGTGTCCATCGAGCCGGACGAGGAGGACGTCGAGGTCGTCCTCAACGCGGACGGTGAACGGTTCTCGGAGCTCCAGGCGGAGTTCGAGCAGGAGACCGACACGGACGCCCTGGAGGACGAACTCCGGGACCTGGAGCTGCCGGGCGTGGATACGAGCGAGGAGCCGAGCATCGACGAGCTCGTCGCGGGCGGCGACGCGTTCGACGCGGACGACGACGCCGACGAGTTCGTCCCTGCGAGCGTCGACGGCGACGACGACGCGTTCTCGTTCGACGACCCAGCTGGAGCGGACGCGACGGAACTCGACTTCGCCGCCGACAGCGCGTTCGACGCCGAGGACGTCGCCGCCGACGACCCACAGGACGCCCTCCAGTTCGACGACGCCGACGACGGGACCGCCGGCGAGGTGACCGCGGAGGATGACGCGGCGACCGCTGACGGCGCGAACGTCGACGCGGACGACGCCGATCCGTCGGCGGTACCGGCGTTCGAGTTCGCCACCGACGAGGACGAGGACCCGGTAGCGGCCGACGCGGACGCAAGCGAGGACGAGGACCCGGCAGCCGCCGCCACCGCGGACAGCGACCCGGCAGTCGGCGACGCCGCCGCGAACAGCGACCCGGCAGTCGCCGATCCCGAGGCGGTCGGAGAGATGGTCGAGGTCCCAGCACGCGAGCTCGCGGCGCTCCGTACCGAGATGCGCGAACTCCGGGACCGCGTCGCCACCCTCGAATCCGACCTTGCGGCGGTCCGCTCGGACCTCGCACGCGAACGCGCCGTCGACTCCAAGCCGACCGTCGGCGACGGCGCCGAGTCCCTCGAACCCATCGACGGCGTCGAGGACGACGACTGACACCAGGCGGACTTCGACCAAGCCAGCTCCGACCGTCCGCCGTTCACTCCTCGAGAGACGCGTCGCTTCGAGCCGCGACTCTCTCGGCCTCGGGAAGCGGTCGAGACCGGGGTCGGTGGGCGTCCGTCAGATGCGGTCGTAGCGACCGAGGCGCGTGCCGTCGAGGAGGTACGCCTGGCCGTCGCGGAGGCCGTCGGGGAGGAACGGCGCGAGGAACCCGCGGCCGTCGACGTTCGTCCACGTGCCGCCCGCGCGGTCGTTGAACGCGGGGAAGACGACGAGGTCACCCGCCGCGTCCGCGTCCGGGAGCTCGTCGGCGTCGTACTGCGCGGCGAACGCCCCTGGGTCGAGCCCGCCGCGGAGCCACACGCGCTCGACGCGACTCCCACCGACCTCGTCGGTGAGTCGGACCTGCGGGTGCTCGTGGCCGACGCAGACGACGTCGGCGCGGAGGACCTCGGGCGCAGGCCACGTGTGGCCGTGCGCGAACCCGACGTCGCCGATGCGGACGCCGGCGGCGTCGGTGACGTCGACCGCCGCCCACTCCTCGAGGTCGCCGTCGTGATTCCCCTTGACGACCGTCACCGGCACCGAGAGGGACTCGACGAGCACCTCTATCTCGCCGCGTTCCGCGCCACCGGGGCCGCCGATGGAGTGCATGAAGTCGCCGACGACGACGAGTTCCGTCGCACCGGTCTCCGCGAGGAGTGCCTGCAAGCGCTCGCGTCGCTCGTCGGCGTTCGAGTCGAGGTTCACGCCGCGCTCGTAGCGGAGTGCGGACTCGATGCCCGCGTGGAAGTCAGCGATGGCGAGCAGTCGCCGGCCGTCGGCGTCCACGACCGCAGCCGGCGCGTCCGGGACGGGCTCGACCGCGGTCACCGGCGACGACGCTGGCGAGTCCGCGCGCGCAGCGTCGGCCGCCCGCTCCGGGTCGTCGGCCGCGTCGCGGTCCATCCCTCAGATGGGTTTCAGGACGTCGTCCTCGGGCTCGTAGCACTGCCCGCCCATCAGCGCGTCCTGTATCGCGTCCTCGACGGTCTCGGCGTCCGCGCCGGTCTCGTCGACGACGTGCTCGCTGAGGGCGTCCCGGTCGACGCCGTCGCCGTCGTCCATCTCCCGCATCGCGTCGAGGAGGAACGCGTCCACGTCGACGTCCTCCGCGGGCTCGTCGGCCGTCTCGTCCGCGTCGGCGCCCGCGTCTTCCGCGGCCGCTGGCTCGTCGTCGGACGCGTCGTCGGCCGCCGGCTCGGCGTCGCCAGCGCTCTCGGCCGCCGGCTCGGCGTCACCGGCTGCGGCGTCCGGGTCGGGCTCGGGCGCGTCCAGCTCGCTCTCCTCGGGCTCGGGGACGTCGTTCCCCGACGAGAACTCCGTCCCGTACTCCTCCTCGATCTCCTGGCGTTCCTCCTCGTCGAACTCGTACATCTGGTCGCTCGTCGAGTCCGAGTCGCCACCGAGCGACCCCGGCTCGAAGTCGCCGACGCCGTCCTCGTCCGCGTCCGCGTCTGCATCGGCGTCCGCGGCTGCCGCGTCCCCAGCGGCGTCGGTCGCGTCCACGTCGTCCGCCTCGACCGCGTCGTCGGTATCGGCGTCATCCATGGCTTCCGCCTCGTCGACGTCGTCCGTCGCGTCCGCGTCGCCGGATGCAGTCGCATCGGCAGGCGCGTCCGACTCGACGGCCGCGTCCGCTTCAGTCGCCGACTCCGCGTCCACCGATTCCTCGGCTTCGGTCGCCGGCTCCGCGTCCGCCGATTCCTCGGCTTCGGTCGCCGGTTCCGCGGTCGCGTCGGCGTCGGCCGCTTCGCCGGCGCTCGGCGCGGCGGTCGCGTCCGTCGGCTCGGGTGCGGCGTCGTCCTCCGTCGGCGTCGCGGTGTCGGCAGCGGCCGGCTGGTCCGGGCGCGTGGTCGCCGCCGCGGTGGTGTCGCCGAGGTCGCCGGCGAGGTCCGCGTACGAGTGCGTGCCGTCGCCCGCGTCGCTCGGTGACCGGTCGTAGGCTTCGACCTCGTCGCGGTCGCCAGCGACGACCTCGGCCGCGTCCACCGCGAGTTCGCGGACGCCAGCGAGGTACGCGGGCGTCGTCCCGTACCCCTCGAGTGCGAGCGCCGCACCCGACGCCGTCGGCGCCGCGACGCCACGGCCCTCAAGCGCCTGCTGGAGGTCGTCACCGGACGCGTCCAGGGTCGCGGCCGCGGCGAGCGTCCCGACGCGCTCGACGGTGTGTTCTGCGGTCCGGACGACCCAGCGGTCCCGGGTCGCCGCGTCGACCGTGGTGATGCTCTCAGGGCGGATGCTCGTGAACACGCGATCCGAATCCTCCGGCTGGAACGTGCGAGCCTTCCCCGTCACCGCGACGAACGCCGGCGGGTCCAGGCGCTCCAGGGCCGCCATCTCGTCGGGCTGGTACTGGCCGGCGTAGACGACGAACGCGCCCGTCGGGTCGACGATGCGCGCCCGCAGCACGTCGTCGTTCACGTCCTCTATCTCCGTGAGGACGCCGACGACGAACAGCCGGTTCGCGCGAGCGCCAGTCGGCGTGACGACGTAGTTCGGCGCGCGCTCCTCGTCGGACTCCTGGTAGTCGACGGTCGCGTCGTCGAACTCCGCCGCGAACACGCGGTACGCGGTCTCGCGGTTCCCCGGAAGGTCCGTCATGCGTCCACCTCCGCGAGGAAGGCCCGCGCACGGTCAGCCGGGTCGTCCTCGACGCGCTCGAACGTGCTCGCGTCGAGGTTCCCGCCGTACTCGTCGACCGACAGGTGCCCGCGCACGCGGAACTCCGGCCCGACGATCTCCTCGCGGATGCTGTCCGCGACGACCTCCTGGTCCATCGCCTCGCGGGCCTGCTCCTTTGCCTCCTCGAGGGTCCCGCCGTAGACGCGCTCGCTGAGGTCGCGGTCGAGCACCACGGTCGTCGTCGCCGTGCCGTCGTCGAGGATGGCCTTCACGCGCATGTCGTCCTCCGCGTCGACCTCGCCGTGACTCCGGCACTGGCCGTTCTGCGCGACGCGATTGCACTCGGGGCACCGCTGGATGAGCCCGGAGCCGTCCCGGACGTCGATGACGTTCCCCGAGAGCTCGACGTCGTAGACGCCGCCGCCGACGACCGCGTCGAAGATGCTGTCGGCCGCGACCGCGTCACCGACCTCGATGTCGCGCTCGAGTTCCGTGACCGTCGAGAACTCGCTGACGTTCAGTTCGGGGACGCCGCGGTACTCGCGGACGTACGCGTCCTCGACGCGGACGTTCCCGCCGTTCTCGATGACGGCGTTCGCCGTCCAGTCAGTGAACGGCAGTCGGCCGGTCTCGTCGGCGAGCACGCCACTGAGGATGTCCGTCTCGCCGTCGCGACCGTCGATGGTGCGACGCTCGACCTCCTCGATGGTGACCTCCACCGTGCGCGCTCGGTCGCCAGCCTGCAGGTCGCGGACGGTCCGCTCCCCGCCGACGTCGTACGGCACCTCGAGTGGGTCCTCGAGCTTGCTGACGCTCGTCGACTCGCCGAGGTTCAACTCCGGCTGGCCGTCCCACTCGCGGACGCCCGCGTTCCCGACCTGGAGCGTGTCACCGGTCTCCAGGCCGAAGTCGTTCCACGCGGTGAAGTCGATGGTGCCCGTGGCGTCGGCGAGTTCGCCCTCGTAGATGGTCTGGTCCTCGCCCTGGTAGCGGATGGAGCGCGGGCCGACCATCAGGACGCGACCCGTGAGCGTGACGTTCCCGCTGTCGGTCGTCACGTCCGCGACGTCCATCGTCGTCGGCGACGAACTCCCACTGCCGCTCGAGCCGTCGCCGTACTTCCGGCGGAGGCTCTGCACGGCTTCGTCCATCGGCACGCTGTACGACACCAGGTTCTCGAGGTCCTCTTTGACCTCCTGTTTGTCGACACCGAGGTCGGAGGCGAGCTCCTCGGCGCGGTCGTCGAGACTCATGGACGCGCTTTCGCCCTATCGGCTTATAAAACGTTCGCGGGGTGGCGGGCGAGCACGGCCGCGCGAGCGTCGCGGGTCCGCGCCGTCGCCGCGAGCGCCGAAATCACTAACATCCCGTTCGCCGACGTGGCGAGCATGGTCGGAACCGTCGCCGGGTTGTCGATCGGGGTTGGCGTCGTCCTCGTCGCCGCGGCCGCCTCCATCTGGAACCGCGTCCTCCGCGGGGAGCCCGGGGACGTCGACGCCACCGTCACGGACGCGGCGGTCGTCGACGCCGTCAACCCCGGCGCCGACCGTGGGCTCTCGGTCACCTACAGCTACCGCTACGACGACGACCGCTACGAGGCCGACGCCGTCGTCCACCCGCCGTCGCTCGCCGACGGCGAAGGAACCCCGCAGGTGCCCAGGGCGTACCGCGAGGGCGCGACCGTCCGCGTCGACGTCCCGCCCGGACATCCCAGCGAGGCGACCCTCCCGGACCCGGGCCTCCGCGCGACGTACCGCGTCGCGGTCCCCGGCATCGTCGCCACCGGAGTCACCGCGATCGCCGTCGGCGTCTGGCTCGCGCTCTGACCGCTCGCCGTCGAGGGCTCGACCGTCCGACGCACCGAAACCCTCCTACCGCCCGCGTTCGAAGCCGACCGCATGCACGTGGTGGTGAACGCGGCGACGAGCGTGGACGGGAAGCTCTCCAGTCGGGAGCGACGGCAGGTCGCCATCAGCGGGGACGACGACTTCGACCGCGTGGACGCGCTACGCGCGGACAGCGACGCCGTGCTGGTCGGCGTCGGCACCGTGCTCGCGGACGACCCGAGCCTCACCGTCAAGCGCGACGAGCGCGTCGCCGCCCGTGAGAGTCGCGGGGAGTCACCGCAACCGGTACGGGTCGTCGTGGACTCGCGCGCCAGGACGCCACCGGACGCCGCGGTCGTCGACGACCGCGCGCAGACGTACGTCCTCGCCAGCGCCGAGGCGCCCGGCGACCGTCGCGCGCGCCTCACCAGCGACACCACCGAGGTCGTGGTCGTGGACGCCGACGACGACGGCCGCGTCGACCTCGCCGCCGGCCTCGCCGCGCTCGACGGCCGCGGCGTCGACTCCGTGATGGTCGAGGGCGGTGGGGAACTCATCTTCTCGCTGTTCGCCGCCGACCTCGTCGACGAACTCTCCGTGTACGTCGGCTCCATGGTCGTCGGCGGCCGGGACGCGCCGACGCTCGCCGACGGCGACGGCTTCACCACCCCCGACTTCGTCGACCTCGACCTCCGCGACGTCACCCGCGTCGACGACGGCGTCCTCCTCGCCTACGACGTGACCGGCGGGTCGAGCGAACGCTAGCGCGGTCGCTCGCGGTCGCGGAAGAAACGAGAGGAAGCGTTCGGTCCGTGTCAGTGCTGGTGGCCGGTCGCCTCGCCGAACGTCACGCCGAAGCGCTCCTCGAAGAGCGCCATCGTCTCTTGCTCGATCGCGTCGAGCTCGGGGTCGTCGCCCTCGCCGTGATGGACGAGGTGGTGCGCGCGGGACGCGAACGAGAGGAGCGTGATGTCGCCGACGACCTCCGCCGGGGACTGGCCCTGTTCGGCGAGCACGTCGACGAGCCCCGCCGGGAGCTCGACCTCGTCCGCGTCGCCATCTGCTTCGATACTGATCGTGATGGTCTCGACGTCGTCGTCTGCCATACCACCCGAGAGGTGGAGGAAGGTGAAAACCCCTGTGGGTTGGGTGCTGGTCTCGAACCCTCAGTCGTCGGCCTGCGCGGAGGCGTCGCCCTCCGCGCCCGCCTTCGTGCGCGCTCGCTTGAGGTCGTCGAGGAACTCGTCGCTGTCGAGCGCGGCCTTCACGCCCATCCCCGCGGCCGTCACCGCTTGCTGGTAGTGGTAGTCGACGACGTCGCCCGCACCGTAGATGCCGGGGACGCCCGTCGCGGTCTGCCCGCCGCCTTTCCCGTCGGCCGTGACGAGGTAGCCGTCAGCGTCAGTCTCCACGCCCGTCCCCTCGAGGTAGTCCGTGTTCGGCGTGTGCCCGATCGCGTAGAACACCGCGCCGACGTCCATGTCGTACTCTTCGACGGAGTCGTCGCCGGCTTCGAACTTCTCCTTCGGGTGGCCGTCGGGGTGCGAGACGAGCGTCACGTCCTCGACGCCGTCCGCCTGGCTCCCGTGGATCTCCGTGAGTTCGGTGTTCTTCAGGATCTCGATCTCGCCCTCGTCGACCTTGTCCATGACGCGGTCGATCCAGATGTCCTCCGCGCGGAATTCCTCGCGGCGATGCGCGACGTAGACCTTGTTCGCGAACTTCGTGAGGAAGTTCGCCTCCTCCATCGCCGCGTCGCCGCCGCCGACGACGAGCATGTCCTCGCCGCGGAAGAACGCGCCGTCGCACGTCGCGCACGTCGACAGCCCGTACCCCATCAGCTCGTCCTCGCCGGGGACGCCGAGCGTCCGCGCGGACGCGCCGCTCGCCGCGATGACGACGTCGGCCGTGTAGCAGTCGCCGTTCGACATGACGACGCGGTGGGGCGTGCCGTTCTCGGGGTCGCCCGCGACGACGTCCTCGATGATGCCGTTCTTCGTGTCGGCACCGAACTTCGTCGCCTGCTCTTTCATGTTGTTGATGAGGTCCGGCCCGGAGATGCCCTCGGGGAACCCAGGGTAGTTCTCGACGTCGGTCGTCAACGTGAGCTGGCCGCCGGGTTCGTCGCCCTCGATGACGAGCGGGTCGTTGTTCGACCGCGCCGCGTAGATCGCGGCGGAGAGACCCGCGATGCCCGTGCCGGCGATCACCATCTGGCGGTGCTCGACGACGTCCTCGCCGCCGTCGGCGCACGCGATACCGAGCTTCTCGTCGAGTTTCCCTTCCTGGTCGAGGGCGCTCGTGTCGTCCCAGCCGCCGATGAGTTCGTCGTCGATGAACACCTCGGGCGCGGTCTGGCGGCCGTTCGCTCGCTCGACCATCTCCTCGAAGGCGTCCTCGTCGCCGGTGACGTTGATCTCCTCGTACTCGACGCCCTTCTCGTCGAGCAGCGCCTTCGCTTTGTCGCAGTACCCACAGTTCTCCTTCGTGTAGACCTCCACGTGAGGCGAGTCTGTCATGTATTGCTCAGTACTCGCCGAACTACTTTACCGGTTGTGCTATCCTGTACGGTCTCCGCAATCCCGGCAAGGCAACGCGTGCCACAGCAGGCCGGGGCGTGTCACGGCAGGCCGCCCGCGAGCAGGTAGCGGACGCCCGCGGCGACGAGCGCCGCGCCGCTCAGGACGAGGACGGGGAACGAGGCGACGGGGTCCTCGCGGGTCTGCCACGCCGCCCACGCGACGGGCGCGAGCAGGCCGACGCCGATGGCGACGTCCGAGAGGTGGTAGACGGCGGTCGCGACGTCCGGCAGGAGGTACATCGAGAACGTCCCCGCGACGACGGGCCCGCCGACTGCGACCGCGGCGGCGTTCGCGAGGTCGTCGCGCGCCACCCAGCTCGCGAGCGCGAGCCCGACGAACCCGAACGCGGTCGACGCCGCGAGCAGCTCGAACGCCGACGGCCACGCCGGCCGCTCCCCGTAGCAGTCGTTCCCGTCGACGCCCTCGTGCATGACGCCCGTGTACTGCCAGTTCGACGTGTACGCGAGCACGGTCCCGTCCCGCGCGAGCACGTAGTTCCGGTCCCCGCCGGATTCGGCGGTGACGTACTCGGCGTCCACCGCGTCGCCGTACTGCTCGTCCTCCCAGTCGATGGCGTGGTCGGGGGCGGCGTCGAGGCCCGGGTCGCCCTCGTCGCGCACGACCCGCGCCGAGCTTACGTCTCCTGTAAACCTCCCTGCGCGGTCGTACTTGTACGCGCGGTCCTCGCTCGTGACGACCCAGAACCCGTCGCCCTCGGGTAATGCGGGCGTCAGCGATAGCGCGCGGACGACGTCGTCGTCGCCGGTCGCGTTCGCGGGCAGTTCGAGTTCGAGGCGCGCGAGCCGCCGCCAGTCGTCGGCGTACCGCGTCACGACGACGGTGTCGCCGTCGCGGAGCTCGCCGCCCTGGAGGACGAGCCACTGGCCCTGCGCGTTCCGGTCGAGGTCCGCGCCCTGCGCGCCACCGCACCCGTACCCGAGCATCCCGGGCGCCGACAGCGGGACCGCGGCCACGAGGCTCACGACCGCGAGGCCGGCGAGGAGGAGTGTGAGGCGCGGATTCGGGGGACGCATACACGACGGTCGTGACTCGCCGCCCGCGTAAGCCTTGTCCCGGGCCGACGCTCGGGAGCCTGGCTCTGCAGGGCTCGGTCCGGTCGTCCAGAGTCGACCGCCCACAGTCGCGGCCCGGCGTCCAGTCGCTCGCTCTCGGCCTGCTCGACGTACTCGACGGTGACCGCGACGGGGACCGCGGTGCTGTCGGCGACCGCGCGCCGTACTGCGTCGGCCAGCGCCGGATAGGGGACGTCCGCCGGGCGACTGACGACGACCGTCACCGGCTGTTCGCCCGTGAGTTCGGTCGCCGGCGAGAACCCGACGCGCACCGAGACGAGCCCGAGTTCGTCGTACGCGTCGCGGTCGAGGACGTCACCGACCGCGTCGTTCACCGCGTTCTCGACCGTCGCGTGCCTGGCCGTCGACGCGCCGAGGACGGCGAACGAGACGACGAGGACGACGAGGACCGCGGGCACCACGGGGTCGCTCGCGAGGCTATCGCGGACGCTCCCCTCCGGCCGGTACCCGAGGAACGCGAACGTCCCGAGCGCGGCGAGGTTGATCGCGATGGCGTTCGCGGCGAGGAGGACGAACGCGCCGACCGCGACCAGCGGGAACCCCCACGCGACGCCGACGCCGGTCGCCGCCGCGGCCGGGATGAGCGCGGCCGCGATCATGACGCCGACGAGCGACACCGGGACCGCGGTCGCGAGCCCGAACGCCCCCGCGGCGCCCGCGCAGAGCCCGACCGCGATGGAGAGGAACCCCGGCGAGATCCGCGAGGCAATCTGCGCGACGGTGTCGACGTTCAGCGACGGCGGGACGAACGCGGCGGTCTTCAGCGCCAGACCGAACGCGGTCGCCGTGGCGATGGCGAGCGCGAGCCCGAGCACCTGCGAGCGCAGCCCCGAGAGCAGGAGTCGTCGGTCGCCGATGGCCGCGCCGACGCTCGCCGCCATCGCCGACCCGACCTGGGGTGCGATGACCATCGACCCGACGACGATGGCGGGCGAGTCGAGCAGCAGGCCAGCGGTCGCGACGACCGCGGACAGGAGCGTCATCGCGTAGTACGTCCGCGCGTTCGGCGTCATCGCGACCGCCTTCGACCGGATCTCCGTGGTCGCTATCGCGTCGCCTTCCTCCTGTTCGGCGACGAACCGCCGTTCGAGGTCGTCGTAGTGCGTCGTCTCGACGGTCTCTGCGCCGAGGACGACGACGTACTCGTCGTCGACGCCCGCGTCCCGCAGTTCGCCGAGCACGAAGTCGACGCCCTCGGCTGGGATCGGGAACTCGACGAGCGACCGGTCGGTGTCCTCGTCCTGTGCGACCACGACGTGGTCGACGCCTTCCTCGTCGAGAACGCTCCGGACGTCCGAGGCGCGGTCCTCCGGCACCAGGACGCGGACGACGCGCATACCGCCCTCGACGACGCCACCACACAAAGGACCGGGCGGAACCGACACAACGTCGTCACAAATCGGGAACAACCCCCGTGGTCGATCCGGCGAGGGTCGATACACGACCCGCCGTAGACGACGCGCTTACGTCGAACGCGCCCGAGGCTCGGGGTATGCCCGCGGACCTCCACGAGAAGACCGACCGCTACCACGACCTGCTCGCCGAGGCCGTCGACGAGGTGGCGGTGTGTGCGCCAGAGGACACCCCGATGGGCGAGGCCGCCCTGGAGTGCCTCGAGATGGCGGTGTCGTACCTCGAGGACGGCGAGCACTTCCGCGCGAACGACGACCCCGTGAACGCGCTCGCCGCGTTCTCCTACGGGCACGCGTGGCTCGACGCCGGCGCGCGCGTCGGCCTGTTCGACGTCCCCCGCGAGGGCCACCTGTTCACGCAGTGACCGGCGTCGAGATCGTTCGACCGAACGCGGGACGAGCCACGACCGACCATGCGGTCGGTTTCGTGGAGGAATGAGGGAGCCCTCGGAGGCGTTCTAGGGCCTTAGTGGTGATTGTACGGTAGCCCTAAGTGATGCGAGTCATTGTCTCGCACGATGATAGACGTTCCAGTGGTGGAGGCGATGGACGACCGCACGCCCGTCGTCGCGTCCGACCAATCGATGCGCGACGCCGCCGAGTTGCTCCGGCACCCGGCCGTTCCCGCGCTCGTCGTCCGCGACGACCCGGACGCCGTCACGGGCATCCTCACCGAATCGGACGTCGTCGCGGCCGTCGCCGAAGGCGCCGTCGACCGGACCGTGGCGTCGTGCATGTCCACACCGGTCGTGACGATCACGCCGAGCACGCCCGTCGGCCTCGCCGCCGACCGCATGCGGAAGGCCGGCGTCACGCTGCTCCCGGTCGTCGCGGACGACGAGTACCTCGGGCTCGTCTCGCGCGACACGCTCGCGCCGCACGTCGCGCGACACCGGCTCGACATCGACTGGGACGCCGACCCGCTCCGCGTCGACCCGGACGCCGCCGACGCGCCCTGAGACGGCCACGTTCGCGCCTCGAGTCCACCACTCGCGAGGGCCCGCTCGTTCACGCACTGAGAGCGACGTATGCGGTCATTTCCAGGCGATTTGGCGACGGCTACTGACGGCTGCGCGCACGGGCGACGAGAACGAGTCGACTAACTATACTCGCGGCGCGCGACGAGTGACACCAGCGATGGTGAACGACGTTGGCACGTGACACACAGCAGTCCGGCGGCACCGTAACCGACGGCGACCAGGTACGCGTCGGCGTCCTCAGCCTCCACAACAGCAAGGAGACGAAAGCGATACTGAACGCCGTGGAAGCCCTCGGGCACCACCCGGAGTGGCTGCGGTCCGAGAACACCGTCGTCCGGTTCGAGGACGGCCACGCGGTGCTCTCCCCGGACGTCGACGTCGTCGTGAACCGCCTCCTGCTCTCGAACACCGACCAGCCCGCCGAGACGCACGGGCTCGCGCTGACGCTCGGCGGCATCCGCCCGATGGTGAACGCGCCCGAGGCGACCGCACGCGCCGCGCACAAGACCGCCACCGCGGCGTGGCTGACCGACGCCGGCATCCCGATCCCGAAGACCGTGCTCGCGCTCAGCGCCGACCAACTGAACCGCGTTCGCGGCGAGTTCGGCGCGGAAGCCGTGTACAAGACCGCAATCGGGACCCACGGCGGTGGCGCGTGGAAGGTCGGCGAGTCCGAACAGCTCACCGCGAGCGTCGGGAAGCGCCGCGCGTTCCTCCAGGAACTCGTCGGTCGCGACGGCGAGACGCCACGGGACCTCCGCGTGTACGTCGTCGACGACGCGGTCGTCGGCGCGATGTTTCGATATGCTGCCGAGAGCGACTGGCGGACGAACGTCGCGCGCGGCGGCGCCGTCGAGGACGCGACCGATTCGGCGCCTTCGGGCGCGTTCGACCTGGCGCGTCGAGCGACCACGACCCTCGGCCTGGACTGCGCCGGCGTCGACCTCATCGAGGGCGACGACGAGTGGTACGTCCTCGAGGTGAACCCGACCGCGGGATTCAGGGGCCTCTACCGGGCGACCGGGCACAGTCCCGCCCCGCACATCGCTCGACACGCCATCGAACGCGCCGGCGGGAGCGTCGACGAGGAACGCGTCCGGACGCTCGCGTCGACGCTCGACGACTCCGTCCCGGCCTGCAAGCCCGTTCCCGACACGGTCCAGGACGCGGGCGCGACGACCATCGGGTTCACCGAGACCGTCGTCGTCACTGGGACGAGCGGGTCGAAGACCGTCGTCGCGAAGTCCGACTCCGGCGCGACGCGCACGAGCATCGACCTCCGGCTCGCCGCCGACGTCGGCGCCGGCCCCATCCACAACGTCTCGCGCGTGCGCTCCGGGAGCAGCAAGGACGCGAAGCGACGGCCCGTCGTCGACCTCGTGGTCGGTATCGGCGGCGAACAGCACACGGTCGCGGCGAACATCGAGGACCGCTCGCACATGAACCACCGACTGCTGCTCGGCCGGGACATCCTGAAGAACTACCACCTCGACGTCAGCCGGCGCGTCGAGGACCACGCGGAGACCAGGACCGAGGAGTGACCGCGGTCGCGACCGCGCGGACCGTGCCGAGCCAGCCAGCGCGCGGTCGGTCAGTCCTCGAGGTCGCCCGCGAGGACGCGCTCGACGACGGACTCGAGGACGCCCTGGGCGTCGCGGGCCTCGTCGAGCGAGACGTGCTCGTCGACGGTGTGGGCCTGCGAGAGACTTCCCGGTCCCCAGACGACCGCGGGGATGCCGGCGGCGACGAACTCGCGGGCGTCGGTCGCGGCGGTCATCCCCCACGGGTCGCTGGGTGCGCGGTCGCCGGTCTCAGCGCGCACGAGCGCCGCGAGCGCGTGGTCGGACGGGACGCTCGCGGACTCGTAGTACTGGACGGTCTCGCGGCTCGCGTCGACGTCGTCCTCGCGCGCCGCGGCGGCGAGCAGGTCGTCGACCTCCGCGTCGACGTCCTCGATGGATTCCCCGGGGAGCACTCGCCGGTCCAGCAGGAACTCGCACGCGCCGGGTATCACGCCCATGTTCCCGCTCGTCCCGGCTTCGACGCTCGTCACCGAGGCGTAGCCGCGGCCGACGAGGTCGTCCTCGCGCTCGCGGAGCGCGGCGTCGTACGCGTCGACGCGGTCGAACAGCCGGCGCGCGGCGTCGATGGCGTTCGCGCCCTCGTCGGGATGACTCGCGTGCGTCGACTCCCCGCGAACCGTCACGCGGTACGTGACGACGCCCTTCGCGCTCGTCGCCACCCGCAGGTCCGTCGGCTCCAGCACGAGCGCGTAGTCGCCGCCGTACCCCTCCTCGATGCAGGTCCTCGTCCCGGGGATGCCGGTCTCCTCGCCCGCCGCCGCGTGCACGACGAGCGCCGCGTCGTCGAGTGCACCACCGTCGAGCGCGCCGTCGTCGGGCGCGCCGTCGACGCCACCGTGCTCGAACCGCTCCGCGAACGCGTTCGCGGTGACGAGCGCGAGCGCGAGCCCCGTCTTCATGTCCGCGCTCCCCCGCCCGTACAGGACCTCGCGCTCCCGGCCGTCAGCGTCGCGCTCGCGGGCGACGTCGGCCGCATACGGCCCGCGGGTCCACTCCTCCGGGTCCCCGGCGGGGACGACGTCCGTGTGGCCGTTCAGGACGAGCGTCGGCGCGTCCCCGTCGGTCGCGTCGTCCCCACGATCGCCCTCGCCGTCGCGCGGGCAGTCGCCGACCGCGACGACCGCGTTCGGTCGCTCCGGGTAGCCGGGCGTGTCGAGCAGTTCGGCGTCCAGGTCGTGCGCTCGCGCCCACTCGACGACGTACTCGGCGACTGCGCGCTCCTCGCCCGGCGGGTTCTCGCTCGGGATGCGGACGAGTTCGCGCGCCAGCGCGACGAGGTCGGTCGGGTACGCGTCGTCCGTCACGCCGCCATCAGCCACCATGGTCAGTCGAAGGCCGCCGCGATGGCACCCTCGACGTCCGCGACGAGGTCCGCGTGGTGCTCGGTCCCGACGCTCAGGCGGACGAGCGTCGCCGGGATGCCCGCCGCCGCGAGCTCCTCGCTCGAGAGGTCCTGGTGGGTCATCGTCGCCGGGACCTCCACGAGGCTCTCGACGCCACCGAGGGACTCCGCGAGCGTGATGACGTCCAGTCCGGCCGCGAACTCGGTGACGGTGTCGACGTCGCCTTCGAGTTCGAACGCGATCATCGCGCCGTAGTCGTCCATCTGGCGCGCCGCGACGTCGTGGTTCTCGTGGGACTCCAGCCCCGGATAGTAGACCTCGGTGACGTGGTCGTTCGCGACGAGCGCGTCCACGACCGCGCGAGCGTTCTCGCAGTGGCGGTCCATCCGCGACGAGAGGGTCTTCATCCCCCTGAGGACGAGGAAGCACTCGAACGGACTCGGGATTCCACCGCGACGGTACTGGACGTACTCGATCTCGTCGGCGATGTCGGCGTCGTTCGTCGCGACCGCACCCGCGATGGCGTCGGAGTGCCCGCACTGGTACTTCGTCAGCGACTCCACGACGACGTCCGCGCCGAGCTCCAGCGGTCGCTGGAGGTACGGCGACGCGAACGTGTTGTCGATCGCGAGCGCGGCGTCGCCGTCGTGCGCGACCTCGGCCGCGGCCGCGATGTCACCGACGTTCAGGACGGGATTCGTCGGCGACTCGAAGTACACGAGCGCCGTCTCGGGCCGCATCGCGTCCGCGATGGCCTCGGTGTCCGTCACGGGAACGTGCGTCAGCTCGACGCCGTAGTCCGCGTAGACGTCCGTGAGGAGGTCGTGGGTCTCCGCGTACAGGTTCTCCGCGGCGACGACGTGGTCGCCCGCCGACAGCGTCGCCGTGAACACCGCGTCGATGGCGGCCATCCCGGACGCGAACGCGCTCGCGTGCTCGCCGCCCTCGAAGTTCGCGAACGACTCCTCCAGTGCCGTTCGCGTCGGCACCGCGTCCCGCGAGTACCGGAACCCGGCCTTCGTCTCCGTCGGCGACGCGTACTCGTACGTCGAGTTCGCGTAGATCGGCGGCATGAGCGCTCCGAACGGGTCCCGGCGCTCGTGGGAGTGCACCTCGCGCGTCTCGAAACGATGGTCGTCCATGCACGCACCTCTCGCGACGCCCCCATATAAATATCGCCGGCACCGGAGATGCGCTCAGTCGGTCGCCCCGGTGCGATTCCGGCCCCGGAACTCGTCGTTCGCTCGCTCCGGGTCGTTCGTCGCTACGGTCGTCGACGAATCCGGTCGGAATCGCCCGCCGTCGTTAGAGTCATGTGGGGGGAGCGAGTCGAGACGTACGAATGGAGGGCGTTCTGTGGTACGTCTTGACCGGCACGCGCGGCGGTGAGAACCGCATCCGCCTGCTGGACGCCATCGACGAACGCCCACGCAACGCGAACCAACTCGCGGAAGCACTGGAACTGGACTACAAGACCGTCAGACACCACCTCGACGTGCTCGTGGACAACGACGTCGTGAAGAAGTCCGGCGACGACTACGGCGCGGTGTACCTCCCGACCGAGCAGGCGCGGGACCACTGGCACGTCGTCGAGGAGGTATCCGCGGAGGTCGAAGCATGAGAACGACGACGACGCGCCGCGAGGCCATCGACTGGCCGGTTCGCGGCCCGAAACCGCCGAAGGAGGAAGAGACTGTGGCCGAAATTGGGAAAGAGTATATCCACGACAGCACGGTAGGGTGGTGTAGATGAGTATCTGGGTGACCGTCGCACAGGTTGCGGCGGGCGTGAACGTGGTGCTACTGCTGGCGCTGACGTACGTGTGGGGTCGGAACTACGCGAAGTTCCGCTCGAAACACACGCTCGGCTTGCTCGTGTTCGCACTGCTCCTGCTCGCGGAGAACGTCGGCGTCGTCTACTACTACCTGCTCGACCCGCAGCTCTCCGCGTGGTGGGGCAGTGCAGTGCCGGACATCGTCTGGCAGTGGCAGATGGCGATCCACGTCGTCGAGGCCGTCGCACTCGCGTTCCTGACGTGGACGGCCTGGGACTGACCGACCCACCCGGATTCCTCCTTCGCGATACTCGCCGTTCGCGGTATTTCTCGACGGCCGACCGTTCTCAGGCCGATTACGACCAGTACCGAACTCACTGAATCGACCGTCTTTTTATATGCTCGTCTCGGGTATCGGGTGTCACCCTGGTCGCGGTGAATCATCCAGCAATTCGCCAGACGGGGGGTCTTTTGGGGAGAGAATTGGGTGAGAGGCGGGCCGTAGTTCGGAATATCCTCTTTAAGTAGGTCGTGGTGGGACTGTGTATGCGGTCACGCATCACCGTGTTGCTGGTCGTCTGCATGTTCGCGATCTCCGGGGTCGCGACGGCGACGGCTGTCAGCACGCAGGCTGTGGACGCGACGAACGAATCGACCGACGGAACCCAAGCGATGGTCCAGTTCTCCGGTGGCACCAGTGGCGGCACGACAGTCACCGTCGACCAGGTGACGCTCGACGAGGGCGGGTTCGTGACAATCCACGACTCGACGCTCGGGGACGGCGACGTCCTCGGGAGCGTCCGCGGCACGAGCGAGTACCTCGAAGCGGGCACGCACGAGAACGTCACCGTGACGCTCGACGAGCCCCTGACGAACGACTCGACGCTGTTCGCGATGGCGCACCAGGACACGAACGACGACCGCGCGTACACGTTCGTCTCCAGTAACGGCCAGGTCGACGGCCCGTACACGATGGACGGCGACATCGTGATGACGTCGGCGAACGTCACGGTCTCCGCGACCGTGTCCGCGACCGACATCCCGACGAACGGCGGCGTCATCGTCGTCGACCGCGTCGAGCTCTCGCAGGGCGGGTTCGTGACGATCCACGACGCCTCCGTCACCGAGGGCGCGGTGTTCGAGAGCATCCGCGGCACGAGCGACTACCTCGAAGCGGGCGTGCACGAGAACGTCCGCATCACGCTCCAGAGTGCGGTCACGCGGAACACGACGCTCGTTCCGATGGCGCACATGGACACCGACGGTGACCAGGAGTACGACTTCGCGACGAGCAACGGCAGCGACGACGGCCCGTACGCGACCGCTGACGGGAGCGCGGTCGTCGACACGATGAGCGTCGTGCAGACGAACACGGCCGACGCGACGCTCGCGAACCAGACGAGCGGCGGCGAGCGCGTCGTCGTCGAGGACGTCTTCGTGCCCCAGGGCGGGTTCGTGACGATCCACGACGCGACGCTGCTCGACGGCGCGGTCTTCGAGAGCGTCCGCGGCACGAGCGCGAAGCTCGCGCCCGGCTACCACGAGCAGGTCGAGGTCGTCCTCGACGACGGCATCGAGAACGAGTCGACGCTCGTCGCGATGCCGCACAAGGACACGAACCGCAACGACACGTACGACTTCGTGACGAGCGAAGGCAGCCAGGACGGCCCGTACACGCAGGACGGGAGTGCCGTCGTCGACACCGGCGTCGTGTCGGTGAGCGCGAGCGTGTCGATGGTCGACCAGTCGAGTGACGGCAAGACCGTGACGGTCACGGACGTCGACCTCAGCGAGGGCGGGTTCGTGACGATTCACGACAGCTCGCTGTTCGCGGGCGAGACGTTCGGCAGTGTCGCCGGCACGAGCGCGTACCTCGAGGCCGGCCACCACGAGGAGGTGACGGTGACGCTCGACTCGCCGATACGCGACACGGCGACGCTCGTCCCGATGGCGCACAAGGACACCGACGGTGACGAGACGTACGACTTCGCGACGAGCGAAGGTGCGGACGACGGCCCGTACGTCGCGAACGGCAGTGCGGTGGTCGACACCGCTCGCGTCAGCGTGCAGGCGGTCCTGACTGCGACGAACCAGACGAACAACGGCTCGATGGTCACCATCGACTCGGTGACGCTCCACGACGGCGGGTACGTCACCATCCACGACGGCACGCTGCTCGACGGCGCGGTGTTCGAGAGCGTTCGCGGCACGAGCGCGTACCTCGGGCCGGGCACGCACGAGAACGTGACCGTCATGCTGGACGCGCCGCTCTCCGAGAACGCGACCGTCGTGCCGATGGCGCACGAGGAGACCGACGGCGACGAGACGTACGACTTCCTCACGAGCGAGGGCGCGTCTGACGGTCCCTACGTCGCTGCTGGCGGTGCGGTCGTGACGACCGCGCAGGTGACGGTGACGCCCGAGGCGACCGTCTCCTTCAGCGCGCAGGAGACCGACGGCCAGACGGTGGTCGTCGACTCCGTGACGATGAACAAGGGCGGGTTCGTGACGATCCACGACGCGAGCCTGCAGGACGGTGCGGTGTTCGAGAGCGTCCGCGGCACGAGCACGTACCTCGAGGCTGGGACGCACGAGGACGTCGAGATAACGCTCGACGCCCCGGTCGAGGAGGACACGACCCTCATCGCGATGCCCCACCAGGACACCGACGGTGACGAGTCCTACGACTTCGTCGACAGCGAAGGTGCCGACGACGGGCCCTACGTGGCCGACGGCGGTGCGGTCGTCGCCGCTGGCGACGTGACGTTCACCGGCGAGTCCATGGAGACGACGACGATGGACGACGGCACGACGATGATGGACGAGGAGACGACCGCGATGGACGACGAGGACGAGGGCGCGTCGGGCGGGTCGCCCGGCTTCGGTATCGCCATCGCCGTCCTCGCGCTGCTCGGCGCCGCGTTCCTGGCGCGCCGCCGGTAACGCGAACGGTCGCCGGGCCGGTCCGGCGAGCGAAGCGGACTTGAACGTTTCGCGTTTCTCCGATGGATTCAAGTACGTAACGAGCTGCCCTATATAAAGAAGGGCAAAGGTTTATATGCTTGTCGCACTTACTATGGGTGAGGAACAGTCCTGCTGGGCTCGTCTTTCTTCTCGCCCCGCAGCCGACCGCCCCCGAAGAGGACCCCAACACATGAGCGACACAACCACCACCGACGTCGAACAGACAACGACCACCCGAGGCGAACGAGCGGACCAGAAGGCAGCGACGGAGACCGCCAGCGAGCAGGTCGACGAGCGCGTCTGCCCCGAATGCGGTGGCCCCGTCGCGAGCGTCGAAGCACGCGGCGAACGCGTCTGCGAAGACTGTGGGCTCGTCGTCGAAGAGGACGCCGTCGACCGCGGCCCGGAATGGCGCGCGTTCGACGCCGGCGAGCGCGACGAGAAGTCCCGCGTCGGCGCCCCGACGACGAAGATGATGCACGACGACGGCCTGTCGACGAACATCGGCTGGCAGAACAAGGACGCCTACGGCCGCCAGCTCAGCTCCAGCCAGCGCCAGAAGATGCAGCGATTGCGCACCTGGAACGAGCGCTTCCGCACCCGCGACTCGAAGGAACGCAACCTCAAGCAGGCCCTCGGCGAGATCGACCGCATGGCCAGCTCGCTCGGCCTCCCGAAGAACGTCCGGGAGACCGCGAGCGTCATCTACCGCCGCGCGCTCAACGAGGACCTGCTCCCGGGCCGTAGCATCGAGGGCGTCGCCACCGCCAGCCTGTACGCCGCCGCGCGCCAGGCCGGCACCCCCCGGAGCCTCGACGAGATCGCGCTCGTCTCCCGGGTCGACAAGATGGAGCTCACCCGGACGTACCGGTACGTCGTCCGCGAGCTCAACCTCGAGATCCAGCCGGCCGACCCCGTCCAGTACGTGCCGCGGTTCGCGAGCGAACTCGGCCTCAGCGACGAGGGCGAACGCCGCGCCCGGATGCTCCTGGACAACGCGCGCAACGCCGGGCTGCACTCCGGGAAGTCGCCCGTCGGGCTCGCCGCGGCCGCCGTCTACGCGGCCGCGCTCCTGACGAACGAGAAGGTCACGCAGAGCCAGGTCGGTGACGTCGCGAACGTCAGCGAGGTCACCATCCGGAACCGCTACAAGGAACTCCTGGAAGCGTCGGACGCCGGCGTCGCACTCGCCTGACCGGGCACCGGTCGCCCGATTGGACGCTTCGCGCGTCCACCGAGAACCGACGCGCTTCCAACCGAATCCAACGCGTTCCCGACCCGCCTTCGACCGGAACTACCCGACGGCTTCGCGTGGATTCGGTCCGTACAGCGGCAATCTTTTTCACCCCCGGTAGTGTTAGACGGTCACATGGTCGAGACGTACGTGAGACTTCTCTGTCCCGAATGCGGCAAGGACTGGGAGACCGCCCCCGCGGACCTCCCTGCACCTGGTGACACGTTCCACTGCCCGAACTGTCACGCCAGTCGACGCACGTCCGAGTTCATGCGGACCGACCACGACCTCTCCACGCTCAAGCAACTCGGCTGAGCGAGTCGAGACGGCCGATGAGAACTCACGCCCCGCAGCCGTTGCCCTAGGTGCCAGTCGACGACAGGGCACCGCACGCCTCACAGCGGATGCGGAGCACGCCGTTCTCGCGCTCGAACACCGTGTCCGGGAGTCCGCACTCCGAGCACGTGACGTACCCCTCGACGTAGTCCTCCAGCGCGTCCTGGATGCGGACCTCGCGGAAGTCGCCCTTGAGGCGGGCGCGACCGCTCTCGTCGATGTGGCCGCTCGTCCCGAGTTCGTTCTGGAGGAACTGCATCACGTGGTCCTCCTCGCGGTTCAGGCGGTCGACCGTCGCCTGGAAGTTCTCGTACACCGTCAGCTTGCCCTCCTGTCGGATGTCCGGCTCGGGCACGTCGAACCGGTCGCCGCCGGCCTCGATGTCCGGCGTCTCCTCCAGCGCGCGCTCGAGCTGGTCGTCGTAGTCCATACGCGGAATACGGACCGAGCGGGGCAAAAATCTTCATACTCGACGCCTCCACCCCTCGCTCGTGCCGGCCATCGTCGTCGCGAGCCAGGCCAGATGATTCGAGGGAGTCGACCGTGACGAGTCCACGTACAGACCTGTTCGCTGTCGGTTGCGTTCGAGTCGAACCGGCACATGGTACGCACCTGGTCGATGTTCGGGGAGCTGTGAGGTCCCGCGCGCGCCCGTCGAATCCACCCCTGCAGCCCCTAAATTCAAGGCCCCCGAGAACGTCACATGGTCGCTACCCCCGATAACCACGGGTATCTAAGGGTGGTGTGTTAACGCGACACGGGATAATAATATAACCCTGGGGCCGATAGATGGTTTTGGTTATGAAGAAGCAGGAGCTCATCCACCTTCACGGCCTTCTCGCGGAGGTATCCGGACAGTACGACACATGGAGCGACGGCGACCTCGACCTCGAGGAATACGAGTCCCTCGGTATTCGACCAACGTCAATCCACAAATCCAAAACCGATCACAAGGCAGCGGTGTTTGCACTCGCAGGTGGCATCACTTCTGACATGGACGACGAGGCGGAGACGGAGACCGTCGCTCCGACCGCCGACTGAGACATCAGCCGCGTTCTACCGTAACTACTCGCCGAAAGCGACAGCCGTATCGACGCACTCGGACTCGGTCGTCCCGCGACGCGTGGCCTGTGCCTCACGAGCACGTACCGGACGGTTCGGGCAGAATAGCATTACAGTCGAGTCGTTCGGTTCCGGTCGGTCCGTGCTCGTCGGTCACTCGATTAGGTCTTCGAACTCCGGCAGGACGTCGTCCTCGTCGTCGTCCTCGTGCGCTTCCGCCGAGTGCTCGCTCTCGGCCGTGGTATCGATGTCGCTCTCCTCCGGGGTGTCGACCTCGTCGCGGTCGGTCGGTTCGGTGTCGTCTCCGGCTGCGGTGTCGGCGTCGTCTTCGGCTGTCGCGTCGTCCTCGTCGTCGATGACGTCCACGGAGAGGACCTCCAGCGGGATGTTCTCCAGTTGCGTCCCGATCTCCTTGCGAGCGATGCGGGACGCGTGTTCCTCGCGTTCCACGTTGAACACCTTCATCTCCAGTTCCAGTGCGACCAGGCTCTCGTCGGCGGCGATGAACGCGGGGTCGATGGACTCGTGGCAGTGCGGGCACGCCCGCTCGCCCATGTTTATCTCGACGTAGTTGAGGTCGGGGTTCAGCATCGCGCCGGTCTTCGAGATGGCGATGCGGATGGCCTCGTCCTCCGTCGACACGTCGTACACGGGCACCGCCGCTTCGACGACGACTCTGCAATCCATGCGTGCCAGTGGGTTCCACTGCCATCGGCATCAAGGTTGGCGTTACCCCCGGGTACCGCAGGACGGCAGCGGGATGCGTCCGGTTACAGGTCGAGAGCAGGACCGCGGCGAGTCGATGGAACGACCGCGACGGGTCGAGAGAGCGACCACGTCGGGCCCGGGACCGAAAGCCGGATACCCGGGCGGTCCCCGACGGTCTCGTATGCACTCCGGGCGTTTCCCGCTCGCGGACCTCGCAGGTGGACTCGACCTCGCGGCGACACTCGAGAGCGGGCAGTCGTACCTCTGGCGACGCGAGGACGACGGCGCGTACGCCGGCGACGTGACGACCGACCGCGACCTCGACGACGCGCCGTGGTACTACGCGGTCCCCGACGGCGAGGTCGTGCGCGTCAGGAGGACCGACGACGCGCTCGTCTGGGAGTCCACCGAGGACGCCCACGACCGCCTCGTGCACCTCCTCAGGCTCGACGACGACCTCGACGCCATCTTCGCTGACGCGCCCGCGCTCGACCTCGTCGACGGCGCGCGCGACGCGTTCCCCGGACTCCGGCTCGTCCGCGACCCGCCGTTCGGCTGCCTGATCTCGTTCATCTGCTCGACGCAGATGCGCGTCGAACGCATCCACGAGATGGTGAGCAGTCTCGCTCGCGCGTACGGCGACGCCGTGTCCTTCCAGGGGGAGACGTATCACGCGTTCCCGACGCCAGAACAGCTCGCCGCGACAACCGAGGGCGACCTCCGCGACCTCGGGCTCGGGTACCGGGCGCCGTACGTGCAGCGGACCGCGGAGATGGTCGCGGACGGCGACGCCCACCCCGAGGACGCGGTCGGACGCGAGTACGAGGCCGCCCGCGAGTACCTCACGCGGTTCGTCGGCGTCGGCGACAAGGTCGCGGACTGCATCCTCCTGTTCTCGCTGGGGTACCTCGAAGCCATCCCGCTTGACACGTGGATGCAGACCGTCGTCGCCGACCACTACCCGGACTGCGAGCGCGGGAACTACACCGAGACGAGTCGCGCGCTCCGCGAGCGCTTCGGTGGCGAGTACGCCGGCTACGTGCAGACGTACGTCTTCCATCACCTCCGGACCGCCGAGTGACCGACGGCGCCAGGAGTCGTGCCAGCGTCCCTCACGCAGCCCCTATCCGGATTCGAGTCGTAGGACGGGACATGATTCGGACACTCGCTCGTCGGTGGTCGCGCTGACGGGGAGCGCGCTCCACTCGCTGCGTGCGGCGGTCCCGGCCCGGTACCGCGACGGTGCCCTGTTCGTCGTCCTCGCCGGCCTGTTCGGCGGGTCGTTCGCCGCCATCAAGACCGGACTCCGGGAACTCCCGCCGGTGCTGTTCGCGGGCCTCCGGTTCGACCTCGCTGCCGTCGTCCTGCTTGGGTACGTCGCGCTCGCCAGGCCGCGGTCGACGTGGCTGCCGCGAACGCGCGCCGACGCCCTCGGTATCGCCGTCGCCGCGGTCTTCCTCGTCGTCCTCAACAACGGCCTGCTGTTCGTCGGGCAGGGGACGACCACGCCCGCGGCCGCCTCGGTGATGTACGGCCTGAACCCGATCCTCGCGCCCGTGTTCGCGTGGTGGCTGCTCGGCGACCGGCTCTCGTGGGTCGGCGCGCTCGGCATCGGTATCGCGCTCGGCGGCGTCGTCCTCATCGTCCAGCCGTCGCCGTCGACGTTCACCGACGCGAGCGCACTCGGGCAGGTGTTCGTGCTCGGTGCGGCCGCCGCGGTCGCGCTCGGGAGCGTCCTCCTGCAGCGCGTCGGCGTCGACATGGAGAGCGTCTCGATGACCGCGTGGGCGATGGGCGTCGGCGCCGTCCTCCTGCACGCGCTCAGCTTCGGCATCGGCGAAGCACAGGGGACCCTCCTCGACGTCGGGACCGCGACCGCGTGGAGCATCGTCCTCGTCGCCATCCCCTCGACGGCCCTCGCGTACGCGCTGTACTTCGGGCTCATCGAGCGCGTCGGCCCGGTCCGCACGAACCTCGTCGCGTACCTCGTGCCCGTGTTCGCGGCGGCGACCGGGTGGCTGTTCCTCAACACGACCGTCGACGCGGTGACCGTCGCCGGCTTCCTCGTCGTTGTCGCCGGCGTCGCGCTCGTCGAACGCCAGGTCGTCACCGCGGAACTCGGGCGCGTCCGCCGCCGACTCCGCAGCGGGACCGACGAGCGCCGCGAGCCGACGGCCGCGTCGGCCGACGAGCGCTGCGAGCCGGACGAGGTCCCCTGCGACGACTGAGTACTCGCGGCCGGCCGGGAAGTCCGCCCGTTCGACGCGAGCGGTGCACGAATCGTTTTCACGAGCGCCCCGGAACGTCGACGTATGGAACTCGGCACGGGTCTGTTCACCTGTCAGTCGCGGCCGGACGACGACCGCTCGATGGACGAGCTCTACGACGAGATGCTCACGGTCGCCGCCGCCGCGGACGACGCCGGCCTGGACTCGGTGTGGGTCTCCGAGCATCACTTCACGGAGGACGGCTATCTCTCCGGGACGATGCCGAGTCTCGGCGCGCTCGCCGCCGCGACCGACGACGTCGAGATCGGGACGTGCATCGCGCTCGCGCCGCTGTACGACGGCGTCCGGCTCGCCGAGGACGTCGCGACGGCGGACAACGTCGCGGGCGACCGGGTGACGCTCGGGCTCGCCATCGGGTCGAACCCCGCGGAGTTCGACGCGTTCGGCGTCCCCGTCGAGGAGCGCGTGGAACGCCTCGCCGACCAGGTGAACCTCCTGAAGGCGGCGTGGAGCGAGGGCCCGCTCGACTACGACGCCGAGTTCCACGACGTCGACCCGAGCGTGAACGTGACGCCGAAGCCCGTCGGGAACGACGTCCCCATCATGCTCGGCGGCGGCGCGAAACCCGCGGTCCGGCGCGCGGCCCGGAAGGCGGACGCGTGGTGCGCGCCCTCGAAGCTCTCGGTCGGCGGTCTCGAGAAGCGCGTCGAGGACATCGCGGCCGTCCGCGAGGAGGAAGGTATCGACGGCGAGTTCACGAACTACGTGCTCCAGCACGGCTGGGTCGGCGACTCGAAGGAGGAGGCGTGGGAGACCATGCGTGACGGCTACTTCTACATCCAGCGTCGGTACGCGGAGATCTTCAGCGGCGAGACCGTCGACGAGCTCGACGACGACCGCAAGCAAGAGTTGAAAGAGCAGGCGATCTTCGGGACGCCCGAGCAGGTCGTCGACGAACTGGCAACGTACCGCGACGCTCTCGGCGACGACACGCACTTCATCTTCCGGACGTACCACCCGGGCGTCGGTACGGACGAGATGGTCGAGTGCATCCAGCGCCTCGGCGACGAGGTCGCGCCCGAACTCCGGTAGGCCGCGCGCGAGTCGCGCAGTCCTCTCGGGGGACCGCGAAGTCGAACGCGAGGTCGTCGGCGGTCCGGCCGGTCCGAAGGGCGCGCTCGACGAACGCGGTCTTCCCGCGCGAGTACGACTCGACGTCGTAGCGGTCGACCATTGGTGGGCGAAGCGACGCCACCATCCTCGACGTCGGTGATTCGTGCTAGCACGAATCCCCACAGGGATACGTACGGGGCGTCCCTCTGGGTGCGTATGGGATTCCACACGTTCCCCGTCGACCGCGCCGATGCCCTGGAGGACGAGTCGCGGTACCGCTTCTGTTCGCGCGAAGAGCTCGTCGCGGCGCTCGCGCTCGACGGCGACGAGACCGTCGCGGACCTCGGGTCCGGGACGGGGTTCTACACGGACGACGTTGCACCGTTCGCCGGATCGACGTACGCCGTCGACGTCCAGAGCGAGATGCACGACGTCTACCGCGAGAAGGGTGCACCCGAGAACGTCTCGTTCGTCACGGCGGCGGTGTCGGATCTGCCGTTCGACGACGACGAGCTGGATGCGGCGTACTCGACGATGACGCACCACGAGTACGCGGACGCGGCCGGGCTTGCGGAACTGCGGCGCGTGCTCGCGCCCGGTGCGCGCCTGGTGACCGTGGACTGGTCGGCGACCGGTGCGGGCGAGGACGGCCCCCCGACCGACGAGCGGTTCGCGCCCGCGGACGTCGTCGAGGACCTCGAAGCTGCCGGGTTCACCGTCGAGCGTGCGAGCGAGCGCCCCGAGACGTTCCTCGTCGTCGCCACCGCCTGAGTCCCGCCTCACCGATGCCGAGTGCAGAACTGACCGAACGTACACCACCTTGCATGTGATTAAACAATATAGGCACGTCTGGAGAGTATGGGGTGCTATCAGGGGAAGCCTTAACCGTGAGAATCGTTCACATGCTCGTACGATGGTACGAACCGACGCGTACACACCCAGCGAGGCCGAGTACGAGTGCGTGCGATGCGGTGCACGCCTCGAGAGTCAGGCGGACACCTGCGACGACCCGTTCTGTGACGGCGCGCCACGCAACATCGGGGTCGCACGAGAGTAAGGCACCACCGCGGCGAGAACCTACCAATCCGCTATTCCGTCCCGCGGGCCCGCCACTCATGGGCTGGCCGGGCCCGCGACCCGACCGCGAGAGCGGTCGTCCTTCTCACGTCGTTCCAACCGTACACCACCAGGAGCCCCAACCAGATTACCAGTTCTTCACGTGGGAGCAGACTTATTAGCGTGCGTGTCAATATCTAACGTACAGATATGGGCAAACGAACTACGAAAACAGACCGAACGGTACAGACGTTCGAATGTGCTCGCTGCGGCGAACGCCTCGACAGCGCCTCGGACTCGTGCTCGGACCCGCTGTGCGACGGCGAACCGCGGAGCATCGGCGTCGCCAGGGAGTGACGACGAGCGCTAGAAGTCCGGGAGGTCCTCCGGCGGCTCGTACTCCGACTCCCAGTCCACGTACTCGTCCTTGAGGACGTCGCACACCACCTGCCCGAACTCCGTCAACGACGCGTTCAGCGACGACACCGTACTCCACTCGTCGAGCCCCGGGTGATAGTCGCGCTCCTTCCAGTCCTCCGGGATGCCAGGCGCGTGGTAGCCGACGCGGTCCGCGAACCCGTCCCAGAAGAAGTCGAACTCCGCGAACATCGACAGGTCGAGGGCGATGCCGAACTCGCGTTCGTCCAGGTCCGTGTGCTCGGCCCACTCGTCGAACGCACGCTCCCACGCCCCCTCGCGGAGGAACGCCTCCAACTCCTCGCGCTTGTAGTCCGTGTCGCCGACGATCTCGGCGTCCTCGTACTCGTTCGGGTCGACCTCCTCGAGCTCCGGTACCGGTGGCGTGTCAACGTCGAGTCCCATACCCGGCCGGACGCCTGCAGGGCGGATAAGGATTCCCGGACGCAGCACTCGAAGCGGTTCCAGCGACCGATCGAGAGCGCGAGCCCAGCGACGCTGTTTTCGCGCGACGAACGGACGGAACTGTTTAGTCGAGGCCCCCCCAGGAGTGGTGTATGAGCGACTTCGACCTCGACCTCCGCGCCGTCGAAGACCACCTCGACGACGAGGACGAGGATGCAGACCTCACCGGGAGTGTCCGCCTGGGCGTCCTCGACGGCACCACGCCCAGCAGCGAGTGGTACGACACCGTCATGGACGGGAACGTCCTCGTCCTCGACGTCAAAGGCGACGTGAACGAGCTCGCGGCCGGGTTCGCGCGCGACATCCGCGAGGACGACGGCTCGCTCGTGCACTTCCGCGGATTCCTCATCGTCTCCCCACCCGGCATCGACATCGACACCAGCGACCTCTGAACGCCTCACCATCGACGCCGTCGCTCGGTCACCGGTTTCCAGACTGCTTATATCGACGCCCGCGAACTGACAGCCACAAGTGACGACCTCGCCTCGGTTCCGTGCTATCGACGCACGCACGGTCGCGCTCGTCGCCGGGCTGTTCGTCCTCTCCGCCGCCGCTGGCGCGTACGAGATCGCGCCAGCGAGCGTCGTCCCGCTCGTCCGCGACGGCCTCGGTATCGGCGCGACGGCCGCGGGGTGGCTCGTCAGCGTCATGTACCTGACCGCGGTCGTCCTGTCGATACCCGTCGGGTTCGCGCTCGACCGCTTCGACGTCCGGCGCACCGTCACCGCCGCCGCCCTCGCCCTCCTCGCCGCCGGCGCCTGGGGGTGGGACGCGGCGACCGCGGGCGATTACTGGTCGCTGTTCGCGTCGCGCATCCTCGGCGGCGCAGCGTACGTCGTCTTCTGGAACGCGGGCGCGGACCTCGTCGGGCAGGCCGTCGACGCCGACGTGCGCGCGACCGCCGTGAGCGCGTTCACCGCGAGCGCGCCCGTCGGGTTCGCACTCGGCCAGTTCGGCGGCCCAGTCGTCGCAGCCGCGTTCGGGTGGCCCGCCATATTCCCCGTGTTCGCGACCGCCGCCGTCCTCGGCGTCGCCGTCTTCCTCGGCGCGACCGCCGGCGAGTCGTTCGACGACGCCATCGAGACGCCCGCCCCCGACCGCCGCCAGCTCGCGGGCGTGTTCCGGAGTCGCGCCGTCTGGACGCTCTCGACGCTGTCGTTCCTCGGGTTCTCGCTGTACCTGTTCGTGAACTCGTGGCTCCCCAGCTACCTCGAGAGCGAGCTCGAGGTGTCGCTCGCGCTCGCCGGCGCCCTCACCGCGGTCTTCCCCGCGATGGGCGTCCTCTCGCGGACCTCGGGCGGCGTGCTGTCGGACCGCCTGTTCGACGGCCGGCGCCGCCCCGTCGTCGTCCTCTCCTTTCTCCTCACCGCGCCCGCGTTCGCCGGATTCGTCGCGTTCGCGAGCGTCCCAGCCGTCGTTGCACTCACCGTCGTCTCCGGGTTCGCCATCCAGCTCGCGCTCGGCCTGCTGTACACGTACGTCACCGAGCACGTCCCCGAGGAGGTCACCGGCACCGCCATCGCCGTGATGACGAGCGTCGGGCTCTTCGGCGCGTTCCTCGCACCCATCGTCGCCGCCGAGATCATCGCCGCCCGCGGGTACTCCGACGCGTTCCTCGCCGCACTCCTCGTCGCCGTCGCCGGCATCGCGCTCGCCTGGGTCGCCCCGACCGACGGCGAGTGAGGCGGCCTCGCCCTCGTCGAACGTCTCGAAGCCGAACCCGCCAGTCGGCTACGGCTCGTGGAACGTCAGGACGTGCCCGTCTGGATCGCGGACGCGGACCGCGCGCTCGCCGCCACCAGCACCAGCATCGAGGGACTCACGGTCCGTGATTCGGTCCTCGACGGCGTTCGCCGCGCGCTCGGGGGCCTCGGTCTCGAACCCGAGGTCGACGTGCACGCCGCCGCGGGCGTCGGCGAGCCCGAGATGGGGCTCCCAGAGCTCGAGCGCCATCGGGCCGTGCATCCGGACCCGTTCCCGGTCGGCGCCGCGGTCGACCGTCTCGAACCCGAGGGCCGCGTAGAACGCCTCCGCCGCGTCGAGGTCCGCGACCTCCAGGACGACCTCGAACACGCCGTCGATACCGGGCCCGTCGACGTCCGTCTGCCCGAGTTCCACGCAGTTCCCGTCGTCGTCGTAGCAGTACAGCGACCTCGCGTCGCCGAACACGTGCTCGTCGAGCGCGAACCCGGCGTCCTCCAGTGCACGCCACCACTCGTCGTACTCGTCACTCGGGATGCTCATCGCGTAGTGCGTGTGGAGGCCGCCACGCGGGACCGCGTCCGGGCGACGCAACACGAGCGCGGTGTCGCCAGCTGCGAACGCCACCTGGTCGTCGGCGCGCGCGAGCGCTGCCGGCAGTGACCCGTCCGCGACCGCGTCCATCGCGAGCGTCTCGCCGTAGAACGCGCGCGCCGCAGCCACGTCCTTCACCTCCAGTGCCAACCACGACAGCCCCGAGAGCATACGTCCGCGTTCGCCCGACACCCCCAAGAACCTTCGCTGCACGACGACCGCCCCAGCGGCCACGAGCCGACGCGGACAGCAATCCCTTGGTCGCCTCGGTCGCTCCTCAATCGCCTCGGTCGCTCCTCAATCGCCCCTCAGTCGCCCGCTGGCCCGCTCGCGGGCGTGGTCTCGCCCGTCGCATCGGGAGTACGGTCGACACGGTCACGTCCCCGTCGTGCGTGACCGTGACCTCGTGGCCGACGTACGTGAACGTCACCGAGCCGTTCCCCGGACCGTCGACGACCCCGCCCAGGACGTCCGGGTCGATGGAGGAGGCGAGCGGCGGGAGCGACAGCGCGTCGCGCTCGGTCGCGTCTGCGACAGCGACAACGACAGCCTCCGTGATCTCCCCAGTCGAACGCTCCATCTCCCCGGTCGAAGACGCCATCTTCCCAGTCGAACACTCCATGTCCCCAGTCGAACACTCCATGTCCACGTCTTGGAACGACCCCGGATAAGTGTCACGGCCAGAAGAGCCCAATACGGCACCGTAGGCAGCCCCTAACGCCCGATTTCTCGCGTATTGGGTAGTCCGAGAGTGGGGGTATGGGGGTACGTGAGTCGCGGTAGCTCCGTCAGTTGTCGAACGCTTCGCGGAGTTCCTCGTCGACCTCCCACGTCCCGTCGCCCTTCCCGCGGAGGAGCTCGATGCTCGCACGGAACAGCGACACCTGCGTGTCGAACAACGAGTACAGCGGCGCGAGCGGCCCGAGCAGCTCTCTGGACCCGAGCGCGACGAACGCGCCGAGTGCAGCGAGCACCCCGACGCCCGCGAGCGGCTGTATCGCGACCGCTGCCGCGGCCGCGACGAGGACGACGTCGAGCATCACGAGCCACGGCGACACCACCATGAACCACCAGTTGAACGGGAGCACGACCCGCCCGTAGTTCCCGTACCGCCCGAGGGCGTCGCGGTGCTGGGCGAGCAACCGGATGAGGCCCATGCCGCGGCGATCCTTCTGGGTGCGGCGCTTCCGGAACGCCGAATGACTCGCCTCCATGTACTGGACCGCCGGGTCGAACACCACGCGATGATCGTCGCCCAATCTGCGGATACGCAACGCGAGTTCGGTGTCGTCGGCGAGCGAGTTCGGGTCGATGGGCGTGATGGCGTCGTTCTCGAACGCCGAGAACGGCCCGTGGAAGATGAACGTCGAATCGAGGTGGCTCTCCAGCGTCTGGATGTACGACTGGACGCCCCGATACCCCGACTCCACGTCACTCCCACCGAGCACCTCGACGTTCGTGCCCGTCACGGCTGCGACCTCGGGGTCCGCGAGGTTCGCCGCCGCCTCCCGGAGCACGTCCTCGGGGAGCAGCGAATCGCAGTCCGTCTTCACGACCATCTCGTGCCTGGCAGCCGCGTACGCGTCGTTGAGTGCGGGCGCGAGCCCCCGGCGTTCGTCCTCCTCGATGAGGTTCAGGTCGGGATGCTCGCGGTCCGCGAAGTACTCGCGGATGATGTCGCGCGTCTCGTCGTCCGACGAATCGACCACCACGAGCTCGACCTTCTCCATCGGATAGTCGAGCGCCATGACGTCGTCGAGTTTCTTCTCGACGATCCCGGACTCGTTGTACGTCGGCAGCACGATACTCACGTTCGGTTCCGCCGACTCCTTCGCCGCCGGCGAGCCCGACGGTCGCTTGAGCGCGTAGAGCACGCCGAACGCGAGATACGGCGCGAACGTCACCGCGACGACCACCCCCGCAATCACGACCAACCAGTTCATATCCCCGCGTTCCCCGCCAGCACGCAAAACGATGACGGCATCTCGCCCACAGACCCCTTGGACAGCTAACTATCGACCACCAACGGTCGGAGAGCTACCTATCGACCGCCGATCGTCGGGGAGCTGCCTATCGACCCCCGAGCGAACGCGAGGGTTTTTCCCGCTGTGGCGAGCATCCCCGAGAGAGAATGGGCGAGTACGACGACGTCTGCGTGCTGGTGCCGACGTACAACGAAGCCGAGACCATCGAGGAGGTCGTCACCGGAATGCAGGGCGAAGGCTTCGACGACGTCCTCGTCGTCGACGGGCACTCCACGGACGGCACGCGCGAACTCGCCAGCGACGCCGGCGCCACCGTCATCACGCAGACCGAAGGCGGTCGCGGCTCCGGGAAAGGCCAGGCCGTCCGCGACGGCGTCGCCTACACCACCAAACCCATCGTCCTCATGCTCGACGGCGACGGCACGTACCTCCCCGAGGACGCCCACCGGATGCTCGAACCGATCCTCGAAGGACGCGCCGACCACGTCGTCGGCGACCGGTTCGCGAACATGGAACGCGGCGCCATGCCGCGACTCAACCAGTTCGGGAACAGCATGATCAATCACGGGTTCAACGCCATCCACGGCCAGCACCTCGGCGACATCCTCTCGGGGTACCGCGCGTTCACCCGCGCCTCGTTCTTCGAGATGAACCTCAGCGCCGACGGCTTCGGCATCGAGACCGAGATGGCCGTCGAAGCCCGCCGGAACGACCACCGCATCCAGGTCGTCGACATCACGTACGTCTCGCGGCCCGACGCGAGCGAATCGAACCTCCGGCCGTTCAGGGACGGCGGCGTCATCCTCCTCACGCTCTACCTGCGCGCGAAGACCCACAACCCCCTCTTCTACTTCGGGAGCGTCGGCGGCGTCCTCACGCTCGCCGGTACCTTGATCGGCGTCTTCGTCCTCTACGATTGGTTCGTCAACAGGGTCCCGCACGAGGTGCTCGCCCCCGCCGGCGGGTTCATCTTCATCCTCGGCGCCCAGTTCCTCATCTTCGGCGTCCTCGCCGACCTCCTCGTCTCCCTCCACGAGGAACAACGCCAGCGCCTCGAACGCATCGCTCGCGAAGAGATCGGGACGACCGACGGCGACGCGAAGACGCCCGTCCAGACGACGTTCGACGACCACGGCCCGCACGCCCGCGACGTCGACGCCACCGAGAGCGCAGACGACGACGCACGGAGTAGCGACCACGACCCGAACGCCACGGCGGACGCGGTCGACAACTAGACGACCGTCAGAGAAAGACCGCTGACGCTTCGGAACGAGAGCACGCGCGGCACGTCGTTTCAGAACGGAAGCACGCGCCGCACGCGCTCCAGGACCGACGCCCCCTGCTGGCGGCGCCGCTCGAACGCAGGATGCAGCGCGTTCAACAACTCCTGCTCGTCCGCGAACTGCTCGTGCTCGAGTTCCGCGAGCACCTCGCCCAGCTCGACCGAATGCCCGCGCGTATCGTACGGCACCTCGACGTGCCCGACCGACTCCCGGAGCGCGGACCTCGACACCGGATACGACACGTCGAACGACTCCAGGCGATCGTCGACGGCAGCGATACCGAACGCCACAGTCGCCGGTTCATCATCATCGTCGTCAGCAGGCGGCCGCATCCCCATACCACCCCCTACCCACCGAACCGCAAAGAAACTGTTCCGACCGCCGACCGCCATCGGACGCAAACCCCTTCACGCTCCACCCCCACACCACCACCATGACCGACTACACCACCGTCTCCATCCCGAAAGACCTCGCCGACCGCGTCGAGACCACCATCGAAGGCACCAGTTTCTCCAGCACCAGCGACCTCGTCCGCTTCCTCCTCCGCAGCATCGTCATCCAACACGAGAAATCCGACGGCCTCACCGAAGCCGAATTCGAGGAGATCGCCGAACAACTTCAGGACCTCGGGTACCTCGAGTGACGAACCGGGGCGGCGTCCGGGGAGTTCGCGTCAGGGTGCGATGAGTTCGATAGGGTGCGGTGCGCGCGCGTCGAGGAGCGATTCGAGCTGGTCGGCGCAGGAGGTGCCGCTGGCGACGACCCGGTCGGCGGTCGCGAAGTCGTCGGCGAGCGGGGCGCCGACGTCGACGCTGAGGTCGTAGTACTGTTCCTTGTACCCGAAGCTCCCGGCCATCCCGCAGCATTCGACGTCGGACGTGCGGACGGTGGCGCCGCAGGTTTCGAGGACGGCGACGGTGTGCGCTTCGAGGTCGAGGGTGCGTTGCTGGCAGTGACTGTGGTACGCGACGTCGCCGTCGAGCGCGGCGAGCGAGCCGGGGTCGGCGTCGTTCGAGAGGCGGCCGTAGACGTACTCGCAGATCTCGTAGCTCGAGTCCGCAAGGCGCTCGTGAGCGTCCGCGGGGAGGAGGCGTTCGTAGTCGCTCGCGAACATCGCGAGGTCGGAGGGTTCGACGACGACGACGTCCCGGCCGGCGTCGAGGTGCGGGGCGAGCGCGTCGTGGACGTGTTCGGCGTTCGAGCGCGCGGTCGCGATCATCCCTTGCGAGAGCGGGGCGCGCCCAGAGCCCGGGACGGCCGGGACGCGGACGTGGACGTCGAGCGCTTCGAGCGCGCGGACGGCCGCCTTCCCGCGCTCCGGGGAGACGTAGTTCGTGTACGTGTCCGGGTAGACGACCGCCGACCGCGCGGCTCCGGGTTCGGGGACGCGTGCGCCGCCGCGGTCGTCGAACCAGTCGACGAACGACTCGCGGGCGAACTGCGGGAGGTCGCGGCGTCGGTCGACGCCGAGCACGCGCTCCATCGCGGCTCTCGCGGGCGCGCTCGCGGCGAGCCAGTTCGAGACGGGGGCGAGCGCGCTGCCGACGCGAGCGACGGTGTGGACGTTCCCGAAGAAGCGCTTCTGGAGGTCCAGTCCCGCGGGTTCCTCGTCCGGGACGAGTCCGTCGACGAGCGCGTCGAACCGCCCGGGGTCGTCGCCGCGGTTGATTCGGTCGCGGACGACCGTGTTGATCCACGGGATGTCGATCTTCACCGGGCACGCGTTCACGCACCGCGTGCAGCCCGTGCAGAGGTCGTTGAACTCGCCGGCGGCGTCCTGGCCGTGAACGCCGGCCTCCCAGCCGGTGGCGATGCCGCCCGTGTACGTCTCGCCGCCGAAGGCGTGCCCGCCGACCTGCTGGAAGTTCGCGCACGAGTTCGAGCACGCACCGCACCGCACGCAGTAGAGGGTCTCGCGGAGGTCGTCGTCCTCGCGCATCGCCATCCGGCCGTTGTCGACGAGCACGAGGTGGAACGCGCGGTCGTCCGCGGGCCTGAACTCGTCGCCGTCGAAGTCCGGGATGGGGGTGTCGACGGGCGGGGAGAGCACGGAGACGTACTGACTGATCGCCTGACCGGTCGCGGCCTTCGAGAGGAGCGCTACGAACGGCTCGAGATCGCTGACGCTGGGGATCAGTTTCTCGACGCCGGCGACGGCGACGTGCACGGGCGGCGTCGCGGCGCACTTGCGCGCGTTCCCCTCGTTCGTGACGAGCGCCATCGTCCCCGAGTCGGCGGCGACGAAGTTCGCGCCCGTCATCCCGACGTCGGCCTCCCGGATGCGGTCCCCGAGGTAGTCCCGGACGAACGCCGTCATCTCGTCGGCCGACTCGAAGGGCTCGTCGGGGTCGAAGTGGTCGTTCAGGAGCGCTGCGATGTCCTCGCGCGAGCGATGCATCGCTGGGCCGACGAGGTGACTCGGGGACTCGTCGGCGAGCTGCACGACGAACTCGCCGAGGTCCGTCTCGTAGGGGTCCACGCCCGCCTCGACGAGCGCGTCGTTGACCTCGAGTTCCTCGGTGGTCATCGACTTCGACTTCACGAGCGTCTCCGCGTCCACGTCCTCGCACACGGACTGGACGTAGCGGTTCGCGTCCGCAGCGTCCTCGGCGAGGTAGACGTGCCCGCCGCGTGCCTCGACCGCTTCCCGGACGGTGTCGACGAGCTCGGGGATGCGCTCGATGGCGTCCTCCTTGATGCGCCGGGCGTCGCTCCGGAGTGCCTCGTACTCGGCGAACGCCTCGGTCGCCTCGACGCGACCCGCGTTCAGGTCGCGGGCCTGCGCCTCGATGTTCGGCCCCTCCGTGTCGAGGAGCGCGCGGATCTTCGCGGCCGTCTCGCGTCTGGACTCGGAACTCATGCGTTGGTGGTGTCGTCGCCGCTGGTTGCCTCGCGGTCGTCGACGAGGACGACGTGGACGTTCGTGGGACCGTGGACGCCCTCGACGAGCGCGCCCATGTCCGCGGTCGCGCTCACGCCGGTCGCGAACACGTACGAGTCGCGGCCGGCGTCGACCTCGGATTGGAGCCAGTCCGTGGCGGCGTCGAGGTCCGGGACGACGTCGCTCGCCGCGAGGACGGCGACGTGTCGTTCCGGGTAGAGCGCGACGAGTTCGTCGCCGTGCTCGCCCGAGGGCACGAGGAGCGACCCGAGTGCGGCGACCCCGAGGCGGGCGGGCGTCACGCCCGTCGTCGCGGCGTGCAGGTCCGACGGCGAGAACTCGGTGTCGACGCTCGCGGGCAGCGACGCGTCGACGTGCACGGGCACGCCAACGGTCGGTTCCTCGACGGCGCGCTCGATAGCGGCGGTCGCCTCACCCAGCGCGACGGTCTCGTGGGTCACGCCGGCCGCCTCGAGCGACGCTCGGAACGCGTCCACGTGGTCGATAGCTGGGTCGGTCATGCGAGTCGTTCGCCGTCGTCGCTCGGTCCCACTGGCGTACACATGCGGCGGAATCTCTAGGGGCTACTGCAGTGAGGACGTTGTATCTTCGGGTGCGGCGACCACATGCTCGCTTCTTTACGTGTGCCGGCTGTTGTCGCAGCTATGAGCGAGAGCCTCCTTCGTCGGTTCGGGAACGCGGTCGAGCGACTGGTCGGCAACCAGACCTATCTCCGCGTCCAGCGAGTCGTCGTGGTCGCGACCGTCGTCCTCCTCGCAGCGAACGCCATCGTCCAGCTCGAGGTCGTCGCGCTCGACGCGGGCCTCGCGGACGCGCTCTGGGACGCCGGGATGCTCGCCGTGGCGCTGTTCGTCCTCACGGGCGTCCTCCAGGTCGTCGCGCTCGGCCGGAGCTTCGACCGGGGGCGCGCGCAGGTACAGCAGGCCGCCGACGAACTCGAGACCACGGCCGCGGACGTCGAGCAGACCGCCGACGAACTCGAGGAGACCGCGGAGACCGTCGAATCGGCCGCCGAGGAGGTCGAGCAGGTCGGTTCGAAGGTCGGGACGGCCGCCGAGAGCATCGACGAGGCGGCATCGGCGGCCGACGTCGACCCGCCGGTCGACCCCGAGGAGGTCAAGTCCGTCGCCGACGAGGTCGACGAGACGACCGACCGCGTCCGCGAGCAGTCCTCGGAGGTCAAGGAGCGCTCGAAGGACATCAAGGACAAGACCGACGCCGCGAAGGAAGCCGCGAAAGGCGCGAAAGCGGCCACCGAGGGCGAGTACGACTTCACCAAGACCGACTCCGAAGGCCCCGAACGCAGGCGAGCCGAGGACGACCCTTCCGAGGACGAAGCCGACGACAGCGAGGGAGAGAACGAAGCGGGCGAGCGCGAACCCGACGACGAGTAAGCGAGCGCGAACCCGTCGCGCTCAGACGCCGAGGTAGGTCTGTCTGAACTCGTCGTCCTCGCGGAGACGGTCGCTCGTGACGGTGTCGACGATGCGGCCCTCGTCGAGGACGTAGTGGCGGTCGGCGATGGCGAGCGCGGCGGCGACGTTCTGTTCGACGAAGAACACCGTGATGCCCTGTTCTGCGTTGATGTCCGCGATGATGTCCTCGATGCGTCGGACGATGTACGGCGCGAGCCCCTCGAACGGCTCGTCGAGCAGCATCAGGTCGGGGTTCGCGGCGAGGGCGCGCGCGATGGCGAGCATCTGCTGTTCGCCGCCGCTCATGTTGCGCGCGTGCTTCTGTCGCATGTCGTCGAGTTCCGGGAAGAGCGCGAGGACGTCGTCGAGCGCCATCGGGTCCGTCGCGTGGTTGATGGCGAGCCGGACGTTCTCCACGACGGAGAGCCGCGGGAAGCACCGGCGTTTCTCGGGGACGAGTGCGATGCCGGCGTTCGCGCGCTTGTAGGGCTGCCAATCGCGGATCGACGTGCCCCGGTAGCGGACGTCGCCGTCGAGGACGGTGGGTTCGTCCGCGCCCATGAGCGCGCGCAGGGTCGTGGACTTCCCGGCGCCGTTGCGGCCGAGGAGACTCACGAGTTCGCCCTCGCGGACGTCGACGTCGACGTCGAAGAGGACCTGCCCGGTCTCGTAGCCGGCGTCGAGGCCGTCGACCTGCAGGACCGTCGACGGCGGCGTCTCCTGGGCCTCGGATTCGACCTGGCTCCGCTCGGCGCGCCCGTCGGCGTCGGTACTCGTGGTCGATTCGTCCGCGGGTGCGTCGGTGGTGTCGTCGGTGCTCACAGTTCTTCCCTCATACCGCCGAGGTAGGCGGACTGGACGGCGTCGTTCTCGCGGATCGATTCCGGTGGGCCCGTCGCGATGACGCTCCCGCGGTCGAGGACGGTGATGCGGTCGCTGATGGAGAGCACGACGTCCATGTCGTGCTCGATGAGGACCACGGTGAGGTCGAGCTCGGACTGGACCTGCTGGACGAGGTCGGCGGTCGCGCGGGTCGCCCCGGGACTCATCCCGGACGTGGGCTCGTCCAGGAGGAGGACCTCGGGGTCGGTTGCGAGCGCCATCGCGATGCCGAGTCGGCGCTGGTCGCCGTGACTGAGGTTCTTCGCGAGCGCCTCGGGGTCGGCGTCGAGCCCGACGGTGTCGAGGAGGTCGAGCGCGCGCTCGCGCCCGACGTCGCGGTGGTCGCGGAAGAGGTCGAAGCTGAACGCGCCACGGTCCGCAGTCTGGACGAACACGCGGACGTTCTCGAGGACCGACTGGTCGGCCATGAGTTCGTTCGACTGGAACGACCGCGCGAGCCCCATGTGAGGGCGCTCGTGTTCGTCGCGGTCGGTGACGTCCTCGCCGTCGAGGTGGACGCTCCCGGCAGTTGCGGGGAGCGATCCCATGATGGTGTTGAAGAGCGTGGTCTTCCCAGCGCCGTTCGGGCCGATGACGGCGCGGAGCTCGCCGGGTTCGACCGCGATCGAGATGTCGTCGACGGCGACGACCTCGCCGAACGTCCGGCGGATGTCCGTCGTCGCGAGCGCAGCCGCCTGCGGCTCGACGACCGGGTCGGGCTGGTCGTCCTCGCGGTCGTCGCGAGCGTGGGGCTCGCCACGGGTGGGTTCCGGTGCCGTCTCCGCGGTCGCGTCCGCGTCGCCCGTGCGAGCGGTTGCGTCGTGGTCGGTCATCGGAGCACCTCCTCGATGCGCGCCCAGCCGCGGGCGGCGTACGCGCGGACGTACCCCCAGATGCCGTCGTTCGGCGAGACGAGGACGATGACGACGAACACGGCCCCGAGGAGGAACTGCCAGTGCGAGAGTTCCCGCGAGATGTCGACCGCTATGAAGCCGAGGTCGAGGACGGCGAAGTCCGTGAGGTAGTCCGCGGTGAACTCCCAGACGAACACGCCGGCGACGGCCCCGAAGAAGTAGTGGACGCCACCGAGGACGGCCATGAGGACGGTATCGCCGCTCGTGAAGACGCTCAGCCACTCCTGGCTGGCGCCGTGGTTGTTGATCGCCATGAGCGCGCCCGCGAGTGCGGAGAACGCGCCGCTGATGGTGAACGCCCAGACCTTGTACCGGGCGGTGTCGATGCCCATCGCGCGAGCGAGGTTCTCGTTCTCGCGGATCGCGATGAGCGAGCGCCCGAACGGCGAGCGCACGACCTGCCAGAGCGCGCCCATCGCAAGCAGGAAGACGAGGCCGACGAGGAGGTACCAGTCGTCCAGCCACCCGAAGACGTCGACGAGTGCGTCAGGCCACGGGATGAGCGTGACGGTGAGTTCCCCGCGGAAGGATTCGATCCATCCGGGTTGGGCGCCGCCGGAGATGCCGTTCGACCCGCCGGTGATGCCGAACGGGTCGCGGTTCGCGATGAAGTAGACGGCTTCGGCGGCGGCGAGCGTGAGGAACGCGAAGTAGATCTCGCCTTTCCCGACGGTGAGTCGCCCGAGCGTGTACCCGACGAACGCGGCGAGTGCGACGCCGACGACGGCACCGACGAGGAAGCCGAGTTCGGGCGCGGGGCCGTGGCCGCTCATGGCGATGGCAGCGCCGTACATCCCGAACCCGAAGAACATCGCGTGTCCGAACGACAGCAATCCAGTATAGCCGAACAGGAGGTTGAACGCGGCGACGAAGAGGACGATGATGAGGATGGTGGTGGCGACGCTCTCGAACCCGAGGAGGAACGGGAGCGCGACCACGGGCCGCAGCAAGAGCACGAACAGCACGAGCCCGATGGGAATCCGGTAGCGCCCCACCCAGTCGGGGAGGCGCGAGAACACGCCGGAGGACGTCGTCTCCGAGTGCGCGCCGCGTTCGGTGTCCGTCTGGGCGTCCCGGTCGGTCGAGGTAGGGTTCGCGTCCGTCATTCGAGCAGTCCCTCCTCGCCGAAGAGCCCGCGCGGACGCACGAGCAGGATGAACAGCATCACGAGGTACGGGACGAGCCCGCGGATGCCGGAGATGTTCAACGCGGCGATACCGGTGTACTCGGCGAGCCCTGCGAGGATGACGGGGGCGAGGTAGTTCGCCTCGCCGATGAGGATGCCCGCGACGACGCTCCCGAAGAGGCTGCCGACGCCGCCGACGACCACGACGACGAACGCGAGGATGAGGAACGTCTGGCCCATCTGGGAGTTCACGCCGTACTCGGCGGCCTGCAGGACGCCCGCGAGCGCCGCGATGGCGGACCCGAGGAAGAACATCGCCGTGAACCGCACGGGGAGGTTCACGCCGACGAACTCCGTCATCTCGCCGTCCTGGACGCCCGCGCGGACGGTCAGCCCGAAGTCAGTGCGCGAGATGAGGACGTACACGGCAGCGACGACTAGGGTCGCAACCGCGACCATGAACAACCGGAAGGAGGCGACCTGGGTGATGCCGAGGTCGACGCTCTGCCGGAGTACCTCGGGTTTCGCGTACCCGAGCGGGGTCGTCCCCCAGTGGTAGCGGATGGCTTCGTCGAGCATCATCGTCAATCCGAACGTCGCCAAGAGGCCGACGATGGGTTCGGAGCCGTAGAGTCGCCGGAGGACGGTGACCTCGATGAGGACGCCGACGACGCCGACGAGGATGGGTGCGACGAGGAGCGCCGTCCAGAACGGCAGCCCCCAGGCGACGACGACCGAGTACGAGAGGTACGCGCCGAGCATGAACAACGCGCCGTGCGCGAAGTTCACCACGCCCATCAGGCCGAGGATGAGCGACAACCCGAGCGTGATGAGGACGAGGATGGCACCGTAGACGAGGCCGCCGACGGCCTGCGTGACGAACAGCCCCGGCTGGTGCGCGAAGCCCGCGACCGTCGCCACGACGAGCGCGAGCGCGAGCGCGAACCACGCCGGCGAGACGTCTGCGAGTAGCTCGCGAGATCGATTGGTGATCGAGGACGTGCTCATCACTCGATTATTCGAGGTCGCACCCGGTCTCCGAGAGCGGACGGACGACGTCGTCGCCGGCGAAGGTCTCCGTCGTCTGGAACCACCGCTTGTAGGGATCGTCCTCCATCTCCTCTTGCGGGCGCGCTTCGACGCTGAACGTCGGCTGGACGAGCTGGTTGTTCTCGCGCCAGTACATGTCGCCGCCGCCCTTGATGTCCTTGATCTTCGAGGACACCTCGTGCCCGACGAGTTCGCCACGCATGTCCTCAGCAGCGGTGGAGTCCGCACGCACCGCCGCGCGCACCGCCTGATCCATCGACATGTATCCGAGGAGGTGCCTGACGTACGGGTCCGTGTCCGCGTTCTCCGCGATGCGCTCGGCGAACTGGTTGCTCGCCTCGTTGTCGACCGCCGGCCCCCATACCTGTCCTGCGGTGTCGAGGATGCCCGCGTTCTCCTTGTCGAGCCCCCAGTACACGACGTCTTCGAGCTGGTGCATCGCGAGCGTGTAGTCGTCCTGGATGCCCTTCGCCATCGCCTGGTTCGCGGCCTTCCGCAGGTCCAGGCCCGCGATGAGCATCCCGATGCCGTCGGCGTCGGAGTCCGCGGCCTCGTTCAGGTACGGCGTGTAGTCGTCGTTCGGGAACGGCGCCGCCGCCGTCCCGACGACCTCCTTCCCGCCGTCCTCGAGCGCGCTCGTCACCGCTTGCTGCGCGGTCTGCCCCCACGTGTAGTCCGAGTAGATGAGGTACCAGGAATCGCCCGCACCGACCATCTGTTCACCGATGGTGTTCGCGAGCATCGAGTTCGCCGCCGTCGGCTGGTACATGTGCGTCGCGCACGACCCGCCGGAGACCGCGTCCGAGTGCGCGCCCGTCGCCATGTACGTCACGCTGTTGTCCGACGCCCACGTCCCCATCTTCAATGCGACCGACGACGACACCCCACCCATCGCGAAGTCGATCTCCTCCTCGGTGACGAGGCGCTTGATGCGCTGCAGGCCCGTCGACGGATTGACCTCGGTGTCCCCCGTCGAGATGTCGATACTGACGTCCAGTTCCTCCTCGAGGTCCGCCGCTGCGAGCTCCGCGCCGTCGAGGCCGGCCTGTCCGAACACCGCGAACGGCCCCGACAGCGACGTCGTGTACCCGACCGACAGGTCGCTGACGTCCGACCCGCCGCCACTCAGCGACGACAGGCACCCCGAGAGTCCCGCGAGCCCAACCGCGCCCGCCGCCCCGGCGCTCTGGAGTACGTTCCGTCTGCAAACACGTGGCTGTCCGTCATCAGTTGCCATACCTCACGAATTGTAACTACCCCGCTTAATGGTATCCCCTCGCACAGAATCCTGGCCGTCGAAAATAACCTCAACCGTTACCGTTGACACAAATTGCCGGACAGCGAAGGCCTCACTTGGACGAGTCGTCCACGTCCGGGACGACCTTCCCCGGATTCATCGTTCCCGCGGGGTCCACCGCATCCTTCAGGGTGCGCATCAACTCGAGCGCGCCGCCGTGCTCGCGACGCATGAACTTGCGTTTCCCGAGCCCCACACCGTGCTCGCCCGTTGCCGTCCCACCCATATCGATCGCCGCCTCCACCACGCGCTCGTGGACCTTCGACGCGCGCTCACGTGCGTCCTCGTCGCCCTCGGGAACGAGTGGGGCGTAATGCAGGTTCCCGTCACCCGCATGTCCAACGGTCGGCGTCAGGACGTCCAACTCCTCGCTCGCATCCGCCACCATCTCCACGAGTTCGGGATAGTTGGCGATCGGCACGACGACGTCGCCGAGGAACGCCGGCTCGAGGTCCTCGCCGTGCGCGCGATACGCCGGGAGCGCATCCCGGCGCGCACTCCAGACGTCGTCCATCTCGCGCTCGCCAACGGCCTCCCATGAAGACGCGTCGTGGTCCTCGCAGATCCCTCGCGCGAACTCGACGTCCTCCTCGATACCCGAGTTGTTCGCGTGGAACTCCAGGATAAGGGTGGGGGCTTCGGTGAGTGCGTCGGCGTCGCGGTACTCGTTGATGAGTTCGGTCGTGAGGGTATCCACGAACTCGATCGCTGCAGGTACCAGGCCCGCGCCGATGACGTCCGCGACTGCAGCGCACGCCTCGGTTCGCGACGGGAACGTCACGAGTGCCGCCCGCTTGTGTTCCGGGATACCGCTTACCGCAATCGTCGCCTCCGTGACGACCCCGAACGTCCCTTCGCTCCCCACGAACAGGTCCTTCAGACTGTACCCCGACGACGTCTTGACGACGCCACGCCCACACTCGACGACCTCGCCGTCCGGAAGGACGACCTCGAGCCGTCGGACGTGATCGCGGGTCTCGCCGTACTTCACCGCGTTGAACCCACTGGCGTTCGTCGCGATCATCCCCCCGATCGTCGCGATATCCCCACTTGAGATACCAGGCGGGAACCGAAGCCCGTGCTTCGCGAGTTCCTCGTTGAGGTCGTCGTACACGACGCCCGGCCCCACCGTCGCCTGCAAGTTTTCAGGTTCGACGTCGACGCCAGTCATGTCCTTGACGTTCAACACGATTCCGTGCTCGACCGGGATGCCACCGCCTTCGAGGCCACTCCCACCCGACCACGGCGTCACCGGCACCCCACGCTCATGCGCCGCCGCTAGGACGTCGGAGACCTCCTCCGTCGACTGCGGCCACACCACCGCATCCGGCATCACCGGCTCGTGCACACTCGCATCCAACGCGAACTCCTCGCGGTTAGACCGGTCGACCGCGATACGGTCCGCTGGGAGGACGTCCTCGAGGAACCCACAATCGTGACTCGAAGCCTTATCTGACACCGAAGCCACCACCGACGGAACGACTCATTGAGAAAACGCAAGTCCGGGGAACCCCTAAGCGTTGGCTTCGACACACCCAGGAGACCAAGACGCGAAGACGCGACAGGGCTCCTTTGGAACACCAAACTACATCGAGGGACGCGAGAACGACAGCCAGCTGAGCTAGGTCGACATTACGACCCAAAGAGAAAACCCACTTTGGAACGGCCCTCGACCGCTCCGGTGCAGCGACCACCTCGCTGTCGAGTGCCACGAGAACGTCTCAGTCCCGCACTCGTCGCGTTCACGACCGCAAGAGCTCCGAGAGTGCGTCGAAGATCGGGATCGCGTACTCGCCGTACGGGAAGTGCATCCAGCCGGCGAGGAGCAGGAAGACCGTGGTGGTTCCAGCGGTCGTCCCGAGAAGGACGGCACCGACGCGGCCTGCGTTCCGCGTCGACAGCCACCGACCGTCGAGGGACACAACGATGCACCAGGCGCTGAGGGTTCCGGCCATCGCGAGCGCGACGAGTGCGTGTAGTTGCACGGCCTCGCCGACGGTCGGCGACAAGAGGACGAGTACGCCAGCGAACAGCTCGCCGCCAACGAGTACCGTCACCGCGTACGCCATCCCGACCGTCCGGAAGCGCTCAAGCAGGACGTTCCGGAGTGCTGGCAGGCGAAGTGCGGCGTACACCGCGAGCGGCATCGTCGGGACGAGGAACCGAACGGTCAACGTCGAGTGCAAGGGGAGGCGTTCCTGGTAGAACAGGACCATGAGCGAGAAGTACACGCCTGCGAGCGCGAGCACGCGAGTCGACGCATCCGCATCCCGGAAGACCAACGACCCGCCGTTCGCCACGCGCCGCAAGGGTTCCGCGTGCCGGACCGCGTGGATCGTGCCGAGGACGGCAGGACCGAGCAACGGCATCGATTCCAGGTACGCGAGGTTGTACGAGAAGCTCGCGCCACGTACAGCCGCTCGTTCGACGTACCCAGACCGCACGAACGTCTGGAAGACGCGCTGTGGTGAGTCGACGAACACGTAGAACGTGCCCTCAGCGTACCGGACTGCTCTACGCAGGAATCCGCCAGCAGTGGTGAGAGCGGCGACGGCAGCTTCGACCACGATTCGAGCGAGGACGCCAGGGACGAACGTCTCCGAGGGCGTTCCGGTTCCCGAGCCACCACCACCGGTCTCCCCAGTCGTCTCGTCGGGGACCGCACGTCCGAGTGGTTGCCCATCGTACTGCGGGAGGAACTGCGGCGGTCGAACGGGATTCCCGGAGACCAGGAGGTTCGTGACGAAGAACGGGAGCAACGACAGGACGAAGACTCCACTCGCGAGTGTCACCTGCGCCCGGTCGTAGGCCGTACCGAAGACGACGTCGACGACGCATACCGCGACGAAGAAGATAGCGCCGTCGCCTGGATGCACCCACGCGAGGAGTCCGGCAGTGGCGTACGGGACCGTCCGTAGGAGGCGGCCTCGGGCTCCACGGACCGACGGTTGGCGCGCGAAGGCGTACGCCGCGACGAGGACTGCGAGCGCGACCACGACGTGCCGTTTCGGGACGGTCGCCCAGAACCCGACCGGTGTGGCGACGACCACGCCGACGCCGACGGCGGCAGCGACACGTCGCGGTAGCTCGAGTTCGAACAGCCGGTACGCTAGCGTGGCAACGAAGCCCGTGCAGAGGAGCGTCCAGAGCTGGAGCGAGACGACGGGGATGGTGACGGGGTCGATTGGGGCTGCGAGGAGGACGTTCCCGACGAAGAGGACACCCATACCGAGTCGCGCGCCGAGGCGCAGTTCGTCCTCGTACCGTCGGCCGTCGGTCAGTTCGTCGATTGCGACGACGCCGAGGAGACACCAAGCACCGACGAGCAGCACGGAGAGACTCAGGACATGCGCGAGCGAGTGGAGGAGGACCGAGATGATGGCCGCTGGGACGACGAGGCCGTACTCGCGTGCGTACCGGGCACCGTCGTGGTACTTCGTTCCCGGTGCGATGCCGTTATTGCCGCCGAAGTGCGGGTCGAGTATCCGGAGGTGGCCGTTCGTGAGGGCGCGGACGCCGTTCGCTAGCGTCTGATTGTCGTTGATCGCGAGGTCCATCCGCCAGAAGGACGCAACGAACAGGACGGTAACGGCGAACACGAGGACGCCGAGTCCGTCTCCGAACAGGACGCGGCGGAGCGCAGTTGCGGAGTGACGCACTCGACGTCGGAAGCGTTCGATGCGTCCGTCGCCAGTTCGGGTCATCCGTCGACCTCGACTGTCACGTTCCGCGTCGCCACCACGCGCGAGCCGGCGTCGCTCCGAACGAGAACGGTCACCGTCGCAGCGTAGGACTCCTCGGTCACCTGGTTCGGTTGGATGGTGTCAGACGTCGCTCGTATCGTCAGGTTTCCCGTTACGTCCGGCGAGAGGATCCGATACGTCTCCTTGTTGTACTCGAGCCCGGGAATCTGAACGTCGTACACGACGAGTGGATTCCCGGAGACGCTCGATACGTTCGTCTCGACCGTGCTCGACTGGAGCTCGTACGTCCCCGACCCGAATCCGTTGCGTTCGAGCGTCAACCCCTCCGGCATCGTGGAGACGCTCACCGCGACCGAACCGGACGCTGGTTCGTACGACTGCGGCGAGGACAACGCGACCCCGGGGACGGCAGGGCCGAACGCCACCGCGACGACCACCACGAACACCGCGAAGAGCGGGATGGAGAGGCCGCGGAGGGTCACAGCTATGACCTGCCGACTGACGAGGATAAGTCTTCCTGCTTTCCGATAGTTCCACCGAAGGAAGACATCGACCCGACCGAGGGAGTGGCGCGCGCTCAACTGCCAGCGGTTCCGCGAGGCTACACTATCGTCCGTTCCAGCACGTCCTCGACCGGGAAGCGGTCGCTCGGAGAGCCGTCGGCCGACGATGGACTCGATGCCGACGGTCCTGCGGCCGACGGGTGTTGGCTCCGGTGGTGCGTGGCGTTCTGGGAGGACTCTCCGGCCCGAATCGTCGCACCTTCCGTCACCGCTTCCGCCGGGACGGTGACCGACTGCCCGGCGACGCTGTACGTGCCCGCGTACGGGACGTGGATGGAGTACGTTCCGTTCGCGTCGGCCGTCGCCTCTCGGACGTACTCGAACGAGTGCGAGTCCAGCGAGACGGTCGTTCGAACCGTCACCGTCGACCCGGGGTCGGCTCGTCCACGGACCTCGGCGCCTGGTACGAGCGTGAACACCTTGTACGCCCCGTCCTGTTCGACGTGCAGGAGGCGATAGTGGCCGACGCCTGGACTGGAGTCCGTTCGGCTGCCGTTGTGGCGGTGGAGCCGCGTGCCGAGCGTGGATTCGTTGGTGAGAACGTCGCGCGTCGTGACGACGAAGCCCACGCGGTCACGGAGTCGCTCGTACCACGCGGTCCCGTTCGTCGACGTGACGAAGTCCGCGTAGTTGCTCCGAGCGTACCCGTAGGACCTCGCTTCGCCGTTCACGAAGTAGTTGTACATCCGGTTGTGGCCCCACTGACTGAGGACGTAGTTCTCCGGATACTCCAGTCCTTCCGATTCGCTGTGCGACGCCATCCAGGCGGCCGTCTCGTAGCCGTCGTTCGTCTGCGTTATCTGACTCGTCTTCACCGGGACCTGAACGATACTGAGTGCGGTCACGAGGAGGAAGAGCCCGACGAGTGCGAACGCCTGCCGTCTGTCCGGTAGTTGGAGGGAATCGACCACCTCGTTCGAGAACGGCGCGGGCTGGTTCGCGACGTCGATCCACTCCGCGAGGTGGACGAAGCCGAGGGCGGCGAAGACGGCGACGACGATCGAGAGCTGGCCGGCGAAACGGACGCTGATGGCTCCGAGCACGAGGAAGTACCAGCCGTAGACGACCAGTGGCGTCCACCGGGCGTCGTCCAGCAGCCGCGTGGACGCCCAGGCCATGTAGGGGAGTGCGAGCAAGAGCAGGAATCCGAACAGGAGCAGCCAGCCGGCGGCGTCACCGAAGAGGCTCTGGAACTCGGCGATGTTCTCGGTGGCGAGCAGTCGTTCGGTCACCTGCGTCGTCATCCGCTCCCAGAGGTCGGGCCGCAGCGAGCGGAAGGCGAACGCGCCGACGGCCGCACCGACGAAGTCGACCACGACGAGTCCCGCGACGTGCAGGTCGGTGCGGTTCCAGAGCACGCCAGTCGCGAGGACGCCGAGGCTCGCGACGCCGAGCAGTAGTGGTGCGCTCACGACGAGCGTCGTGTGCCAGCCGAGCTCCGTATGCACCACCCACGTGCATGCGGTCGCGAGCAGGACCCCGAGGACCATCGGCCCTGCAGCAGCGAGGACCGACTCGCCGCGGGCCACCCGGGTGACGGTCACCGTGGCGATCGTGAGTCCGAGTGCGACGATGAGGAGCGGCCCAGCCTCCCAGGCGAGCGTCTGCGCGGCGACCCCGACCGTAATCGCAACCACGCCACCGACGACCGTCGCGTTCGAGTCCGCGCTCGACCGCACCCAGGAGAGGACGAGTATCGCGCCGAGGAGCGTGAGTGCCAGCCACGGGTAGTCGAACGCGTGATGGTCCGCGAACCCGAGACTCGTCCGGAACGCGTGGGCTGGCGAGACCGCCAGCATGAGGACGGAGGCGAGCGCGATTCGACGGTCTTCGGTGACCGAGCGGGCGGCAGCGTAGACGATACCCGCGGTCACGAGCGCGGACACGACCGGGAACCACGCCAGGACCTGGCCGGCGACGGCGGTCGTCCCACCGAAGGCGAGCGTCGTCGCCCATAGGACCCCGAGCATGAGTGGTTCGCCCGTCGAGACGGTGAGCGGGAGCGTCTCCAGGGTCGTCTCCGGGTTCGTCAACAACTGCTCCAGCCAGTACCGGTAGTAGTACGGGTCGTTCGCGGAGAGGACGACAGCATCCCCCTGGAACACTGCAGGATACGAGACGAGCCTGAGTGCGACGACGAACAGCAGTGCGCCGGCGAGGCCGGCGAGTTCGAGCCGACCGACGGTCGGCCACGAGATCTCGACGCCAGCATCTCCGAGTCCGGGTCGGTCCTCGATCTCGCCGTCGAGAGCACGCTCGATGCTCGCAGGGTCGACGACTCGATACCCGTCGTCTACCTCCTCGACGAGACCGCGCGAGACCAGTTCGCCGAACTCGCCGGAGTCAACGTCGACGTCGTCGAACGTCCACGGCGCATCGGCGTCCAGGACCGCTTCGAGAGCCGGTTCGAGGTCCGGTCGGTCGTCGAGAAGGTCGCTCGCCTCTCGAGCGGTATCCATGGCAGACACCTGTTCGACTCACGTAATCAATGCGTCGCTTCGGTGGTTCTGGCTGTCGGTCCGGGTCCTCGAACCGGCCGAGACTTCGGGTTCCCGACACCTTCGGAGGGTTTAAACCGAATCGCGTCCACCCGACTCATGATGAATGGAGGCTGGCGGTACCGGGGCGCGAGCGTCGTCGGCGTCGTCGTACTCACCGCGTTCGCGGTGACGCTCGTCAACAGCTCCCTGGTACAGTCCTTGCTCGCCTCACTCCCGGTACTGGAGCGACTCTCCGCAGATCCGCCGACTGGCGTCGAGGGGGTAATCGAGACTGCGACGACGGTCGTCGTCGTCGCCGCCGCGTTCGTCCCGCTGTACAAGCCGCGGCCACGCCGGATATACGACACGATCGCGCTCTCCCAGAAGCGCGTCGTCGTCGCCCTCTTCGCGCTCGCAGCGATCGGGTACTTCGACTACTCGTACAAGCTCCCGCGACTCACCCTGCTCGGCGTCGCACCAATCCTCCTGGTCGCACTCCCCGCGTGGTTCGTGTGGATCCGTCGTCGGCCATCGAGTGGCGGCAAACGCGCGCTCGTCGTCGGCGACAACCCCAGCCAGATCGAAGCACTGGCGAACGACGTCGACGTGCCGTTGCTCGGCTACCTCTGCCCGACAATCGCGTTCGAAGACGAAACCCAGTCCGTCTCGACGACGACCGCGACGGACGGTGGTACCGTCGAACTCGAGCGTCTCGGTGGCCTATCGCGGATCGAGGACGTCCTCGTCGAGTACGACGTCGACACGGTCGTCCTCGCGTTCGAGCACACCGACCGCGCGGAGTTCTTCGGCGCACTCGACGCCTGCTACGAGCACGGCGTCGCCGCGAAGGTCCACCGCGACCACGCGGACTCGGTACTCACCGCCGAAGGGGACTTCGGGACGCTCGTCGACGTCCAGGTGGAACCGTGGGACATCCAGGACTACGTGTTCAAACGCGGGTTCGACGTCGCGTTCGCCGGCCTCGCACTCCTCGGACTATCGCCCGTGATCGCGGTGATCGCGCTCGCGATCAAGCTGGAAGGGAACGGCCCCATCCTGTTCAGCCAGGACCGCACGTACCTCCTGGGGGAGACCTTCACCGTCTACAAGTTCCGGACGCTGAAACCCGACCCCGAGGGCGAGGTCGGGACGACGTTCGACGGCGACCGCGAGACGCCACTCGGGAACTTCCTTCGAGCGACGCACCTCGACGAGATCCCCCAGCTCTGGTCGATCCTCACCGGCGGGATGAGCGTCGTCGGCCCACGGCCAGCACAGACCGAACTTGAGGACGACTTCGAGGCCGAGACCGCCCAGTGGCGCAAACGCTGGTTCGTGAAGCCAGGGCTCACGGGGCTCGCGCAGATCAACGACGCCAACAGCCAGAACCCCCGAGAGAAGATCAAGTACGACCTCCAGTACATCCGCAACCAGGGATTCTGGTACGACATCAGAATCGTCGTTCGACAGCTCTGGAAGGTCTTCGAGGACGTCCTGTCGCTCGCGAGAGCCGACGGCGACGAGGACGACTGATCAGCAGACCCGGAAGGAGTCGCGTCGCCGCGAGATCACAGCTGTTCCGTCTCCGGTTCTTCTCGGGGGACGTCTGCTGTCGCGTCCGTCTCGAGTTCTCCCAGTGTGATGACTTCCGCAGCGACGCCGTCGTCCATGGCGTTCTTTGCGTCGAAGACGAGCGACGCCTCGCGACCGACGGCGTCGAGGTCGAACGCGTCGTGGTCGACGAGGAGCACGACGATGTCGGCCGAACGGATCGTCTCTGGGGACAGGTCCCGGACGAGCGTGCGAGCGACCTCGGTCGAGTCCGTATGGGGGTCGGCGACCGTGACGTCGAGTGCGTCGGATAGCTCCGCGACGACCTCAAGCGCCGGCGAGTTCCGGGTATCTCCGACGTTCGGCTTGTACGCAGCACCGAGCACGAGTACGGACGCCTCCTCGGCGTCGACGTCGTGGTCCGCGAGCGTCGTTTCGATGCGGTCGGCGACCAGCGTCGGCATCCGGTCGTTGACCCGCTGCGCGCCGTCGAGCAGCGACAGCTCGGTGCCGAGTTCCTCCGCGCGCCACGAGAGGAACTGTGGGTCGATCGGGATGCAGTGCCCGCCGACGCCGGGTCCGGGATGGAATCCCTGGAACCCGAACGGTTTCGTGCCAGCCGCGTCGATTGCGTCCCACACGTCGGCGTCCAGGCCCTCCGCGAGCCTGACGAGTTCGTTAACGAGGCCGATGTTCACGAGCCGGTACGTGTTTTCGAGTGTCTTCGCGAGCTCGGCCGTCTCCGTCGAATCGACGGGATGCGTGTTCGAGACGGCCGCCTCGAAGAGCTCGGTGGCGGTCGCACCCGCCACGTCGCTGTCCGCACCGACCACGAGCGGAATTTCAGAGAACTCGTATCCGCCACCTGGATTGAGGCGCTCCGGGACCATCGCGTAGTGCGTCGACGCACTCCGGCCGGCGTCGACGATCGGTCGGACAACCTCTCTCGTCGCCCCGGGATACACCGTCGAGCTGACGACCACGAGCGTCTCGCGGTCGCCCGACCGATTGCCGACCGTCCTCGCCGCCGCCTCCACCGCGGACATGTCCGGCTCCCCGCCGTGCATCCCCGTCGGCACGGCGATGACGTACACGTCGCAGTCGTCGACGACCACCTCGTCCGTCGACGCCGCGAACCCGCGCTCCAACCCCGCAGTGAGTCGGTCGTCGGAGACGTCGTCGACGTAACTGCTCCCAGCCTCGAGTTCCGCCATCCGATAGTCGTCGATGTCGAACCCGCGAACCTCGAACCCGGCTTCGGCGAACGAGAGGCTCAACGGCAAGCCGACGTACCCCAGGCCAACGACGCCAATAGTTGCCTCGCGAGTCGCAATCCGGTCGAGGAGCGACTCGGCGGTCACGACGACGCCTCCACGTTTTCGCGACGCTCCTCGACGACGTCCTCGAGGATGCGGTCGAGGCTCGTCTCCGGCGCCCACCCAATCGTCTCTCGGAGCTTCGAGACGTCGGGTTCGCGACGCGTCGGCTCCTCGAAGTCCTCGTCGAACGCCTCCTCGAACGGAATGTGCTCGACCCGGGAATCCGAGCCAGTGATTTCGAGCACGCGCTCCGCGAGCTCGTTGATGCTCACCGGCTGCGACGACCCGATATTGAACACGTGCCCGTTCGCCGCGGGTGTGTTCATCAGCTCGTGCACCGCCTCGACGGCATCCCGAACGTGCGTGAAGCACCGCGTCTGCGTCCCATCACCGTACACCGTGATCGGATCGCCAGCGAGCGCCTGCTCGACGAACGTCGGCACCACCATCCCGTACTCACCGACCTGCCGCGGCCCCACCGTATTGAAGAACCGCCCAACGACCACCGGGAGATCGTTCTCCTCGTGGTGCGCGAGCGCGTAGAACTCGTCCAACGCCTTCGCGTTCGCATACCCCCACCGCGGGACAGTGGTGGGTCCGACAACGCGGTCATCATCCTCACTGAAGGGCACCTCCGGCGACTTCCCGTACACCTCCGACGACGACGCGATGAATACGGGTGTCCCATCACCTGCAGCAGTATCAAGAACGTTCTGAGTGCCTTCGATGTTCGTTTGAAGCGAATCTAACGGGTTCTCGACGATGTTCTCAACTCCTACTGCAGCAGCAAGATGGTAGACAACGTCTGAACGTCTAACTATATCCTCAACGAGCGCACTATCACGGACATCTCCCTCAATTAAATCCACCTGTGACGATTTGGGTAGATTCTCTTTTTGCCCGGTAGAGATGTTATCGATGAGGAAGATTTTGCTATCAGTGTTCCTCAAATAGTAGTTTACAAGGTGTGAACCAATGAAACCCGCACCACCCGTCACCAGTACTGCCATAGTCTCTTCAAACTCTCTTTTCATGCTACAAGTCGTTATCTATCCAGACTCGAAGTCTGAGTACTATACGGTACATAATGAATTCTAAAGAACGCTTAAAATTTGAACCTCGTAAGTAGCAATCCTTTTTACCAGTAGTGTGTTCTTCATCATCATGAAACCAATTATTAATCCCTCACGCAGAGATTTATTGGGTTTAAGTGCTGTGACTGGCGCCGCCGTTCTGATTGGATGTGATGAGGCTGGAAACAGATTGACTATCGCCAACTCAAAGACGACGCAGACACAAAGTTGTAGGAGTCCGTTTGTTATCCCTTCCAAGACTACCACTTCTATTACATCAAATGCAAAGCTAGTACGCACTCCGGCGCGCAAATTTAACTCCTCAAATGATTTTGTAATCCAAAAAAATGATAAAAGGAGACCCCAACGGAGATTGTATCAATGCATAATTTGGGAAGAAACCGGCAGGCTCGCCATTGAAGAGGATGCTGGCATAAGACTTAGCGAGTCAGAATGACTAAAGAGATAGTACTTCGGAACGAGAACGGCAAAATTGTCGGTTACGATGGCGATGGGAACAGAGTCCCCGTCAAATTTGAGGAGGGAGAATTTGAGTCGGTGAGTACAGAGCGAATACGAAACCTAATCACGCAATTCCAGTTCAACAACACTCCGAGCCGAGATCTCGTTTCAAGAGAGCCGATTGAACTATATCTTGATCCAGATGGAAGCGACGACGCCGCTGGAACGCAATCGGACCCAATTTACTCCTTCCAAGAGGTCTTTAACCGGCTTCCGCACATCATCCAACATAAGACCCGTATTTATGTGGCAAATGGCTCCTATTTGTGGGTTGGGAACGTTCCAGAAAGTGACGACGACAACCCGCCTGGAAGCGCACCACATTTAATGAACTACCGGGGTCCAGAGAATTTCTTTGAGATGGTTGGTGACCCTGATAATCCATCTAACGTGGAAATAACCGGAGGACCACAACTCAACTTCGCATTTATTGGTGGTCATCCGTATCGATGTGTCATTCAAGGAATGGATATCAACGCAAAGATTGTGAATTATCACGGTGGGCTCTCAATTCAAGACTGTATCTTACATAGCGACGATTCATTGGGGACTGTAGCCGCAGTTGATGGCTACGCGGGCTTCACAAGTATCCGAAACTGTACATTCGTCTCGCCTGCAGTACATGCTGCGCGTGCCTTCTTTGGGCACCGGATTCATATTGAAAATTGTAACGGGGCGGTCTCCGGTCCGCTGTATGTTGAAGAACGCGGTGGTATAGTCACAAGGACCAACAATTCAATACGCGGATTACAACCAGAAGTAAGACCGGAGACGACAAACGTCCAGCTTGAATTAACGACTGACCTCTCCATTAGCAGTGGGGAGTGGACTACGATACCTTTCCACGTTGCCAAAAACGACCGTGGAGAGTGGGATTCAACGGGCAATTGCTTCAGTCCGGATACCACAAAGACATATTCGATAGGAGCCACCGCAGGGTTTGAGAGTAGTGAAGGAGACGACATCGAAATCAAATTTTACGATACCGTGACTGGCACTCCCGTCATTCGAGAAAGGGATTCTGCCGACAGTGTATATCAGTCAACAATCAGTATATCTAGAACTGTCGAATTAGATGAATCAAACACCTATGAGATACAAGTCCGCAATCTTGATTCGGACGACACAGTGTTGTCAAACGCTGGCACAACCGTCGGATCAATCATAGATAGCGGGTATTGAATACCCCTGAAGAGAACTATCTCAGAGAAGGGCACTGTCTAGTTAAACTCCTGAGCTGGCGTTCTTCCACCGAGCGACTGATGGGGTCGCTGAACGTTGTAGTAATGCACGAACATCGCAAGCCACCGGCGAACTCTCAGCGGACTGCCCACCCATGAGTTGTGAAAACGGTCGACTCGAATCTTCAGTGTCTGAAACCACTTTTCGAGGAGGTTTCGGTCGTGTAGTCGACCCGACTCTTCAATCCCAACCGAGCAAGGGCAGTCCGGTAGCCGAACTAATCGACTAGAAACACAGCGTCTGAGAGTTCGTGTTTCTCAGCGAGTCCAAACAGGAACGCAGCTGCCGGATTCGTACCATGGCGCTTGGACAACGTGGCGTCAAGGATCAACTTTGAATCGAGGTCTATTGCAGCATACAGCCAAGACCATTCGCCGTTGATTTTGATAGCGGTCTCGTCGACCGCGACCCGCCTCGCCTTCGGCGGGTTTGAAACGCTATCAGAAGGTCGACATACCTACTGAGAAATGGCTTGAAACGACCGTTCTACACCAATTAACCGAAGAACTGCTTCTGTTTCTCTGAGCGAAAGTCCTGCTGAATGGAGTCGGACGGCGAACGCCCTGACGGGCGTTGCGGTCCTCTCTCGCTGCCAACATTCAAGCGTCGCCGTGTCTAAACTCTGTTTGAGCAAGTCTGAGAGTAGTATTAGTCACTAACTCTAGGACTTGCTCGCTTCTCAAACTGGCTTATCTAGACAGTGCCCAGAGAAGCATAGTTACAAATATCCGAGTGATTCTAACCGGTCCTCTACGTCTTGATTCGAATTGAGGGACCGCTCTTGCCCGCAATTGTTTTCACAGACTTCTCCTAATACGAATACGATGTACTCCTCTGTTGATCTGAATTCTGTTTCTTCTACCCGCTCTTCTATCCGGCTCAAAATGCGGTCCGGTACATCTATATTGAGGGATTCCATACCCCGGTGTAGGACCGGCGAATAAATAACCCTTGGGCGGGTCAAACCCCAGTAGGTTTAATATCTGGTGTTAAATATTTGGCTTCTGGAACCATTCGTAGATTTAAGTCAGAACTGACTGCACAGATCGTAAATGGTATTTCAAGTGCCCTCTTGTTAATTTCACTTGCTCGGTTACTCAGTGCAGATGACTATGGACTTCTATACCTCTCGATTAGTATCTTCGGTCTAATAGGACTCTTTGGTTCACTTGGAATAGCTAGCTCAGCAGCCAAATATATCTCAGAGTATCGACAAAAAGATGAAGGTCAAATCCCCCACATAATTTCAATATCATTCAAAATTTGTCTATTATTATCCACAACAATCACAATTTTTGTCATAATACTAAACAAGAATTTGTATATGTTGCTCGGTGAAAAAGGCCTTGGGATGGTACTCCTGCTCGGTGCACCATATATCCTGTTTTTTACGCTCTTTCGATACTCTAGAAAAATCCTGCAGGGATTTGAGAAGATATCTCAAGCGTCTATGGTCAAAGTCATTTTTGATATCGGAAAGCTTGTGTTTGCGGTGGTTTTGGTTGCTGCTGGTTTCCAAGCAGAGGGTGGAATCATTGGATATGTTCTCGGTGCTAGTGTTAGCAGTCTAGTTGGCTTAGCACTCGTATACCGCAAGTACAGCAAAACCGATAATGTTCCCATCGAAACTGGTTTGCGACGACGTATATTTGAATATTCGGTCCCATTAACAATTACCCAAGCAGCAGGGAGACTTGATCGGCGAATCGACACTGTACTTGTTGGGTTCTTCCTGACTCCGGTTGCCGTCAGCTACTACGTCATCTCGAAGCAGGTTGTGATATTCGTACAGAAACCTGCTGCAGCACTTGGGTTCACTTTGTCACCGGCATTCGCGGCGGAGAAAGCAGCTAATAACAATAAGAAGCTCTCAAAGATGTTTGAGTTGTCAGTTGTGAACTTCTTACTTTTTTATATACCCGCAGCAGCAGGGCTTGTTCTCATCTCTGAGCCGTTAGTCACCATTGTGTTCGGTTTAAAGTATTCGGGTGCAATTCCCGTAATTCAGGTGTTTTCACTCTATCTGATTCTGTCCTCAGGAAACAGAGTGATGGCGAACGTTCTAGACTTTCTCGGGAAAGCAAAGGCCCGTGCATACGCAAAGGGTGCAGTTTCCTTGTTAAACGTCGTATTGAACGTAGCACTAATTCCACGGATCGGCGTTGTGGGAGCTGCTTATTCTACGGTTGCGGCACAGATGCTCTATGCAATCTACAATATGCATCTAGTCTCTTCCGATGTCAGTATTCGATATGAGTACGTTGCCCGAAGTATGACGAAAATACTTGTAATTACGTCGGTGATGACGCTGGTTGTTCTGATTCTGCGCAATGAGATAACAGGATGGATTTCGCTATTTATTGTAATCGCTGCCGCCGTTATCGTATGGGGAGGACTTTCTATTACCGCTGGCCTTCTGAACCGCCAGATGATTCCCAACTAAGATATGGATCGAATAGGCGAGTCGTCTCTTGGGGGCAGAATCCCCGATAACTACAGCTGAGTCGGCTCTGGTGAATCACTAGACGGCGTTGACTTCGACCGTCAAAACTAGGAAGTTGAAGCGGGAAACCGCCGATGCTCTATGTCGAAGATCTCCCGCTTCACAGAGAAGGCGGTACGGTTAGCTAAAAATGCTGTTGGTGGGCGAGGTGAAGTCGCCGCCCCCGAAGGGGGTGGCGGCTTCGCCGACTACGCGGTGGTGTCGCTGCACTGTCTGCGGGTTTACTTGGAGAAATCGTACAGGGTGTCGGTGGATTTGCTGAGTGAGATGCCCCAAATACTCAGGGAGATCGGGCTTGAGGCGGCTGATCTCCCGCATCATTCGACGTTAGTCAAGTGGTTTGATAGGATCAAGACGGCGCTCTGGCGCGTGCTGCTGCGCCTGTCGGCGCAGCTCCACGAGCCGAGCGGGCATGCCGCCATCGACGCAACGTTCTTCGACCGCGAAAACGCTAGCAAGCACTACTGTCGCCGGACGAACTACCGCGTTCAGACACTGAAAGCGACGGCGCTCGTCGACACAGCAACACAAGCGATCCTCGACGTGCACTGCAGCACCGGGAAACCACACGACACACAGGTCGGCTGGCAGGTCGCCCGCCGCAACGCGGGCGACCTGACCAGCCTTGCCGCCGACAAAGGCTACGACTGGATGCAATTACGCGAAAACCTCAGGGAAGAAGGCGTGAGACCGCTGATCAAACATCGGGTTTTCCAGCCCATCGACCACGCACACAACGCGCGGGTCGATGGGCCTCGCTACCGCCAACGAGCGATGTGTGAGACTGTCTTCTCCACGATCAAGCGCACGCTCGGCGACGCCGTGCGTGCGCGAACCTGGTACGGTGAGTTTCGAGAACTCGTGGTGATGTGTGTCGTCCACAACATCAAGCAGACTGTGAACGAGTGAAATCAAGCGACGTCTGGCGATTCACCACGGCCGCTGAGTCTTATGAAGGAACAGATTGGACAGTCTCAAGTTCTATAAGTTCCAAACGAAAGGGCTTTTAGCGTTCCTCAGCTTTCGCATAAGCAGTAGAATGTCAGAGAGGCAGGGAGAGAAAGATATGCCGCTTCAGTTTTCGTTGCCCCGAAATCCTCAATTGACGATATCAAAACAGAGAGTCTACGAGATTAAACTCATATTCTGCCTCAAGTCGGTTCTCGTATACCTATACGTGGTTTTCGTACACAAATATTTTGATTATCTGTGGCTTCCTTTGGATATTTCCCACCTCAAGCTGTTTGAAGCAGTCGTCGTACTGACTGTCTTAGCAGTCTTCGTGCCAGAAAGACAAAAATCACCAGCCTCAACCGGCCTCAAGATAATCTTAATGATATTGATTCTTCCCCTTGTCAGTTTCTACTGGCTAACAGATGCACCACGCCTTTATTTCTATCAAGCAACCATGGGTTTCTTTATAACTTGTTTAATCGTCCGCTCCGCCCCACAGCTGGCGGCCAACTCATTCTTAATTGAACGGACGTTCGGACGAGAGACAATCCTGTCAATCTGCCTCGGCCTTTCCGGACTGGCCTTCATCACGATATTCCTCCTGAATGATCCACCATCATTAGGTGTGGTCTTGCTGGACTCTGGAGCGGTAGCAGCGCGTCGGGATGCAGTTGATTTCGGTCATCCGATTATAGGATATGTAGTAAACTGGCATGCGCGAGTCATTGCCCCATTCTTCTTGACTATCGGTATTCTATATAAACGATATTGGATCTCGGGGATGGCAATTGTTTCAAACGCAGTTTTATACAGCTACACATCTGATACTTTTTATCTGTTAATACCACTTATGGTGTTTTTCACAGTTATTTCTTCACAAAGGGAGATATTTTTCCCATTCACTTTAAAGGCCACAACAGTTGGATTAGTTTCACTATATCTTTTTCATGTCTTCACCGGTCATATTCGGCTTTTGGGTATATTTGCAAGGCGTATATTTTTCGTTCCCGCCCGGATTCAGTTTGATTACTACACTTTCTTTTCAAAGCCTGAAAATCCATATATGAAGTTAGGGGAAGTTGGCTTTGTTCCGTTTGTTTCATCTCCATATAATTCCCCGTCGCCTCTTCTCATTCGTGGAGACATCGCCTGGACAAGTACTGCTTATCTATCCGATGCGTATATGAATCTCGGAGTGCTTGGTGTTCTTGGGTTTTCAATTGCTCTCGGGGTGTTACTCGTCATCATTGAATCAATTTCACGGGACGTCCCAATAGTCGCGATCGGTGTCTTCGTCACCCCGATATTTTCGCTCATGAACCACGGCCTTACTACTACCTTCCTTACTGGGGGAATTTTCTTTGCGGTCTTCATTATCCTCCTTTATTATAATAGTGAAGACCTATTCTCAACGTCTCACAGTCTCTCTTGACTGGGAAATTCGAAACATAGTTTGGTCCCCCAAGAGATAGCTCAACTATGACTTCAATTTGTGTCCTTTCAACTGTCCATGATCCCCTAAATACGAGAGTTTACCACAAGGAGGCGAAGGCAGCTTCCAATGCCGGGTACGATGTGACGATGGTCGCTCACGATCCCCCCGAAAATCACGAAGGCGCCGTTGAGTTCCTGTCTCTGGGGCAAGCTGAAACACGGTACAAGCGCTGGGCACACCTCCCACGAGCATACACTATCGCGCGAAGCCTTAATAGCGACATCTACCATTTTCACGATCCCGAACTCCTCCCCATCGGCGTTATGTTGCAGCGAACAACCAATGCCCACGTGATTTACGACGCACACGAAGATTATGCATACAATGCAATCGAGTACCGTGAGTGGATTCCAGGCCCGATTCGTCCTGCAATCTCCAAGACATTCCCTCTGATTCAGTCCGCGTTCGCAAACCGCCTCGACAGAGTCATTACGACGACGGAGTCCATCGCAGAACAATTTATACAATTCGGGCACGAAAACGTCGAAGTTATTCACAATTACCCGAAGACGGAAAATATATCCATAGGACGTCCACCAATCAAACAATCAAAGGAGATAACGCTGGTGTATGTTGGGAGTTTCGAACACATCCACGGTCTGATGCCAATGTTGCATCTGGTTCGAGAACTCTCCGACCGTGGGGCAAGCGTTGAACTATGGATGCTAGGGTCGTTCAATGAGGGACACCACGAGCGCTCAGCTAAGGAGTTCATCGACAATCATAATCTTCAGGAGAACATCCATTTCGTGGGGCGGATTCCATACGAGGACATATTCTCGTACCTCAACTGCGCGGACTTGGGATTGTGTTTAGTCGACCAGAAACGATGCGAGCACGCACTCCCCACAAAGATATTCGAGTATATGTACTCGAAGACTCCAGTTGTAGCGACAGACGCTCAATCAATCAGGCCGTACATCTCTAGAGAGGTCGGTCGCCTTGTTTCACAAACAGACCCAGAAGGACAGGCCGACGCCATCGAGGAACTAATTTCGGATTCTACTAGACTTGAAAAGATGGGGAATCGGGGGCGCGAACTGGTGGAAGAGCGATACAATTGGGAACAAGAAGCAGATTTGCTAGTCTCAATATACGAATCATTACTCTGATTGGAGCCATACTATGTTCACACAGTGTTCCGGCAAGGATGCAGTAAACAATCCAGGAAGAATTTCACACTCCAATTGGGGTACCGAAACCGGAGGTACGGTCCCCACACCGGATTCGACCCTTGCACTCCACCGCAAACCTCTGGAGGCCCAGATAACATGTGCTGTGTTTTCAGGAACCTAATCTCCTCAGCGACGGCATCCACGTATCGTTGATTCCCGAACTTTTCGTAAAGTCGTAACCAGATGAGCGCCGTCTGTGCATTCCCTGTAAGACAGGAGAAATCAGCACCCGTCCAAGATTCGTCGAATGTCCCGTCGAGCGGGTCGGCAGGGTCTCCAAGATCGAGCAAGGTGTCGGCCGTGGCTTTCGCAGATTGGATGTACGTGTCGTTGTCGAGAATCAGTCCACCTTCAAGCAGCCCTCGAATCGTGTAAGCGAGCGTGTGAAGGAACGGGGTTTCGCCCTCTGAGAACCCTGCGTTTTCGAACCAGTAGTTGCCTGTCTGTCTAGAGACCACCCAATCCAAGTTCGAAACAGCTGCTTCTCTGAATTCGTCGATTCCAGTCTGTCGCTCGGCTTCAAGTAGCGCCCATGCAACCCGAGAGCAATATGAATGAATTTCCCCACGGTAATCGTATCGATCCCAGTACCCAGACTTGTGTTGGACCTTAACGAGCCAGCGCCCGGCATCTTCAATAGCAGTGCGGTACTCTTCGTCACCGGTCTCTTGGTATGCACGAACAAGGCCGAAAAGGATCTGACCAGTATTGAACACGCTCGGATCAGCTTTCGGACCAGGATTAATACCAGACGGAAACGCCCCGTTATCGAGTTGCATGTTGAGGAGCCAAGAAGCCATTCTTCCTGCCCTCTCATGCGCCTCCTCTGAGTCCGCGTACTCCGCATAGTCGTAGAACGTAGGAATGATGTACCCAGTCGTTTCCGGATACGGACCGGCCCAGCCAGTGAGCAAACTGTAATACGCTGCTGATCCTCCACATCCGGTTACATCCTGGGTTCGATACAACCAATTAATCGCAGCAGAGAGATGCTCTTCGTCCGACCGTGGTACAGTCTTTTTGTCTTGAAGATCCCGATATATCGCCCGAGCAAGCGTCGTCGGTTTCATAATTCCATCTGTGGTAGCACTTGGGTTTGATTGTCGGTACGAACCAAAGCTGGTTCCGAATTGGCACGTTCGAGTTTAGGTTCGATGTCCCGATTCAGGACGAAATACCCGAACCCTCCGGACTCCGATTGCAGTTCCACAACAGGACGTTCTTTCTGTACTCCAAATTCCGGGAAGTACGGTCCATTTTCGATAACCACTTCGTATGTGTCCACTGGGTGGACGTGTAGTATACTTCCCTTCCCGTGGGTTAGCGTGATGGTTGAATTCTGTTCAATCGAAACTTCCGGGTGAGCGTGTAGCCGGCTGATATAAGGAGAAGTTCCCGAATCGATCTCGTCCCAGACCAGTAACCAGTCATCACCAACGTACACCGTTCGTTGATGATGATATGATTCTCTTTTCCTTCCCTGGTATTCAGCTCTAAGTGCAGTGATTTCCCCTTGGGTTGACATCGTGGTAGTAGTCAAAATCGAATCACTCATCCGAAATCGTCCACCATAGTCGACAGGTTCTGACTCGCCTATCTGGACAGTATTATGAGAGGACACACTGCGGGCGACAGAACGTTTCTCTCCCGGTTGGTAATCGTACGCTCCAGTATCGGTGACCATTCGATGATTGTTTTCCCAAATGAGAAGCGTACACGGATCGTTGTGGGTGTGGGCCATTTGATGCACTGGTCCCGAGTTGCCAGCATCAAGCAACAACCTCGTTTGAGCCGTATCGAACCAATAAAGACCAGATTTTCCAGGCGTATTTCGAGACCCAGCGTCAACGTCAATCGAGGAGGCGTAGGCTAGCATCGTTTCGAGTCTGTGTGTCTGATTAAACACTGCGTCATTTAGCAGTGGGATTCGATCGTCAGCGGGACGAATGTACTCGATGAAACTACATGCGTCGGCAGTTGTTTCATTTAACCACTCCGGAACATCGACATTACTGGTCCCGAGCACAGAAATGACAGAGAGCAATCGTTCCGTTACTGCAAGATGGTACATCGGACTCCTCTCAAAGTGGTACCCATCGTCAAGGAATTGTGTTTCAACCGCTTCCCTCAACACGTCTAATCCCTGATCAACGAATCTCCGCCCTGCATCTGAGAATGCACATCCTCCAATGACAAGTGCTGCTCCGTTTTCAATCAAATGATTGCCACCGACGTCATATTCGACGTTACTCGTTAGAAACAACAAATTCTTGAATAGAAATCGGGTTTCAGTGTCAGAAAGTCCATTCCGCCATGCCCCGTATCTGGCGAGCGCAATGATTCGGAGTGAAACAGCGTATGGTGCCCAAAACCCTCGAAGGTAACCAAGTCGGGACCCGATTCGTTCTCTTCGGACGGACGAATCAAGCCAGGAATCAAGCCGGGTAGCGAACTCCGGATTCTCGCCAGGGCTTTCGTACCCCAGAATACCCCAGAGAAATGGCTCGAAGGAAGCCAACTTTATAAACCAGAGACGGGGGAGATCCGAGAGCCGGTCATCATCAGGTTTGACATCAGTTGGATTCGGTATCTCACGCGTCCTATTTAAGAAAGTTAAAGAGCCATTGGCGAACTCGGAGCTCAATTGTCGATAACGTTCCCGTTCTTCCTTGGAAAGAGAAGCGCGCAGTCGATGAAGATCGGTATTCAAAGACCCAAAGTCCGTCTCTAGCTCTTCAGGAACTTTCCGTCGATATCGTTCATCGACATCAATCGGTAATTGTGGAATGATCCGATTGCGAGCTTTCCTTGAGAGGATTCCAACGAACTGTCGCGGACTCTTTCTGGCGGCAGTCTTGGCGAGTAAACGGTAACGGTCTCTTCGGGACTTCATCTCAAATTTCCCCCTCCTCTCTGAGTTCCGCGATGCGCTCCCGGACGCGCTGTTTCTCAGCCACTGTCCGATTTCGTTGTTCTATGAACTCTCGAAAATCGTTAAGTTTGGATTCGAGAGTCTTCCGTCTCTCTTGCTCATTTTGAATGAGAGCACACTCATCAGAATCATCTTCTATGTTATAGAATTCCAGTGACTCTGTATGTTGGTTGCGAATCAGTTTCCACGGCGGTTCAGTTCTTGCTTGTAAGACTCCGTTTTCGCTGTTCTCTCCACGGGCCGGATCAAACTTATAAACGACTTCAGTCGAAACACCGACTCGTTCTTCCGACAAGAGATTAATCCCCTCAAAGGTCTCTGGAAGTGCCTCGTCGCCGACAGTGGCCTCAACGATTGTCCGAGGGATATCAACCAATGCTGCAACGTCTCGATTTGAACTTGGTATTCCCGGTCCCCGAAATAGGAGCGGCACGTGGATAATCTCTTGATAGAGTGTATCTGGGCCATGACTAAAGCCGCCATGGTCGTGCAGTTCAGTACCATGGTCCCCAGCGACAGCCACGGTCGTTTCCTCAAATTCGTGCTGTTGTTTCAAGGCCGAAAGAAGTTTCCCGATAGCGGCGTCGGTGCGACGAATCTCGGCCTCGTATAGTTGTTGAATCTGTGCGACGATGTCAGAATCAATATCAGCGTGCTCTTTTTTATATTCGTGTGCGACAGTATGCCAGATTCGGCCGATTTCCAATCGGGAGAGCTTCACATCTGAATCCTCCGGCAGGTAATCTTCTGGAGGAATCCAGGGATAGTGTGGATCCATATAATGAATCCACAAGAAAAAGGGGCGTTCGTCGTCTCTTTCTTCCAACCAGTCAATCGCTGCTTCTGTGAGTGGTTCGGCAGGTGTAAGTGGTTGTGAACCTACCGCTGCATTCGCCATTCGACCGAACCGTCCGAGTGTATCCGTGAGTGTGTCACTGAACGCGACGCTTCGCTTGGCGAGACGCTTTAATCTCCGTGAGATTCCTCCGGTATTGAATCGGGTTTTATCGTCCGACATGAAGTCCCGATACTCATCAAACCCCCGGTCATATCCGTAGTTTTCGGTCAACCAGGGGTTCTTTGCGTTGAATCCCGCTGTCGTGTATCCTTGTTCACGAAATACCTCGGCAATTGATGTCGCAGTATCGGGCAAGCCGATGTCTCGGTCGTGACTTAGCGATTGGATTCCTCCTAACAACGATTTGAATGAGTAGTATGTCGGAATCCCGTTTGCAATCGCGTATTCGAATGACATCCCGTCATTCGCGACTCCATCCAAAACAGGAGTTGTGTCAGATTCTTCACCAACGAACCCCACTCTGTCGGCACGTAGCGAGTCGATTGTTATGTACAGAACGTTTGATGAACTGTCAACCATTAATTTATTTCCAGGAACATGTCTCTTTCCACACTATAAACATTGAATCGGTGTCCATTCGTTGATACCAAGTCCACACTCATATCGCGTCATACTTGATAAACTTTGAACCCGGCCTTCTCCCACCGCTCCTCGTTAAGCATCGCTCGCGTATCGACAATCACACTACCGTCCATCCAATCCTCGAAATCTGCCGGATTCAGTGCGCCATACTCCGGGTGATCAGTCACGAGTACCGCAGCGTCGCTCCCGGCAAGGCTCTCCTTAAGCGACAGCACATCCCGGTCCAGCCGCGCTTCCTTCACGTAGGGATCTGTGAGCCGGATCCCACCTATTCTTGACTCTTCAAGCTGGTGTACTAGCGCGAGAGCCGGACTCTCGCGCGTATCAGCGACGCCGCCCTTATACGCGACTCCGAGAACAGTCACCGTTGATTCAGCAACCGCCCCAAGTGCTGCCTCTAGTAGCTTCACTACGAACCCGACCATCCCGTCGTTGACCGTCCGGGCGGTCTCAATCAACATGGGTACGTCGTTCCCCTGGCTCAAGAACAGAGGGTCAATCGGAATACAGTGCCCCCCAACGCCTGGCCCCGGACGCAGAATATCCACGCGTGGGTGCTCATTCGCGAGGCCGATTGCGTCCCGCGAATCTACCCCAAATTCGTTTGCCAACTTCGCAACCTCGTTCGCAAATGCGATGTTCACGTCTCTGGAGGCGTTTTGGATCAGCTTTACGAACTCCGCCGTCGTGGCGTCAGTTCTTCGGACGTCTCCCGAGACAAATGCGTCGTACAGCGCGACGATTCGATCCGGAGGCCGACCCTCGACGGTACCGACAAGTCTGTCATTCTCCCGAAGCTCGGAAAGCGTGTCTCCAGGCAGTACCGTTTCTGGACTGTATCCGAGCAACACGTCCTCCGAGACCGACAATCCTTCACGCTCGAGTACTTGTCGGAGTAACCCGTCGGTCGTCCCCGGCGGCACTGTCGAGGAGAGAATCACTGTGTCGCCCGTCCGCAGCAACCCGGCTATCGTCTCGCCAGCAGCCCTGACATATGAAAGGTCCGTCCGATCAAGGTCCTTGTCGTATGGCGTCGGCACACAGATAATGTGGAAATTCGCCACCGAAGGTTCCTTCACGATGGTCAATCCGTCGTCTAGCGCCCGGTCCACGAACCGTTGAAGATCCGGTTCCTCGAAGGAGAATTCACGATTCTGTAAATTTCGTCGGTGCTCAGAGTCAACGTCGAATCCAGCCACCTCGTAGCCGGAGTTCGCAAGAACAGCCGCCATTGGCAACCCGACGTATCCGAGTCCATGCACGCAAATCCGTGGTTCGTCGTTCGATATTCGTGGTTCTTCAGTCATTTCTGATCGTAACCAAGCTTGTCGAGGATTCGTTGCGCTGCCGTTCCGTCTCCGAAGGGGTTCTCCCACTCTGGTTCAATCTTGAGCATCTCCCGAACACCGGTGGCGACGTCGGACGGTTCGATGCCGACAATCTGGTTCGCCCCTACCTCAACCGTCTCGGGGCGCTCGGTGTTGTCACGGAGGGTTACGCAGGGCGTCTGCAAGATACACGTCTCTTCTTGAACTCCTCCTGAGTCAGTGAAGACGATTTCCGCCTCGTCCTCCAATACGAGGAAATCGAGGAAATCCTGAGGCTCCACGAGCTGGATTTCCTCAGGCACGTCGATTCCGAACTCAGATATTTGCTTCTCGGCCCGAGGGTGAATCGGGTAGACCACCGCCAGTCCCTGTTGCTTGGCGGTCTTCGACACGGCGTCAAGTAGGGAGAGGAATCGTTCGCAATCGTCGACGTTCTCGGCTCGGTGGGCCGTCAACAGCCCGAACCTCTCTTCCAGCCCAAGCTCGGAGAGCACGTCACTTCTTTCGTGGGCAATCTCGACGTTCTGAGTTACGGCGTCGACTATCGTGTTCCCAGTGACTGTAATCCACTCCTCGGGAAGGCCCTCGGCGATTAACTGATTCTCCGAGGTCTTTGTCGGGGGGAACAGGTAGTCCGCAGCGTGGTCGGCCAACCGGCGGTTCACCTCCTCGGGCATATTCCGGTCGAAGCTCCGGAGGCCTGCCTCGACGTGACCAACCTCGATTCCGTCCATCTTCGTCGCTGCAATTGTCCCTGCCAGTACTGAGTTGGTGTCACCTTGCACCAGCACGACTTCCGGCCGTTCCTCCTCCAGCACTGCCTCAATCTCGGCAATCATTTTCCCGGTCTGCTCTCCGTGTGTACTTGATCCGACACAGAGATTGTACTCCGGTGTCGGTAGCTCAAGTTGCTCGAAGAACACCGAATCGAGTTCATCGGAGTAGTGCTGTCCTGTGTGTATGAGGGAGAACGGTACGTCACGTCGTTGGCATTCACGAATAACCGGAGAGAGCTTGATTATCTCCGGTCTTGTACCAAGTACGAAATTGAGAGTAGAAGACATCGTCTTTAGCGTGTGTCGTTATCCTGAATCCATCGGTCGAACTTAAAAACTCGCATTCGTTACGAACTGCCGGACTTTCCGGATTCGGTGATCGTCGTCAAGTACTCCTCGGCAATTGTCTCCCAATTGAAGTGCTCGGCCACATATTCCCGTCCCGAAATCGCAAGGTCCTGTCGTTCCTGCGGATTATTCCTGAGCCGCTCTGCTGCTACCACCAGCTCATCGCTGTTTCCTGGTTCTATTACAATCCCCGCGTTTGCTTCCGTGAGAATTCGACCGGCCTCGCCCTGGCCCCCGAGGATTACCGGGAGTTCGGCTGCCATCGACTCTAGCAACTTCGACGGAATTACCGTCTCGAAGACATCGCGGGATTTCAGATGAACAAGCGCAATATCTGACATATCAAGGATGGATGGGACCTCCTCTTTTGGTCGACGTCCGGTGAATACTACATTCTCGAGGTCACCTGCCCGCTCCTCCAGTTCTTCCCGCTCGGCTCCGTCACCGACTAGAACGAACCGGATATCCTCCAGCTCCGGGGCGGCCTCAAGGGCGACCACCAGCCCATGTGCCCGCCCGATTGTGCCGACGTACGAGATCGTGAATTCGTCATCCATCTCGTCGACGACGGGCGAGTCACCTCCATCAACCTGGTAGAAGTCGAGATCGATTCCGTTGGGGTGAAAAGCAATCTTCGACCCGTCAACACCACACGACACAATCGACTCAATGAAGGCCTGGGACACAACAATCAGGTGATCTGCACGATGATATAGGAGTTCCACCGTTCGTTCCAAGAGCCAAATCACAATCTTGTTGTCGAAGTCGCTGACGGCTAGGATTGATTCGGGCCAGAGGTCCCGAACCTCGAATACGAATGTCGCTCGCTTGACTCGGGCGATAACCCAGGCGGAGACGCCTGTCAGTGGTTGGGGAGACGTTCCGACGACCACTGATGGCGAAGTGTAGCGAAGTCCTACGACCATTGAGACGAGCATGAACCAGACGAACTTCAGGCTCCGACGGAGCAGATTACCGCTGGGGGATGTAATTGTCTTGGTATAGAACACGTCGACATCCCCACGGTTCTCATAACGCAACCAAGCGTTGTCGTATCCTTCGTATATCTCGCCCTCCGGATAGTCCGGTGCCGAGGTCAGAACCGTTACGGAAACGTCTTCAGACCAACGCTTCGACAGTTCATCCCATCTCGTCTGGGAAGCCCCAGTCTCTGGTGGAAAATACTGTGTCACGACGAGAATCGAGTCTGAATTATTCGTCATTCTATCGTTTTCTTAAGATTGCAGGTCAATGTTGATGTTCCGATACTGTCTATCCTAACAGGCAAGCTAATATATCCTTTTAATCGAATCACACCCATTGAATCTCAAAATCCAATAATGCATCCTTGTACCATTCAGTTCGCAATCAATGATGAATTTGTTCGTTGGTTATCCGTGGTGCTAGTATAATTTCGGGGGATTCGGGGGGAGGAAAATGTGATTGAATCAATCGTTCTTGCAATCAAAATCCTTGCTGCGACCATATTGGGCCGCCTATTCAAAGTGGCGGACCAGGGATATAACCTTCCGGAACTGTTTTGTCGGTTTGCTCTCCACACTTGGACAATATGAGTCAGGTATTGGAGGGTTATGCGTGATCGACGACGAGGGTCGGCTCTTCGGCGTCGTCAACGTCGTCGATGTGCTCGTCGTGCTGCTCGTTCTTGCGGTAGTCGCGGGTGGGGCAAGCTTGGTACTGGGTACAGGAGATGGAGGAACCTCTGAAACGGAAGTTCGATACGCGACGGTCGACCTGGGACCGCAGCCGTCGTACGTGGCGAACCTCGTAGAGAGCGGCGATCTCGTGGAATACGGCGAGGCGAATAATTTGACCGTAACGGACGTGTATGTCACGGATGAGGGGAACCACGAGCGTGTGCTCGCACGAGTGAAGTTGGAAAGCCCCCCGAACGAAGAGGGTAAGTTCGCGTTCGACGGTGAGGCACCGCGGGTCGGTCGGGAGCTCACTATCGCGACGAACGAGTACCGTGCGTCCGGACGCATCACGGCAGTGAGCGAGACTGATTCGACGCTCAATCTGGTTGAGCGGACGGTTCTCCTCGAGGGGACTCTCTCGATGGAGGAGGCCGAGCGACTGTCCGCGAACGACTCGGTCGTGCGTGGGAACGAGACGATTGCGTCGGTCGAATCTTTCCAGCTATACGGGACGGAAAATCCGAACGAGCGTCGCGTGATCGTCGCGGTGGACCTGCTCGCGCATCAGGACGACGACCGGCCGCAGTTCGGGTCGACGCCGCTCCGACTGGGCGAGTCGGTGGAGTTGAACACGGGCGAGTACTCGCTTTCCGGGTCCATCCTCCGCGTGGGCGGTGGCGACCTCCCGATCACGGAGCGCGACGTCCTCCTCCGAACGGGGATGTCGGCGGACGATGCCGCTGCTCTCTCCGTGGGCGACGAGTATCAGGTGAACGGGCAGACTGTCGCGACAGTGCAGTCCGTCGATGCGTACGGGACGGGGAACCCGGAGCGCCGGCTCGTGTACGTGGGTGTGACGTACGTGACGTACGAGCCGCGAGCCCAACCGCAGTTCGCGGGCACGGTCGTCCGAGAGGGCGCGCATCTCCCGTTCCGGACGGACGAGTACGAGTTCGAGGGCCGCGTCGTTCGTGAGAATGCGCTCGAGCAGCGCGGCGAGGAGACGACGCGTACCGTGACCCTAGAGATCGAGAACGCACAGCCGGACCTGGCAGGCAGTCTCGAAGCCGGAATGGCCGAGCGAATCAACGGGGAAACCATCGCGAGCCTGTCGAACGTGACCGTGGAGCCAGCTGACGTCGTATTGACGAGCGACGACGGGAACGTCTACCTCCGCGAGCACCCCGTCGAGAAGGACGTCGAGATCACGGCCGAACTCCAGGTGCGAGAGTCCATCAACGGCGTGACGTACAAGGGCGAACCCATCCGGCCCGGCGACACCATCCTCATCGACCTCGGGACGGTCACCGTTCGAGCAACGGTCACCTCCCTGTGAGTTCGCATGACTGAACGTTCGGCCAACGGGAATAAGCGTGACCAGCGGTTCGCTGGGATTGTGGTGGAGAATTCGTGGGTGGGGAGAGCCGTATCGCGGGCCGCCTCGAAGGGGAGCGGGGTGGTCGAGAACGTCACGGACTACGTGCAAGAGTCGTATCTCTACCGGTGGTTGACCGCCGAACCGGAACCGGACGTCGTCGTCATCGACCTCCGGGAGACGTACACCGTCGGGCCGTTCATCCGACTGCTGGACGCGACGATTGAGTGGCTCCAGCCGTACTGGGAAGCGTCCACGCTGAAGCGAGGGACTGACGCCTGCATCAGGGGGCTGGAATGGGCGGCGGCGACGAAACCCGGGCGCGTCCTCGCGTCGATACTGGCACCGCCGGAGCCACCAGAACGCGCGGAAACACGGAACGACCGCGCAGGCAAAATCGAGGACACAGACGACGAACGCGAACAACCCGAAGACCAATAACCAGATTCCAGACTACTTTTTCAGTATCTGTTTCAACTGTGTCCAGAGAGAGACCTGACCGTTCGTCTCGCCTTCACTGACCGAACTATCTGGTACTTCGACGTTGGGATGCATCGGTGTCGATTCGACGCGGTCGAGGCGATCGAGTTCGTTCTGTAGGGTGGTGAGTTGTCGTTCGAGGCTACCCACGCGGTCGGTGAGAACCTCGACTCGCTCGGCGAGTACGACGTCGGCAGAGGACTGAGACCGTGCTCGAGACTCGACCTTCCCCGAGGGCTCGTCTCTGGATTCTTCGGGACAGCTTTCGTACGTTTCGTTCGTGACGTTGATGGCGCGCGCGACGGTCTTCTCGCCGTAGGTCGAGCCGTCGGCGTAGTGGACGTCGTCCCACTTGTCCCGGTAGAGTCGGGAGTTTCGGAAGAGGTCGTCGATCCGCGTGGCGTCGTTCCCGGTCCAGAAGGCGAGCAGGCAACATAGCGCCATGTCCGCTTCGGAGTGGCTTTCGTAGCCGAGTGTCGAGCCGTGCCAGAGGCGCTCGAACTTCTCGCCGTTCTTCGCGTCCATCGCTCTTTCGAGGAGTTCGTCGTCCGGGAGCAGGCTCGTGGTTGGTTCTCGCGGCGAGTCTAGTGCTTCGGCGGGTGACTCGGGGTCGCTGTAGACGTACTGGTCGTAGACGCGTGTGAAGGCGTCCTGTCGGGCTTCGATGCGGTCGGGCGTCTCGGCGAGGTGGTCGCCCGTCATCGTGAAGAATCGATTCGTGTCGTAGCATTCGACGTTGTCGCGACGGGACTTCGTGCTCGGGATGTCGCCTTCGATGAGGACGTGCACGCCCTCGCCGGAGGGACTGATTTCGGTGTAGGAGTCGAGTCGGTCGACGATGTCGCGTGCCCACGCGGTGAGTTCACCGTCAGTGCGACAGTCGTCGAGGTCGACGCCGAGGAACGGGTCGTCGTCGGTGAAGACGAATCCGAGGCCGTCCTCGATGTTTGCGACGCCGGCAGCGAGTTCGTAGTGCGTCCACGTGTCTGGGTCGGAGACGGACGCGAACGACCGCGTGTGTGGGTCGATCGGGACCTTCGTCAGCTTCCCGTTCCGTTCTTGGGCACGCCAACACACCCACTGGGGGTACTCGCGGAGTGCAGCCGGGATGGCGTCCGAATCGACCGTCATCGCGCCCTCCGAGACAGCGAGTCCCGAGTCGTCGCTTGACAGTTATACAAGCCGATCACCGCCGTCGGGGTGCGCGCTGATAGTACCGTCCTGTGTCGACCGGGAAATCCCCTTGGATGATTCGTGGGTGTCGGATGGTTGGTCGAGTACTCGTTGTTCGTAGGGGCTGGCGCGGACGCGCAGTGGGAACCAGCCCGCTTCGTCGATTCCGAGCAAGGCTTCGGAGAAGCCGTCCTCGTCGTTGCCGGCTTTGGCGCTGCGGACCCAGTTGATCTCGCGGTCGTTGAGGCCGAACCACTGGGCGAGTTTCTCGGCTTCTTCGTCGACGCGATGGATGAGCGTCATCGAGCAGAGGCTCGCGATGGTCTTCGCCTCCGGCGTAAGTGCGAACTCGCCACCGGTCTGCGTGACGAACTGCAGGGAGAGGTCGTAGTGCCTGCTGTGTCTGACCGCGGTCTCCAGGAACCCAAGCGACGTCGAGTCGTGCATGAGGTAGTGCGCCTCGTCGATGACGAACACGACGCGCTTGTCCGTGCCCTTCGCGCGCTCGTAGACGGCGTTGAACAAGACCTGCATCATCAGACTCGTCTCGGCGTTCCCCCGCACGCCCTCCTCCTGGTTGAGGTCGAGGTACACCACGGGGGCGTCGAGGTCGAACTCGCTCGGGCGGGCGAGATTCGCGAAGTCGCCGTCCGGCCGGAACGACGGCCGAAGGTCGGTGAGGAGCGATTCCGCATCCTGCCTGATGCGTTCCTGCTCGCCGTCCGTCGGGTAGCCGTACGTGCTCGGGTCTGCGAGCAGCGATTCCAGGACCTCGATGAGGTCGGTGATGGTCGGCGAGTCCTCGCCATGTGTTGCGGGGTCGCGCGTGATGCCCGCGTCTGCGTAGGTCTCCTGGACGGCTCTCCGGAGCGTCTGGGTTCGGTCGCCGAGTGGGTTCGCGGCGACGTGCGTGAAGAACGTCTCGAAGAACGTGAGCACCCACGCGATCTGTTCGCCCCACGGGTCCAGGTCGGGCGCGGACGCGAGCACGCTGGCCGGGGTCGCTCGGAGTTCGAGTGGGTTGAAGCCGCGCGTGCCGCCGACGGTGACGCGTTCACCGCCGAGTGCCTGGTTGACGCCCGCGAAGCCTTCGAGGGGGTCGAGCATCACGATGATCGTCTCCGAGTCGTACATCGCGCGCCGAAGGAGCTGGAGTTTCGTCGAGAACGACTTCCCGGCTCCGAGCTTCCCGATCACCATCATGCAGTACCCGGTTTCGCGCGCGAACCGGTCGAGGATGAGTGGGCTCTCGTTGAGCGCGTATGTCCCGTATTCGATGCCTGGTTCGGCGAATGCTCCGGAGACGAACGGGAACATAGCACCGACGGCCCCGCCGAGCATCGGCGTGGACGCATCCAGTGACTCGTCGAGCTTGTTGGTACCTATCGGGCTGGTGGCAACGAGGCTGTCGAGTTGCTGCCAGCGCGGCGTCACTGGCGTCAGGTTCGCGGGCGCACGGCGTGCTGCGTTCCGGACGCCGTCGACGTCCACGCGCTCCGCGGTCGGGTCGCGTTCGCGTGTGGTGAGGTACATGGAGACGTCGAACGCGCCCATCGAGGTGTTCCGGAGGACGTCGTAGAGGTCCTGGTAGTCCTCCAGGTCTTTCTGGATGCCACGAGCGCCGGCGCGGTGGCGTTCGGTGAGGTATTCGACGTCGGCTTCGAGGTCCTCGATCTTGTTCTCGAGTGCGTTCAGGGTGCGCTCGGTGTTCCGGGGGTCGACGTGGATCGAGACGTCCGTCTCCCGGGTCTCGCTCGTCGAGTACAGCGTCTCGAAGAGCCCATCCGTGGGCGAATCCGGATATTCAGCGACCCACTGCGTCCGCGCCAATGACTCACCGATTCGGACCGCATTCGGCTGTTCCTCGATACTCCCAGGAGCAACGAGCCCCTGGTGGATTTCGGGGATGGATTCCAGCTCGCGTTCACCCCGTGAATGGTCACGAATCGCGTGCGGTGTCGTCGATTCGTCGACAGAATCAGTCGTCCATTTGCCCTGCGGTTCGTCTCTCGACTGCGGTTCGTCCGTGTCCGTGCTGCGAAGTTGGTTGAGTAATCGTCGGATCATTTCGTGCGCCTGATGATGGGAGTTCGTCGGAGTCGCTGGGAGAGGTTGCTCTGTGGGAGGTCGTCGTCGTGCCAGAATTCGGCGACGAGCGTCACCAGTTCGCGGGCAGGAACCGGGGTTGCGCTGCAATCGTCGATATCACGGAGGCCCGCGGTGACTCGGCGAACGCGTTCGTCGAGTGCGTCGGCGAGCACAGCGCGCTGTGTCTCGACAGGAGGTGCGGCAATAGCTCGTACGAACAACCCGATGAGGGGTATCCGTGCGACTTGGGCGACGATGCTTTCGTGTTCGAACTGGACGTCCTCGGGTCGGATCGTGATGATGACGTAGTGGTCGCGGATCGTCATGCGTCGCTGTTCGAGCTCGGTCGCGTACCACTCGACGTACTCCTCGATGAGCGCACTCAGCCGTGGGTTCGATTGGACGTCGGGGTCGTCGAGGCGGGCTTCGTACGTGGCGAGGTACTCCTCGACGGGGAACGAGTGCGTGGTTGAATAGAACTGCACCGGGAACTCCACGGTGGAGTTCAGGAACTCCGCGAACGCGGTCGCGGTACGTTCCCATTCGTCGTCGGTGGCGAGCGCGAGCATCGGTGGGTCGACCTGCACGGCCCCAACGAATGCGCCGTCGGTGCGTTCGATGGCGTCAGCGTCCTCGTGGACGCGTTCGAGTTGCGTGTATTCCTTCGCGGCGTCGTGGGAGTGTTGCTTCGGGCGACGGCGGTACCCGAGCATCGTCGTGATCCAGTCGAGACTCGTCGTATACGACGGCGTGAGGTACACGAAGATACCTCCGAGACACATCGCGAGTACCGCGATCGGGAGTGCAATCGACTGCAGGCGATACCCGGCGACGCTCGCGGTCGGAGGTAAGGCGAGTTGTGTGAGGAGGACCAGGACGACGGCCGGGAACAGGCCGACCGCGAGGTCGGTGAGCGTGTAGGTCCCGAAGAGTTTCGCGTCGGTCCCGATCGACTTCGGCACACGCTTCGCTGGGCTCGTCATCGCTCAGAACCACCCTCCTCGTCCGTGTGTTGCTCGCTCTTCGGAGCAGGTGGAAGCGCGCTCGGCGTGCGCTGCTTCGGTCGGAGCGCCTCGAACGACCGGTCACGATCTCCGGACTCAGAAGAGCCATGAGGCCGGTTCTCTCGTCCTGGGTTGGCGTCCCAATTGGTCCGGTCCTCTGAGGCCGAGGTTCGTGGTCCCGCTCTGGACATCCTGGACCCGACGGCGCGGAAGTGTGAGGTACTGGCTGCGGAGTTCGACTGTTCGGTGGTGCCTGGCCCGCTCGTGTTCCGAACTGCACTGGAGACGCGCCTGCCGCCCTGCACTGTCGCCGAGCCGACAGCGCTCGCAGTCTCGAATCGACGTCGAGCACGCGCGGTCGAAACCTGTCGACCCATTCTCGTGGTCGTCTGGTACAGGCTCCCCGCCTGCCAGAACAGCACAACTGGCGCGAGAATCGCGAGCACCGGAATCACGAGCGCTGTAAGCCACGCAAGCAAGCCGGTTCCGGAGAACCCGAAGTTCGCACCGAGGAGTTCTCCGAGCCGAAACAGGAGTGCCGTTGGCACCGTCATGAGCAGGAACGGCACGTAGAATCGAGCCACGCGCTTTGCGAGTCCCGCAACCGCCGCGAACGGCCCAAGTCCCGGAATCCACATCGCGATGAGAATCGGCATCGCGAGCGCGAACGCATAGATTGCGAGCTCGCGCGCCAGATACACGACCGCGAGCGCAATCAGAACCACATTCGACACCGCGACAGACAAGGCGAACGCGAGCGCACTAGCAAGACCGACCGAAACCGTCTGAAAGAGCGAGATATTGGTGAGATCAGGGACGAGGAAACCGCTGAGTGCGTCGACGAATTGCAGGGATAGAGCCGCAATCCACCACCACGAGAGGATACCGAGAAGGCCCGAAAGGGCACGTCGCTTCAACCTCGAGGTCTGGTATCCACTGAAGAGGTTACTCGTCGACTCCAACAATATCACGAGACCGATCGAGAGCCCCCACAACGCGAGCGCCAGCGGAACGATCGATTCCCAGTAGTAGTCGTACAGGGTTGGCCACACGCCATTCGTCGGGCGACCGAAGACCGAATTTGGAGCTTTCGTGCCTATAATGAAATCCAGAATCGCGGGAGCGTTGTCCTGAATTTGTGTTTTGAGAGGATCAAAAAGTTCCTTCAGGAGTTTGGTGAGTGCCTCTATGATGACCTCTTTCAGTCCCATAGAGCCTCCTGGAGATTGTCGAGTTCCACATTAGAATCGCTGCAGAGGTCCCATACGTTACCCTCTTGCAGCGTTCCCGATAAACGGACAGTGAGCCTCCCAATCAAGTCTCTACCGATGGCTGTCCCAATCTTGACTGAGAAGGAGGTTGATTGGCCCGAACATGTCGAATACTCGTCAGTCGGTAGACGGAGTGGGGGCATCAGCCCAACAAATCGTTGTGTCTCGTTTGGGGGAATTAACTGGTCTGTGGGTCTCAATGGAGACTTCAATCTTGGCGTATTGATATCCTCCTCCAATTCGGTATTCGCTCTCCAAGAAGGCGAATCTTCATAAGCGATATCACGAATCCAAGTAGGTGCAGATCCAATATTTTCAATCATGAGGCTGATGTTTCCTCCCTTGACATGGTCATCGTATCGAATGGCTTCAGCAGAGAGTAGTCGCAGTGAGGGTCGTAGTTCGATTTTTCGACGGTAGACTTGGTCATCCCCCACCGCCACGACAGTGTGTTCACCCTGACTGTAGTGAGAGTCAGAAAACGCCCATGAATCATGCGAGAGTAGTCGAATCCGCAGTTTCCGTGCCCCACGGGCGACGGATCTGCGTGCGTAGGCGGTTCCGTCTGGGCCGATGAGGTTCACTTGTGAGACTGGTCTGTCTTCGTCGAGTTCGATGACGAGGTGGGTGCCTGTCGCGTAGGCTCTGGAGATCGGTGATTCGTCGTCGATGGTCGTGGTCCCAGAAGCGTCAGTGGTCGTCTCACTGGGGGTGTCTGAGTTTGCTGCAGTGAGGCAGCCGGCGACCAGTGGCGTCATGAGGCTGGCGCTGGCTGCGAGGAGTGCGCGTCGCGTGTGGTTTCTCTGGTTCTTCATAGTCGCCTCCAGGGTGGCCAGACGTTCCACTGGGTGATGCGGTCCAGAAGGAAGATTCCGAAGAGTGCGATGCCGAGGGGGATGCCGGCTCGGAAGACGACGTCGACGAAGCCGGCGATGGTGCCGGTGACGTAGATGGTGTCGTGGGCTTCGAGGTCGGTTGCGTCGTTCGCCCACCAGGTTCCTGGCTCGTAGGTGGCGCTGTAGACGCGCTGTCGTTCGAGCGTGATGGTACCGTTCCCGTCCTCGTCGGTCTGGACCTCGTGGCCCTCGACGTCGACGATGCCCGTCGTCCAGTCCGTACTCACCGGCGCTCCCGTCTCCGCATCGGCGAGGTGAACGTTGAGCGTGACTGTCTCGCGGGAGACGTTCTCGACTGCGAGCGTGACGGTCCGCGGTCTGAGAGGCTGGTGATCGAGTGATTCGAGTGGTTGGTCGATGGTCATCCCACGGACGAGGCCGTGAATCTGCACGGTCCCATCCGAGTCGCGACTGGGGGTTCGAATGACGATGCGGTCGGTGACGGTGTAATTCTCTGTGGGAACGTCGAGCGTGACGTTCGCTGGGAGCCTTGAGGCTGAGCGTTCTCGGCCGTTGCTGTCCAGCACGTCGACGCGGTCGTCGCCCTCGACGATTGGGCCTACGTCGGTCGACCCTGGGTAGGCGTGGACCTGGAGGGGTTGGGCTGGTGACGGGATGGTGGTCGTCTGGTCTACTTGGTTCTCGTCGAGGGTGTCCCAGTCGGTGTTGCGTGCCGAGTAGAACGCCCAGGACCCGTTCACGCTCGCGTTCCCGAGCTCGAATCCCTGCCAGGGCTGGAGCGCCCGAACCGCAACCCCGAGGTCGCCATTCGGATATTCGACCGTCCGCACGGAGGTGACGAACTCGTACGCGACGACCTCGACCGTATCCGTCACGAGCACGGTCTCGACGGAGGTCGTGGTATTTGGAATCCACACCTCGGTGCACGTCGAGTTGTTCGCGCCCTGGCTCAGGGGTGGGTCACAGAACTCGGCTCGTGTCTCGATTGTTCGTGCGACGGTGACGGTGACGTTCGTCTCGAGCGTGAGCTCGTGGGTGGTCCCCACGTATTCGTCGAGGTCGTCGTACTCGAGCGTCGGGGTGTGGGTGTCGGTGGTCGTGGATTCGAGCGTGCCGTCGACGAGGAGCCGGGTCTCCACTGGGGCGGTATCCAGAAGCCGCCAGGACGTCCGCGTGTCGTTCGTCTGCGTCGACGCGGGGAGTTGGACGCGATAGTCGAGCGTCGCTCGTACGGTCCCGTTCGGCGCGACGTAGAGGGGCGTCTCGTTCGGCGCGAGGTGAACCCGAGTCGACGGCGAGATTGCGAAGGTCTCCACGTACGCATCACGGACGTAGATTCCCTGTGTGAGCGAGACGCCCTCGGGGGCGGTGGACGTCTCCTCGTCGGTGTCTGGGAAGTCCGTGTGGTCGCCGGCGTTCCATTTGTCGACCGCGCGTGGGGGTGCGTCGAGGGGAATGTCGACGTACGCGGCGAGCTCCTCGATCGCGGTCGCGTTGGCGGGAATCTGGTCGTCGTCGACGTCGTTCGACCAGAGCGTGTGGAACGCGCTCTCGTTCACGCCGTGGTCCGTATCGGTCGGTGGCCCTGGAGTGGGGCTGTGGCTGCTCGCGGTGCCCACGAGGAGGACGAGCATCACGGCCGCGAGGGAGCGCATGGGCGTCAGAACGCGCAACTGGTGCCTCCGGCGACGACGTTGTTGAGGATGAACTGGATGATGACGGTGCCGAGCGGGGCGACGATGACGCCCCAGATGATGCCCTGGTTCCGGACTTCCTTGAGTTCCTTCTTGAGGTCGGCGCGACGGATCAGGGGCATCGAGACGGTGGCGCCGAGTGCGAGCAATCCACCGACGAGGGGGCCGCCGAATTGGATCACGGAGAACGCGTTCCGGATGGTGTCTGCCATCTGCGTGTCACAGAACGCCGCGCCAGAGCCCTGAGCGAGCACGGGCGTACTGAACAGACCGATCGCGAGGGTGCCGGCGAACACCCACTTGAGGGCGGGCGTTGAGCGAGCGAGCGTTGCCACTATCGAGTGTCGAATTGCGGTCATGCTGTTGGTCGAAACACGCGTTCCCTCCTCCTCGTCGACAGCTCGCAGACGACTCGCAGGGTTACGTGCTCTCATCTGGTCACTACCCCCTAGCTACCTTAACGGTATCTAGTTCCCTCAAGTATCTTATGCTCGCTAACAACTCTAGCTCAGACGGGGCGGGTGGCGCGTGTGGGAGCGGCCACTCTGGCCGTGATCGCGCGCGAGGGGCGTCCGAGCAACGCGAGGACGCCGGCTGGGGAGGAAACGGCTAGCGCAACAAAACAGGAAACAGCGACGCCCTAGACGTTCCTCCTTGCGCCACAGGACCGTGTTTTTCAGAGTATCGTTCGGAGATCCGCGCCTAGTCAGGCGGCGACTCCTCCGTTACTGCAAGTAACGAACAACCATAGGTATCTACTACGCAAAGTTAGATAGAATCCAATCAAGTCATAATAAATTGTATACTATATTATATATATGACTGGGTGGGGATGTGGTTCTTCCACTCGGACGTGAAGACCACGGCCACGAGGAGCAGCGTCAGGTATGCTCAGCGTCCAAGAGGCTCACGGGAACACGGTTCGAGTGGGCGACATCGTCGATGCCAACACCCGAAGGACTCCCGAGGTTCCATCCGTGGAGCAAGCCGAGTGCCGCAGGGCTTGCCACCGAAGCGGTCTACTGGCTCAATAATGGACGTCGGCAGGGACGACCCACGCCGACTCCAAGCGTTCGAGTACCCTGTCGAGGTGTTCGCGGGTACGGATGCCGTCACCGTGGGCGTCGTAGAGGAATATCGACGGGCCCCGGTACGCGCCGAGATTGTAGCAAGCGTGCCGAACCAGACCCGCGTCCCCCATCACCTCTCGCGTCGAATACTCCTCGAATCCCGCCCGGACGGTTTCGAGGTTCCGCTCGAACTCCGCGACCGTCGCACACCACGCGCGACCGACGAGCTCGGCACCACTCGGAGAGTCCACGGAGGCAGCCACCGGGAACTCACCCCATCGATCCTTCCCTGCGACCGACCCCCCGTCCATATCGAACGTCACGTAGTGACATCCTCCTCGCCGTGAACGGCGAGGCTTCCCGTCCCGCAGGTGGGATATTTGCCGGTCTACGACACGACTTGTTCTCTCGTGCGAAACATCCCGCTCTCGCGGTCGAACAGGTATGTCGATGGCTGTGCCACACAGCCGTTACTCCTATCCTCCCCATGAGGACTTGGAGTTATCTTCTGACGCATGTTCTCCGCCCCGTTACAATCCGCGTTCCCGACCAACTCGCACGACGAGCAGACGTACAGGCCACGTTCGACGCGGTTCGACTTCGTGGTATCACCACAGTTCGAGCATGTCTTCGAGGTGTCCCACTCGTTCTTTTTCAGTACCTCGACGCCACGCATCTCCCCTTTGTACGCGAGGTACTGCGTGATCCGGTCGAACGCCCACGAGTGCAACTTCTTGTTTCCCGTCGTGCCCCAGTCGGACTCACGCACGTCTTCGGGCCAGCTCACCGCGAGCGTGCCCACACCGCGTTCGACACACTCCGTGATGATGCTCTCCGTGAGAACGTGAAAGAAGTGGGTTTCGCGGTCTACGAGTTTCCGACGCGCCCACATCGACTTGCTTGAAGGCCCGTTCTCGCCCTCCGTGTCATACTCGGCTTGTGTGAAGTAGTGTTTGTCCTGTTTGAGCGAGTTCCCGGGGTACAGGACGTACTCGTCGGGGAACGCGACCGTGGCGAGGTTCGTGATACCGAGATCAATCCCGGCCACGTCGTCGCCCGCCGACTCGTTCGTTTCGAGGGTGACCTTGCAGACGAAGTGCAGTTCCCATTCGTCGCCGTTCCAGACGGCGCGAACGTTCTGCACGCTGTTGACTTCCGAAAGGTCAACGTCGGGGCGCGTCTGGTACTCGCAGAGCAGGAAGTCCGAGAAGTGTTCTTTGAGGTTCGAGCCTTTACTGAGTCGAACACGATTGTTCTTGGGGTCGTGTTTGAAGCCGTCTGCTTTGAACGTGACCGTACTCTTCGGTCGAGTATCGCCCTGTTTGCGGTAGCCGGGCGGATTCGCTTTCGAATCTTTTTGTCGCAGGTCGAACCATGACTGGAAAGCGTCGGAAAGTTCTTCGATGACTTTCTGACTGGATTGTGCGTTCAAGTCTTTCCAGCACGACTGGTTTTTCATATACGATTTCAGCACACCCTCGTCTGGGATTTCTCCGATTACGTCCCAGATGCGGTCGGCTGTCCATCGTGCGACGTTCCAGATTTTCGAGGCGGAATCACCGAGCGAATCGAGGCCATCACGTACCTGCCGGTGGTTCTGGATGGAACCGACGTAGGTACGAGTGACCTCGATTGCCATACATAGCCTATATCAGAGCAGTTACTTAAGGGTGGAGATTACCGCAGCGGTGAATATCCGGCCCTGTCATCGACAGGGGACTGAGGAGGAAGTGTCGGATTCACTCCCGGCGTAAACGCCGGGATTCTCTCCTCGTAGAAACATATACATAAATGCGCCGGTGATTCGGCCGAAATACCCGATGTATTTGCACACCCACCTAACAGCTGTTTCAGCGGGAAAGTTGTCGAGACAATAGGATTTCAACAGGGCCGAATCGGTAGAGACAGGTGACTCACCTTTCACTCGCAGATACATTCGTGACCTTGGCTTGACTGGCCGATGATGTAGGCGTGGAGTTCCTGTGCGAGTGCGTGCATTTTCTCAGCACGCTCGGCAGCAGCCAGTCCATCCTGATAGTACGTCTTCGCTCGATGGTTCCGCCAGAGGCCCGCAAGCTCGTTTGCGGTCGTCTCTGAGAAGAGACCGATATGAGCTGCTTCCCTGTAGACACCAGGATGGGTGCCTGGAAGGTCGTCTGGGTCTGTCGTACCTTGTTCGAGCAGTCGAAATTCGACAGTGCGTTCGATGGCAACGAACGAGGCTTCGATGACGAGCGTGTAGAATTCCGGATCGCGGAGTGTGTCTGCGCCAGCGAGCAGCCGGCATGCTTTCCGGAGTTGCAAGAGCGCTGGACTGCTGACATCCAGCCCAGGCTCGATGTGTGTTGGCCGACGGTCAAACGCGACCTGAACGTCGTCGATGAGTTGCTCGATGCGCGTGCTACTCATCGCTGAACACCGCTTTTCGAAGGTCGGTCAGCTCCTCGCCCCCGTATATCGTGATGCCTTCTTGGAAGATCTCCTGCAGTTTAGACCCTGCCCGCGTTGCGCTCTCAGTGGTCTCGACGTAGGGCTCGAATTCGAACCGATCGTCATCGAATCGCTCGCCTTCGAGAGTGGCCACGACTTCAGTGATGGTTCGTCTGGCGGTCGTCCGATCGCCACGAACGACCACGAATAGGTCGATGTCGCTACGCCGGTCAGCCTCACCGCGAGCGACGCTCCCGAAGACGAGAATTCCCACGAGCTCTTCGACCTCGTCAGTCGATTCAAGGGCGTCGACCGCTCGGTAGATGAATTCCCGAATCGGCGCGCGGAACTCCGGTTGCTCGATGGCTAATAGGGGGTCGTCTTTTTCAAGCCGTTCTGGATGGATGGAGACGTAGTTTCGCTGTGGGGTCTCACGGACTCGGACAGCGCTAATGCTCTCGAGTAATTCGACGGCCCGCCACACGGTCGATCTGCTCACACCAGTTTCGTCGACGAGTTCTGGAATCGTGAACTCAGTCTCGTGAGCGTCGGCGAGTAATCGAAGTATCTCGTCAGCTGATTCAATCCTGAAGATGGTGCCATCGCTCGGCGAGGGCACATCCACGCAGATATTTATACCTCGTTTCATCTCATCGGACACTATCTGATACTGTGCAACAGCATATAAACGATGTGCTTGGGTGCAAGAAGTCATATTACTCGTGAGTCCCGACTGAAGAATTGCAGTCAGAGTTTTGGTGCGGATTCCAGCAAAGGCCAGATTTGAACGATGCGGGAGCGACGACGATGCTTCCTTGTCTGTACGCCATTCAGGCGTTCTCACCGAGGTCGGGGGCACTCTCGGTCCAGTCGTCGCTCTCGCCATAGGCGTCGTCGCCGTATTCGGCTTCGATACGCTGGAGACTCACGACGTTGGCAAGCCGCGAGCCTGTGACATCGTCAGCGACCGCCCAGTAGGAGTCGGCTTTCCGAACGAGGCCATCGTTCTTGAGTCGAGCGAGGGTCTTGTGAACGCTGGTGTGCTTGACGTCAGTGAGCTCTGCAAGTTCACGCGGGGAAAATCCCATGTCCGGGTGGTCTAACAGAACTCCAAGTAGTTCGTAGGCGTTCGACCCAGGTTTGACTGGGGGCGAAACGGATGCGTCGTCTGAATCTAGCCTAATCGGCATGATGTCCGTCTTTGTCAGAGTTCGTCTGCAGACGTCAAAAAGAGTTTCTCCGTTCTCGGACGCGAACCACCGGTTAACCAGCGCACCCCCTGAACTACCTCTCGCCTGATCTCTTCACGACAGCACAAATGACGAGAGTGGGGGAGGGCGGACATCTCACGGAGTACGGCTACCGCGGAGGAGTTCAGGACTCTCGGTGGGGGAGCTCGTGCTCCGTTTCGAACGTCCGTTTGTCGTCTCGATAGCACGCCCAGCATGGCACTCCCTCGGGGAGGCCTTCGCAGTCGCATTCCGAATCGTCGTCTCGGTCGACGTCGTGCGGATCGCTCGATGCGACTCCACCGTCGGTCGCGACGGACTGTTCGATTGCGGGATCGAGGATCGACCGTCGGATCGCGACGGCGACGCGGTGCTTGCACGCACCATCGAAGTGGGCGTCAGCCGGACAGGTACAGGATGCTGGGAACCCGTCCTCGACGCGGACGAGGTACTCGTGCTCGCTCGGGTCGGCGTGGCTCGCGTTCGTGACGCGAACGCCCCCGGGAGCGAGCGCGAACTCGAACGCTTCGTACTCCGCTCGTTTCCGGACACGGTTCGTGAACGTCAGTCTCGCCAGTGGATGCGTGGTGTTCTCAGTGAAGATAGTTACTCGCCTCACCCCCCAGGTGAGAATAAATCAGGGAGCGTCAGACTCGGTCAGGGTATCGCGATGCTTCCTGAGCGTCTTCGCCGACGTGTTCGCCACACTCGCAACCTCACCCTGCGTCACGACTCGGGACCCTTCGAGCACTTTGTACAGACACGCCGCTGCGAACCCAGATGGTTGCACGCCGTTCGTCAGGCCCGCCCCTTCGGCCGCCTCGGCAAGACGGAGCGCACGGTGTTGCACATCGTCCGAGACACCGAGTTCAGAACCAAGCCGAGGAACGAACTCGCTCGGTACAACCGGCCTCGCAGGTAACCCGAGTTCGGCGTTCAATACCCGATACGCCCCCTCGACCTTCGCGCGGCCGACTGGCGCGGGCTCGGCAACCTCCTCGACCGTCCGCGGCAGGCCGTTACAGCGAGCGACGGCGTACACGCAGCCCGCGGCCACCGCTTCGATAGACCGACCCGGCAGGAGGCCCTCGCCTTGGGCAGTTCGAAAGAGCGCACACGCCTGGTCGCGAATCGACTCGGCGAGTTCGAGCACGCCCGTGATCCGACGAATCTCGTTGAACGCGTGCATGCGATTCCGGTCGGCCTTCGACTCACACTGGCTCCGCGTGTGCTCGCGACGCAGTCGCCCGAGCTGTCGACGTTTCCGACCCGACAGCGAGTTCCCATTCGAATCTCGCCACCGGCCGATGGTGGTCGAGAGGCCACGGTCGTGCCTCGCTTCGGTCACCGGCGCGCCCGTCCGCTTGCGCTCGGCCCTGTCGCACGCTCGCCACTCCGGCCCACGGTCGAGACGAGGCTCCTCACGAACGAGCCCACAGTCCTCGCAGACGGACTCCCCACCGCTTGGCGCGAATCGACCATCGCATTCAGGACACAGGTTACTGCTCGAATCGAGCGGGACGCTCTCGTCGAACGCGCCCGCATAGACATCGCTAGTTCTCATCTGATACTAGTTCTCCGAGACGCTCGTCGACCCGACGAACCCCTCACCCCAAGGGGGTCAATAAATGTAGAGTGCACTTGCGGATCGTTCAGCGAGTATAGGTGGAGATCCCGTTCACAAACCTTGTCAACAGATGTGAACGCAGCGTTGTCACCACGTTGTTGCACGTCGTAATATCCCAACTGCGGTCGGGATTCCTTCGCCTTCAGGCGGAGGAGGATATCAATCCCCGGTTGGAGGTTTGAGATAGGTTCCGAGAGCGTCGACAACGGTCTGGACGAACGACTCTTCGAGACGACCCTGCCGCCGGACAATTGCGGCGTGTTTCGGTGATGCTACCACCCACGGTGAGGCGTAGCTCTGTCTGGGCATCCCGCCCTCGACCCATACGGCGTCCTCGAGAGGAATCCCATCGTCGTGAGGCGTCGTCGTTAGTGTGACCGTCATATACTCCTCGTCGTCGAACGGATGGCTGTCGTTGTTGAGAATCAGCCACGGTCGTGGGTTTTCACCGGACTTGAACGGGTCTGGGCCCCAAACGACATCGCCGCGCTGGAAGCTCATTCGTCATCCTCGTCATCAACAGCGTGCGCCAGCCATTCGTTCATGTCCTCCTCACCGAAGCGGTCATTCGCAGTGCGCGTGCTCTCGAACATACTCCCGTAGGCCGCCACATCGTCAGCCTCGCCGAGCGCCCAGTAGTTGCCTTTGTGCCGGACAAGCCCGCGATCTTCGAGGCGTGAGAGGACGACACTGATGCTCCCGGCTTTCACCTTGGTCCCATTCCGAATCTCGCTCTGCGTAAACGCCTGATCGGGATGCGCAGCGAGGAATCGCATCACGCGGTCAGCGTTCGTCTCCCCATTGTGCTGGAGTCGATCTTCAGGCGAGGATTCGAACGTCTCGATGTCGATAGGCATATGTATTTCTTTGTCAGCAAATGTATTAGGTGTATTGGTGTATTTTCAAATCACGATTTTTCAATCGTGATTAGCAAGATGTGTCACGGATAGAGAAGAGAGGACTTCCGAAACCGAAATCAAAGGCTGGGACGCTCACTACCTCGTCCGGTTTCGGAAAACGAGAAAGAGTAGAGATGCTCGTCGGTCAATCGGAGACGGCGACAGCGTCGATGATGGTTCGGGCGGTTGTCGTGATGCGTTCGAACCGCTCGCAGATGACGTCGGCTGGGTCGCCTTCCCACGCGGCGACGTAGAAGGCACTCCGTGAGGCGTCGAGTCCGAAGTACCGCGAGACGACGTACGCGGTGCTTTCGGCTTCGACCTCGCGCTTCGCGCGCTCGAGGGGGTCTTCGACGTCGAAGTGAAGGAGTGCGTGGGCGTACTCGTGTGCGAGCACGCTCGCGACCTGTGCCTGGTTCTCGACGTCCTTCACGTCGACAAGAAGCGAGCAGTCGTACGCGCTTCTGTCAGTACACACGCCTGCGGCGTCGCCATGCGTCCATTCTTTGGGAGGAACAAGTGTCGCACGAACGCCGAGTTCAGGCGCGGCATCGAGGAATGCACGAACCAGGCCGTCTTCCATTCCATCACCGTGCGTGGTCGTTTCGAGTTCGGGGAGGGGTTCGCCCTCGGTCTGGGAGACGTCGAATACGGGAACGGGCTTGAATCCGACGAGACCTCGCTCCCACGTTCCGGGTGGCGTCTCCGCGTACTCGCAGTCACTCCCCGCGTGGGAGGACTTCGAGTTCCCACACTCGGGGCACTGCTTGGCGATGATGGGTGCCCAGATCCAGATGGCGGATTCGCCCTGCTGGACCTGCCTATCGAACTCGTTCACCCACGTATTGTAGCCCGCAACCCTCGTCGCCCCCGGGCACTGCTGCTTGATGAGGAGCGCGTTCCGGTAGGAGTAGTCGTGGAAGCGCGACTGGACGTCGAGCCACGCCTGGAGTTCCGCACTCGCCCGGGCCTCGTTCGAGCGCTCGGCGAACTGCTCGACCCACGCTTCGAGCGAATCCTGCATCTCCTCGCGCCGCGTCGCCGACTCCTCGAAACACGTTCGCGCAAGCGCTCGGTCGTTCTCAATGCTATCCTCGGACGTCTCAATGTGGTCGTCTTCTATCGACATCAGTTAGTTCCGAAGCGGACTCGGTGTCCTCCTCGCCCATCAGGGAGGAGAAAAACGGGCTACGTCGAGCGCGCCAAATCAATAGACTGTCTTCGACCGGGAACCGCGTACAGCGGAGATCCAAGGGATTTGCTGGGCTCATGATTATGCCCCAAGCCATCGAAAAGCTGCGTATGGTCGATACCAAGGATGGTCGCGAGGACCAGGCGGCGAACGAGGAGCGACGTCAGCGAGAGCGAGAGATACGGGAAGCGCGCTCGCGGGCTGACGAGCCCGAACCACCTGCTATCGACTGGGACGAGGACGCTGATTCGCCGCCCGTGTGTCACCTCCGTGGCTGCGACGAGGAAGCGACGTTCGTCGTCCTCGAACGATACCAGGAAGAGACCGGGAAAGGCCCGGTCGAGGCACTCGCATTCATGTGTCAAGACCATGCCGACGAAGAGAGCCCGACGAATCTTGACCACGCCTACGACGACTACGTGTTCCGAGTCGACCCACTCCCCGGAATATTTAACGCGGAGAGCACCTGAAAAGTCGGGTCTGAATACTGCGCATTCTCGTGGGGGTTGTCGCGGTCGTAGCTGTCGACATCGTGGCCGTCGTCGACGCGTCCGTAGCGTGACAGCAAACGAACGCATGAGGGGCGTTCCAGGCAGCGGTGTGGGCTAGTGAGGCCACTGGGAGGCCGAAGTCAGTATCGAGAGAATCATTATGCAACGAAGGACCTTCTACGATCGCGAGGACGAGCTTGGGGCACCCACAGCTGCCACTGAGAGGCCGGGTTAGAGTTCTTCGTCGTGTATGGCCGTCGACGGTGTCGGGAAGACGGCACTCCTCAAAGTGCTTTGTCGAAACCGACTGAACGTCTATCATCGAGAGGAGTTTCATCGAGGCGACCCGGAGCTGAACTCCTTGCGGGTTCCTATAGTTCGGAGAAGAGGGTTGTGGCTGCGCGCGCAGCGGGCGTCTCGTGAGCGCTGCGAACGAGCGCCGGTGAGACGAACGTGTTCGTCTCAGCGAGCGAGCACGGAGCGGTGGGTGGGGAGGTGGGGTTGGGGCAGCCAGGCGCGGTGCGCTCAATCCGTCATACTCGAAGAACGCTCGGCCCGGCCTTGGATAGTGCGTTCGAGCCGGCAAAAAAGAGAGAACGCGCGTGGCCGGTCTCCGACCAGCCAGCGTTTCATCAATCAGTTCCGGGGACTTGGTCCGTCGCCGCCTTCGAGGATGGTCACGTTCGAGCGTGACGTTGCCGCGAGTGATGGTCGACCGCCGTACCAGCCCACTTCGACGTTCAACAACCGCACTCGGTCGCCTTCGCTGAGGATATTCCCCACATTCGAGCGTTTCCAGACCGTCAGTTTCGCCGTCCCCGTGTCGTCCTCGATGACGCCGACCTGTTGTTGGTTGCTCGCCGATGGTTCGTAGAGGGTTCGAATCCGGGCTTCCACGTTCGCCTGGATCGAATACCGTGGGTGACCCATCCATTCGTCGATGCTCGCGATGGGCTGTACCGCATCCACGCTCTTCGCCACCTCCGCCTTCGTCTCGAGGACTGCCGCCGTCACGCCCATCCCCTGGCACGCCACCTTCTCCGCGAGTCGCCTCGCTAATGCCGCCCGTGACGGCCCCCGGAACCGCTCAGCCAACTTCATCCCGTATCGGTTCACGTCACCGAGCGTCTTCGCGTCCAGTTGTTCACGAGGGTCCATACCAGGGTCACCACCGGCTCCCAGGACGCCGCGCGCTCGGAAGTCACGCACGCGTTCACCCGACTCCCGACGATTCTGTACGGTCGCCGACCCCGCACGGTCGACACCTGCCTCCGCCGCCGCCAGTGCTCGCTCACGCTGCTCCGCCAACTCCGCCTCCTCGCCCAACTGCTGTTCCTCTTCGGCGAGCGTCCGCCCGTACGGATGCCCGAGATTCGCCTCCCGCGTCCAATCGTAATCGATCCGACCCTGGCGCTCCAACTCCACCGTCGGCCGCAGCTCCTCCCCACGCTCCGTGCACGCCGACCCCGCCAACAACTCATCAGCACCCTCGATCGCATCCCGCACCGTGAACCGCCCCGACCGCTCCACATCGCTCGCTCGTTCATCCGACTCAACACCCGAATCTCTATCACTGACTACGTTCTTACTAGACATTGCAGTATCTCTGAAGGCGCTCACTCGGCGTCTTCTTCCGACACCACGACTCTCCAGCCGTGGCTGTCCACGTCGACCAACTCACTCCTCTCGCGCTCTCGCTTGCGCCTTCGCGAGCGCCCCGGGCGCGAGCGAGAGCGCGCCCACAGGAGGCTACACGACCAGCAGCGCGCGCCGAAGTCGCCCGGTGTGAGCGTCCAGCACGCAAGCCGGTTTCGCGTCCGTCGACCGAACACAGTGAGGGAGACGCGACCGAGAGCGCGCTTGGTGCTGGCGTCGAAGCCAGATGCCCGGAACGGCGAGCATCGCGTGGTCGACCGAAGGGAGGCCACGAGCGCGAGCGGGAGCGAAGCGACATGCGAGCGTGCTCGTCGCATGCCCGGAATGGTCGGTCGCGAGCGAAACGGAGGGCGGACGCGGCGAGCGCTGCGCGCCGTCTGGCGACGAAGGACGACTCGGAATCCAACGAATCGAATGGACAGTTAGTTCTTCGAGAAGGCGCAAATTCGGCGTTAGGATGACCCGTCGTACCTAATCAGAGAGATGAAGACACCGATTTTGAGAGGAGTCAAGAATATGACTCGAACTCGGCTAGCACTTCGTCCGAGACCGGTTGGAGGTAATGGAAATCCTCGTCGTCGCAGAGTCCACGGAAATCTGTGTCCGTGGAAATGATCTTGTCTACGTTCGCGCTGCGTGCAGCGGCGATGTAATAGCAATCATAGACGTCGTGGCCGTTGTACTCCGCGATCTGGTAGGCGTCCTGAACGACGTCTTTCTGGATCTGGGTGAAGTCTATCGGTTGGTCGAGAAGGCCTTTGACTGCGTGTTCAGCGCGGTCTTGGTCGATGCCGAACTCGTTGGTCAGAAGCCATTGTACTCGCAATGGCGCGTACCCGAATGTGACGAGTGTATCTTCACCTCGCAGAGCTGGTGCCAGTTCGGTTGTGACGCCATCGTTGCCGGGGTGGTCTTGAACGAGAAGGATAGCGAGAGAGTTGACGTCAGCGAGTAGTCGCATCTAGTTCGTTCCCCCGAAGGTCGCTTCGCCCGCATCGGGGAACGCATTCGATTCCTTCCATTCGTCTTCGCTCTTCCCTGATTTGACGGTGGTGAGTTCGGGGAGTTTGCGCTCGAGGTGGATGTCACCGCCCTCGATTACGACGTCGAACTCGTCGCCTGCGTCAAGTTGCAGGGCGTCCCTAACTTCTTTCGGGATGGTGAGGCGTCCTCGGTCGTTGAGTTGCGTTGTCGGGTCGTCGCCGTTCTGATCTCGGGTTCGACTCATAGAATCACCACAATTGTCTCTGATTTGTTCCATCAACATAAATCTGTGGGAATGTTCCAGTTCGGGGACTGTCTACGTGTGAGAGGAGACGACGACGTGGCACTGGTTATGAATGTGGGTGGGGTTGAAAGGGGCCGGGGGTGGGGCGAACCCCGGCGATGCAAGCACCGTTGGCGAGCGAGCGTGAGCGAGTGAGTCGCGGCGCGCAGCGAGCCGCGGGAGTCGCACGCCCGGGGGGCTTTCTGGTTCCTAGTTGACCGTTAGCGGGCTTGATGGTGCGATTTATGCGTGGTTTCGGTGTAGGGGTGCTAACGCTCGATTCCGTGTATGTCACGCCAAGCCGATCCTGTTGACGGTCTTCCTGTTCGCTCGGACGATGCTCGAACGTATCTTCGGATTCGACCATCGAACGACCCACTTGATGTCGAGACGGTCCTCACGCAACTCGGGAGTCTCCATCAGCTCGAGTGCCCGCGTGATGGGCCGTGGTACAGGCGTGTGTTCGAGTCCACGCGGCCGACGTTCGAAGTCCTCCTCGTGAGTGATGGGACGACCACGACCTACTACGTCGGTGCGGATACGTCAGTGATCGAGTCGGTGGAGCGGGTGTTCAGGAGCCTCTATCCGGATTCGTACGAGTTCGAGCGGGTGGCGTGGGCGCCTGATCGTGTGCTCGTCGATTGCGATGATCTCGCCGCCGTCGAGTATACTGGGAGAGTGGATCGGCCACGGGATTGGCAGACGCAACTCGCGAGTTTCGAGTCGTTCTGCACCGACGAGCATGCGCGCATCCCCTTGGCGTCGGTCGCCGAGGGGATGGCTGGGGTGGACGTGCCCGTGGTGTATCAGGTGCTCTTTCGGCCAAGGGCTGATTGGACGGGCGAGCGCGACGAGCGGGTTCTCGCGCTCCGAGAGCAACGCGAGACGATAGGGGACCAGTTCGCGAGCGCGCTCTTCGGGCCTCCCGAGGAGCCTGTCGTCCCAACGGGTGACGAGGCGCGGATCGAGGAACTTTCTGAGAAGCATCCGCGGCGGTCGTTCGACGTGAACGCACGCCTCGTCGTCGGCGACCCACGAGCCCAAACCGAGGTCGAAGCAATCGCGCGCGATCTTGCTGGCGCGCTCTCACAGGTCAGTCGGACGACCTACGAAGCCACAGGCCGCGTCCTGACGGGATCGAGCGCACAACGTGCCCTGGGAGACGTCCGGGAGCGAGAGACACACGAGCCGGCGTACAGTCGCTTCGGAGTGCGGCCATGGGGGCGTTCGGAGAGTCGCGGGCTCGTTCTCGACGACCAGGAACTCGGGGGGCTCACCGTCGTCGACGGGACGGCGCTCACGGACGCCGGCGAGCGGACAGTCGAACCCACGCCTGGTGAGAACCACTCCATCCAGCGACCACCACCCACCATCCTCGAACAGTACAGACAGACCGGGCTCACGCTCGGGCACCCACTCACCGAAGACAGGGACGCCGAGACGGAACCGATCGCGCTCCCGGAGGACTTGCAGCCGATGCACGTGGCGTGGTTCGGGAAGACCGGGTCAGGGAAATCCACGGCGTTGACGTCGGCGATGCTCGACAACCACCAGGCGACAAACGGCGCCAGCATCCTCATCGACCCGAAGGGTGACGGGATGGCCACAGACTACATGCGGGCACACTACGCGACGTACGGCCACCTCAATAACGTCCTGTACTTCGATTGTGCACGGACGCTCCCCGCGTTCTCGTTCTTCGATATCCGCGACCAACTCGACGCAGGCGTCCCACGGACGACCGCGGTCGAGGATAGCGTCGACCACTACATCGAGATCCTCGGCCAACTCATGGGCACGGACCGCTTCGAGCGCGCCGTCCGCTCCCCGGACATCATCCGGTACATGGTCAAAGCCCTCTATGACCCCGTCAGTGGCGACGACGCGTTCTCCCATAGGGACCTCCACGACAGTATCAGGAAACTCCACGAACGCCAGAGCGCCCCCGCGGTCTCGGACGACCACCTCGAACGCATGCTCGCGGGCGTCACCGCGAACAGCGCGCGCTCGTTCGACGAGATCATGCAAGGCGTCGCCAACAGAATAGAGAAGATCCCCATCGACCAACGCTTGGCCGCCATCTTCGACCACGTCCCGCGAGAAGAAGACCCACACTTCGACCTCATCGAGTACCTCGACGAGAACGTCGTCATCATCCTCGACACCGGCAGTCTCCGCCCCAGCGCACAACGCGCCCTCACCCTCGTCGTCCTCTCGAACCTCTGGACCGCACTCAAACGCCGCCGCAAACACACCGACGGGGAACTCTCACTGGTGAATCTGTACGTCGAAGAAGCCGCGAGCATCGCCGCCTCCGACCTCCTCAGCGAACTCCTCGCCCAAGCCCGGAGCTTCGGGTGCTCACTCACACTCGCGATGCAGTTCCCCGCCCAACTCGAACACGAAGACAGAATCTACGACGAAATCCTGAACAACGTCTCAACCATCGTCACCGGGAACGTCCCGAGCGACCGCGAACTCGCCATGCGACTCGCCACCGACGACATGAACGCGAAACAGGTCGGGAATCGACTGCGCGCCCTCCAACGCGGGCAATGGCTCGTGAAACTCCCGAACGCCTACGGCCAGCCCGAACCACGACCATTCAGTATCGAATCCGTCACCCCACCCGCAGGCCACCCCGCTCACGACCACACGCCACCGCGCACCGACGAATGGGCGTTCCAGGACACTCTCCTCGACGTCCACGAACGAACCACCGAAACGTGTGGACTCACCCTCGACGCACCCACCACGACGAGCAACGACGACAAGCCCACAAGCGACGACCCCTCCGACGACGCGGACGACACAGAAACCAGTCCCGACCGCGTGCGCGTCGACTCCGCCCTCCCACACACGAACCGCATGCCCCCGACGGTCACCTACGAGCACACCACCCACGCACTCCGCTGTACTGAATGCGAGAACCGCTACAACCCCACCATCACGGGCATGAAACGCGCCATCTCCTGCTGCGATACCCTCGACAATATCGACCGCGAGGACGTCCCCATCTGCGACCTCAACCTCAAACTCACCCCCGAAGAACGCGCCGTCACCGACTGGACCACGAAACAACTACTGTTCCTCCAAGCCGTCTACAACGCCCAACAACTCCGGTACGACCCACTCGAATACGACCTCCTCCGAGACTCCATGATCCGCCTCCAGGAATACGTCGACATCGAAAGCAACGCGATCCAAGACCTCATCGACGCCGACCTCCTCCGACACGACACCGACCACCCACACCGCCTCTACACCGTCCCCCCAGACGGCAGAACCATCATCGGCGAAAGCTACCGGCAAGGCGTCGACTACGGCCACGGCCACGGCGACCTCGAAGAATCCAGCCTCCACGTCCTCGCCATCGAAGTCGCCCGCCAATACCTCAACCAAGAATACGTCGAGAACCCAGAATCCGAAGTTACACAGACGATCCCGTACTACGACATCGACGAACGACGCCGCCTCGACCTCGCCGGCATCAACGACAACGGCGAAGTCATCGTCGCCGTCGAAGCCGAACGCATCAACCACGACATCCACCACGCCGTCCCAGAAGACTACGACAAAATCGCCGACACCAACGTCGACGAAGCCATCTGGGTCGTCATGAAACAAGCCGACGCCCACAAAATCCTCGCCGTCCTCAACAACCCACCCGACGGCACCACCAGAATCGAGAAAACCTACGCCAAAACCACCCCACCACAACAGTTCCGCATCGACACACCCGGCCTCACCGCCATGTACCCCGTCGAATGGCTCCGCGACAAACTCCACGACTCATAATCACCGAACGCCCGCCAAAACGCCCCAGAACCAATCTAGCCCCCACAGCATCCCTCCCACAATCCTCATAATCAGCCCTCACACCCGCAAGAAGACCCCTCCGTGACTTACGTAATGGTGAACTAGACAACATCGACGAGGCCGAACCACCAATCACGAACACGCCAAACGGGGATTCAAGCCCTGAAACCCCTCCCCACAAGATTCACAACACACCCAGGACACCCAACCACCCATCGCTCACCCCCAAAACCCCCAGACGCGAACCGATTATGAAAACTCCAACCCACCTCAACACCACACACCCCCACACACACCCAGCACCCCCGAACACCACCACAAACCACCCACACAACACCCCACCCCCCCACGAATCACGTCACACCCCCATCCCGAACATCCCAGTACTAGTCTCACCTCCACCATCGCCACGCCGTCTCTTGCGGTGAATTCCTCTGATTATGGAAGCGATGATAGTCGTGCTGTGGTCTCGATATCGCCAACGCTCGCTTCTCGTTGCGTGATTGGGAGTAACTGACGCCTGCATCAGGGGCCTTGAGCGGGCGGCGGCGACGAAGCCCGGGCGCGTCCTCGCGTCGGTACTGGCTCCACCGGAGCCGCCGGAACCGGGAGCAACACGGGACGCCAACGCGAGCGAAAGGGAGGACTCAAGAGACGACGCCGACGACGAATGATAACGCCTGCGGATTGTAGCACTCGACGCCGTCGCATCGGGATGTAGCCCTGGGATCGGAGTCTTGGGACGAGAGGGTCTCGAACGGTCTCCTAGCGCTCGTCTGCCGTGAGCGCGGTCACGACGTCGGTGACGGTGAACAGGCGGAGGTCGTCTCGTTCGTCGGCTGCTTCTTCGACGGAGGGCTTGAAGCCACTTCGAGAGAAGAGTGCGTATTCAACGACCCGGTCGCTACCGTCCTGTGGCGACCAGCGGAGTTCGTCGGCGTGACCGTGGAGGTTCGACAGCGCGCCATATCCGAGTGGGGACTGTTGGAACTTGCACTCGCCGACGATCAGCGTCTCGCTGGTTGTCAGGCCGACAACGTCGATCTCGTGCTCGCCGTACCACCACTGTCCGATGTTCGGTATCGTGTGCTCGGGGTAGAGCGTTCGGAGTGCGGAACAGCACAGGTCTTCGAACGAGTGGCTGACGAAGTCGGCGAGTTCCGGCTCGATGAGTGCGTCGTAGGCGTCGGTGCCCAGTTCGTCGTACTGCTCGCTCGTTCCGTACATGAAGTGGAACCAGAACCGGAAGAAGGGGTCACGGATGCGGTATCGACTGCGCTTGCTGCGTTCTTTCCGTTCCGTGATGGGGACGTGCTGGTCGATGAGGCGGAGTCGGGACAGGCGGTTGAGGTACTTCGAGAGTTGGTTATAGTCTATACCGGTTCTCCCCGCGATTTCGTTCCGGCTGGTGTTCCCGCCGGCGATGGCTTCGAGGATCGAGAAGTATCGCGTCGGCTCGGTGAGTTCCATCCGGAGGACGTAGTCGGGTTCGTCGTGGAGTGTCCCGTGCCGGGAGAGGATCGTGCGCTGGACGTTCTCCCCGAGCGTTGCATCGGGCGAGACTTCTTCGAGGTAGTACGGGACGCCGCCGAACACGCCCCACGTTAGGACCTGTTCCTCGGGTGTGTACGTATCGTCGAAGAACGCCATGGCGGCGGTGAATGGAAGTTGCCTGACGTCGAGCTTCACTGACGAGCGACCGTAGAGCGGGCTGTTTCCGAGGAGGGCTGCATCTTCCATCATGCTGATTGACGACCCGACGAGTACGAACGTGGGAGCTGAATCGTCGAGTTCGTGGTCGAACATCGCCTGAAACACGGATGGGAGGCTCTCGTCTTGTTCGACGAGGTACGGGAACTCGTCAAGGACGACGATGGCGTCCTGTTCGGCGAGATAGCCGAGGATCTCCTCCCAGTCTTCACGGATTCGCGCCACGCCGGGATATGGTTCTGCCGCCGTGTCGATGAACTGCTGGAGCTGGAGCGCACTCGTCTTCTGTTTTGCCTGGTAGACGATCGAATCGTCCCGTCGCTTCAATGATTCCTTGACTAGGGCAGTCTTTCCGAGACGACGACGGCCAAAGATAACGGCGAGCTCGGCATCGTCCGAAGCGTAGAGTTCACGGAGACGGGCGAGTTCCTCCGTCCGGTTCACGAAATCGGGCATACAACACGGACGAGCAGGCCAGTAATAGTACTTTCTATAATCATACTTGAGAGTACGATACTTCAGAGTATCATATCTGTGTTCTGTGGCTACATGCAAACCCGTCGTTTGGCCACTGGGTTGGATCGGCGTCGGGGACGGCTGGCTGTTCGTGGAGTCGAGGGCCTCTTCGTCGGTTTCCCGTTGTGTTCTTGCGCACGTTGCCAGTTCTTCCGAAAGTGGTCCTGTAGCGTCGCTGGTGTCCCAAGAGGGTCGATAGGCGTAGATCGTCGTCTCCGCGGACAGGGGGTTCGACCGAATCGAGGGACTCGATGTCGAGAACCACCGCGAGATGTACTTAGTGAGAGTCGTCGTTGCCCCTCTGTCGTCAGCTATCGAGTCGAGGGCGAACGACACGTCGAGACACCCTATGGATTCCCGGTGTGGATACCTCCAAGTCGTCGTGGGTCCCGGTGAGTGAGTGAGTGAGTGAGTGGCTGCGTGTTACCTGAATTGAGGCGCTAAGGCCCCTCCCTCAACGAACGAGCGAAGCGAGTGAGTAGGACTCTCGAACTACTACGCCACCGAGTACGACCTTGTGGCAGTCGAGGACTTGGACGCGAAGGGGTTAGTCGAACTACCTGGCAACTCACGGAACCGCGCAGGAGCGGGGTGGGGGACGTTCCTGCGGATGCTTGAGTACAAATGCGAGCGGGAAGGAACGCACTTCGTCGCCGTGAACCCGAGAGGGACGACCAAAGAGTGTGCGTCCTGCGATGTCTCGACGGACAAGCCGCTGTGGGTCCGTGAACACTCGTGTCCGGCGTGTGGATTCGAGGCGGATAGAGACGTGAATGCGGCATCGAATATCCTTTCTCGCGGTATCAAGAAGCGGTTAGGAGCGGGACGCTCCGAATCAACGCCTGTGGAGACTGCGCTCCCTGTGGATACGTCCGTATCTGCAAAGTGCGTCGTGGAAACAGGAAGCCCCACCCTCAAGCACGAGCCGTCAGGCGAGCGGTAGGGTGGGGTAGTTCACCAGGTCAGGCCTTCGTACGTCATGCCGTCGCGCGGTTCGACGCCCCGTCGACCATCGATGACGATCTGTGAGTGCATGGTGTCGAATTCGTCGTCGAGTGCTTGGAATTCGTCCCAGTCGGTGGTGACGAGGGCGGCGTCGGCGTTCTCGAGTGCGCTGGCGGCTGAGTCGGCGTAGTCGAGGTCGGGGAAGTGTTCGCGCATGTTGTCGGTGGCGACGGGGTCGTAGGCGACGACGGTGGCGCCGCGTTCTTGGAGGCCGGCGATGACGGGGATGGCGCGGGAGTTGCGGACGTCGTCGGTCCCGGGTTTGAACGCGAGGCCGAGGACTGCGACGCGTGCGCCGTCGACGTCGACGTGTTTCTCGAGGAGTTCGAGCATGCGTTCGGGCTGGTTCTCGTTCACGGTCACTGCGGCGTCGAGCATCGCGGGTTCGTAGCCGTGTTCGCGGGCGGCGTGGATGATGGCGGCGAGGTCTTTCGGGAAGCAGCTGCCGCCCCAGCCGAGGCCGCTGCGGAGGAATTTCGCGCCGATGCGGTCGTCGAGCCCGATGGCGTCGGCGATCTCGTAGGTGTCGATGCCGTATTCCTTGCAGATGTTCCCGATGTCGTTGATGAGGCTGACCTTCGATGCGAGGAACGCGTTGTTCGCGTATTTCACCATCATCGCTGTGGGGACGTCGGTCTCGACGATGGGGACCGCTTCGCCGTCGGCGGTGCGGGCGTCGAGGAGTGGCGCGTAGCACTCGTGGAGGGCGTCGAGTGCGCGTTCGTCGCCGGGACGGGTGCCGAACACGAGCTTGTCGGGGTGGAGGAAGTCGTGGACGGCGCTGCCTTCGCGCTGGAACTCGGGGTTGGTGGCGACGGAGACGCGGTCGTCGGCGTGCGCTTTGATGCGGGGGGCGAGTCGGTCGTCGACGACGTCGGGGAGGACGGTGCTCTTGACGACGACGACGTGCTCTTCCACGTCGGCGAGGGCGTCGCCGGTCATCTCGCTGGCGGCTTCGAGCGCGCTGGTGTCGATGCTGCCGTCGGCGTTCGAGGGCGTCTGGATGGCAAGGAACGTGAGGTCGGTGTCGGGGAGCGCTTCGTAGTCGGTGGTCGCTCGCAGGCGGCCGCCGGCGTGCTCCGCGACGAGGTCGTCGAGGCCGGGTTCGTGGATGGGCGAGTCGCCGGCGTTGATCGCGTCGACGATGCCCTGGTCGATGTCGACGGCGACGACGTCGTGGCCGAGGTCGGCGAGGCAGGCCGCGATGGTGGTTCCGACGTACCCGCTCCCGACGACGCTTACCTTCATACGTGTGAGGGAGTCGACGCTTGCTGTTAATTATGCCGGTCCTACCGGCGGGATTGCGCCCCTGGGTGTGGTGGTAGCGGGCGCGTAGTAATGTCCCAACGCGGGCCTGTGTGGGGTATGAAAGCTGTCGTGCTCGCGGCGGGGAAGGGGACGAGATTGCGTCCGTTGACCGCGGACAAACCGAAGGCGCTCGTCGAGGTGAACGACCGACCGATCCTCTCACATTGCTTCGACAGGCTCGGGGAACTCGGCGCGGAGGCGTTCGTGACCGTGATCGGGCATCGAGGCGACCAGATACGCGAGTACTACGGCGACGAGTACGAGGGCGTCCCCATCACGTACACCGAGCAGTCGGAGCCGAATGGGATCGCCGACGCGCTGCTCTGTGCGGAGCCGTACGTCGACGGCGACTTCATGCTGATGCTCGGCGACAACGTCTTCCAGGCGAACCTCGCCGACGTCGTGAACCGCCATCAGGAGTCGCGCGCGGACGCGGCGTTCCTCGTCGAGGAGGTGCCGTGGGAGGACGCCTCCCGGTACGGCGTCTGCGATACGAACAAGTACGGCGAGATCACGGACGTCATCGAGAAGCCCGCGGACCCGCCGAGCAACCTCGTGATGACGGGGTTCTACACGTTCACGCCCGCGATCTTCGACGCGTGCCGGCTCGTGATGCCGTCTGATCGTGGCGAGTACGAGATCAGTGACGCCATCGACCTCCTCATCCGGAGCGGCCGCACCATCGACGCCCTCCGACTGAAGGGCTGGCGGGTGGACGTCGGCTACCCCGAGGACCGCGACAAGGCCGAAGCCCTCCTCCGTGGCGAGGTCGACCCTGCGAGCGAGGAGCTCGTGGAGACCGCGGACTAGTCGTGCGTGCACTCGGAGCTGGTTCGTCCCCGGCGAGCGACCGCCTCGCCGCCATCGAGCACGGTCCTGCCGGCACGGGCAACGTTGGATTCGAATCCACCTACGAGCGCGGATCCACGTACGAGCGCGGCGCTGCGTGCGAGCGTGGATTCACGTGCGAGCGCGGCGCTGCGTGCGAGCACGGATTCACGTGCGAGTGCGGCGCTGTGACCGCGAGCAAGGGTGTGACTTTTGTGCCGCCGGTTGGATTTGGAGATATGAACGAAGTCGGGTGGTCCCTGCTTGGCGCTCGGTCCGCGGTGGAGGTGCGTCGCTCGTGAAGGCGGTCGTCGTCGCAGCGGGCGAAGGGACGCGGATGCGGCCGTTGACGCACAGTCGCCCGAAGCCGATGCTCCCGATCGCCGGGGCGCCGATGGTCGAGCGCGTGCTGGACGCGTGCGAGCCGTCCGTGGACGGGTTCGTGCTCGTGGTCGGCTACGAGGCCGAGGCGATCCGCGACCACTTCGGCGCCGAGCACGCCGGGCTCCCGGTGGAGTACGTGGAGCAGGGCGAGCAGCTCGGGACGGCGCACGCCATCGGGCGTGCCGCTGGCGTTGTCGACGAGCCGTTCGTCGCGCTGAACGGCGACGTCGTCGTGGACGAGGCCCTCGTCTCGGCGCTCGCCGCGGCGGCGGCGGACGGCGAGAACGCGGTCGCGACGATGCACGTCGCGGACCCGCGGAACTACGGCGTCGTGGACGTCACCGACGGGTACGCGACGGGTATCGTGGAGAAGCCGGCGGACCCGCCGTCGACGCTCGCGAACCTCGGGCTGTACGCGTTCGACCCGAGCGTGTTCGCGTTCATCGACGAGACCGGGCTGTCCGAGCGCGGCGAGTACGAGATTACGGAGACGATAGAGCGGATGCTGGACGCGGGCAAGGACTTCCGCGTGGTCGAGCACGACGGCGACTGGCTGGACGTCGGTCGCCCCTGGGAGTTGCTGGACGCCCAGGAGGTCCTCCTCGCGGACCTCGAACGCGACGTGCGGGGGACCGTCGAGGACGGCGCGACCGTCACGGGACCGGTCGTGGTCGAGGAGGGTGCGACGATCCGGACGGGGAGCGTCGTCGAAGGGCCCGTGGTCGTGAAGGCCGGTGCGACGGTCGGGCCGAACGCGTACGTGCGAGGGTCGACGGTCCTCATGCCGGGCGCGAAGGCGGGGACGTCCGTCGAGGTGAAGAACTCGATACTCATGGAGGACGCGACGGTCCCGCACCTGTCGTACGTCGGTGATTCCGTGCTCGGTCGAGACGTGAACCTCGGCGCGGGCACGCAGGTCGCGAACCTCCGGCACGACGACGCGAACGTCCGCATGGGCGTGAAGGGCGACCGCGTCGACACCGGCCGGCGGAAGCTCGGCGTCGTCGCCGCGGACGGCGTGAAGACGGGTATCAACGCGAGCCTGAACGCCGGCGTGAAGCTCGGCGTCGGTGCGACGACGAGACCCGGCGAGAGCGTGACGCGCGACCGGGGAGAAAACTTATGACCGATACTTGTTGTGGATTTGATAACGTGAGAGACGTCTGGGGACCGAAGCGAAGGACGACGGGCGGGGACCGATCGAGGGAGGACGCTGACGCCCGAGGGGGCGGTCGACCGAAAGGTAGTGAAGGGCACGTGACAGCGAGTGGGGGTGCCAGGGCGTGAAGGCGGTCGTGCTCGCCGCGGGCGAGGGCCGCCGATTGGAGCCGCTGACGAACCGGCGACCGAAGCCGATGCTCCCCATCGCGGGGAAGCCACTCCTGGAGTACGTCTTGGAGGCGATAGTGGACGCTGGGATCGACGAGGTGGTGTTCGTCGTCGGGTACGCGCGCGACCGCATCCAGACGCACTTCGGGGACGGCGACGACTGGGGGGTCGACGTCGAGTACGTCGTCCAGGAGAAACAACTCGGGACGGCGCACGCGGTCGCGCAAGCGGAGGCTGCGGTGAACGACGCGTTCGTCGTCCTGAACGGCGACCGCATCATCGAGCCGTCGGCCGTGACGAGCGTCGCCGAGCGCCTGGCGCGCGACGGCGGCCCGGTGATGACGGTGACGCGCTCTGCGGACCCGGGTGCGTACGGCGTCGTCGAGCTCGACGGCGACCGCGTCGTCGACATCGAGGAGAAACCGCGCGAGGCAGCATCCGAACTGATCAACGCGGGCGTGTACGGCTTCGAGCGGTCGGTGTTCGACGCGATCTCGGAGACGCCGCCTGACGACGCGGGCGAACGAGGGATACCCGATACGCTCGCGGGGTTCGTCGCGGACGGGGGCGTATCTGCGGTCAGGTACGGTGGGCTCTGGGAGGACGTCTCGCATCTCTGGGACGTCACGCGCGTCACGGGACACGTCCTCGACCGGGACGGGAGTACGCGCGACGGCGACGTCGCCGAGACCGCGTCGGTCGCGGACCCGGTTCACGTCGGTGCGGGGACGTCCGTGGACGCGAACGCGACCCTCCGCCGCGGGTGTTCGCTCGGCGAGAACGTCTCCGTCGGGGCGAACGCGGTCCTGTCGAACGCGGTCGTGCTCGCGGACGCGGTCGTCGAGGACGGGGCTGTCGTCCGGGACGCGGTCGTCGCGGAGAACGCGCACGTCGGCGCGAACGCGACCGTCGTCGGCGGCGAGACGGACGTCCTCGTCGACGGCAACCTGTACGCGGACGTGCGCCTCGGCGCGGTCGTCGGCGACAACGCCACCGTCGGTGGTGGCACGACCGTCGCCGCGGGAACCGTCCTCGGGGACGGTTCGACCGTCGAAGCGGGCTGTACAGTGTCCGGACGCGTTCCGAGCGACACCGAAGTCAGGAGGGGATAACGCATGTGTGGTATCATCGGGTACATCTCGAACGAAGACGGGGGGAATGGACGCGACGACGAACACGGCGGCGGCGAACGTGCAGACGGCGGGCCGACTGGTGGCGGCCGGGCGCTCCCGGTGCTCGTGGACGGCCTCCGGAATCTCGAGTACCGCGGGTACGATTCGGCGGGCGTGGCGCTCGTCGAGGACGACGCGGTCGCGGTCCACAAGCAGCAAGGCGTCATCGACGACCTCGCCCTCCCGGACGCGCACCCAGCGACCTGTGGCGTCGGGCACACGCGCTGGAGTACCCACGGGAAGCCGACGGACGCGAACGCCCATCCCCACACTGACTGTACGGGGGACGTTGCGGTCGTCCACAACGGCATCATCGAGAACTACGACCACCTACGCGCCGAACTGGAGGCGGCCGGGCACGCGTTCTCGAGCGAGACCGACACGGAGGTCGTCCCGCACCTCCTGGAGGCCGAACTCGCGGCACGACGCGAAGCGGCGACCGACGGTGGCCGCGTCGACGAGGACGGCGACGCCGGCGGCGCCGAGAGTGCGGCCGACGGCGACGGCGAACCCGTCGACGACGTTGGTCCGTATCGGACCGCGAGCACGTCCGGCGGGTTCGGTGACGTCGACGTCGTCGCGGCGGTCGAGGCGGTCGTCGACCGCCTCGAGGGGAGTTACGCGGTCGCGGTGACGGTCGCGGGCCGCGAGGAACTCGTGGTCGCACGCCAGGACAGCCCGCTCGTGCTCGGGCTCGGCGACGGCGCGAACTTCGTCGCGAGCGACGTGACGGCGTTCGTCGAGCACACGCGCGAGGTCGCGTACCTCGAGGACGGCGACGTGGCCCGGGTCACCGGCGACGCGGTCGACGTCCGGCACGACGGCGCGTGGGTCGAGCGCGACCGGAAGACCGTCGACTGGGAGGCCGAAGCCGCCGAGAAAGGCGGGTACGACCACTACATGCTCAAGGAGATCTACGAGCAGCCGGGGGCGCTCCGGCAGACGCTCTCCGGGCGCATCGACGAGGTCGCGGGCGACGTCGACCTCGACGTCGACCTCCCCGCGGACGTCCTCGCGGACGTCGAAGAGATCCAACTCGTCGCGTGCGGCACGAGCTATCACGCCGGGTTGTACGCGCGCCGGCTCCTCGAAGAGTTCGCGGACGTCCGCGTGACCGTGGAGGTGGCGAGCGAGTACGAGTTCACGGGCGGCCGGGACCCGTGGGAGACGCTCGTCGTCGCGGTGACGCAGTCCGGGGAGACCGCGGACACGCTGTCGGCGATGCGGAAGGCCGCGAAGGCTGGTGCGCGGACGCTCGCCGTGACGAACACCGTCGGCTCGACCGCCGCGCGGGAGGCCGACGACGCGCTCTACATCCGCGCCGGCCCCGAGATCGGGGTCGCGGCGACGAAGACGTTCGCTGCGCAGGTCACCGCACTCAGTCTCCTGACGGTGCACGTCGGGCGGCGGCGCGGTGCGCTCTCCTCGGAGCGCGCGAGCCACCTCCTCGAGAACCTCCGTGGCCTCCCGGGCGCCGTCCAACAGCTCCTCGACGCCTCCGACCGCCTGCAGGCGGTTGCGAGCGAGTACGTCGACGAGGACGCGTACTTCTTCGTCGGCCGCCAGCTCGGGAGCGCGGTCGCACTCGAGGGCGCGCTGAAGCTCAAGGAGATCGCGTACGTGCACGCCGAAGGGTTCCCGTCGGGCGAACTGAAGCACGGAACGCTCGCGCTCGTCACCGAGGACACGCCCGTCCTCACCGTCCTCACCGAGGGCGCTCGCCCGAAGGAGACGCTGAACAACGTGAAGGAGGTCGAATCACGGGGTGCGCCCGTGATCGGGTTCTCGTCGTACGACGCCGCCGCGAACTACCTCGACGTCGAGATACCCATCCCGGACCTGGGCGTGCTCGAACCGCTCGTCGCGAACGTCGGCCTCCAGCTGTTCGCGTACCACGTCGCGAACGAACTCGGGCGCGCCATCGACAAACCCCGGAACCTCGCCAAGAGCGTCACGGTCGAGTAAACTGCCCGCAAGAGCATCCGGCGGCCGCCAAGCCGCCGGTTCTCGATCTATTGATTCGAGTGAACTGACCGTACGAGGGTCCGGCGGCCGCCGGGCCGCTGGTTCCGCGCGGTGGTCGAGGGCTAGATCTCTGCTTCTGGTGGTTCGGCGTCGACGACGACGAGTTCCTCGCGGTTGCTCCAGCGGTCGTAGACGGCGACGTTCTCGGGCGTCCACGGTGGGACGGCGACGAAGACGGTCGCGTGCAGGTCGTCCTCGATGGATATCTCGGGGTTCCCGTCGGGGTGGGAGACGAATCGGCCCTGGGTCTGCGCGGAGGGCGTGGAGAGGTCCATGCCGAACACGGCGGTGATGCTCTCACCGGTCTGGGGCAGGTAGAAGTCCGTGAAGACGGGCGTCTCGGGGCTTGCGTCGTCGACGTCGCCGTCGAGGTTGCCGGCTGCTGTCGTCGCCAGGGTGGCGGTGACGGAGTTCGGTTCCGCGTCTTCGGCGAACTCGCAAAGCACCTCGAGGAGCCCGCGGGTCGCGTATATCACGCGTCACTGTACGAGGTGGTGACGTGTAAGGCCGTCGGGCGGTCGCCTGGAACCGTGGGGGCTATGTAGTCGCCGCGGCGACGCGGTGGTATGGCCGGAGAGTTCGTTGTGGCGTTCCTCGTCGGGCTCGTGCAAGGCGTCTTCGAGTGGCTGCCGATATCGAGCGAGGGGAACGTCGCCATCGCGCTCCGGGCGCTCGGGCGGTCCCCGGAGGACGCGGTCGGGTACGCGCTGTTCTTGCACGTGCCGACGGCGATAGCGGCGACGGCGTACTATCGCGCGGAGTTCCGCGAGGTGCTCGCTGGCGCGCTGGACTGGCGGCCGGCGTCGGCGTTCGACGAGCACGCCGTCCTCACGTACCTCGTCGGTGCGATGGCGGTCTCGGGAGTCGTCGGTATCGTGGCGTACGCGACCCTGGAGGCGGTCGTGAGCGAACTCGCGGGCGGTGCGTTCGTCGCGCTCGTCGGCGTCCTCCTCGTCCTCACGGGCGTCGTCCAGCGGTACGCGAGCCCGGAGATAGACGCCGGCGAGAAGGACCCGGACGCGGTCGACGCGGTGTTCGTCGGCGCGATGCAGGGACTGGCGATCCTCCCGGGCGTGTCGCGCTCGGGGACGACCGCGAGCGCGCTCCTGTTCCGCGGGCACGACGGCGAGAACGCGTTCCGGCTCTCGTTCCTCCTGTCCGTGCCCGCGGGCCTCTCCGCGGGCGCGCTCGAAGTCGTCCAGCAGGGCGGTCTCCCCGGTGTCGCGCTCGCGCCGACGCTCCTCGCGCTCGTCGTCGCCGGCGTCGTCGGCTACCTCACCATCGACGCCCTCATGCGCGTCGTCGAACGCGTCTCGTTCTGGCTCGTCTGCGTCGCACTCGGCTCGCTCGCCATCGTCGGCGGCGGCATCCTCTACGTCGCGTTCCCAGCGTAAGTCGACCGCTCGAGAAGTCCAGGGTCGTCAGGAGAGCGCGCTCTTCAGGGTCTTCGCGTACAGCCCGAACATGCGTTTCCGCGAACCGGAGAGGGCATCCTGGAGCGCGCCGGTCGCGCCCTTCGTGATGCCGGCGCCGTGCGCGCAGTAGAGCTCGCCCGGCGAGAGGTCACCGAGCTTCTTCCGGGGCGGGACCGCCCGCAGCATCGGGTGGACGCCGAGTTCCTCGTCACCGGTCGTGTAGTAGTCGACCGTCCCGACGGCCTCGCTCACCCAGAGCTCGCCGGATTCGTCGTCCCAGAGCGCGATCTCGTTCCAGAACGGCCAGTTCACGACCGGGATGACGCTGAACCGGTCGAGGACGCCCCGGAGCGGTTTCGTCTCCGCGTCCAGGCTCGTCTTCCCGAAGAACTCGGGGACGAACACGGGGACGTCGTGGCGACGCGCGACCGCCGCGCAGTCGCGCTCGTGGCGGTCGAGCGTGAGGACGACGCCGGCGACGTCGCCGAGCGCCGCGAGGTGGTCGTCGAGGTCCGCGATGTCGACCGGGTCGATGACGTACACGCCGTCGTCCGTCCGGAACGCGTGACTCGCTCGCTGCATCCCCTCTTCGGGGTACGCGATCCAGCCGAAGCCGTCGTCGTCCTCGCGAACGACCTCGTAGGCGTCGGCCGTCCCCGACTGTTTCATAGGCATACCCGTTCATAGGATGGGGACCGGCATAAAGCGCCGCCTCGCGGCACGACTTCACGGCGGCGTCGCCCGAACTCGTCGTCGGTGTGCCGACGACCGGTCACTTAACGCGGAACGGGTTCTCGTCGTCGCCGTCGTCGTCGCCGCCGTCGCCGAACGGTTTGCGTGCGGTGAGCGTGAGCGTCGCCTCCGGGGCGTCCCCGTCCTCCCACGGCGACTCGTACACTGACACCTCCGCTTCCGTGACGTCCCACCCGCGGTCTTCGAGGAGTGCCACCAGTTCTCGCTGCTCGTCGAGCACGTCGTCTCGCATACCGGACTCCAGGGCTGGCGGGGACTTGGGTTCGTCGGGTGTCACGCTCGCCGTCGATGGGTGGCGTCGGCGGGTGGCGGCAGCGGTTGGCGTCGGCGGGTAGGGTCGTCGGAGTACGTCGGGAGTCGGCTGGCGTCGTCGCGGCGGATTCTTCCGTGGCGCGCTCGGAGGGACGGTATGGACTCGCTTTCGGACCCTGGCCGGCTCTACGATGACGATGCCGTCGACTGGCGCGACCGGAGTCACGCGGTCGACGCGGAGCGCTTCGACGGGATCCGCGACCAGGTGGACAGTCACGCCGTCGTCGGCATCACGGACGGTGACGGGCGCGTATGCTGTCACGACGACGGCGTGCACGGGTGGACGCTCCCCGCGACGACCGTTCCGGACGGCGGGGACTGGGCGGTGACTGCGCGCCGCGACCTCGGCGAACTGCTCGGTGTTTCGCTCGCGCTCGGATCCCCGGAACGCATCCGGCACGTCGCGTTCACGGTCGACGACGCCGAGGACGCCCGTCGCGTGGACACCTTCGACGTCGTCTTCCCCGCACGCGTCGACGCCGCGGACGCGTCGCCGACCGCGAGCATCGACACCGAGGGCGACGCCGCACTCGCGTGGTTCGACGACGTCCCACCGGGTCAGGACGGCGAGCTCGTCGACGACGTCCGACTGTTCCTCGAGTAGGCGTGCTGGCTGACCGTCGAGGACCCGGAGTTCAGGGCGAGAAGTCGAACCGCGGTCGGTCGATGTCGGGCGTCCGATGGTCGACCTCCGTCCCGTCGGCGTACTTCACGTAGTTGAGGTAGAACGTTCGCCCGCAGCCGTCCTCGTCGGGCCGCGGGTCGTTCGCGCCGCCCTCGCCCGCGGGCATCGCGCCCGCTGGGGGCGTGGCGTCCGTCGCGTCGCCGTCGCGGGCGCCGTCGCCGAGGCAGACGAACCGGATGCCGTCGCCGTCCTCGACGTCGTCCGTGGTGTCCGCGTACGTCCAGCCGTCGAGCGGTTCTCGCGTCACGCACTTGTCGTTCATGTACGCGTCGCGCTCGACGCCCGTGACGGCACCGCAGTACGGACAGTGGTAGGTGACCCAGACCATCTCGTCGATACGTAGGCGCCGAACGGATTTATGTACCGTCCCGAACGCGACCGTCGAGACTGCCGGGGTTCGCGGGACGCGTGCCGTCGGAGTCGGTGGAGACCGACAACCTCGTAGGACGGCGACGCGTACTCTCGCTCGTGACCGACACGGCCGCCGGTGCGGAATCCGAGGGCGTCGAGAGCGCGCGCGGCGCTCGCGGCACGCGCCTGGACCGCGTCCGCCTCGGGCTCGTGGTGTGGGGCGTCCTCGTCTCGCAGGTGTTCCTCTACCCGGGCCTCGAGGAGACCGTCGCGGCGGTCGGCGGCGGCGACGGTATCCTCGCACCGACGTGGTTCCTCGTCGCCGAGTTCGCCGCGTTCGTGACGTTCGCGGTCGCGTGGGGGCTTCTCAGTGACTCCGTCGGCCGGCGCGTGCCGTTCGTCGTCGTCGGCGCACTCGGCGGTGCCGCGAGCTACGTCGCGGTCGCACTCGCGCCGAGCGTCGGCCTCGACTTCGGCGTCGTCCTCGTGCTCCGCGTCGTCGGCGGCGCGTTCACCATCGGCGCGTTCTCGCTCGCCATCACGATGCTCATGGACCTCGCGGGCGGGAACGGCCGGAACATGGGTGCCGCCGGGACCGCCATCGGGCTCGGCGCGGCCCTCGGCGCGGTCGTCGGCGGCCAGCTCGCCGCCCGCGACCCGCTCCTCCCACTGTACGGCGGCGCGGCCGTCCTCGTCGCGGCAGCGGCCCTCGCGGCGACCGTCCCCGACCGCGGCGGCGGTGGCGGCCTCCCCGTCGCGACCGTCGTCGACCGCGTCCGCAATCGCCCCGCGCTCCTCGTCCCGTACGCGTTCGGGTACGTCGACCGGTTGACTGCCGGGTTCTTCGCGCTCGCCGGGGTCGCGTACGTCCGCGAGGCGTTCAACGTCGACGCGGCCACCGCCGGCCTCACGCTCGCGTTGTTCTTCCTGCCGTTCGCCGCGCTCCAGTACCCCGTCGGGTCGCTCTCCGACCGCATCGGCCGCTACGTCCCGGTCGTCGGCGGGAGCATCCTGTACGGCGTCGCCATCGTCGCCGTCGGCCTCGCCCCCTCGTACGCGGTCGCGGCCGCACTCCTCGTCGCCGTCGGCGTCTGCGGCGCGTTCGTCGCTCCGGCGACGATGGCGCTCGTCACCGACGTCGTCCCCGCCAGCGAGCACGCGTCCGCGATGGGTGGCTTCAACGTCTTCGGTAGTCTCGGGATGCTCAGCGGGTTCCTCGTCGGCGGGCTCGTCACCGCCGAGTACGGGTTCCTCGCCGCGTTCCTCGTCGCCGGTGGCCTCGAGATAACGATCGCGATCGTCGCGAGCACCGCCATCGCTCGCATCGCGGACCCGTCGACGCGTTCGGGCGCGAGCGCCGACGGTAGCTGAATCGACCCCCTCGCTTCTCGCGTCGAAACCGGGGCGGGTCGGCGAGGTGGAAAGGCCTATGCCGTCGGTGGGCGACGGTGCTGGCATGATAGACGAGACCGTCGAAGAGATAGCGGAGATGCAGACGCACTCGTCGTCGGTCGTCGCCGTGAAGGCTGCGCGAGCGCTCGCGGACCTGACCGAGCGCGAGTTCGCGACGGTCGAGGAGTACGAGCGGTCGCTCCAGCGGAACGCGCAGGCACTCCGGCGTGCGAACCCGAGTCACGCGAGCCTCCACAACGCGATGGCTCACGTGGTCGCGGGCGTCGAGGACGCCGACCCCGGGGACGTCGCGGCGGCGAAGGCGGCGACGACGGCCGCCATCGACCGCGTCGTCGACACCATCGAGGCCGGGAAGCACGAGGCCGCGGAGAACGCCGCGACGTACCTCGAGGACGGCCAGACGGTGCTCACGCACGACTACTCGTCGACGGTCCTGGAGGCGGTCGAGAGCGCGACACGGGACGGCAAGTACCTGGAGGCGTACGTGACCGAAGCGCGACCGCGGTACCTCGGCCGGAAGAGCGCGCGCCAGCTCGCGGCGTACGACCGCGTCGACACGCACCTCCTCACGGACTCGGCAGCCGGCTACTACCTCGAGGAGTGCGACCTCGTCGTCGTCGGCATGGACTGCATCGTCGGCGACACCCTCTACAATCGCGTCGGGACGTTCCCCATCGCCGCGACCGCCGCACGCCTCGACGTCCCCGTCGTCGTCGTCGGCTCCGACGCGAAGATCATCGAGGACGGGTTCGTGTTCGAGAACGAGTTCCGCTCGCCGAGCGAGGTGATGCGTGAACCCGCCGAAGGGTTCAGCGTCGAGAACCCCGCGTACGACGCCACGCCCGTCGACCTCCTCGACGCCGTCATCACCGACGAGGGCGTCCGGTCGCTGTAACGGCCAGGCACCGCCCCCGACCGCTCCCAGGCCGTGGGAATCAGTGTCATGGTTCTTCTGTCGAGGGGGCGACGGTTCGCGTATGTCGCCCGACCTGCTCAGCGACGCGACCGAGACCGAGCTCGTCCGAACCACGCGCACCGTCGTCGGCGACGGCGTCCGCAGCGTCACGTACTTCACGCCCGACTACGTCGAACAGCTCTACCTCCGCGACGACCTCGAACCCGACGCCGACGTCGCCGGGTTCGCCGACACCGAACGCCTCGGCTTCCGCTCGCAGACCGACTACGACGACAGCGAACTCGGCGAGTACACGTTCACCATCCGCGTCTTCGACCACGGGTACCTCACGCGCGTCATCCACGACGACCACGGCGTCTTCGTCACCACCGACCCGTTGACCCGGGACCACTTCGAGGAGCTCGCCGCCGCGCTCCACGAGGAGCTCCGCGCGCTCGCGGACTGACCGGGCGCGTCGACGACCGACCGCCCACGGCCGACGCATGAGGTGCGTCGACGACCGACCGTCCACGACCGACGCATCCGTCCCCAACAATCAACTACCCGACCCGAGAAGCGCCGGGTGCATGCTCGACGCCGAACCAGTCGTCTGCATCGACTGTGGGAACCTCCACATGGAAGGCGGACAGGGACCGGAAGACATCGACGCGTGCGTCGTCTGCGACGGCGACGTCGAGGACGTCGAACTCGACGACGTCATCGGCCTCTAGCCGCCGTCGAACCCCGTCTCCTCGTTCGACTCGACGACCCGAGCAGTGCCGACAGTGGCGGATCGGACGCGGATGCCGGGGGTCAGTCGACGGTGACGCGGACGGGTTCGACGTCGAGGAACGCGGTCTCGTAGCCCTCGTGGCGTGCGACCTGTGGTGGGGTGAGCGGCTCGATGCCGACCGCGGTCGCGTCCACGAGGCCATCGACGCTGGCTCCGTAGTGGTAGCCGAGTTCGGGGTCGAGCGTCCGGTCGAGGATGCGTTCGGTCGTCGCTCCGTCCTCGCGTTCGACGGTCGCGCGCAGGCCCATCGCGGGGAGGACGAGGTCGTTATACGGCGTGTGCGCGAGCACCGCGAGGTAGGCGGCGTCCGCGGGTGCGTCCGCGTCGACGCGCTCGGTCGCCGCTCGACCCGTGAGAGCGCGGACGTCGAACGCGACGTCGGCGGTGGTCGCTCGCCCGAGCCGGCTGCCGGGCGGGTCGGCCGGGACGGCCGCGGCAGGCATCGACCCGGGCGGGGTCGTCGGGAGCGCACCGCGCGTCCCCGGGTCGTCGGCGCGGACGACCTCGAGCGCGTCCCGGTCGCTTCGCGCGTACTCGAACGCGAACGTGTGACTCGCCGGCTCGCCGAAGCGCCCGGCGAACGCGCCGGTGCGTCGCCCCTGGAGGCCGCCAACGGCGACCGTCGCCGCGTACGCGCCGTCGCCGTCGAGCGCGAAGTTGTCGCCGTAGTGGAACCCCATCCCCTGCGACACCATCGCGTACACCGCCTCCTGTGCGACGAGGGCGTCGTCGCGCGTCACCTCGACGGTCAGGCCGACCTCGGGGAGGACGACGCCCGTCTCGGGGTCCCACGCGAGCGCGACCAGGTGCACGTCGTCCTCGGATTCGACCGCGCGACGGTACGTCTGCTCGCCGACGACCTCCCAGAACCTGACCGGTGGGCCGTACGCGAGCGCCAGCCGGAACGGGCCAGCGTCCGCGACGCCGACCGTCCGCAGTCGCGGCGCCGCGACCGGTCGGTACACTCCCTGCGGCGGGTCCTCGACGCGCGGCGGCGGCACGTAGTCGTCGCTCCCGGTGGCGAGACAACCCGCGCTGGCGGCGGTCCCGGTCGCGGCGACCGCGACGCCGGCCGTGCGAGCGACGCGAGCGAGCAGCGAACGACGACGCATAAGCGTTAGTACGAGACCCCCCTACAAAACCGAACGTGCAAACCCCCGACTCGACGAGCGACGACGTACCCGGCGACGACGAGCAGTCTGGACGACGTCCGCGGCGAGCGGTACTGGCGATGACTGCCGGGACCGCGGCCGCGGCGCTCGCCGGCTGCCTGAGCAGCGGCTCGGGAGGCGACGATGGCGACGGAGAACTCGACGACTGGCTCGGTGCCCTCGAGGCGTACGACGGTCCCGTGGACCGCACCGGCGAGGACGAGGTCGCGGTGACGGTCGGCGCGGAGAGTGACGGCCTGGCGTTCGACCCGCTCGCGGTCGCGGTCGACGTCGGGACGACCGTCGTCTGGGAGTGGACGGGGCGGGGCGGCCGGCACAACGTCGTCGACCGCGACGGCGCGTTCGCGAGCGAGTACCACGACGACGAGGGCGCGACCTTCGAGTACACGTTCGATGAGACGGGAACGTTCGCGTACTACTGCGATCCACATCGGGCGCTCGGCATGAAGGGCGGCGTCCGCGTTCGCTGACGCGACGCCACCCAGCCAATCGCCTAGGTTTAGGTCCGACCCCGTCGAAGCGTGTGTCATGTCCCCAGTTAGCACGGAGTGGTCGGCGTGACCCGGCGCCGCGACGTCCTCCGGGCGGTCGGCGGGGCGGGCGCGCTCGGCGCGACCGCAGTCGCCGCAGACGCGGTCGTGGGAAGCGCACTCGCTGGCGCCGCCAGCGAGTCGGACGACGACTTCCCCGCCGCACAGCCAGAGCGCGGCGAGCCACGAGCGTACGAGGACTACACCGTCCACCGCGTGCCCGAGGCGTACGACACCATCCAGGCCGCGGTGAACGCCGCCGACCCCGAGGACCTCGTCCTCGTCGCGCCCGGCACGTACCACGAGGCCGTCGAGGTCACCGACACGCCGCGGCTGACGATACGGGGCACCGACCGGAACGAGGTCGTCCTCGACGGCGAGTTCAAACGCGAGGACGGCGTGCTCGCGACCGTCGACGACGTCGTCGTCGAGAACGTGACCGCGCGGAACTACGTCCGGAACGGGTTCTTCTGGTCGGGCGTCTCCGGCTGGCGCGGGTCGTACCTCACCGCGTACAACAACCAGGTCTACGGCGTGTACAACATCGACAGCCAGCACGGCCGCTACGAGCACTCCTACGCGTCCGGACACACCGACTCGGGGTTCTACATCGGCCAGTGCAAGCCCTGTCACGCCATCATCGCGGACGTCCGGAGCGAGTACAACGCCATCGGGTACTCGGGGACGAACGCCGGCGGCTACCTCACCGTGAAGGACTCCGTGTTCCGACGGAACATGGGCGGGGTCGTCCCGAACTCGCTGGACAGCGAGGCCGACCCCCCGCAGGATAGCGCGCGCATCGAGAACAACCTCGTCGAAGCGAACAACAACGCCGATGCGCCCGACGAGTCGTTCGGGTACGCGGCGTTCGGCACCGGCATCAACGTCGCCGGTGGCACGAACAACGAGATCGTCTCGAACACCGTCCGCGACCACGTGAACTTCGGTATCGTCGCCGTCCCGATGGTCGACGAGAACGTCTACCCGCCGACGGGGAACGTCTTCCGCGAGAACGACGTCTCGAACTCGGGGCGCGCGGACCTCGCCCTCGGCGCCCCCGAGGACGGCGGGAACGTCTTCGAGGACAACCGCGCGGGACGAACGCGCCCCGCGGGTCTCGGGGATGGCTCGAACCTCCTCGACGGCGACCCGTGGGTGACGCTGGTGCTCTTCGAACAGTTCACGCAACTCGACCGCGGCGAAGCCCCCCGCGGCGACTGGCAGAGTAGCCCCGAGCCGCCGTTCGACGAACTCGAGTCGATGCCCGACGCCGAGACCGCCCCACCGCGCGAAGCGGTCCGGAAGGACGGGGACGACGCGGAACGGAGGGCGGCCTGATGGCGACCGAACCCGCGCTCCGCGACCGCCTCGCGCGCGCCGTTGGCGACGGCCACGACGCCCCCACGACCGCGTTCGTTCTCCTCACCGCGGTCGCCCTCGGCACCGTCCTCGCCTGGACGAGCGCCGACCTCGTCGGCCGCCTCCCCGCGTTCACCATCGGCGTCGTCGCCACCGCCGGCCTCCTCTACACGCGCACCACGCGCCGCGACGTCGCCGCCACCGCGTGCTACGCGCTCGCCGCACTCCTCGCACTCGTTCCCGTCGCGTACGAACTCCCCATCGCTCTCGGCACCGACACCCCGCTCGCGCACGTCCTCACAACCACGGACCTCATCCTCTTCCTCGCGTTCCTCACCCTCGCAGCAGTACCCGCAATCGTCGGCTACCGCATCGCCACCGGGCCGTTCATCCCACGCATCCACACGCGACTCACCGACCGCTGAACACGACCAGCAAGACCAGGAACGACCGCCTCCCGGCACCAAAGAAACGACCGCCTGGCGGCGGCCGTACGCCAGAAGAGTTGGTCAGTCGAATGCCCGAGGAGTCAATCGCCCCCGGAAACGGCCGCCTGGCGGCGGCCGTATGCCCGATGAGTCGGTCTTACTCGAGTTGTTTCGGGGGACTGTCCCGCCCGATGCGGATCTCGTGGGCTTCGACGTCCTCGAACGCGGCGACCTGCCCGCCGACGGTCACGGTCTCGTCGGTGTCCTCGTCGGTGAGCGTGAGCGTCGCGACCTCCTCGGTGGTCTCGAACGCGACGTCGCTTACCTTCCCGCTGACGACGCGTGGCGTCCCGTTCTCGACGTCGCGGCCGTCGATGGTCGCGTAGAACTCGCCGCCTTCCGCGACGATGTCCTTCACGCACCGGCGGATGCTCGCGTACCGGCGCGGGTACGGGCGGTCCTCGCCGTCGGCGTACAGCTCTTCGGCGGTCGTCCAGAGGACGGTCCCGAAGAACCCGGAGACGAGGAACCCGAGCGCGGACCGGTTGAAGATGACGCCGTAGCGGTCCTGGTCGTCGCGCAAGGCGTCCTGGGTGGCGTAGATGGAGTACTCGCCGTCGGCGACCGCGATGACGGGCGTCGTGATGCCGCGGCGCGCGCGGACGTTCGTCGCGACCTCCGCGTAGTCGAACTCGTCCGCGTCGGGCGCGCCGGCGGCGGGCGTGACGAGGAGTTCGATGCTGACGCCCTCGTGGTTGCGTTGCTTGAGGAGGTCCGAGAAGCGGTCCAGCAAGTCCGGGGTGAGCGAGAGCGCGAGCTCGTAGTCCGCGGCGTCGATGACCTCCTCGAGGTACCGGAGGATCGTGGAGCGGGACTTGACGAGCGAGACCGCTTCGGTGTCGCGAGCGGGCGCGGTGTAGCGCGCCTCGAGTTCGTCTATCATCTCGTCGAGCGACGACGTGACGTCCGCGAACGCGTCGTCGGGGTCGACCGCGATGATCTTCATCGGACGGGACTCCCGCAGTTCGACGAGTCCACGGTCCGAGAGCGACCGCACGGTGTCGTACACCCGCGGCTGCGGTATCTCGGTTCGGTCCGCGATCTCGCTCGCGGTGAGCTGCCCGTGCTCGAGGACGGTGAGGTACGCGTCGATCTCGTACTCACCGAGGTTGAACCGGTCCCCCACGCGCTCGATGGTGTTCCGGAGGTCGTCGCTTGGCATATCACCGAACACGGCCTCCTGCATTAAACAATTTACTGAAATCCGAGTAGCACCTGGTTTCGGAAAACGGTACGTTCCGGCGGGCGGTCGCGAGCGCGCGAGACCGACCACCACCCGACCGATAGCAGTAACACGCTCCCTGTCCTACGTCCGCGTGTGCTCGAAGACTACGCTGGCGTCGTGTACGACCTCGACGGCACGCTCGTCGGCCTCGACGTCGCCTGGGACGCGGTGCGCGCGGACGCCGCGGTCGCGTACCGCGACGCGGGCGTCGACCCGGACGGCCGCGACCTCTGGGCGCTGATGGCCGACGCAGACGCGAACGGACTCAGCGCGGCCATCGAGACCGTCATCTCCCAACACGAGCGCGACGGCGCGCACACCTCGACGCGCCTCCCGCTCGCGGACGCGCTCACCGCCGAGACGCGCCCCGTCGGCGTCTGCACGCTCAACTGCGAGGCCGCAGCGCACGTCGCGCTCGACGTCCACGACCTCGCCGACGGCGTCGACGCCGTCGTCGGCCGCGACACCGTCGCGAACCACAAACCACACCCCGAGCCGTTGCTCGCGACCATCGAACGCGTCGACGCCACCCTCGACCCCGCCGACGTCGTGTTCGTCGGCGACAGCGAGCGCGACGCCGAGACCGCCACCGCCGCCGGCACCGCGTTCGCATGGGCCGAGGACGTCCACGACGCCTGGAACTGACGAGCGCTCAATCGCCGCCGTCACTGCCGTCGACGCCGTCCGCGTCGAACCCCGCGTACGGACTCCGGTGCGTGGCGCGGATCAGGTCCTCGTCCGAGACGTGCAGTCCCAGTTCGTCGAGGTCCTCGCCGATGCGCGTGAGGTCGTCGCCGTCCTCGCCCACGGCGCGCACGAGGACGTTCGCCTCGCCCTTCATCACCTCCTGGACCTCGACGACGCCCGGGACGTCCGCCGCGGCCGCCGCGAGCGCCTCCCGCTCGGGTATCGGGGCCGTACAGACGATGAGCGTGAACAGCTGGTAGCCCGCGGCCTCGTAGTCGACGTCCGCGTGATACCCGCGGAGGACGCCGTCGGCCTCGAGCCGCTGGATGCGGTTCCTGACCGTGCTCGCGGACACGTCGAGTGACTCCGCGACGTCCGTCGACGACGTCCCGCGCGCCTCCGCTTGCAGGCGATGCAGTATCTCCCTGTCCAACTCGTCGAGCTCTCGAAGAGCCATCTGTCCGCGAGTTACCCCGCCACCCGAATAACTCTGTCCACGAGGTACTGTCGGGGTAGCAATATAGGGCAACTATCCCGCGGTTCCGATAGCGGCCTACTTATACAGTTTGTCGGAACTTTCTAATGGCTCGGGCGGCGAGTCGTCTGGTGCGACCATAATGAATCCACTCGAGCTAGCGTTGCGTCTCGTCGCCGATGGGCTGGTTCCCGCTGCGACCACGATGAACGTACCCGAGATAACGTTGCGTCTCGTCGCGGGCGTCCTGCTCATCCTCGCGAACGGCTTCTTCGTCGCCATCGAGTTCGCGCTGACGCGAGCGCGCCAGTTCACCGAGGACGAGTTCGTCGACGGTGACGCCAGACTCGAACGCGCCTGGGAGATGACCCAGGAGCTCGAACTCTACCTGACGACGTGCCAGGTCGGCATCACCGCGTCCAGTATCGCGGTCGGTATCGTCGCCGAACCCGCGCTCGCCGCGCTGTTCGAGCCGCTGTTCCCGGAGGGCTCGACGCTCGCGACCATCGGCGCCGGTGCCATCATCGCGTACTTCATCATCAACCTCGTGCACCTCACGCACGGCGAGCAGACGCCGACGTACCTCGGCGTCGAACGCTCGCGGTTCGTGTGCCGGTACGGCGCAGCGCCCCTGCACTGGTTCTACGTCCTCATCTCGCCGCTCATCACGCTCGGCGACTGGGTGGCGAAGATGACGCTGCGCCTGTTCGGCGTCGAGATGACGGGCGCGTGGCTGGAGACCGAGGAGGACGTCATCGAGTCCCGTGCACAGCTCCGGAACCGCGTCAACTCGCTCCTCGAGGAGGGCGAACTCGCCGAGGAACGCCGCGACGAGGTCCTGAACGCCATCCAGGTCGGCGAACTCCCCATCAGGGACGTCATGGTGGACGCGAGCGACATCGTCGCGCTGTCGACGAGCGTATCCGCCGAGGAGAACTTCGAGCGCATGCGGAACACGCCGCACACGCGCTTCCCGCTCGTCGGCGACGACCTCACCGACTTCCGCGGCGTCGTGTACGCGCCCTCGATCATCGACGACTTCGAGGCGCTGAAGGCCGGCGACCGCTCGTTCGAGGACATCGCCGCGCCGCCGACGACGCTCTCCCCGGAGACGACCGTGAGCGACGCGTTCGACCAGTTCCAGGCCGAGGACCAGGAGCTCGCGCTCGTCCTGGAGGACGGCGAGGTCGTCGGGCTGCTCACGGCGACGGACGCGCTCGAAGCCGTGATGGGCGAACTCGAGGACCCCCTCGACCGGCGCGCGGCCACGGACGAGGCGGCTGCCTGACCGCTCGCGGCGCGACGTTCGGCGAGCGCCCACCGGGTCAGGTCCGGCGGCGCTCGCGGACGTACAACGCGACGGCGGTGAGGAACCAGATGCCAGCGCCGACGCGCACCACGAACGACAGTATCTCGCCCCACCCGTCGAGCGGGACGAACAGCGAGAGCACGACGACGGTGGGCACGCCCAACAGGAGCGTCAGGACGAACGTGAGGTTCATCACGTGCTCGGTGTCGACGCCCTCCACTTGCGTCGTCTCGTCCGCGTCCGACTGCTCCTCGCCCTCAGCGTCCGCGTCCGACTGCTCCCCGTCCGTCCGCTCGGCGGCCACCGTACCCTCGTCGGGCGCGTCGTCGGGGTTCGGGGTCGTGGGGCGGGCCGCGTCGTCGTCGTCCTGCACGGGCAAGCCGTGGGAGTGCCGGAGTAAGGACCTGCCGGTTCGGGGACGCACGGTTCCGCGGCAAGGGTGTAGCCAAGCCGGAACTTTACGCCATGTCGTCTGTTACCGTTGGTCATGGCATCGAGTGACAGGGACAAGGACAGCCACGACGAATCGACGTTCCCGCGGCGACGAGTGCTACAGGCGAGCGCTGGCGTCGCCGGACTCGGCACGGTCGCGAGCCAGACAACGCTCTCCGCACCCAGCACGGGCGAGGTCGACGTGGACGTGGAGGTGACGGTGAAGCGAGACGAGTACGGCGTCCCGCACGTCTACGCCCGCGACGCACCCGACCGGACCGCGGTGTTCTTCGGATTCGGATACGCCACTGCCGAGGATCGCCTCTACCAGCTCGAACTGTACCGGCGCTACTACCACGGCACCGTCGCCGAAGTGCTCGGGCCCGACTGGGTGCAGTTCGACCGCGAAGCCAGGCGATCGACCGCACCCGGCATCGGGCTCGACGAGCAACTCAACGAGCAGATCGACGACGACCAGCGCGCCGCGATCGAAGCCTTCGCCGACGGCATCAACCGCTACATCCAGACGGTTCGAGACGACGACGACCGCTCGTTCCACGACGGGTTCGCGGAGAACGACTTCGAGCCGTCGACGTTCGACGCCGTCGACGTCGCCGGCATGTACGTCGCGAGCATGGCGTACTTCAGCGGCTTCCAGCTCGAAACGCTCGGCGCGGCCGTCCTGGACGGCCTCACCGCCGCGACTGGCGGCGAGAGCGACGCGATGGACCTGTTCGGCGACCTGAACTGGGGGAACGACCCCGGCGCGCCCACGAGCGGCGTACAGCCCGAAGACGTCTACGTCCCGCCGTACACGGAAGCCGGCGAGAACTCGCCCGCGCCGTCGAGCACGACCACGAGTTCGTCCGCGGGTGCGTCGGGAGACGTCCCGGAGCGCGGGCGGACCGGCGTCCAGCACACGCCCTCGAATCGCATCACCGGCGGCGACTACCGCATCCCGACCGACCCCAAGCGCGTGCACGACGCCGAGATGGAGCGCGTCAGCACCCTCGCAACCGGGCTGAAGGACCTCGGACTCCCGATCAAGTACGGGAGCAACGCGCTCGCCGTTCAGGGCGACGTCACCGAGAGCGGCGACGCCCTCATCATGGGCGGCCCACAGATGGGATTCTCCACGCCCTCGGTGATGTACGAGGCCGGCCTGCACGGCCCGGACTTCGACGTCGCCGGCATCACCGTCGCCGGCTACCCGTTCGTGATGTTCGGCCACAACCAGCACGGCGCGTTCACGTCCACCGCCGGTATCGACAACTGCCTGCAGACGTTCGTCGAATCCATCGACACCAGCGGCGACGAGCCCACGTACGAGTTCCAGGGCGAGTCCCTCCCGGTCGAGGAGGAGACCCAGACGATTCCAGTCGCGGGCGACGACGACGTCGAGTTCACGCTCCGATCCACGCGCCACGGCGTCGTCACGGACTGGCGGCCGGACGCCGGCGAGGCCATCACCCAGACCCAGTCCTACGCCGGCCGCCACATGAACTCTTGGAAGGCGTTCTTCGAGAGCCAGTTCGCGGACTCGACGGACGCGTACGTCGACGCCGCCCAGGAGTGCGACTACGCGCTGAACTTCATGTGGGCCGGCAAATCGGGGGACATCGCGTACGTGCACCTCGGCCGGTACCCGGACAGCGAAGCCGTCGACTGGGACACGCGCCTCCCCGCCGACGGGACGCAGTACGAACTCAACGACGAGGACTACCTGCGAGCCGCGGACGGCGAGGTTCCGTTCAGCGTCAACCCGCCCGCGGGGTACTCCGCGCAGTGGAACAACAAGCCCGCACCGGAGTGGAACAACGGCGACCTGAGCTACTCCTGGAGCACGGACCACCGCGTCCAGCGCATCATCAACCTGACCGAGAACCGACTGGCGACAGAGGGCGCGGTCGACTACGCGTTCCTCAAGGAGGTCGTCTACGACCTCTCGTTCGTCGACCTGCGCGCCATCCGCTTCCTCGACCCGCTCCTCGCGGCGCTCGACGACGCGGACCTCTCCGACCGCGAGCAGGCAGCGCGCGCGGAACTGGAAGCCTGGGACCTGTACGGGCAGGGCGACGGCGAGTCGTTCTCCGGCACGTACCCGGCGGGATACACCATCTGGGACGCGACGTTCGGGAACGTGATCCCCGAGCTGTTCGCGGACGACTTCGGCGACCTCTACGGGCCGGCGTCGTACTTCCTCACGTACCGATACGGTCGCGGAACGCTCATGCGTGCGCTCGAACCGGACGCGACGGCGCTCGACCTCGGCGGGGACTACGGCGACCCCGACGAGGCGTTGGTCGCGGCGTTCCGCTCGGCGGTCGCGACGCTCGACGAGGAGAACGACGGCCCACCCGCGGAGTGGGGGTCGAGCGCGGCGGTCGACGGACTCGACAACGCCTCGCTGTTCGGCGTCCCGATCGGCGTCGGGGACGCCGGCGACCTGCCCGCGATGAACCGCGGCACCGAGAACCACTTCGTGCGCCTGAGCGACGACCCGCGAGCGGAGAACGTCCTCCCACCGGGCAACAGCGGGTACGTCGCACCCGACGGCACGCAGTCGCCGCACTACGACGACCAGCTCGAGTTGTTCGTCGACTTCGAGTACAAGGACCTGCTGTTCGCGGACGACGCCGTCGACGCCAGCACCGAAGCGACGACCACCCTCACAGTGGACGTCGACACCCCCGCGACGGCGACGCGCACGACCACCACCGGAACCGCCGACACGACGACCCAGGACGCAACGACGACCGCGGACGAGGCAACGACCGGGGACGGCACGACCGCCGGGAACGAGACGACGACCGCGAGCGACGGGTCGCCAGGGTTCGGGGCGCTCGTCGCGGGCGGAGCCGTCGGTGCAGCGACGCTCGCGCGATGGCTCAGCCGGGACGACGACGAGGAGGGAGCCGACCGGTAGGTCACGCACGGGCCGACGACTCGGCGACGACCGACCCGTTCACGCGGCGAAGGCGAGGGCGAGCGGTTCCCGCTGAGACACCCGGGCAGACCTTCCGAACCCCTTTTGTCGTCGGCGGTGTTTCGATTCATCCAATGCGTGTCGAGACGCTGGGGGACGGGGAGCCGGAGGTTGCGGTCGTGGCGGCCATCCACGGGGACGAACCCTGTGGCGTGCACGCCGTCGAGCGACTGCTCGCGACCGACCCGCCGGTCGACCGACCGGCGAAACTCATCGTGGCGAACGAGCGCGCGCTCGACGCCGGCGTCCGGTACCTCGACGAGGACATGAATCGAGCGTTCCCGGGCGCGCCCGAAGCCGACACGCACGAGGCGCGACTCGCGTACCGCCTCGGCGAAGCGATCGACGGCTGTCGCGTCCTCGCGCTGCACTCGACGCAGTCGACCGCCGAACCGTTCGCGGTCGCGGACGGCGTCCACGACTTCGCGCGACAGATCGTCCCGCGACTCCCGGTGGCCGCGCTCGTCGACAGCGCGAACTTCGTCGAGGGCCGCATCTTCGCGTCCGCGCCCGACTGCGTCGAGGTGGAGTGCGGCTACCAGGGGTCGGTCGGCGCGGCCGAGAACGCGTACGACATCGTCCGCGCGTTCCTGAAAGCGCAGGACGTCATCCCCGGGCACACCCAGCCGCGAGAGGTCCCCGTATTCCGGTTGTTCGAACGCGTCCCGAAGGAACCAGGGACCAGCCACGAGGTCCACGTCGAGAACTTCTCCCGCGTCGACCCGGGGACGACGTTCGCGAGCGTCGACGACCGCGCGCACGTCGCCGACACCGAGTTCTATCCCGTCCTGATGTCCGCGCACGGCTACGACGAGACGTTCGGGTACTCCGCGGAACGCGTCGGGTACGTCGGGTGACCGACGCCGGCGGGCGTCCGCTGTCGCGGTCGCGTTCTAGTCGCTGGCGAGCACGCCGATGAGGTGTTCGAGCGGAATGTCCGCGAGGTCCGCGACGGCGTGCGGGTCGGCGTCGAGTTCGGTGACGGCGAGCGTCGCACCCTGAACGACGAGGAGGTGTTCGAGGGCGTCGTGGTCGCGCTCTCGGGGGTTCATCGCGGGGGTGTCGCCGCGGGCGAGCGCCCGGTGGTGGTCGGCGAGCGCGACCTCTCGACAGAACCACTCGGGGAGCGGGTCGTCGGTCGCGGCGGCACCGGGGTCGCGGTCGGCGGGCGCACCGAGGCCGTCCTCGGCGAGCGCGAACAGGGCGGCGGCGAGCGCGAGCACGACGCTCGCGTGCTGCGCGAGGTCGCCGTCGTCGGTTTCCGCTGCGACCTCGAGGTCCGCGGCCGCGCGCTGGAGGTGCCCGGCGGCGGTCGCGAGCACGAGGTACTCGCGGGGCGACTCGGGATCCCGGGAGAACTGCCCGAGGAGTCGTCCCTGGAGGCGGCCGGCGCGTCGGACGAGGAACGACGTCGCTCGCGCCACTGGCTCGTCGACGGGAACGTCGTCGGCGAACGCGCGGACGCCCGCGGGCGTGAGGTCCTCGAGACCGAGGCGTTCGGCGTGGTCGGTCGCGCTCGTCCGGTACCGCTCCTCGAGCGGCCGCGACCGCACGTCCTCGACGAGCACGCGCGGTTCCGGGAGTGCGACGAACGCGCTCGCTCGCGACGCCAGGTCCCGGATGGACGCCAGTTCCTCGGCGAGCACGACGCGCGCATCGAGGGCCTCGGGACCGGGGTCGCTCCCGTCCGCGCCGGCGCGCTCGGAATCGTCAGTCATGACCCAATCTCGCGGTGGACGGGAGAAAAGTCGCCCGGTCGCCAAACCAGCGAACGCGGTCACCGTCGTGCAGTCGCCAACCCAGCGAACGCGGTCACCGTCGCGCGCAGTCAGTCGTCGCGGCGACGAGTCCGTCACTCGTCCTGCGACGAATCGGTTACTCGTCGGGGGATTCGAACTCGACCATGGTGAGGTCGCGGTCGAGGTAACAGAACTCGTGGGGTGGGTCGCCCTTCGTGCGCTTGATGCGGTACTCCTCGTCGAGGCTCGCGCCGTCGGGCTCGCAGAACTCGTGGCTCGGGCACTCCGTGTACGGACACTCGCCGGCGAGCTGGGTCTTCGAGCCGGCGTACGCGTTCGCGCTCGGGACGTTCGCGACGACCGTCGCGGGCTCGACCTCGACGGCGCGCACGCCCTCGTCGTGGACCGCGCACTCGAGGGTCTGCGCGCCGTCGCGGACCGACGTCACCTCGTACTTCACGCCCGCGGTGAGGTTCAGGCACTGGTTGCGGTACGGGCACCCCTCGCAGCCGGGGGCCTCGCCGTTGTAGACGAACTCGGCGCCCTCCTCGACGAGACGCGACCCGAGGAGCGTGACGGTGGACATGGTCCACCGTAACGCGCGGAGGCGTATTACGCTGTCCCCACCGCCCGTGCACGGCGGCGCGTGCGACGAGTGCGATGGCGTGGCTGGCCGCGCCAGCCGACCGGCTTTTCAGGCTGGTCGCCGTCGTGTCACGCATGGAATCGGGTCGGGAGGAGACGCTGAAGACGTTGCACGCCGCGGCGATGCGGATACAGGCGTGCGATACCGTCGAGGCGGCCTGCGAGCGGACGGTCGCGGCCGCCAGGGACGTCCTCGAACTCGAGATGTGTAGCGTCCTCCTCCACGAGGACGGCTGGCTGGAACCGCTCGCGGTGTCGTCCGGCGCCCCCGCGGACGGCGTGCGTCGCCTCCGCGCCACGCAGGGGCTCGCGGGGCGGACGTTCCAGTCCGGCGAGTCCGCGACCGTCGACGAGATACGGCCGAGCGACGAGACCGACCCGGCGAAGGAGTTCTACCAGTCCGGGCTGAGCGTTCCCGTCGGCGACGTCGGCGTGTTCCAGGCGGTGTCCGCGGAGACGCACGCGTTCGACGACCGGGACGTCGAGTTCGCCGAGTTACTGGTCGCGCACGCCGCGCGAACGATCGACCGCATCCAGTACGAGCGCGCGCTGGAGGAGCGCCAGGGGACGCTCGAACGGCAGAACGAGCGCCTGGAGCGGTTCGTGGACGTGGTGAGTCACGACCTCCGGAACCCGCTATCGGTCGCCATCGCCGAACTCGAGCTGGCGCGAGAGACGTGCGACAACGAGCACCTGGACGCGGTCGCGCACGAGCACGACCGGATGACGTCGCTCATCGACGACCTCCTGTCGCTCGCGCGCGACGGCCGCCCCGTCCAGGACCGAGAACCGGTGGCCATCGAGGCACTCGCCAACTCGTGCTGGACGCACGTGGAGACACCGACGGCGACGCTCGTCGTGGACGCGACCCTCACCGTCGACGCCGACCGTGGACGACTCCAGCAGCTGTTCGAGAACCTGTTCCGGAACAGCGTCGAGCACAGCTCGACTAGCTCCCAGACACAATCTGGGAACAGCGTCGAGCATAGCTCGACTAGCTCCCAGACGCAGTCGGAGAACAGCGTCGAGCACGGCTCGACCGAAGTGACGGTGACCGTCGGCGACCTCCCGGACGACCGCGGGTTCTTCGTCGCTGACGACGGTCCCGGTATCCCCGCGGCCGACCGGGATACCGTCTTCGAGCGCGGGTACTCGACGCAGACCTCCGGGACGGGATTCGGGCTGGCCATCGCCCGCGAGATCGTCGAAGCGCACGACTGGGACATCACGGTCACCGAGAGCGACGCGGGCGGTGCGCGGTTCGAGATCCGGGTCGCGTAGGACGTGCGTCGAGAGCTGAGCGCGGTGAACGTCGGTCGTCAGGTGTCGCTCTTTTCTTGGTCGCTACGGTCGTCAGGTGTCGGCCGTTTCGTCGTCGCTACGGTCGTCAGGTGTCGGCCGTTTCGGCGTCGCCTGCTTCGTCGTCGTCGCCGGTGAGTTCGTCGAGGGCGTCGAAGTAGTCGGGGCGCGGGACCTGGTAGACGTCGCGGGGGTCGACGTCGCCGGCGTGGAAGTCGGCGGCGAGCGCGTAGGCGGCGTCGATGGCGGCGTCGCGGTCGGGGTACCGCATGGTCTCGTCGAGCGAGACGTCCGGTTCGAAGTAGAGGCGGACGAACCAGTCGCCGGTCGCGGCCTCCGGGCGGTCGACGCCTGGGCGGCGGTGGTTCCTGCGGCCCTGGGAGACGTACAGCGTCGGGAGGCACTCTGGGGGGTGGTCGGTGGTGTTGAAGACGTCGGGGCGGTACGCGAGGACGGCGCGGCCGTCCGGGTCGACGTTCCACACCGTCCAGCCCGACGGTGGGTCCGGGAGGTCGCTCATACCGGTGGGGTGGAGCGCGTGACCTAAGGGTATCTCGGTTCCGCGGTCCGGGTGCCGTGACGTGGCGGCGAGTCCGGGGGTCGCCCTGGCGGACGTGTCACCCGCAACTCACGAGACGATATCGATGGTATTTATAAGAGTAAATTCGATGTTATATAAGTGTTGGAGGCAGACTTATTGCTGACGAGTCCAACCGTTATCATACGACTCGGTCGACCGACCGGCTGCCGCCCCCGCTCGCACCCTTCGGCCCTCGACGCGCAGCACGCCTCGACGGCCACCCGCGCCCGCGAGCATGACAAATGCCCACAATGACCACGTAATGGTGGGGCGTCGCGGGCACCCGCCCGCGCGACCACCACCACGGCACCGGTCGACGCCCGAGGACAGCGAGCACCACCGACCCAGGACGTGGGGGCCCGGTCGAACGTGCTCGCCCGTGAAAGCATGACCAAGAACACGAGACTAAGCGACCTCAGCCAGGACTACAAGGAGTCGATGCCCGCAGACCTGCGGGAGACCAAGAGCTTCCAGTGGTACCTCGACGAGTGCTACGCCGACCCGAAGGTGGCGCGCAACGCCCACCAGCGAGTCGCCGACATGTTCGACCACTACGGCACCGAGTACGACGAGGAAGCCGGCGTCGTCGAGTACAAGCTCGCGAGCGAAGACCCCCTGAACGACGGCGAGAACACGTTCTTCGGGCGCGTCATCCACGAGAGCATCCACGAGTTCGTCAACAAGGTCAAATCCGGCGCACGCCGACTCGGCCCCGAACGACGCATCAAACTCCTCCTGGGGCCGGTGGGGTCCGGGAAGAGCCACTTCGACAAACAGGTCCGCGAGTACTTCGAGGACTACACGCTCCGGGACGACGGCCGGATGTACACGTTCCGGTGGACGAACCTCACCGACGTCATCCACGACCAGGACCCCGCGGACGCGACCGTTCGCTCCCCGATGAACCAGGACCCGCTCGTCCTCCTTCCCCACGAGCAACGGAAGGCCGTCATCGCGGACCTGAACGCCGAACTCGACGCGCCGTACACGATCCGGAACGAGCAGAGCCTCGACCCCGAATCGGAGTTCTACATGGACGAACTCCTCGCGTACTACGACGACGACCTCGAGAGCGTCCTCGAGAACCACGTCGAGATCGTTCGACTGATCGCGGACGAGAACAAGCGCCAGTGCCTGGAGACGTTCGAACCGAAGGACAAGAAGAACCAGGACGAGACCGAGCTCACGGGCGACGTCAACTACTCGAAGATCGCGATCTACGGCGAGAGCGACCCGCGAGCGTTCGACTACTCGGGCGCGTTCTGTAACGCGAACCGCGGCCTCTTCTCCGGCGAGGAGCTCCTGAAGCTCCAGCGGGAGTTCCTGTACGACTTCCTGCACGCCACCCAGGAGATGACGATCAAACCGAAGAACAACCCGCGCATCGACATCGACCAGGTGATCGTCGGGCGGACGAACATGCCCGAGTACAAGGACAAGAAGGGCGACGAGAAGATGGAAGCGTTCAACGACCGCACGAAACGCATCGACTTCCCGTACGTCCTCGGGTACGAGGAGGAGGCCCAGATCTACCTGAAGATGCTGAACAACGCGGACGTCCCGGACATCAACATCGAACCGCACGCGATGGAGATGGCGGGCCTGTTCGCGGTCCTCACCCGCATCGAGGAGCCCGACAACGACACCGTCGAGATGCTCCAGAAGGCGAAGGCCTATAATGGAGAAATCGACGATGGCGACGACATCGACGTGAAGAAGCTCCGCGAGGAGGCCGAAGCGAAGGCCGAGATCGGCGAGGGCATGGAGGGCGTGAGTCCGCGGTTCATCGGCGACGAGATCGCCGAAGCGATCATGGACTCCAAGCACCGCAGCCGCGGGTTCCTGTCGCCGTTGACGGTGTTCAACTTCTTCGAGGAGAACCTCGAGCACCACGGCTCCATCCCCGAGGAGAACTTCGAGAAGTACTACCGGTACCTCGAACTCGTCCGCGAGGAGTACAAGGAACGCGCCATCGAGGACGTCCGGCACGCGCTGGCGTACGACGTGGACGAGATCCAGCGGCAGGGCGAGAAGTACATGGACCACGTGATGGCGTACATCGACGACGACCGCGTCGAGGACGAGATCACGGGCCAGATGCAGGAGCCCGACGAGACGTTCCTCCGGAGCGTCGAGGAGAAGCTCGACATCCCGGAGGACCGCAAGGACGACTTCCGGCAGGAGGTCAGTAACTGGGTGAGTCGGCGCGCTCGCACCGGCGACACGTTCGACCCGACGGACAACGAGCGCCTGCGCCGCGCGCTCGAACGGAAGCTCTGGGAGGACAAGAAGCACAACATCAACTTCTCCGCGCTCGTGTCGGCGAACGAGAGCGACGACGACGAGCGGAACTCGTGGGTCGACGCGCTCGTCGACCAGGGATACTCGCGCGGCGGTGCGAAGGAGGTCCTCGAGTTCGCCGGCGCGGAGGTCGCCAAGTCCGAGATGAGCGACTGATGGCGGGCGGCGAGGACTTCGTCTCGGCGGTCGACCGCGAACTCGAGGCGACCTACGAGGCGCCGATGCGGATCGACGAGTACGTCGACCGCGTGCTCGAGCAGCCGACGGTCGCGAGTCACGCGTCGAAGTACCTCCTGGAGGCGATCGAGTCGATGGGGACGCGTTCGGTCGTCGAGGAGGGCGAGGAGACCGAGCGCTACCGGTTCTTCGACGACCCGCACAACGACGGCGAGCACGCGGTCCTCGGGAACACGCAGGTACTGAACGCGTTCGTCGACGACCTCCGCACGATCGCGGCCGGTCGTGGGAAGCACGAGAAGATACTGTGGTTCGACGGGCCGACGGCGACCGGGAAGTCCGAGCTGAAGCGCTGTCTCGTCAACGGCCTGCGGGAGTACTCGAAGACGCCGGAGGGCCGTCGGTACACGCTCGAGTGGAACGTCGCGAGTGCGAGTTCGGGCGGTCGCGGGCTCGCGTACGGCGAGGACGCGAGCGCGTCGGCGGCGGCGGCCGAGGAGAACTGGTACGAGAGCCCGGTACAGGTGCATCCGCTCTCGGTGTTCCCGGAGTCGGTGCGCGCGGACATCCTCGCGGCGGTGAACGACGAGAGCGAGGACCTCCCGATCCGGGTCGAGGAGCGCCTCGACCCGTTCTCGCGGGAGGCGTACGACGTCCTCGAGGAACGGTACCGCCGGCAGGGTCGCGACGCGCTGTTCTCCGCGATCAGTGACCCCCAGCACTTGCGCGTGAAGAACTACGTCGTGGACGTCGGGCACGGCATCGGCATCCTCCACAGCGAGGACGACGGCAGTCCGAAGGAGCGCCTCGTCGGGTCGTGGATGCGCGGGATGCTCCAGAAGCTCGACTCGCGGGGGCGGAAGAACCCGCAGGCGTTCAGTTACGACGGCGTCCTCAGTCAGGGGAACGGTCTCCTGACGGTCGTGGAGGACGCCGCCCAGCACGCGGACCTCCTCCAGAAGCTCCTGAACGTCCCCGACGAAGGGAGCGTGAAGCTCGACAAGGGCATCGGGATGGACGTCGACAGCCAGTTGCTCATCATCTCGAACCCGGACCTGGAGGCGACGCTGAACCAGCACGCGGACCGACAGGGCATGGACCCACTGAAAGCACTGAAACGCCGGCTCGACAAGCACGAGTTCCGGTACCTGACGAACCTGAGTCTGGAGACGGAGCTCATCCGCCGCGAGCTCACCGGGGAGACAGACGTGTGGACGGCGTCGACGTACGACGACCTCGAGGCGCGCATCCGCGAACCGGTCGTCATCTCGGTGAAGAGCGGTGACGGGGAGCTCGTTCCGAAGGAGTTCGCGCCGCACACGGTCGAGGCGGCGGCGCTGTACGCGGTCGTCTCGCGCCTCGAGGACGGCGACCTGCCGAGCGACCTCGACCTCGTCGACAAGGCGGTCCTGTACGACCGCGGGTACCTCCAGGACGGCGATACGCGCCGGGAGGCAGCGGACTTCGAGTTCGTCGACGGCGACGAGGACGGCAAGCACGGCATCCCGGTGACGTTCACGCGGGACGTCCTCGCGGACCTCCTGCACGAGGAACGGGACCGCCATCATCCGGAGTACGACGTCGCGAGCGTGGTCATGCCTCGCGACGTCCTGAACGCGATGGTGGAGGGCCTCTCGGAGGCGCCCGTGTTCTCGGCGGGCGAACGCTCGGAGTTCGAGTCCCGGGTCGCGGCCGTGAAGAACCACGTGTTCGGCGAGCAGGAGACGGACGTGCTCGACGCCATCATGCACGACCGTCGCGTCGACGAGGCGACCGTCGAGGAGTACGTCGAGCACGTGTACGCGCTGGAGACCGACGACCCGATCACGAACGACCGCGGGGAGCGCGTCGACCCGGACCCGCTCCTGATGAAGGTGTTCGAGGTCGAGCACCTCGGGCGGTTCGACGACGGCGACTACGGACCGGGTGGCGACCCGAGCGAGGACGTCGTGGCGTTCCGCCGGGAGAAGGTCATCACGGCGCTGAACCGGTACGCGTGGGAGCAACGCGGCGACGACTTCAGCGTGAGCGACGTCGAGCTGACCGCGATCCCCGTCATCAAGGCGGTGCTTGAGGAGAACGACTGGGACGACGTCCGGCGGACCTACGAGGACTTCGACCCCCGCCAGTGGGAGGACCCACCGAGCGGGACGGAGACGGAGCGAGTGAAGGACCGAACGATAGACGCGCTCGTCGAGCACTACGGGTACTCGGCGGCGTCCGCGGAACTCACGAGTAGACACGTCATGGGACAGGTGGCTTACAGATGGGACTGAAAGACGACCTCGACCGGTTCCGGGAGGTCGGTGAACAGCGCCGCGAGGACCTCGCGGAGTTCATCCAGTACGGTGAGCTCGGCGCGAGCGGACGGGACGACGTCCGCATCCCGATCAAGATCGTGGACCTGCCCGCGTTCGAGTACGACAAGCTCGACCAGGGCGGCGTCGGGCAGGGCGAGGGCGCCCAGCCCGGTGACCCGGTCGGGCAACCCCAGCCTCAGCCCGGTGACGGCGACGAGGAGGGCGACCCCGGCGAGGAGTCCGGTGAGCACGAGTACTACGAGATGGACCCCGAGGAGTTCGCGGAGGAACTCGACGAGGAACTCGGCCTCGACCTCGACCCGAAGGGCAAGCGCGTCATCGAGGAGAAGGAGGGACCGTACACGGACATGACGCGCTCGGGACCGAACTCGACGCTGGACTTCGAGCGGATGTTCAAGGAGGGCCTCAAGCGGAAGATGGCGATGGACTTCGACGAGGCGTACCTGAAGGAGGTCCTGAAGGTCGACGGCGTCGGCCCGCAGACGGCGTTCGAGTGGGCGCGCGGCGAATCCATCCCAGTGAGCAAGGCGTGGCTCGTGGACGCGTACTCGAAGATCCCCGACGACGAGAAGACCACGTGGGCGAGCATGGAGGAGATGGCCGGGAACGTCGACCGCGAACCCATCCAGGCGAAGATTCAACGCGAGGGCATCAAGCACGTCCCGTTCCGTCGGGAGGACGAACGCTACCGGCACCCGGAGATCATCGAGGAGAAGGAGAAGAACGTCGTCGTGGTGAACATCCGCGACGTCTCCGGGTCGATGCGCGAGAAGAAGCGCGAACTCGTCGAGCGCGTGTTCACGCCACTGGACTGGTACCTCACGGGGAAGTACGACAACGCGGAGTTCGTCTACATCGCGCACGACGCCGAGGCGTGGCAGGTCGAGCGCGAGGAGTTCTTCGGCATCCGGAGCGGCGGCGGGACGAAGATATCGAGCGCGTACGAACTCGCCCAGGCGCTCCTCGAGGAGTACCCCTGGAGCGAGTGGAACCGGTACGTGTTCGCGGCGGGCGACAGCGAGAACTCGAGCAACGACACCGAGGAGAACGTGATACCACTCATGGAGCAGATCCCGGCGAACCTGCACGCGTACGTCGAGACTCAACCGACGGGAACGGCGATCAACGCGACGCACGCCGAGGAGGTACAGAGTCACTTCGGGGACAGCGACAACGTCGCCGTGGCGTACGTCTCCGGCCCCGAGGACGTGACGGACGCGATATACGACATCCTCTCCACGGAGGACGATAGCGAATGACGACCGACGACCGCGGTTCGACGGAAGGTGAGGCAGTATGAGCGAGAAGGACCGGTTCAACAAGCAGCGGATCGCGGGCGAGCTCGAGGAGCCCGTCGAGGAAGCCAGGAACCTCGCACTGAAGCTCGGCCTGGTGCCGTACGACGTGAACTACTGGGTCGTCGACTACGACGAGATGAACGAGCTCATCGCGTACGGCGGGTTCCAGCACCGCTATCCCCATTGGCGGTGGGGGATGCAGTACGACCGCCAGCAGAAGCAAGGACAGTACGCTGGCGGGAAGGCGTTCGAGATCGTGAACAACGACGATCCGGCGCACGCGTTCCTCCAGGAGTCGAACACGATCGCGGACCAGAAGGCGGTCATCACGCACGTGGAGGCGCACAGCGACTTCTTCGCGAACAACGAGTGGTTCCAGTTGTTCGGGGAGGGCGCGGACGCGGCGGCGATGCTGGAGCGGCACGCGAACGCGATATCGGCGTACATGAGCGACCCGGACGTCGAGCGTGCGGCCGTCGAACGTTGGATCGACAACGCGCTCGTGCTCGAGGACAACATCGACCAGCACGAGCCGTACGCGCCCGTGGAGACCGAGGACGGCGGCGACGAGGTGGCGGTCGACGACGAGGTGAAGGACAAGCTCGCGGACCTCGACCTCTCCGAGGAGGTGCGGCGGCAGGTGTTCGACGAGGAGTTCCTCGCGGACGACGACGACGAGCCGGTGTCGTTCCCGCCGACGCCGGAGAAGGACGTCCTCGGGTTCCTCCGGCGGCACGGGAAGCGGTTCGACGAGGACGCGGGTCGCGCGATGGAGATGACGGAGTGGCAGACGGACGTCCTCGACATGCTCCGCGCGGAGGCGTACTACTTCGCGCCCCAGAAGATGACGAAGGTCATGAACGAGGGGTGGGCGGCGTACTGGGAGTCCCTGATGATGACCGACGAGGGGTTCGCCGGCGCGGACGAGTTCCTGAACTACGCGGACCACATGGCCAGAGTGCTCGGGTCGCCGGGTCTGAATCCGTACAAGCTCGGGATGGAGATGTGGGAGTACGTGGAGAATCGCGCGAACCGCCGCGAGGTCCTCGAACGACTCCTCAGGGTCGAGGGCGTGACGTGGCGGAACCTCGACGACGTCGTCGACTTCGACGCGGTCCTGGGGACGCTCGAACCGCCGGAAGCGCTCGCGAGCATCACGCCCGAGTCCCTGGGCGCGCTCGACGACGTGTCCGACGAGTACGTCGACGCGGACGCGCTCGCGGCGGCGAAAGCCGGGGACGTCGACGTCGAGCAGTACCCGTGGAAGGTCCTGACGACCGACGGGTTGGCGCGCCGGCACTTCTCGCTCGTCAAGCGCGGGAATCGGACGTTCCTCTCGCGAGCGACCCAGAGCGAACTCGAGCAGATCGGTCGGTACCTGTTCGACGACGCGCGCTACGGGAGCGTCGAGGCGGCCCTGGAAGACGTCGACTACTCGGCGGGCTGGGAGCGGATGCGCGAGATCCGCCAGAGTCACAACGACGTGACGTTCCTCGACGAGTTCCTGACCCAGGAGTTCGTGGATGCGAACGACTACTTCACGTACGAGTTCAGTCACGCGACCGGCCAGAATCGCGTGGCGAGCGTCGACGCGACGGACGTGAAGAAGAAGCTCCTGCTGCAGTTCACGAACTTCGGGAAGCCGACGATCGCGGTGTACGACGGGAACTTCGACAACCGGAACGAGCTCCTGCTCGGTCACCAGTACAACGGCGTGATGCTGGACGTGAAGCAAGCGAAGCAGGTCCTAGAGCGCGTGTTCGAGCTCTGGGGGCGGCCGGTGAACCTCCTGACCATCGTGAAGGAGCTCTCGGATCACGACCGCGAGGTGGCGCGCCGCCGGAACAAGGAGCCTGAGCCCAGCGAGCAGGGCAAGCGCTTCCGGTTCGACGGCGAGGAGTTCGAGGAGTTCGACGTCCCGTGGGAGCAGGTGAGTCACCTGGCGGCGGACGACGTGGACTACGACACGAAACCAGAGGAGTGGCTCGCCTGACCGTTCGTCCACGGACGCGCGTTCGTTCGGTCGCTTCGCGCTATTTTTCGTGATTTCACGGGGTAAGCTCGCGCTGAACGGCGGTTCGCTTGGCCGTCCGCAACCGTACGAGAGTCCTAACTAAGCCGTTAGCATGCCACATGCAGGGTATGTCCACGTCCGAGTCCGAGGCCGCATCGACGGCCAGCTGTCCGTGGTGCAACGGAACCAGGGCGGGCGGTCGAACGGTTACCGTCGGTCCGCCGCCGCACCTCGGTGACGCGCACGCCTTCGAGATGCACGTCGACTGCGTGCACGACTGGCAGGAGTTCGTCGCACGCGCCCGCCAGCTGGCGTCCGCCGGCGCTCGCCAGACCCTCCTCACGTACCCGCTCGAGAACGGTATCGGTCGGCTCGTCGAGACCGGCCGCGGCGGCACGCACCCCCTGACCGCTGGCGACTGACCGCGACCGCCCACCACGCCGCCTCAGTTCTGGGAGTCCACCACGCGATCAGTTCGACGACCGGTCGCGGCGTCGCGCGACCAGCGCGACTGCAGCGAGCGCGACGGCCGCGGCGACCGGACCGAACCCGGGAAGCGAGCCGTCCTCGTCGCTGCGGTCGCCGAGCGTCGGCCCGTCGTCCGCGTCGACGTTGCCGACGACGAGCGTCCCGGTCTCGCGCGACCCGTTCGCCTCGACGACGTACTGGCGAGACCCCTCGAGCACGCGCGACGCGTCGAACGACAGGTCGACGACCGTCCGGCCGTTCCCCGGGACGACGACCTCGCGTTCGGTGACGTGCCCGCCGATGGTGACCGAGACGGGGACGCTCCCGGTGCGTTCACCGCGGTTCACGAGCGTCACCGTGAAGTTCGCGACGCCGTCGGCGGGCACGCTCTCGGGGGCGGTGACGGAGTCCAGTGCGACGACCGGCCGGTCCGGTTCGGTCCCGGCAGCGACGACGCGGACGTTCACGTTCATCACCTCGTCCCCGGCGCGGTAGGGGTGGGCGCGCATGATGCGGAAGTCGACGTCGTACTGGGTGTCGACCGCGAGCGCGTCGGACCCGGGCGCGAACCCGACGACGATGCGGCCCTCCCGGACGTCGACGTAGTCCGCGGCGGTGAGTCGAACGCCGTCGTCGCCGTTCTCGGGCGTGATCGAGAGCACGACCTGGTCGGGCCCGACCGACCGGAGGTCGCGGGTCGCGTTCACCGCGCCGAACACGCCCTGGGTGTGGACGACGACGAACAGCCACTCGTCGGTCTCCACCTGCCCCGTCGACACTCGCTGCTCGAAGCTCGCTTCGGGCGACCCGGCCGCGGGCGCCTCGAAGACGTCCATCCGACCGGTGTAGAGCGGCTCCAGGTCGACGACGACGGCGCCGCGGTCGAGGACGGTGCCGTTCGCGCGGGCCGTCAGGTGGTATTCGCCTTCGCGGAGGAACCCGTCGAGGTCGCGCTCGCGGTTCGCGTCGACGACCGCGTCCTCGTCGGGCGTTCGGAGCGCGACAGCCCCGCGGCCGGCGTAGAACGTGTTCCAGTCGAGGAGGACCTCGCCGTCGCCGTCGCGGTCGACGACGGTCGCGGTGACGCGGTACCTGCCGCGGTCGCCGGCGAGGGAGACGGTTGCGCGGGTCGTCCCGTTCGGGAGCGACATCGGGATGGAGACGACGTCGGCGGGCTGGTCGACGGTCACCTCGGGGACGACCCCTGGTTCGTACGGTCCGCCGACGCCGAACGTCGTCGACACCTGCTCGCCGGCGTTCACGGCGACGACGACCACGCGATACGAACCGGGCGCGAGCGCGCCGAACGACACGGTCTCCTCGTCGGCGTCGAGCGACACCCGCTTTATCCCCTGACGCGTCCCGTTCGCGTCGTAGACGTACAGCGCGTAGAGACTGCGTTCCTGGCCGGTGATGGTGACGGTCACCGCTTCGTCGGGGGCGTACGTGGCGTTCGTCTCGACGGAGACGCCCTCGGCCTCGTCCCGCGGCCGGTCGAACGCGGCGGTCGAATCGAGCGTGGTGGTCGAATCGGACGCGTCCGTCGATTCGAACGCGCCGGTCGCGTCGCTGGCGCCGGTCGCGTCGCTGGCGGCCGCCGCCCCGCCCGTCGCCCCGGCGACCGCCGCACCGGCCAGCATCGTCGTCGCGAGCACCACCCACGCCCAACGCATGCGAGGGGCTTTCGTGGCCGCGCGAATGAATCCCACGCTTCCGACAGGCGACGCTCGCGGTCGGTTCGACCCGTCGTCGCCGGTCGCGGCGAGCGCGTGACGCGTCGTCGCCGGTCGCGGCGAGTGCGTGACCCGGCCCGTGCGAGACGGCTGGTCGTCCGGTCGTCGGTCAGTCGGCGTCGGCGCGGCGGGCGACGAGCGCGAGCGCGGCGGCGAGGGCGGCGACGCCCGCGGTCGCACCGAACCCGGGCGTGGGGCCGTCGTCGGTGCCGCGATCCGTGCCGGCGAGCGTCGGCCAGGGTTCGGTGCCGCTGGTCGCGGCCGGCGTCGTCGTGGGCGTCCGCGCCGTCGTCTCGGCGGGGACGACGAGGTGCGGGCGGCTCTCGGTGTCGCCGGCGAACGACACCGAGACGTCGACGCGTTCGCGGTCGGGGACCGCGTCGGGCGGGACCGTCGCGCTGACGGTGCGGGTCTCCGCCGCCGGGAGCGTCACGTTCCGGGTGACCGTGTGATTCCCGACCTCGAAGACGACGGTGGCGTTCCCCGGCGCGTTCCCGCGGTTCCAGACGTACGCGCGGAGCTCGTTCGCCGCACCCGCCAGGAGCTGGTCCTCGCCACCGTCGTTCGTCCGGAACGCGCGCAACTCGAGAATCGGTCTGGTGTCGACGACGACGGCGCGCTCGGCCAGCACGCGGTCGCCGGCGGTGACGACGACCGAGGCGTTCGTTCCGTCGGGCACGTCCGAGAGGTCGAGCGTCGCCCGGAACGGGTCGTCGTCGACGACGACCGCGTCGCGGGCGACGGTCCCGTTCGCGGTTCGGACGGAGACGTTCAGCGTCGTCCCCGCCGGGAGCGCGGATTCGCCGCCGACGGTCACGCGCTCGGTCGGGAACAGTTCGCCCTCGCGGACCGCCAGTTGGACCGCGGGGACCGCCTCGACGGTCGTCGCCGCGGTCGCGTTCCACGTCTCGCCGACCGCGACGTACGTGAATCGCGTCCGGTCCCTGGCTGCGTCGGCGCGGTACGCGTACCAGAGCGTCCCGGTCTCCGCGTCGAACCGTCGGGTCGCGTTCGCGAGGTCGACCGGACTCGCTTCGTCCTCGACGCCCGCGTAGAAGCCGTCGACCCTGACGGTCGCGTTCTCGTGACTCTCGGGGGCGACGAGCGACGCGTCCGATGGCAGCGTCGAGAGGGTGCCGTCGACGTCGAACCGCAGGACGACCCAGTCGTCGTCGACGACCTGGACCGGGTACCGTTCGTCGTGCGGGTCGCCGTCGCGCGCCGCCGCGAGCGCCCCGGTCGCGTTCAGGTCGTCATCGCCGGTGTAGACGTCGACCGTCGGTTCCGCGAACGAAACGGTCACGCGCCCCGTTTCGCCGATGCCGTCGGGCGTCGACGTCTGCAGGCGATAGTCACCGTACTCCACGACCCGTTCGACGCGCACGGCGTCGAGCGCGGTGCCGTCGCCGCCCGCGACCGCGTCGGTCGCCGGGCCGTCGACGTCCCAGCGAATCGACACCGAGCCGTCGTCGTCGACGTCGCGGACGGTCGCCGACCAGGCGGGGTCAGGGTCGCCGTTCGGGCCCGCCGGTGCGAGCGAGAGCGTCGTGCGGTCGACGCAGGGGTGGAGGCGAGCGTCCACGCGCAGCGTCTCGTTCCGCGTCACCCGCCGGTCGAGACGCTCCTGGGGGTCGCCGAGGGCGACGAGCGGCGTCGTTCGCTCGACGTCGACCTGCTTCGCGACCAGGACGTCGTCGTCCGGCGTCGCGAGACGCACGACGTACGACCCGTCGGGGTGGCACGCGCCGAAGCCGACGGCGACGGACTCGCCCGGGTCGACCGCGACCGTCCGGTTCGCGACCACGCCACCACCGAATCCCTCGAGTCGCACGACGAAGCGGCGGCGCTCCGTGGCGTCGCCGGGGAGCGACACCGTCGCGGTGAGGTTCGCCGCCCGGTTCCGCGAATCGGGGACCGACAGCGTCGGGTCGCCGGTCGCGGGGTCCCCGACCGAGGCTTCACCGACCGAGGCGTCCCCGACCGAGGCGTTCCCGTTCGCGCGCTCGGGTTCGGCGTCGAACGCGGCACCCGCAGCACCGGCAGCCGACACCGCCGCGACGGTGAGGGCGACGACGAGCGCGAGACCGACCGCGCGCCGGCTGACAGCGGAGGGCATCGTCCGTCCCTGAACGGAGCGAGTGTAAGTGTCTTGTCCCGCGAGCGCGAGCGGCGCGTTCGGCGGGTTCCGGCGGCCGAACGCTTAACCCGCGACCCCGCCAAGACCGTCCGTCATGGAGACGTTCAGGCTGGAGACCGACGAGCGCCTGACGACGGTGGACATCACGGACGAGGTCCGGTCGGCCGTCCCCGCGGACGCGTCGGGGGTGGCGACCGTGTTCGTCGGGCATACGACCGCCGGCGTCTGCCTCCAGGAGGACGAGCACCGGCTGCGGCGGGACATCGTCGACTTCCTCGGGGACGTCGTCGCGGACGAGGGGTGGACGCACGACCGTCTGGACGGGAACGCGGACTCGCACCTCCGCGCGACCCTCCTCGGCGCGAGCGAGACCATCCCCGTCGTGGACGGCGAGCTGGAGACGGGAACGTGGCAGTCCGTACTGTTCGTCGAGTGCGACGGCCCACGCAAGCGCGAGTTCCGCGTCCAGTTCGTCGGCGAGTAGCGGTCGTGTGGGCCCCTGGGCCGCCGCGAACTGGCGAGTTCCGCCGCCCGCGTCGTGATGGGTAACTGGTTCGGTTCCCTCCATTACTCCCCGCGGCCGCTACCGTACGTATGAGCGACATCGAGACGGCCCTCTGGTGGGCGCGTCGCGACCTGCGCGTCCACGACAACTACGCACTGACCCACGCCGCCCGCGCCAGCGAGTGCCTCCCCGTCTACGTCTTCGACCCCGAATCGTACGGGGAGCGCGAGTACGGCGGCCCCGCGTCGTTCGCGTTCGAGAAGACGGGCGCGCGCAGAGCGCGGTTCGTCGCCGAGAGCGTCCGCGACCTCCGGGAGTCCCTGCGGGACGCGGGGAGCGACCTCGTCGTCGCGCACGAGGACCCTGCTCACGCGCTCGCGCGACTCGCCGACGCGGTCGACGCGGACGTCGTGTACTGCGAGCGCTACCCGACGCCGGAGGAGCACGCGACCCGCGAGCGCGTCCGCGACGCGCTCCCGGAGGGCACGCGACTCGAATCCCGGTGGGGGTCGACGCTCTACCATCCCGACGACCTCCCGATGTCGGTCGAGGACGTCCCGGACACGTTCACGCCGTTCCGGCAGGACGTCGAGCACGCACCCGACTGCGAGCCCCGCGACCCCCTCGACGAACCATCGCTCCCCGACGTCCCGGGGGCGCTCGCGGACGGCGACCTCGACGCCGGCACGCGCCCGACACCGAGCGACCTCGGGGTCGCGGACGCCACCGACTGGAGCGCGGTCGCACCGACGGACGAACGCGCCGTCCTCCCCTTCGACGGCGGGGAATCCCGTGGCCTGGAGCGCGTCCGCGAGTACGTCTGGCAGCGCGACCGCCTCCGCCAGTACAAGGAGACGCGGAACGGCCTGCTCGGCGCGGACTACTCCTCGAAGTTCTCCCCGTGGCTCAACCACGGCTGTCTCAGCCCGCGGTACGTCCACCGCGAGGTCCAGGCCTACGAGCGCGAGCGCGTCGCGAACGACTCGACGTACTGGCTCGGGTTCGAACTCCTCTGGCGGGACTTCTTCCAGTTCCAGTTCGCGAAACACGGCAGCCAGCACTTCCGCCGGGAGGGCATCCGCGAGCGCGACGACATCGACTGGAGCGGGAACGACCGCCTGCTCGACGCGTGGCAGCGCGGCGAGACCGGCATCCCGTTCGTGGACGCGAACATGCGCGAACTGAACGCCACGGGGTTCATGAGCAATCGCGGCCGGCAGAACGTCGCGTCGTTCCTCGCGAACAACTGCCGGGTGGACTGGCGGAAGGGCGCGGCGTACTTCGAGACCAAGCTGGTGGACTACGACCCGGCGGCGAACTACGGGAACTGGGCGTACCAGAGCCAGGTCGGGAACGACGGCCGCGACTCGTACTTCAACGTCGTGAAGCAGGCCCGCCAGTACGACGCGGACGCGGACTACGTCAAGCGCTGGTGTCCGGAACTCCACGACCTCCCGCCCGAGTACGCGCACGCACCCTGGAAGCTGACGCCCGACGAGCAGGACGCCCACGGCGTCGTCCTCGGCGAGGACTACCCCGAGCCCGTCATCAACCTGGACGCGTCCTACGGGAAACTCCGCTGACGGGTTCGTCCTGCTGTCGCCTTCGTCCTGCTGACGCCTTCGTCCTGCTGACGCCTTCGTCCTGCTGACGCCTTCGTCCTGCTGACGCCTTCGTCCTGCTGACGCCTTCGTCCTGCTGACGCCTTCGTACTGGCGGAGCAGTCAGGGCACGCCGCGGTACTCGGGGAGGGAGACGTCGGCGATGAGGCCGTCGACGCCGCGGTTCGCGACGACGCGCGCGACCCACGGGCTGTCGAGCGTCCACGCGTACACGTCGAGTCCGACGTCGTGCGCGCGATCGACGAGTTCGCCGGCGAGGACGAGGTCGTACGCCGGATGGACGGCGGTACAGTCGAGGTCGCGCGCGAGAGCGACCGGGTCCGTGCGGCGCGTTCCGGTCAGGAGTGCGGTGTCGAGCGCGGGACCGTCGGCCGTGGCGTTCGCGTCGGCGACCCGCGAGAGCGCGTCGGCGTCGAACGACGACACCCAGACCGCGGTCGTCGGCAGCGCGGCGTCGTTGACGACGTCGACCGCCGCCTCGGTCACCGCGGTCTCCTTGACCTCGACGTTCACCGCGAGCCCGCGGTCGCTCGCGGCGTCGAGGACGGCGGCGAGCGTCGGCACGCCTTCGCCCGATCCGAGGACGTCCAGCGCGGCGAGTTCGCTGGTGTCAAAGTCCGCGACCTGTCCCGCGGCGTCGGTGACGCGGTCGACGGTCGCGTCGTGGACGACGACGGGCGTTCCGTCGCTGGCGGCGTGCACGTCCACCTCGACGGCGTTCGCGCCCGCGTCGGCGGCGTACGCGACCGCGGCGAGCGTGTTCTCGGGGGCTTCGCGAGCGAACCCGCGGTGAGCGACGAGTTGCACGCGGCCACCGAGGGACGGAGCGAGGAAGTACGTTGCGCGTCGGCGCGACGCCGTCCCGCGTCAGCGCGTCGTCGACTCGCCGTCGGGATGCCGGCGGCGGTAGAGGACGTAGGAGTGCGCGTACGTGAAGACGGCGACGGCGAGGATGGTCCCGACGACGAACCAGACGCCGTAGGCCGGCGCGAGGACGGTGCCGGCGACGGTGACGACGCCCGCGAGGACGAGCGCGACCGAGCCGACGGCGTGCGTGCGCTCCCAGACGGCGTCGTCCGAGAGCGTCCACGGCGTCCGGAACCCGACGATCCAGTTCCGGTCGACGCGACGCATCGCCACGCCGAGTGCGACGTACAGGACGCCGACGGCGACGTACGTGGCGTCGGCGGTGGGGACGTCGTACCCGAGGTTGTACGCGAGGACGAGCGCGTGGACGACGACGAGGAACGCGAGCGTCGCGACCACGAGCCCGTCGTAGGCGCCCTCGGACTCGCGGAGGTTCTCGCGGAGGGGGTCGACTCGCACGAGGCCCTCGAAGAGCGCGAGCAGTGCGAGCATCAGCGCGGGGATGAACGCGGCGGCCAAAAGCGGCGACGCGTAGTTGTCGGGGGTTCCGCCGGACCCGAAGTGGATGGCGGTTCGCGCGGGGAGGTCGGGGAGGGCGAACGCGCTCGCCGCGGCGGCGACGCCGGCGAGTACGAGACCGGCTGCGAGGCGGCGTTGGGTTCCCATGCCTCGGAATACGCCATCGCGGGATGTAAATCGTTCGTCAGGATAGCAGGGGTGGGACGGGGCGGCGCGAGCGCCCCAGCGCGCGCACTCGGTCGCGGTCGCGGGCACCGCCGGGTTGCTGCCGCTTGCCGAGGGTTTAGGACGCGGCGTCCCGACGCCTCGGGCATGACGGATTCGTACGCGGACCGGCTCGTCGACGAGGCCGCGCTCCGCGCGTACCTGGACGACGAACTCGGTGCAGTGGACGCGTTCTCGGTCGCACGGCATCGCGCCGGACACTCGAACGAGACGCTGTTCGTGACCCACGGCGACGACGAGTACGTGCTGCGGCGCCCGCCAGCGGGCGAGACCGCGGACAAGGCCCACGACGTGCTCCGCGAGTACAGCGTGATGGACGCGCTGCAGGGGACGCCAGTGCCACTGCCGGAGACCGTCCTCGCCTGCGAGGACGAGTCCATCGTGGGCGCCGAGTTCTTCCTCATGCGACGGCTCGACGGTGACGTCATCCGGGACGACGAGCCCGAGCGGTTCGCGGCGAGCGACCACCGCCAGCGTCTCGGTGAGGAGCTCGTGGATTCGCTGTCGGCGATCCACGACGTCGACCCGGCCGCGGTCGGCCTCGGCGAGTTCGGGCACCCGGAGGGGTTCGCGCAGCGGCAGGTCGAGCGCTGGAGCCAGCAGCTCATGTGGGCGTTCGACACCACTGCGGAGGAACGCGAGGTCGAGGCGCTCTACGACGTGATGGCGTGGCTCCAGGAGCACGCGCCCGAGGAGCACCCCCATACGCTCGTCCACGGCGATTACAAGCTCGACAACGTGATGTTCGCGCCGGGGACGCCCCCGGAGCTCGTCGGGGTGTTCGACTGGGAGATGGCGACGCTCGGCGATCCCCGCACGGACCTCGGGTGGCTGCTGTCGTTCTGGCGCGACCCCGACGACGAGCACACCGTCGCCGACGAGTTCTTCCCGGCGTTCCTCGCGCACGAGGACTATCCGACGCGTCGCGACCTCGTCGCACGCTGGGAGGACGCGACCGGGTACGCGTACGAGCACGACCGGTTCTACCGTGCGCTCGCCGTCTACAAGCTCGCGGGGCTCGGCGAGATGTTCTTCGCGCGCCACCTCAGCGGCGACGCCGACGACCCGCTCTACCCGAAGATGCGCGAGACGGTGCCGGCGCTCGCGGAACGCGCCCAGCGCATCATCGACGGGGACGCCCCGCTCTGAACGCGACCGCGAACCCGCTTCGGTGACGCCGCATCCCGCTCCAACACCTCGCCCCGGCTGTCGTGGAGCCGTCGACCGTGCGTGTGGCCTGCTCGCGAGCGCCGGGCTCGTCGTGCGTCGATAGAGAGCGCCGATTGCTGGACAACGTCGGTCTGGTTGTACGCCGTTCCTGACGGTGGCGTCTCGGTCGAGCCGGGACTCGTCGCCGAGCACCACTTCCAATCCCACGCTACCGACTTTGGATTACCAATCGCTATACGATGAATTCGTGATATTCAACGTGCACAACTAAGTACGCATGTGGAATGATTAAACCAGAGGGGGAAGATGCACGGAATCGCACTCAACACAGGTACCGACCCGTTCCTCGAACTGGTGGGGTACTGGGACGCGTTCTGGGCGCTCCCCGCAGCGTCACGAGCGATGACGGTCGTCGCGGGGACGGCCGTCCTCGCGGTGACCCTCGTCGGACTGTTCCCGGAGTACGGCGAACGCGGCGCACGGAAAGCACGCAGACACTCGATCACGACCACGTTCCTCGGAACCGTCGTCTTCGGTCTCTTCGGGGGATCGGTGGGCGCGCTCTGGTACGGCGCCAGTCGAAGCGAGGTCGCGTCGATGCTCGCCGCACCCATCCTGTTCGTGCTCGCGAGCATCGCGGTCGTCTGGACGGGCATCGGCCTCGTCGCACTCGGCGAGTTCGTCGCCGCGCGCCTCGGGCACGACGACGCCGTCTGGGGGGTCGCTACCGTCGTCGTCCTCGTCGGTATCGGCGCGGTCTACCCGCCCGTCGGCGCGGTCGTCCTCGCGCTCGCCGCACTCCTCGGGTTCGGTGCCGGCATCCGCACGAACCCGTTCGCGACCCCGGAGACGGAGCGCGTCGTCCCACCCCACCGTCGGAGCTGAGCGGGCACGCGAACACGTCGACGACTGGCGAGCCCCTAACCTGTTGGCACCACGCTCAGTACCCCACGGGTCCGAGGTCGACGTATGCAACTGCACTGGCACCGCGACGACCTGCGGTGCAGCGACAACGTCTCGCTGTCGGCCGCGGCGACGAGCGCCCCGGACCGCGGCGTCGTCGTTCCCGTGTTCGTCTTCGACGACGACGTCCTCGCGCACGCGTCCCCGAACCGCGTCGCGTTCATGCTGGACGCCCTCGACTCGCTCCGCGCGGACTACCGCGAGCGCGGCAGCGACCTCCTCGTGCGTAGCGGCGACCCCCGCGAGGTCCTCGTCGACCTCGCGACCGACCTCGACGCCGAGCGCGTCGTCTGGAATCGCGCACACTCCGGACTCGGCCGCGAACGCGACGCCGACGTCCGCGGCGCCCTCGCCGACGCCGACCTCGAAGGGGACGACTTCGAGGACGCCATCTGTCACGAGCCCGGGAGCATCACGACGAACGACGGTGACCCCTACCAGGTGTACACGTACTTCTGGAAGAAGTGGCGCGACCGCCAGAAGGACGCGCCCTACGACGCCCCGGACGAGCGGTCGCTCTGGAACCCCGACGACGCGCCCGTCGACCCCGGTGGCCTTCCCACGCAACGCGACCTCGGGTTCGAGGACGCGACCGCCGACCTCCCCGAAGCGGGGACCGACGCGGCACGCGACCGCCTGCTGTCCTTCCTCGACGCCGACGTCTACGAGTACGCCGACCGCCGAGACTACCCCGCCGCCGACTGCACGAGCCACCTCTCCGCGGACCTCAAGTGGGGGACCATCGGTATCCGCGAGGTCGACGAGGAGGTGCGCGTCGCGCGCGACCTCGCCGACGACGAGCCCGCCCGCGAGAGCGTCTCCGAGTTCCGGAGTCAACTCGCGTGGCGCGAGTTCTACACGCACGTCCTCCACTACAACCCCCGCGTCGTGTCGTCGAACTACAAGACCTACGAGCACGAGATCGCGTGGCGCGACGACCCCGACGAGCTCGCGGCGTGGAAGCGCGGCGAGACCGGGTACCCCATCGTCGACGCCGGGATGCGCCAACTGCTCGAGGAGGGGTACGTCCACAATCGCGTGCGGATGATCGTCGCGTCGTTCCTCACGAAGGACCTCCAGATAGACTGGCGCGAGGGGTACGCGCACTACCGCGAGCACCTCGTCGACCACGACACCGCGAACGACAACGGCGGCTGGCAGTGGGCGGCGAGCACGGGCACGGACGCCCAGCCGTACTTCCGCATCTTCAACCCGATGACCCAGGGCGAGGACTACGACCCCGACGCCGAGTACATCCGCGAGTACGTCCCCGAGCTCCGGGACGCCGACCCCGACGAGATCCACTCGTGGAACGAGCTGTCGCTCTCGGAGCGCAACCGCGCCGCACCCGACTACCCCGCGCCCATCGTCGACCACGGCGACCGCCGCGAAGCGGCGCTCGCGATGTACAAGTCCGCACGCGGGGAGTGACCGTCGGGACCCTGCACCGGTATCCCCGACCACCAGATGGGGAGTCCGTCTCGTCCGACCGGCGTTCCGGAGGCAGCCACACCGAAGCATGTTGGCGGATAGATATTTACGCGGGCGGCGAGTGATGGTACTATCATGGGACGTGGGATGGAAACCGGGGTGGTGAGGTGATGCTGCAGGTACCGCCGGTGACGTGGTTGGTCGCGCTGGCGGCGACGCTCGCTCTCGGCGTGGGCATCGCGGTCCGGTCGTATCGGTCGCGCGAGCGCCCCGGCGCGATGGCGTTCACCGTGGAGATGGTGGGTATCACGATCTGGTGTGGCGCGTACGCGCTCCAGTTGTTCGCGACGACCGACGCGACGTACCTCACCTTCCTCCGCATCGAGTACCTCGGCACCGTCTTCGTGCCCGTGGCGTGGCTCGTGTTCGTCCTCGAGTACACGGGGCGAGACAACCTGGTGACGCCCCAGTCCGTCGCCGCCCTCCTCGTCGTCCCCGTCGCGACGCTCGTCGCGGTGTGGACGAACCCGATGCATCACGTCATGTGGGCGGAGCGCTCGCTCGCCACCGCCGGCGGCCTCGGCGCGTCGACGCTCAACGCGGGGTTCTGGGTGTACTTCGCGCACCAGTACTTCCTGCTCGCGGGGTCGCTCTGGTTCCTCGCGGAGGTCGTCATCGACCCGGAATCGCCGTATCGGACGCAAGCGGCCGCGCTCGTCGTGGCGACCCTCATCCCGCTCGCATTCCAGGTCGTGCACCTGCTGGGGGTCGCGTGGGCGCCGACGGTGAACCTCACGCCGTTCTCGTTCGTGCTGTCGGGCGTCGTCGCTCTCGCCGTCCTCGAACGGTTCTCGTTCCTGGAGTCGGGGCCGGTGACGACCCGTATCGCGGACGATCGCGTGGTCGCGGAACTCGACGACGGCGTCCTGACGGTGGACGCCACGGGGACCGTCCTCGAAGCGAACTCCACGGCGGCGCGACTGCTCGGAGAGACCGCCGAGACGCTTCAGGGTCGGTCGGTCGAAGCGGTCGTGCCGACGGCGTCGACGGTGGACGAGCTCGCGGCGTTCGGCGCGGAGACGGCGACGCTCTCCGTCGACGGCGAGGACCGGCACGTGAAGGTGTCCGCGTCGACGGTGACGACGTCCCGCGGGAAGCACTCCGGGTGGGTGGTGACGCTCCACGACGCGACGCCGGAGTTACGGCGACAGCGCCGGACGGAGGTCCTGAATCGCGTGCTCCGCGAGACGCTCCGCGACGAGATGGACGTCGTGTCGACGCGCGCCACGGAAGCGGCGTCCGACGGGGAGCCCGTGGCGACCGCGGAGATCCGCGAGCACGCGGAGAACGCGCTCGCGGTCGGGGACGTCGCCGAGGAGTTCGACGCGCTCCTGGCGGCCGGCGGGTCCTTCGAGCCGGTGGACGTGGTTCCGGTCGTGCAGGCCGAGGCGGACGCCGTCCGGGAGTCGACGCCCGAACTGGACGTGACCGTCGACGCGCCGCTGGGCGAATGGGCGTACTGCGAGGGGCTGTTCGAGCCGACGGTTCGCGCGCTCCTCCGGTTCGGGGCGACGCACGCGACGGAGAGCGAGGACGCGACCGGTATCGTCGTCGACATCCAGGTCGTGGACGAGACCGCGGTCGACGTGACGCTCTCCGTGCCGGGTGCGTCGCCGGCCGCGACGCACCGTCGGTTGTTGACGGAGGGCGTCGACGCGGACGCGAGCGTGGACGTCGATTCGCCCGACGAGCTGGCGTGCTGGCTCGTCCACTGGGGCGTCGAACGTCTCGCCGGCGAGACGACGACGACCGAGGACGGCGTCTCCCTCCGGTTCCCGCGTCACGGCGACCCGAGCGCCTGACAGCGTGTCGCCGCGCCTTCTCTGTCCAGCGGACCCGGACGCCTGACAGCGTGTCGCCGCACCTTCTCTGCCCAGCGGACCCGGACGCCTGACCGGCCGGATCGCGTCCCGCGGCCGTCGCTCGTAGCAGCTAACCAATAGGAACTGGCAATATTTTCGACATCGGGGATTGAGTTCAGTTTTCGGTTCGTGGCCACCAGATGGAAACAACTTAACTCAAGAAATTGTTAAGTAGCTGGTGGTAATTTGTTTTGGTATGTCAACCGATGGCGAACGCGTCCAGCACGTCAACCCCAGTCTCGACCTCCCAACCCCGAGCGGCGTCGCCAGTGCCCTCGTGCACACGTCGACCGTCGACGCCGTCGTCGCCGCTGCGAAGGTCCTCACCGTCGTCCTCCTCATGGACCTCGCACCATCGCCCGCGGTCGCCGTCGGAGGCCTGATGGCGTTCGCGATCTACGCGTCCAACAAGCTCGTCGACGCGGAAGACGAGACGAACGCCCCGGCACGCGCACGGTTCGTCGCCCGGTACCGGCGCGAGCTCGCCGCCGCAACCGCCGTCGCGACCGTCCTCGCGCTCGCACTCGCCGCGACCGCCGGCCCGCTCGCGCTCGCGCTCACGCTCCTCCCGGCCGTCGCCGCAGTCGCCTACAGCGTCCGGCTCCCCGTCGTCGACCGCCGCCTCAAGGACGTCCTCGGCGCGAGCACGCTCCTCGTCGCCGTCAGCTGGGCGTTCCCGACCGTCGCACTCCCCATCGTCTGGGTCGACGGCGCGTTCACCGCCACCGCCGGCGTCGCGTTCACGTTCTACCTCGTCCAGACCGCCGTCGCCTTCGAGGTCCGGAACGTCCGCGACGTCGCCGGTGACCGCGCAGAAGGCGTCCGGACGTTCCCCGTCGTCTTCGGGACCGCGAGCACGCGTCGGCTCCTGTACGCCGTCGACGCGACCGCGCTCGCGCTGTACGCCGCCGCCACCGCCGCCGGCGTCCTCCCGCTCGCCGTCGGCCTCGTCTTCGCCGTCGCGACCGTCGCCTCCGTCGGCGTCACCAGGTGCGTCGACACCGGCCGGGACGACGCCCGCATCTGCCTGCTGCGCGACGCGAACTACGGGCTCGTCCTCCTCGTCGTCGCACTCGCCGCCTGACCGCGAGCCCGGTCGTCGTGGAACCGCGGGAAGCCTGCCACGAGTCGGTGGTACCCAGTCGCGATTGCACGCCGTTGCGCGCCACGTGCTAGCATACCTCTGCTAAACGGTTAAGTAGCTCACGCGAGATATATTCGTACGAGGTGAGACTTCATGTCTGAACATTCAAACCCCGAACTGCCGCCCCTTCCGTACGACTACGACGCGCTCGAACCGTCCATCAGCGAACAGGTCCTCACGTGGCATCACGACACCCACCACCAGGGCTACGTGAACGGTCTCCAGGCCGCCGAGGAGACACTCGCCGATAACCGCGAATCCGGAGACTTCTCGTCGTCCGCCGGCGCCATCGGGAACGTCACCCACAACGGCTCCGGTCACTACCTCCACACGCTGTTCTGGGAGAACATGGACCCGAACGGCGGTGGCGAGCCCGAAGGCGACCTCCGCGCGCGCATCGAGGAGGACTTCGGCTCCTACGAGGGCTGGAAGGGCGAGTTCGAGGCCGCAGCCGGCGCCGCCGGCGGCTGGGCGCTCCTCGTCTACGACCCCGTCGCCAAGCAGCTTCGTAACGTCAAGGTCGACAAGCACGACCAGGGCGCGCTCTGGGGCAGTCACCCCATCCTCGCCTGCGACGTCTGGGAGCACTCGTACTACTACGACTACGGCCCGGACCGCGGCAGCTTCATCGACGGGTTCTTCGACGTCGTCGACTGGGACAACGTCGCCGAGCAGTACCAGAACACGGTCAGCAAGCACGAGTAAGTCGCGTCCCACTCGTCGAACCGTCGAACACACCACCGCATTTTCTTCGCGACACCCGCGCCCGACCAGCAGCGGCGTCGACCCACCCTGAGCCGTCGACCCCGTCGGTCACTCCGCGGTCGTGAACCCGTACACCCAGCCGGTTCGGGGGGTGCCGTCGGGTTCGATGGTCTCGACGCTCACCTGGTAGGTCTCGCCGGAGATCGGGTCCGAGACGGTCTCGTTCGCGACCGACTGCGGGTCGTCGTGGTGCGCGTCGAGCAGGACGGACTGTCCGGCGAACGCCTCCTCGACGGGAGCGCCGACCGCGGTGTCCGCGTCCACGCCCAGGACCTTCGCGCCTTCGACGTTCAGGTCCGCGACCGACGTCTCGTCGACGACGACCGCGCCGCCGTCCCGTTCGTCGACCGCGGCCGCGCCAGTGAGCGCGTCCGTCTCGACGAGCGAGTACCGGTAGAGGCCGACGGCGATGGCGACGCCCGACACCCCGAACGCGATCGGCGTCAGGTCCGGGAAGCCGTTCGGGAGGACGAACAGCGACAGCGCGTTCGCGGCCAGCGGCGCGAACACCGCGACGGCCATCGACGCCGCCTGGCCACGAGGCACCGACGACGACCGCAACGGCCGCGACAGGACGAGGACCGCGCCCGCGAGGAGGATGGCGTACGAGTAGACGGTGTGGGCGACGAACGCCTGCCCGCTGTCACCGAAGCAGATGACGGCGTCGCACGTCACCTGCGCGCCGTCGGAGACGTACGTCGCGCCCTGCCGGACGACGCCGCCCGCGGTCCAGAGGTCGTGACTGCGGTTCGTCCACACGAGCGCGACCGCCGCGAGCGGTTCGAGCGACAGCAATCCGACGCTGTACCGGTTCACGAGCTCCTCGCGGTCGACGTACGCGAGCGCGAACAGGAGGAACGCCGCCGGCACCACCGTGATACCGAAGTACTGGAAGCGGTTCGCGTACAGTCCCACGCGGAACGAGGGTGCGACCGCCACGGCGAGCGCGGAGAGCATCCACACGAGCGTGCCGACGAGGAGCGCGGCGAGCGGCCGGGACCCGCGTCGATGCAGGTTGTTCAGGACCTTGTTCAGTGCCGCGAGGATGAACGGCGTCGACCCGACGAGAAGAACCAGGTACGTTTCTGTGACCGAGACCATCGTTGGATATACGAAACGAACCGCGGAACAAAAGCGATTCGGCCCGTGCTCGACGCGCATCGGCAGGTCACCGCCGCAACCCTTCGTATCCAGGCCCGCGTGTCGGCGGGCGGGTGCTGTCGGAGACCAGTTGGTTTACGACGCCCGTCACCCAATCGAGGGGTATGCCCGTCCCGAAGGACGACTTCGACGAACTCCTACCGTGTGACTTCCCGACGCCCGAGAAGTTGCTCGAACCCGACCAGATGTACACGCTCTACGAGATCGCGCGCCTCATGCAGGGCCTCGACGCGGACGCCGCGCTCGAGGAGTCCACCGAGGCGGTGCTCCTGGACTGGGCGATCCCGTGGATCGTGTACAACGGCGACGACCTCGTCATCGCTGAACCCCGTAGCGACGACGAACCCGGGTACTACGGCGTGAAGACCGAGGAATGAAGCTGCTCGTCGCCGGCGGCGACCGCGTCGACGCGGGGAAGACGACGTTCTCCACGGGCCTGTGCGAGCGCGTCGACGCCACCGGATTCAAGCCGCGGGCGGGGAACGACTACTGGTTCGACCACGACGACTACGAGCGCGCCACCAGCGACGGCCGCATGTACGGGAAGGACGCGAGGCGACTCGCCGCCGCGAGCGCCGACGCGGTCACGCCCGAGGCGATCAACCCGCTGCATCGACTCTGGCGGCCGAGTGCCGGCAGCGGAAGCGGCCTGCTGGGCGCGAGCCATCGCGAGTTCGTCCTCGACCGCGTGACCGTCGACGGCACCGACGAGTACGTCGTACACGCCGACGCGGACGTCCCCGCCTCCGCCACGTCCAGCCTCCCGCTCGCGGACGCGGTCCACGTGGACTCGGTGTCGGCGTTCAACGACGTCATGCGCGACCTGCACGCGACCGCACTGGAGGCGGTCGCCGACGCGATGCGCGCTCGCGACCGCGCGGTCGTCGAATCCTACGGCGACGTCGCCCTCCCGGTCACCGATATCGCGTTCGACGCCGTCGCCGTCGTCGACCCGGGACGCGCTCGCGTCTACGACGGCGACCGCTACCTGAAAGCGCGCTCGGTCGTCGGCGGGAGCGCCCGCCAGGGCCGCCTCGAGGAGACCACTGGCGACGTCATCGAGCACTGCGAGCCCGAAGCGACGGTCGCACTCCCCGCGCTCGCGAGCGACGACCGCCGTGACCCCGCCGCGGTCGCCGACGCCTACGAGGTCGCGTACGACGCGCTCGTCTCCACCGCGCTCTCCTAACCCCGCGGCGCTCTGGTAACTGCGGTCAGCGACGACCACCGGCGGCGCACGCGGACTCGAGCGCGGCCTCGACGTGCCGGTACGGCTGGTCTGTCACGGACGGGCCGTGGCCGGTGTGCATCGCCGCCAGGTCCGCGTCGAGGACGTCGACCATGCGTTCGATGCTCTCGACGAGCAGCGGATGGTCGCCCTCCTCCAGGTCCGTACGACCGAACGATCCGCCCTGGAAGACGAGGTCGCCCGCGAACAACACGCCCGCCTCCGGACTGTGGAAGCAGAGGTGGTCGTCCTTGTGTCCCGGCGTGTGGTACGCGACGTACTCGTGATCGCCGAGCGCGACGGTCTCCTCGTCAGCGATGACGTGGTCGACGCCGGGCTGGTCCGTATCGAACCCCCAGACGTCGACGTCGAACGCGTCCACGACCTCGGGGAGGTTCCCGACGTGGTCGCGATGCGTGTGCGTCAACACGAGCGCGTCCACGCCCCCCTGCTCCTCGATGCGACTGACGACGTCGAAGTTCGCGCCCGCATCCACGAGCACGCGACGGTCGCCATCGACGTAGAACGCGTTGCTCGTGAACGCCCGAACGCCACGCGCGAGATTCGAGATCATACCCGCGAGTAGCCGGCCCGCGGGGTTACTGGTTGCGGTCCCGGCCGCGCACACCGCCTCGCGCGAGCGCGAATCAGGCGTCTGGCGTCGTCCCGACGAGCACGAGCTTCGCGCGCTCCTCGCCGCGGTTCTGGAGCTGGCGCGTCTGATTCGCGCTCACGCGCACCGCCTCGTTCTCCGCGAGCCGCACCGTCTCCCCACCGTCGGCGTCGGCGCCACCGTCGAAGTCCACGTCCACGAGACCACGCACGCACACGTACACCTCCTCCTGGCCGTCGTGGTCGTGGTCGTGCTCCTTCCCGCGCGCCCCCGGCTCCAGCTCGAGGATGGTGACGCCCAGGTCCTCGGTCGCGAGCGCATCCCGCAGGAACCACATCGCGCCGTAATCCGCGTCCATCACCGATTCCACGTCGCTCGCCGCAGCGTGCGTGTACGACATACGTCACCATACGTCACGAGGCGTTTTCAACGTCCGCGAGTCTTCAACGTCAGCGAGGGGCGATGGTCAATTTCATACCGGCGGCCCGCGACCATCGACGCAAATGGAGGTCCAGTTACTCGAAGCGACGGAGAATCCAGAGGAGGTAATCTGTAAAGGCGCCAGGAACGACTACAGCGAGCCGTTCGTCGGCGACCAGACGTTCGAGGAGACGATGGCGACCGTCGACGGGGACGACCTAGAGGAGAAGAAGGAGACCCTCATCGGGCACCTGCTCTCGCACGGCCACTACGGGCCGTTCGAGCACGCGAACGCCGTGTTCGCCGTGAAAGGCATCAGTCGGTCGTGCATGGCCCAGATCACGCGGCATCGACACGTGAGCTTCGACGTCCAGTCGATGCGTTACGTGAGCTTCGACGAGGTCGACCCCGCGGACGTCCGCGAGGGCGAGATGGTGGTGACGCCGCCGTCGGCGACGGACCCCGACTGGGTGGGGCGCAACCAGCAGACGGGGCAGGTCGACGAGGAGACGGTCGCGGAACGCGAGGAACTGTTCCGCGAGTCCGTCGCGCGCAGCGTCGAGGAGTACCAGCGGCTCCTGGACCTCGGGATGCCGCCGGAGGACGCGCGGTTCGTGCTCCCCATCGGGACCGAGGTGAACATGGTGATGTCGATGAACGCGCGGATGCTGATGCACGTCGCGGACATGCGCGCGGCGGCCGACGCGCAGTGGGAGATCCGCGAGATGACCGAGCGCGTGCTCGACCTCGCCGCGGAGTGGTGCCCGATCACGTTCGAGTACTACGACGAGCACATGCGGAACCGGAAGAACCGACTCGCGCCCTGAAATCGACCGACGGCGGCGCACTCTCCAGTCTTGAGAAGAGGCCGCACACTCGTCCTACGGTGATTACCGGTGAGAGTAGTTGACGAGTACTAAGGAGTATATGGGATACACTCGTTGGTATGCGTAACTGGTCCGGGCGCGCGGTTGCGGCCGTCGAAGCCGTCCTGCCGAGCGTGCGGCGGCGACGACGGGAGTACGCGCGCATCGACGAAGTCATCGCCGCACAGGACGTCCCCGAGGAATCGTTCCGATGTGATCGCTGCGAGCGCGTGCAGTCGCGGTTCGCCGTCGGCGGGCTCGCCGAAGCCGACGCGCGGACGGAGGTCTGGTGTATCGAGTGCGTCGAACGCCGAGAGGAAGTTGCCGGAATCGAGCAGTTGACGCCCGGGCTCGGTGCGGTCGGTCGCGAGTAGTTACTCGTCGTCGTCGACGTCGTCCTCGTTCTCGCCACGCACCATCGCCGCCTCCGCGCTGGCGTCGGCGTCCGCAGCAGAGGGGCCGTCGGCCGCGTGCGGGCCCTCGACGAGTTCGCCGAAGTCCTCTACCTCGTCGTACTTGTCCTGGTACATGAGCGCCACCTTCCCCTTCTTCGTGAGCTCGTAGAGGCCGGATCGGGTGGCCGGGCCGATCTTGTCCACGAGTCCGTAGTCCGCGAGGACGGGGAGGCGGCTGTTGATGTTCTTACGGCTCTTGCCGGTGTGGTCGGCCAGGTTCGTCGCCACGTTCCGGCCGTGAGCCTGCAGTGCTTCGAGGATCAGGAAGTCGGTTGGTCGTCTGAGTCTCATAGGGTTGTCCCTTCCTACAACGTACTATACCGCTCCCTTTATTTCTATCTAATGGCAATCTACCGGGCGTATCGCCTTTGGCAATTTCCATCGGTGATTTTATGTGGGTCGAGTCACAAGGGAGGAGTAGGATGCGAGGACGAACGTCACGGTGCGTGGAACCGTAACCTGCCTCGCACTCCTGCAAGCAACCACATCCGTTGCCATCTACAACGGACCCCCAAACCCCACCCCCCCAACGCCCGCCCTTCCCCCCGAACGCGCGGGCATCTTCCCCCCACCCCATTCCTCACGCCCCACAGCGGAGCGACCACGGAACGCTATCGGTCCACCAGCTCGACCAGCGCCACAGCTGTCGTTCAGACGGAACGACCGATGGAGTAGCTGTCGACCAGGCGGAACGACCGATGGAGTAGCTGTCGACCAGACGAAACGACCGACGGAGCGAGGGCATAGGTTCTTTTGCACCCCCGGACAAAGCGAGGGTGAATGCGTCGGGTGAGTCGTCTCGTCGTCGTCGTGCTCGTGCTGTCGCTCGTAGTCGCCGGGTCGCTCGTCGTCGACCCGAACCAGCGGTCGGCGGCCGCGCAGGTGAACGCCACCGAAGCGTCGACCGCACAGTCGTTCGACAGCACGACGTTCCTGATCACGACCCACCAGAACGGGAGCGCGACGTTCACCATCAGGTACGAACGCCGCCTCACCAACGAGACCGAACGCGACCAGTTCGAGACGTACGCACAGCGCTTCGAGAACCAGAGCACCGAGCTCTACAGCGACTTCCAGGCGCGCGCGGACGCTCTCACCGCCGCCGGCCGGAACGCCACCGGCCGCGACATGCAGGCGTCGAACTTCCGGCGGAGCGCGCGCGTCGAAGAGCGGTTCAACACCATCGGCATCCTCGAACTCTCCTTCCAGTGGGAGGCGTTCGCCGTCGTCCGCAACGACGGCCGCGTCGTCGTCGGCGACGTCTTCGACGGCGGCATCTACCTCGGCCCGAAACAATCACTCGTCTTCGCACACGGCGACGCCCTCCAGTTCGCGAGCGTCGATCCCGACGGCTCGCCCTCCGGCGACACCCTCGCCGCGAGCGACTCCGTCACCTGGCAAGGCGAACGCGACTTCAGCGACGAACGCCCGCGCGCCACCTTCGAACCCGCCAGCGCACCAACCACGACGACCACCAGCGGCGGCGGCGGTAACGGAGATGGTGGAGACGGCGGCGACGGCGGCACCACGAACCCCGGCGACGCCGGCGGTGACGGCCTCGGGATGCTCCCCATGCTCGCACTCGCCCTCGTCGCCGTCCTCGTCGCCGCCTTCGCCTACCGCGAATACGGCGGCGACCTCGTCACCACCGACGACGACGGGAGTAGTGACGGACCGGCCGGAACCGTCCAAGCCGAGACGCCAACCGCCGACACCCCCACCGAGAGCGAGCCCGCCGGAAGCGAGGCGAGCGCCGGGTCCACCGAGCCAGCCGTCACCGACGAAGAGCTCCTCACCGACGAGGACCGCGTCGTCTCCCTCCTCGAAGACCACGGCGGCCGCATGCGCCAGGTCAACATCGTCGACGAAACCGGCTGGTCGAAGTCGAAGGTCAGCATGCTCCTCTCGGACATGGAGGACGACGACCAGATCTCCAAACTCCGCGTCGGCCGCGAGAACATCATCAGCCTCGACGGCCACGAACCCGACGTCGCCGGCTCCCCCTTCGACGACGAGGACGACGACACGTGAAACCCACACACGGAAGCGGCGAAACAGAACCGTTAAACGTACCCACCAACTACCAATGAGTGCGCACACCGCTCCGTTGGTGTAGTCCGGCCAATCATCTTGCCCTCTCACGGCAAGGACCAGGGTTCGAATCCCTGACGGAGCATCTTCCTGTTTCAAACTGACCGCGAGCGACAGCGAGGGGTCCGGAAACAGGAAGTGCGACACAGGATTCGAATCCTACCAGTCGCGCACAGCGAACGCACGTGAGCGAGCACGTCTGGTATCGGTTCGAACCCCTGACGGAGTACTTTTCAGCTACTCACCGACGACGAGCGTAGCGAGTCGGTTGGGAGCGCGTGTCGTCGGTGTGGTTCGCCGGGCTATTTGCGGCGTCCCCAGATTCGTTTCTCGTCGTCGAGTTCGACGACGGTGTCGTATGTGGCTTCTATCTGGCAGGAGAGTCGTGGGTAGCCGAATCGTGCGGCGAGGGAGTCGTGCCAGTGTTCGGGGTCGGTGTCTTCTCGCAGGCGGACGCCGCAGGTGGCGCAGAGGCCGCGGCCGCCGCAGTTTGCGCGTTCGGTCCATCGCGTGTACGGTGAGAGGCCGGCATCGAGGAGTGCGTCTCGGATGGTCGTCCCTGGTGGGACGGTCAGTTCGTGGCGCTCGTCGTCGTCGATGACGAGGATCGTGACCTGGTCTGTGCCGCGTTCGCTGTCGTCGGGCGTCCCGGGAGGCACGTGGGTGTCTTGGAGTGTGAAGGCCTTAGGCACGCTGCTGGGTGGTGTCGATGCCGTGACTCTCTGTTGGGTCCTGCTGGTCGAGGGCGTGGACTCGAGTTCGGTTCTCAACGTGGCGTTACTCGCGGGTAGCGGCCGCTTAGTTATGCGAACACACGGCATACGTACGTGGGATGACACAGAAGGTACTCGTCGTCGGCGCGACTGGGCGGCAGGGCGATGCCGTGGTGGATCACTTGCTGTCGGGCGTGCACGGTGACTTCGCGGTGACGGCGATGACGCGGCATCCGTACAGTGCGCGCCGGGACGTGGCGAGCCTGAAGGACCGCGGCGTGCGGGTCGTGAAGGGCGACCTGGACGACCCGAGTTCGTACCGCGAGCACCTGGAGCGAGTCGATGCTGCGTTCCTCGTCACCACGCCGACGGACGGTGGCGCGGACACGGAAGCGACTCGCGGCCGAGGCTTCGTCGACGCAGCCGCGGACGCCGAGCTCGAGTACCTCGTCTATGGGTCGGCGATGGGGACGAACCGGGTAGAGGCGAGCGAGGTGGAGGCGCTCTCGGGGAAGCAACGCGTCGAGACGTACCTCGAGGAGTCAGGCCTCGATTATACGGTGATCCGGCCAGGGTTGTTCGTGCAGAACTTCGAGGCGCAGCGCGAGGATATCGAGGACGGCGTGCTGGCGTGGCCGGTGGAGGAGGAGACGCTGCTCGCGGTGGTGGACGTGGACGACGTCGGGACGGTCGCGGCGACGGCGTTCGCGCACCCCGACGCGTACGCGGGCGTCCACCTGGACCTCGCGGGGGACGTCCTGACGCTGTCGGAGATTGCGGAGGGGTTCGCGGAGATTCGCGGGCACGAGGTGACCGCGGAGCAGGTGACGGACGACCGCGAGCGCGAGCGCTTCGGCGAGCTCGCCGCGGAACTGTACGCGTGGTACGACGACCACGGCGGGTTCCGGCTCGACGCGGCACCGCTCGCGGACCTGGGCGTCCAGCCGCGGTCGCTCCACGGGGCGCTCGTCCACGGCGACTGGGCGACCCCGGAGCCAGCGGGCGTCGACGACGAGGGAGCGGCGATCAACGACTGAGTGCCGCGGCACAGGGACGGCCGGCATCGTCCACTAACCGATAGGAGACTCGTTCTACCACCATCGGGGGCCAGGATTCGATACCCTCACCCGCCAGCCAACAGTACCAGAAATCGAGCCCTATCGGGGTCGCTGAGCCGAACGCATGGACGACGAGCGTGTCGCCCGAATCGACTACTCCAGAACGACGAGCGTGTCGCCCGAATCGACTACTCCAGAACGACGAGCGTGTCGCCCGAATCGACTCGCCTACTCGAGGACGACGAGCGTGTCGCCCATGTCGACGCTCTGGCCTTCTTCGACGGCGATCTCGCTGACGGTGCCGCTGGCGTCGGCGACGACGTCGTTCTCCATCTTCATCGCTTCGAGGACGAGGAGGACGTCGCCGGCGGCGACCTCGTCGCCGACGTCGACCTCGACGTCGAGGATGGTGCCTTGCATCTCGGCGGTGACGGCGCCGGCGACGGCACCGCCGCCGCCGCTGTCGACGCCGCTCGGGCCGGCCGCTTCGGGGCGGTCGTCGCCATCGCTCCCGGTGGGGATGGCCATCCCGCCGCGTTCCTCGAGTTCGACCTCGAAGCGCTTCCCGTTCACCTCGACGGTGAACTCGCGTTCGACGACGTCCTCGTCGTCCGCGGTCATGGTCTCGGTCCCCCACTGCTCTTGGGCTTCGGCGATGCGGTCGCGGTCGATGTGCTCGTCGAGGTACTTCGTCGTGTGCGTCCCGGCGACGAACTCCTCGTCGGTGAGCATGAGGCGATGGAACGGGATGATGGTGACGACGCCTTCGAGGTCGTACTCGCGGAGTGCGCGCAGCGACCGCTCGATGCACTCCTCGCGAGAACTCCCCCACACGATGAGTTTCGCGATCATCGAGTCGTAGTCCGTGACGAGCTTGTCGCCCTGGCGGAGCGCGTCGTCCATGCGGACGCCGATGCCACCCGGCGGGTCGTACGTGACGAGCTTCCCGCCGGTGGCGGGCTGGAACTCCTTCGCGGCGTTCTCCGCGTTGATGCGGAACTCCATCGCGTGCCCGTCGAGGTCGACGTCGTCCTGCGAGAAGCCGAGTTCCTCGTCGGCTGCGACCCTCAGCTGCCACTTCACGATGTCGATGCCCGTGAGCTCCTCGGTGACGGTGTGCTCGACCTGGATGCGCGTGTTCACCTCGAGGAAGTAGAAGTTCGCGTCCGGCCCGAGGACCTCGCCGGCGTCGGCGTCGCGGTCCTCCTCCTCGACGAGGAACTCGAACGTCCCGGCGTTGTAGTAGCCGGCCTGGTCGGCGCCGCGGCGCGCGGCCTCCCCGATCTTCTCGCGGAGTTCGTCGCTGAGCGCGGGACTCGGGCCTTCCTCGATGACCTTCTGGTGGCGGCGCTGGAGCGAGCAGTCGCGCTCGCCGAGGTGCCGGACGTTCCCGTGGTGGTCCGCGAGGATCTGCACCTCGATGTGCCGGGGGTTCTCCAGGTAGCGCTCGAGGTAGACGTTCGCGTTGTCGAAGTACGCCTCGCCCTCGCGTTTGGCGGACTCGAGTTGGTCCTCGACCTCCTCGGGGCTCTCGACGATCTTCATCCCGCGACCGCCGCCACCACCTTCGGCCTTGATGGCGACCGGGTAGCCGTACTCGTCGCCGAACTCTTTGACCGCTTCGGGGTCCTCGACGGGGTCGGTCGTCCCGGGGACGATGGGGACGTCCGCCGCCTCCATCGTCTTCCGGGCCTTGGTCTTCTCGCCGAGTTGCTCCATCGAGTCGCCGGCGGGGCCGACCCACGTGATGCCGTCGGTGTCCTCGACCTTCCGCGCGAACGCCGCGTTCTCCGCGAGGAACCCGTACCCGGGGTGGATGGCGTCCGCGTCGGCCTTCTGGGCGGCCTCGATGACGGCGTCGTGGTCGAGGTAGGAGTCCGCCGCTCGCGCGGGACCGACCTTGTACGCTTCGTCGGCGTACCGGACGTGCCCGCCGTTCTTGTCCGCCTCGGAGTAGACGGCGACCGTCGAGATATTCAACTCCTCGCACGCTCGCATCACGCGAACGGCGATCTCTCCTCGATTCGCGACGAGAACCTTCCTGAACATTTCTTGCGGGAATCGACACGGACCGGCCACCTTACTCTTACGCTAGGTGGTCGTCAACCGACGCCCGGCTTCACGTTGACCGCTGGCGTCGGTCGCGAGCGCCGCGAGCCGAGCACTCAGTCGTCCACGAGCGCGTGCATGATGCGGCTCTCGGCCTCCTGGAGGAGGTTCGACGCGGTGCTCTCGGCGACGTCGAGTTCGCGCGCGACGTCCGCGAGCGACCCCTCGCGGGGGCGTTCGTAGTACCCGACGTCGACGGCGACGCGGGCGGCTTCGAGCTGGCGGTCGGTGACGTCGCTCGTGACCCGGGGGTGGCGGCGGTCGTAGTCGCCGACCTCCAGGACCGTGGTCTCGACGTCGTCGGGGAGGCCGTCGACGACCGCGCGGAGGTCCTCGCCGTCGCCGAGCAGCGTGATGTCGAAGCTCCCGTCGTTCTGGTAGCGGATGGGTGGGACGACGAGGAGGTCGAGGGACGCGAACGCCGCGCGCCAGTCGCGCTCCTCGGGCCGGGTCTCCTGGCAGACGTAGAGGTACTGGGAGTCCTCGTCGATGGGCGTCAGCTCGAACCAGCGGATGGAGTCGACGCTCGCGACCTGCTCGCGGTACGGTTCGCGGTCCGCGACGACGTAGAACAGCTCGTACTCGACGCCGCGCTCCTCGAGGACGTTCCACGTCAGGAGCTCCTCGTACGCGACGACGTCCTCGTCCGCGATGAACTCGAGCATCGGATGCATCGTCTCGCGGGGAAGTCGCAGGCGCACGTCGAGGTACTTCATCGCTCGCACCTCGCGCCGCCACGCACTTGAATGACCTAGCCAGCGCGACGGAAGCGACTCCACGCCGTCCGCCCTCGTTTCGAGCGGGGTCGTCGTGGCAGTCCGTGGCGTTCGCCGCCGGCTGCGGCGCTGGCACCCAGGCGCACCTCGGCAAGCAGCCGCTTCGCGGAGGGACGCGCTCCAACAGCCCTCCAACAGCCCTCCAACCTACCTCGGCGCTCGACCGCGTCGACCCCCACGCGACCGCCGCCCTTACCGCCGGGCGACAGACGCCCGTCCGCCTCGACCGACCGACGCCCCTACCCGCCGTCAGACGGCAGCGTCTCTCGACGACGACGGGGCGCGAGCGATGACGGCCGTCGTCACCGACCGAGTGCGGCGTCGACGAGCGCGCGCTCGGCGTTCCGGAGGAGCGTCGACGCGGCCGACGCGGAGATATCGAGTTCCGCGGCGACCGCGTCGAGGTCGCCGTCGCGGGGGACCTCGTAGTAGCCGACGTCGCGCGCGACCGCGATCGCCTGGAACTGGCGGCGCGTCAGCCGGCCGGCGAGCGCGCCGCCGAGACGGCCGTGCTCGCTCACGCGCTCGACGGTCGCGTCCACGGCGTCGGGGAGCCCGTCGAGGACGCCCGAGAGCGCGTCGTCCTCGCCGAGCACCGTCACGTGCACGGTGTCCGTCGCCGTGTAGACGATGGGAGGGACGACGACCAGACCGGGGACGTCGAACGTCGACATGAACGCGCTGTCGGCCTCCCGGAGCGGTATCTCGGCGTACACGTAGAACGCGTCCGCGCCCTCGACGGGCGTCACGTCCGCCGTCCGCGCGACCTCGGTGGTCTCCTCTATCTCGCGGACTGCGCCGAGGTCGCCCGTGACGAGCGACAGGAAGTACACGGCGTCCTCGCTCGGCCGCACCTGCCAGGACAGGACCTCCTCGCGGTCGACGACGTCGTCGCCGTCCACCCACTCCGGGACCGGGAGCTGCATCGATGCCGGGAGCGTGAGCGTCAGGTCAGCCGACTGCATACCGTCACGAACCTCCGCCACGGATAAAAGGGTTCAGTGGCTCGGCCGAATCGACTCCGCTCTGGCGTGCGTTCGGGTACGTATGAGCGACACTGCGAACGCGACCGCGGACGATCGCGGGGATGCATCGACCACGGACCCGGCCGGCGACGCGGTCGCTGGCGCGCCGCGGCCGCCCCACGTCGACGGCCTCCCGCTCGTCGGCTGCACGCTCGGGTTCGCCCGGGACGCACTCGCGTTCGGCGGGCGCGTCCTCGACCGCGGGGACGTCGTCTCCTACGACGCGTTCGGCGAGCACTTCGTCGCCGTCGCGGACCCCGACGCCATCGAGGCCGTCCTCGTCTCCCGCTCGGACGCGTTCCGCAAGGGAGACTTCGAGACGGACTTCGGCGAGATAATCGCGGAGGACGGCCTCGCGTTCACCGAAGGCGACCAGTGGCGCCGCCAGCGCATGGCGCTCCAGGGGTCGTTCACGCCCGCGAAAGTCCAGGGGTTCGCCGACGACATCGTCGACCGCGCGAGCGCGATGGCCGACGACTGGGCGGGGACCGACGGCGACGTCGCGCTCCGCGAGGCGAACTCGCGGTTCGCGCTCGACGTCCTCGCTCGAACCCTGCTGGACGTCGACCTCGACGGCGACCGCGGCGACGTGGTCGCGACGGCCGCCGACGCCATCAGCGACTACGCCTCGCCCGCGGCGATGGCCGTCCCGGACTGGATTCCCCTCCCCGTCGACCGCCGGTACCGGAAGTCGATGGCCGCCCTGGACGCGCTCGTCGAGGACGTCGTCGCGGACCGCCGGGCGCGCGTCGAGCGCGCAGCAGCGGCCGACGGCGACACCGAAGGCGACGCGTACGGCGACGACCTCCTCGGGACGATGCTCAAGGGCATCGACGACGCGGACGCCGGCGTCCGCGAGGACGAGCTCCGCGACCAGCTCGTCACGTTCCTGTTCGCGGGCCACGAGACGACCGCGACCGCGCTCACGTACGCCGTCTGGCTCGTCGCCGGCCACCCCCGCGTCGGCGACCGACTCCGCGCCGAGCTCGACGCGGTACTCGACGGCGACGCCCCGTCGTTCGCGGACGTCCCGCGACTCCCGTACGCGGAGGCGGTCGTCGAGGAAGCGCTCCGCCTCTACCCGCCCGTGACCGCGGTGTACCGAGAGGCCCGAGAACCGACGACCGTCGGCGGGTACCGCGTCGACCCCGGCGAGGCGCTCCAGCTCTCCATCTACCAGGTCCACCGCGACGACCGCTGGTGGGACGCCCCGGAGTCGTTCCGGCCCGAGCGCTGGCTCGACGACGACGCCGACCTCCCGGGCGTCGACGCCGATACCGTGGGCGAGGACGCCGACGCGGCCGCGTTCGGTCGCGACGACCGCCCGGAGTACGCGTTCTTCCCGTTCGGCGGCGGGCCGCGACACTGCATCGGGATGCGGTTCGCGCGCCTCGAACTCCGGCTCGCGCTCGCGACGCTCGCGAACCGCCTCGAGTTCGCGCAGGTCGGCGGGTTCGACCCGACCGTCAAGATCGCGCTCGACCCCGGCGACGTCCGCGTTCGCGCGACGGAGCGACGCTGACAGTCGGTTCGGGCCACGCTACGCGACGAGGTCGCCTCGGCTGACGCGGCGCAACCCCGCGACGGACGCCCGTACGATGGGAGAACCAGCCTCTACTCTTACGGTCTGTCGAGGCGAATATCGCGGTATGCGCGTCATGAACGAGTGGTTCAAGCCCGAGAAGCTGAAGGCGTACTTCTACCTGTACGAGGCGATCGTGGTCGTCCTGTTCGCCGCATTCGGCGGCACCATCGCGGCACTGGGTGCGTTCGCGGACGCGCCAGCGGTCGTCACCGCCGGGTTCGTCGGTGTCCCGCTCGTCGTGTTGGCGTTCGTCACGTGGTGGATTCCGGCGTTCTATCGGACGGCCCAGTACCGGCTGACCGAGGCGGAGATCGAGTACCACCGCGGGGTGTTCTTCCGACAGAAGACCACGGTCCCGTACAATCGCATCACGAACGTCAATGCCGCACAGGGGCCAGTGCAGCGCATCGTCGACGCCGGGTCGGTCGGCGTCCACACCGCGGGGTACGGTGGCCAGACGGGCGCGGAGCTGTCCATCAGTGGCATCAGCGACTACGACGACGTGAAAGAACAGATACTGGACATGGTTCGGCGTCGTCCACCCGTGTCGACGGAAAGCGGCGAGGACCGACTGGCCGACGACGACGCCGCCTCCGGCGACGGTGCCGTCTCGCCTCGCGCAGGGGCGACGACGACCATAGAGCCCCGGTCGGACGCGATGCTGTCGGAACTCCGGCGGATTCGAGAGCTGCTGGAGGAACAGGGCGGCGCGTGAGCGACCTCAGGGTGCGAGACCGCGCCGTTTGAGGTAGAGTCGTTCGCCGAGCAGTGCGCTCGCTGCGCCAGCGACGCCGACGAGGGCGACGACGTGCCCGGCCTCGAGCACCGGGACGACGCCGCCCGCGACGAGCGCGAGGACGACGACGAGCGCGAGCAGGCCGCCCGCGAACCAGAGGACAGCGGTTCGCTTCGGGTTCATACGCGTACTAGCCCTGCGAGTCTGAAGTACCTTTCCGTCGCCCCAGCGAGGAGAGAAACCGATCCGGGAGACGGAAGCGGGACCGACGCTCAGAACCGGTCGGTGCGCCCGCTCGCCGCCCACGCGTCCGTCGGCGCACCGTCGGGAACGCGCTCGCTCCGACCCTGCACGCTCTCGAGGCGGCCGGCGTACGACCACTTCCGGCCCGCCCACGACGCCTCGTCGTCGCCCGCCGCTGCCGCGGCTCGCTCCAGGTCCGTCAGGTGCGCGCCCACCGCTGCAGCGATCGCCGCCGCCTCCGCGTCGTTCGCGTCCGCCGGAATCGACAGCGCCGACAGGAGCGCCGCCACGTCCGTCGACGCGCCCGCGGACTCGCCGCCGGACGCGGGTTCGTGGTCGGTCATCTACAGCGGGATGTTCCCGTGCTTCTTGTCCGGCTGGCTCTCCCGCTTCGTCTTCAGCATGTCCAGGTCGTCGATGAGCCGCGACCGCGTCTCCACGGGCTCGATGACGTCGTCGAGGAAGCCCTTGTCCGTCGCCGTGTAGGGGTTCGCGAACTCGTCGCGGTACTCCTCGATGAGCTCGTCCCGGAGCTCGTCCGGGTTCTCCGCGTCCGCGAGCTCGTCGCGGTACAGGATGTTCACCGCGCCCTGCGGGCCCATCACCGCGATCTCCGCGGTCGGCCACGCGTAGTTCACGTCCGCGCCGAGGTTCTTCGAAGCCATCACGCAGTACGCGCCACCGTACGCCTTCCGCGTGATGACCGTCAGCAGCGGGACCGTCGCCTCGCTGAACGCGTACAGGAGCTTCGCGCCGTGCCGGATGATGCCGCGGTGCTCCTGCTCGGTCCCCGGCATGTACCCGGGGACGTCGACGAGCGTCACGATCGGGATGTTGAACGAGTCACAGAACCGCACGAACCGCGAGCCCTTCATCGACGCGTCCACCGTGAGCGTCCCGGCGTTGACCCGGGGCTGGTTCGCGACGATCCCGACCGAGTGCCCGTCGAGGCGCCCGAACCCGACGACGATGTTCTTCGCGAAGTTCTTCGCGACCTCCATGAACGACCCCTCGTCGACCGTCTGCGAGATGACGTCGGTGACGTCGTAGGGCTTCTGGGGGCTCTCCGGGACGATGTCGTTCAGCGCCTCGGGGCGTCGGTCCGGGTCGTCCCACGGTTCGACGCGCGGCGGGTCCTCGACGTTGTTCTGCGGGAGGTACGATAGCAAGCGCTTGATGCGGTCGAGTGCCTCCTCCTCGTCGTTACAGTGGAACTGCGCGACGCCCGTCTTCGACGTGTGCGTGCCCGCACCGCCGAGTTCCTCCTGGGTGACCTCCTCACCGGTGACGGTCTTGATGACGCCCGGCCCGGTGATGTACATGTGGCTGGTCTCGTCGACCATGAAGATGAAGTCCGTGATCGACGGCGAGTACACCGCACCGCCCGCGCACGGCCCCATGATCGCCGATATCTGGGGGACCACGCCACTGGCTTGCTGGTTCCGGTGGAAGATGTCCGTGAACCCGGCGAGGCTCTTGACGCCCTCCTGGATGCGCGCACCGGCGGAGTCGTTCAGTCCGATGATGGGGGCGCCGACCTCCATCGCCATGTCCATCACCTTCGTGATCTTCTCCGCGAACACCTCGCCGAGACTCCCACCGAAGACGGTGAAGTCGTGCGCGAACACGAACACCTTCCGGCCGTCGACGTCGCCGTAGCCCGTGACGACGCCGTCGCCGAGGATCTGCTTCTCCTCCATCCCGAAGTTGTGCGCGTTGTGCGTCCGGAGTTGGTCGAACTCGTGGAACGTCCCGTCGTCGAGGAAGTACTCGATGCGTTCGCGAGCGGTCATCTTCCCCTTCTCGTGCTGGGACTCGATGCGGTCCTCGCCACCGCCGAGCAGCGCCTCCTCGCGAAGCTCTTCGAGTTCCTCGATGCGGTCCTCCATCGTCACGGCGACCACCTAGTCATTGGCAGAATCGTCGCCCACCGGCGACTAAAGGTTTCCCGTTACCACAGTCGAGGACGAACGCGCTCCCGGACGCAACCACGCCCCTCCCCATCGACCGGTACTCACGTCGCCGGGCAACCGACTCGCGCAGTTCGTCGGCTGACTCGCACAGTTCGTCGGCTGACTCACGCTGTCGGACGTGGTCGTCGAGCGCGCACGACGCCGGCGACGACGACGCCGGCGACGGCGACCGCCGCGAGCGCGAGCTGCCAGGACGCGACGGTGACGCCGACGGCGTCGCTGACGCCGACGAACAGCGTGAACACCAGGAACGGTGGGAGGGCGACGCCGAGGAGCGTGCGCCAGGCGTCGCCGAGACCGGCCGAGAACCGGGTGCCGCGCGCGAACTCCTCGACGGCGTCCGGACCGAGCACCCACGCGGTGAACACGACGAACGCGAGCAGGCCGGTGGTGAGGACCACGTCGACGACGGGGCCGGCGAGCAGCCCGAAGAGCTGGGGGCTGAACGCGCTCGCGGTCCCCGTGACGAGGACGACCGCGGCGACGCCGACGGTCGCGCGGTCCCGGGCGAACCCGCGTTCGTCGACGAGGTACGCGACGACGATCTCGAGCATGCTGATGGAGGAGGAGAGCGCGGCGAGCGCGACGACCGCGAAGAAGCCGGCGGCGAGGAGTTCGCCGGCCGGGAGCGTCGCGAACGCGGTGGCGACGCCGACGAACAGCGCGCCGGGGCCGCTCGTCGCGGCGTCGACGCCCGGCGTCGAGAACAGGAGCGGGAGGACGACGAGGCCGGCGAGGACGCCCACGGCGGTGTTGAGGACGGCGATCATCGTCGCGTCGGCCGGCAGCGACCGGTCCTCGCCGACGTAGCTCGCGTACGTTATCATGGTGCCGGCGCCGACCGAGAGCGTGAACAGCGCCTGGCCGGCGGCGGCGAGCGCGACGTCGAGCGCGTTCTCCTGGACGCTCGCGACGTCGAACTCGAGGTAGAACGCGTAGGCGTCCGCGGCACCGCCGAGGCCGCTCGCCCACATCGCCATCCCGGCGAGGACGAGGACGACGACGGGCATCATGACGGTCGTCGCGCGCTCGATGCCGGCGCGAACGCCGCCGTAGACGACCCCCGCGGTCAGGCCGAGGAAGAGGACGTGGAACGCGGCGGCACCGGGGCCGTGCGCGATGGCGTCGAAGTACCCGCCCGGGTCCGCGAAGTACGCACCGGTCGGGGACGCGACGAGGTACCGGAGTATCCACCCGCCGACGACGCTGTAGAACGACAGGAGGACGAGGCCGGCGAGGACGCTCACGAGCCCGACGCGCCCCCAGTTGCGCGACCCAGAGAGGTCCCGGAGTGCGCCGACGGGGCTCTTGCGCGAGCGACGGCCGAGCACGAACTCCGCGAGGAGTCCGGGGACGCCGACGGCGAGGACGATACCGAGGTAGACGACGAGGAACGCGCTCCCGCCGTTCTCGGCGGTCATCCACGGGAACCGCCAGATGTTCCCGAGCCCGACGGCGCTCCCGACTGCGGCGAGGACGAACCCGATTCGGCCCGTCCACGATTCACGTGCCATTGTCACTCATCGCCGGTGCGCGCTCCATGAGCGTTACGAACCGACGATCCGTCAAAAGACGATTATCACGGTCTTTGACGGCCACGCGCGGCGTTCTCTGCGGTTGTCGAGCGTGCGACGTACGGGAGTGGTTACGAATCGTCGGTCGGAGACGAGGCGGGCGGCGAACGTGCGGCGAGCGCGCGGCGAGAACGGAGTGGTTCGGCGCGTCAGTCGTCGCCGTGGCCAGCGAGTCGAGCGCCGTCGGACGGGTCGCTGCCGACGGTGCGGGCGCCGGCGACGAGGGCGACCGCGATGGCGGCGGCGAGCGCGACGACGACCGGCATCGACGAGAGCACGCTGCTCTCGACGACCGCCGCCTTCACCAGCAGGGACTTGACGCCGAGGACGAGCGTGACGGTGAGCGCGAGCACGACGACGGTTCGGAGCGCCCACAGCCAGACGAGCGCGGCAGCCTGGCTCGCGCCGGAGCCGCGGCGGAGTTCGGTCGTCGACCGCGCGGGCCGCGTCCAGCCGACCGCGACCGCGATGCCGAGGCCGCCGAGCGGGAGGAGGAGGTTGTACGCGACCGCGTTGTACCAGCTGAGCGCGTTGATACCGAACGCGCTCGGGACCCCGAGCACGAAGATGCCGGCGCCGGCCGCGGCGGCGAGGGGTTTCCGGTCGTAGCTCGTGTTGTCGACGACGTAGGACACGACGACCTCGAGGAGCGAGATCGCGGAGGAGAGCGCGGCGAGGAGGAGGACGAGGAAGAACACGAGTCCGAGGACGCGACCGGCCGGGAGGGTCGCGAACGCGGCGGCCATCGACTCGAAGACCGCGCCCATGCCGGCGGTCTCCATCGAGAGGCCTTCGGCGGCGAGCACGGGGAAGACGACGAGGCCCGCGAGGACGCCGACGAGCGTGTTCAGGACGACGATGGTGGCGCCGTCGGCGGGCAGCGAGTCGTCCTCGCCGAGGTAGCTCGAGTACGTCACCATCGCGCCCATCCCGAGGCTGAGCGTGAAGAACGCTTGCCCGACGGCGCTCGGGAGGACGCTCGGGAGGTTCGCGACGAGCGTGTCGACGTCCGGCGACAGGTAGAACTGGTAGCCGGTGGCGGCGCCCTCGAGCGTCGTCGCCCACGCGCCGAGGCCGACGAGGAGCAGGACGATGCTCGGGACCATCACCTTCGTTCCCAGTTCGATGCCGTCCTCGACGCCGAGCGCGACGATGCCGACGACGACGAGCATGAAGACGAGGTGGAGTGCGAGCGCGTCCACGCCGGACGCTATCGAGGCGAAGTACCCGGAGGGGTCCGCGAAGTACGCGCCGCTGAGGCTCCCGCCGAGGTACCGGAGCACCCAGCCGCCGACGACGCTGTAGAACGACAGGATCCAGAAGCCGGCGAGGACGCCGAGCGCGCCGACGACCGTCCACGACCGGCCGGCGTACTCGCGGAACGCGTCCACGGGGTTCTGCTCGGTGTTCCGGCCGACGACGAACTCCGCGAGGAGTGCGGGGAACCCGATGACGAAGACGGCGGCGAGGTAGACGACGAGGAAGGCGGCGCCACCGTTGTTCGCGGCCTGGAACGGGAACTGCCAGATGTTCCCGAGGCCGACTGCGCTCCCGACCGCGGCGAGGATGAACCCGACGCGACTGCTCCACGTCTCGCGTTCTTGCATGCGTGTCCAGTTCGTCGTCGACTCCTACGTGTAAACCTGACGTTCGTTTCTTTCAGTTCCGAACGTCAATAACGCGAGGACAGTCCATCATTCCAACCCATCGCCGCGCGAATCCCATGGTATCCAGCCACAATCGTCATACGGGACCGCGACGAGTATCTGACAATGATAGACGCGGTGCTCCCGGTCGTGTACGCGGGCACGGCGGTCGCGACCGGCACCCTCGCCGCGTTCACGTGGCGCGACCGGTCCGCGACGGGGTCGACGGCGATGGTCGGCGTGCTCGTCGCCATCACCTTCTGGCTCGTCGCCATCACCGCCGGCGGACTCGTCACCGACCTCCGGACGATGCTCGTCCTGTCGAGCGTCGCCCTCGCCGGCCTCTCGCTCACCGTCGCCTTCCTGTTCGTGTTCGCACTCCGGTACGCGGGCTACGACGACCGCCTCACCGGCCGGACCGCGCTCGTGCTCCTCGTCCACCCGCTCCTCGTCGGGTTCTTCGCCATCACGAACGACGGCACCGGGGTCTCGCTCCTCGGCGTCGGCGGTCACGACCTCATCTACGAGAGCGTCGAGATCGGCGCGTACGCGAACGGCAACGTCGAATGGGCGGACGGCTTCTGGGTGCATACCGCGTACGCCTACCTCCTCACGCTCACGAGCACCGTCCTCGTCCTGAAGACCACGCTCACGTCGAACGACACCTACCGCTTCCAGTCCGCGACCGTCGCCGTCGCCATCCTCGTCCCCTGGGTGTCGAACGTCCTCGACCTCTTCGTCCCGGGCATCGACGGCCTGCTCGCACTCGGGTTCGGCGCCTCCGCGATACTCCTCACGGTCTCCATCCACCGGTACGAGCTCTCGAACGTCACCCCCGTCCCGCGCCGCGTCGTCATGGAGGCGGTCGCCGACGGCGTCCTCGTCCTCGACGCCGACGGCCGCATCGTCGACCTGAACGACCGGGCGCGCTCGCTCCTCGAGCTGCCGGGAGACGCCCTCGGCGCGGACGCCTGCTCCGTCCTCCCGCCCGCGCTCGACGAGTTCGCCGACCCGGCGACGGCGCCGACGAGAGCGCGCGTCAGTTACGACGGCCGCACCCTCGACGTGGAGACGACGCCGTTCGGGGACGAGAACGGCGGTCGCGTGTTCGTCCTCCGGGACGTCACCGAACAGCACGCGTACCGCGAGGAACTGGAGCGCAAGACCGAACGCCTCGACCGCTTCGCGAGCGTCGTCAGTCACGACCTCCGGAACCCACTGAGCGTCGCGAAAGGGTACGCGGACATCGCCGAGGAGACCCACGACCCGGATGCGTTCGAGCGCGTCCACGACGCTCACGACCGCATGGATTCGCTCATCGAGGACGTCCTCCTGATGGCGCGCGAAGGCGAGACGTCCACCAACCCGGAGCCCGTCGGGCTCGCGGACGTCGCCGACCGCGCGTGGACGACCGTCGACACCGAGGACGGAACGCTCGACGTCGTCGACCCGGACGCGACCGTCGAGGCCGACCCGGACCGCATCGTCCAGCTGTTCGAGAACCTGTTCCGGAACGCCATCGAGCACGGCGGCCGCGACGTGACGGTGACCGTCGGCGCGCTCGACGACGGCTTCTCCGTCGCGGACGACGGCGAGGGTATCGACCCGGACGTCGACGAGGACCTCTTCGACACCGGCGTCACCGGCGACGGCGGCACCGGTCTCGGGCTCGCCATCGTCGACCGCATCGCGAGCGCGCACGACTGGACGGTGACGGCGACCGAGAGCGACGACGGCGGCGCCCGCTTCGAGTTCCACGGCGTGACCCGCCGCCCCGACGCCGACGTCGCCACGAACGACCCCGAGCCCATCCCGGACGACCCGTTCGCGTGACCCGCGCCCGGGCCGGGACGACCGTGCTCAGGCCTCGCCGTAGACGGGGACGGCCGCACCGCTCGTCACCGACGCGGCGTCCGAGCACAGGAAGCAGATGACGTCCGCGACGTCCGCGGGGTCCACCCAGTCGTCGCTCGGCGTCATCATGTCGCGGTTCATCGGCGTGTCCAGCACGCTCGGCATGACCGCGTTCGCGCGTACCGCGCCGAGTTCCTCCTCCGCGATGGTCTCCGTGAGCGTCCGCACGCCCGCCTTCGACGCCCGGTAGGGGCCGTCGCCTTCGCCGCCTTCGAGTGACGACCGCGAGGAGATGGAGACGATGGCGCCGTCGGTCTCCCGGAGGTGCGGGATGGCGTGCTTGCTCGCGAGGAACATCGACTTCAGGTTCACGTCGAACAGGAACTCGAACTCCTCGACGTCGGTGTCCGCGAGGTCGTCGCCGCCACGCCACGTCCCCGCGACGTTACAGAGAGCGTCCACGCGACCGTGGTCGTCGACCACGTCCTCGAACAGCGCGGCGACCGCGTCCTCGTCGGTCAGGTCCACCTGATAGAACTCGGTCCCCGAGTCCGGGTCCAGGAGCGCGTCGTCGTGACTCGGTTCCCTGACGTCCACCGCCGCGACCGTCGCGCCCGCCTCGCGGAACGCGTCGACGACCGCACTCCCGAGCGCGCCCGACGCACCGGTCACGACCGCGACCTGCTCGCCGAAATCGAACTGGACTGGCATACCCGAGACGACGGTCGGGACGCTGATAGAACTCCGGGTGCCAGCAGTCTGGGCACCGTCACGGCGCGTCCGGCGCGTTCCCGACGAGCGTCGACTCGGCGCGCCGCAGCAGCGTGGACGCGGTCGACACCGCGCAGTCCATCTCGGCGGTCAGACCACGACCACGCTGGCCGGCGTGGACGCGTCGACGTGTCCCGTCGGCCGAACCGCCTCGGTCGCGCCACTCGGAGCGCGAACCGCGAGCGTCCCGTCCCCAGCCAGTCCGCCGAAGTTCGTGAACGGCGGGAAGTCGGGTTGTTCGTTCTCGCAGACGATACCGATGACGCTCAACTGTCGGTCGCCAGTCTGGTCGAGCGTGATCTCCTCGTCGGTCCCCGCTTCGACGGTGAACGGACCGTAGATACCGGTCGCGGACTTCACGAAGACGTCCACCGCGAACGCCTCGTCGTTCGTCACCGTGGCCGCGTCGGCGTCACCGGAGAGCGTGGCGTTCGGGAAGTCGTTCCCGACGTCCGATTCCACGTCCCAGCCGCCTTCGGGGCTCTCGTACTTCGCTTCGCCCTCGCAGACGACCGGCTCCGGGTCGCACTCGACCGTGGCCGTCCCGCTCCCGACCGAGCGACCGTCCCCGGTCTCGGCGCTCCAGCCGTAGTCGCCGTCGTTCAGGTCGTCGATCGTCACGCTGTCGCCGCTCGTTCCGTTCGCTTCGAGCTCGTACACCGTCCCGTCGAACGTCACGTTCACCGACACGTCGTTCGGGTTGATGAACCGGACCTCGCCTTGTTCACCGTCACACTCCTCGACGACCAGCAGGTCCTCGACCGGCTCTGGGTCGGGCGTGCAGTCCACGCGGAGGTCGCGTTCGATATCGATCCGAGAGTAGCCGTCGTCCGGGCCCCCACCGGGGTAGAGGCGGACGTCGTCTGGCGTCTGCCCGTCTGCGAGCGGTATCTCGACGGTCCCGGAGAAGTTCCCGTCCGAATCGGTGTCGAACGTCTCGGCGGCAGCACCGCCGCCACCGTCGTAACTGACGCGGATCGTGAACTGGTCGTCCGGCATGTTGGACACGTCGACCTCGATCGAGAGCGCGTTCTCGTCCGTCACGCACGTGATCTCCCCGAGCGACCCCGTCGGTTCCCGCACGGGCTCGCGGCACGTCACGTCGAGCGGCCCGCTCTCGGTGAGCAGTGGGGCGTCGGTGTCGTCGCCGTCGTAGAGCACGACCCGCGAGACGTTCTTGTCGTCGGGGTTCGCGAACGGGATGTCGCCGTCGAACTCGCCATCCGTGGTCGCTGCGGTCGCCGTCGTGTTCGTTCCGTCGTCGAACTCCACCAGGATCGTGACGTTCTCGTTCTCCGCGTTACTGACGAGCACGCTCACGTCCTCGCACGTCACGTCCCGTATCGAGCCCGCCGGTATCGGATCGGGCTCGGTCGGACAGTCGCTCTCGTAGCGCACGGACTCGCCGTTCCGGTACACGGTCGCGTTCGCGATCTGCTTCCCATCGTTCGCGCCCGACCCGACATACGTCCACTCCTCGCGGTCGCTCGGCACGTCCGCGAACGTCTGGTTCGTCCCGTCGGTGAAGTTCAGGACGACCCGCGTCAGATCGTCGTGCTCGGAGACGTAGAACTCCGTGCAGTCGCCGCGGAACTCCGCAGTCGGCGAGAACGGCACGTTGCACGTCACGTCGATGCGGCCCGTGTCGTTGAGGAGGACGCCGGTGGTCTCGTTCCCGGCGTACAACTGGACGCGCGTCACGTTCAGGTCATCGGGATTCTCGAACGGGACCTCGCCCTCGAACGCCCCGTCGACGACGGGCACGCTCCCGTTCGTCGTCGACCCGTCCGCGAACCGGACGAGCACGGTGACGTTCTCGGCACTGACGTTGCTCGCGCGCACCGAGACGTTCTCGCACGTCACGTCCACGATCGCGCCGGTCGGCACCGGCTCGGGTTCGCGGCACTGTACGTCGATGCGACCCGTGTCGTCGAGCAACGCACCGTCGTCGGGGCTGCCAGCGTACAGCCGAACGCGCGTCACGTTCAGGTCATCGGGATTCTCGAACGGGACCTCGCCCTCGAACGCCCCGTCGACGACGGCGGCGCTCGCGTTCGTCGTCGACCCGTCACTGAACCGGACCTGCACCGTCACGTTCGCCGCGTCGACGTCGCTCGCGTCGACGCTCACGTTCTCACAGGTCACGTCAGTGATGGCGCCACTGGGCGCCGGTTCGGGCCCCCGGCACTGCACGAATATCCGCCCGGTGTCGTCCAGGAGCCTGCCGTCGGTCCCGTTGCCCGCGTAGAGCCGGACGCGCGTGATGTTCTGCTCGTCGACGTTCCTGATGGGGACCTCGTCGCCGTACTGTCCACCGTCGGCCGTGCCCATCACCCGCGTCTCGTTGGATCCGTCCTCGTACTGTACGAGGAGCGTGAACTCCTCTCGCGAGACGTTCTCAGTGTACACCGTTATCTCGTCGCAGAACAACTCGGCGATGCGGCCGGTCCCCTGCTCGGCGGGTTCGCGACACGTCACGTCGATACGGCCCGTGTCGTCCAGGAGGTTCTCGGCTCGCGGGTCGCCAGCGTACAAGCGGACGCGCGTGAGGTTCCTATCGTCGGGGTTGTCGATCGGAATCTCGCCGTCGAACTCGCCGTCGTCCAGTTCGACGGTCCCGCCCGTGGTCGTCCCGCCCACGTACGTCGCGATCACGGTCAGGTTGTCTGCGTCGACGTTGCTCGCCTGGACCCTCGCGGAGTCACAGGACACTTCGAGAATCGACCCAGCCGGTTCCGGTTCCGGTTCGCGACACGTCACGTCGATACGGCCCGTGTCGTCGAGTATCTCACCGGAGGTGCCACTGCCGGCCAGCAACCGGACGCGCGTGACGTTCTTGTCCTCCGGGTTCTCGAACTCCACCAGGCCGTCGAACTCGCCGTCGTCCAGGTCGGCGGACGCGGTCGTCGTCGACCCGTCCTCGAACCCCACCTGCACCGTCACCTCGTCAGCGTCCACGTTGCTCGCGAGCACCGAGACGTTGTCGCAGGCGACGTTGCGGATGCTCCCAGCGGGTTCGGGTTCGGGTTCGCGACATTGCACGTCGATGCGGCCCGTGTCGTCCAGTCTCTCTCCGGAGGTTTCGCTGCCGGCGAACAACCGGACGCGCGTCACGTTCCGATCCCTGGGGTTCTCGAACGAGACAATGCCGTCGAACTCGCCGTCGTCCAGTTCCGCACTCGCCGTCGTCGTCGACCCGTCCTCGAACCGCACCTCGATCGTCACCTCGTCAGCGTCCACGTTACTCGCCAACACGGAAACGCCGTCGCAGTCCACTTCCCGGATCGAACCAGCGGGCTCGGGTTCGGGCTCGCGACACTGCACGTCGATGCGCCCGGTATCGTCCAGTCTCTCTCCGGACGTGCCACTGCCGGCCAGCAACCGGACGCGCGTGACGTTCTCGTCGTCCGGATTGTCGAACGCGATTTCGCCGTCGAACTCGCCGCCTTCCAGGTCGCCGGATGCGGTCGTCGTCGACCCGTCCTCGAACCGCACCTGCACCGTCACCTCGTCGGCGTCGACGTTGCTCGCCAGGACCGATACCGCGTCACAGTCCACGTCGCGGATGCTGCCAGCGGGCTCTGGCTCGGGTTCCGGTTCGGGCTCGCGACACGTGACGTCCAGGCGCGTGACGCGGTCGAGTTCCTCGCCGTCCGACCCACGGCCGGCGAACAGGAACACGGCGGAGACGTTCTTGTCCCGGGGGTTCGCGAACCGGACGTCGCCGCTGAACTCGCCGTCGGCGCCGACGCCGACGATGCGACGCGTCGACGACCCGTCGTCGAACCGCACGATGACCGTCACCTGGCGCTCGACGACGTCCGAGACGCTGAGCGACACGTCGTCGCACGTGACGTCGCGGATGACGCCCGACGGCTCGGGCGCGGGTTCGCGACACACGACCTCGAGGTTCGACACGCGGTCGAGTTCCTCGCCGTCCACGCCCGCGCCGGCGAACAACCGCACGCCCGTCACGGTCTTCCCGCGACGGTTGTCGAACGCGACGTCGCCGCGGAAGTCGCCGTCGGCGTCCGTCTCCACGACCTCGCGCGTCGTCGACCCGTCGGCGAACCGCACCTGCACCGTCACCTCCTGCTCGGCGACGTCCCGCACCGCGATGGAGACGTCCTCGCAGTCCACGTCGCGGATGCTGCCCTTCGGCTCCGGCTCGGGCCTCGGGCAGTCCTCGACCCGCACCGTGTCGCTGGACTCGCCGTTGCTCGCGAGAACCGCCTCGCCACCGCGCTTGGTCTCCACGCGAACGGTGTACTCGCCAGGCGGGACGTCCGTGAACGTGCCGTGTTCGCCGGGCGCGAGCGTGAACGGCCCGCGCTCGGTGCCGCCCTCGGGCGTGACGTAGAACCGAACCTTCTGTTCGTTCGACGACGGGTTCTTCAGGGTGAGTTCCTCGCAGTCACGGCTCTCTGCGCGCACGACCGGCGGTTCCGCGGGCTCGGTGGTCGTCGGCGTCGTCGTGGTCGTCGGTTCGGGTTCCGGCTCGGGGGCGACGCACTGGCCGTCGAAGAGGTACGCGGCGCCGGAGTCGTTCCCGTTCGCATCGACGAACGGCGCGCCGACGAGGACGTCCGCGGTACGGTCGTCGGTGGCGTTCCCGAGGTCCGTGACCGTCCACCCGACCTGGTCGTCCTCGCCCGCACCGCGGATGGCCGCCTGCGAGTCCGAGAGGTTCCGGGCGCCGTCGAGGCTCTCGTCCCCGGCGACGATGTACGCGGTGCCGGCGTTCTCGATGACCGACGCGTTCCCGAGAGCGTCGGCCTCGGACTCGTTCCACAGCGTCTCCACCGCGACGTCGTGCCCGGGGGCGCCGACGAGGACGTCCGCGTACGCGTCGCACGTCACGTCACCCGATCCAGCGGCGGACACTGCCCAGCCCGCGCGGTCGCCCTCGGCTTCGCCGTAGAGCACGAGCGCGGATGCGTTCAACGCGATCGTTCCCTCGACGTCTGGGCCGCCGGTGACGACGTACGCGACGCCGGCCTGGTTTCCGTTCGTGTCGTTGAACGGTGCGCCGACGACGACGTCGTCGTACCCGTCGTCGTCGACGTCGCCCGCGTTCGACACCGCGTACCCGGCGCCGTCGCGGAACGACGCGCCGACGAGTTTCACGTCGGCGGTCGCGAGGGACTGCTCGTCGTCGAACGTCCCGTTCGACGAGAGCAGGTACGCGGCGCCCGCGTTCTCGTCCGTGGAGTCGTTCCGGTACGCGCCGACGAGGACATCGTGCGCGCCGTCGCCGTCGAAGTCACCCGCGGTGGACACGGCGTGGCCGGCCTGATCGCGTGCCCCTTCGCCGAAGAACGTCGTCGCGTCGCCGAGCGACGCGGTCCCTGATTCGACGGCCGTCACGAGGTACGCGGCGCCAGCGTTCGTGCCGGCGGTGTCGTTCCGCGGTGCGCCGACGAGCACGCGATCGGGCTCATCGTCGGTGTGGTTCCCGACGCCCGCGACCGCTGCGCCGGCGTGGTCGTTGGCGCCTTCGCCGAGGAGTTTCGTGCTCGCGTTCGCGAGGCTGACGTTCGCGGGCGCGCGGTCGTCGCTCGCGTTCGCCGCGAAGTCGACGCCTGCGGCGAGGACGTACACCGCACCGGCACTGACTGCGGCGTCGTTGTCGCCGGGGGCGCCGACGACGAGTTCCGTGACGCTGTCACCGTCGACGTCAGCGCCCGCGATCGATTCACCAGCCTTCGCGAACGACTGGTTCCCGTACACGGTGACGTTCGCTTGCGACGCGTTCAGGTCGGACTCGTTCACGGGGCCGTAGAACACGTAGACGGCGCCGGCGTCGATGCCGCCGGTGTCGTTCTCGGGTGCGCCGACCGCGACGTCGGCGACGCCGTCACCGTTCAGGTCTCCGACGTTCGCGAGCGCGGCCCCGAACGTGTCGTTCGTCGCCTCGCCGCGGAACGTCGTGTTCGCGTCCGTGACGTCGAGGCGGCCCTCGAGGACGCTCTCGTCCTGTTTGCTGGCGACACTCCGGTCGCCGTCGATACCTGCCTGGTTGGAGTCCTCGGGCGCGTCCGTGGTCGCGAGCGCAAGTGGGCCGACGCCCAGGGTCATCGCGCTCGCGACGACGAGACAGACGACGGCGACGGCGGCCCACTCGCGTCCGAGTGAGCGTCGTCGCGTGGCGGACGAAGGATCGGGTGGCGTCATCGTTCAGAGAACCGTGACCACGAACGGCCTTTGTTATATGATGACCTGGCACAGGTAAGCCGGGTGGAGCAGCGAGTCGCCCGCGCTTACGTCCAACGCACCACGACCGCGACCAGAGACGCGAGCGGAACGTCGACGGCGCATCACTCCGCGAGAAATCACGGCGTACGACGAACAACGCGACCTTACGGAGCGAACACGCGACCAACGCACCGCGAAGCGACGGTCCCGCTGCTCGCGGACGGGCCCCGGTCTCGAACCCGGAGACAGCGCACCGGTCCGCGTCCCACGCACCGCGACACCCGGCCAAGTACCGACCAGCGACTACCCGCTTCCAAACCCACCCTCAGCGTAAGCACCCACTCACCACCACGATACGTCGTCGACATCGACCAGGAACCGACCACGGACCCGACCGACACGACGTCCACGTCGAACGGGCGACGGCGAGCGCGGGAGCCGGGAGACGAGACCCGGTCAGTCGAGGACGCCCGCGACGAGCGCGGCCTCCGCGCGCCGGAGGAGCTCGTTCGCGGTCGACGGCGCACACCCGAGCGTCTCGCCGATCTCCTCGTAGCTCGCCGCGCGCGGCGTCTCGTAGAACCCGAGGTCGAACGCGGCCCGCAAGGCCTCGCGCTGGCGGCTCGTGAGTCGTGCGAGCGCAGAGTCCCGGTCCGGTTCGAACTCGCCCGTCCACTCGACGTCCACGGGGAGTTCCTCGCCGACGTCCGCGAACGCCCCCTGGAGGGCATCGCCGGACCCGACGACCGTGACGGTGACGCCGTCCGGGTCGAACGAGAACGGCTGCTGGAGCAAGAGTGCGTGCTCGTCGACGAGCGCCAGGAGCGCCGACAGCGACGGGCGTTCCTCGACGTGTACGAACGCCGCGAACGTCCCGGTCGCACTCTCGACGACGTCGTACTCGATGACCTCCTCGTGGGACGCGAGCACCGCCTCGATGGCCTCCCGGCCGTCCGCGCGCAACCGGTAGAGGAGGAGGTACGTCCCGTCGTCCAGCCACTCGAGGTTCGACAGGTCCTCGCGGGTCACGTCCACGGCGCGAGCGAGCGCCCGGTCGACGCCCGGGAACGCCCCCTCCTCCGGCCTGAGCCTGAGTCCCACCGCCTTCATGCCCACTCCTCTCGCCGGCACCGGCATAATCCCTCGCCTCCGGGGGCCAGCCCGTCGAAGCCAGTTCCTAGGCGCCCACCTGGCGGGGTCAGTGCGCGAACTCGGTGTCGACCGCCGCCGCGTTCTCCGTCATCACGATGGCGGCCTCGGAGTACTGGAGGACCTTCTGCATGTCGCCGTCGAGGTCGAACTTCCCGGACATCAGGCCGTCGATGGCGCCGAGCTCGCCGTGCACGAGCGCCTTCCAGTCCGCGTAGTCGCCGCGGTACGCGAACCCCCACTCGACGGCGTCCTCGCCCGCGACCCGCTCCGCGGCCGTGCACTCGCCGTCCTCGAGGTCGACGTAGAGGTAGACGTCCTCGCCGTCGTACTCGCCGTCCGGGCGGATGTGGAAGAGGAACGACCCGTCGAACCCCTCGCCCCACCCGCTGCCGGCGTCGCTGTACGCGTCGCTCGCGTTCAGTTCGTCCTGCCACGCCTGGATCCACTCGTCGGCCTCGTCGGGGAGCGTTATCGCCATACCCGGCCATCGTCGGCCGCGAGCGTCGTCGTTTCCCCGAACGCCGACGCCTCTTCAAGTGCGTCTGGACAGCCCACCGCCGGCGAGGCTGCGGACGCGACGGTCCGTTCTCGGGAACCGGAAACACGCGACCCGTTCTTGTACCTCCCGGTCGTAGGGCCGTGTAGATGCAAAGGCAGCGCTACATGTTCGGTATCGTCCTCGGCGCGCTCGTCGGCGTGTTCGGGACCGGCGTCCCCGTTCGCACGGTCGCCGGCGTCCCCGTCCACGGCGCCATCGCGTTCGTGAGTGCCGTCATCACCATCGCGAGCGCGGTCGGGCTCCTCGTCGCACAGTACCGGCACGTGAAGGCGTCGGAGTCGGCGGAGTCGGCGTCGTCGCCCTAGAACTCGGTGCAGACGGGGATGCCGACGGTGTCGTAGTCGCCGAGGTTCTCGATGACCCCCGGGACGTCGTCGAGGCTCACGGTCTCGCCGACGATGCGGCCCGGGTCGAGCTTCCCGGTGTCCATCATCCGGAATATCTCGTCGTACTCGACCTGCGGGCACCCGTAGGAGCCGTAGAACTCGCGTTCGTCCGTCACCATCGTGTCCACGGGGAGGCTCACCTCGCCGCCCTCCTCGCTCGTCGTCATCCCGATCTGGAGGTGCTGGCCGGTCTTCCCGAGGCTGTTCACGGAGTTCTGCACGGTGTCCGCGATGCCGAGCGCGTCCACGGAGACGTCGACGCCGCGGGAGTTCTCCGTGTGCTTCTTCACCGCCTGCGGGACGTCCTCGACGGCGGTGACGTCCACGGTCCGGTCGGCGCCGAGGTCGAGCGCGCGGTCGAGCTTCGTCTCGTCGAGGTCCACGGCGATGACGTTCGCGCCGAGCGCGTCCGCGACGTGCACGGCCGAGAGGCCGACGCCGCCGCAGCCGTGGACGGCGACCCAGTCGCCGGCGGTGACGTCCACGCGGTGGACGAGGCCGTGGAACGCGGTCGCGAACCGACAGCCGAGGCCGGCGACCGCGGTCGGGTCGGCGTCGTCGGGGAGGACGACGACGTTCTGGTCGGCCTCGCGGACGCTGTAGTACTCCGCGAACGCGCCCTTCTGGATGGGGATGAACCCCATCGGAACGGAGCGCTCGCAGACGTTCGACCGCCCGCTCCGGCAGTGGTGACAGCGCCCGCAGCCGAGGTTGAACGGGTTCGTGACCAGGTCACCCTCGCTGACGGTCTGGACCTGGTCGCCGACCTCGACGACCCGGCCGCAGGGCTCGTGGCCGAATATCAGGCCGGGCGTCGGCACGACGCCGATCCAGTCCCAGTCGCCGCGCCAGGCGTGCCAGTCGCTCCGACAGATACCGCAGGCTTCCGTCTCGACGACGACGCCGTGCTCGGGACAGTCCGGTTCGTCGACCTCCTCGACCTCGAGGGGCTCCTCGACCCCCTGGAAGACGGCTGCTCGCATACGCGAACGCAGCACGCCCCAGCCCATAAATCTTTCATAGAAAATAATGAGAAATAAGGCTGGTGCTGCGGCTGATCGACCCACGAACCGGACAGCACTCCGACAGTCGATTCAGCCGAGGTTCGGGATGCCGCCGAGACTGATCTTCACCGTCTTCGACTGCCGGTACGCGTCCATCGCCTCCTTCGACAGCTCGCGGCCGATACCCGACGCCTTGAATCCGCCGTGGGGCGCGGGGTCGAACAGGTCGTTGTACGTGTTCACCCAGACCGTGCCCGCCTCGAGGTCGGCCGCGACCTCGTGTGCACGTTCGAGGTCGGTCGTCCACACGCCCGCCGCCAGCCCGAACGCGGTGTCGTTCGCGCGCTCGACGACCGCGTCCGTCTCCGAGAACTCGAACACCGACAGCACCGGACCGAACACCTCCTCGCGCGCCACGCGGTCGTCGTCGTCGACGCCCTCGAAGACGACCGGCGGAACGAACGGCGCGGCCGCGAGCTCGTCGGGCACGGGCGCCTCGATGCGCGCCGTCGCGCCCTGCTCGCGCGCCGCGTCGACGTACTCGCGCACGCCGTCGGCGTGCTCGGGGTCGACCATCGGGCCGACGTCCGTCATCGGCGACAACGGGTCACCCACCTCGATCTCCGCGACGCGCGCCGCGAGCTTCTCGAGGAACGCCTCGCGGATCGCTTCGTGGAGGAACAGCCGCGAGCCGGCGGTGCACTGCTGGCCCTGGTTGAAGAGGATGGCGACGACCGCGCCCTCGACGGCCTGGTCGAGGTCCGCGTCCGGGAACACGACGTTGGGACTCTTGCCACCGAGTTCGAGCGATACCGGGGTCGCGTCGGCGGCGGCGTTCTCCATCGCCTTCCGGCCCGCGGTCGCCCCACCCGTCAGGGAGACCTTCCGGACGGCCTCGTGGCCCGTGAGCGCGTCCCCGACCTCGCTCCCCGCGCCGGTGACGACGTTCACGACGCCCGGCGGGAGGACGTCGTTCGCGAGCTCGGCGAGCGCGAGCGTCGACAGCACGGCCCTGCTCGATGGCTTGTAGACGACCGTGTTCCCCGCCGCCAGTGCGGGGCCGAGCTTCCACGCGACGAACATCGCCGGGAAGTTCCACGCACCGACCGCGCCGACGACGCCGTACGGCTCCTCGCGCGTGTAGACGTGCTTGTCCGAACTCGACGGCGGCCGTCGCCCCTCGTCCGCGGTGCGGGCGAGCGCCGCGAAGTACCGGAGCTGGTCCTCGACGACGGTCGTGTCCACGAACAGCGAGTGCTTGTTCGGCTTCCCGACCTCGAGGGAATCCAGGCGCGCGAGCCGCGTCTTCTCGTCGCTGACGCGGTCCGCGAGTTCCTCGAGGTACTCGCCGCGCTGCACGGGCGACTGCTCGCCCCACTTCCCCTCGAACGACGACTTCGCGGTGCCGACCGCGCGGTCGACGTCCTCGCGCGACCCCGCCCAGTACTCGGCGAGCGCGCCACCGGTCGTCGCGTCCCGCGCCACCGCGCGCTCGCCGCCGTCGCTCGCCACCCACTCGCCATCTATCAGGAGGTCGTAGCTGTCCCGGGACAGCACCTCGTCGGCGATGCGCTGGTGGCGCTCGAGGACGTCATCGGGGAGGTCGTGGGTCGTATCCGGACTCATCCGTCGAGCACCTCCTCGCGCACCGTCACGCCGAGTCCGGGACCGTCCGGTGGCGACACGCAACCGTCGTCGTCGAGTTCGAAGGTCTCCTCCAGCAGGAAGTCCCGGGCGTCGGGCGTCCACGGCGGCTCCATCGGGAACTCGCAGTACGGTGCGTCGACCGCAGCCATGACGTGGAGGTTCGCCGCGAACCCCAGGCCGTTCGTCCACGTGTGCGGGACGAACTCGACGCCGCGCTCGCGCGCCGCCGCCGCGACGCCGACGCCGCCCCGCAGGCCGGAGACGATGGCGGCGTCGGGCTGGATGACGTCCACGCCGCCGGCGTCCAGCAGGTCGTAGCACTCGCTGACGCCGTCGAGGAACTCGCCGCCCGCGATGGGGACGTCCGTGCGCTCCCTGAGGTCGGCGTATGCCGCGTGGTCGTGCCGGGGGAGCGGCTCCTCCAGCCAACGGATATCCAGGGGTTCGAGGTCGCGCGCGACCGAGAGCGCGGTCTTCGGGCTCCAGCGTTCCTCTTCACCCATCACGCGGACCGCCCAGCCCTTGTTCGCGTCCACCACGACCTCGAGGTCCGGGAACGACTCGCGGACCGCTTCGACGATGCGGACGTCCTCGGGCGACGCGATGCGGAGCTTCACGGCCTCGAAGCCCTCGTCGACGCGCGCTTGCGTCCACGCGAGGCGGTCGTCGACGTCACCGACCTCCCCGGCGCTCGCGTACGCCGGAATCGGGTCGCCGGAACCACCGAGCAGCTCGTACACTGGCTTCCCGGCGTCCTTCCCGACGAGGTCCCAGAGCGCCATCAGCACGTGCCACGGTCGCGGCCCGATGAGGTCGACGCTCGCGAGCTTCCGCCTGACGGCGTCGACGTCGTGCGGGTCCATGCCCGTGAGGAACAGCGAGAGCGGCCCGTCGTAGCGGAGGCCGCCCGCGAACGACGGGCTCGCCGCGTACCCCGTGTGCTCGGTGTCGGTGTCGAGTTCGAACAACGCGACCTCGTGCGTGCTCTGGGGATAGCCGGGTATCCAGTTCGGCTCGAACGAGCCCTCGAGCGCGTGACTCAGGTCGTGCTGGGTGACGCCCGTGATCTGCATGCGACAGTGTGGCATCGCCAGGTCGGTAGGCGTTCACGCGAACGCCGACGTGCGTTCAAGACCCCGCGAGGCGCCCGTCAGTTCTCGGCGCCGGGGTCGACGGTCGCGAGCACGCCGAGGTGGTCGCTGACGGTCGCGTCGCCGACGCGCGAACAGTGCGACACCGTCCAGTCGCCCTCGAGCCAGACGTAGTCGATGCGCTGTCTGGGGTCGTGGGCGGGCCACGTCCCGCCGTCGCCGGTCTCGGGGTGGCCGGCGGCCGTCCAGGCGTCCGTGAGGTCGCGCTTCAATTGGTCGTACGCGGGGTCCTGGTTCGGTTGGACGTTGAAGTCACCGAGGACGACCGCGCGCTCGTGGCCGTCCGTGAACAGCTCGCCGAGGACGGTCTGGGCTTCGCCGAGTTGTTCGTCGTCAGCGGGGACGTCCGTCTGGAAGTGCGTGACGACCGTCTGGAGTTCGCCGTCGGGCGCGTCGAGCGTCGCGAGCAGCGCCCACCGCGGCGGCGACTGATGCACGGGCAGCGAGACGACCTTCGTCTGCAGGATGGGGTACTTCGAGAGGACGGCGACGCCGTACCCGCCGCGGCGCGTCGGCACGCCGTAGTCGTAGTGGTAGTCGAGTTCGTCGGCGAGCCACCGTACGGGGTTCGCGCTCCCGGTCGTGTACCGGCCGCCCTCGGTCTCCTGGAGGCCGACGACGGCCGGGTCGTGTTCGGCGAGAAGCGCGCGGACGTCCTGGTAGTTCGCGGCCGCACTCCGGCCGGCGATCCACTGGTGGACGTTCAGCGTCAGGACGTCGTACGGCGCGCCCTCGGGGTCGGCGTCGTCGCCACCACCCGCGTCGAGCGACCCGGGCGCGAGCGAGAGTGCGGCGAGCGCACCGGGAGCGAGCGCGGCGAGCGCGTCGCGACGCGCCGCGTCCGGGAGCTCGGTCGGGTCGCGGCCGACGCCCGCGGCGCCGCGGGCGACGACGAGGACGGCGGCGACGACGGGCGCCGCGGCGAGCGCGAACGCCGACAGGGGCGCGTGGCCCGCCAGCGCGGCGCCACCGGGGACGTACGCCCAGTTCGCCGCGAGCACCTGCGAGACGACCGCGACGACGCCGACGACCTGCGCGAGCGCGAGCCAGCCCGCGCCGTCGTCGCGCAGGCCCGCGGCGACGAGTCGCAGGAACGTCACCTGCACGAGGACGACCGCGACGGGCCCGAGCTGGCCGACCCACACGAGGTCCCCGAGCGCGAGCGCGAACGCGACCACCACCACGACCACCGCCCGGTCGTCGAGCCCGCGCCCGACCCCGACCCACGCCACGCCGAGGACGGCCCCGGCGACGGTCGCGACCGCCGTCTCCGCGTACCCGAGGCCGCCCCAGGCCGCGGTCGCCGCCGGGAACGCGAGGAACAGTCCCTGCGCGAACACCGCGAGCCACGCGACCGCTGACGCGCCGGGCTCCGGGACGTCCTCGCGGAGCGCGAGCGCGCCGGCGACGAACGCGACGCCGACGAGCAGCGCCGTCCCGCCGAGCGTCGCGTACGCCGGGAGCGTCCCGAGCCAGCCCCTGACGGCTGCTATCGTCGCCACGCCGACCGCGAGTCCCGGGAGGAACGCCGGGTCGCGAGCACCGAGCGCGACCAGAAGCGGCGTCGCAAGCGACAGCGCGAGGACCGCGCCGACGCCCGCCAGCACCGGGTCCGCGAGCGCGGACGCGACGACCGCGAACGGCAGGACCGCGTCCGCCGCGCGCAGCGAGCGCTCCCAGCCCAGGCGGCGCGCGACCGGGAGCGTCCACACCGACAGGAACCCGAACAGCAACAGCGCGGAGAGGTCGGGGCCCGTGAGCGAGAAGTTCGAGACGAACACGCGCGACGCCGTCCGCTGGAGCGCCGCCGCCACCACCACGACGAGCGCCGCCGTCAACGCCACGCGACCCAGTCGACCGTTCCCCGTCACCCGACCGTCCCAGTTCATGCCCCGAACGTACCAGTCGGCACTAATAGAGGTTGTTGGCGATACCGACGCCCGTTTTTCAAGCCCCGGCGCGTGTCGCCGCCTCGACGACGACGGACTCGACGCCGCGCGGTACGCGCGCCGCGCACCGTCGTCGTTCCTCGTCGGTCGCGAACGGTGGGTTCTTGACGCCGCCGCCAGTACGGTCTCGAAGCATGGAAGAGCGAACCGTCGCGTACCTCCGCGGAGCGTTCAAGCGCCACTACGAGGCGACAGAGGTGTCGCCGCCACCGGCGCCGAACGAACGCGAGTGGGGGTACATCCCGTGGACCGCCCAGGCGCAGACGACGATGGTCCGTCATCGCTCCTGGCTGGACGTCGGGAACCTCGGACGGTTCCTCACCGAGGAACGCCCCCAGCACGTCTACTTCTCGGCCGCGCAGTACCGCGACCCGTCCGCGAACTCGATGGGACGGAAGGACTGGCAGGGCACCGACCTCGTCTTCGACCTGGACGCCGACCACCTCCCGGGCGTCGACCCCGAGGAGACGACGTACCGCGAGATGCTCGCGACCTGCAAGGACGCCCTCCTGGACCTGCTTTCGGTCCTCGAGGACGACTTCGGGTTCGAGGACTGCACGGTCGTCTTCTCGGGCGGTCGCGGCTACCACGTCCACGTCCGCGACGACGGCGTCCACGAACTCGGGCGCGGCGACCGCCGCGAGATCGTCGAGTACGTCCTCGCCGAGGGCCTCGACCTCGACGCGCTCCTGGCCCGCGAACTCGTCGACGGCATCGGCCTGGAGAACCCCACCGAGAAGCGGACGCTGTCGACGACGGGCGGCTGGGGCAAGCGCGTCCACGACCGGTTGCTCGCGCTCGTCGACGAGGTGCGCGCGATGGACGACGACGAGGACAAACGCGAGCGCCTCCAGGCGTACGACGGCATCGGCGAAGGGTCGGCCGAGAAGCTCGTCGAGGTGTTCGACGCGAACTACGACCAGATAGCGGCGGGGAACGTCGAGGTGCACGGCCGGTTCCTGACGCTCGCGCGCCAGGTGGCCGCGGAGACGTTCGACGCGGAGTCCGCACCCATCGACGAGCCGGTGACGACGGACATCAATCGCCTGATCCGCCTCCCGGGGAGCCTCCACGGCGGCACCGGCCTGACGGTCGAACGCATCCCGCGCGAGGACGTCGCGGCCTTCGAGCCGCTCGTGGACGCGATATCGCCCGTGTTCGGCGACGAATCCGACGACGCGCTCGCGATAGAGGTGACCGAGCCGGTCACCATCGAGTTGGCCGACGATACATTTACGTTGGAGGCAGGCGCAGAGACCGTACCGGAATACGTCGGCGTCTTCGCGATGGCTCGCGGGCACGCCGAGATCGCCAAGCAATGAACATCGACGAACTCCGCTCCGCGCAGAGCAAGGAACGACAGAAGTCCGACCTCCAGCAGCTGCGCGAGTCCTTCTACGGGGACGTGGCGGCGTACGTCGAGGAGCTGGAGGCCGAACGGGAGCGCGCCGCCGAGCGCGCGGAGGACCCGTTCGGGTCGCCGGAGGTCCAGCAGCTCACGAACGACATCGAGACGGCGAAGGACACCGCGGAGGCGATCTACGAGCGTCGGCTCGGGAAGATCGTGAAGAAGGCGAGTCTCGTGTCGGCGGAGATGGCGAACCCGAACGACGTGAACGGCCTCACGGCCGAGGAGCAGGCGTTGTTCTCGGACCTCGTGGAGCGCATCGAGGAGAACAAGACGCACATGCTGGACGTCATCGCTGGCGACGCTGCGCCTGGTGCGCGCGACGACGCGACCGCCTCGGGCGGGGACGCGTCGGCGTCGAGCGAGACGGGGTCGCGGGCGAGCGCGGACGCGGCGTCGACGACCGCGGACGTGCCGCACCCCGAGGACGGCCTCGACGCGGACGCGGACTCGACGGACGACGAGCGCGCTGGCGTGGACGACGACCCCCTGCGGTCTGAGGCCGCAGCGGTCGCGGACGTGGCCGACGAACCGCCGGTCGACGAGGACGCGCCCGACCCCGACGGCGCGGACCGCGTCTCAGCGGCGGACCTCATGGGCGGCGACGACGCACCCGCCGACGGCGAGGCGGGCGACCACGAGCCGACGGGCCGCGAACCGACCAGCAGCGACGACCGTGCGACGGACGCACCCGGCGCGACCGACGCAGGCGGGGCGGTCGATGCGAGCGGGTCGACGGCCGCCGACGCGACCGACGCTGACGACGAGCGCGCGACGCTACGCGTCACGGAGAACGTCGGCGAGATCTTCGGCGTGGACGAGCGCGAGTACACGCTCGCCGCCGAGGACGTCGTCACGCTCCCCGAGGAGAACGCGGACGTCCTCGTCTCGCAGGGCGCCGCCGAACGCCTGGACTGAATCGGTCCCACGGGGACGCCGGTCGAGTCGACCGAGAACGAAATCCACTTTTGCGCGCGCCGCGCCGGGACTCGTATGCTCGAACCAGGCGCTGACGCACCAGACTTCGAACTCCAGAACCAGGACGGCGAGCCGGTCGCACTCTCTTCCTACGCGGGCCAGCGCGTCGTCGTGTACTTCTATCCGCGAGCGAACACCGAGGGCTGCACTGTCGAAGCGTGTAGCTTCCGCGACCGCTGGGACGACTACGGCGAGCGCGACGTCGCCGTCCTCGGGGTCAGCGACGACGACGTCGACGACCTCGCGGAGTTCGCGAACGACTACGACCTGCCGTTCGAACTCCTGAGCGACCCCGAGGGCGAGGTGTCGCTGCTGTACGAGTCCTACGGCGAGAAGGAGATGTTCGGGAACACGTTCGACGGCGTGTTCCGGAACACGTACGTCGTCGGCGCCGACGGCACCGTCGAACTCGCGTACGAGGGCGTCGACCCCGAGGAGCACGCCGACGAGATCCTCGCGGACATCGACGACCTCGAGTAGCGCAACCGCTACGGGCCGGGCGACCGAGGGGTCGGTATGGACGTCGCCATCCTGTTGTTCGACGGGTTCGACGAACTGGACGCCATAGGTCCGTTCGAGGTCCTCGAGAACGCCGCGAACGCCGGTGCCGACCTCGAAACGACGCTCTGCACGCTCGACGGCGCGAGCGAGGTGACGGCGAGTCACGGCCTCCGCGTCGGCGCCGACGCCACGCTCGACGCGGCCGCGGACGGCGGCCTCGACCTCCTCCTGGTCCCGGGCGGCGGGTGGACCGACCCCGATTCGCCGGGGGTTCGTCGCGAGTACGACAGCGGCGCCATCCCCGACGCCATCGCCGACCTGCACGCCGACGGCGCCACGATAGCGTCGGTCTGCACGGGCGCGATGCTGCTCTCGAAGGCCGGCGTCCTCGACGACCGACCTGCGGCGACCCACGCCGCCGCCGAGACGGACCTCCGCGACACGACCGCCGACGTCCGCGACGCCCGCGTCGTCGACGACGGCGACGTCCTCACCTGCGGCGGCGTCACCAGCGGCCTCGACCTCGCCGTCCACATCGTCGCCCGCGAGTTCGGCGACGCTATCGCCGAACAGGTCACGACGGAGATGGAGTACGAACCAACGAGCGACGTCTCCCGCTCGCACGACTGACCGCGAACGAGCCGACACCCCTCATCCGACCGCCCGACACCCGCACGCTCTCTTCGACCGAGAAACCGGCCACGAGCAGCGCGCGCAGAACCACGCGAGGCGCGAGCAGGGCAGCCGCAGGCCGCGGTTGCGGTCGCGGTCGTCCGCAGCGCACCGACCGCGAGCGCGCGAAGCGCGCGAGCGGCCCTTCCTTCGGCAACGGTCTTGCGAGGAGTGGTGACCCGCAGGGTCACCCGACGCCGAAAAACGGTCGTCTTACTGGAACGTCCGGCTGAGTTCGCTCTCGGGTTCGGGTTCCTCGCGCCCGAACCGTTCCTCGATCTGGTCGTAGCGTTCCTTGACGTCCTCGGTGACGCTCGCCTTCACCTCGTCGAGCGCGTGCTCGAAGTGCTCCTTCGTGATGCGGACGTTCCCGACGGAATCCGTCATCTCCTCGGGACTCACGGAGTTCACGAACTCGCGGGTCGCGGCCATGCTCGCCTCGCGCGTCACGGCCTCGACGTCCGCGCCGACGTAGCCCTCGGTCCGCTTCGCGAGCCACTCCAGGTCGACGTCGTCCGCGAGCGGCTTGTGCTCCGTGTGCACCTCGAAGATCTTCTCGCGCGCCTCGCGGTCCGGCACCGGCACGTGGACGTGGCGGTCCAGGCGACCGGGCCGCAGGAGCGCGTTGTCGATGAGGTCCGGGCGGTTCGTCGTCGCGATGACGACCACGTCCTCCAGCGCCTCCAGGCCGTCGAGCTCGGTCAGCAGCTGGCTGACGACGCGCTCGCCGACGCCGGAATCACCGGTGCGTTGGCCGCGTTCGGTCGCGATGGAGTCGATCTCGTCGAAGAACACCACCGTCGGTGCGTTCGACCGTGCCTTCTCGAAGACCTCGCGGACGCCCTTCTCGGACTCGCCGACGAACTTGTTCAGGAGCTCCGGGCCCTTGATGGAGATGAAGTTCGAGTTCGCCTCGTTCGCGACCGCCTTCGCGAGCAGCGTCTTCCCCGTGCCCGGCGGCCCGTACATGAGGACGCCCTTGGCGGCCTGCAGGTCCATCGCCTCGAACACGTCGGGGTAGTCGAGCGGCCACTGGATGGTCTCGCGGAGGCGTTCCTTCGTACCCTCGAGGCCACCGACGTCCTCCCAGGTGACGTCGGGCACCTCGACGAACACCTCGCGCATCGCGCTCGGCTGGATGCCCTTCAGCGCCTCCTTGAAGTCCGACTCCGTGACCTTCAGGCCTTCGAGGACCTCGGCGTCGATCTCCTCCTGCTCCAGGTCGAGTTCGGGGCGGATGCGCCGGAGCGCGTTCATCGCGGCCTCGCGAGCGAGGCTCTCGAGGTCCGCGCCGACGAACCCGTGCGTGTTCTCCGCGTACTCGTCCAGGTCGACGCTATCGCTCATCGGCATCCCGCGCGTGTGGACCTGCATGATCTCCATGCGGCCGTCCTTGTCCGGGACGCCGATCTCGATCTCGCGGTCGAACCGGCCACCGCGGCGGAGCGCCGGGTCGATGGCGTCGACGCGGTTCGTCGCCGCGATGACGGTGACCTGCCCGCGCTCCTCCAGGCCGTCCATGAGGCTCAGGAGCTGCGCGACGACGCGACGCTCCACGTCACCGCTGGCCTCGCCGCGGCTCGCGGCGATGGAGTCGATCTCGTCGATGAAGACGATCGCGGGCGCGTTCTCCTCGGCCTCCTCGAAGACCTCCCGGAGCTGCTCCTCGCTCTCGCCGTAGTACTTCGACATGATCTCCGGACCGCTGATGGTCTGGAAGTCCGCGTCGATCTCGTTCGCGACCGCCTTCGCCATCAGCGTCTTCCCCGTGCCCGGCGGGCCGTGCAGGAGCACGCCCTTCGGCGGTTCGATACCGAGTTGCTTGAACAGCTCGGGGTGCCGCATCGGGAGTTCGATCATCTCGCGGACCTGGTCGAGCTCCTCGTCGAGTCCACCGATGTCCTCGTAGGTCACGTTCGGGACGCCCTCGGCGCCGCCGCTCCCGGCGCCCTCGGCGCCCTTGATCTGCTCGGCGGGCTTCTCGCTGATCTGGACGTCCGTCGAGTCCGTGATGACGACGGTGCCGTCGGGGTCGGTGCTCGCGACCTTCAACGGGACGCTCTGCCCGCTCCCCGCCATCGGGCCGAACGAGAGCGAGAACGGGATGGTCTGTCCGCTCGTCACGGCCTGCCCGCTGAGCTTGTCGCGCACGAGCGGCCCGATGTTCCCGCGGATGCGGAGGTTCTGCGGGAGCGCGACCGTGACGCTCTTTGCGGGTTTGACGTCCGCCTTCTCGACCTCGACGCGGTCGTCGATGCCGACGTCGGCCTCCTGGCGGAGGCGTCCGTCGATGCGGACGACGCCCTGGCCCTGGTCCTCGGGGTAGCCGGGCCAGACGCGCGCGACGGCTTTCCCCTCACCGTTTCCGGTGATGAGGATGTAGTCGCCGTTCTCGAGGTCGAGTTCGCTCATCGACGCGCGGTCGATGGCGGCGAGCCCGCGCCCGGCGTCCTTCTGCTTGAGGGGTTTGACGGTGAGTTTCATGCGTGAGCCTCCATCTCGATGGTGAGGATGCCGTTCCGGATAAAGGCGCGCGTCGGCGTCGAGGGGACCGAGAGTTCGAACTGTTCGCCGTCGGGCCTGACGACGATGACGGTGTCGCCGAGGACGTCGACGTCGGCGTCGGTGACGTCGAGGTCGGCGGCGACGACGACCGCGTCGTCGTAGACGTACTGACGGGCGAACCGACCGTCGTGTTCCGTGAACTGCTGTATGTTCATCCTAACTACGAGTTAGTGTTCATAGAATATAAACCTTTCTCCTACGAAACGCACGAAGGCGTCGAGGTGTATCGAAACCGGTTGATTCGCGGTTCACACGACGATGACGGACCGAGAACGCACCGAGCACGAGCCGGATACGCCAGGCACGACCACGTACGGACCAGAGAGCAACAGATGGACACCACGACGATGCCCCACGACCGTCGTCTCCAGCAGCGGCCACCACGACGAGCGACGCGGCGACGGGGTTTAAGCGACCACCCCGAGTAATTTCGAGTATGCAGACCGTCTCCCATCAGGGCCGCGAGACAGCGTACGAGGTCTTCGACCGCGGCGGCGACGGCGCCCCCGTCCTCTGCGTACACGGGAGCGGCGGCACGCACGCCGTCTGGAAGTCCCAGGCTCGCCTCGGCGACGAACGCCCGGTCGTCGCGCTCGACCTCGCCGGTCACGGCGAGAGCGACGACGTCGACGCCGACGCCGGCTACGAGACGCTCGCCGCGTACGCCGACGACGTCGTCGCCGTCGCCGACGCCACCGACGCACGCGTCCTCTGCGGGAACTCGCTCGGTGGCGCCGTCGTCCTCCACTGCCTCCTCGAACGCGGCGACGACCTCGCCGTCGACGGCGCCGTCTACGCCGGCACCGGCGCGAAACTCGCCGTCCTCAGCGACCTCCGCGACTGGCTCGCGGACGACTTCGAGCGCGCCGTCGACTGGCTCCACGACCCCGGCCGGCTCTTCGCCGACCCCGAACCCGAGCTCCTCGACGTCTCGAAGACCGCGATGCTCCAGTGCGGGCAACGCATCGTCGAACGCGACTTCCTCACCTCGCACACGTTCGACGTCCGCGACGAACTCGGCGACATAACGACGCCGGGGCGCGCCATCGTCGGCGAACACGACGTGCTCACGCCCCCGCGGTACCACGACTACCTCGCCGCCGAACTCGACGACTGCGACGTCGCCGTCGTCGAGGACGCCGCGCACCTCGCGATGCTCGAACGCCCGGGCGGCTTCAACGCCGCGCTCGCGGACTTCTGCGAGCGCATCGACCAGAACGAGTAACAGCGCCGCGCCGCCAACAGCGCCACGCCGCCGGCAGCCCCGGCGACCGCTCAGTACAGTTCGTCCAGTTCCTCGACGCCCTCGCTGTGCTCCGCGCCGGGGAACTCGCCGGACTCGACCGCCTCGGTGTACGCCTCGATGGCGTCACCCATCGCCTCGCGAACGTTCCCGAACTCCTTCACGAACGACGGCGTCCAGTCGCTCAACCCGACCGCGTCGTCGACCACGAGCACCTGCCCGTCGCACTCGGCCCCGGCGCCGATACCGATGGTCGGGATGTCGAGCGCGTCCGTGATGCGGGCCGCGAGCGGCGCCGGCACGCGTTCGAGGACGAGCGAGAACGCGCCCGCGTCCTCGTGGCGCTCCGCGAGTTCGAGCATCCGGTCGGCGGCCTCCTCGCTGGTCCCCTGGAGCGCGTACCCCTGCTGGTTCACGGACTGCGGCGTCAACCCGAGATGGGCCATCACGGGGATGCCGAGGTGACTGAGCTTCTCCGTCAACTCGACGGTGTGCGGCCCGGATTCGAGTTTCACCGCGTGCGCGCCAGCCTCCTTCAGCATCCGGCCCGCGTTCTCGATGCTCTCCTTGTCGTCGTGCCCGTACGAGAGGAACGGCATGTCCGCGACGACGAGCGCCTCCTCGGCGCCACGAGCGACCGCCGCGGTGTGGTCCGCCATCTGGTCCACGGTCACCGGTAGCGTCGTCTCGTGACCGTGACTCGTGTTCCCGACGCTATCCCCGACGAGGATGACGTCGACGCCCTGTTCGTCGACGATCTCCGCGGTCACGGCGTCGTACGCCGTCAGCATCGTTATCGGCTCGTCGCCCGCCTTCGAGAGGACGTCCCTGACCGTCGTGCGCATACCCGCCCTACTCGACGCCGCACTAAACCAATACTGGAATCCCCGCGTTACGCAACCGAGTTCACTGCCGACGACGACCGGTCCGCGCGCGCCAACGACACGCTTAACCGCGTCTCCCCACGACGTTGTGGCGATGAGCGAAGCGTCGGACCCGACCGAGACCGAAGCGTTCAGAGCCGTCTGCGAGGACCTCGTCGACCGCATCCTCGCCGGTGAACTGGAACGCGACGACGTCGAGTCCGCGAAACTGGCGGCGTGCTCGGAGCACTCCGCGCCGAAGGTCCCGAAGAACTCCGAGATCCTCGACCACGCGCCCCAGGAGCGCCGCGAGGAACTCGAGGGCGTCCTCATGCGGAAACCCGTCCGGACCGCCTCGGGCGTGTCGCCGGTCGCGATAATGACGAGCCCGCACATGTGTCCGCACGGGAAGTGCCTGTACTGTCCGGGCGGGCCGGCGAGCGAGTTCTCGTCGTCGCAGTCCTACACGGGCCACGAGCCCGCCGCCGCCAGGGGCGAGCAGAACGACTACGACCCCTACGGGCAGGTGACGCTCCGCCTGAACCAGCTCCGCGAGATCGGGCATCCCGTGGACAAGGTCGAACTCATCCTCATGGGTGGGACGATGACCGCGCGCAGCCACGACTACCAGGAGTGGTTCGTCAAGCGCGCGCTGGAGGCGATGAACGACTTCGACGCGGACGCGGAACCGAACCCCGCCGAGGGCGTGAGTTTCGCCGAGGACGACCCCGACTTTTCGTACCTCGAGGACGTCATCGCCGAGAACGAGACCGCGGACGTGCGGTGTATCGGGACGACGTTCGAGACGAAGCCGGACTGGTGCGACCCCGAGCAGATAGACCGCATGCTCGACCTCGGCGGGACGAAGGTCGAGGTGGGCGTGCAGACGACGTTCGAGCGCATCAACCGCGAGATGCACCGCGGGCACGGCGTCCAGGCGAGCATCGACGCGAACCGCCGGCTCCGCGATTCCGGCTTCAAGGTCGGGTTCCACATGATGCCGGGCCAGCCCGGGATGAGCCAGGAGATGTGCCTCGAGGACTTCCGGCGGATCTTCGAGCAAGAGCAGTACAAGCCGGACTACCTCAAGATCTATCCGACGCTCGTGGTGCGCGGGACGCGCATCTACGACCAGTGGCGTCGCGGCGACTACGACCCGCTGACGAACGAGGACGCCGCCGAGCTCGTTGCCGAGATCATGTCCCGGATTCCGCGCTACACCAGGCTCCAGCGCGTGCAGCGGGACATCCCGGCGGACTTCATCGACGCGGGCGTCTGGAAGTCGAACCTCCGCCAGCTCGCGTGGGAGCGCATGGACGAACACGGCTGGGAGTGCGAGTGCATCCGCTGTCGCGAGGTCGGGATGAACGACGAGGACCCCGAGACCGTCGAACTGGACACCATCGAGTACCAGGCGGCGGGCGGCACGGAGCAGTTCATCAGCTTTGAGGACTTCGAGCAGGACCTCCTCGTCGGGTTCTGCCGGCTCCGGTACCCGAACGACCCGGTGCGTCGCGAACTCCAGAACGCGGCTATCGTCCGCGAACTCCACGTGTACGGGAACCAGGTCGGCGTCGGCCAGGACGGCGACGACGCGGACGTCCAGCACCGCGGGTACGGCCGGCAGCTCCTCGCGGAAGCCGAGGACCGCGCTCGCGACGCCGGGTTCGACAAGCTCTCGGTCATCTCGGGCATCGGCGTCCGCGAGTACTACCGCGAGAAACTCGGCTATCACCAGGACGGCCCGTACGTCTCCAAGCGCCTGTAGGGAGCAGACCCGCGTTCGTCGCGGCGGACCTGTACGATCGATGACCACTGCTCGCGATTCGAACGAAGTCGTCGACGTGTGACGGTTCGGGTTAAGCCACGGTTTCATTCCGTCCCCGTCCTTCCTTCGAGATGATGACTCGGACAGGGTTGACTGCGGAGGACCGTGAACGGATCGAGGCGTACCTCTCGAAACCAGCCTACGACCGCGAGTTCGCCGACCTCATCCCGGCAGACGACGAGGAGCGCACCGAAGACGACGCGAGCACGGACCGGAGCGACCTGGACGGGGCTCGCGACGTCGAGGGGCAGCACCACGACGACGAGGGCCACGACGACGAGGGCCACGACGTCGGACGGCCATCCGTCCCGGATCGGGACCGGTAACCGGGACCGAGTTGCCCGCGTCCCAGACCGGACAACGGAACGTCTTTCCGCGAGCCACCGGTACGCGGCGGTATGGACGCGAAACGCGAACTCTCTTCGGTCGACCTCGCCGCCGTCGTCTCCGAGTTCGGAGCGTACGAGGGCGCGAAGGTCGACAAGGCCTACCTCTACGGCGACGATCTGCTGCGGTTGAAGATGCGGGACTTCGACCGCGGCCGGGTCGAACTCATCCTCGAGGTCGGTGACGTCAAGCGCGCGCACGTCGCCGACCCCGAGCACGTGCCCGACGCCCCGGGGCGACCGCCGAACTTCGCGATGATGCTCCGCAACCGCCTGTCGGGCGCTGACTTCGCGGGCGTCGAGCAGTTCGAGTTCGACCGCATCCTCGAGTTCCGGTTCGAACGCGAGGACCAGGACACCATCATCGTCGTGGAGCTGTTCGGGCAGGGGAACGTCGCGGTGTGCGACGAGACGTACGAGGTCGTCGACTGCCTGGACACCGTCCGGTTGAAGTCGCGGACGGTCGCGCCCGGGTCGACCTACGAGTTCCCGGATTCGCGCATCAACCCGCTCGCCATCGAGTGGGAGCCGTTCGTCGCGAAGATGAACGACTCCGACACGGACGTCGTCAGGACGTTGGCGACCCAGCTCAACCTCGGTGGGTTGTGGGCGGAGGAGATCTGTAGTCGCGCGGGCGTCGAGAAGGCGAAGGACATCGCGGACGCGGACGAGGAGGACTACCGGCGCGTGTTCGACGCGCTCGACCGGCTCCGCGAGGACGTCGCGTCCGCGGACGTCGACCCGCGCCTGTACCGGACCGACGAGGACGAGCCCCGGGTCGTGGACGTGACACCGTTCCCGCTCGAGGAGCGCGACGAGTACGTCCCGGAGGCGTTCGACACGTTCAACGCGGCGGTCGACCAGTACTTCTACGAGTTCGACCGCAGCCAGGACGACGCGGGCAGCGACGAGGCGCCCGGGGACGACTCGCCGGACTTCGACGAGGAGATAGCGAAGTACGAACGCATCATCGAGCAACAGGAGGGCGCCATCGAGGGGTTCGAGCAGGACGCCGAAGCGTACCGCGAGCGCGCGGAGTCGCTGTACGCGAACTACGGGCTCGTCGACGACGTCCTCGGCACCATCCGCGCGGCGCGCGAGGACGACGTGCCGTGGGACGACATCGAGGCGAAGTTCCGGGAGGGCGCCGAGCAGGGTATCGACGCCGCCGAGGCGGTCGTCGGACTCGATGGGAGCGAGGGCACGGTGACGTTGTCGCTGGACGGCCGGGACGTGACGGTGCAGGTTCGCGAGGGCGTCGAGCACAACGCCGACCGCCTCTACCAGGAGGCCAAGCGCGTCGAGGGGAAGAAGGAGGGCGCGCTCGCCGCCATCGAGGACACGCGCGAGGACCTGGAGGACGCGAAGGCACGGAAACGCGAGTACGAGCGTCGGCAGGCCGAAGGCGGCGACGACGACGATGGCGACGGCGACGACGACGAGGACGTCGACCACGACTGGCTCGCGGACCCGTCGATCCCCGTGCGCCAGCAGGAGCAGTGGTACGAGCGCTTCCGGTGGTTCCACACGACCGACGGCTACCTCGTCATCGGCGGGCGGTCGGCGGACCAGAACGAGGAGCTCGTGAAGAAGTACGTCGAGCGCGGCGACAAGGTGTTGCACTCGCAGGCCCACGGCGGCCCCGTCACCGTGTTGAAGGCGACGGACCCGAGCGAGTCCGCGAAGGACGTCGACTTCAGCGACGAGACCCTGGAGCAGGCGGCGCAGTTCGCGGTGACGTACTCGTCGGTGTGGAAGGACGGCGTGTACGCGGGCGACGTCTACATGGTCGACAGCGACCAGGTGTCGAAGACCCCGGAGTCCGGCGAGTACCTCGAGAAGGGCGGGTTCGCGGTCCGCGGCGACCGGACGTACTTCCGGGATACGCCGGTGGGGTGTGCGGTCGGCATCCAGTGCGAGCCCTCCACGCGCGTCGTCGGTGGGCCGCCGGCGGCGACCGCCGAGCGGACGGAGACGATGATGGAGGTCGAACCGGGGAAGTTCGCGCAGGGCGACGTCGCCAAACGCGTCTACCGGGAGTTCCGCGAGCGGTTCGCGGACACGTCGTTCGTGCGGAAGGTCGCGAGCCCGGACCGCATCCAGCACTTCCTGCCGCCGGGCGGGAGCCGCATCAAGGACTGATATCGATGGACTGGACGAGACAGGGATGAGCGAGGACACCGACACGTTCGTGGGCGCGCTCCGGTACCCGACGCGCGGTGCGGCGTCGCGGGACGGCATCGCGGTCCTGACCGTGCTCGCGCTCGCGGTGGCGCTCGCCGGCCGGTACGCGGTCGCGGTCTACCCGAGCGTTGCGGCGCTCGGGTTCCTCGCGCTCGCGGTCGCGGCGGGCGTCGCGTGGCTCGGGTACGTCGGGCGCGTGCTCGCCGGCACCGTCGGCGCGGACCTGGCGAGCGGCGACGGCGCGCTCGTCCGCGTCCCCGGCAACGCGAACGAACTCCCCGCCTTCGGGAGCGTTCGCGGCCTCCTCGCGGCCGGTAGCCGGGTCGCGCTCGTGACCGTCCCCTACCTCGGCGCGCCCTTCGCGCTCCTCTACGTCACCGTCCTCGGCCTCGGCGGCGTCGCCCCCGAGGGCGTCCAGGGCCCCGGCGGGTTCGCGTTGCTCGCCGGCGGCACCGTCTCGTTCCTGCTCGCGCTCGCGTTCGTCTACGTCTACCCCGCCGCACTCTGCGAGCTCGCCGCCACCGGCAGCCTCCGGCGCGCACTCGCCCCGTGGACGTTCCGCGACGTCCTCGCGCACGCCGCGTACCTCTACGCGTGGACCGCTGCCTTCAGTATCGCCGTGCTCGCGCTCGCCGCCTACGCCCGCGTCCTCACCTCGACGGGCGTCTTCGGGTTGCTCGCCGCACTCGGCGCCGGGTACGCGAGCGCCGTCGCCGCCCGACTCAGCGGGATGGGGTACCGCAGGGCGCGCCGACGATAGCGACCTCCGACAGCCGCGTTCAGGTCACGAGATGATGCTCGTCCGCTGGGTCACCGGGTCGACGTACACGAGATAGGACTCGTCGTTGCTCTCGGCGTCGACGACCCACACGCTCACCTGTCGCTCGACCTCCGTCACGGTCGCGTCGATTCCCGCGTCCGCGAGCGCGTCGCGAGCGATGTCCATCGCCGCCTCGTCGTCCTCGACGGTGACGTCCGTCTCCGGGAGCCGGACGGTCATCACGGGACAGCGAGCGCGACGCACCAGTCGTTCGGCGACGCTCCCGATGAGGCGTCGTTCGACGCCGGAACGGCCGTGCGTCCCCGAGACGATGACGTCCGCGTCGATCTCGTCGGCGTAGTCGACGATACGCCGTGCGGGGTCGCCGTCCTCGATGGCCGTCACGACGTCGACGTCGTGCGCTCGCGCCATCGCCGCGACGCGCTCGACCGCCGCCTTCCCGCGGTCGTCGAGCTCGGACTCGTCACCGAAACCGGCGACGAACGTGCGCACGCTCTCGTCGACGACGTGGAGGACGTGGATCGTCGCACCGTACGTCTCCGCGAGGTCGATCGCTTGCAGGGCGACGTGGGCCGACCCGACGCTCCCGTCGGTCGGCACGAGGATTCGCTCGTACATACGCATGGCAACGACGCCGACCCTCATGAAACGTCCTGCCCGCGACCGCTCGTGAGAACGTCCCGTCCGCGACGCGAGCAAGCCGTGCGTCGGGGAGCCCGCGCGATAGCAGGACACTTACCGGGCCCGGGGCAAGTCCGGGGTATGCAGATCAAGGACCGCTATCGCGTCGAGGGCGACCGGGAGCGCATCACGCTCGTCCCGGAGACCCTCGACGACCTCTGGCACCTCCAGTACGTCCTCGAACCCGGGGACCTCGTCGCGGGCGATACGACGCGACGCATCCAGCGGAACGACGAAGACCTCCGCGATACGGGCGGGGAGCGCGAGCACATGTTCGTGACGCTCGGCGTCGAGGAGGTCGAGTTCCACAAGTTCTCGAACCGCCTCCGGGTGTCGGGCGTCATCGAGGACTGCTCGCGCGAGGACCAGCTCGGGTTCCATCACACGCTGAACGTCGAGGACCACGACGAGCTGGAGGTCGAGAAGCACTGGAAGCCCGACCAGCTCGACCGCATCGAGGAGGCCGAGGAAGCGGCGGAGAACCCGGACGTCGCCATCGCGACCGTCGAGGAGGGCGAGGCGTACATCCACACGGTCGCGCAGTACGGGACCGAGGAGCGCGGGCGGTTCACGGGGACGACCGGGAAGGGCGAGTACGCGCGCGGTCGCGGCGAGCTGTTCGGCGAGCTCGGCGCGGCGCTCGCGCGGATGGACGTGGACGCCATCGTGCTCGCCGGCCCGGGGTTCACGAAGCAGGACGCGCTGAAGCACATCGAGGAGAACTATCCCGAGGTCGCCGAGTTGGTGACGATGGTCGATACCGCGGGCGTCGGCGACCGGGGCGTCCACGAGGTCCTCAAGCGCGGCGCGGTCGAGGACGTCCAACAGCAGACGCGCATCGCGAAGGAGGCGGAGTACATCGACGAGCTCACCGAACGCATCGGGCAGGGTCACGAGGCGTCGTACGGGCCGGAGGCGGTCGCGGAGGCCGCGGAGTACGGCGCCGTCGAACAGTTACTCGTGCTCGACGAGAAGCTCCGCGAGGAACGCGGCCCCGACGGCGACTGGAGTATCGACGTCGACGACGTCGTGACGAGCGTCGAACGCCAGGGCGGCGAGGTGACCGTGTTCTCCAGCGAGTTCCCGCCCGGTCAACAGCTCCGGAACCTCGGCGGCATCGCCGCACTCCTCCGCTACCGGCTGGAGTGACGGGCGCTCGCCGGACTGGGGCCCCGCCGAACCTCGACCCTCCACCGTCGACCCTAGTCGGTTTGGGACGCGACTCAATTACCACCAGCCGATACGTACTGTTGCGGTCAGACGCAGCGAGACAGTGACCAGAGAGCGACGTTCCGTGCCACGACGTCGCCGACTCCACCCCCCACCCATGCCATCACGCCCGTCGTCGTCGCAGCCATAGCGGTCGACGACGGTCCCCGAAATCGAACGCCCTCCCTCCCCCACTCACTCTCCCCACACCACGGAGCCGGTGCCCTCACCGGGTCCGTTCTCTTTCACCCATCGACGCTCGCCGACCAGCTAGCCGTTCAGTGTTCGCGCTCCTGGTCGCCGTGCGTTCCGACGGAAGGATACCGCACCGAGACGCCTCGTCGCCGCCGTCTCGCCTCGGCGTCAGGCGATCTCGCGCGGCGAGATGGAGTTCATCGCGAGTTCGTGGAGGACGGTCGCGAAGTTCGTGCGCGCCGTCCAGAACGCCGTCTCCGTGTTGAGTTCCGGGATGTCACCGCAGTCCCCGAGGACGCTCATCAGGACGACGTTCCCGTCCGCGAGCACCGCGCGACCGGTTCGTTCGTCGTCGACGGCGGGTTCGGCCGTGTCCATCGTCGCGATGCTCGCATCCGACTCGAACAGCTCGCGGACGTCCGGGTTCACGCTCACCACGCGAACGGTGACGCCCCCGGTCGCGGCCTCGCGGAGCGCCGCCGCGATGTCGTCGGTCACGAGGTCGGGCGTTCGCGCGGCGAACACGACGCTCTCCTCCGCGTTCCGGACGAGTTCCGCTGCGCGTTCCGCGACGTGACCTCGGCCGGATAGCGTCCAGATCGCCTCCTGTTCCTCGCGCTCCCCGCCGCGTTCGTTCCGCACGCTCTCGACGTACCCGAACGCGCGGTCGGACTCCGTCTCGAAGCGCTCCCGGAGCGTCTTCCGCGCCTCCTCGATACGCACCGGCCGGTACTGCATCGGGCTTGACTGCTGGACCTCGACGAGTCCACGGTCCTCCAGGCCCTCCGTGACGCTGTAGACCTGCGATCGCGGGACGTCCGCGACGCGAGACACCTCGCGCGCCGTCCCCGACCCGAGCTTCTGGAGCGCGATGAACACCTTCGCCTCGTACGACGTGAGCCCGAGGCGTTCCAGTGACTCGATGGCGTCGCCCTCCTGCATTCAGTCGTCACCTCCGACCGGGACCTCCTTCGCGGCCGGCTCCGCGGAGAAGTCCGCGTCCGGCCCGAAGTACTTCACCCACACCACGAGCAGGCTCGGGAGGACGAGCACGCTCGCGAGGAACGCGTAGATGATCGTCATCCCCGTGATGACGCCGAACTGCTGGAGCGCCGGGAAGATGGCGAACGCGAGCGTCCCGAACCCGCCGACGGTCGTCGCCGCGGACCCCAGCAGCGCACCGCCCGTGCCGGTGATGGTGCGGTCCATCGCCGTCCAGACGTTCCCCGTGCGTTCCAGTTCGAGGTTGAACCGCTCGCTGATGTGGATGGAGTACGCGACGCCGAGACCGACCGTGAGGCTCGTGATCATCCCCGTCAGGACGTTGAACGGCATCCCGATGGCGTACATCGTCCCGAGGATCCACGACACGCTGAGTGCGACCGGGAGGAGCGTGAACGCGCCGAGCATCGCCGACCCCTCCTGCACGCGGTACGCGATCATGAGGAACGCGAACACCGCGATGAGCGTGATGACGAGGCTCTGGATGACGGTGTCGAGGAGTTCGCGCTGCACGATCTCGTTCACGACCGGACTGCCGGTCGCGGTCGCGCGCGTCCCGTCGCCGTTCACGATGGTCGCGACGTCCCGGAGTTGCGTGGTGACGTCGCCGGTATCCGCGCCGCCTTCGATGGGGACGACGAGCCGCATCGACTCGTAGCGGTAGCCGTCGTCGGTCTCGACGCGATGCACGTACTCGCCGGCCTCCTCCTCGTTCACGCGGAACAGCGCGGAGAGCACGCCCGTGACGTTCTCGTCGGGCGTGCCGTCACCGTCGGTGTCCGCCGCCTGGAACGTCTCGTTGAACGACGCGTTCGTCGCCGCGGTCGACCGCATCACCGACAGCACGGACCGCGTCGCGACGTCGCCGCTACTCCCCGTGAACGCGGTGTCCATCTCCGAGAGCCCGGTCTCGGTCTGGTTCAGGCGCGCGAACGTCTCCGCGGTGTCGAGTGACGCGGAGTCGTTCGCCCTGACGAGGATCTGTGCTTGCGAGTCCTCGCGCTGGAAGTTCTCGTTCACGTAGTCGAGGTTCGCCTTCGCGGAGTACTCGCCGGGCTTGAACGGCTCGGGGAGCTCGTACAGCCAGTCGGCGGGTTCGTCCGCGATGAAGCTCTCCTGACTGAACTCGGTACTGACCTGGGTCGCGCCGACGCCGCCAGCGATGGAGATGACGACCGCGACCGCGATGACGATCGCGGGTGCCTTCCGTGCGGCCGTTCCGCCGACGGAGAGCGCCTGCGAGAACCGGCCGCCGCCGGTCCCGAACGCGCGCTTCGTGCGGTCGAGCCCGAAGCGGTTCTCGAGGAACCCGTCGGCCTCGATCTTCAGTGCCGGGATGAGCGCGCCGAACACCGCGAGCGCCGCGAGGATACCGACCGAGGACACGATACCGAAGTCCTGGATGGGCGGGAGCGGGCTCGTGAGGTTCGAGAGGAACCCGATGACGGTCGTCGCCGTCACCCACGTGAGCGCGAGGCCGACGCCGCCGAGCGCGACACCCATCGACCCGCGGACGTCGTCGACGGTGTTCTCGTCGGTCCGCGCCTCGCGGTGCCGCATGAAGATGTGTATCGCGTAGTCGATACTCAACCCGATCAGCAGCACCGGGACCGCGATCATGATCTGGTTGAACGACACGCCGGTGATGCCCATGAACCCGAACGTCCACAGGAGAACGGCGATGATGCCGAACAGGCCGAGGACGATGTCGAGGAAGTCGCGGTACGCGACCATGAGCGTCAACAGCACGAACAGCAGCGCCATCGGCGCGACGATGTTCACGGAGTCCGTGAGCGACTGGTTGATCTCCTGGGAGATGACGCCGAACCCGAAGACGATGTACTCCTCGTCGTCGCTCCCGGTCGAACCGGCTTGCGCGACGTCCTGCATCTCGAGCTGGACCTGCGTCACGGTCTCGCTGACGGTCTGGGCGTTCGACGCGGCGCTACTGGAGGACGTCTCGAGGACGCCGATGAGCATCCGTGCGTTCGCGCTCGTCGACCCCGGCTCGAAGTCCTGGGGCATCAACTGGAGCGCCTGCCCGGCGAGCGGGCCGTCCCCTTCGCTGAGGACGACCTCGGCGGTGTCCTCGACCTGGGTGGCGTTCATCGACTCGAGCTGGTCTATCTGCGCGGAGAGCGACGGCGTGCCGCCTTCCTGGAGCGCCTGCCGGCGGTCCTGGAACGCCTCGAACGCTTCCTGGAGTTCCTCACCGTCGGCTTGCAGTTCCTCGGCGCGCTCCTGGAGTGCCTCGGATTCCTCGGCGATGACGCCCTGGGTGCCCGCGAGGTAGCTCGCTTCGATGTCCGCCTGGATCTCGCGGACCTCGGCGACGGAGGTGTTGAACTCGGCGAAGTCGTCGTCGTCGAGTTCGACGCTACTGTTCGCTTGGACCTGCTCGAACTGCGTGCGAGCGTTCGCGTCGGGGTCCTGTGCGATCGTCGAGAGCGCCTGGCCGACGAGCGGCGCGGTCTCGTTCAGCGCGGTCGCGCGGTCGGCGAGCGCCTCGCTCTCGTCCTCGAGCACGCCCTTCGTCCCCTGTCGGTACGCCGCCTCGGCCTCCTCGCGGCTGGTCGCCGTCCGGAGCTTCTCGGCGGCGTCCTCGAAGATGGCGTAGTCGTCTTCGCCGAGGTCGACGCTGCTCTCGGCCTGCACCTCCTCGAACTGCGTCCGGATGTCGGCCGAGGAGTCCTCGCGGATGGTGTCGAGCGCGTCCTTCAGGAGGCCGCCGGTGCGGTTGAGCGCGGTCTTGCGTTCCTCGAGCGCGCGGAACTCGTCGCCGAGCACGCGCTGGGTGCCGGCTTCGACCGTGGGCCGGATGGTGGAGACGTTCTCGCGGACCGCGGTCGCGGCGCGCTCGAACGTCGCGTAGTCCTCCTCGTCGAGGTCGACGCTACTGTTCGCCTGCACCTGCTCGAACTGCGTGCGGACGCTCGCGTTCGGGTTCGCGCGGAGCGCGTCGAGCGCGCCCTTCAGGAGCTGTCCGGTCTCGTTCAGCTCCTGGCCGCGGGCTTCGAGTTCGGCGCGACTCTCGTTGAGCGATTCGGACCGCGCCTGCAGTTCCGCGCCGCGAGCCTGGAGTTCGCTCGCTTTCTCCTGCTGGATGGCGGTGATGGCGACGAGGTTCGAGACGCCGAACAGGCCCTGGTCGCCGGCGAGCGTCGCGTTTATCGTCTCGTTCGACCGGAGTTCCTGCTGGTATCTGAGCGACGACAACAGCGATTCCTTCGAGAGGACGTTCCCGTTCTTCGAGTCGCTCCGGACGATCACCTGGACGCTCGTGGTACTGGTGTTGTCCGCGACGAACGTCTCGGTGATGTACTCGGAGGCGTTCGCGGCGTCGCTCTCGCTGTTGAACTGGTCGAGTCCGGAGTCGGATTCGACGGCACCGGCCTGCGAGCCGAGGCCGGCAGTGACGAGCAGGAGTGCGACGATGATGACCTTCGTGTGCCCTGCGATACCATCCGCGAGGCGGTCCATGGCGCTCACGTGGACCGACCTCCGACGTCGAGTGTACTGTGTGTACTGAACATACGACAGTTGTGTTGTTACTCGCCTACTAACAGACAGCCGTAGATAAACCTGTTCGTACCGACGTCGAGAAACGCAGGACAACCCGCCGGTCGTTCCAAGTCGGTGGCGAGTTCCGACCGCACCGCACGGCGGTCGCTGGAGGCGAACGCGGCGGAGTACACCCAGCGGAGAACACCCAGCGGAGAGGCTCGGTCGCTTTCGAGGCGGGTCGCGTCAGTCGATGGTGACCGAGAGCAAGTCCTCGGCGAACCTGACGTCACCGTCGTACCCGCGACCGATCGACGCGAGCATCTCCTCGTGTTCGTCCTCGGTGTGCGGGTAGAGGTGCGTGAGGTAGACGCGCCCGTACTCGTGGCCGGCAAGCGCCTCGCCGAGCTGGCTCGGCGTCGGGTGGTTGTCGACGTCGACGCTGTCGGGGAACGAGCAGTCGTGCGCGAACACCGCGACCTCGTCCGCGAACGACGCGAGTGCGTCGGTCGCCTCGCCGTCCCCGGAGAACGCGAACCGGTCGTCGAACCGGTACGCGAGGCACTCCTTGGAGTGCTCGGTGCGGTGCGCCTCGACGTCGAACCCCGCGACCTCGAAGGACTGCTCGCCGACCTCGCGGACCGAGAGGTCGACGCGACCCTCGAGGTAGTCGTGGACGTCCAGCAGGCCGTCGACGAGCGCCTTCGTCCCCCGTGGTCCGACGACCTCCAGGTGCTCCTCGCCGGCGAGCCACCGCGCCTTCAGGAGCGGCATGAGGTCCGAGACGTGGTCGAGGTGGTGGTGCGTGAGGAGGACCGTCGACACGTTCTCGGCGCCGACGCCGGTCTCCTCGAGTCGATGCAGGACGCCCGCGCCGCAGTCGACGAGGAGATACCGGCCGGCCTCGTCGACGAGCAACCCGGTCTGGTGTCGGTCGGCGAGCGGCATCGCGCTCCCCGTCCCGAGGAAGGTGACGCGCATACCGAACCGTCGAGCGGCCAGCGGGATGAATCGGTCGCCTCGCGAGCGCCGGATGCCCACCGGCGCGTCGCCCGTCGAGACGCCCGAAGTGGAGGCGGGTATCGCACGCACCACAACCCCCAAGTACGTCCTCGGATTCGAGTCGGGTATGCAGGGTCGTGCCACGGCACCGGCGGCGGGAACCGTCCTGAACGCGCTCGCGACCGGGGTCGGGTCCGCGTTCGCCATCGACGCCGACACCACCGCGACGGTCACGCTCGACGCCGACGCGGACGGCGACGCGTCGGTGACGGGCACGGTCGCGGACGCACCCGACGCGGACACCGCGCTCGTCGAACGCTGCGTCGAACTCGCAGTCGACCGCTGGGGCGGCGACGCGGAGGTCGACCCCGCCACGGTCGGCGGCGAGGTCCACACGGAGAGCGACGTGCCGATGGCGGCCGGCCTGAAGTCCTCGAGCGCCGCCGCGAACGCGACCGTGCTCGCGACCGCGAGCGCGCTCGACGCCGACCCGGACCCGCTCGACGCCTGTCGACTCGGCGTGCAGGCCGCCCGCGACGCCGGCGTCACCGTCACCGGCGCGTTCGACGACGCGAGCGCGAGCATGCTCGGCGGCCTCACGCGCACGGACAACACCGCGGACGAACTCCTCGCGCACGACGACGTCGACTGGTCGGTCCTCGTCTGGACGCCACCGGAGCGCGCGTACAGCGCCGACGCGGACGTCTCGCGCTGCGAGCACGTCGCCCCCATGGCGGGCCTCGTCGACGAACTCGCCGCAGCAGGCGAGTACGGGCGCGCCATGACCGTCAACGGCCTCGCGTTCACCGCCGCCCTCGACTTCGACCCCGCTCCCATCGTCGACGCGCTCCCGGACGCGACCGGCGCCAGCCTCTCCGGGACCGGCCCGAGCTACGTCGCCGTCTTCGACCCCGAGGACGACGCCGACGACCGCGACCGCGTGGAGGCCCGGTGGCGTGAACGCGACGGCGACGTCTGGACCACCACGACCCGCAGCGACGGCGCACGCATCCTATGACACGAGACACCAGCCACACCGACCGCGACGAATCGAAGCCAGTCGACGACACCGCCACGCCCGACGAGATGAGTCTCGACGAGCTCCGCGACGAGATACGGGGCATCGACCACGACCTCGTCGAACTCATCGCGCGCCGCACGTACGTCGCCGACACCATCGCGCAGGTCAAAGACGAGAAGGACCTGCCGACGACCGACGAGGAACAGGAGCAACGCGTCATGGACCGCGCCGGCGTGAACGCCGAACAGTACGACGTCGACGCGAACCTCGTCAAGGCCATCTTCCGACTGCTCATCGAACTGAACAAGGTCGAGCAGCGCGAGAGCAGGTAGCCGCCGCGGATCGGGTCAGTCGAGGAACGAACGGAGCAGGAGGCCGAGTCCGAACACGAGCGCGACGGATTCGGCGACGTGAACCTGTGTGAGCGTCAGTCCAGTGAACTGGTAGAGGAATCCCTCGACGAGCACACCGAGTGTGACGAATCCGAAGCCGAGTGTCGCGTCGCGGAGGTATCGCGTTCGTTCTCGCCGGTAGGCGCGGAGACTGATCGCGGTCGTCGCGAGTCCCACGAGGAGGAGGAGGACGCGAACACCGATCAACGCGAGTTCCCAGTGGCCGGTCATGTCGTCTCCCCGTCGTTCGACTGCTGTGGCATCCGACCGTACAGCGAGTAGAGGACGACGAGCATCCCGATGGCGACGATCGCCGTCTGGATCGTGCCCGAGAGATATATCGATAGGCCCATGACGTCGAACAGGATGCCCTCGATGACGGAACCGATGCTGATGAACAGGAACCCGATGGCGACGTAGCGCATCGGCTCGCTGCCGTGCGTTCGATACCCCTCGTAGGCCTTGTACGCTATCAACAGGCCGAGTCCGACGGTGACGAGTTTCGCGATGACGAGTTCGATGTGCATGGTTGAATCAGCTCTCCCGGATGTCGCTCCAGATGCGCGAGAACCGCTGGGCGGCGTCCTCGCGCACATGGACCTTGACGTCGATGGTGCCGTCGTCGATCTCCACGTCGAGGTGGTCGACGTTCGCCTCGTAGACGCTGTGGTGGCTCCCATCCTGCTCGATCCGTGTCCGCTCGACGAGGAGGTCGCTGGCGAGCATGTCCTCGACTCGGCGATAGATGGTCGAGAGTGCGACGTCGCACTCCTCGCTGAGTTCCTTCGCCGACCTGGATTCGCGACTCGTCGCGGCCAGGATGTGCCTGACTCGTTCCTGGCCGAGGAGTTCCAAGAGTTCGTCGGCGGGGTCGTCGTTGGACACGGCTGTTCCTCGCGTTAGGAGTTGATTACGTCGAGCTACTTAAAGAGAGAACAGTTTTGCGTCGGGTGCAAAACAGCGCCTCGGCCATTATCACGGCGACCGTATCTCCAAGTGCAAGGTGACTGATCCCATGACCGACGAATCACTGTATACGCGACGGCGGATGCTCGGCCTGGCTGGTACCGCGGCGGCCGTTGGTCTCGCCGGTTGTGCGGGCACCCAGGCCGATACCGAGGACGAGTCGCCAGCGACGGATGAACACCACGAGGGAGACGGTCACAGCGAGACTGGGGGGCACGACGACACCGAGGAGGGACACGACGACGACGAGAGCGGCCACGGCGACCACAGCCACGGGCACGAGGATGGGGAGGTCGGTGAGCCGACCGCGACGGCCGAGGTGAAGATGCTCACGCAGGATGGGAGCTACCACTTCGACCCGCACGTGACCCGCGTCGAGGTCGGCGGGACGGTGACCTTCCACAACGAAAGCGGGAGTCACTCCGCCACGGCCTACCACCCGGACAACGATCAACCGCAGCTCGTCCCCGACGGTGCCGCGTCGTGGGACAGCGGCATCCTCTCCGAGGAGGGTGCGACGCTCGAACACACTTTCGAGACCGAAGGGGTCTACCACTACTACTGTTCGCCCCACGAAACGATGGGGATGATCGGTAGCGTCATCGTCGGTGAACCGGAAGCGCACGGTCAGCCAGCCCTCGAGGAACCGCCCGAGGGCAAGCCCGAGAGCGTCCGCAAGAAGATCTCGGAACTCAACGAGATGTGTAACGAGGCGCTCGGCCACGAGCATTAGTCCGAAGCCGGCGCCCTCCTTCCGGGGGTGCGTGGCCAGTGTAGTCCGGTAGGTTTCGACGTTGGCCGTGACGTGACTGCGAGAACCTGATAACGACCGACCAGCGAGGCGACCGTTTCCTGCGAGCATCGAGGCACGCCGGTTTCCGGACGACGGTGACTGCGTTCGGCGAGTGCGTCGGTGACCGGCTGGCGACGGATACGGGAGTGACGCGGCCGAAGACCGACGGTACCGGCAGTCCCTCGCGGTGGACGGCTCGTTCGCGCCGTACGGAGGCCTGGCTTTCGATGACGACCTCGAGAGACCGACAGTCGGGTGATGGTGACGGCGGGTTCCGGTCGACTCGCAACCGGAGGTGCGGTCTTCAGGGGGGTCGAGCATGGATTCCAGTTCCCGGAAGGAAGTGCAGTGGCGGGAGCGCCGCCACCAGTCGACCGAAAGTGCCGAGCCTGCCGTCGAGTGGCGTTTCGGGCGCTCTCGCTGATGAACTTTCTTTCAACGGCTTGGAGTTTTGTGTCACCGCCTCCCATGGTACCCCCGGTACTTTGGTCGAACTCGACAGTGAACCGGGCATGCCAGGGATACGGGGGTTGGTACCGAACGCCATCAGGCGGAACTACGCGGTGAAGTTCGGCATCGCATTGCTCGTCCTCGGCCTGTCGGTGGGGCTAGTGGGGTTCGTCGGAACGGCACTCATCCAGGAGGACGTCGAGCAGCGCACCGACGAGGACTACGCCACGCTCGCGGCCCAGGAGGCCGAGAAGCTCGAGACGTGGAACGACAACAACGAACTGACGGTGGACATGCTCTCGCGGTCCGCGCCCGTCGCGAGCGGCGACGAGGAGCGCATCCAGTCCGCGATATCGAGCCGGCTGCTCGAGCTACCAGTGGGCGCGCAAGCCATCCACTACGTGAACGTCTCCAGCGGGGAGGTCGTCGCGAGCACGACCGATGACGCCGTCGGCCGCGACCTCTCGAGCATCGGCGAACCGTGGACGGAGACGGCAGCAGACCCGGCGCCGAGCGTCACGGTGTCCGAACCGTACGAGCGCACGCTCGGGGACGTCGCGCTCCCGCTGGTCGCGTACACGAAGCAAGTGCACGAGGACTCGGACCACGCGATCGTCTACACGGTCAACATGCACGCGTACGCCGTGAACCTCCAGAGTACGACGCGTAGCGGCGTGACGATGGTCGTCGACGGGAACGACCGCGTGATGGCCGACGAGTACAACGGCGAACTACTCGCGAGCTACGACGACGCCGGGCCGCTCGCGGCGGCGCGTAGCGGCGGGCCGACGAACCCCGGGACGACGACCGTCAGGACGGCGGGACTCCTCGGCAGCCAGTCGTACCCGCTCCCGACGAGCGAGCGCGCGGTCGTCGGGTTCGCGCAGGTCCGGAACACCGACTGGGTCGTGCTCGTCCACACGCCCGAATCGGCGGCGTACGGGTTCGTGCAGCGCGTTCGGGACTACGGCGCCGCGGCGACGCTCGTCGGCGTCCTCCTCGTCGGGCTCGTCGGCGCGGTCCTCGGTCGGAACACCGCGGTCGCCATCGACCGGCTCACCGCGAAGACCGAGGCGATGGAGGACGGCGACCTCGACGTCGACCTGTCGACGCGACGCATCGACAACATCGGCCGGCTCTACGACGGCTTCGACAACATGCGGGAGTCGCTCAAGACGACGCTGACGGAGGCGGAGACCGCGCGGGAGAACGCGGAGGCGGCGCGCGAACGCACGGAGCGCGTGAACGAGCACCTCGAGGCGAAGGCGGCGGAGTACGGTCGCGTCATGGAGTCGGTCGCCGACGGCGACCTCACCGAGCGCATGGACGCGGACGCCGACAACGAGGCGATGGCGGACATCGCGGCGGCGTTCAACGAGATGATCGTCGACCTGGAGCGGACGACCGCGGAGGTGAAGGCGTTCGCGGAGGACGTCGCGACCGCGAGCGAGGAGGTGACGGCTTCCAGCGAGGAGGTCCGCTCTGCGAGCCAGCAGGTCACGGAGTCCATCCAGGAGATCAGTGACGGGACGGACCGCCAGAGCGAGAGTCTGCAGGTGATGAACCAGGAGATGAACGACCTGTCGACGACGACCGAGGAGATCGCGGCGTCCTCGAACGAGGTCGCGGACGTCGCCGAGCGGACGGCCGAAGCGGGCAAGCAGGGTCGCGAGGCCGCGCAGGAAGCCATCGAGGGGATGGAGGCGATCGAGACGGAATCCGACGAGGCGGTCGCGGAGATCGAGCGGCTCGAGGACGAGATCGCGAAGGTCGACGACCTCCTCGGGTTCATCCAGGACGTCGCGAAGGAGACGAACATGCTGGCGTTGAACGCGAACATCGAGGCGTCCCGCGGGGGCGCCGAGGCGGGTGGCGACGACGCTGGTGGGTTCGCGGTCGTCGCGCAGGAGGTCAAGCAGCTCGCGGCGGACACGAAGGACGCGGCGGAGGACATCGAGGCGCGCCTCGACAGCATCCAGGCGCAGACGGGCAGTGCGGTCGAGACCGTGCACGGGACGCGAGAGCGGGTCGCGGCGAACAAGGACGCTGTCGCGGAGGCCGTCGGCGCGCTGGAGGACATCGCGGACTACACGGAGGAGACGAACGTCGGCGTGCAGGAGATCTCGGCGGCGAGCCAGCAGCAGGCGGCGTCGACGGACCAGGCGGTCGCGATGGTCGACGACGTGGCGTCCATCGGCGAGGAGACGAGCGCGGAGGCGGAGAACGTCGCGGCGGCGGCCGAGGAGCAGACGACGGCGCTGACGGAGGTCAGTCAGTCCGCGAGCACGCTCGCGGAGCAGGCCGGGCAGCTGTCCGCGGCACTCGACCAGTTCGAGACGGCCGCGGACGCGGACGGCCCCTCGGACGGGGCGGTGGCACTCGACGCCGGCGACGCGCCGACGTCCGGACCGCCGGACGATTCCGTCGGCGACGTCGGAGGTGGTCGCGATGCGTGACCGGTCCGTGCGGTCCGGGACGCGGACGCGTCGCGGGTTCCTCGCGCTCGCCGGCACGGGCGCGCTCGGCGCCACCGCCGGTTGTCTCGACCTCGGCGGCGTCCGGAACGCGATAACGGGCGGGTCGGGCGGTCGCGAGGAGTACACGGTCGGGATGATACAGTCCGAGTCCGGGTCGCTCGCGGCGTTCGGCCGGCGGAACGAGCGTGGCCTCCGGAACGCGCTCACCGCGATCAACGCGGTCGGTATCGGCGAGGGGTCGGACCCGCTCGTCGTCGAACTGGAGAACGACGACAGCACGGTCGCGGGCGGCGTGGACGCGGCCGAACGGCTCGTCAGCCAGGTCGAGGTGCCGCTGCTCGTCGGGAGCATCGGGAGCGGCGTCACGCAGGCCATCCACGAGGACGTCGTCGCGGAGAGCGACGTCGTCCAGGTCAGTCAGCACTCGACGAGCGCCGCGCTCTCGGAGCTCTCCGCGCTCAATCGGACGGCGCCCAGCGGGACCGCGCTCGGTGCGGCGCTCGCGAACCTCGTCGCGGACGGCGACTACGAGAGCGTCGCGGTGACCGCCATCGAGAACGGGTACGGCGACTCGCTGTCGGCCGTCTTCAAGTCCGCGTACGGCGGCGAGATCGCGTACGAGGGCACGCACCCGCAGGGCGGCGAGTCGTTCGTGGACGAACTCGAAGCGATGCGGTCGTCGGGCGCGGACGCGTGGCTGTTCGTGACGTACGGCAGCGAGTTCGCGACGATGGTGACCGAGGCGTACGAGCGCGGCTACCACACCGAGGTGGATTACTTCGGTGCGGAGAGCACGCTCGCGGAGAGCGTGCTCGCGAACACGCCCGAGGGCAGCCAGGAGTCCCTGGTCGGCGTCACGCAGAGCGCGCCCGTCGAGCAGGAGAGCTACCAGCGCTTTAGCGACGAGTTCCGCTCCATCTGGGGGCAGGACCCGTCCGTGTGGGCGGCGTACAGCTACGACGCGGTGACGCTCGCCGCCATCGCCATCGAAGCCGCGGAGTCGTTCACGGGACCGGCGATATCGGACGTCGTCCGCGAGGTCACGCGCCCGGAGGGCGAGACGGTGTTCTCGTTCGAGGAGGCGAAACGCGTCCTCCAGGACGGCGGGACGGCGGCGGACGTGAACTACGAGGGCGTCAGCGGTCCGCTCGACCTCGACGAGAACGGCGACCCGCAGGGGTTCTACCAGGTGTTCGAGGTCGAGGACCACCAGTACGAGTTCACGGACTTCATCACCGGCTGACGGCCGCGATACCTCGCGGCACCCGGTTCGCGCATCGGGCCGGTCAGTGCTCGTCGCCGTCGCGGATGACCATCACCTTCACGCGCCTGACGGCGTCGAAGTCCCGGAGCGCGTAGACGAGGTCGCGGACGCGCTCGGCGTCGCCGCGGCAGTACAGCGACTCCAGGCACCACTCGCCCTGATGCGTGTGACTCGTGTTCAGGATGACGTCCTGGTACTCGTGCTGGACGCCGTGGAGCTCGCGGATGACGTCGTGATGCCGGTAGTCGAACCCGACGAGTGCGACGACCTCGCCCGTCGTCGCCTCCAGGCGCGAGTGCGATTCCACGTACTCGAGCATCGCCTCCCGGACGGCGCGCGACCGGTTCTCGATGCCCTCGTCCTGCCAGACGCGGTCGAACTCCGCGACGACCTCGTCCGGGATGTTGAAACTCGTCCGCATTCGTGTCCCCTCCCGGGCGCGCCTACTCAAAGGTTAGTACGCGAACCGGCGCGTGACGCGGTCGGCGAGGTCGGGGTTGGCGTCGCGGATACTGTCCGGGTCGTGGTCGCCGTCGACGTTCACGACGTGGACCTCGCCGCGAGCGCCGCCGTAGACGTCCTGGAAGTCGTAGACGGCGCCGACGACGTCGACGTCGTCCGGGACGTCCGCGCTGTCGCGGAGCGCCTCGACCTGGCGGTCGACGTTGTACTCGACGAGGTGGTTGACGGCGTCCGCGTGCGTGAGTCCGTCCGGGAGTTCGTCGACGCCGGGTTCGACGCGCGGGCGGAGGAGGTCGATGCACCGCCGGACGCCCGCCGGGTGCGCGTCCGCCGGGACGGGCTCGGGGCCGGCCGTCGCCGCACCGCCCGCGTCGACGCGGTCCGCGCGCACGGCGTCGTACGTCGCCGTCACGGCCCCGCAACCGGTGTGGCCGACGACGACCGCGGTCTTCGTGTCGGTGTACGCGAGCGGGTAGAGGACGTCTCCGGCGACGACGGTCTCGCCGGCGTCCGTGCGCTGGACGACGCGGTTCCCGATGTTCCCGACGGTGAACACGCGCCCCGGCTCGTCGTTCCCCCAGAGGTCGTCCTGGAGGACGCGGCTGTCAGAACAGCAGACCGAGACGGCGTCGGGGTACTGTGCATTCTGGAGGTCGTCGAACCGCCCGGCGTACGCGTCCGCGTGCGCCCGGTTGCCGTCGAGGAGGTCGACTATCGTCCGCGTCATGAGGCTATCATCGAACGCCAGTACGTATTACCCCCGGTTCGCGGTGGACGTTGCGTCGACGTCTACAGCCTCAAGCCGAGAGCGGGTACTCGAGTTCGAGCTGTTGGATGAGGTCCGCCATCGACGCGACGGACGCCATCTCGACGACCGCGCCGTCCTCGATGCGTCGCATGTGGAAGCCGTTCACGGCGATCTCCGTCCCCGTCGGTTCGATACCGCGGAACTCGCCGTCGTGCGTGCCGTGGAACGTGAAGTACTGCATGACGACGTCGTCCTGGGCGACGGTCGCGTGCACCTCGATCTCGAGGTCGGGGAACGCGTCGAGCCAGTCGCGGTAGACGGTCTTGACGTCGTCGCGCGACCCGACCGGGTCGTCGTCGCCCGCGCGGATCATGTGGACGACGACGTCCTCGGCGTACGCCTCGTCGACGAAGTCGAGGTCGTGCTCGCCGACGACCGCGGCGTTCTCCGCGGTCATGAGGTCGGTCGCCGCCGCCTCCGGCCCCATGAACGGCTCGAGCTTCCGCGAGTCCGGGTACCCGCGGAACCTGACGATTTCGCCGTCGCTGAGATCGAACCGATGCACCAGTTCTATCTCGTGGGTCGCACCGTCGGCCGCCGTGACGTCGAACGAGCCGAACGCGACGACGGTGTCGCCGGCGTCGAGGTACTCGTCGACGTCGATGACGTACGTTCGGTCGTCGCCCTCCAGGAACGACGCCTCGACGACCGCGTCGGGGCCGTGGACGGTCCCGAACGCGTTCGTCCACTCGACGTCGTCCGCGAGGAACTCGCGAGCCCTGTCGTGGTCGCCGTCGTTGTACGCACGATATAGTTCGGAGACGATGCCGACGTTGCCTTTGGACTGTGACTCGCTCATTTTGTGCACCAACGTTCATGTAGGACTTGCAGGGGCTTAGAGACAGCCTGCCAGTTGCTATCCGGTTACTCCCGGGTCGAGCCGTCGACGACCGAACTGCTGTGGGACAGGTACGCATACGACCCCAAGTGCTTTCGAGCGGTCGGCCGTTCATCGTGAACGATGCCCGACACCGATGTCCCTCCCGCAGTCCGGTCGGTGCTCGCGGACGCGTTCCCCGAACGCGAGGTGGTGGCCGCCGGCGACGCCGGCCCGTCGTGGAACGACGGCAATCGAACGGTGGGCGTCGAGTTCGCCGACGGCGAGCGCGCGTACTGCAAGGTCGCCATGGACGGCGACCCGTCGAGAGCCGCCCGCGAGTGCAGCGCACTCGCGTACGTCGACGCGAACGCCACCGTCCCGGTACCGGCAGTGCTCGCGAGCGCGACCGACGACGCGGCCGACCCGCCGTACGTCGTCACCGCCGACGTCGACGGCACCATCGGGTGGCGCGCGTGGCGCGACGCCGACGACGACGACCGCGCCGCACTCGCTCGCGCCGTCGGGAAGGCGTTCGCAGCCGTCCACGCCTGCCGGTTCGACCACCACGGCCGCGTCGTCGGCGGCGACGCCACCGGACTCGACGTCGACCCGACGCCGTGGCCGGACCTGCTCGCCGACCAGATACGGTGGTCGCGCGACCGCGCCGACGGCGGCCGGTTCGACGACCACTACGACGACGTGCTCGCGCTCGTCGACGACGAACGCGACGCGCTCCGGGACGCCCCCGCAGCGCTCTGCCACGGCGACCCAGCCCGCCCGAACCAGTTCGTGCGAGACCCTCCAGCCGAACCCACCCCGACCGTCGGCCTCCTGGACTGGGAGCTCGCGCACGTCGGCGACCCCGTCCGTGAACTCCAGCGCGCACGACGCCAGTTCGTCGACTCACGGTACGACCCCGGCACCGAACGCCACGCCCAGGCGTTCTACGACGGCTACCGCGAGCACGCCGGCGGCCTCCCCGATGGCTTCGCGGACCGACGAGCGATCTACGACGCCGTCACGTACCTCGGCGTCACCGGGTTCTTCGAGACGTGGGCCGACGACTTCGACACCCCGAACGACGAGCTCGCCGCCGAGGTCGACGCCGAGATGGAACGCCGGCTTGCAACCGCGCGCGAACGCTGACGCGTCGAGGCGCCGCCGGCCGCGAGGACCGACGGTCGACCCCGGTCGAGGCATTCGGCGGCCAAGGCGACAATGGATAGCGTTTATCCGGCCATGGGGAGTCGCGTCGAACGAGAATGGTCGAGACGACAACGCTGCTACGGCTGTTCGCGGGCGTCGGCCTCCTGCTCGGGAACGGATACTTCGTCACCATCGAGTTCGCGATGACTCGCGTCCGACAGTTCGAGGAGGCCGCCTTCACGGGCTCTCGCGGCCTGGAGCGCGCGTGGGAGATGACCGAACGCCTCGAGATATACCTCTCGGGCTGCCAGCTCGGTATCACCATCTGTAGCGTCGGGCTCGGCATCGCCGCCGAGCCCGCGCTCGCCGCACTCCTGGACCCGGTCGTGTCCGCGGTCCGGCCGGCCATCGAGCCAGCGCTCTCGGGCGTCGGCCTCGGCGGTCTCGTCGGCGGCGGCGGCGGTGGCGAGGGCGGCCACACGTTCCTCGCGGCCGCACTCTCCTACGGCGTCATCAACATCCTCCACCTGACCGTCGGCGAGCAGGCGCCGACGTACCTCGGCATCGAGCGCTCGCGGCAGGTCGCGAAGTACGGCGCACCCATCCTCTACTGGTGGACGAAGGTCTTCGGTCCCATCATCACGTTCGCGGACTGGCTCGCGAAGGCGATGCTCTCGGCGTTCGGCGTCGAGATAACGCGCTCGTGGGCCGAAGAGGAGATAGAGGGCGAGGACGGCGACGGCAGCGAGGGCGGTCGGACGCGCGCGGACCTCATGGGGCGCATGGGTGACGCGCTCTCCGGCGCCGGCCTGCCCGAGGAGCGCCAGCGCGAGGTGATGAACGCGCTCGCCATCGACCGCATCCAGGTCGGCGACATCATGGTCGCTCGCGAGGACGTCGTCGCGGCGTCCACGGCGGCGTCGACCGCGGAGAACTTCGAGGCCATCCGCGGGACGCCGCACACGCGCTTCCCGCTCGTCGGCGAGGACCTCGACGACGTCGAGGGCGTCGTCTACACGCCGTCCTTGCTCGACGAACGACAGGCGCTCGACGCGGGCGAGAAGACGTTCGCCGACGTCGCCGTGGACGCGATGACCGTCCCCGTGGACATGCCGGTGAGCGAGGTCATCGACGCGTTCCAGGCGGAGAACCGGGAGCTCGCCATCGTCGAGGACGACGGCCGTGCGGTCGGCGTCGTCACCGCCACGGACGCGTTCGAGGCCATCGCCGGCGAACTCGAGGATCCGCTGGACGCCGAGGACTGACCGCGGTCGTCCGGTGCGTCCGCAGTCACCGGGGGCGTGCCGGCTCAGTCCAGGAGGACGCGCGCGGGTCGAAGGACGCGACGGACCGGAGCGGTGACGAGACCACGGACGAACGCGACGGTCCCGAGTTCCGAGCGGTCGAGCTCGTATCGGTCGCCGTCGTGGACGACGATACCTTGCTCGGTGCCGACGTCGAGTGCGTCGTCGACGCGCTCGGGGTCGAGGTCGCAGGCGTCGTGGAGTTCCTCGCGCGTCAGTGGGCCGTCCTCGAGTGCGGTCGCGACGCGGTTCGCGTGGTTCAGCGTCTCCATCACGTCGCTCCGGGAGTCGACGTCGTCCAGCGGGTCGGCGGAGTCGTCGCTGCGGGCGTCGGCGGCCGCGTCGGCGAGGAACCACGCGCCGGCGAGGGCGGTGGCGGCGGGCAGCCAGAGTTCGCCGTCGCCGGCGCGAGTGAACGCGACGGCGAGCGCGACGCTCCCGACGAGGACGACAGCACCGACGAGAGTCTTGACGTGGCGGTCCGGGATGGCGTCCGTGTCGGTGGCGGCGCCGACGAGTTCGACCGCTGCGAGCGCGATGCAGACGGCGACGATGCCGTCGACGGTGTAGTCGAGGAACGCGTACAGGACGGCGACGAACGCACCGAGACCGAGGAGGCGGCGTGCGGTGAATCGCTGGCGGGCGCTTCGGTAGAGGGCGTGACGCATACGTTCCGCGTGAGTCCGCGAGGATGAAAAGTTCGACGCCATGCGGGTTCGCCGGTTCGCCTGGTCGCCCACTCTCCGGGCCACGGCGACGTCGGCCCGCGCAGGAACGCCCAGTGAGTTTCTGCCACCCTCGTTGACGTAACTAACGGCCATTTCCATCGGTTATCGAGAAACCCCGAGACGTTTTCTTTCACGTTTCCGAACACTTAATAAGCATGCTACACAGAGGTATGGGTAACGATGCCACAGACCTGCGCGCAGTGTGGGACCGACATCGACGGCGCGGACGTCCGCTACACCGAACATAGCGCCGACGGAACCGACACCTACTGCTCCGTGAACTGCATCGCCGACGTCGACCACGTCGACGAACACGCCGCCAGAACCCGCCTGCTCACCGACGAACTCGAAGCCTGAACTCGCCTGCTCACCGACGAACTCGAAGCCCGAACTCGCCTGCTCACCGACGAACTCGAAGCCCGAACTCGCCTGCTCGCCGACGACCCGAAACCCGAACTCGCACCCAGCGACCTCCCCTCTCGACAGCCACCTCACCTCCCTCCACCACGCTACTCGCTGTCGCTTTCCGCCCCGTTCTCACCAGCCACCACCCCACAGCACAGTGGTCACAGTACCGGCACGACCGCGCGTCAGAAGGGGAACGACGACCGCAGTCGCGAGAGGACACCCCCCCTCTCGGTCCCGGTCGCCCTCGTCCGCCGCGAACGCGTCGAACGCCGGTGGCGTCGGGACGACGTCGGCCTCGGACTCTCGCATCACGACCCGAACGTCCACGACCACAGTATTAAATTCACTCTTCACCATATCGAAAATAGGACGCTGCGGCGGTGTTCGAGGATCTATCGGAACCACCAGAAACCGATGGTTCGTCAGTCGCGACGGCGGCTACCAAGCGCCACGAGCGCGGTCACGACCGCGAGCCCCGCGGCGACCGCGCCGAAACCAGGAGCACCGCCGGAGTCACCGGAACCGGTCGTCGACCCGTCCGTGGCGGTCGCCGTCGACCCCGCGGACGTCGTCGGTGCGGGCGCGGTCGTTCCCGTCGCCGTCACGACGATGGACGTCGTCCTGCTCGCGTTCGCGACCTTCGTCACGCCGAACGTGGACGCGACCGGCGTGCCACCGACGGTCACCCGACGGTCCGCGCTCGCATCGAACTCGCCGTCGCCGTCGTCGTGGTAGACGACCGCCGTCAACTCGGCCGACTCGTTGCGGGCCAGCGACTCGTAGAACGACGAGTCCAGTGGGACGGAGACGTTCGCGTTCGTCCCCGACGAGACCGGCGCGGACCCGACGACCGTCCCGTTCTCGTCCTCGAGCGCGACGAACCCCGAGCGGTTCGACTCCACGCGCATCACGGTCGCGGACGCGTCGTCGATGCGCTGACTCCCGAAGTCGCGCGCGACGACGTTCACGTTCCCGTCGTCGTTCACGTAGATGGGGACGACCGAGCCCGCGACGCGCCCCTGGAGGCCGGTGAGCGCGGTGTCCTGGTTCGGTTCGAACTCGCCGTCGCCGTCGGTCCGATGGAGCGTGACCCAGACCTTCGCGACGCCGTCGACCTGCGAGAGGAACTCCTGGTCCACGTCGATCTCGTAGTTCTCGTCGGGACCCGCGGTAAGCGCGACGTGGCCGATGGGCTGACCCATCTGACCCCCCTTGTCGATGTGGACGACCGCGTACCCGTCCTGGAGCATGAACGACCGTTCGACGACGACGTGGTCGTCGACGACCTGTGCGTCCGCCGTCAGGTGGTTGCCGTGGCCGGCGACGGGGAGCGCGGCGAGGGCGGCGAGGACCACGAGGCAGGCGAGGACCGGAACGAGGTACCGACGCATGTGCATGAGTGGTGGTTGGAATCTTTAGTGTTTGTCGGGAGCGAACGCGTGAACGAAACCCGCAACGAGGCCGCCGCAGGTTCCGCGAGCGACCTGCCCTCAGACGGTGAACGACCGCGCGGGGAGCTGGCGGAACGCGCGCTCGTAGCCCTCGTGGCGCGCGACCTGCGAGGGCGTGGTCGCGCGCACGACGACCTCGTCGCCGGTCTCGAGGCCGTCGACCGCGGCGCCGTAGTGGTACCCGATCTCGCCGTCGACGACGGGCGCGAGCCGGTCGTCGAACACCGTCTCGCCGTCCCGGGTCACCGTCGCCTCGAGTCCCATCATCGGGACGACGTAGCCGTTGTAGCGGGTGCGCGCGGAGACGTACAGGTAGTCGCTTCCGTCGACGAACCGGCCGCCGCCGTCGACGTGAGCGGTGACGAGGTTCGCGCCGTCCGCGAGCTTCGACCCGGCGACGCTCCCGGGGAGCGCGTCCGCCGCGGGGAGTTCGCCCATCGGCGCCTCCATCGTCCCCATCGGCTTCACCGCGCCGGGCTTCCCGCCCGCGTCGACGTCGCGCACGCTGAACTCGCCGGCGACCGACTCCGTCCACTCGAACGGGATCTCGATGCTCGCGCTCCCGTCGTACTTCCCTTCGAGCGCGCCGACGCCCCGCGTCGACCCGAGACCTTCGAAGTTCACGCGCGCGACGTACTCGCCGAAGTCCGGCATCTCGAAGTTCGCGCCGTAGTGGAAGCCCATGCGCTGGGAGAGCATCGGGTACGTGACCTCTTGCGTGACCGTCTCGCCGTGCTTGACGACCTCGGTGTTCACGCTAGACGGCAGCACCTGGTTCGTCTCCGCGTCGAACACGGACGCCATCATGTGGAAGCTGTCCGCGTCCGTCATCGCGGTCTTCTTGACGCTCGTCCCGTTGACGTTCCAGAAGTTGTGCGGGATGGAGAGCATGAGCATCGCGCGGAGGTCGCCGGCCTTCCCCATCCCAGACATGACCATCTGGTCCATGAACGTCTGGACGTAGACCCCCGACGGGCCGTCTGGGGTCGTGGTCGTCGGTTCGGCGGTGTCGGTCGGGTCGCTGTCGGTCTCGGTCCCGCCGTCGCCCTGATTCAGGCAGCCGGCGAGGCCGACGCCAGCAGCAGCGGGGAGGGACTGGAGGAGGCGGCGTCGTTGCATGCACGCACCTAGACGGATGTAAAGAAAAACGATTGTGGTTCACGCCTCGAACTGCCGGCTCTCGCCGCCGACCCCGGTGTCGCCGCCGACGCGAGTCTCGCCGCGGTCAGTGTCGCGTCGAGTCACGGTGCGGCGAGCACGTAGAGCGAGGCGACGGTGTACGCGATCATGAGCACGGCGAGTGGGGCGTGCCCGCGACGGGCGCGGCGAGCGTCGGGGAAGACGCGCTCGGTGGCGAGGTGCGCGGCGACGACGGCGACGAGGTGCCCGCCGACGACGAGCGCGACCTGCGTCGTCCACACGACGACCGGCGCGAGCGCACTCCCCGGGTCGAGCGCGAGCGTGACGCCGACCGCGTCCGTCGCGCGTTCCAGGAGCCGGGTGGCGTTCACGAGCACGTACGGGTAGTTGTGCGCGACGTCGTACGCGACCGCGATGGGGAGCAGCGTCGCGGCGAGGTATCGGAGCACGCGCTCGGCGTCGACACTCCCGGTTCCGGCGGGCGGAGCGGTCGGCCGGCCGCCGTCGGCGCTCGCTGGCGTCCCGGCGGCGACCGAGACGGCGCGACGGACGAGGACGGCGCCCGAGAGGAACGCCGCGAGGAACCCGACGTAGATGGCCAGGCCGGCGTACGCGCCGACGAGACCGCCGAGCGTGGCGAGCGCCCGCGCGGCGGCGGTGGTCTCGACGGCACCGTCGAACGTCACGGTCGCCGCGGCGACGACGACGAACGCGGCGGTCGCGACGTCCGCGAGCGGGCGCGCGCTCCCGACCCACGGCGGGCGGAGGAAGCCGACGACGCGCTCCCGCTGCGCGTCGGTCCCGTCCGCCCCGCCGGCCCCTCGGTCGGGTTCGCGCTCGAAGGCGACGGGGGAGACGCGGCCGGCGAGCCGGTAGAGCACCGCGAAGGCGTCGGCGCGGTCGAGTGCCTCGCGGCCGAACGCGAGCGCCAGGGCGAGCATCGCGAACGCGTACGCGGCCAGGAGGACGACCGTGAGGCGGCCGTCGTCGGGGACGACGGTGAGGTTCTCGGCGACGCCGACGATGCCGACGAGGCCGACGACCGCCGGCCACGACCCGAGGCGCTCGGGGTACTCGCGCACACCCAGTTCTCGGCCCTCCAGTGCGGCGAGCGCGTCGTACGCGGCGTGCCACGGCGAGAGGAGTCGCCACGGGGAGCCGACGACGGCGGCGACGACGAGCGACCCCTTGAACAGTATCGGCCAGACGAGTACCTCGGCGAACGTCACGGCGGCACGGCTCGTGAGCCCGGAGACGACCGCGGCCGCGACCGCGACCACTGCGAGCACGCGCACCGAGACGGTGAACGCGCGGACGACGCGTGCGTCGAGCGACCCGACGCGGACGCGTCCCGTCGGCGGGTCCGGGCCGACGGCGAGCCCGACGGCGGTCCCGCCGACCGCGAGCGCCGCACCCGCGACGAGCGCGACGAACGGCACGGGCGGCGTCTCCACCGTCGTCCCGTGCGCGCTCGCCACGCCCGCGACCGTCGCGACGGCCGCGAGCGCCACGGTCGCCGCTGCCAGCGCCCGCTTCCAGCGTCGACGCGAACCCGGTCCCTGCATCGGTCGAGTGTCCGACAGCGCGGTACAAGTGCCCCGTGGTTCGTCCGTCGAATCGAACGGGCGAGAGCGGGTGCTTATCCCCCTCCACCTCGGATGCGTGCGTATGCGAGCGGTCACCGTCGTCGCGGTCGCGGTCGTCCTCGCGAGCCTCGCGGGCGCCGTCCTCCTGGGTGCGACCGGCGCGCTCGTCGACCAGGGAGGGAGCGACCTGTCGACGACGTGGACGAGCGATTCCGCGATACCCTCGGACAACAACCACCACGAGGTCGCGGTCGGTACCGTCGGTGGCGAAGCCCGCGTGTTCGTGCCGGTCTCCTCGACGCGAGCGGTGGACGCGTGCGCACTCGCCGCGTTCGACGCCGACGACGGCGGCGAGGCGTGGCGCGACAGCGTACCGAGCGCGAACTGCACGGTGCACGCGGTCGCGGACGTCGCGGTCGCGGACTACGACCGCGACGACACCACGGAGGTGCTCGCGACCACGACCGAGCAGGTCGTCCGCGCGTACGCGCCCGGCGGCGACGTCGAGCGCGAATGGAATCTCTCGGCGTACGGGTACACGAAACCCGTCGTCGCGAACGTCACGGGCGACGCCGCGCCCGAGGTCGTCGTCGTCGACTCCCGCGGCCTCGTCCAGGTCCTCGACGCGGACGGTGGCGTGGCGTGGCGCGACGACCGCGACGGCTACGTCTGGGGGTCGCCGGTCGTCGACGACGTCGACGGCGACGGCGCGGTCGAGGTCGTCGTCGCCGACAGCACGGGCGCGATGACCGCGTACACCGCCACTGGCGGCGTCGACTGGAACGTCTCCCTCGACGGCGAGGCGGTGACGTGGCTCGGGCACGGCGACGCCGACGCCGACGGCGTCATCGAGTTCTACGCCGGCACCCCGACCGGGTTCGTGTTCGCCGTCGACGGCACCGGCGAGCGCGCGTGGACGACCACGCGGAGCGACCTCACCGCCACGAACGCCGTCCTCAGAGACGACGCCGGCGGCGGGGCGTTCGTCGCGAGCGACGACGGCACCGTCGCGCGCCTCGACGCCGAGTCCGGCGACGTCGTCTGGGAGACCACGGTCGCGAGCGACGCCGTCCAGATGATGCCCCCGCCAGTCGCGGGTGACGTCGACGGCGACGGCGACAGCGAACTCGTCGTCGCCGCGCACGACGGGACCGTCGCCGTCCTCGACCCCGCGACCGGCCGCACCATCGCAACCGTCACGCACGACGACCGCGTGTTCGCCGCGCCCGTCCTCGCCGACGTCGACGGCGACGACCGGGTCGAGGCGTTCGTCATCTACGCCGACGGCACCGTCCGCCGGTTCGACTACGACGACTGACGCCGACCGCTACGCGACGTCGTACGTGTCTCTGACCGTGGACGCGAGCATGCCGTCGCGGTCGAGCGCGACGTACACGACGACGCAGCGCTCGTCGACGGGGTCGAGCACGAACGCCTCGCGCGCGCCGCCGTCGCGGTCGCCGGCGTCGACGCGCGCCAACAGTGGGTCGAGCGGTCGCGCGCCCGTCCGGAACTCCTCGAAGAGGTCCCGTTGCCCGGACTGCTCTGCGAACGTGTACAGCGCGCCATTCTCCGCGCCGTCCGTGTTCCGCGTCACGCGCGAGTTCACGCCCTCGCCGCGGCGCTTCGCGTCCGCCCACGTCTCCCGCGCCGCCTCGAACAACCCCGTGACGTCGCGCGCGAACGAGAACCTGGTGTCGCGAACGACCTCCAGTGCGGCGATCGTCGGCGGCTCGGTCTGCCAGTCCAACGCCGCGGACACGACCATCCCAGGGTGCAGGTCCGCGACGCCGTCGGCGTCGTGCCCATCAGCGGCGATCGCCGTCACCTCGTACGCGCCCGGTTCGTCCGTCGTCGGGTCCGCCGGCACGCGAACGAACGCGAGCGAACCGCCACGCCGAGAGCTCTCGTACACGCGGAACGTCTCCATCTCCTCCGGTACGCCCGAAAGTTCGTCGTCTTCGTCCGAGACGCCCGGTAGTTCGTCGTCTGCCGTCACGCCCGGCACTCGGCGCGCCACACGGGTAAGCGTCGCGGGTCGGCGCGAAGCGTCGCGGGTCGACACCCACGACACCGTCACCGCGGACGGTGCGACGGCAGAAGGCCACGTTCAAGACCCTACCCGCCCGTTCATCGAGCAGAGATGACCATCCCCTCGTTCGTCATCGGCATCGCGGGCGGCACGGGCGCGGGCAAGACCACCGTCGCTCGCGAGGTCGCCGATTCCGTCGGCGAAGCCGTGACGCGCGTCCCCATCGACAACTACTATCACGACCTCTCGCACCTGGAGATGGACGAGCGCGAGGACGTGAACTACGACCACCCCGACGCGTTCGAGTGGGACCTCCTCATGCAGCACCTCGACGCCCTCCTCATGGGCCAGTCCATCGAGATGCCCCAGTACGACTTCACCCTCCACAACCGGAAGGACGAGACCGTGCACGTCGAACCGTCGGACGTCATCGTCGTCGAAGGCATCTTCGCGCTCTACGACGACGCCGTCACCGACCGCTGCGACCTCAAGGTCTACGTCGAAACCGACGCGGACGTCCGCATCCTCCGACGCATCCGCCGGGACGTCATCGAACGCGACCGCGGGCTCGAGGGCGTCATCGACCAGTACCTCGGCACGGTCAAACCGATGCACGAGCAGTTCGTCGCCCCCACGAAGAAGCACGCCGACATCATCATCCCCGAGGGCGCGAACCAGACCGCGGTGAACCTCCTCACGGAGAAGGTCGAGGTCGAACGCAGCGGCGTCGCCCAACGCCTCGCGAGCGAATGGGAGCGCAAGCCCGTCGAGGTCGCGGACGCCGACGGCGACCGCACGACCGTCACGCCCTCCGCGGACGAGGACGGCGAGGACTGAGCGGTCCGACCGTCCGTGAAACCCACTGCAGGCGCGGGGTTCGACGCGGATGCGAGATTCCACATCACTTATGCCGTTCGGTGTGAGTAATTTTCCCTATGAGTACCCAATCACGCGCCGCGGACCCCAACGAGTACGAGGAAGGGTTCCTCAGCCAGAACACGTGGATGCGACCGGTGGCGATCTTCGTGGTCATCTGCTTCGGGTTGCTCGCGCTCATCATCAGCGCGAACGCGACGATGGGTTGGCTCGGCGGCCGCTTCGGCCAGGTCCTCTTCGGGATGGTCGCGTCCCTCGTCTTCATGAGTATCGTCCTCAGTGCGGTCCTCCTCATCGTCAACGGCACCCGCTACCTCTACAACAGCCGCTGACCGCGACGACACCCGCAACATCTTCTACTTCGCCGTCACCAACGTCAATTCGCAACCACCACGTCCCACGCCTCGGGGACGTGCCCCACGGCCCCCGCAACCGACCACTGGTACGTCGATGGCCGTCATCGCCGCTGCAGCACGACGAAGAACCCGGGGTTACGACCGGTACGACGCTCGTAGACCGCACGCGACGCGGTGACGAACGCCCACTCCCCGTCGCGCGTGAACCGCTCTCGCACCTCGGTCGGATGGATCCCGTACCCCGAACGCCCTGGTCGGCGCGCGTCACCGAGCACGCAGTACAGGCCACCGGGCTCGACGACCGCCGCGAGGCCATCGACGAACCGGTCGCGTGCCGGGTCGTCGAACACGTGGTACATCGCAGAGTCCAGGACCGTCCGGAACGAGAACCCGACGGCAGCGAGCCCGTCGAGCGCGAGCGCATCCCAGACGAGGAACGGCGCGTCCACGCCACGAGCCGCCGCCTTCTCGCGAGCCTGCGCGACCGCGACCGACGAGATATCGACACCGAGCACGTCGTACCCACGGCGCCGCAGGAACACCGTCAACTCGCCCGTGCCACAACCCACGTCGAGTACCGGACTCCGCACGCCACCGCGCTCCTCGAACCACACGAACGGCCACTGCGGCCGCCCAACCTCCCAGTTCGGGAACCCCGCGTAGGACGCGTCGTACACGTACGCGAGCGTCCGGTCCGGCCGCGACGAAGACACGCCACTCATACCCGAACCAACACGACCCAAACGTAAAATCCCGAACCCCGACGGACTCACCAGCACGACGCACAGAACCCATCCCGGAGACACACGGCAGCGACCCGAAGAACCCAACAGCTACCGGATCGAAAGCGAGAGGAAGCCGGTGGAGGGATTTGAACCCTCGGCCTATTCCTTACGAAGGAATCGCTCTACCTCTGAGCTACACCGGCAGACGTCGTCTGTCTGCATTCACTTGTGGCAGGAGAATCGCAATAAGGGTTGCGAATCGGGGCGGGCGTGCTACGTCGAGACGACCCGGACGTCGAGGCAGACGTTGACCTCGTGGGGCGCGTACGACCGGACGACGTGACGGGTCTCGACGGTCACGTCGTAGGCGGGCTCGAACGCCTCGCGGATCGCGCGCTCGCCCGGCCCGAACGGATCGTCCTCGTGCTGGATGTCGTAGAGGTGGAGGACGCACTCGTCGCTCGCGAGCACCGCCGCGGTGTCGAGGAACTCGCTGGCGGTATGCGGGAGGTTCATCACCACGCGCTCGGCCCACCCCTCGTAGCCGCCCGCGACGTCGCGGACGTCGTCCGACTCGCTGCGCTCGCCAGACGAGCTCGAGACGACGTCTCGAACGTCACCCTCGATAGCCGTGACGCGCTCGGCCACGCCGTTCCGGGCCGCGTTCTCCCGGAGGTACTCGACCGCGACCGGGTTCAGGTCGACGCCGACCACCTCCGCACCACGCTTCGCTGCCGGGATCACGAACGGGCCGACGCCCGCGAACATGTCGAACACGCGCTCGCCCGGGTCCACCTGACTGGTCACGCGATGGCGTTCCGTCGCGAGCCGCGGCGAGAAGTACACTTCCGCGAGGTCGAGGTGGTACTCGCACCCGTACTCGCGATGCACCGTCTCCGTCGACTCGCCCACGAGCACGTCCCACTCGCGCACCCGGAGCTCGCCCTTCACCTTCGACGCGCGGTTCAGGACCGTCGCCACCGGGAGGTCCGACGCGACCACGGCCTCGGCGATCTCGCGAGCGCGCTCGTCGTCGTCCTCGTCCAGGATGACGACGTCACCGAGGCGTTCGTAGCTCGGCTCGAACCCGAGCACGTCCGCGGGCGTCGTCTGCGTCTCCCGCTCGGGGACCGTCCGTGCCACCACGTCGAACCCCTCGGGGACGCCCTCGGCGTCGACGACCGGGATGAACAACGCCCCGTCCTCGACGACGATCTCTCGGGAATCGTCGAGCACGCCCGCGTCAGCGAGCACCTGCCGCGACTCCTCGCCCGCCTCCCGGTCCACGCGCACGCACGGCTCGTCCATACGTCCACGACCGAGACGCGTCACCCTCAACCTGACGAACCACGTCCACCCCCACTACCGCACTCAGGGCCCCCACGGCGACGTGGACCGACGGCTTGAACGCCACCGACGCACACACCGTCAGTATGCTCACGTTCATCGGCCTCGGGCTCTACGACGAACGCTCCATCACCGTCGAAGGCCGCGACGCCCTCCGCGACGCCGACCGCGCGTACGTCGAGTTCTACACGAGCAAACTGCTCGGCGCCACCGTCGACGACCTGGAACGCCACCACGACGTCGACATCGAGGTCCTCGAACGCGCGGACGTCGAACAACACCCCGAGCGCGTCCTCGACGCCGCCGAGACCGAATCCGTCGCGTTCTGCACCGCCGGCGACACCATGATTGCGACCACGCACACCGACCTCCGACTGCGCGCCCACGACCGCGGTATCGACACCCGCGTCGTCCACGGCGTCACCGCCGAGACCGCCGCCGCCTCCCTCACCGGCCTCCAGAACTACCGGTTCGGGAAAGCCACCACGCTCCCCTTCGAGTACGCCCACGCCGGCAGCGACGTCCCCAATAGCGTCCTCGACACCATCCAGGAGAACCGCGACCGCGGCCTCCACACGCTCGTCTTCCTCGACATCAAGGTCGGCGACGACACCGCCGGCGCGGACGTCCGCGACGGCGACGAGTACATGACCGCCAGCCACGCCGCCGACCGCCTCGCCACCCACCACCCCGACCGCGTCGCCGTCGTCGTCGCACGCGCCGGCAGCCCAGACCCCCTCGTGCACGCCGACACTCTCACGAACCTCGCCGAAGCGGACTTCGGCGACCCCCTCCACCTCCTCGTCGTCCCCGGCGACTGCCACCTCCTCGAAGCCGACGCCCTCGAAGCCCTCGCCGACGCCCCCCGCGACAAACTGGACGTCGTCTAACCGACCACCCACACTCCCCTCGCCGTCCCCTACCCGACCACTCACACTCCCCTCGCCGTCCCCTACCCGACCACCACGCCAGCAGCTGACTCACCGCGCTGACGTCTCTCCTCATCGAACTCCAGCAGCATCAACCACCGAGTCCCACGACCGATTCGTCGCCACCACCGGCTCGGCGCGGGAGCGGGCGCGACCGCGAACGTCAGTGAGCGGGTCGCGCACCCACCCGCGAGGGACGCCGCCGCGTCGCGCGAGCACCGCGAGCGCGACGCGGCAGCGTCGGCTGGGGAGGGCGTGGTCGACCACCGGCACCGCGAGAAACACGACCCCACAGCAAACCCCCACAACCCACTCACCACGATCCCCACCAGAACCACGATTCGAAACCACACGCACACCACACCCGGCCACACAACCCCGCACTCACCAACCGACGAGCACGAGACTGCCGTCGCTATCGAGCGTAGCACGCGAAGAAAAATCGAACGTGAAGACCGAGTTAGACTCGGTTAGTTAGTGACGTTAGTCGCGACGGGTCGCGAGGAGCGCAGCCGCAACGAGTGCGACGAGCGCAACAGCGACACCGAAGCCGGGCGAACCGCCACTGGAGTCAGTGGTGGTCTCTTCGTCCGTCGGCTCGGCCGTCGTCGGCTCGTCCGTCGGTTCCGTCGTCGTCGGCTCGTCCGTCGGTTCCGTCGTCGTCGGCTCGTCCGTCGGCTCCGTCGTCGTCGGCTCCGTCGTCGTGGTGTCTTCCTGCACCGTGATGCCAGCCGTGACAACGTCGTTGTCACCGACCTGCACACCGTGCGTGTAGTCACCAGTCTCCGACGGGAGCGTCGGCTCGAACGTGACCTGCGTCGTCGACCCAGCGTCGACCGTCACGTTCTGCGTGAGGAGCGTCTCGTTCTCGAAGACGAACGCGACCTCGGTCTCGCCCGAGGAGTCACCAGTGTTCTCGACCGTCGCGGTCACCGTGATCGTCGAACCGGGGGCAGCCGTCTCCGGCGCGTCGAGGGACGCGAGCTGGATGTTGGATGCACCGCCGATGCGAGCGTTCACAGTCTCACCCGAGCGGGATCCGTCCTTCACGGAGACCGTGAAGTTGGTGCCGGTCGGGATGTCCGAGACGTCGATCGAGGTCGTCCACGTGCCGTCGTCCTGCACCGTGGCCGTGGTCGAGCGGAGGAACGGGTTCTGGCCGCCCGAGGAGCGGGCAGTCACCGTGAGGTTCGTGCCAGCCGCGAGCGACGAGGTTCCGCTGATCTCCGCTTCGGAGGACTGCTCGACGATGAGCGGGTTCTCCGAAGTGTCCTGCGGTGCGTCGATGAGCGCAGAGCGCTCGACGACCGAGAACGAAGCCGTTGCCGACTGCGTGCTCTTCGTACCGTAGGCCCAGTTCGGCGAGAAGCTAACGTTCGCGCGGTAGTTCTCACCAGCGGAGAAGTTACCCTCTGCCGTGTCCGCGTAGAGGAGCCAGCTGTTGCTGCCAGGCGTGACGAGAACCGTCCGGTTGCTCGCGTTGATCGTCGTCGGCGCGAGGTTCGTACCGGGGTTCGTCTGCGTGATCGTCAGGTCCGCACCGCCGACGTTCTTGAACGCAGCACCATCTGCGAAGGCAGCTGCGGGCGTCCCGAGCTCACCGTAGATACCGGCAGCGGTCACTTCGAGGACGAGGCCGTCCTGCACCGCGACGGTGTCGTCCTGCGTGATTGCGTCGAAGACGTAGGACGGCGACTCGGAGTCAAGCGAGTCTGCAGCCGAGGGCGCCGTCCACACGTTGATCGAGCGCTGGACGTCGTTCGGGTTGTTCAGGACAACCGTCGCGACACCCGTCTCGCCACTGCCGAGACTGGCGTTGACGGGGTACTCGCCACCGCTCAGCGTGCCAGGTCCAGCGGTCGCGAACTGGCTGCTGAGGGTCGTGCTCTCGATCGAGTCGTCCTCCGACGCAACCGAGAACGTGCTAGCGTCGTTCGTACCAGCGAGGTACGTGTTCCAGTAGACCGTGACGTAGCCGTCGTCGTTACCGTCCGTGACGGTGACGCTCTCCTCGTAGTTGACGGAGGGACCACCGAAGGTCACCTGCGCCGTGCTGGCGGTACCGGTGAACGAGACGTTCATCGCGACGATGTCGCCACGTTCCTCGGAGACAGCCTTCGTCACGAAGTCTGCCGAGCCAGTCTGTGCACCCTCGACCGTGATGTCCACGGACGACGTGACGCCCGTGTCGGGGACGAGGAAGTTAATCGTGTAGTTACCAGTGGACACGTCAGTAAAGTTCGCCGTGAGCGTGTCCGAGGTGGTACCGGGGACTGCGACGTAGTCGTTCTCGCCGTCGCCGTCGGTGTCAGCATAGGCAACACCAACGTTACCGAGAGAGGCGTTGAGCTCTTCGGCCGTGAGGTCCGGCGAGCTGATCCAGTGCGAGTAACTGTTACGGTTGGACGTGACAGTGATGTCCGTGTTGGTGCTGTCCCCGCCGTTCTTCACCGTGGTGGGGTCAGCGGACGCACTGTAGTCCTGACTGGACAGCTTGAACGTAATGTTCTGATCTGCATCTGCCGGGCTCTGACTGGTGTCGGTGAGGAGGTAGGTGCCCGTTTCGTAACCGGACGTGTCGAGCACGACCTCACCGTTGGCGTCAACGTCGACCTCGGTTACGAATTCGAAGCCAGTGCTAGTCTGCCGCTGGAGCTCGACGCCTTGGTCATTGGAGTCGAAGGTGTCGTTCCAGACGACCTGACCGGACCAGTAGCGGTTACCTTCGTCGAGTTCACGGTCGTAGTCAGTGCTCTTCGCACCGACCTTGAACGTCGTCGTGTCAGACGGGCCACTAGCAGCAGCGATAGTGAGGCTGTTGCCAGTCGACGCGGCGCCCGTACTAACGGTCGTCATGACGGTGATGGTGACCGTGTGCGTACCGTCACCGGTGACGTCCTTGACCGTGATTTGAGCGTCGCCGCTGTTGGTCTGGGAGTTCGTGATTTCGACAGCCGAGGAGTTACTCGAGGAAGCGGAGTCAACGCTCTGCACGTTGACGTCGCTGAGACTCGAGTACTGGATGTCGACCTGTTCTTCCGTGTTACCGTCGATGGTAACGTCGAATTCGACAGTCTGCGTGTCGTCTGCATTCGCGCTTACCGTGGTAGCACTCGCACCACTGATGGTGTTCAGGTTCGCGGCGGCCGCGCCCGAGAGGGCAACGGTCCCGGCGAAGACCGAGAAGACCATCAGCGCTGTGAGAACCAGCGCACGGAGTTTGTTGTTTTCGTCTGTCATGTGTTGTTGGATCGCTTCGGCGGCAACGGCAGCTTTTCTCGATGTCGCCCGAGACCTGTGGGCGCACCGATACTCGCTACTGTCACCATGGGTAGGGGTACAACAGAAAGGCACGACCCATTGTTATAAATGTCTTGTGGTGAATCGGGTTTCGTGGTATACCGTCACACACGCTCTGTGTGCCGTTTTCTCACGGTTCCCGACGTCGTCGGACGCACGGCACACACCCCAGGAACGTATATAAACGAATCGTCGAGCGCGGTGACCACGGCGAAAACAACCCGCACACGAGTCAATACTCGACTGGCCAGCTATCGATATAGAACCGGCCTGTAACCGACGCCACGCCCACGCGACACCGACCCCAGCCGACTCCCGCCCTCACTCCCCGGGCACGTCCGTCGGGTTCAGGAGCTCGATCTCGTGCCCGTCCGGGTCCTTCGTGAACGCGAACATGTCGTCGCAGCTCTCGGGGTCGCGGTAGTTCTCGGCCTCGCGGACCATGAGCTCGTCCCACGCATCGTTCAGGTCGTCTACGCGCACGCACACGTGACCCCACGCGTCACCCATGTCGTAGGTACGCCCGTCGTAGTTGTACGTCAACTCGACCGCCATCGCCTCCTCGCCCGCGTCCTGGGGCTTCAGGAAGTAGTTCGCGAACGTATCTGACTCCCAGCGGCCCGTGTGCTCGTACTCGAACTTCCGCGTCCAGAACCCGATCGCCTCGTCGGCGTCCTCGACGCGCATCATCGTGTGGTCGAGACTCCAGCGCGCGCCGTGGTCGCGCTCGACGAGTTCGACCTCGTGGCCGTCCGGGTCCTTCACGAACGCGTAACTCCCACCGCACGACTCGGGGTCGCGGTAGTCGTCGACGCCCGCGTCCATCAACTCCTCGTACGCGTCGAACACGTCCTCGACGCGCACCGCGATGTGCCCCCACGCGTCACCCATCTCGTACGTCCGGTCGTCGTGGTTGTACGTCAGCTCCAGGAGGGCAGCGTCCTCGCCCGCGTCCTCGGGACCCAGGTAGACGTTCGTGAACGTGTCCGCCTCCCAGCGACCCTTCTCTTCGTACTCCAGGTGCGTCTGGTACCAGTCGAGCGACCCCTCGAGGTCTTCGACGCGCATCATCACGTGGTCGAGTGCGTACGTCATACCCCGGCGTTCGCCGTCACGCCCAAAGACGATACCGGATGGAGAAAACGAGACAGCGAACAACGACACAGCGAGCGCGAGTTCAGACGAGATCGACGTCCAGGCGCTCGGCGAGTCCGGCGACGTCGAAGTCGCTGTCCGCGACCGCAAGCGTCTCGCCAAGGTGCATCGCCGCGCCGGCGATGAACGCGTCGCGAGCGGCGAGCGGCGTGCCGTCGATGGCGAGGTCGTTCTGGAGTTCCGCGCTCGACCGCGCGAACTCACGGCTCTCGTCGACGACCGTCAGCCACTCGAGCGCGTCGTCGACGGCGTCGAAGTCGGCGGCTCCGGATTTGAACACCTCACCCTGGTACATCTCGAACAGGACCAATGGTGGTGCGAGCGCTCGCTCTTCGGCCTTCGACGTGACGTAGTCGACGGCAGCATCTTCCCCAGAGAGGTAGTCGATGAGAACGCTACTGTCGTACAGCGTCATCGAACGCCGACGTCGTCCTTCATCTCGGCGCGCTTCGCCTTCGCCTTCTCGGGTGCATCGGAATCCGCCCAGAGCCCCGCGCCGTCGCGAACGCTCTCCCGGCGTTCCCGAACGAGCCGCGAGAGCAGTTCGTCGAACGTCTCCTCATCTCGTTTCAGGGCGGCGAGTGCAGCGTGCGTGTCGTCGTCGACCCGGATGCTCTTGCTCACACGTATCCGTATACGGAACAGTATACAAGAGTGTTCGGTCGAATTCGTTCCCGACGCCGCTACTTCCGGAGGACGAGCTTGAGCACGTCCTCGTCCGCGAGCTCGTGTTCGCGCCCGACCTGCTGGCCGTCGTGCTTCGCGCTGTCGCCGCGGACGCGCGCGAACCGGAAGCGCTCGTCCATCTCGCTGCCGAGCTTCGAGAGCGCGTCGTCGATCGTCGACCCTTCGGGAACGACGAGCGGCTCCTCCCAGTCGACGCCACGCCCGGGTTTGTCCATGTAGATGCGGATGAGCCCGAGCTGCCGCCAGATGCGTTCCTTGAACGCGTCCAGGCCCTTCTCCTTCTCCGCGGAGATAAACGTCACCTCCTCGGGGTCGAGGTCGTGCTCGCGGAGGTTCTCGAACACCGTCTCCTTGTAGCCGGGGTCGATGAGGTCGGCCTTGTTCACGATCGTGATAGAGGGCAGATAGACGCGGTTGTCCATGATGCCGTCGATGAGTCGGTCCATGTCGAGCTTCTCGCCGAGGTTGACGTCCGCGTTCACGTACCCGTGCTCGCGGAGGATGTCCGTGATCGTCTTCTCGTCGAGGTCCTGGTCGGCGGCGCTCGTGACGCGGATGCCGTCCTTGTGTTTCTTCCGGATGGTGACGTTCGGGGGCTGCTGGTCGACGCGGATCTTGATGTCGTACAGTTCCTTGCGCAATCGCGCGTACTGCTCGATCTCGAACGGCGACAGCACGAACGCGATGAGGTCCGCGCTGCGGACGACCGACAGCACCTCCTTCCCGCCGCCGCGCCCGCCGGCGGCGCCCTCGATGAGGCCGGGGACGTCGAGGATCTGGATGTCCGCGCCGTTGTACTCGAGCATCCCGGGGTTGACGTTGAGCGTCGTGAACTCGTAGGACCCGACCTCGCTGTCGGCGTTCGTGAGCGAGTTGACGAGCGTCGACTTCCCGACGCTCGGGAACCCGACGAGCGCGACGCTCGCGTCCCCGTGCTTCTCGACGGCGTACCCGCCGCCGCCACCGGACCCCGACTGGTTCTCGAGCTTCTCCTTCTTCTCCGCGAGCTTCGACTTCAGACGGCCGATGTGGGCTTCCGTGGACTTGTTGTAGGGCGTATTCCGGATCTCCTCCTCGATTGCGTCGATCTCCTCTTCGAGCCCCATCGTTACTCCAGACTCCGCTATCCCGACCGAAAAACCTGTTCAATCGCTACCCGACCGCCGTCGCAGCTCGCGCGCAGCGGTTGCGTGGCCGCCTCTCGCACGTCGACGACGCGCCCCGCAGGCGACGAGACGCGTCTCGGTGCCGGAGCTGCGACAGGTGGCATCTCCGCGCCGGGTCTCGTCGTCGAGCACGTCCCCGGAGGAACCGTGGTGCGCGAACGCGCGCCGGGCGCGCCGGCGTTCGACGGCGCGTCAGTCGTCCGAGACCGCGGACTCGACGGAGTCGGTCGTGGCAGTCGTCGAGTCGAGGTGACACGCGGACTGGTGTCCGGGTGCGGTCTCCGAGAGCGACGGCGCGTCGCGCTCGCAGACCGTCTCGAACTCCGTCGACAGCAGTTCGTCGGCGCCCGCCAGGTCCTCGTTCACGATCAGTTCGAGCGCTTCGGCGAGAACGGACTCCGCACGCCCGTCCTGGAGCGACCCGGGGATGCCGAACTCGTTGCGGATCGCGGCCTTCGCGGCGTCGTCGGGCACCGCACCGGGTTCGACGTCCCGGTCGCTCTCGGTCGCGACGAACTCGCGGACCGCCTCGATGTCGATGTCGCGCTGCGCGAGGCGCGTCCGGAGGTCCATGACCGCACGCCAGTGTTCCTGCTCGAAGTCGTAGCCTTCGGGCTGGATGACGTCCGGACAGCGCGTGTGGAACCGACACCCGCTCGGCGGGTTCGACGGACTCGGCACGTCACCACTGAGCGTCGTCCCCGCACGATCCACGGTCGGGTCCGGCACCGGAATCGACGACAACAGCGCCTGCGTGTACGGGTGCTGTGGGTTCCGGAACAGCTCCTCGGTCTCGCCGATCTCGACGATCTCGCCGAGGTACATGACCGCGACGCGGTCGCAGATCTCGCGCACGACCGCCATGTCGTGACTGATGAGGAGTATCGACAGCCCGAACTCCTCCTGGATGTCCTTCATGAGCGTCAGGATCTCCGCTTGCACGGAGACGTCGAGCGCGGAGACGGGTTCGTCCGCGACGATGAGTTCCGGGTTCGTGACGAGTGCACGCGCCAGACTGATGCGTTGCTTCTGGCCGCCCGAGAACTCGTGTGGGAACCGATGGTAGTCGTCGCGGGAGAGGCCGACGCGGTCGAGGAGGTTCCGCGCGATCTCCTGGCGCGCCGCCTTGTCCTCGATACCGTGGATGCGGAGCGGTTCGGCGATGCTCTCGCCGACCCGCATCCGCGGGTCGAGGCTCGACGACGGGTCCTGGAAGATCATCTGCGCTTGCCGGCGGAACTGCTTGAGTTCCTCCGGGTCGAACTCGGTCACGTCGTTCCGATGCCGCGCGTCCGCGGCGGTCTCGGCCGCGTTCCGTGCGTCACCGTTGAAGAGGACCTCGCCCGCTGTCGGTTCCTCGAGCTGGATGATCGACGTCGCCGCCGTCGACTTCCCGCACCCGGACTCGCCGACGAGCCCGAGCGTCTCGCCGCGCGGGATGTCGAAACTGATGCCGTCGACCGCCTTCACGGACCCGACCTGCTTCTTCAGGATGCCCTGCGTGATCGGGTAGTGCTTCTTCAGGTCGCGGACCTCGAGGAGGGGTTCGTCAGTCATCGTTCATCCCTCCAGTGCGCTCGGTGCCGCCGTTCCCGGCGGCGCCACCGGTCGACAGCTCCGCGTCGAGGATACGGGACTCGTCGTAGCCGGGGCCGTAGTACACGCACGAGACGCGGTGGTCCGCGGTCCCCGTGTCGTACAGCGTCGGCTGCTCGCCCTTCTTGCAGTCCTCGACCGCGTGCGGACAGCGATCCGCGAACCGACAGCCGTCCGGCGGGTTCGTCGGGTCCGGGAGCGACCCCTGGATGCCCTTCGTCGACTCGCCCCTGCCGGGCAGACACTCCATGAGCGCCTGCGTGTACGGATGCGCGGGCTCCTTGAAGATCGTGTAGACGTCGCCTTCCTCCATGAGTTTGCCCGCGTACATGACGAGCACGCGGTCGGCGACCTCGGCGACGACGCCGAGGTCGTGCGTGATGAACAGGATGCTCATCCCGAACTCCTCCTGGATGTCCTCCAGGAGGTCCAGTATCTGGGACTGGATGGTGACGTCGAGCGCGGTCGTCGGCTCGTCCGCGATGAGGAGGTCCGGTTCGGGCGCGAGCGCCATCGCGATCATCACGCGCTGCTTCATGCCCCCGGAGAACTCGTGGGGGTAGTCGTCGAAGCGCGCGGTCGCCTCCGGGATACCGACCCGGTCCAAGAGCTCGATCGCGCGCTCGCGCGCCTCGGCCTTCGAGACGTCGTCGTGGAACTGTATCGCCTCCACGATCTGCCAGCCGACGCTATAGCAGTGATTCAGCGCGTCCTGCGGGTTCTGGAAGATGTGACCAATCTCGCCGCCGCGGAGGTCGCGGAGTGCCCCGTCGCTCAACGCACCGACGTCCTGGCCGCGGAACCGCACCTCGCCGTCGATGTGCGCGGGCGGCATCGAGAGGATGCGCGTGATGGATTCGCTCGCGACGGTCTTCCCGGACCCGGATTCGCCGACGATGCAGACGGTCTCGCCTTCGTGGATGTCGAAGTCGAGGCCGTCGACCGCCGTCAGCGTGCCTTCGTCCGTGGTGAACGTCGTCGTGAGGTCTCGTACCGACAGTAGTGGCTCGTTCGTGCTCATGATTCGCTCTCCGTGTCCGCCTGCGGGTTCAGTGCGTCGAGCAGTGCGTCACCGAGGTAGTTGAACGCGAGGATCGTCACGAACAGGAACACGCCGGGGATCGTCGAGATCCACCACGCGAACGACAGGTCCGCGCGTCCAGCCGCGATCGTCCGCCCCCACGAGGGGACGTCCGCGCCGAACCCGAGGAACGCGAACGCGGCCTCGAACAGGATGAAGCTCGGGATGAGCAGCGACAGGTCCGTGATGATGCTGCTCGCGGTGTTCGGGACGAGGTGCCGCCGGATGATGAGCCACGTGCTGCCGCCCGTGGCTTTCGCGGACTTGATGTACTCCTCTTCGGTCTTCTGGAGTGCGTTCGACCGGACGTACCGGGCGGTGTTCCCCCAGCTGAAGAACCCGAAGATCGCGATGAATAGCAGGAGGCTCCCGCCGAACTGGTAGGTCAGCAGGAGGAACAGCAGGAAGCTCGGGAACGTCTGCTGGATGTCGACGTACCGCATCAGGAACTCGTCGACGAGACCGCCGCTGTACGCGGCGACGGTGCCGACCAGGCTCCCGATGACCGTGACGATGAACGCCGACATCAACCCGACCTTCATGCTGACCTGCATCCCGTACACGATGATGTTCAGGATGTCCTTCCCGCCGCCGGTCGTCCCGAACGGGTACTGCCAGGTGCCGTGACACATGCCGTCGGAGACGCGTCCGGTGCACTCGATGACCGCTGACTTCGGGACGCTCGTGTACACGGGCGGCTGGTACTTCGCGAACAGTGACAGCTCGGGCTTCGAGAGCACGAGCGGGCCGACCATCCCGATGAAGAAGGTCGCGAGGAGGAACCCGAGGCTCAGCATCGCGGGCCGGTTCTGCTTGAACCGGTCCCAGTAGTACCGCGTCAGGTGCGGGTTCTCGAACAGCGGGACGACGGTGAAGAAGAATATCGCCAGGAGCGTCAGCGCGAAGAAGTAGTCGAGCTGCGTGACCTGGTACGCCCACCCGATCGCCTCGAAGGTGTCGTTGTTCTTCGGGACGACGAAGTAATCGTACAGGAACAGCACGGCGAGTAGCGTCGTCGACACGAGCATCCCGAGCGCTTTCGGGGAGAGGTCGAGTCGACCGCTGGGTTCGACGTCCGTCCAGTCGATGTCCTCGAATCGCGTCGGCGTGGAGTCATCTGCCGCCATTATCGATCACCGTAATCGATGCGCGGGTCGAGGAGCGTGTACACGATGTCCTGCAGGAGGTTCCCGATGATGGTCAGGAAGATGAACACGAACGACGTGCCCAGGACGAGCGGGGTGTCCTGCGAGGTCAGTCCCTGCAAGAGGAGTCGCCCGAGTCCGGGGATCGAGAACACGGTCTCGACGAGCACGGACGACCCCGTGAACAGCGCCAGGAGCGTGCCGACGTACGTCGTCGACATCGGCACGGACGCCGGACGCAGGATGTGCCGCGTGAGGATGCGCTGGCTGTTCGCGCCCTTCGCTCGCGCGGTCTTCACGAAGTCCGTGTTGAGGTACTCCGCGGACTCGTTCCGTGCGACGCGCTGGATGCCCCCGACCGAGCCCGTGACGAGCACGAACACGGGGAGGATGAGCTGTTTGACGTTCGCCCACGTGAACACGCCGACGTCCGTCTGGTACGTTATCGGCACCCATCCGAGGACGACGCCGAACACGAGCAGGAGGATGATACCGAACCAGAAGTTCGGGATGGAGAACCCGAAGAACGCGAGGAACGTCATCAGGTTGTCCTTCCACGAGTACTGGTGCGCCGTCGAGTACAGGCCCGCGGCCGTCCCGAAGAACAGCGTCAGGATGGTCCACGGCACCGAGTACTGGACGGTGTAGTAGAGCGACGTCCAGACCGCCTCGGTGACGGGTTGCGAGCGGCTCTCGGAGAACCCCCAGTCGAGCGTGAAGACGTTCTCCATGTAGCTCCCGTACTGCACCCACAGCGGTTCGTTCAGACCCCGGAGTTCGCGCAGTCGCTCTTGCTCGGCGGTGGCGTTCTGCCCCGCCTGCGCGGCCGCCTGTCCGGCCTGAATGATGTCTCTGTCGGGCGTGAACCGTAGCAGCGCCCACGTCAGCGATACGATGATGAACGTGACGACGACCGCCCACATGAGCCGCCGTGCGACGTACCACCTCATGGTGGCGTCGCTATCCCAGCGGCTCTCGGTGAGCTATACGAACGATGATAGGTCATGGGTGACCTCGTTAGTTGTCTCCGGACTCCTTCCGCCACGTCTGGAAGTTCCAGCCGTTGAAGAACTCCTCTTCCGGCCCGACCACGTCGGGACTGTAGCCCGTGATGGACGTGCCCAGCGAGAGCATCCCCATGGGTTGGTCCTTCGAGAGCTTCCCGAACAGCTCGCCGAGGAGCTCCTTGCGCTTCTCGTCGGAGGACGCAGTGCGAGCGTCTTGGTAGAGCGACTCGAGGTCGTAGCTCGGATAGTACCCGGTCGCGTTGAACGCGCCGTCCTTGAGGAAGAACACGTCGCTACTGGTCGGCGTCATCGGGTACGTGTTCAGGCCGTAGATGAGGCCCATGTCCCAGGACTCCTTGCTCGTGACCTTGTCCCGCGGCCCGTAGTTGTTCGCGCCCGCGCTCCACTCGAGCTCGTCGGGGTTCTCGGGCTCCTGCTGGCGGAAGTAGTCGGTGACGAACTTCAGGCCACCGATGGACTTGATGTTCACCTTGATGCCAGCGTTCTTGCTGAACTCCTGCTGGATGAACTGGGCCGTGGACTTCTCGATCGCCTGCCCGTTCTGGTACATCAGCTTGAGTTCGACCTGGTCGCCGTTCCCGTCGACGAGCGTGTCGCCGTCGTAGGAGTAGCTGGTATCCGATAAAGCGTCCTTCATCCGGCTCCGCGTCGCCTCGGGGCCGTAGAGGTCGCCGACGCCGTACTTGTCGACGGTGTCGTCGTTGTACCACGGCGACCACTGGGGCTGCCACGTGAACTCGGGGTTCGCGTACCCGCGCTGGACGCCCTTGACGTACTTCTGCTTGTCGAGCGCGCAGCCGAGCGCCTGCCGGACGCCCTGCTTGCGGAACGGCTTCCAGCCGTTCGCACGCATGTTGTAGAAGATCGGGCGGTTGTACGGCTGCGGGGAGACGTTCAGGTTGACGTTCTCGTTCCCTTCGAGGTTGACGGCCTGACTCGGCTCGAGGCCGACCTCGTCGCCGTCGCCGGTCTTGAGCGACCCGACGCGCGCCGCCGGCTCCTTGATGATCTGGGTCTCGATGCGCTCGAAGTACGGTGCCTTCTCGAAGAGCTTCGGGAGGTCGTCGGCCTCGCGAGCGTAGTAGTCCTCGTTGCGCGTGAACGTCAGCTTGCTCTGGCGCTCCCAGTTCTCGAGGTTGTACGGTCCGAGGTTCCCGGTGTAGGAGAGGTCGATGAGCTCCTGGTTCTCCTTGAGGCCCTGGACGTCCTCCTCGTCGACGAACGGCTTGATGAGCTTCTTCGGGACGACCTGCATCTCCCACGTCACGGGCTTCTTCGGGAACAGCGGGTCGGGCTCCTCGAGCTTGATGTCGAACTTGTACTTGCCGTTCTTCTCCACCGTGATGGGTTCGCCGTTCCGGTACCAGTCGGAGCTGGCGGCGGTCCCGGACCATTCGGTCTGGTGGAGGTTCTTGATCATGTACACGTAGTCCTCGGCGGTCAGCTGCCCGTAGGGCTCGGACCACTGGAGGTTCTCGCGGAGTTTCGCGGTCCAGACGCGGTTGTCGTCGCTCGAGAGCTCGAACAGCTGCGGGAACTGGACCTGCCCGGGCTTGAATCCGTAGGACGGGTCGATGGTGTTCGTGATGAGAGCGCCCGCGGTCGACTCGGAGTTGTACATCGAGTTCAGCGTCGTGATCGTCGAGGAGATGATGTCGGTGTACGTGCCCCCGACCTCGGGGAGTTCCTCGACCTGCGTGGTGGGTTCCTGCGTGCCCGTGCTGAACCCTTGGTCCTCTTCGGTCGTCGAGGCGCCCGTCTCGGTGGGGTCGGGTCCGGACGCACACCCGGCGAGTCCGGCGGCGCCAGCGATCCCCATCACCTGGAGCCAGCGGCGGCGGCTCGTCGTTTGGTCACCATTCATTTGGAATGCGTTGTCAGACGGCATAGCTCATACTTTTACCTTACATATTTAATTCTTGCTTTAGGCCAACACGCCACTTACTCACAGACGGCTCCACTACGGCCAAAGACACGAATCACGCTGAAAGCTGGAAACCGAGCGCCAGGAGACCTGAGAAGCCATTTCACCGGTTTGGATGACTGAGCTCGTGCTCGAAGTAGTTGGGACGCGCCGTGCACGCCGACCGGTGATCGTCGTCGGCGCCACCGCGTCCGCGACCCGACGAGTGCGCGCGAGCACGAACCTCACGCGCCATCGTCTCGTTCCGCCACGTTAATACTTGATGGCCATCACCGTTGACCCGATAGATGCCAGACCCGGCACAGCTCCGCGATAGCACGCAGATCGTGATGGAACGGGACGCGCTCGCCGGGCTCGACGCGGCCGTCGACGAGCGGTTCATGGTCACGGTCGCGCCGGTGAACGAGGAGTACTGCCGCATCGTCGGCTCGCCGGTCGTCATCAAGGACGTCACGAACTTTCTCGCACGCCACGGTCTCACCGTCGACTGAGCCGCGACGCTCGGCGGCCGCACGCTTCCGCGTCCAGCCGAGGCGCGCGCTGACGTGGTCGGTGCTCGGTCCTCAGGCGTGGCGGTCGCGGACGGCGTCGAGCGCGGCGAGCGTGCCGTCGGCGTGCGCAGCGTCGAGGACGGTCGTGGCGGCGGCGCGCGCGGCGTCGTCGGCGTTCGCGACCGCGTAGCTCTCGTCGACGCGCTCGAACGTCGAGACGTCGTTCTCGCTGTCGCCGACGGCGACGAACGCGGCGGGGTCGCGACCGACGGCGTCCGCGACCCGTTCGAGCGCCAGTCCCTTCGAGACGTCGTGGGGCTTCAGGTGGTACGCGTACCCGGTGTCGACGAACGCGAGGTCGTGCGCCGCGGCGAGCTCGCGGAGCGGGGCCGCGGGGACGTCCCGGCGGACGGCGAGCTCGGTCTCGCGCCAGCGGTTCACGAGGTCCGCGACGCCCCAGCCGAGGTCGTGCCCGGTGTCCCTGATGGCGGCGGCGACGTCGTCGATGCGGTCGCCGGCGTCGTGCACGTGCACGTCGTCGTGCGCGACGGCGACGCCACCGTTCTCGGCGACGACGAGGTGCTCGACGTCGAAGAAGTCACAGAGCGCGATGGGGTACGGGAACGCCTTTCCGGTGGCGAGGACGACGGGCGCGGGCCAGTCGTGGATGGGGTCGAAGACGCGCGGGTCGATGCCGTGCCCGCTCGGGCGGGTGAGCGTGCCGTCGATGTCGAGGACGAGCGGTGGAAGGTCGCTCGCGGCACCGTGGTCGTCGTCGCGCTGGCGGTCGGTCATGCCACGTGGTCGGGGCGCCTCGCAGGTAACTCTTTCACGATGCGACGCCGCCGCCTGCCGACTCTTTCACGATGCGACGTCGCTGCTTGGCGTTCGAGTACTCGCGAAAGAAGGAACGCGGGCCGTCGTGGTGGGCATCCGTCAGGTCCCGCGGGCGTTCGCGAAATCACGCGAACGGCCGCGGAGCCGCGTCGGTGTGGCTGCGAGCACGACGAGGCGTCGCGGTGCGACGCCGGGGCGCGGTACGGTGCGACGCCGATCCGGGTGGCGTCGCGCGAGACGCGTGGGCGGCGTGATGCGACGCACTCGCGTGAGCGCGCCGAGAGACGCTGTGGTGGTGGTGGCGTGCTATGGGCACGCCGCCCTCGGGCGTCGGTCGGCCCGCGCGAACGACCGCGTGCGTTCGCCGGGCCAGGGATCGTTACGCGAGCTTCATAGGTAGCCCGCGGTCGGGATGACGCCGGCGATGGCGAGGACGCCCACGATGAGCATCACAAGTGCAATCGCCATCGCGGGCGGGTCGACGTGCGTCCCGGAGTGCGAGTAGAACACGCGCTGGGTCGCCTCGCCCGCGAGCCCGCTGACCATCCCGAGGACGCCCGCGGCGATGAGGACGACGGGGTCGCTCCCGACGGTCTCCGCGGCGACGACCGCACCGACCGACCCGAGGAGGGTGATGTGGTGCGTGACGGGGATCTTCTCCACGCCGAGCTGGAGGAACAGCAGGCTGATCGCGGAGATGGCGTACCCGAGGAAGATGCTCCCCGTGCGGAGCCAGAGGTAGCCGCCGAGGACGCCGCCGACGAGACCGATGGCGGCGACGCCACTCCACTTGTACTGGTGGGGGAGCCACGGTTCGGTCGCGAGCCGTCCGGCGTGCTCCTGGGTGCCGCCGTCGGCGGCCATGTGCGGTTCCTCGCGCTCGAACGGCGTCATGTCGAAGAAGCCTTTGCCCTGTGCCTTCCCGACGATCGGGTACCCGAAGACGACGCGGGCGAGGAACGCCGAGGCGACGACGGTCACGGCGATGGAGTCGGTGAGGCCGAAGCCACCGAACGCGAAGATGCCGGCGAAGATCCGGTTGAACAGCATCCCGAACACGCCGAAGATGGCGCCGACGGCGAGGATGTCGGGCTTCGTGCCGAACGCGTACAGGATGTTCTTCCCGAAGTGGTAGTCCCAGTCGTCGGGCTCCATCTCGGGGTACTTCTTCCCGGCGTACGCGGAGGCGGCGACACCGCCCGCGAACGCGACGTGCGGGCCGGTGACCATCCCGAACCCGATGACGCCCGTGATACCGGTCGCGAGTTCACCGGCACCGACGTCGCCGACCGCCCCGCCGACGTTGTTCCGGAGGATGGCGAGGCCTTCGCCGAGGAACACGACGAACCCCGTGAAGATGAACGCGGGCAGGGCGCCGATTGCGGCGCCGAACGCGCCACCGGCGAGCGCCGCGATGACGAGGACGACGAGCTCGGTGACGGTCGCGTCGATGACCGGGAGCTGGAGGAGGATGCTCTGCATCGGTCAGTCACCTCCTTCGTCGCGCGCCCAGTCGAGCGACCGCTCGACGGCGTCGCCCCACCGGCCGTACTTCTCGTCGGCCTCGTCGCGATCCATCTCCGGCGAGAACTCGCGGTCGACCTGCCAGTTCTCGCGGAGCTCGTCGACGGTGTCCCAGTAGCCGACGGCGAGTCCGGCGGCATACGCGGACCCGAGCGCGGTCGTCTCGTCGACCTCGGGACGCACCATGTCGCTTCCGATGATGTCGGACTGGAGCTGGCAGAGGAAGTTGTTCTTGACCGCGCCACCGTCGACGCGGAGGCTCGTCATCTCGACGCCGGAGTCGGCCTCCATCGCCTCCGCGAGGTCGCGCGTCTGGTACGCGATGCTCTCGAGGGTCGCACGGACGAGGTGCTCCTTGCGCGTGCCGCGGGTCATCCCGACGATGGTCCCGCGAGCGCGACCGTCCCAGTGCGGGGCGCCGAGCCCGGTGAACGCCGGGACCATGTAGACGCCGTCGGTCGAGTCGACCGACCGCGCCAGTTCCGCGGTCTGGGCGGCGTTGTTGATGAGGTCGATGTCCTCGAGGAACTCGATCGCGGCGCCGGCGACGAAGATCGACCCTTCGAGCGCGTACTGGACGGGTTCGCCGGACAGCTGGAAGCCGATCGTCGTGAGCAGGCCGTTGTCGGACGCGACTGCCTCCTCGCCGGTGTTCATCAGGTAGAACGCGCCGGTGCCGTAGGTGTTCTTCGCGTCGCCCTTGTCGAAGCAGGTCTGTCCGAACAGCGCGGCCTGCTGGTCGCCGAGCGCGCCGGCGACGGGAATCTCGGCTTCGAGGAAGCCGTCCGGATCGGTGTGCCCGTAGTAGTCCTCGTCGGAGGACGGCCGGACCTCGGGCACCATCTCCTTCGGGACGCCGAACTCGGCGAGGAGTTCGTCGTCCCACTCCATCTCCCGGATGTTGTACAGCATCGTCCGGGAGGCGTTACTGACGTCCGTGATGTGATTCCCCGTGAGGTTGTAGATGAGCCACGCGTCGATCGTGCCCATCAGGAGTTCGCCGTCGCGAGCCCGGTCGCGGAGGTCGCGGGCGCGACTGCTCTCCATCTTGAGGGGCTCGGCGTTGTCGAGGATCCACTCGGTCTTGGTCGCGGAGAAGTACGCGTCGCACTCCAGGCCGGTCTTCTCCCGGATCTCCTCGACCTTGCCCGCTTCCTGGATCTCCTCGACGCGGTCGGTCGTCCGCCGGTCCTGCCACACGAGGGCGTTGTGGATGGGTCGCCCGGAGTCCTTGTCCCAGACGATCGTCGTCTCGCGCTGGTTCGTGATGCCGAGCGCTTCGAGCTGGCTCGCGTCGAGTCCGGCCTCCGAGAGTCCCTCGAGGACGACGGCTTGAGTGTTCTCCCAGATCTCGACCGGGTCGTGCTCGACCCAACCGGGTTCGGGGTAGATCTGTTCGTGCTTCTCGTACGCGTTGGCGACGACCTGGCCGGCGTGGTCGAAGACCATGAATCGCGTGCCGGTCGTTCCCTGGTCGATGGCGCCTACGTAGGTGTTGTCTGTCATTGGTGTGACCCTGTGAGCCACGGCCCTGCCCCATGCCTTCGCGTGCCGGTCGGTCGCCCGACCAGCGCACTGTTACTGGTGGTGCCGTGTTGGGAGTAAACAACTGGGACTATCGTGATAAACGTTACCCAACGGGTAATGCTGCGGTTCGACCAGGCTAGACGCGTCGAGAGAGACCTATAGCCAGTCTAGGCCCCTCCGAGTGCGCGAAATCGTTCCTGAACTTTCGTTGTAGTCTACGCAACACAATTCGCTGGCCGGCAGTATTTTCCGCTAGATACTGGAGATGCCCCGGCGTCGATAAAGTCAAGTGGCGACGGGCCGAGGTTGGAGACGAACGGATGTCACGTGATACCGAGGTTCTCGTGCTCGGCGGCGGGTCGACCGGGGCGGGCGTCGCGCGCGACCTGGCGCGTCGCGGCGTCGACGTCACGCTCGTCGAACAGGGGAACCTCACACACGGCACGACCGGTCGCATGCACGGGCTGCTCCACTCGGGCGGCCGGTACGCCGTCTCCGACCAGGCGAGTGCGAGCGAGTGCATCGAGGAGAACCGCGTCCTCAGGGACATCGCGAGCCACTGCGTCGAGGAGACCGGCGGCCTGTTCGCCAAGCGCCCGGAGGACGACGAGTCGTACTTCGAGGAGAAGCTCCAGGGCTGTCGCGAGTGCGGTATCCCCGCAGAGGTCCTGACCGGGCGCGAGGCGCGCGAGCTCGAACCGTACCTCTCCGAGGACGTCGACAAGGCCATTTCGGTACCCGACGGTGCGATCGACCCGTTCCGGCTGGTCGTCGCGAACGCGGTCGACGCGGAGAACCACGGCGCGCGCATCGAGACCCACACCGAGGTCGTCGACGTCCTCGTCGAGGGCGGCGCCGACTCGTCGGCGGGCGCGAGCGACGGCGACCGCGGCGACGTCGTCGGCGTGACGGTCGAGCACCACGCGGGGTCGGGCAACCGCGTGCACGGTGCACCCGGTGAGCGCGAGGACATAACCGCGGAGTACGTCGTGAACGCCACGGGTGCGTGGGCGGGACAGATAGGCGACATGGCGGGCGTGGACGTCGCGGTCCGCCCGTCGAAGGGCGTGATGACGGTGATGAACGTCCGCCAGGTCGACACCGTCGTCAACCGCTGCCGGCCGAAGGGCGACGCGGACATCGTCGTTCCCCACGAGACGACCGCCATCCTCGGGACGACCGACGAGGAGGTGAGCGACCCGGCGGACTACCCCGAGGAGGGTTGGGAGGTCGACCTCGTCATCGACCAGCTCACCGAACTCGTCCCGATCCTCGCCGAGGCACGCACCATCCGGTCGTTCTGGGGCGTGCGGCCGCTGTACGAGCCGCCGGACGTCGGGAGCCAGGACCCGACGGACATCACGCGGGACTACTTCCTGCTCGACCACGAGGAGCGCGACGGCCTGCGCGGGATGTCGAGCATCGTCGGCGGGAAGTTCACGACGTACCGGATGATGGCCGAGGAGATCAGCGACCACGTCTGCGACCAGCTCGGCGTCCGCGGACGGTGTACGACCGCCGAAGAAGCGCTCCCGGGGAGCGAGCATCCCGCGAGGCTCGACGCGGCGATGGACGACTTCGGGCTGCGGTCGCCGATCGCGCGCCGCAGCGGCCAGCGCCTCGGCTCCAGGGCCGAGGACGTCCTCGATACGAGCGGCCCGAACCCGGTCGTCTGCGAGTGCGAGGCCGTCACGCGCGCGGAGGTGAGTGACGCCATCACGCAGTCGGGGAGCGACCTGAACGCGGTCCGCATCCGGACGCGCGCGTCGATGGGGAACTGCCAGGGCGGGATGTGCTGTCATCGGATGGCGAACGTCCTCAGCGCGGACTACCCGGAGGCGACGACGCGCGGGGCGTGGGACGAGCTCGTCGACGAGCGCTGGAAGGGCCACCGGCACGCGCTCTGGGGCGAACAGCTCTCGCAGGCCGCGCTGAACACGTTCCTGCACGCGACGACGATGAACCGCGACCACGACCCCGCGGGCCGGCATCCCACCGGCGGCAACGGGAGCGCACCGGGCGACGACGCCGCCGATACGGGCCCGGGTGCGGTCGACGTGGACTTCGCGGCGTTCGACGCGGGCGCGGCGACCGACGGCGGTCGCCCGACCGACGAGGCGAGCCGCGGCGGCGGTGCGGACGGCTCGCGGAACGGGGGTGCCTGAGTCGTGGCGATACGCGACGACGTCCTCGTCGTCGGCGGCGGCCTCGCAGGCATGACCGCCGCGCTCGCGGCCGCTCGCGAGGGCGCGAGCGTGCGCGTGGTCACGGATTCCGAGAGCACGCTCCAGCAGGCGAGCGGGCTCGTCGACGTCCTCGGGTACCCGACCCCGCACGACGACGCCGACGACGCCGGGAACCGGACGCCCGTGGCGAACCCGTTCGACGCCGTCGACGCCCTCCCCGACGACCATCCGTACCGGCTCGTGGGCGTGGACGCGCTCCGCGGCGGGCTCTCGGTGTTCGACGACGCGACCGGCGACCTCTACCGGGGCGGGCACACCGAACGGAACGCGCTCGTCCCCACGGTCGGTGGAACGGTGAAACCGACCGCGCGGTATCCGGCGAGCGTCGCGCCCGGGCTGGCGAGCGACGACCGCACGACGCTGCTCGTCGGGTTCGACGGCGACACGGACGTCGACGCCCCGAACGTCGCGGCGCACCTGCGCGCCGCCGGCGTCCCCTTCGACGTCGGCGGGGTCACCGTCGAGTTCCCCGGCGACCTCGACGGCACCGACCAGCAGACCAGGCTCGCGCACGCGCTCGACACCGACGAGGACGGCGTCCGCCGTCGACTCGCCGAACGCGTGAAGCGCTCGCCGAAGCGCGCCGGCGACGACGTCTTCGGCGAGGGTGGCGACGCCGACGACGGCGCGGCAGTCGACGGGTTCGGCGACGTCGACCGCGTCGGGTTCCCGGCCGTGCTCGGCCGTGCTCGGCCGCGGCAGGTCCGCGACGCGCTCGCCGAACGCCTCGACGCGGCCGTCTTCGAACTGCCGCCAGCGCCGCCGAGCCTCCCCGGCGTCCGCCTCCGGTACCGCCTCCGGGACGCACTCCGCGAAGCGGGCGTCGCCGTCACCACCGGGAACCCCGTCGTCGACCACGACGTCGAGCCCACCGAGGGAGCCGGCGGCGACGGCGCCGAGAACCCCGCACCGCGCATCACGACCATCTACGCCGACCGGAACGGCACGAAGACCCCCTACGAGCCGGATGCGGTCGTGCTCGCGACCGGCGGCCTCGTCGGCGGCGGCATCGACAGCGAACGCGACGCGGTGTACGAGCCCGTGTTCGACTGTCCCGTCGCCCACCCCGAGGACCGCTACGACTGGAGCGACGCGGACGCGTTCGGCCCGCACGCGTTCGCTCGCTTCGGCGTCCGCATCGACGCCGACGGGCGCGTGCTCGGCGCCGACGGCGCCCCGCTGTACGCGAACCTCACGGCCGCCGGCGGCGTCGTCGGCGGGTACGACGCGGCCGCGGAGAAGTCGGCGAGCGGCGTCAGTCTCGCCACCGGGTACGCCGCCGGCCGTACCGCCGTCGCCGCCGCATCGAGCAGCCACCCGACGCCGACCGACGTGACCGCAGACCGATGACAGACGAACCTCAGCCACACGACGACCAGGACGTACAGGACGACCACCACGCGTGCAGCGGGTGCGGGTCGACGGACGACGCCGGTGACACCGCGAAGACCGACGGCGGCACCGCGGTCGACGACGCGGGCGGTGGTACAGCGACCGACGGCGGCGCGGCAGTCGATTCGGGCGACGGGTTCGAGCCCATCCAGGTGTTCCCGGAGGCCGAGGACGCCGACCTGCGGCCGGGGTCGGACGACTGCTACAAGTGCTCGACCTGCGACACCACCTGTCCCGTCGCGGAGGTCGACGAGGACTTCCCCGGCCCGAAGTTCCAGGGGCCCGAACAGTGGCGGCTCAAGCGCAGCGAGGACCACGACATCGACGACTCCATCTCGAAGTGCAGCAACTGCATGCGGTGTGATAGCGCGTGTCCGAGCGACGTCCCGCTCAGTCAGATGCACAACACCGCTCGCGCGCAGTACGTCGACGAGCAGATGGACAAGACGAGCCTGAAGTACTGGCGGAATCGCCTGCTCGCGAACTACGGGACGATGGCGCGACTCGGCTCGACGTTCCCCAGGCTCACGAACGCCGTCATGGGGAACTCGCTCGTCCAGCAGGTCAACGAGAAACTGCTCGGTATCACGGCCGAACGCGAGTTCCCCGAGTTCGCGACCGAGACGTTCCGCGCGTGGTACGCGAAACGCGGCGGCGAAGCCACGTCCGTCGAGAACGCTCGACGCGCACGAAAGCGCCGCGGCGACGACCCCGACGCCGACAAGCGCGTCGCGTACTTCCACGGCGACTACGCGAACCACAACACGCCCGAGGTCGCGAAGGCGCTCGTGCACGTCTTCGAGTCCTTCGGGTACGCCGTCCTCGTCCCCGAACAGCGCTGCTCTGGGACGCCGATGTTCGCGAACGGCATGCTCGAGGACGCCCGCCGCGCCGCGAAGGTGAACGTCGGGAACTTCTCGGAGCTCGTCGAGGACGGCGTGGACGTCGTCTGCTCGTGCACGAGCTGCTCGATGGCGCTCCGTCAGGAGTACCCCGAGCTGTTCTCCATCCCCGGGACCGCGAAGGTCGCCGCGAACACGTACGACGCCGTCGAGTACCTCCGCATCAACGAGAACCTCGACGGCGAACTCGCCGCCGCCGACACCACGACCGACGACCTCGGCGTCGACTCGTTCGCCTACCACGCGCCCTGTCACGCCCGCAACCAGGGCCTGGACGGCCAGACCGTCGAACTCCTCTCGCAGCTCGACGACGTCGACGCCGAGGACGTCGGCGACTCCTGCTCGGGCATCTCCGGCACGTACGGCTGGAAGACGGAGAAGTACGAAACCTCCATGAAGATCGGCGAGGAGATGTTCGAGCACATGGAGGAGGCGGACGCGACGACGGGCATGACGGAGTGCCCGACGTGCGCGATGCAGATGGAGCACGGCACCGGCTACGAGATAGAACACCCGCTGCAGGTCCTCGAAGCCGCGCTCGTCGACGGCGCAACGGCCGAGGACGAGGCGGCCTGAACGGGGTCGTTCGCGTTGAACGTCCGCGACAGGATCGCGCGTCGCCGCCGCCAGAACACCGCCGGGAGTGGCGTCCTCGTCGACCCGATCGAGCTCGCGCCGATCACGCATCCGGACGAACCGGTCGGCCGCGGACCGACCATCGAACGCCTGCTGGACGCGCTCGACCCCGTGTTCGACGACGAACCCCCGGGCGCTGCAGCGGTCTGCGGGCCGTCGGGTAGCGGGAAGACCGCCATCGTTCGGTCGTTGTTCGGCGCGCTCGACACCGTCCTCGGCCGACGCGGGCAAGCCATCGGGACGACGACGCGTGCGAGCACGCCACTCGACGTCCGGTTCGTCGTCGTCGACGGCCGGTACGCCGACAGCGAGTTCCAGGCGTACCGGCGACTGCTCGCCGCACTCACCGACGACGCCGTGCCCGAGGGCGGCGTGAGCACGGACGCGCTCCACGACCGACTCGTCGAGACAGTCGGCCGGCACGACGCGGTCGTCGTCGCCGTCGACCACGTCGACGAACCCGGGACGCTCGACGCCGGCGTCGTCGCGAGCCTCGCGGACGAAGCCACGTTCGTCCCGTGGTACGTCACGCGCGACCCACTCGACGCCCGCCAGCTCGCGCCCGGAACGCCACCCGCGACCACCGTCCGCTTCGACCCCTACCGGACCCACACCCTCGTCGAGGTCGTCACCGAGCGCGCCTCCCGCGGGCTCGCCCCGAACGCCCTCGACCACGAGAACGCGCGCACCGTCGCCAGGTACGCCGACGGGAACGCCCACGACGCGCTCGCGCTCCTCTACGACGCCGCCGCACGCGCCGACGCGGTCGACGCCGGCCGCGTCCAGTCCCACCACGTCGAAGCCGCCGTCGCCGCGTTCCCCACCGACTCGGTCTCGGTCGCTCGCGCACTCGCCGAACCGGCGAACCACCAGCGCGTACTCGCCGCGCTCGTCGCACTCGACGTCGACAGCCCGACGCTCCCCGCCGCCGCCGAAGCCATCGCGGCACGCACCGACCTCACCGAGAGCACCGTCACGCGATTCCTCTACGAGCTCGCGAACGTCGGCCTGCTCGCCCGCACCCCCGGCGAGGACGGCTCCAGTACCGTCACCCCGCGGTTCCCACCGGAGCTCTTCGCCGCGCTCCACACCGCGACGTAACACCCGACCGCCAGCCGTCATCCCACCGAGACGGCCGATCGACAGTAGACAGCACGCTGACACCCCCCGAGCGTTTTATCCACGCGGCCTCGAAACGTTGACCCGATACGCGGTGGGTGGAGCATGGAGATAGCGTTCCGACCGACAGCAGACCCCCCGGGGGTGGAGATAATCGACCCGGTCGAACAGCGACATCTCCGCCTTCAGACGTCCACTGACGTCACACCAACGGCAGTGAGCACGGACGCGTTCCGATTCCCCGTCGACGCCGCCGTCGAAATCGAGACGAGCGTCCTCCGGTTCGAACAACGCGAAGACGTCCACGTCCACGACGCTAACGGCGAGGTCGTCGCGAACCTCCAGGAGCAGTCCCACGTCACCATCGACGGTGACACCGCCCCCTACGAACTCGGGATTCATTCCTCGATCCAATTGTACTGCCGCGTCGATGGACCGTTTACTATCGACCAGGGGTTCGACAACTTCGAGATCACGTTCCCGTGCGAGTCTCGCGTCGTAATCGCCGCGCGCACACTCCACGAACGTCCCGCCGGAACCATCGTCACGACGCCCGACGAGCGCGGGCTCGCCGACGCCATCTCGCTGTTCTCGTCAGCCCTGAAGACCACGTCGCCCGAGCGCTCGTTCCCGACGCTCCGCGGGCATCCGCCGCTCGTCGAACTCGGCGACGAATCCAGCGTCCCCGAGGGCATCGAACCCACGGAATCCGACGTCACCATCGAGGTCCCAGAATCCTACCGGCACCTGCTGACGGTCGCGCCACTCTCGTATTACCTCGCTGCCGATATCGAATTTGCGGACGCCGCGCGCCTCGTCACCGAGGACGGGTTCGCGCTCGACCTTGGGACCGGGCAGGCGTTCGAGGACACGGTCGCACGCACCCTGAAACAACAGTTCTTGCTTGACTGCGTCGTCCGCACCGAAGGCCTGTTGCCCGCGGACCTCCACGAACGCAAGCAACTGGAGGCCGAGTTGCCGTTCGACCTCGCCGCGACGTACGAGTGCTCGGTCGGCGAGCGTCTCCGTCGGTACGCGCAAGTGCCCTTCGACGTCGTCGAACCGGAACTCCCACGCTGGCCACTGACCGCACACGTCCCTGCCGACCCCGACGCGATCACGTTCCTCCCGTTCGTCGTCAGCGACATGGGCGTCGTCCGGAAAGCAACCGGGACGGTGTCGACGCACACCACGACGACGACTGACAACTCGACCGCTGTCCTCGGCGACTCGATACCCGACACCACCCCCACGGGGAGTGACGACACGACCGCGAACGCCGTCGCGGACGAAGCAGATGAAGAGCCGATGACGCTCCAGTTCGTCGAACCCGACCACACGGGCGAGTCACTGGAGCACGCGTGGTTCGGCGACCACATCCCACAGGGTGCATCGATGCCGACGATGGCCGCATTCGAGAACCAACTCGACCGCGGCGACCGGGGAGACTCGATAGAGATCGTGGTCGTCTGCAACGACCCCCACATGATAGACGAGCAGACGAGCCTGGAGAGCGCGTACGGCGACCGCGACGAACTCCCCTACGACGTCACGACGAAGTTCGGCCTGTCCACGGACGCGCTCGCGGACTTCCTCACGGGCGACACCACCGACTTCCTGCACTACATCGGACACGCCGAGCGCGACGGGCTCCGATGCATCGACGGGAAGCTCGACGTCCGCGAGCTGGACCACGTGAACGTCCAGACGTTCCTCCTGAACGCCTGCCAGTCACAGGCCCAAGCGATGGCGCTCGTCGAACGCGGCGCGTTCGGGGGCGTCGGTACGCTCGGCGACGTCGTGAACGACTACGCCATCGAGATCGGGAAGATGTTCGCCCACCTCCTGAACCTCGGGTTCCCGCTCCGGTCGGCAATCGACATCGTCTCGAACACGTCCACGATCGGCGCACAGTACCTCGTCGTCGGCGACGGCTCGGTCGATATGGTCCAGAGCACCGGCGGGAACCCGCTGGTCTGCGAGGTCGCGGGCGAGGGCCGGTTCGAACGGGATGTCCAGCTAGAAATCTACCCGACGAGGTATTACGGCCTCGGGTCACAGACCTCGCCGACGCTAGATCACATCGAAGATGCATACATCGTCCCAGCACACACTGCGAGCTACACGGTTCCCTACGACGAACTACGAGAGTACGTCGCCTGGATGACCTATCCGCTCAACGTGAACGGAGAGTGGCGCTGGAACGGTGATTTTGGAGAAGCTAACCTCGACTGATTCAGGGACCGGGCGTCGTCGTCGTCCCGCCGGTCGGGTCGAAGCCACCGCCGAAGTCAGCGAGCCCGCCACCCATCGCGCCGAACGCGGCGAAGACCGCCATCGTCGCCAGGGTCGTTGCGAACTGCGGGTTGTTCTGTGCCCACCGCCGTGCTGTCTCGATTAGGGACATCGTGGTATGACGTATCGTACCGATTACTATGAAAGTATGCTTTGTTTTCTGACGTGAACGTCATTCATACTGCCGTAACTATTACTAATCACCCATGCTTCCAGCCCATTTCAACTCGATTAGCTCGTGATTACGACCATCGTACTGACCACATTCATACAGATGCGTACGAGAGGATTCCGGTTTTTTCCCTGATATATTTGGCTCGATGCCCGAGCGACCAACACGCTACCACAGACCACTCGACACCGCCGAGAACGCGGCATCCAACCAGGGACCGACCACCCCCACATAGAGAACACGAAGCAATCACACGGGACTCCACACCCACGACGCCGTCAGGACCAACCAAGGACCGAACCCCAGCAAGCCAAGAACAGCAGCGAGGAACTGAATCGGTCGCAACCAGGCAACCAGCGAGAAACTCAATCGGTCGCGGCTTCAGGCGGGTCGCGCTGGAGCACCGACGAACGACGACCCCGCCGGTACCGGTCCGGCGTCGCTGACGGCCGCACTCGAGTCGTCGTCCGACTCCTCGCCCGCAGCTGCCGTCGACGCGTTCGAACCACCCGACACGTCCACCGTGATGGACTCGCCGTCGAGCACCGCCGACTCTGGCACCGACACCGTCGTGATACCACCGTTCTCGACGTTCAGCGTGTACACGCCGTCGGCCTCGATGACCGAATCAGTACCGCCCTCGCTCGGCGACACCGCGTCGTTCGTCGCGTACGGCACCGTCACGACGAACTCGCCGTCCTCGTTCGCCTGCGCCGTCTGCTCGTACGTGAAGTTCGTCCCGGTCTGCGTGTTGTTCAACGTCAACGAGACCGTGACGTTCGCGCCCGGCGACGCCGACCCCGAGAGGTCGGCGCCCTCGACGCGCTCGAACGTCTTCACCGACGTCGCCTGCCGGACGTCGTGCACCACGAAGTCCTGGCGCTGCTGGAGCAGGAAGAAGTTCTGGATCGACCGATTCCCGCCCACGTTCCCGATGGACGACAGGAACGGCTGCTGGACCACCTGCCCAGTCTGGGGGTTCAAGCGACTGTACGTCACGAGGAGCTTCCGCTGCTGGGAGGAGTGCACGAGCCGATAGTGCTCGAGACCGTCCGCGTCGTCCCAGTACAGCTTCGCGAGCATCGTCTCCTGGTACCGGTCACTGAACGTCTGGTACGGCACCGTCAGATTCTGGCCGCCCAGCGTCGCGTTCTGACTGTTCCGCGAGAAGTACTCGCCCGCCGGCGGACCACTCCACGTCGCGATGGCGCCGAACTTCCGCGTCGCCATCTGGTAGTCGATCGTCACGTAGCGCGTGTTCTCCGCGCGCTGCTGATCGGTCTGCTCCGCGATCATCTCGCGGTAATCCGACGTGGTGTAGTTGTCGATGTTCCCTTCGCGCGGACTCAGCGACGGCAACGCCTCCAGGAGGACGTTCGCCTTCGTCTCGTTCTCGTAGAGGAAGTACCGCGACGCGGTACGCGCCCCAGCCTGGAACGGGTTCGCGTGCGGGATGCGGTCGCCACGCACCGTGATCCAGTGCCCGTAGTCCCACCAGGACATGATGCCGTACGCGCCCTCGGGGTACTCGAAGTCGTCAGTCTTCTCGTAGGTCCCGTACTTCTCGAGCCCCTCGATCTCGGGGGTGCCGTTCTGCATCCAGTCCGTCGTCGAATCCCACGACGTCACCGTCCGCGGCGCCGGGCCGGTTCCCTGCGCGCCACCGGTGACCTGTGCGTGCACGTCCGTGCTCGTCATCGAGATGCCCGCAATGGGCGCGAGCGGCGCGATGACGAGCACGATCGCGGCGAGCACGACCGAGACGTGGTAGAACTGGATGTCTTCGAGGTCGAACGACGCGTCGATGTTCACGACCTTGAGGAGTTCACCGACGAAGTACGCGTTCAGGACGGCGACCGGCAGCACGAGGTAGTAGTTGAAGCGCTGCTGGGTGAGCGTCATCATGAACACGAACACCGTCCAGATGGCGACGAACACGTACTCGGCGCGGAGGCGTTCGGTGACCGCACGGTACGTGAGCGCCCCCAGGCCCGCGATCCCCGTGATGTACGTGAGGCCGTAGAGGAGGACGAGACTGCGGTTCAACCGCTGGAGGTAGTTCGGGCCCATCTCGACGAGCGCCTGCGCCTCACCGATCGTGAGGACGGTGTCGCTCTGGCCGAGCGTCAGGACGCGCTCCAGGTTGTTCTGGATGCTGCCCCACGCTTCGGGGAGCACGAAACTGAAGACGACGGCGCCGACGAGCGCGATGGAGAGCGCCGAGAACGGGAACAGGGTCCGCGAGAACCCGCTGTCCTCCCACTGGCGTGCGAGCCAGACGAGGAACGCACACCCAACTGCCACTGCCAGCGTCAGGAGGACGTGCAGGAGCGAGATGGCGCTCGCGGAGAACCCGAACTCGTCGAGGCGGACGAGCGAGAAGACGGCGGCGGTCGTCATCGCGACGACGCCGACGTACCCGATGTGGTCCGGGCTACTCCCGGTCGCGTACTTCGCGCCGAGTGCGATCAGGAAGAACGTCCCGATGATACCGACGAGGACGATGGCGGGCGGCCACACCCAGACGTACAGCGAGATGGCGACGCCAGCGGCCACGCTGTACAGCGTCGGCTTGCGGAGCGCGTCCCAGTCGCGGTCGACGACGAGCTCGTAGATCGGTTTCTCGGTCTCCGCCACGTTCAGTGCGACCATGAACGCGAGGACGCTGATGGCGTGGAAGAGGACCTCTGCCGCGTGGTGGTCGGCGAAACCGGCGGTGGTCCGTGCGAGGAACGTCCCCGGAAGGAGGGCGAGGACGGCGACGCCGAACAGCGCGCCGAACCGACCGGTGAGTCGCCGCCCGACGAAGTACGTCGGGACGGCGACGGCGGCGCCGATGACGGCGGGCGCGTACAGGAGCGTCGTCGCGATCTGGCGCTGGCTCGGGTCGCCGAGGCCGACGACGAGCGCGGCCGTGGCGACGAGCTGGTCGTAGAGCGTCCCGAACTGCGAGTTCGAGACGCCGTAGGGGAACTGCGTCCACGGGTCGAACGGCATCGTGGACGGCCAGTTCTTGACGGCGTACGTCGTTTCCCGGAGGTGATACCAGGCGTCGTTCCCGCTGAAGTAGACGCCGTCCGGCCTGATGAAGTTGTCAGCCGGGAGGATACGCAGCCACAGCATGAACCCGACGAGGGCCGCGAGGACGGGGACGTGGTAGTACTCCCTGAAGAGGTCCACCACGGACTGGCCCTCGATGAGGTCCTGGCTGGTCTCGGTTTCGCTACTCATTGACCGTGCATCGCCGGGAAACGCGCATAAGCCTTATGAAAAGGTTATTGCCAGAAGCCGGGTGTGACGCCGGCGGTTTCCCGTCGCCTGCTTGCGTTTCTGGTGGGGTTCTGGATGCGTGATACGTGGTGCGGACTGCTCGTCGGGTGCGGACGGTCACCCGACGTCGGCGGCGAGGCCGACGGCGACGACGAGCGCTCACCGGACGTCGGTAAGGAGGTCGCTGGCGACTGCGCGGGCGTCGACGCGGACGCGTTCGCTGAGTGCGAGGAGGACGGTGAAGTACGTCGTCGCGCCGATCGCGAGGACGAACCCGAGTCGGAGTGCGCCGTGGGCGGCGCCGAGGGCGTCGACGACGATGGCGACGACGGCGGTCATGAGGAGGGCGGCGAGGAGTTCGGCGCCGACGTCGCGGAGCGCGTTGAGGGGGATGCGTTCCTCGAGCAGTACGAGGTTCGCGGTGACGCTCGCGCCGAACGCGAGGACGGTGGCGATGGCGACGCCCCAGGCGTCGTACGCGATGGTGAGCGGGATGGCGGTGACGGCGTAGGCGACGACGAGGACGACGCCGCTGGCGGCGTACAGCCGAGGGTTGTCGGTGCCGAGCGAGAACCGTTCGAGGCTCGTACGGTAGCCGTTCAGGAGGTTCGCGACCGCGAGCAGGGGGACGAGGGCGTTCGCGAGGCCGACGACGCCGAGGAGTGGGAGCGTGGTGGTGCCGGGGTTCTCGCCGTACAGCGTGAGGAGGAGGTCGTTCCCAACGATGGCGCCGCCGGCGGCGACGGGAATCGCGACGAGGCCTCCGTACGTGAACAGGGCGGCGAACAGTCGCGCTATCTCCGCGTCGTCGCCGGCTTCGGTGAGTTCGGAGAATTTCGGGAAAGACACCTTCGAGAGCGCGGACGCGAACAGCGTCGACGCCTCCGTGATCTGGAAGGCGTTCTTGTAGACGCCGGTGGGGCCGGCGCCCGCGAACGTGCCGAGGATCACGTAGTCGGCGTGCTTGAACAACTGGTCGGCGACGACCTGGACGTACGCGTACTTCGAGTACCCGAGGAAGTCCCTGACTGCGTCGAGCGTGGGTGGATTCGGGACGACGCGCGCGTACCCGAGGTAGGAGACGAGGAACGTGAGCGTCTGGCCGGCGACGAGCCCGTAGACGAGGCCGTGAACGCCGTAGCCGTCGAGGACGAGCGCGGCCTGGATGGGGACGACGATGGCGTGCCGGCCGCTGTCGAACGCGCCGGCGAGCGCGACGCGCTGCTTGCCTTCGAGGAACGCGCCAGAGAGCCGGAACAGGCCCCACGAGAGGACGCCCGCGGGGACGAAGAGCGCGACGTCGACCCCGACGACCGCGTTGATAACGTCGCGAGCGACGAGCGAGACCACGGCGACCGCGGCGGTGCCGACGCCCACGAGGAGCGCGCCGGTCGTGAAGTACGCCGCCTGGTCGCGGCCCTCGCTCACGCGCTTCGTGAGGACCGCGAACACGCCGAACGTCGCGAGACTCCCCGCGACCATCTGGAGGCTGACGAAGACGGCATACGTCCCGACGCCCGCGAACCCGAGTTCGCGCGTGAAGTAGAGCGTGCCGAGGAACCCGGCGACGGTACCGAGGACGTTCGTGACGAAGCGCTTCGAGGTCTCGACCCCGACCGCCATCACTCGAGGTAGCCGAGCTCCCGGAGCCGGTCCTTGACCTCGTCCTCCTGTTCCTCGTCGTCGACGCCACCTTCGGTGACCGCGTCGTCGCCGACGAACGCGTACGTCTCGGGGTCGCGGCTGGCAGGGTCGCTGTCGGGCGCGAAGACGTCGAGGACGTCGCCCGTCATCGTCTCCGGGAGCCGGTAGTCGAGCGCGTGCAGGACCGTCGGCGCGATGTCCGTTATCTCAGCGCCCTCGACGTCGCCGTCGCGGAACGACGGCCCGCGAGCGAGGAAGATGCCGTTCCGGGCGTGCCCGCTCGTGTCGACCGCGACGAGGTCGTCGTCGACGTCGAACCGCGAGGTGACGTGGACCTCGGGCGTCTCGACTATCATCGCGAGGTCCGGCGTGTGGTCGCCGCCACGGCCCAGGTCCTCGAACCGCACGTCGATACCGGCGGCGGCGGCCGCATCCGCGAGCGCGTCACGCGCGCGGTCGCAAGTGTCGGCGGCCCCCTCGGGGTCGTCGGCGAGCGCGTACACGAGCGCCGTCTTCTGGCCCTGGTCGACGACGACCTCGGTCTCGTCCCAGTCGATGCGACCCATACTGATGGCGTTGTCCAGTCCGAGGTCGTCTCCCGTCGGGAGGCTCGCGACGGTGCTCGCCGGAACCACCTTCCGCGCGAACCGCAGCAGGCCGAGCCGCCCGAGGACGTCGCTCGCGACGTCCCGAAGCGACCCGAGCGCGGCCTGCCTCGAGTCACCGGACTCCGTGAGCGTCACCAGGCCCGCGCGTTCGAGGACGCGGTTCGGCGCGAACTGCTCGCGGACCTTCTCGAACCCGTGGTCGCTCATCACGACGACGTCCTCGTCGGCGTGCGCGTCCAGGAACTCGCCGAGGTGCTCGTCGACGCGCTGGTACACCTCGAAGACCGCGTTGTCCGTCGACGCCGGCGGGACGCTCTCGGCGCCCCAGTAGTGGTGCGCGATGCGGTCCGTGCCGCGGATGAGGCCGACCGCGAGGTCGGGTTCCTCCTCCTGGATGAAGTGCTCGAACGCCTCGAAGCGCTTGTCGACGAGGTCGAGACTCTGTTCCACGTACGCTCGCGTTCCCGGCTCCTCGTCGTTCCGGAGCTTGTAGCCGTCGACGAGCTCGACGAGTTCGTCCCAGCGCTCGGGCGGATGCGAGTACGCCTCCTTGTACTCCGGTGCCGCTGCGATGATGGTGCCGTCGATGGCCTGCCAGGGGTACGACCCCGGGATGTTGAACACGACCGACCGGCCGCCCTGGTCGTCGACCGCGTCCCACATCTTCCCGGGAACGAACTCGTCGTGACTCAGGTCGTTCTCGCGGGTCCCGCGGTTGAAGTGCGAGAACCCGTACATGTCGAGCGTCGTCGGGTCGCGACCGGTCGCGAACGACGGCCACGCCGGCACCGTTATCTCCGGGACGGTACTCTCCAGGTCGCCGGAGACGGATTCCTCGCGGAGTCGTGCGAAGTTCGGGAGGTGGCCGGCGTCCACCCACGCGTCGACGAGCGTGAACGTCGCGCCGTCGAGTCCGAGGACGATCATGTCCGGGTAGAGGCAGACGGTGCTCAAAAGGGGTTTGGTCGGCTCGCGACCCCAGCCGCGTCCCGAAGGCGGTCCGGGGCTCAGACGCCGACGACGTCACCGAGCCCGAGGTCTCGGAGGACCGACCGGACGGTGAGTCGGAAGTGCGAGCTGAGTGCGACGAGCGCCGCGAAGTAGACGACGCCGCCGACGCCGACGACGGCCGCGAGCACGAACGGCCCGTCGATCGCGACCGCGTCGTTGAGCGCGTACACGACGCCGAACATCAGGAGACCCGAGACGAACTGTTCGAGGAGCGTCCGCGGGAGCATCACGCGGTCGAACAGCCGGTAGGCGACGACGAGGTACGTCGCGGTCCGCGCGGCCTCCGCGACGATGGTCGCGACGACGACCCCGGTGAGGCCGTACTCGAGGCCGAGGAAGACCGCCAGGGGCGCGTTGATCGCGAGCGTGAACAGGCTGACGCGGAACCGGATGTCGGGGCGGTCCATGCCGTCGACGACGTTGTCGAACGGCATCCGGTACGTGTTGAACAGCTGGAAGACGGCGAGGAGGACGAGCGCGGTCGCGCCCGCGGCGTAGTCCGGGCCGAACACGATACCCATGAGGGCTTCCGGCATCGCGAGCGCCCCGAAGAGGATGGGGATGGCGAACAGCGCGGTGTACGACAGCGAGTTCATGAGGTCGTCGCCGACGTCCTCGTCGATGGACGTCAGCCCACTGGCTTTCACCGTCAGCGAGTCGCTGATGCTGATGGCGATGAACCCCGCGGGGACGGTGAGGCGGAGCGCGGGCTCGTAGAGGCCGACCGCGGACTTCCCGACGACGACGCCGAGGATGAGGACGTCCAGTCGCATGTAGAGGTTCTGCGTGAGCGAGTTCGGGACGCTCCAGCGCGCGAACTCCCAGACGCTCGCCGCGGTCTCTCGCGTGGGAAGCCGGGGGCGGACGTTCGCAGCGACGACCACGCCAGCGGCGGTGACGAGCGTCGCGAGTACCAGCCCGTACATGAGCCCCAGCACCCGCATCCCCATCAGGAGGAACGCGACCTGGAACGCGAGCGTGAACACGCTCCGCACCGAGTCCGCCCAGAACGACGCCCCGGGATTCCCGATACCCGCGTAGAGCCGGTTCGACAGCGAGAACAAACCCAGGGAGCCGACGATACCGACCGCGCCGAGCGCGAACGCGAACGGCCCGATCTGGTCGCGGAGGAACGGATGCCCGACCACCGCCGCGCCGAGGAGGACGACGGTGTAGACCGCGACCGTGAGGACGCCGAACCCGAAGTACTCGCCGGGGTCGACGTCCACCTCGCTCACGCGCTTCTTGATGGCGTTACTGAACCCACCGGGCACCTGCACGGTGAGCTTCGCGATGGCGAGCAGGAAGTAGTACTTCCCGACGCCGTCGACGCCGAGGACGCGCGCGAACAGGACGACGCCCGCGAACCCGACGAGCGCGAGCAGGAACTTCGCGCCCATCGCGAACGCGGTCTCCCGGCCGAGACTCAGGGAGGTGGTGTCCTTCTCGCCTTTCATTCGAGGTACCCGAGGTCCTCGAGGCGGTCTTGGACCGCGTCGTCCCGGGCCGCCTGGTCGTCGTCGCTCGCCCCGCGGACTCGCGGCGTTGGCACGGCGTCCGCGTCCATCGTCGACACCGACGGCGGGTCAGCGAACGCGTCCTCGAGGACGCGCCCGTCGAACTCCGGGGACAGCGGTTCGCCGAGCGCCGCCAGCAGCGTCGGCAGGACGTCCACGATGCTCGCGTCCTCGACGTCCGCTCCGTCCTCGAACAGCGGCCCGGTCGCGGCGAAGATACCGCGATAGCGGTGGTTGTAGTTGTTCGTCGGACTCGCGTACCCGCCGGTCGGGGACTCCAACCGGGTCGGATAGCACCCGGGTGCGGGCCGTGCGATGACGTCCGGTGCGTCCGCCCCCGGGTCCGCGTACGCTTCCTCCGGCAGGAGGACGTCCCGGAACAGGGCGTCCCCGTCCTCGTCCGTGAGCGCCGCGAGCTCGTCCCGGAGCGTCCGACGGAGCGCGTCCGGGTCGTCGACCGTCGGATGGTCGAAGCGCTCGTCGTTCACGAACACGCACCCGTACCGGAGCTGCCACGCCGTCGAGTTCTCGTAGTCGATGTCCAGCCGTGCCGCGTCCTGGAGACTCTGCCCGACGTCCGTCGCGATGATGTAGTTGTACACCTGCCGTATCTTCTCGTAGAGGAAGTCCGAGTGCTTCCCGACGAACTTCGCGACCTCCACCGCCGTCCCGGTCGCGGAGAGGTCCCCGTCGTCGGCGTCCGCGAGGTACCCTTCGTCGTGGAGGTAGTCGTTGATGTGGACGTTCGTGTGCTTGCGCTCGAACCCGTGGTCGCTCATCAGGACGACGTTGTCCGCCAGCTCGGCGAGGTCAGCCGTGCACTCGTCGACGACCGACAGCAACTGGTCGTAGTAGCGGCCGCGGACGTCGTCGTCCGAGAAGTTCGAGAGGAGGTGGCCCGCCCAGTCCGGCGTCGAGAACAACACGAACCCGAACCGCGGGTCGTACGTCTCGAACGCCTCCCGAGCGAACGCTCGCCGAGCGCGCGTTATCTCGCAGACGTGATCGAAGTACGCGTCCGGGTCCTTCTTCAGCGCCTTGTCGTGATCGAGGATGTAATCCTGGAACGCCTCCAACTCCTGGAGTTCGGCGGGCACCGCGTCCGCCTCGTCCTCCGCGAGCATCGCGGACACGAGATGCGTACCCGCCGCAGTCGGCGTCCGCCCCACCGACGCCGGGAGGTTCACGAACATCCCGTCCTCGACGAAGTCGTACGCCGCCGCGTCCGTCTCGTTCGTCGTCAACGGACTCGACTCGTAGTTCGAGTGCTGCTGGATCATGTTCGTCAACCCGTGGGACCCAGGGTCCTTCCCCGTCGCGAACGACGTCCACGCCGGCAGCGTCGTCGGCGTATCCACACTCATCAGATCGCCCGAAGCACCGTCACGAAGCACGCTCTCGATGTATTCCGGCTCGATCCCGAACCGGTCTATCATGTTCGTCGAGAGGCCATCGAGACCGATGACGAGCAACTCCATCTTGCCTAAGCCTCCTCGAAAACGAGTATCAACCTGTCGATATCCACGGTCCCCGAGTCGAAGCACGAACCCGAACCCCAGACCGAACCACCGCGCGACCCGTACGCGGCAGCCTCCCGGACGCCGTACGCTCGTGCGACCAGTTCCACCCCGAAACGGCGCCCTCCCGGACGCCGTACGCTCGTGCGACCAGTTCCACCCCGAAACGGCGCCCTCCCGGACGCCGTACGCTCGTGCGACCAGTTCCACCCCGAAACGGCGCCCTCCCGGACGCCGTACGCTCGTGCGACCAGTTCCACCCCGAAACGGCGCCCTCCCGGACGCCGTACGCTCGTGCGACCAGTTCCACCCCGAAACGGCGCCCTCCCGGACGCCGTACGCTCGTGCGACCAGTTACTCCAGATATCCGAGGTCGCTGAGTCGCTGTGCGACCTCGGCGTCCTCGGTGGTGGCATGCTCGCTGGCGTCGTACTCGGGATAGCTCGTCGGTTCGGGCGCGTCGACGGCGGCGAGCGCGTCGCCGTCCATCACCTCGGCCGGCGCGAGATCGAGCGTCGCGAGGACGGTCGGCGCGACGTCGAAGAGGTGCGCGCCAGTGAGGTCGGCCGCCGCGTCGACGCCGTCGCCCGCGACTGCAATCGTCCCCTGGAGCTTGTGGTTCCACGGTTCCGGGTCGTCGAAACGCTCGCCGAGCAGCGCCGATAGCGAGTGCTCGAAGTCCGCGGGCACGCAGAGGACGTCCACCGCCTCCTCGGCGTACGGCCCGTGGATGTACGCCTCGCGCGGCACGACCTCCTCGAACACCGGGTCGCCGTCCGGCGTCTCCGCGCTCGCAAGGAGCTCGATGACGTCGTCACGGACGCTCTCGTACTCGCTCTCCGGGACGACGCCGTCCGGGTCGCGGCCCGCGACGTTGAGGCGGACGCCGAGCTCGGACGGCGACCGCAGATACGCCGTCGACTCCGCGAAGTCCACGGCCTCCGACGCGGCGAACACCGCACCAATCGGAACGTGCTTCCCCACGAACTCTGCGAGCCCGAAACGATCCAGGATGGCCTTCCCGCGCTGGTGCGTAAGTCCAACCTTCGCTGCACCCGCGGCGAGTTGCTCCAAGAACGGGTGGTCGTCGGGCGCGTCGCCGTCGCCGGTCAGTTCCTCGTCCTTGATCTGGAACCACGACGGCACGCCCGCACCGTCCCGCGTCGCCTCCACCACGTCGTGCTCGCGGAGGAACTGGTTCGCGCGGAACTCGTACCCGTCGTACTCGCCCATCCCGTGGTCGCTCGCCACCACGACAGTGTCGGGGTCGCACGTCTCGAGGATGGCACCGACCTGCTCGTCGACTGCACGGTACACCTCGCGGACCTTCTCGAACTCGCCGGGATAGTCGTGGAAGACCGTGTCCGTCTTCTGGAACTGCACGAACCCGAACTCCGGATCGAAGCGCTCGCTCAGGTACCTGAACGCCTCACCGCGCATCCGGCACAGTTCGAGGTAATCCTGGAAGCGCTCCCCGGTCGTGTCCTCGCCGGTCTCGCGCTCGGCGTACACGCGGTAGTCCCCGAGTTCCTCGCGGACCTCCTCGAGCACGCCCTCCGGGTGACACGGCGGCGATTCCGCCGCGAGGTACCCGGGGATGACCGCACCGTCGACATCGGGCGGTGGACTCGTCACGGGTGCGTTCACGACGACGCTCGTCAACCCGGCGTCGTCCGCGTACTCCCAGAGCGTCCGCTGGCGGACGTCGGTGGCGTTCACGATGTCCCAGTCGTAGCCGTCGAACCGCAGGAAGTCGAACGCGCCGTGCTTCCCGGGGTTCGCGCCCGTGTACAGCGACGGCCACGCACTCGCCGTCCACGGCGGCACCTGGCTCTCGAGGTCGCCGCTCGCGCCCTCCTCGAAGAGCGACTCGAGGTTCGGCACGTCCCCGTTGACGAACAACGGCTCGAGCACGGGCGCGCACGCCGCGTCCAGCCCCACCAGCAGCGTCTGCATGGTTCGCCCCAGTCGGCCGTGGGGTAAAGTCCCTTCTCTCTTCGCGAGTCCATCGTCCGCAGTCACCGCTGTCGGCCGTGAACTGATCAACCGGCGACCGCGAGGCGGAGACGGCGCCATTTAAGCGTCCGTGGCGTCCGCGTGAGGGTATGAATCTGGAGTCCGTCGACGTCGCGATGCTCCACCAGGACCCCCACCCTGCACATCGCGGGTTCGCGGAGGCGGTCGGTGCCGACCTCGTGGACTATCACGCGAGGCCGGTCGGGCCGCTCTCGGAGAGCGTCGTCGCTGACGTCGTGAACGGCCTCACGTACCCGGACTACGACGTCTACATCGTGGAGGGGTCGCGGCCGCTGTACGCCGCGCTCGTGCGCCGGTTCACGCGTGGTGGCACGGTCGTGTACCTGTGCGCGGACCACGGCCTGTACGCGCTCGGCGAGGGGGACTTCGAGGGCGACTCGCTCCTGAAGTCCCTCATCGGTCGGTTCGGGACGCCGGTCGTGCGCGCGATGGGGCGTCGCGGCATCGACGGCGTGATCGCGGTGAGCGAGTTCGCCGCCGAGTTCACGCGCCCCGTCGTCGGCCCGGAGACGCCCATCGAGATAGCGCATCCGTTCGTGCAACCCGACGCGTACGACGCGCTCGGCGACGTCGACCCGGACCTCGCGTCGAACGTCGCGGTGACGGTCGCACGACCGTGGCACTACAAGGGCGTCGATTTGCTCGTCGACGCGTGGCCGCGTGTCCGCGAGGCGATTCCGGACGCCGAACTGCACGTCGTCGGCGGCGGCCACCCCGAGGAGTACGGCGACACTCCGGGGGTGACCGTCCGTGGGTACGTCGAGGACCTCGCGGACGCCTTCCGGCCGGCGTCGTTGTTCGTCCAGCCGTCGCGGATGGACACGTTCCCCGTGAGCACGCTCGAAGCGATGCGAGCGGGCGTGCCACCGCTCGTCACGACGGGTGCCGGGACGCGCTCCGAAGCCCGCGAGATAGACGACTCGCTGGTCGTGGACCCGACGCCGGACGCGCTCGCGGCGGGCGTCGTCGACTACTTCGAGCGCGACGTCGCGGACCGCGAGCGCCTCGCCGCCGTCGCTCGCGACCGCGGCGCGCGCTTCGACGCGGACTCGCGGACGGCGGCGTTCCGCGACGCGTTCGAACGCGTGCTCGCCGACCTGTAGCCCGGCCTGCACCGCCCTCGACCCCCAGGGGTCGTCCGGGGCGTCGGCTCACGCGTCGAATCTCTCGAAGCGTTTTAACCCGTCCCCGGCGAAAGCCGGGGCAATGACCGTCTACGTCGTCGGCCTCGACGGAGCCGACTGGTCGCTGCTGCGTCCGTGGGCGAACGCGGGCGACCTCCCTGCGTTCGCGCGCATCCTCGACGAGGGCGTCGATGGCGACCTCCAGAGCACGCTCCCGCCCGTGACGTTCCCCGCGTGGAAGTGCTACTCGACCGGGAAGACGCCCGGGAAGCTCGGGGTCTACGAGTGGTACGCGTACGACCGCGACGAGGGGTCGCTGTCGGCGAACGACGCGAGCGACTTCACGAGCCGCGAGTACTGGGAGGTGCTCGCGGACCACGGTATCGACGCGGGCGTGGTGAACATGCCGACGACGCATCCGGCGAACGCCCGCGAGATGGACGGCGTCGACGTCGTCGCCGGCAGTCCCGCGAACGAACGCAAGACGCTCACGAACCCCGAGTCGCTCAAGCCCGAGTTACTCGACGCTGTCCCCGACTACCGCGTGAAGCCCGACCTCGTCCTGAACGAGGCGACGCCGGAGGAGCTCGTCGCCGAAGGCAAGACGCTGTTCGACCAGCGGTTCGACGCCGCAGAGTTCCTCGCCGACGAGCGCGACCGCGACCTCGTCCACACGACGTTGTTCTTCACGGACACCCTCCAGCATCGCCTCTGGGACCGCCCCGAGCACCTCAAAGAGGCCTACCAGCGAATCGACGAGCGCCTCGGCGAGCTCCTGGAGCGCGACGACGCCGACGCCGTCTTCCTGATGAGCGACCACGGGTTCACGGCGATCGACGAGATATTCCTCCCGAACCAGTGGCTCGCCGAGCGCGGCGACCTGGCGTTCGCGGACGACGGGACGCGCACGCTCCTGTCGACGATGGGGTTCACCGAGGAGCGCCTGAAGCGCGTCGTCGACCGACTCGGGCTCGTCAGTCTCGCCCAGCGCCTCGTCCCGAAGTCCGTGCAGGGGTTGTTCCCGAGCGAGAGCGGGCGCGTCGCCATCCAGGACGCCGCCATCGACTGGACGGCGACCAAAGCCATCTCGCTCGGCCGCGGGCCAGTGTACGTGAATCACGCGGCGTTCGCGGACGCCGACGACCCCGCGGCGGCCGCCGAGCGCTACCGGGAGGCCCTCGCCGACGACATCCGCGACCTGGAGACGCCCGAGGGAATCCCGGTGGCGAGCGCGGTCCACGACCCCGCGGACGTCTACACGGGCGCTCGCGAACGCGGCCCCGACCTCGTCGTCGAGTACACGGTCGGCGTCGACGCACCCGAATCCATCGGCGGTGCGGTGTTCGGCGAGCAGACCGAGTGGCTCGCCACGCACCGTCGGAGCGGTATCTTCGCGGGCGTCGGCGACGACGTCGCCGCGGGCACCGCCGACCTCGACCTGTACGACCTCGCGCCCACGATCCTGCACTACCTCGACGTTCCCGTCCCCGAGGACGTCGACGGCGACGTCCGCCGGGACGTCCTCGCGGGCGACGCCACCGACCGCGACGTCGAGACGGGGCCGCCGTCGGCCATCGGCGCCAGCGACCGCGGCGCCGGCGAGGAGGTCGAGGAGACGCTCAGGGAACTGGGGTACCTGGAATGAACCCGTTCCGGTGGTTCCCACGACTGAACAGCAAGTGGGTCGACTTCAAGCATCGAGTGAACCACTGGAGGCAACGCCAGACCAGGTCGTTCGATCGCGTGGTGAACGTCGACCGCCCGCGGAACGTGCTCGTCGTCGTCGTGGACTCGCTTCGCGCGGACCACGTCTCCGGGTTCGGGTACGACCGCGAGACGACGCCGACGCTCGACGCGTTCGCCGACGAAGCGCGGGCGTTCTCGAACGCGAAGGCGCCCGCCTCGTGGACGTTCCCGTCGATCGCCTCCTTGCACTCGGGGCGTTATCCGCACGAGCACGGTGGGCGCATGATCGAGGACCCCCGGAACCTCTCCGCCGAGCAGTTCCCCACGAAACCCCTCGTCGACGTCCCGATGCTCCCCGACCTCCTCGAAGCCGCGGGCTACGACACGGCGATGTTCACCGCGATTCCGATGGCGGAGAAGGCGGTCGGCGACCGGTTCCAGACGATCTCTGCGACGTACACGGACGCCCAAGAGCGCGTCGCCGCCACTCGCGACTGGATCTCGGACCGCGATCGCTGGTTCTGTCATCTCCAACTCGGCGACCCGCACGCTCCGCTCGACGTCCCGGACGAGCACCGCGAGACGTTCGACGTCCCGGACCTCGACGACCTCGAGGATTGGCGGTTCCGCGAAACGACCGACGGTGCCGGGTTCGAAGCGTATCGAGACGGTCGCGTTCGTGCATACGACGCCGCCGTCAGGGGCGTCGATGACGCGCTCGCTCCGCTCCTGGAGGGGCTCGACGACGACACCGTCGTCGTGGTCTGCGGGGACCACGGTGAGGCGTTCTGGGAGCACGTCGACCTAGAGCGTACACTGAACGACGACCCGCGGGGGTACTACGGGACCGACCACGGCCACAGCGTCCTCGAGGACGTTGCGCGTGTCCCGCTCTGGGTCCGTGCGCCGGACCTCGACGTGGGACGCGACGACGCGCCACTCTCACTGACCGCCGTCGTTCCGCTCCTCCTCGACGCACTCGACGCATCGGTCGGTGACGGAGCGATCGCACCGGCGTCCCTCGATGCGGTCCGCGCGGACCACGTGCCCCTGTGCGAGGAGACCGCGTACGGCTACAACCAGCGCGCGGTGTGGCTCGACGACCACAAGCTCGTCGCGGTGCCCGCGACCGGGACGCGCCTCGCGTTCGACGTCGCCGACGGCAGCGAGGGCGAGCCGGTCGACGACCTCCCCGACGACCTCGTCGACGCGCTCGAGGGATACGGCGACGGCGTCGAGGGCGAGGCCGCCATCGACGTCGACGACGAGACCCGCGACCGGCTCGAGGAACTCGGGTATCTGGAATAGTCAGGCCTGGGCCCCATGGCGCGCAGGATCGATGGCTCCTGGCGTTACTCCAGATAGCCGAGGTCCTCGAGGTGCTCGGTGACCATCTCGTCGTCCTCGCTCACGCCACTTCGTTCGCCAGCACGCATGCGCTGCATCCGCGCCTGGTGGTCGTCGAGCGCCGCGGCGAGTTCGTCGTACTCGGGGGCGTCCGTCCGGTCGTCCTCGGGGCGTTCGGCGGGCGTCGCGGTGACGTCGAAGCAGAACTCGCCGTCGTCGGCGTGCCGCAACAGCTTCCAGCCGTCGGCGCGGCGCGCACAGCAGCGGCCGTAGTCGACGTCGCGGCCGACGTCGCCGAACGCCCACTCGCGAGCGTCGACGTCGCCCCGGTGGAGGTCGAGCGCGCTCGCGCCCTCCCAGTCGTCGGGGGCGTCGAGGTCGACGGCGTCCGCGATCGTCGGCGCGGTGTCGACGAGGCGGATCTGGCCGTCGACGGTCGCCGCGTCCAGGTCGGGGTGGTGGACGACGAAGGGGACGCGGACGACGCCCTCCCAGAACTCGGGCGGGTGCCCAGCGTGGTCGTGCTCGCCGACGAGTTCGCCGTGGTCCGCGGTGAACACGACGATGGTGTCGCCGAGGACGCCGCGGTCTGCGAGCGCGTCGAGGAACCCGCGGAACTGGTCGTCGACGTACTTGCACTCGGCGTCGTAGAGCCCGCGGATGACGTCCCACTCGTCGTCGGTGACCTCCTCGGGGTGATGCGTGCCCTTCCGAGAGAGGGCACGACACTCGGCGACGCTCCGGGGTTCGTCGAGGAACTCGCGCTGGTAGTCGGCGGGCGCCTCGTAGGGGTGGTGGGCGTCCATGTAGTGCAGCCACGTGAACCAGTCGTCGTCCGCGTCCTGCGCGTCGACGAACTCGAGCGCGCGCTCGTTCAGCGAGTCCGCGCGTTCGTGCTCGAAGTCTCGACCGCCCGTGGTCGCGAACAGCGCGTCGACGCGGTTGTAGACGCGTTCGATGGTCCGGAAGACGACGCCGTCCTTGTCGAGGTTCGACTGCACGAACTGCTTGAACTCGTTGACGTTCGCGCCGTCACTGCTCGCGTCGTGCATCGCGTCGAACCCGCGGTCGTAGTGGTACGCGCCGCTCGCGAACTGGTTGTCGGTGTAGCCCGCGGTCGCGTACCCGGCGTCCGAGAGGACCTCCGCGAGCGTCCGGATGGGACCGCCGGCGTCGGCGGGCGGGATGCCGAGGCCGTCGACGCTCGCGAAGTACCGGCTCGCGTGGATGGCGGGGAACGACGCGGGCGTGGACGGCCCGTTCGCGACGCACTCCGTGAACTCGACGGCGTCGTCCGCGAACGCGCGTGTCTCCGGCATCACCCTCGGCGCGATGCGGTCGACGCGCAGCGAGTCGACGGTGACGAGGGCGACGTTCATACCGGGGAGATGCCGGGCATCGCTTAAAAAATGACGCTTCCCGCGGGGTGCCCTCGGTGCGGGCGAGCGCCGCCGCTTGCGTTCGCTGGCAGGTCAGATCCCGTACGCCCTCGCTGGCAGGTCAGGCTTCGTCCGCGGCGACGATGCGCGCGACGGCCTCGCGGGCGTGCTCGCGGAAGGCGTCGTGAGACCAGTCCGCGGCCGTCTGCTGGATGCGGTCGGGGTCCCACTCGGCGTCGAGGATTCGCTCGACGCCCTGGCGGACGCCGTCCTCGCTGACGGGGACGACGACGCCGTCCTCGCCGTCGGTGACGTGATTGTCGAGGTTCGGTTCGTCGGGGACGACGACGGGTTTGCCGGCGCTCTGGAACTCCTTCGGGGTCATCCCGCAGTGCTCCTCGCGAGCGAACGCGATACCGCCCGTCGATTCGGCGACGAGGTCGGCGAGCGCGTCGTCGGAGAGGCGTTCGTGGACCTCGACGTTCCGCCGGCGCGCGACCTGCTTGCGGAGGGGCCCGTCGCCGACGAGCACGAGTCGCGCGTCGAGGTCGCGGAAGGCGCGAGCGACGACGTCGGTGCGCTTCATGTCGTTCAGTCGGCCGATCATCACGAAGTACGGGTCGTCGGCGTCGGCTGGCGCGTGCTCGAACCGGTCCACGTCGATTGGCGGGTTCACTACGGGGACCTCGCTGCGGTCCCGGAGGTAGTGCTTGTGGACGCGCTCGCGGGTGAACGCGCTGTTCGCGAGCATTCCCGTGCAGTAGTCCGCGAAGTGCCGGTCGAGGACGGTGACGAGCGTCGTCGTCGCCCAGTCGACGACGCCGTCGGTCGGGCGCGCGTAGAACCGCGGTGGCGGGACGTGACAGTAGTGGACGTGATGCTGGTCGTGGGCCGGCACCCACCACTTCGCGGCGGTCCCGCTGGAGATGACGACGTCCTCCTCGAAGTCGAGGCCGCGGAACCCGGCGGCGCGCAGGAGTTCCGACGCCGGTCGCACGGTGTCGTTGAGGAATACCTTCGAGGAGAGGCCGTCGTGGAAGCGTTCCTGGAACGGGAACGCGACGTCGTACTCGCTCCAGAACTCGCGGTCGGGCGTGTGCCCGACGGTGAGCGGGGCGTCGAACGCGTCCGCGAGCGCCTTCGCGACGCGTGCCGCGCCGCCGGGATGGATCCACGAGCCCTCGTGGACGATTCGCACGGAGCGGTCGGCGAGGACCTCGTCGACGTCAACGTCGGCGTCGGGGAGCGCGGGCGCCTCGGTGTCGCGGTCGGTCATTCCAGGTAGCCGAGTTCGGCGAGGGTCTCCTCGTCCGCGTCGTACCGCGTGATGCCGCCGTCGACGTCGAACGCCTCCAGGGCGTCCTTGAGGTCGTCGTCCATCGGGGCGTCGTTCCCCTGGAGGTCCCGCGCCGAGTAGGAGTCGGCGTCGTCGGGGTCGTAGTTCACGATGCCGTCGCGGTTCATCGCCGCGCGCCGGTCGCCGTAGAGCGCGAACGCGACGTCGCGGTCCTCGCGGCCGAGGCCGTGTTCCTCGCCGACGAGCATGCTCGGGACGTCGATGAGGCTCGCGACGTCACCGAACGACCAGTCGACGTTCTTCGTCGCGAGCGGGACGTGATGCAGGAGCGGATGCAGGAGGCCGGGGTGACCCCAGACGCCGTCCTCGCCGAGGAGTTCGCCGTGGTCCGAGAGGAAGACGACCTCCGTGTCCTCCGGAATCCCCTCCCAGAGGCGCCGGAGTTCGACGTCGAGTTCCTCGCACTCGCGCCGGTAGAGTTCGCGGACGAGGTCGGCCTCCTCGTCGTTCACGCGATGCGAGATCGCCTTCCGGCTCACGCGGTTCGCGTAGTCCCGAGAGACGGGCGCGCTGTGGGGGTCGTAGGGGTGGTGTGGCTCCATGAAGTGCAGCCACCCGAACCAGTCGTCGTGACCGTCGGTCTGCTCGAAGAACGTCTCGATGACGTCGTCCGCGCGCCGGAAGGACTTCCCGAGCTTCACGACCTTCGACCGTGCGCGCTCTATCTGGTTCCACGCCGCCGCCGCGACCTTGTACGGCGTCGACCCGAGCTCGAGCTTGTCCGAGACGAACCCCGCGATGCCCTCCTCGCTCGCCGACGGGCTCTCGAAGTGGTCGAACGCGTCGTCGTACCCGTACTTCGGCGAGAGCAGGTGGTTCGTCGTGATACCGACCTTGCGGCCGTCGACGCGGCGCGCGACGCTCGTCCCGTCCTTCAGCCCGCGCTGGAGCGCGTACTCGCCGCCGACGATGGCGGGGAACGACCCGAAGGTCTCCGGGAACGTCGAGAACGCACGGTCGTGCTCGAACTCGAGGTACTCGCGGGTCGCGGGGAAGTGCCTGAAGTGGTCGTAGCGGAGCGAGTCGACCGTGACGAGGAGTTTTCGCGTCATGGATGAGGGGAGCGGTGGGGCGCCCGGGCGGGGGTCGCGGTTCGCGTCCCGGGACGTCGTCGTTACGGCGGCGAACGCGGCGCGCGCGAAAAAACGCTTCGGTCACGCCGCTCGCGGTCGTTCTGCTGTCTGGCGACCGGTCAGCGTTCGCCGGTGATGACGTCCGCGACGCGCTCCCGGTCGAACAACTGCTCGTCGTCAGGTATCTCGGGGTACGGCTGGCCGTCCTCGTAGGTCGGCCACGCGCCGAAGCGCTCGGGGTAGAGCTGTTTCGCGCCCATCTCGAGCTGGAAGAGGTTCATGATGGGGCCCTGGTAGCGCATGCCGGCGGGGTAGACGCGGTCGTTCTGGACGGCGGCGAGTTCGCTCCCGACGGGGTGGTCGCGTAGCGCTCGCTTCGTGTCCGTCATCGAGTAGTTCGGGGTGAGTCCCCAGAGGTGGAGGAAGACGTCGGGGTCGGCTTCGGCCATCGTCTCGTAGTCGACGGTCCCCCAGAGGCTCCCCCAGTCCTCGTCGGCGAACGCGTCGGTCGCGCCGAGCGGGCGGGTGTCGGCGAGCCAGTACCCGGGTTCGTTGAGGTGGTACGTGTAGAACTGCTCGCCGTCGGCGCTCAGCGTGGCGCGGACCGCGGTCGGGCGCTCGGATGCCGGTGGCAGGTCCGCCTGGATGGTGGCGACGAGGTCCTCGTGGACGGCGGCGAGCGCCTCGTAGCGCTCGCGCTCGCGGAACACCGCCGCGACCTTCTCGAAGAGCCCCCAGAGCCCGTAGAACTGGTAGTCCTCGACGCCGTCGGGGACGCCGTTGTTCGTGCCGCTGTAGAAGTTCCCGAACCACGGACCGACCGTGGTCGCGACCTCGTCGACGTCGCCGTCGTCCCAGTTCTGCTGGCTGGCCGCCCAGACTGGGTCCGCGAGGTGGACGTCGCTGTCGAGTTCGTACAGCTTCTCCTTCGGGAGGCCGTCGACGAGCGGGTCGAGGAGCCCCTCGTACTCGAAGGAGACGCCGTCGAGCCGGCTGTAGTAGTGGTTCATCGTCGTGCCGGACATCTCGGGGACGTAGAGGGCGTTGACGGCGTCACCGCGACCGAGCGCGACGGCCATGTCGGCGTACGTCGAGAACACCGTGAAGACGTCCTCGGGCGGCTGTTCGAACGCGACGTCGCCCATCGGCGACATCGACACCGAGTACGGGCCAGGCTCCGACTGGGTCGTCTCGTTCGCGTCGCCGTCGTCGCCGGTCGTGGGGTCGGTGTCGTCGGTGCGGTTCGTCCTCGTGGAGTCGGTGTTGCTCGCACAGCCGGCGAGCAGTCCGGCGGCGACGGTGGCGCTGCCGGTCAGGATGCGTCGGCGCGTCGAGTCTGCCGCGTTGTTCGGGCCGTCGGGTTCGTCGTCGTTCAGGTCGTCGACCATGAATTTAGGCAGGCCTAAAACACTGATAACGGCTTCGGTTCTCGGGCGAACAGCGCGCGGTCCCGGCGACGGCGGCCGCGACCGCCGGGGTTTTTCTCGGCGCCGCTCGCAGGCGAGAGTATGCAACTCGACGAAGGCTTCGAGCACGTGGACGTCGACCTCGCGGACGGGGTCGCGCACGTCACGCTCGCTCGACCGGACGCGCACAACGCGCTGGACGTGGACACCGCGATCGACCTGAAGGACGCGCTGGCCGCGGCGACGGCCGCGAGCGACGTCCGGTGCGTCGTCCTCGAGGGCGACGGCGGGACGTTCTGTTCGGGCGCGGACCTCGCCGCGTTCGAGGGCGACGAGACCGATCAGCGGCGCCTGGACCGCGTCGCGACGCGACTGCACGCCGCCGTCAGGACGCTCGCGACGAGCGACGTCCCCACCATCTCCGCGGTGAACGGCGTCGCGGCCGGTGGCGGGTTCGGGCTCGCGCTCGCGAGCGACCTCGTGCTCGCGCACCAGACCGCGCGCTTCGAGTACTCGTATCCCCGCGTCGGGCTCTCCGGGGACGCCGGCGCGACGTGGTTCCTCCCGCGGCTCGTCGGGATGCGCCGCGCCCGCGAGTTCCTCCTCCTCGACGAACCCGTCTCGGCCACCGAAGCCGTCGAGATGGGGCTCGCGACCGAGGTCGTCGACGCCGACGACTGGGACGACCGCGTCGACGAGGTCGCGACCGACCTCGCGAGCGGCCCGACGAAGGCGTACGCGGCCGCGAAGGCGCTCCTGAACCGCTCGTACGAACGCACGCTCAACACCCAGCTCACCGCGGAGAAGGACGCGATCGCGCGACTCGCCAGGACCGACGACTACGCCGCCGGCTACGAGGCGTTCTTCTCGAAGACCGAGCCGGCGTTCCGAGGTGAGTGACGATGAGTGACGACTCCCTCACGGTCGCGGTGCTGCGCGAGACCGTCCACGGCATCCCCATCGACGACTACGTCGCGGCGCTGCGCGACCGCCTCCCCGAGCACGAGGTCGTGCTCGCGCGCACGCCCAGCGAGGAACGCGAGGTCGTCCAGGACGCCGACGTCGTCGCCGGCATGAACATCAGCGACGCCGTCCTCGAGGCGTTCGGCGACGACGTCGAGTTGTTCGCGTGCGCGTTCGCCGGCACCGGCCACCTCCCGATGGACGCGCTCCGCGACCGCGGCGTCGCGGTGACGAACGCCTCGGGGGTCCACGGGCCGAACATGGGCGAGCACGCGCTGGCGTGCATCCTCTCGTTCGCCCGACGGTTCCACGTCGCGCGCCGACAGGGCGACGACGACGTCTGGCGGTCGTACCCGACCCACGAGCTCGCCGGCTCCACGGTCACGGTCGTCGGGATGGGCGCCATCGGGACCGCGGTCGCCGAACGCCTCGACGCGTTCGACGTCGAGACCGTCGGCGTCCGCCACTCGCCGGAGAAGGGCGGCCCCGTCGACCGCGTCGTCGGGTACGACGACGCGGCGGGCGTCGAGGCCGCGTTCGCGGACTCCTCGTACGTCGTGCTCGCGTGCCCGCTCACCGACACCACGGCGGGGCTCGTCGACCACGAGGCGTTCGTGACGATGCCCAGCGACGCCGTCCTCGTGAACATGGCCCGCGGCCCCGTCGTCGACACCGACGACCTCGTCTCCGCGATCCGCCGCCACGAGATCCGCGGCGCCGCACTCGACGTCACCGACCCCGAACCGCTCCCCTCGGGCCACCCGCTCTGGGACTTCGACAACGTCCTCGTCACGCCGCACAACGCCGGGCACACGCCGAACTACTACGAGCGCCTCGCGGACATCCTCGCCGAGAACGTCGAGCGCCTCGCGGACGGTCGCGTCGACGACGAGGGCTTCGAGAACCAGGTCGCCTGAACGCCCGTTCGTTCGCGGCCGCGGCTACCACCCACGCTTTTGCTGGCGGCGACGCCTCGTGGACGCATGAGCGAGTCGAACGACTGGCCGTCGTTCGCGCGTCGCGCCGCACTCACCGGGATCGCCACCATGCTCCCCGTGTTCGTCACGATCGCCGCGCTCCTGTTCGCGTGGAGCGTCCTCTCGGGTTTCCTGCGCCCCATCGCGGACGTCGTCCTGTTCTTCTTCTTCGGCGAGACCTTCCCCGTGACCGTCCTCGAGGTCGCGGTCGGCGTGACGCTGCTCGCGCTGACCGTGCTCGTCGGCGCGGTCGCGGAAGCCCGCGGCGAGGAGTCGACGCTCGCGGGAAAGCTCGAGAGCGGCGTCGCCGCCGTCCCCGTCGTCGGGACCATCTACGAGACCGCCGGTCGCCTGAGCGAGATGTTCTTCGAGAACGACACCGGGAGCTTCCAGGAGGTCGTGCTCGTCGAACTCCCCGACGAGGGCCTGCACACGCTCGGGTTCGTCACCGCGGCGCCGCCCGAGAGCGTCCAGGACGCCGTCGACGCCGACCTCACCGTGTTCGTCCCGCTCGCCCCGAACCCCGTGATGGCGGGGTTCCTCGCGAACGTCTCGCGCGACCAGGTGACCGACGTCGACATGAGCGTCGAGGAAGGCGTCCAGTCCGTGATGACCACGGGCGTTGCCACCGGCCAGGGGTTCGACGGCGACCCGCTTGGCGGTGACTGCGACGACAGCAGCGACGACGGCGGCGGGGAGCACGCGGGCGACGGCGGTGACGAGGCAGCGAGCATCGCGGGACTCGACGCGGAACCGGTCACCGCCGACGAGATAGACGGCTGGCCCCGGGACGGCTAGTCAGCGCCTGGTCGTCACCGCGTCCCGGTATCCGGCGCGTGCCTCGACGGCGAGGTACGAGAGCGCGGCGACCGCGACGAACGCCACGCCGACCGCGCGGACGCCGACGCCGAGTGCATCGTGGAGCGTGCCACCGAACGCGATGGCTGCGAGCGCGGCGACGGCCGCGACCGCGAGGAACGCGAGGAACCGCCAGCGCGATTCGACGGTGACGGTCCCGTCCTCGCCGCGTGCGGCGAGGTAGAGGTGCGCGCCGCCGAACACGAGGACGTTGAACACGACCGCTCCCGCCGTCGCGACGGCGGTGCTGAGCGAGTACGCGCGGACGAGCCACGACACCGCAGCGAGCGTGGCGAACGCGGCGAGGACCGCAACGGCGTGGACGAGCGTCTCGGTGCGTCGAACGGAGGACATCGCGCACAACGACGGCTCGTCGTCTCGTAAGTTTTCTGTCTATATCCGGTCCAGCGTCACCGGATCGTCGGCTTCGAGACCGCCGGCAGGTTCGGCAGCTATCTACAGCCAGCCGTCGCGCGCGAGCAGTTCGCCGTTGAGGACGCTCGCACCTGCGGCACCGCGGATGGTGTTGTGCGCGAGACAGTTGTACTGGACGCCCGCGGGCGTCTCCTGGACGCCACCGGCCGCGACCATCATCCCGCCGCCGAGCATGCGGTCCATGCGGGGCTGCGGGCGGTCCGGCTCCTCGAACACCTTCACGAGCGGCTCCGGGGACGACGGCAGGTCCGCGCTCGGCGCCGCCGCGAGCGCGTCCTCGACGTCCGCGACCGAGGGGTCGTCCGCGAGCTCGGCCCACACGTTCTCCAGGTGCCCGTCGATCGTCGGCACGCGGTTACACGACGCCGACACCTCGGCGTCGTGCAGCGACAGTTCCGCGCCGTCGAACGCACCGAGGAGCTTCCGGGACTCGGACTCCATCTTCGCCTCCTCGCCGCCGATGTGCGGGACGACGTTGTCGATGATCTCCATCGAACTCACGCCCGAGTAGCCCGCGCCACTCACGGCCTGCAAGGTCGAGACGTGCACGCGTTCGAGCCCGAAGGAATCGAGCGCCGCGAGCGTCGGCACCATCGTGATCGTCGAACAGTTCGGGTTCTTCACGAGCGCGCCGTCCCACCCGCGTTCGTCGCGCTGCACCTCGATGAGCTGCATGTGGTCGGCGTTCACCTCGGGGATGACGAGCGGGACGTCGTCGTCCATCCGCGCGTTCGAGGAATTCGACGAGACGACGTAGCCCGCTTCGGCGAACGCCGGCTCCACCTGCTCGCCGACGCTCGATGGAAGCGACGAGAAGATGAGGTCCACGTCGTCGGGGACCGCACTCGGGTCGGTCTCGACGACGGTCGTCGCCGCGACGTCCTCCGGGATCGGCGCGTCCACGCGCCACTTCGCGACCTCCCGATAGTCGTGGCCCGCGGACTCGTCGCTCGCCGTGAGTGCCGCGATCTCGAAGTCCGGATGTGGGTCGAGAAGCTGGATGAGTCGCTGCCCTACTGCTCCCGTGGCGCCAAGGACGCCGACGCGTACGCTCATGCTTACCACCACCGTCGGCTTCGGGCACGCAAAGACCTTCGGATGCCGTCACCGCTTGACGGGAGTCGCGGCTCGAGGAGCGGAAGTATATAACCGGGCCGCCGCTGGTAGCAGGTATGCAGACGCACATCGTCCCGGTCGGGTTCGATTACGACCGGCTCATCGCGCCCCTCGTCCGCGACCAGTTCGACGTGGAGCGCGTCATCCTCCTCGAGGGCGCGGTCGGGTCGGAGGCGAACGTCGAGTACAGTCAGAACCTCTCGGAGAAGCTCGAGAAGGACTTCCAGAACCTCCTGGGGGCGGACACGGAGCGCGTGATGGTCGTCGACGTCTACGACTACGACGCGGCGTTCGAGCAAGCGTACGACCTCATCACGGCGGAGCTCGACCTCGGGAACGAGGTGTGGGTGAACATCGCGGCGATGCCGCGAACGGTGTCGTTCGCGTTCGCGACCGCCGCGCACTCGTTGATGGTGGAGCGCGAGGACGAGCGCGAGCGAATCCACACGTACTACACGGCGCCCGAGAAGTACCTGGAGACCGAGCTCGCGGAGGAGCTCCGCCGCCAGCAGGACCTGCTCGCGGATCTGGAGGACGCGGGCGTCGAAGACGACCTGCGCGAGCGGGTCGCGGACCGGCTCGCGTCGTCGCGGGATCTCCTGGAGGAGTTCGACGAGCGCGGGACGACCATCGGCGCGAAGACGTTCGACGACGGGCACGTCGTCGAGCTGCCGGTGGCGTCGTTCTCGAACGTGAAGCCGTTCGAGGAGGTCATCCTGTTCAAGCTCGGCGAGCACGGCGAGTTCGAGAGCGTGAGCGAACTCGCCGAATCCCTGGCCGCGGAGTTGAACGAGGAGTACACCGACAGCTTCCGGTCGAAGGTCATCTACAACGTCGACCGGCTCGGACCAGGTGGGAAGGGGTACATCGAGCAGGAGTCGGCGGGGAAGTCGTATCGGACCAGGTTGTCGCGCATCGGCGAGCTCTGGGTGCGCGCGCACTCCGACCAGGGCGAGGAGTGAGGTCCCGGAACCGAGACTCGAGCGAGTCGCGGAAAGCACTTACCGTCGGTCGCCGACGAACCGCCCGTGAAGCGTCGAACCCTCCTCGCTGGCGCGGTCGGGAGCGTCCTCGCTGGCACGGTCGTCTTCTTCGGCGAGATCGTCGACTTCGCTCGCGCCGACGCACGCGACGCGGTGTCGCTCGACGTCGACCCGAGCGTCCTCACGCCGGCGTCGCCCGAGGCGACCGCGACGGTTCGGAACAACGCGCTCGTGCCGGTTCGCACGAACCTCGCCGCGTGGAAGGTGTATCACGACGGCGACGTCGTCGTCCCCGACGGCTGGGTCCAGCCGCTGCACGAACTCGCACCCGGCGAGTCCCACGCGTACACCGTCCGGCTGGGTGGCGAACCGACGGAGATCGCGTCCAGCGACTCGACCGTCTACCTCGGCGACGTCGACCCCGGCGAGTACGCGTTCCGGCTCGACGTCGGCGTCGGCGACGACCGGTCGCGGACGCTCGAAGCGCGGTTCCGCGTCGAACCGGGCGAGTGAACGGACGACCGAGCGAGCGGACGAACGTCCACGTGATAGCTCGGGGTCGCGTCGCCTCCAGGACGGCTTCGACGACCGCGCTGACCGCTCCCGTTCACTCCCAGTCCGAACCGGACCGCACCAGACCGCAACCGCATCACAACGAACCTCGTCCTCCCCAGCCGACTCCGCGCCGCGGCTCCCTGCGGTCGCCGCGGTGCTCGTCCCTCACACGGTATCGACGCAGTCGCGCTCACTGTCGTTCGCGCGACCGCGTCACCGCGCGCCGGGACGTAGTGTCGGGGTTACTGCGCGCCGGGACGTGGTGTCGGGTCGCCGCCAGTCGAGACGTGGTGGCTGGTCGCTGTGCGTGAGTGGATGTCGTGGGACCGCGCGTGAGTGGGTGTCGTGGGACCGCGCGTGAGTGGGTGTCGTGGGACCGCTATCCTTTTGCGTGCGGCGGGTCCAAGCGCTGGTATGGAGTCGTTCGCTGTCGCCGTAGTACGTCCCGTGGCCTGACAGCGGTGCCTTCGTTCTCGCGTCGCCACCAGTGACCGAGCAGTCGCTGGTGTCGGCGTCGCGTCGTGGGAGCGCGTCGCGTTCGCGAGCGAGAGCCACGGCACCGTCGACCGCATCGAGCGACACACCGACCAGCGAGCGAGCGTCCCGTGGTGCGCGCTCGCCGCGACCGCGCCGTCGACGACGGCGGCGCATCGAGAGTCTTAACCGAAGTATGCACGACACACCGAGTAAGAGTACACATGCCAGCAGGTGACTACGAGCCGGAGCGAATCGAGGAGGAGTGGCAGGAGACGTGGGTCGACGAGGACGTCTACGCGTACGACGAGGACGCCGCCGTCGACTCGAACACCGTCTACAGCATCGACACGCCGCCGCCGACCGTGAGCGGGAGCCTCCACATGGGGCACCTCTACGGGCACACGCTCCAGGACTTCGCCGCGCGCTACCATCGGATGGCCGGCGACGAGGTCCTGTTCCCGTTCGGGTACGACGACAACGGCATCGCGAGCGAGCGCCTCACCGAGGAGGAACTCGGTATCCGCCACGGCGACTTCTCGCGCCGCGAGTTCCAGGAGAAGTGCCGGGAGGTCTGCAAGGGCTACGAGGCCGAGTTCACGGAGAAGATGCAGGAACTCGGCACGAGCATCGACTGGAATCGCACGTACAAGACCATCGAGCCGCGCGTCCAGGAGATATCGCAGCTATCCTTCCTCGACCTCTACGAGCAGGGCCGCGAGTACCGGAAGAAGGCGCCCGCGATCTGGTGTCCCGAGTGCGAGACCGCGATCTCGCAGGTCGAGATGGAGGACGCCGACCGGCACACGCACTTCAACGACGTCCGGTTCGACCTCACCGAGCCGACGAGCGAGGGCCGCGACAGCTTCGTCATCGGGACGACCCGGCCCGAGTTGCTCCCGGCCTGTGTCAGCGTCTTCGTGCACCCGGACGACGACGAGAACGCCGACCTCGTCGGTGAGACCGCCGAAGTGCCGATCTTCGGGCACGAGGTCCCCATCATCGAGGACGACCGCGTCGACCTGGAGAAGGGCACGGGCGTCGTGATGTGCTGTACGTTCGGCGACCAGAAGGACATCGAGTGGTATCAGGCGCACGACCTCCCGCTGCGCGTCGCCATCGACGAGAGCGGGACGATGACGGACATAGCGGAGGCCTACGAGGGCCTGTCGACGCACGACGCGCGCGAGGAGATCGTCGAGGACCTCGAGGACGCCGGGCATCTCGTCGACCGCGAGCCCCACGAGCACACGGTGCAGGTCCACGAGCGCTGCGAGGTCGACGTCGAGTTCCGCGTCAGCCGCCAGTGGTACATCGACATCCTCGGCCACAAGGAGGAGTACCTGGAGGCCGGCCGGGAGATGGACTGGTATCCCGAGAAGATGTTCACGCGGTACGAGCACTGGATCGAGGGCCTGGAGTGGGACTGGCTCATCTCGCGTCAGCGCGACTCCGGCATCCCGTTCCCGGTGTGGTACTGCGAGGAGTGCGACCACGAGGTGCTCGCCGACCGCGAGCAGCTCCCCGCGGACCCGCTCGCTGACGACCCGCCCGTCGACGCGTGCCCGGAGTGCGGCCACGAGTCGTTCCGGCCGGAGGAGGACGTCCTCGACACGTGGGCGACGTCGAGCCTGACGCCGCTCATCAACGCGGACTGGGACCCGGAGACGCTCGGCGACGGCGAGCTCGCCGACGGCGACCTCGCGAACCCCGAGCTGTATCCGTTCGACGTCCGCCCGCAGGGCCACGACATCATCAGCTTCTGGCTGTTCCACACGGTCGTCAAGTGCTACGAGCACACCGGCGAGGTCCCCTTCGACTCGGTGCTCATCAACGGGTTCGTCCTCGACGAGAACCGCGAGAAGATGAGCAAGTCCAAGGGGAACGTCGTCGCGCCCAGCGAGGTCATCAGCGAGTACCCGATGGACGCCGTCCGCTACTGGGCCGCGAGCTCGGGCGTCGGCGACGACTTCCCGTACCGCGACACGGACATCGTCGCGGGCGAGAAGCTCATCCGGAAGCTCTGGAACGCCTCGAAGCTCGTCGACACCCTGACTGCCGACGACGCGACGCCGCCGAGCGAGCGCGACGGCCCCGCCGAGCTCGACACGCTCGACGAGTGGCTGCTCGCGGAGCTCGACGACCTCGTCGCTGACCTGACCGCGCACTTCGAGGTCCACGAGTACGCGAAGGCCCGGAACCGCCTGCGGACGTTCTTCTGGAACACGTTCTGCGACGACTACCTCGAGATCGCGAAGGAACGGGACAGCGAGTCGACGCGGTACGCGCTCGCGCTCGCCCACGAGACGTTCCTGAAGCTGTGGGCGCCCGTGATGCCTCACGTCACGGAGGAGCTCTGGCACGAGTTCTACGTCGCGGGCGACGTCGCGGACGTCGACGCGGCGGCGACGAGCATCCACGTCGCGGACTGGCCCGAACCGCGCGGGTTCGACGCGGACCTCGCGGCGGGCGAGACCGCGATGGAGGTCATCTCAGCGCTCCGGAAGTACAAGACCGACGAACAGCTCGCGTTGAACGCGGACCTCGCGCACGTCGAGGTGTTCGGCGACATCACGGGCTTCGAGGACGCCATCACGGGCGTGATGCACGTCGACGAGCTCACCGTCCACGAGTCCTCGCCGGAGATCACGACCGAGGTCGCGGACGTCGACCTGGACTACTCGACGCTCGGCCCGAAGTACGGCGGGCAGGTCAACGAGTTCGATAGCGCCATCGCGGACGGCGACTACGAGATCGCGGACGGCGAACTCCACGTCGCCGGCGAAGTGCTGGCCGCGGACGAGTTCGAGGTGCGCGAGGAGCGCACGTACGCCGGCAGCGGCGAGATGGTCGAGACCGAGAACGCGGTCGTCGTCGTCCACTAGCGACGACGCGTCGAGCCGCGGTCGGGCTCGAAGGCGAGTATTTTTCGCGGGTTATCGAGCTCGATGCGTGGTTACGGGCTCGTGCGCGACCACCTCACAGCCGAGAGCGGTTCAATACGGTTGCACGTCCACTGTGGAGCGAGGTAGTTACGAATGGTAACCTTGCTCGGCGGATTGGTCGGTGGTCTCGTGGCGACGATAGCGATGACGATGGCGATGATGGCCCTCGGCGACGGGTCGCCGCCGCCGACGGCGGCGCTCTGGGCGAAGTTCGTCGGCGACGAACCGCCCGAGGCGTACGTGCCCCAGGGGATGGCGTTGCACGTGCTGTACGGCGTGGGGGCGGGCGGTGCGTTCGCGCTCGCGCTCCCCGCGCTGGGGTTCGGGAGCGCTGGCGTCGTGACCGTGCTCGGACTCGCGATCGCGTACGCGCTCGCCCTGACCCTCGTCGGCGCGGCGTTCTGGATGAATGTCGTCCTCGCGACGGACCCCGAACCGCAGCAGGCGGCGATGTTCGGCGTCTTCCACGTCGTCTACGGCGTCGTCCTCGCCGCGGTCGTCGCGTACGCACCGCTCTGAGTTGCGTAATCGCACCCGCCTGGACAGCGCCGGCAACTCACCGCAGGTCGTCGAGTGCAGCGATGCCGGCTTCGAGCTTCTCGACGCGCGTCGCCAGTGCGAGGAACGTCGCGAGCACGGTGAGTGCGACCGCGCCGGCGGCCGCGATACGGTGCGGGCCGGGCGTGTGCACGACGCCGGAGGCGGTTATCTCCTCGGCGGGAATCAGGGTGTGGTGTGGGGACCCGATTATCGGGACGAAGTAGTCGACGACGTCGTTCAGCAGGTACCAGCCGGCGGCGACGGCGACGGCCTTCACGGGGAAGTCGCCGATGCGGTGGAGGACGAACCCCTGGAGGACCATCGCGAGGTGACTCCAGAACAGGAAGTTGTACATGAGGACGCCCGTGTACGAGAACTCGGTCTGGAACGCGAGGAGGACGAACGGCGTCCACGCGCCGAGTTTCAGGCACCCGAAGAACGCGAGCGCGGTCAGGTACTCGTTGGAGCGACCGAGCGCCCACGCGCCGAACGCGAGCGCGATGAACAGCGTCGCCACCGGCGAATCCGGTACCAGGGGCCACATCGCGAGCGGTTCGAGCGCGAACTGGCTGCCCTCCCAGACGAACCCGTCGGCGAAGGGGCTGAGGCCGTAGTAGTAGAACCCGAACAGCGTCCCGAGGACGTTCGTCGCGACGACGAGCCACACGAGTCGGAGTCCGAGGTCCTCGACGAACTCGGGGACGGGTGCGACGTACCACGGGAGGTCCTCGCGCGCCGGCAGGTCGTCTCGTAGCAACTCCATCACGCCCACCGTGCGCGTGGGTCGCACAAATCACTCCCGGTCCGGCGTGGCCCCGACGACGAGAACCGCCACGAGAGCCACGTTGACGCACCGCATACCGGATGGTGCCGCGCGGTGCGGTCGGTATAAGTGCGACCGGATGCAAGCCGTTGGTATGACCGAGGAGACAGACCTTGAGAGCCTCAAGCGCGGGACGGAACTGGTCAAGCGCGGGTTCGCTCGCATGCAGAAGGGCGGCGTCATCATGGACGTCGTCAACGAGGAGCAGGCGAAGATCGCCGAGGAAGCCGGTGCGGTCGCCGTCATGGCGCTCGAAGCGGTGCCGGCGGACATCCGCAAGCGCGGTGGCGTCGCGCGGATGGCCGACCCCGCGGACGTCGCGGACATCGTCGACAGCGTCTCGATTCCGGTGATGGGCAAGTCCCGCATCGGCCACCGGAAGGAGGCGGAGATCCTGCAGGCGGTCGGCGTGGACATGATCGACGAGAGCGAGGTGCTGACGCCCGCGGACGACGCGTACCACATCGACAAGCGCGAGTTCACCGCGCCGTTCGTGTGTGGCGCGCGGAACCTCGGCGAGGCGCTCCGACGCATCGACGAGGGCGCGGCGATGATCCGGACGAAGGGCGAGGCCGGCACGGGCGACGTGAACCAGGCCGTCCACCACCAGCGCACCATCAAGGGCTCCATCCGGAAGCTCATCGGGATGAACTGGGAGGAGCGAGAGAAGTGGGCGCGCGAGCACGAAGCACCCGCGGACCTCGTGCACGAGACCGCCGAGATGGGGCGGCTCCCGGTCGTGAACTTCGCCGCTGGCGGCATCGCGACGCCCGCGGACGCGGCGCTCATGATGTACCACGAGTGCGACGGCATCTTCGTCGGCTCCGGGATCTTCGGCGCGGAGGACCCCGAAGCGATGGGCGAAGCCATCGTGCAGGCCGTCAACAACCACGACGACCCGGAGACGCTCGCGGAGATCGCGTCGAACCTCGGGAAGTCGATGAAGGGCGACGCGAACGTCGACCTCCCCGAGGAGGAGAAGATGCAGGGCCGCGGCGTCTGAACGACAGGAGGATACCAGGGCTGCAGCGTCTACGCTCGACTCGGGAACTCAGTCCACTGTTTCTGCGCGTTTCAGGGCGTCGAGCAGTCGCTCGCGGTCGCGGTCGACGTCGACGTCGAGGTCGGCGTCCGTGGCGAGCGTCGCCGCGGGTGCCTGTCGCGCGATGGCCACCGCGAGCGTCTCGGTCGGGAACATCCCGCCGGCCATCGCGTACGCGCGGTCGGTCGGCCAGATGCTCGCCCAGAGTTCGCCGCGCACCGTGAACTGGCCGCTCGTGACGTCCTCGGCGATGACGTCGTCGACGAGCGGATACTCGACGTCGTACCCGAACGCGCGCGCCGGTGCGTCGGGGTCGCTGCCGGGGGCTCGCCGCTCGATGTCGCGGTCCGCGAACCGCTTGACGTTCACGAGGCCGTCCTCGCGGACGCTGTCCGCGAACTCCTCTTTGGCGTGGTCGCACGCGATGCCGAAGACGCTCGCGGGCGAGAACCCGAACTCCATCAGTGGCGTGGAGAACTCGAGCGCGCTCGTGAACGCGGACCGGCCGGAGACGTCGACGTCGGGGTCGCCGACGGCGGCGAACGCCGCGCTGGAGGGCGCGTGCTCGTAGATGCTGTTGTACGCGGTTATCGTGAACAAGGGGAGCGAGAGCGCGGTCTCGGTGTGGTCGCGGACGTGCCGCCAGTCGTACTCGGCGAGGACCGCGTCGGGGAAGCGGGGAGCGCTCATCGCTCGCGGCTAGGTGACGGGGGAAGTTGGGCGTGCCGGTCACGGACCCCGAGCGCGGACGTGCGCCGAGGTAACCCCACGTGAACGCGGTCGTCGTCGGTGAAAGAACGCTCGAACCTAGCTCGCGGTCGGTGCGAGACGCGTTTCACTCACGGGTCGTGTCCGAGGGCTGTCACGGGGATGGCGTGACGGATATCGCAAGAGGGAAGCGGTTCGGTCTAGCTCAAAACGGGTTTTCATCTTGCGAAACGTGCTTTAGGGTACGGGACGTCTGTGGGGACGAGCAATGTCGCGGCTCCTCCCGTTCCAGTCAGACACCGAGGTGCCAGAGGACCGTGCGCCACGCGTCGTCGACCTCGAGGGCGAGGACGCAGAGAAGGTGTTCGGTGCGTTGTCCTCGGAGACGGCGCGCGCGATCTTCACCGCGCTCCACGAGGAGCCGATGACCGCGAGCGACGTCGCGGACGCGGTCGATTCGTCCATCCAGAACGTCCGCTATCACCTCGAGAACCTCGGCGACGCCGGCCTCGTCGAGGTCGTGGACACGTGGTACTCCTCGCGCGGGAACGAGATGAAGGTGTACGCGCCGAAGGACGGGCCGCTCATCGTCTCGACCGACGAGTCGCGAGCGAGCCGCATCCGGACGGCGTTGAGTCGCCTCGTCGGCGGTGTCGGCGTGCTCGCGGCGTCGAGCCTCCTCGTCCAGTACGGCTGGGACGAGTTCTTCGGCGCGACGAGCGGGTCCGGGTTCGACGCGCAGGGTGGTGCGCCCGCGCCGACCGAACGCGAGGGAACCGCGGTCAGTAGCGGCGATACCGCAGGTGGTGGTGGCGGGGCGGACGGCGGCGCGAACGCGTCGGCGTCGACCACGAGCGGAGACGGCGGCGACATCGGCATCAACAACGTCGAGTCGACGACGGACGCTGGAACCGAGACCGCTGCCGCGACCGGCCAGCCGACGGCGGAACCGACGGCGGCTGAGACCGCCGCGGAGAGCCTCGACTACGCCGCCCAGACCTCGACCGAGGTCGCGACGACGGCCGCGCAGGGCGGTGGCGGCGACCTGTTCGCGGGTGGCCTGCCGCCGGGCGCGATGTTCTTCCTCGGCGGGTTCGTCGTCCTCGTCGCCCTCCTCGTCTACCAGTACCGCACCACCCCGTACTGACCGAGGACGAGCACCGCGGTGCTCGTCCTGCCCGACGACGAGCCCGTGGACCGCTCGCGAGCAGGGTCGCGGCGTCGAGCGGATTCCTGGCCTGCTGGTCCCTGCAACAGGTATACACCACTCGGGGACGTACTTCGACCGAATTCGTGCGTCACGCACGGGTTCGTTGACACGATTCACAGCGCGCCACCGGTCGCGGTGGCCTCACATCATCACGCAGCGCGGTCCCACGATGGGACGACGCGGAGAGACGGTCGGTCGACAGCCCCCGTCGAGGGGCGAACACCAGCAGGGCCCGGGAGGGCCACCACGACGACCCCGTCGGGGTCGATAGAACATGGAAGACACGGCAAAGTACCTGATCCACGCGACGTTCACGGCGGACGGCGTGGTCGAGCGCAGCGACGTCGTCGGCGCCATCTTCGGGCAGACCGAAGGGTTGCTCGGCGAGGAGCTCGACCTCCGGGAGTTACAGCAATCGTCGAAGGTCGGTCGCATCGACGTCGAGGTCGACGTCACGCGCGGCCAGGCCGAGGGGACGATAACCATCGCGAGCGGCCTGGACAGGGTCGCGACCGCGACGCTCGCGGCGAGCCTGGAGACGCTTTCCCGCATCGGGCCATGCCAGGCGCGCTGCGAGGTGAGCGACATCGAGGACGTGCGCGCGGCCAAACGCCGGCGGGTCGTCGAGCGCGCGAAGGAACTCCTGAACACGGCGTTCGACGATTCGGTGATGTCGAGCGACGAGATCCTCCAGGAGGTCCGCGAGCACGTCCGCGTCGAGGACGTCACCGAATACGAGGGCCTACCGGCGGGCCCCAGGGTCGCGGACAGCGACGCGATCATCGTCGTCGAGGGGCGCTCGGACGTCCTCCAGCTCCTCAAGTACGGCATCAAGAACGCGGTCGCGGTGGAGGGGACGAACGTCCCCGACGTCGTCGCGGAGTTGACCGCGGAGCGGACGGTGACGGCGTTCCTCGACGGCGACCGCGGCGGGGACCTCATCCTCCGCGAGCTCGCGAGCGTCGGCGACGTCGATTACGTCGCGCTCGCGCCCGAGGACAAGTCCGTGGAGGACCTCGCGCACCACGAGGTGTTCGAGGCGCTCCGCGAGAAGGTGCCGTACGCGACGGTCGCGGGCGCGAGCGACCCGCGTGCTGCGGCGGTCGCGGCGACCGACGGGAGTGCGACGCCGGCACCGGAGTCCGCGAACGCTGACGCGACGCCCGGTGATGGGCGAGGTGACGCGAGCACGGAGACGGCGGCCACGCCGGGCGTGGAGTCGACCGTCGAGTCGAACGGCGGCGCGGCCGACGGCGGCGGGTCGGGCGCGAACGCCGCCAGCGGTCGCGTGACGTCGTCAGCAGGCGGCGACGCGGTATCGGAGGACGCCGACGACGAACGGGTGGCCGTGGACGCCGACGCGAGCGATCCCCGGGCTGCCGACGACGCCGACGCGAGCGATCCCCGGGCTGCTGACGACGCCGACGAGGGCGACGAGTCGCCGACGTCCCTCCGCGAGCACGTGAGCGCGGTCGTCGGCGAGAGCACGGGCACCGTTCGGTTGCTCGACGACGAGTACGCGGTGCAGGCGGACGCGAGCGCCGCTGACGCCTTCGAGTTGCTCCGCGATGCGGCGGTGGACCCGCACGCGGTCGTCCTCGACGGTGAACTCGACCAGAAGGTCCTGGACGTCGCCGCACAGCGCGGCGTCGACCACGTCGTCGCTGCCGACCTCGGCGACTTCGTGAAACGACCGACGAGCGTCCGCGTCCGGACCGCGACGGACCTCGCCGTCTGAGGACGACTCCTCTCACGGCCACGGGCCTGCCGCGCTACCTGCTATCCGCGTTCACGGGCACGAACTTCGCGTGGCCGTTCTGTTCGATCGTGATACGGTAGCCTTCGTACGTGACCGTCACCTGCACGTGCGCGTCCGCTGACGGAGGGTCCTCGAAGATCGTGTCGATGACGTGCCCGAACGTATCCCAGGTGCTCTCGAGGGATTCGACCTCGCACTCGGAGAGGGACGCGACGTGCTCGGCGATCTGCGTCGCCGGTTCCCGCCCGTCGACGTCGAGTTCGCGGTGAACGATCCGGTCAGCGGATGACGATGCCATATCCACCACGTCACTTTCAACAGCTATCCAATAAGTTCTTGGCTCGTTCCCGGCAAGCACGGTCGTTGAATCAATCGCATTCCTGTCTGGCTCGTGCCACTCAGTCGGTGAGATCGACCGTCATCCGGAGGCCCTCGCCGCTCGCGTAGCGGTCCGGGCGGCGTTCCGCGACCGCGAACCCGAGGGACTCGTAGAGCGACCGCGCTCGCTCGTTGTCGGCCGCGACCTCGAGTTCCGCGCGCTCGACGCCACGCGCGCGCAGTTCCGCGAGACAGCGCGAGAGGAGGTCGCGACCGTGGCCGCGGCCGCGGTGTTCGGGTGCGACCGCGAGCTCCGAGACGTACCCGGTGTCGTACGCGTGCACGTACCCGACCGGGTGGCCGTCTCCCGGGTCGCCCGGCGGCGTCCACGCGCCCGCGGGAACGGCGACGAACGTGAGACCAGCGGGGAGCCCGTCCGCGAACAGGTCCTCGACTGGTTCGGGAAGCAGCGACTGGAGGGCGCGCACGAGCGGGACGTCCGTCGGCGTCGCCTCGCGAACGGGCATGTCAGGAGAGCGCGAGCGCGACGTCGAGGGCGAGGACGGCGAGTCCGCCGCCGACGAGCGCGCCGACGAGCGTCGCGAGGAAGTTCACGCCCTGGTTCCCGACGAAGTCGTCCTCGACGGTCGCGCCGAGGACGCTGTCCGCGGTCATCCCGGCGACGCCCGCGACGAACACCACACCGGCACCGGCGCCGTCGACCGCCGGGAAGAGCGCGTACGCGACGCCTGCGACGAGCGCCGCGCCGACGAACCCCGCGAGCTCGCCCTGCCACGTGATGGCGCCGTCGGTCCCCGGGTCGACGCGCGCGCCCGTCGTCACCAGTCGCGGGTTGTCGTAGACGGCACCGATCTCGCTGGAGAGCGTGTCGCTCATCGCGGTCGCGAGACTCCCGACGAACGCGAACAGGTACACCTCCGCCGCGAGCGGCACGTACCCGGGTTCGACCGCGGCGTACCCGACGACGGCGGCGAGCGCGACCGCGGAGTTCCCGAGGACGTTCCCGCTCCCGCGCGCGCCCTCGTTGTCCTCGGCGACGCCGCGCTCGGCCTTCTCCTCGTACTTGAACTTCGTCGACAGTCCACCGATGCCGTAGAACGCGATGAGGACCGCGAACCACTCCAGGCCACCGAGCACGATGGTCAACAGTCCGAGGAGGACGCCCGTGAGCATCCCGGGGACGCTCGCGGTCTCCAGGTAGTACGAGACGTACCCGAACGCGACCGTGACGCCGACGGCGAGCGCGACCTCGCCCGGCACGGGCTCGCGGACGAGGTCGCCGAGGAACCAGAGCGTGAGCGCGACCGACCAGAGCACGAGCGGGTCGTCGCGCTCGAACAGCGCGGCGCGAACGAGCGCGCCCATGACGGCGCCGGCGACCGCCAGGAACGCGAGCTCGGGGAGCTGTACGCCGATGGAAAGCGACGCTTCGCGACTGACCGCGAACGCGGCGCCGGCGACGAACGCGACCGACCCGCCCGCGGCGAACCCGGCGCTCGCCGCGAACGGGTCCGGGTACCGCTGCTTGACCGTCTCGCTCGTGAGGTTCCCCCACGCGACCAGGAGGACCGTCCCGACGAACACCGGGAGCGGGAGTGCGGCGATCACCCAGAGGATGCCCAGGCCGGTCGCGGCGAGCGTGAAGCCGATGAGGCCGTAGAGGCGGTCTTCCTCGCGGTCACCGGGGCGTGCGAACAGCTCGAACAGCGGTCCCTCGTCGACGGCGGCAGTGAACGCGAGCACGACCGCCGGGATGGCGACCGCGAGCCGGCCGACGACGGGGACGGCGAGCACGAGCGACCCGACGAGCGCGAACGCGCCCGCTCGCCGAACGGTCCGATTCACGCGCCGTCGTTTTCCCGGACGTTACTTACCTGTTCCGAACGCGCCGGCGCCCGCGAACCCCGGGGACCGGACGACCGGAGCGGGCCAGTGCGACGCCGGGATACGAAAGCATTACTTGCCGGCGGGCGACGAGTCGCGTATGGCCCTGGAGACGCCGCCGTTGCGCGACCGTCACGCCGAGGCCGGCGCGAAGTTCACCGAGTTCGGCGGGTGGGACATGCCCGTCGAGTTCGATGGCATCCGCGTCGAGCACGAGGCCGTCCGGTCGAGCGCGGGCATCTTCGACGTCTCGCACATGAGCGAGATCGAGGTGTCCGGGCCGGACGCCGAACGGCTCATGCAGCGTTTGACCTCGAACGACGTCACCGCGCTCGATGCGGGCGACGCGCAGTACTCGACGATCACGGACGCCGAGGGCGACATCATCGACGACACCGTCGTCTACCGGCTCCCCGAGACCGACGACGGGGCTGGCGATAGCGAGTCGTCGTTCCTGTTCGTCCCGAACGCCGGGCACGCCGAGCAGATGCACGACCGGTGGACCGAGCACCGCGACGACTGGGACCTGGACGCGACCGTGTACGACGCGACGTACGACTACGGGATGTTCGCCGTGCAGGGCCCGGATGCGGTCGGGCACGTCGACGACGCGGCGGACGTGGACGTCGACGGCATCTCGCGGTTCAGTGCGACGTGGGCGTCGGTCGCGGGCGTCGAGTGCCTCGTCGCTCGCACCGGGTACACGGGCGAGGACGGCGTGGAGCTCGTCGTCCCGTGGAATCGCGCGCCCGAGGTGTGGGCGGCGTTCGCGGAGGAGCGCGACGTGCAGCGGTGCGGGCTCGGCGCGCGCGACACGCTCCGGCTCGAAGCCGGGTTGCTGCTCTCCGGGCAGGACTTCGACCACGAATCCAACCCGCGGAACCCCTACGAGGCCGGTATCGGGTTCACCGTGAAGCTCGACACCGAGTTCGTCGGCCGGGACGCCCTCGAAGCCGCGAAGGCGGAGGGCGTCGACGAGAAGCTCGTCGGCTTCAAGCTCGTCGACCGCGGCATCCCCCGGCACGGCTACGACGTCACGGACACCGACGGCCTCGTCGTCGGCGAGGTGACGAGCGGGACGATGAGTCCGACGCTCGACGACCCCATCGGCCTCGCGTACGTCTCGACCGAGTACACGGACCCGGGCACCACGCTACGCGTCGTGGTGCGCGGCGACTCGAAGAAAGCACGCGTCGAATCACTCCCCTTCTACGAACGATGAGCTTCAACATCCCCGACGACCGGCAGTACATGGAATCGCACGAGTACGCGGCCCGCGACGGCGACACGGTCCGCGTCGGCATCAGCGACTTCGCGCAGGACGAACTCGGCGACGTCGTCTTCGTCGAACTCCCCGACGTCGGCGACGAGGTGACTCACGACGAGGCGTTCGGCGTCGTCGAATCCATCAAAGCAGTCAGCGACCTCTACGCGCCCGTCTCGGGCGAGGTCACCGCCGTGAACGAGAACCTGTTCGATGCACCCGAACTCGTGAACGACGACCCCTACGGCGACGGCTGGATGCTCGAGATCAGTCTCAGCGACGAGAGCGAACTCGACGAGTTGCTGTCCGCCGACGAGTACGACGCGCAGGTCGCCTGACGCGACCGAACGTTCTTGCGCTGTTCAGCGTGACCCGTTAGCGCGAGCGCTCGGGGTCGCCGTGCAGGAGCATATCGCCGAACATCGTCTCGAAGGCGTCCGCGTCGATCTCCTCGACGACTGTCGTTCGCGCTTGTCCGTCGGTGATTCCGAGTTCGTCGACCATACTGTAGCCCCGGGTGAGGCCTTCGCGTTCGTCGACGTCGACGTGGTACGTGTTCGATTGCGTGACGAGGTCGGGTTCGAGCATGCACGCGACCGTCACGGAGTCGGGTTGGGTGGTGGCGTCGACGCCGAGGCGTTCCTTCGAGAACTCGCGAGGGTGCTCGGTGATGGTCGTGAAGAACTCGGCGTACTCGCTGTCTGCTTCCTCGAAGACCGTGAGTTCGTCGCCTTCGAGCATCGCCTGCCGGACGGTGAGGCCCCAGTCGACGAGCGTGACGTCCAGTTCCGTGAGGACGACCTTCGCGGCGTCGGGGTCCACCCAGAAGTTGTACTCCGCGCTCGGGGTGTCGTTCCCGAGCGTGTTCACCGCGCCACCCATCACCCAGACGTCGTCCAGGAGGTCGCCGAGTTCGGGCTCGCGGCGGAGCGCGAGCGCGACGTTCGTGAGCGGCCCGATGCAGACGAGCGTCACCTCGCCGGGGTGCTCGCGGGCGGCGTCGACGATGGCGTCCGGGCCGTAGCCGTCGGCGCTCGGGATGCCGGTGTCGGGGTAGATCTCGCCGCCGAGCCCGCCGTCGCCGTGGATGTGGTCGACGTGCTCGTGGTCCTTGACGAGCGGCGTTCGCGCGCCCTCGTAGACCGGGACCTCGTCGCCTTTCCCGGCGAGCTGGAGGGTGTACTTGGCGTTCGCGACCTGGTGGTCGAACTCGACGTTCCCCGCGACGATAGTGAGCGCTTCGACGTCGACGCTGTCCGCGAGCGCGGCCATCAGGATGGCCATCGTGTCGTCGCCCGCGGTGTCCGTGTCGAGGAGTACGCGACGTGTCATGGTCGGGTCGTGGTAGAGGGGGAGCATAACGGCATCGTCACGAGGCGCGCGCGGACCGACGTCGGGGCGGGTTCGCTCGACGGGTCGGGAACGCTCTTTGTCTCGGGGAACGTCGAGGGGGGTATGGGTAGCGTCGCGAGTTTCGGGAGCGTGAACGTCGACCACGTCCGGTACTGCGATAGCGAGTGGCTCGAGGACGCGGCCGCTGCGTACGCGTGGTTCCCGGAACCGGGGGAGACGGTGGCCGTCGAGTCCGTGCCGGCGTCGTTCGCCGAGGCGTTCCACGAGACGTTCCTCGGCGGGAAGGGCGCGAACCAGGCGGTCGCGGCGGCGAGCGCGGGCGCGGACGCGTCGTTCCTCGGTGCGGTCGGCGTGGACGCCGGCGAGCACGCGGTCCGCGAACAGCTCGCGTCCCGCGGCGTCGACGTCTCCGGCGTCGAGGAAGCTCCGGGACCGACGGGCGCGGCGTACGTCGCGGTGGCGGAAGGGACTGGCGAGAACCACATCGCGATCGTCGCGGGCGCGAACGGCTGGATGGACCGTGCTGCGGCGCGCCGGCACGCCGAGAGCCTCCGGTCCGCGGACTGCGTCGTCGTCCAGAACGAACTGCCAGCGGACGCGCTCCTCGGCGCGCTCGACGTCGTCGCGCGACAGCACGAGGAGACCGGGACGCGACCGGTCGTCGTGTACGACCCGTCGCCCGCCGACGAGCACGCGGCGCGCGTGCTCGCTCACGAGTGCGTGGACGTCGTCACGCCCAACGACGGCGAGTACGCTCGCCTCCGGGGCGCTATCGAGGCTTTCGACGGCGTCGTGGTGCGCACGCGAGGTGCGGACGGCGTCACCGTCACCCCGGGAACCCGCGGGCTCTGGACGAGCGAGGCGTTCGAGCGCCGGCCACCGGCGGTCGAGCCCGTGGATACCACGGGCGCGGGCGACGTCTTCGCCGGGTTCCTCGTCGCCGAACTCGCTCGCGGCGGGGCGATGCCTCACGCCGTCGAGCTCGCGACCGTCGCAGGGGCGCTCTCGACGACGACCGAAGGCGTGCAGACCGCGGTCCCGGACCGCGACCGGGTCCGCGACCACCTGGCCTGACGACGCGCTCGCGGTCCGGGGACGGTGGACGCGGCGGCCCGTGACCGGGACGCCGGGCACCGCGAGGGTCGCTCAGTTGACTGCCTTCGACAGTTCCGCGCCCGCCTTGAACTTCACGTCGTTCGACGCGCTGGCAGCGCCGGTGAGGTGGAGGACCGGTGCGTCGAGCGCCACGTAGTTCCCGCCCCACCCGTGGTCGGTGCCCTCGCCGTTGCTAGGACAGACGCCGGTCTCGTGCTTGGCGAGGCCCTCCCGGGACTGGACGGCCCAGTACGAGCGCTCCCCGTCGTCCCTGCACACCGGGTGTGCACCCGCCGGGAGGAACTCGTCGGTCGGGTCGTAGCTCTTCTTGAGCGTGATGTTCCCGTACTTCGCTCGCCCGGGCCGCTTCCGCCGCCCGGAGAGCGACTCGACGTCGACGCCGCCGTCCTCGACCTCCGAGGGCGTCATCGGCCAGATAACCGGTGGTCCCTCGGCGACGAGGAGCGTCGCGGCGTCCTCGTAGAGTGCACCGTCGTCGACGTGCCAGCCGCCGACGAAGAGGAGCTGGTCGTCGTGCCGGATCCGCTGCACGTAGAACAGCGCGGGCATCGGGCACGGGCAGTCTGGCGGCGTCGCCGCGACGGGAACGACGACCGTCCCGCTCACGTCGGCTTCGCCGGAGCCGGTCTCCTCGCCCCAGGACTCGAGGACGTCACAGCAGAGGGTTGGCGACGTGCAGCCGGCGAGCGACGCGAGCGCCATCGGCTCCACGTCCTCGACCGCCGGCGAAGCGCCGGTGACGACGACACCGCCCGAGGTCGAGAAGGCAGCGACCCCGCGGCGGACGTCCTTCTTGTCGATGTCACGGAGGTCGCCGAGACCGACGCCGGTCTCGAGTTCGAGCGTCGACGTGAGGAGGTCTCGGCAGGCGAGGTCCCGGTGGATGGCGACGGTTCGGTCGGACTCGCCACACGTCTCGGTGCCCCGTTCGCCGACGAAGTACTCGAGGACGCGTCTGGGCGTGAGTTCGTCGGCGAGCGCGGGGCCGTCGCCGCGCAGGCGAGCGTCCGGGAGGCTGACGGCGAAGTGCTCGCCGACGGTCGCTTCACCGTCGAGGTAGTCGTAGAGAGCATCGAGCCGACCGGGGATCCCGTCCCCGTCGTCGTCGCTATCGAGGTCGTCCGAGATGGCCTCGATGTCGCCCTGCACGATGCGACGAGCCTCCTGCATGGAGCGGCTTGCGGCCTCCCACTCGCCCGCCGTCACGGCGTCGCGAGCGCGTCGAGCGAGTTGCTCCCGGTTGTCGGCGTGCGCGGCGACGGAGACGCAGGTCTCCGACGAGCACCTGTCCAGTGCGGCCCGGACCGCGGTCGTCCCGTCGACGAACGCGTCCAGTGCGGCGGTCGCGTCCGCGCTCGATCGCCCGTCGACGGCGTCGAGTGCACCGTCGGCGTACACGAGCAACGCTCGCTCCATGTCGAGGACGGTCAGGAGCGTGAGGATGCCGTCGTTGTCGTCGTCCTCGTCGACCGGGTCCGGTACCCAGACGCCCTGGGTGCGGTTCGAGCGCGAGGAGTTGTGGTTCTGGGCGCGCGTCGTCGTGGTCGTACTCCAGCCGTCGAGATCGATGGCCTGTCCCTCGGCCTGCAGCGTCGGGGGGACGAACCGCACGTCGACCGGACCGCTCCTGTAGACCGTCCGGTCGTCGACGTCGCCACCGGTGTAGAAGGCGGCGGGCGACGCCGACCTGTTCGCGACGGCCTCCTGGCTGGCGCGACCCACGACGTCGTCGAGTGCGGTACAGCCGGCCAGGCCGCCCAGCGCGAGCGTTCCGCCCGCCGCGAGGAGTGCCCGTCTGGTCGTTCCGAACTCGCCGGTCCTCGCTCCGGGCTGGCCTCTCGCGTCGCTCGCCTTGCCATTCATGGATAACACGTAAACGCTTTATAAGTACTTAACAACAGTTATAAACAACTGGCGACCAGTTCGGTACCGAGTGAGGCAGCCGGGAAGCGACGTGTTCTCCACGATCGAGTCTGGCAACGTTCGCCAAGAGTGTGCAGGAAAGACCCCATCAGTCACCAGTCACCTCGGAGTTGTATCCAAGACCGTGCATACTCCCGGGGCCGGAACCGTACCGCTCATGTGGCAGCGGTTCGAACCGCCGGCAGAGAACCGAGACCAGCGCACCGGCCGCCGGCCCGGGGCGTCACGCCGACCACAGCCACGACCACGCATGACACGCACCCACCACGGACGACGGAGGACGAACGGATGAACGGACGAGAGACCACCGGGACGCCGTACGCGCCCCACGGGGACGCCGAGACCCGCGAGATGCTCGACGCCGTCGGCGTCGACACCGAGGAGGACCTGTTCGACATCCCCGAGAGCGTCCGGTTCGACGGCGACCTCGGCATCGACGCGCGCACCGAACGCGAGATCCGCGCCGAGATGGCCGACGAACTCGCGAAGAACCGCGACCTCACCGAACTGCTCGGCCGCGGGCACTACGACTACTACGTCCCGAGTGCCGTCGAGCACCTCGCGGACCGCTCGGAGTTCCTGACGAGCTACACGCAGTACCAGCCCGAGGTCACGCAGGGGTTCCTGCAGGCGCTGTTCGAGTACCAGAGCCTCCTCGTCGAACTCACCGGCCTCGGTATCGCGAACTGCTCGATGTACGACGCCGCGACCGCGCTCGGCGAAGCGGCGACGCTCGCCGAACGCCTCCGCGTCACCTCCGGGAGCCGCGTCCTCGTCCCCGAGCACCTCGAGTCCGGACGTCGAGCGGTGCTCGCGAACTACGTCGCCGGCACCGACCTCGTCGTCGAGTCCTACGCCATGGACGACGGGAACGCCGACGTGGACGCGCTCACGGACCGCGTCGACGACGAGACCGTGATGGTGTACGCGGAGACGCCGACGGTCCGCGGTTGCATCGAGGAGCACCTCGACGCGCTCGGTGACCTCGCCGACGACAACGACGCGCTGTTCGTCCTCGGGAGCGACCCCGTCTCGCTCGCGCTCCTCGAGGAGCCCGCGAGCGTCGGCGCGGACGTCGTCGTCGGGTCCGCGAGCGCGCTCGGCCTCCCGCAGAGCTACGGGATGGACCTCGGCCTGTTCGCGTGCCGCGAGGACTTCGTCCGCCAGGTCCCGGGTCGGCTCGTCGGCGCGAGCACCGACGCCGACGGGACGCGCACGTACACGCTCACCTTGCAGACGCGCGAGCAGCACATCCGCCGGGAGCGCGCGACGTCGAACATCTGCACGAACCAGGCGTGGGTCGCGCTCCGCGCGGCGATGCACGCCACCGGTCTCGGCGCGGACGGCCTCGCGGACCTCGCGAAGCGCGACGTCGCGGACGCCCGCGACCTCGCCGCCCGCGTCGACGACGTCAAGGGCGTGCAGGCACCCCACCACGACCGCCATCACCTCCGCGAGTTCGTCGCGCACACCGACCAGCCCGCGCCCGCCATCGGCGACGACCTCGTCGACGAAGGGTACGCCGTACACGTCCTCGACGAACACCACGTCCAGCTGTGCACGGTCGGCACCACCGAAGCCGAACGCGACGACTTCGTCGCCGCGCTCACGGAGGTGGCACGATGAACGGCGACGCGCCCGACGGCGACGACGGCGGGGACGCGAGCGCCGATGGCTTCCACTTCGACCAGGCGCGGTGGAGCGACGGCGACCGGCACGAACCGCTGAGTTCGGAGAAGCGAACGACCGAAGCCGAGTACGACGACAGCCCGCTCCCCGACGACCTGACGCGTGACGAACTCGAGTTGCCGAAACTCGAGGAGCCGGACCTCGTCCGGCACTACACGCGACTCTCCGAGATGAACTACGGCATCGACAGCGGTCCCTACCCGCTCGGGTCGTGTACGATGAAGTACAATCCGGCGTTCACGGAGGACGTCGCCGCGGACCCGAACGGCCTCGTCCACCCGGACCGGCCCGTCGCGGGCGTGCAGGGCACGCTCTCGGTGCTGTACTCGCTCCAGGATTACCTCGCGCGCATCGGTGGCATGGACGCCGTCACGCTCCAACCGCCTGCGGGTGCCGCGGGCGAGTTCACGGGCGTCCTCGTCGCGGACGCGTACCACGAGCACAACGGCGGGGACCGTTCGGAAATCATCGTCCCCGAGAGCGCCCACGGGACGAACTTCGCGAGCGCCGCACTCGCCGGGTTCGACGTCGTCTCGCTGCCCGGTGGCGAGGACGGCCGCGTCGACCTCGAAGCGCTCGAGGAAGCGCTCTCCGAGGACACCGCGCTCCTGATGCTCACGAACCCGAACACGCTCGGACTCTTCGAGCGCGACATCGAGCAGATCGCGGACATGGTGCACGACGCCGGCGGCCTGCTGTACTACGACGGCGCGAACCTGAACGCGCTCCTCGGTCGCGGCCGCCCCGGCGACATGGGGTTCGACGTCATGCACTACAACGTCCACAAGACGTTCGCCACCCCCCACGGCGGCGGCGGCCCCGGAGCCGGCCCCGTCGGCGTCGTCGACGAACTCGCCGAGTTCCTCCCGGACCCGCAGGTCGTCGAAGCACCCGACGCGAGCCCCCTCAAGTACGAGTTCGAGACCCCAGAGCGGTCCATCGGGAAGGTCCACGGGAAGTACGGGAACTGGCTCGTGCTCGCGAAGGCGTACGCGTACATCGCGCGCCTCGGCAACGACGGCCTCAACGACGCGAGCGCGAAGGCCGTCCTGAACGCGAACTACCTCGCGAGCCAGGTCGAGTACGACGTCCCCTACGGCCCGTTCCACCACGAGTTCGTCGCCAGCGCCGGCGACCAGGACGCCGCCGACGTCGCGAAACGCATGCTCGACTACGGCGTGCACCCGCCGACGACGAAGTGGCCCGAGATCGTGAGCGAGGCGCTCATGACCGAACCCACGGAGATAGAGGGCAAGCGCACGCTCGACCAGCTCGCTCGCGCGTTCAACGCGGTCGCGAGCGAGGACGACGAGACGCTCGCCGCCGCGCCCGAGCGCACGACCGCGGCGCGCATCGACCAGACCGAGGCCGCCCGCGACCTCCGGCTCAGCTGGCGCGCACTCGACGACTAGACGGTGCCCAACGCTGCAGACCGGGCAACTCGGCACGTTCACACCGCGGGACGTACGGCACCGAGGTCCGAGTGCTCCCCGACCGCGCCCGAGTGAGATCGCGTTCTCGATCCGCAGGTGCCTGCTCGCGTCGCTCGCGAAGCGGTTTTTGGAGAGAGCGAGACCGCAGAAGGCGTCGGTTCAGGCTTCGGACGTGTCGACTTCGCCGTTGACCTGCACGAAGCCGTAGTCGCAGTCCGGGCAGTGCCACTTGACCTTCTCGCCGAGGTGGAGCGTGGTGCTGGCGGCCCGGTAGAAGACGCGGTCGTCGTCGCAATCGGGACAGTAGTGCTCGAGTTCCAGGGTCATATCCCCGGATTTCAGGTGCGTACTGTTGAACGTACCGATTCCGACGCACCCCGGGCGCTCCGATTCCGCACAGAACGCGTCCGTCCGCCCTCCCCCCAGGTCGGTGGGTGGCGGCGTATTCTCCGTTCTGTAACCCCTGAGCGTGGCACGTGCGGGGCGATTCCGGGGGATGATCGCGGTCCAAACGACGTCGCGTAAACCGCATACCGCGATAGTAAATCAGGGTTGCGTCGCGTGGATCGGGCGAGGACCCCACCGAGGCGGACGCTTTCTTGTGCGCGGGTTCGACACGCGGTCCGGTCGACGGTTCCGTACAACGCCAGCACGCGTCGAGGCGTGGACGCCAGGTCAGTCACGTCGACCGTGCGGTGTGCGACCGCGCTGGCGAGGCGTGTTCACCTGTTGGCGGAGCTTCCTGCCGAGGTGGTAGCTCGCTGAAACTGATTTTTCACCCAGGTGGCGGGAATAAGTACCCGGACCCCGATGGAGGAATCGTGTCCTCCATGCAGTCTGCCACAGCCCCGGTAACCCCTGCACGCATCGCTTGCGTGACAGCAGCGCTCCTCGGCCTCGGCCTCGCCAGCTACGGCGGGTACACCCAGTACACGATCGCCACCCAGCTCGCCGCTGGTGCGTGCGACGGCTGCGCGCCCTGGCATCCGCTGTTCGTGGTCGCCCCGCTCGTCGTCGGCCTCGTCCTCCTCGCCAGCGGGTCGTACGCGCTCGCGAAGACCAACTGCTGAGTCCGAACAAAACCGAGTTTGAGCAGTACCGTCCGTGCCACAGCCACCGATCACTGCGGTTAGCGTTCGGTTACGGCAGTGGCTCGCGTACCCGCGGAGTCACACAGCCTGAGCGTCATCGAGGGACGCGTGCTCGCCGGGCGGACCGACGGACGGTCTCCAGGCCCCCGCGTTCTCGCCGTCCGAGGTGATGTCCATCGGCGATGAGCCACCGGTTCATCGTCATCACGTCGGACGATGCCGTCATGAGCGAACTGACTGCCGTGTTCGACGCGAGTGACCGGCCGACTCGACGACAGGTGGTCGCGGTCGGTGGGAGCGCTGTGATCGCAGCACTCGCAGGTGCCCCTCCTCCTCGGAGACGCCGACAGCGCGCCCGGAAGGGGCGACGGTCACGATTCGCATCCGCAACAGCGACGACCTGGCACGGGCATACGAGGTCACGGTGAACCAGGGCGAGAGCCTGACCGACTCGTTCTCCTGGGGATTACCGGCAGACGAAAGCCAGCCCGTGGAGGTGGTGGCGACCGTCCGAGCGACGGACGAGCAACACGGTTTCACGATCGCGACAGCGACTGGCCAGCAGGGACGGACGTGGGAGCCGACCGGGTTCGGCTCACTCGTGACCGCGAGAGAGGTGCACGTATTCAGGGCAGACCGGTACTGTGCTCGACTCGACGCAGAACGGAGAGCGATTGCTGAGCCGTTCAGGAACGTGGAGTGACCGACTGACCGAGTCGAACCTGCCCAACCCGAACGAACCCGATTCTGTATCGCGTATAGTGGTTTATCGTACTCGTTCCGGGCGATAGTTAAGTGCAAGCGGACCGGACGCTCTCGCATGAAGATATACACCGGTCGTGGCGACGACGGGATGACCGACCTGCGGGACATGAGTCGGGTGTCGAAGACGAGTCCGCGCATCGAGGCGTACGGGACCGTCGACGAACTGAACGCGCTCATCGGCACGGTTCGGCCGACGGGCCACGACGACGTCGACGAGATACTGGAGGGCGTCCAGAATCACCTGCACGTCGTGCAGGCGGACTTCGCGAACCCCGACCCCGACGAGGACGACCCGCGCGTGCGCGAGGCGCACGTGGACGAGGTCGAGGACTGGATCGACGATTTCGAGGACGAGCTCGACCCACTACAGTCGTTCATCCTCCCGACCGGGTCCGAGAAGGGGTCGCGGTTGCATCACGCGCGGACGGTGTGTCGGCGCGCGGAACGCCGCGCCGTGGAGTTCGCCGCGGGCGACCCCGTGAACGCGGAGGCCATCCAGTACCTGAACAGGCTGTCGGACGGCCTGTTCACGTGGGCGCGCGTGGTGAACAAGCGAGACGGCGTCCCCGAGGAGAACCCGACGTACTGACCGCGAGCGGACTCGGCGGCGAGCGGCGTTCTCAGGCGCGTTCGTAGACGACCATGCCGCCGTTCTCGCGGCGGGTTACCTCGCCGCGAGCTTCGAGCACGTCGAGGTGCCCGACAGCTTCGCTCATCCCGCTGAACTGCTCGGTCGCGGGCAGGTCCTCGAAGAGTCCGTTCATGACGTCGACCGCGGTCGTCGGTCCGTCGAGGAGTTCGAGGACGGTCTCGGTGCGGTCCTCGTGCGCGGCGAGTATCTCGTCGATGCGTGCGGCGGGGTCGTCGATCACCTCGCGGTGGCCGGGGAGCATGCGGTCGTAGTCGGCGTCGCGGAGTCGAGCGAGCGCGTCGTTGAACGCGGGGAGGGTGCGTGGGCGTTCGTCGTGGTGGTCCATCGGCGGCTGGAGGAGTGGGTTCGGCGTGATGTCGGGGAGGACGTTGTCGCCGACGATGACGTGACGTTCGTCGTCGTGGTCGTACGCGAACGTGAGTTCGCCGGGGGCGTGCCCGGTCGTGGTGCCGACGTCGACCGTGGCTCCGTCGACGGTGACGGTGTCGCCGGCGTCGAGGACGCGGTCGGTGTCGACGTCGGGTGCGTACTCGACGAACGCTTCGGGCAGGTCGGTGACCGTCCTGGCAGTCGACTCCGCCATGCCGTGGCGCTGGAAGAACTCGCCGAAGAACTCCTGTTCGTACGCGAGTCGTTCTTCGAACCCGCCGATGATGTGTGCGGCGGGGGCGCTGGCGTGGACTCGTGCACCGCGGTCCCGGAAGCGTTTGGCGAGCCCGAAGTGGTCGGGGTGGGGGTGCGTGACGAGGACCTGTTCGAAGTGGTCGGGGTCGAGGTCGTGCGCGTCGAGTTCGGTGAGGAGCGTCGACCAGGCCTCCTCGCTGGCGGGGCCGGGGTCGACGATGGTCCGCCCGGCGACGTAGGCGTTGACCGGGCCGACCTGGAAGGGGGTCGGGATGGAGAGTCGTTCGAACACGAGAGTGGCGTACGCGACGGTGCTGGTAAACGGTTTGGGCTGAAGCAGGAGTGAGCCGTGCCGCGGCGAGGCCGCGTGATGCCCACGGCTCTATCGTGGGTCGTCGGTCACGAGGCGACGACCCGGTGGTTGGGACAGACGGTTCGCGTGGCGGGGTTCGCCCGCCGCCACGGGTTTAGGTATGCCTAAATCATTGGTAAAGCTGCCGATTTCGGGTTGCCTAAAACGGGTGTGATGGCGGGCGACAGATTCTTGTCCTATCCAATCCAACAGTATTGTATGAACAAGCACTTCGAAGACGCTCGATACTACCTGAAGCGAGCCAGCGAGCACGCCTCCGCCGGCATCAAGGAGGAACTCAAGCCCGTGGTCGAGCGCGTGAACGAGCTGCGCGGCGTCGAACCGGAGCCCGAGCCCTCGCGCGTCGAGAAGCTCCAGTCGGACCTGAAGGAGATCGAGCAGCGCGCGGAGGGCGAGGCGCGCGAGCGCATCGTCGAAGCCCGGGAGAAGGTCGCCGCGTACCGCGACCGCACCGAGCAATCCGCCTGAGGAACGGAACCCTTTAGTTCACCAACCGGGTACCCACGAGTGCCTGGGTTGGTGGTCTAGCCAGGTTATGACGGCTCCTTCACACGGAGCAGGCCGGCGGTTCGAATCCGCCCCAACCCACTTTTGCGTCCATAACACGACGAGCGCAGCGAGGAGTCTGTGGACGCAAAAGTGTTGAGTGTGGATTCGAACCCTGCCAGTCGCGCGCAGCGAACGAACGTGAGCGAGCACGTCTGGCTTCGGTTCGAATCCGCTCCCACTCATTTCTTCCGCCGCAATAGCGAGGAGTGATAGCGACGAGTGCGCGGTGGGAGAAGTGGTGAGTGTGGTTCGACGCTTGGTGTGGTTCGACGCTTGGTGTGGTTCGACGCTTGGGGTTGGGTGCATGGGCAGGTGGTTGGGCTTTGGTGTGGGTTTTGGTGGTGTGTTCGTGGGGTGGTTCTGGGTGTGTCGGGTGGGGGTGGGGTTGGTTGGGGGTGTGGGTGTCGGGTATATAGATTGTCGAGTGTGGTGTGCTGGCATGGGTGTTGGTTGTGGTTGGTTGACTGGTTGGGGTGGGTGGCGGGGGTCGGTTGGGTGTGGTTCGGGTGACCTGTCGCTCGCTGGAGCGGATGGTTCGCGGTCGGTTCGGTGGTCGGTTTCGTGCGGTCTACGCCGTTTTCGTCGTGGTTTCTGGGGATGTTGGTGGGTTGGTCGTCGACCACCCCGGGAGAACGTAGGACTATATAGCGATATGTTCAGTATGGAAGTTCCGTAGGTGCCTATAGGGATATTAGCAACCGCTTTAGTACGAATCCGTCTTGGTATCCGTAATGGCGGAAGATCCGGAGCGGTATCCCGGTAGGGCATCGCGGCGTGAATTCATCGCCACGGCCGGCGTCGTCGGGGTGGCGGCGACGGCGGGTTGCATGGGCGATTCGCTGCGTGGTGCGCGGCGCGCGGACGACGCGTCGACGTCGACCGCGACCGAGACGGCCAGCGACGGGGAGTCCGGTGGTGCGTCGAGTGCGCCCAAGACGCTGACCTCGGGTGGGTCGTCGACGGTGTACCCGATCATGAACTCGGGCGGGTCGTACTGGAACGCGAACCGACCGGCGAGCGACACCGAGTACTGGCCCCACGCCGAGTACGGTATCGAGACCGACAAGAACCTCGCCGATTACTGGGCGGGCCTCTACGGGTTCGAGCCGAGCGACGGCGGGAAGCCCCCGTTCCGGTTCACGGTCGCGCTCAGTCACTCCGGGACGGGCGTCGAGAAGGTGATGAGCGAGCAGATAGACATCGGGAACTCCTCGGGGAACGTCGAGGACGAGCTCCCCGACCGGGAGTCCTACGAGAAGTTCACGGACCACGTCGTCGGCGTCGACGGCCAACCGCTGGTCGTCTCCGAGGAGATCGCCGACGCTGGCGTCACCGAAATAACGGGTCAGGAGCTCAAGGACCTCTACAAGGGCCGTATCTCGAACTGGAGCGAACTCGGTGGCCCCGACAGGGACATCCAGGTGCTCGGGCGCGTCAAGGGCTCCGGGACCCGGACCAGCTTCGTCGCGAACGTCTTCGGGAACCCCGAGGAGGACACGAGCGTCGCGAACCGCTTCGGGCAGAACCAGCGCCTCGCGGAGGCTATCGCGCAGGCGGACAACGCCATCAGTTACCTGGCGTTGACGTTCATCGACACCGACGGCGTCGCGCCCATCGCGCTGAACTGGGAGGGGACGACGTACAGCTATCAGGACGACCAGAACGGCCTCGACTCGAAGGCCTACCCGCTCTCGCGTGACCTGCACGCGTACACGTGGGACGGCACGAGCAAGCAGGAGGCGGCGTTCCTGCGGATGCTCCTGAGTGACTTCGGCCAGGACACGTTCGTGAAGCCGAACAACTACTTCGCGCTCGGGAAACGCCGGCAGGAGACCCAACTCGGGAAGCTCCCCGAGCCGACGAACTGACCGGGCGGCGGTCGACGACGGGACCGAGAGACGAACGACGCGACAGACCCCACAAGATACGAAATGTCCAGCAACTTCATGTCGAACGCTCGCACAACACTCCTCGGCCAGGACGCGTCGGAGGGCGCGTTACTCACGGTCGGTTCGGCGGCGCTCCTGCTCGTCGCGACCGTGGGCGTGTTCCTCGTCGCGCCGGCGCTCGCGCTCCCGACGTTCGTGCTGTTCGGGCTCGCGACCGTGGTGTCGTGGGTGAGGCATCAGGCGGAGACCGCGCGGTTGTTGACGCTCGTCGCGACCGTGTCGACCGTGTTGACAGTGACGTTCATCACGGTGTACCTGTTCGCGAGCGCGTTCCCGGCGGTCGGCGAACACGGGGTCGGGCTGTTCCTGATCCCGGTGGTCGATGGGAACGTCCGATGGTTCTTCTGGCTGGACGCGGTCTTCCCGTCGGGCGAGACGTACTGGAATCCGCTCTCGGGCGCGTACTCGCTGATCCCGACCATCTGGGCGACGGTCGTCGTGACGACGATATCGGCGTTCGTCGCCGGCCCGCTCGGGCTGTTCGGTGCGCTGTTCATCAGCGAGGTCGCGAGCGACGGCGTGCGCGAGGTCGTCAAGCCCGCGGTCGAGGTGCTGGCGGGGATTCCCTCCATCGTGTACGGGTTCATCGGGTTCCAGGTGCTGAACGGGTTCATCCAGACGTCGTTCCTCGACGACGGCGCGTCGTTCCTCATCGCGGGACTCGTCGTCGGCCTGATGGCGCTCCCGACGGTGGTGTCGGTCGCGGAGGACGCGCTGTCGAGCGTCCCGCGGTCGATGAAGGACGGCTCGGTCGCGATGGGCGCGACGCAGTGGCAGACGATGAAGTCCATCTCGATTCCCGCGGCGTTCTCGGGTATCTCGGCGGGCCTCATCCTCGGCCTCGGGCGTGCGATCGGTGAGACGATGGCGGTCGCCGCGATCATGGCGGCTGGCGTCGGGTTGTCGAACCCGCTGTTCGACGTGTTCGACGCGGGTGCGACGTTGACGAGCCTCATCGCGACGAACTACGGGAGCGCCTCCGAGAGCACGATCGACGTGCTGTTCGTCGCTGGTGTCATCCTGTTCGTCATCGTCGCCGGGATGAGCGTGCTCTCGCAGTTCATCGAGCGTCGCATGAAGGAGAAGCTGCGGGGGCAAGCATGAGTGACGCGTACGCTCGCGACACGACGCTCGTCGGCGCGGACTCGCGGCTGTACGACCGCGCGCTCGACGGCGTCATCTCGCTGACGGTCGTCGGGTTCGCGCTCGCGCTGCTGTCGCTCGTGCAGGTCGTGGGGCTCGCGGCGAGCGGGCCCGTGCTCGGCGAGTTCATGCTCGCGTTGACCGCGGTCACGGCCGGTGGCGTCGGCGTCGTCGCCGCGTTCTCGTGGGCGAACGTCGTCCCCATCACGTCCGAGCGCTTGCGTGGCGTCGCCGGTGGCTTGCTCGTGGCGACGGTCCTGTTGACCGGTGTCGCGTACGCGTCCGACGTGACGCTCGCCGCCCTCCTCGGGTGGCTGCTCGTCGTCGAGGCGGTCGTCGTGGTCGCTGCGGGCGCGGCGAGCCGGTTCGGGGTCGTGGAGACGACGCCGGACGCGAGCGCGGGCCTGCTCGCCGGCGGCGCGTTCGGGGCCATCGGCCTGGGCGTCGGCGCGGGCGTCGGCGGGTCGCTCGTCGGCTTCGGCTCGGCGGCGTGGGTCGCCGTCGCACTCGTCGTCGGCGTCGCACTCCTCGTGGTGACGGTCGTCGCTCGCGAGGACGTCGGGTCGACGGTCCCCGCTGGCCTCGTCGTGGCCGTTCTCGGCGCGACCATCGCGTCGGCCGCGATCGGCGTCGGCTGGGAGTGGAATCCCGAGGTCGTCTCCGGCGGGTTCACGGGCGGCGTCGTCGTCCCGATATTCGTCCTGACGGGGTCGCTCCTGTCGGCGTGGTCCGCGGCGAAGGCTCGCGAAGGCTTCGGCGCGCAAGGCCGCCAGTACGGGACCTTCCTCGTCATCAACCTGAACGCGCTGCTGATGCTCGTCGTGATGGCCGCGATCGTCGTGTTCGTGACGCTGAAGGGCGTCGGGTACGCGTTCCACGGGTTCGAGGTCGGGGCGGCGTCGGCGTTCCTCGCGACGCTCCCGTTCCTGGCGCTGGCCGCACAGCGTGCGAGCCAGCCGGCCGGGACCGAGGAGTGGCGTGGTGGCGCCCGCCAACTGCTGCGCGTGCTCCCGGTCTCCGCGGTCGGTGCGCTCTCGGCGTTGTTCGCGTACGTGGTCGTGACCGGGCGCAGCCTCGCGTACGACTTCACGTACACGGTGCAGGTGAACCGCCAGCCAGAGGTCCTGGACACGAGCGTCTCGGTGACGCGCTCGCTCGTCGTCGGGTCCCCGCTCGTGCTCGTCGCAAGCGTCGCGCTCCTCGCGTACTTCTTCCGACGGTACGGGAGCCTCGAGAACGTCGGCGACGACCTCCCGCTCGTCGGTCAGGTCCGCCGGGCGCTCCCGCTGGTCGTCGGCGCGCTCGTGATGATAGCGGGCGCGTTCGGTATCCTCGGCGCGAACCCGTTCGGGGTGACGGCGCTCGGTGGGACGGTCGCGTACTGGATCGTGGTCGTCGCCGCGGTCGGCGCGATGGCGCTCGCGCTCGCCCCGCTCGCCGGCGTGCTCGCGGGCGGTGACCCGCGGGCCGTCGGCGAGCGCGCGGTCAGCGTCGCGCCGCTATTCGTCGTCGGCGCGTTCGGCGGCCTGTCGGTCCTGCTGGCGACCGCGTTCCTGGAGTCGACCGCGCGAACGGCCCCGAACGTCGCCGGCGTCCCGGTGGTGGCGTTCGCGGCGTTCGTCGCCGCCGCGGGCTTCCTCGCGGTCGCCGTCCTCCTCGCACTCGGGAGGGGGAACGTCGAGGAGACCATCACCAGCCGATTGGTCGACGAGGAGGTGACGCTCTCCCTGGCCGCGGCTGCCGGGTTCGTCGCGGTGCTCGGCGTGCACGTCGCGGGCACGGGCGTCCCGTTCCGCGTCGGACCGTTCGCGGTCGCCACGCAGGGGTCGCTCTCGTGGCCGATGGCGATGCAGGCGTACATCCCGCTGGGTGCCGAACCCGGCGGCATCCTCCCGGCTATCGTCGGGACGGTCTGGCTCGTCGTCGGCGCGACCGCGTTCGCGGTCCCGCTCGGTCTCGGCGCCGCCGTGTTCCTCACGGAGTACGCCGAGCAGGGGAACTTCACGAACCTCGTGGAGATCGCGACGAACGCCCTCTGGAGCACGCCCAGCATCGTGTTCGGGCTGTTCGGGGCGGCGTTCCTCATCCCGCGGTTGGGCGGCGACGAGTCGCTGCTCGCGGGGATGCTCGTCCTCGGGTTCATGCTCCTCCCGCTCGTCCTCATCACGAGTCGCGAGGCCATCAAGGCGGTCCCGGACGAGTACCGGGACGCGAGCGCGGCGCTTGGCGTGGACCAGTGGACGACCATCCGGAGCGTCGTCGTCCCGGCGGCGATGCCGGGCGTCATCACGGGCGTCATCCTCGGCGTCGGCCGCATCGCTGGCGAGACCGCGCCGCTCATCCTCGTCCTCGGGTCGACGCTGAACTCGACGGAGGCCGTGGACGTCATCGGCGGGTTCCGGTTCGTCGCACAGCCGCCGTTCGTGGTGAACGACGCGCTCACCGCGGCGTCGGCGAGCCTGCCGACGCAGGTGTGGGCGGTCATCGCGGCGGGCGTGAGCGGGTCGCCGTCCATGGGGTGGGCGAGCGCGTTCATCCTCCTGATGGTCGTGCTCTCGTTCTACGCGGTCGGTATCACGGCACGGACGATCTTCCGGCGGAAACTCGACTATGAGTAAGCAAGAATCAGACTTCGACGACGACAGCACAGGCATCGAGAGCGCGAGCGCGGACTCGACGGCGTCGACGACGGTCGCGGGCGAGACGGCCGAGGAGACCCGCGAGGAGTGGACGGCGTTCGAGTTCGAGGGCGACGCGAAGTTGAGCGTCGAGGACCTGAACGTGTGGTACGGCGACGACCACGCCTTGA
>NZ_JAJCVI010000007.1 GCF_020567525.1 Halorubellus salinus
AAACGACTGTATATGTACGACGGATTCAACGAAGCGCTTGAACGCGACCTCATCACGCGCGATGACGCCTTCGAATTCATCAAACGCGCGTACTGTGTCAGTGAGGCACAGGACGAGGCCTGGCTGGATGTCAGTGACGAGCACGGTCAGAACCTGTACCGAGACCGCATCGAGGACCAGTTCGATAGGGTCTGGAGCCGACTCCTCGAAGACCCGCTCTCTCAAGACGGCAAAGGCGAATTCATTGCCAACGTCGTCGAAGGAGAAGCCGAGGATGAACGCGGTCCGATGAACAGTCTTCGAGACATCGACCAGCAGGTCCCGATAATCCCCGATCGGTTCTCGACGTTCGTCGTGGAGTCCTTCAGAGGGGAATACTGATATGCAAGACAACGATGCGGACATGGAGCGTGGTGTCGCACAGGTACTGAGTTCCTTCACCCCAGGCGCTGTTTTCAGCTACGGCCAAGCCGGCTTCTCCATGATGGTCGACAACTGGAAAGTCCAACCAATGGAGAATGTAGACGGGAATCGGGTTGCAAATCATATCGCAGGGAGCGTCAGGGAGTTCCGGAACAGCGACGCCCAACCGTGGAACAATATCGAGCACGAACCAATCGATATCTACCGCCCGAACGAGGTGCAAGGAGAGTTCTTCCCGCAGACGATGGTCTGCAACAGTTGTGACAATGTATTCGCCCCGAAGGACCTCAAGCATCTCGCCGCCAGCGAAGGAGAATGCGATAACTGTGGCGGGGAGCTCCAGCAACTACAGTTCGTACTGGTTCACGAATGCGGGCACGTCAATGATATCGAACCGAAGCCGTGTTCGCAACATGGCTGGGACCCAATCAAGCTGAAACGCGGCGATCCCGAACAGATGCAGACCTTCGGGTTCGTCTGCCGGAGCTGTGGCACGGAGACAAAATCACTCGTGGGTGCCTGTGAGTGTGGGGAGTTCATCAATCAAGCAAGTCCGCTCCAGAGCGGGTCTGTCTATTATCCCCAGCGCGAGACAATCGTCGACATCCCACCTGTTGGGGGTTCTGAGCTCAACATCCAGTATGGTGAATCATGGGCGCGGATTCTCATGCATGCTCACATCGGCGAGTTAGACCTGAGCCAAGATGGAGTCACGTTGGAAGCTGTTGCATCTCGTGAAGGGGTCCCAGAAGAGCAACTCGACGATATCAGAGATCAACTCGAGGAGGTTCCGCCCGAAACCGCAGAGACAATCATCCAGACACTCAGCGACGCTGCAAGCGGTGGCCCCGGCCGGCGAGAAATAGTCGAACTCAACGAACAACACGTATCACTCTCCGATAATCCGGACCGCTACACCCAGATTTCTCACGAACTTTTCACCTTTCTCCGCGCGACTCGAGGGTATCAAGGCGCCCAAGCGGACCTCGACGATGTCGACAGACATCCGTCACCACGTCCACTCTCTGATTTCACGCAGACAGACTTCGTCAACCGATATCATCAAGCCGCCCTCTACGAGGAGCTCCTGGACGACATCGCAATCGAAGATGCGTGGGTCGTCGATAACTTCCCGCTCCTCAGCCTCATCTATGGATACAGTCGCGGTCGCCCCGACGCACGCAAGGCCGATCTCCGTGGCTTCGAGAACCCGCAGGCAGGACGTGATGCTGTCACCGTTTACGGAGACCGCTCTCCTAGTGAGGCAATCATTCTCCAGTTTGACCGCAGTGCCATCATCGACTGGCTCATCGAGGCCGGTGAACTGGCAGGGATGGACGCCCCAGATCAAGACGATGAAAAAAAACTCAAGATTTGGTTCTTGGAGAATATCGATCCGACGGAGACCCAGAATCCGTTCACGCCAATCGAGGATGCACTCACCGAGCAGGTCTATGAACTCCTCCACTCCTCAAGTCATGCACTGATGGGGACTGCTAGTGAACAATGCGGGCTTGATTCAGACAGTATCTCCGAACTCATCCTGCCAACGGTTCCAGCTATCATCCTTTACGCGGAAAGCATGGAGCACTTCTCACTTGGTGGTATGTTCACGTTGTTCAAGACCCGGCTTCACAACTGGGTTGACAGGGCGAAAGAACACGCAAATAGCTGCATCTATGATCCGGCATGCCGGACTGAGGAATCTGGCGCCGCGTGCCACGCGTGTCTCCATACCAGCGAGTTCACGTGTGAGATGTTCAACAAGACGCTAAATCGGAACGTCCTGATTGGGGACCCAGGGCGGAACCCAGCATTCTGGGAGAACCTAGACGATGGCATCTGAGGATTCAGCGAGGCACGTAGGGCGTCTCTGCGAGGACTTCACCATTGCCGGCGCAATCTCCGAGGCTGCAGTGCTGGAGTCACTCTGTGATGGCTTCCGCGACATCCCTACAGACACCATCGACATCTCCGGCCAGGGCCTCATACAGGAAATCACCGAGATGACCCTGAGTCAGACCGAACAAGAGGCCCTCCTTATCGGACTCCTCCAAACCGACGTCGCAGACCGCATCGGTGGCGGGCATACGATACTCGAGGCCACATACCGCATCAACACCACCCACGCTGTCGAGGTTCTCACCCAACAACTCATCGCTGCTCACGCGCTCACGGACGACGCCACCGATTCAAAACGCAGGACCACCGTCGAGACACTCGCGACCTTCCCAGTCGGTACGTCGCAATCACCCCACCGGCCTGAAGGTGTGGTCGACCTCCCACCCAGACTTCGACGTCTCTTATTGGAAGCCAAGGAATCTGTCAGAATCGCGAATCCGTATTTCGATACAACACCACGAATCATCGATGACATCCTTGCACTCCCCCGGAAAGGCGTACACACCGCGATACTCACCAGAGAACTCAATCATCCCGATCACAGAGCGGTCTTTGGCCGGATACACGAGACGCTCACCGCCGAGGAGGAAGCACTCATCGATGTCCGAGAGCTCTACGCGCAAGATTCCAGTGGGAGACAAACGACAGCAACCCATGCCAAGCTGATGGTCGTCGATGACGAGATCGCTTACGTCGGCAGCGCGAACTTGACCATCACCAGCCTCACCTCCAACTTCGAACTCGGAGTCATCATCAAAGGCCCCCCAGTCGCCGATATCGCGGCCGCATTCGACGCCATTTTCAAAGACTCCACCGAGGTCAGCATCGAATGATTCACACACGCTATTCACATCGTAGCCGAACCAACTCCACAATCCGCACTGCGAGGATTCGACACCGATGACTACCTGGGTGGTCCCACTGGAGAGCCAGAGTGTCGAGGAGATACTTGAATCGAAACAGGTCATGGTTGAGAGCGACGAGGCCATCGATTCCGAGGATGTCATCGTATTGTATCGCCCGACGGAGACAGACCTCGTCGGGTGTTTTACCGTAGCCGATGCCACACCGGTCGGAGCAGATGCTACCACCACTTTGGTGACAGTCACTCCTCAATCGGAAACAGTGGGGCGACTCTCTGTCACCCGGGAATCTGAGCAGGAGCGATTCACTGGTGATGTACTCGCACTTGACGAGTCTGAAGCGGAGGTTAAGAGACGGCAACTCGATCGCGCTGACGACAGACTCCCCCCGAATACTGACGCCTCCGAACAAACCGGCTCTCTGCTGGATATCGAATCGCTCTCGGATATCGTCCGTGCCTCTGCACAGGTTGACGCAGCCCAGCAGGACTTCTCTGGAGAACGCCATGGCCGGCTCGTGCTTCGAAATCAGATTCTGCGAGGGTCAGACCTCTCATATACGAACCTCGAGAATTCGGACTTTACTGATGCGGAACTCCAGGATGTCGATTTCAGGGGGGCGAACCTGACTGACGTGACGTTCGACGGGGCACATCTACAGGGTGCTGACTTCCGGGGCGCGAACCTCTCGAGTGCATCGTTCGACCAAGACTTGACCCAATGTCGGTTCTCAGGCGCCAGCCTCATCGAAGCAGACCTGACGGGAACCACACTGGAGGGTGCAGACTTCTCACAGGCAGTGTTAGATGATGCGAATCTCCGTGGGACACGCCCCCACCGGACATGTTTTGATGATGCATCGCTCAAGGACATCCACTGTCAAGACGCCGAATTCATTGATGCCACATTCAGGGGGGCTAATCTCTCAGAAAGTACTCTCGCGGATGCAGACTTCACTGGTGCGACGTTCGATGGAGCAAAACTCACCAATGTTGATTTCACTCGCCCTCTCATCGACGAGACATCGTTCAAATCTGCTGAACTGTCCAAGGCGGAGTTCGACGGTGTAACCGCCGCTGGTTTGGACTTCACTGATGCGAACCTCACTGACGCATCGTTCACAGATGCAATATTGGAGGATGCCCGTTTCACGGGCAGTCGACTCACACGAGCGGATTTTCGAGGTTCGAATCTCTCTGGAGCGGTGATGACGGATGCAAAGGCGAGCGAGGCTGACTTCCGTCATGCGGTCATCGAACGGGTGGCCTTCGGTCAAACAGAGCTCTTTGCCGCCACATTCGGGGGCGCCGCATTGTATGGTGCAATCCTCCAATCAGCACGGGTCGGTGGTGACACCAGTTTCCATCTCAACACGCACACCGAATCCACTTCTGATGCTCCCACCGACACAGCAACTGAAGCTACTCATCGACGCGTGGTCTACGATCCACGCTCAAATCAATCAATTCCAGAAGGCGTTGCAGGTGACCCTGCCGATGTGGAGAAGGCTGAATCGGTCTATCAGACGCTCGAGACAGTGATGGCAGAGAATGCTTACGGAGCGGTTGCATCCAGCTACTTCTGGAATCAGAAGGAGATGCAGCGATACCAGGCCCGACAAGGAGGGACGAGTCTCGGAATCCCTAACGACATTCGATGGTGGCAAAATATCCTTGAGCGGGTCTCCTGCGGCTATGGCGAATCATTCAGCCATCTCTTCGGCTGGGCGTTCGTTCTAGTATGCCTTCTCGCTACCGTCTACCCGTTGTTTGGTCTCTCTCATGCAGAGATTGGTAAGTTATCTTATGAAACGGTTGGAGGGTGGGCGCCTGTCTATGGACTCCAATTCAGCCTTTCGGCGTTCACCGGGCTCGGATATGGACAATTTGACGTCAATCAGATTGGTGAAATGCTTGCAACAATCGAGACAGGATTGGGGGTGGTATTCTTTGCACTCCTTATATTCGTCATGACCCGGAAGGTCACTCGTTAACCTGCAATGAGAAGCAGATAGACAAGCCTTAGACCGCCGATTCAAACGAATTCCCGGAGGCTGTTCCCGAAGCAGGGGATAAGCCAACGAGTATCTCCATCGCTACAAATCCCAAAGGGAGAATGTTGAAGAGTGGTGGCGACCGTAGGATTCGGTAAGCAATGGGGCTGGATGTTGTCGAGTTGTTCGCTGGCGTTGGCGGGTTCCGCCTCGGACTAGAGGCCGCGGGGCACGAAGTCATCTGGAGCAACCAATGGGAACCATCGATACAAGCACAGCACGCCTCGAACTGCTACACTGAGCACTTCGGCGAGGAGAACCACACCAATATCGATATCAACGAAATCGACGAGACCGAGGTCCCAGACCACGACCTCCTCTGTGGTGGGTTCCCCTGTCAGGACTACTCGGTCGCCCAGAGCGGCGCCGAAGGTATCGAAGGAGAGAAAGGCGCCCTCTGGTGGGAAATCGAGCGTATCACCCGCGAGAAACAGCCCCAGTATCTCCTTCTCGAGAATGTCAATCGGCTCCTGAAATCACCGACCGAACAGCGCGGTCGCGACTTTGGCGTCCTCCTGCACTGTCTGCATGATATCGGGTACAACGTGGAGTGGCGGGTCATCAATGCCGCCGACTACGGCGGGGCGACCAAACGCCGGCGCGTGTTCATCTTCGCGGCCCGCCGCGACACCGACTGGGGCACCTACCTCGACACGGAAGGCCCGCAGCCGTACTACTTCACGAAGAAGGGGTTCTTCCCGCGGGAGTTCCCCGTCGACGACGCCCAGACCCAGTTCCCCGTCGAACGCCCCCCAGACACGGAACTCCTCGACAATCCGAAGGCGACGAGCGACGAGTTCGAATTCGAGTTCGAGAAAGCGGGCGCGATGATCGACGGCGGCATCTGGACGCGCGACATCACCCCCGATGGGGAGGACCCGACACCGCTTCGGGAGAAGCTCATCCAGGATGGGGTGCCCGAGGAGTACCACGTGCCCGACGATGAGCTTGAGCGCTGGGAGTACGTCAAGGGCGCGAAGAAGGAAGATCGCGTGACTGATGATGGGTACGAGTACACGTTCAGCGAGGGAGCGATCCCCTTCCCGGATAATCTGGATACCCCGGCGCGCACCATCTTGACGAGTGAAGGTGGCACCACTGCCGGCCGTGAGAAACACGTGGTCGAGGACCCCGCCACCGGCGACATCCGCGTGTTGACGCCGGAGGAGGTCGAGCGTATCATGGAGTTCCCCGAGGGCTGGACGGATACGGGGATGCCAGAGACCTGGCGGTACACATGCATGGGGAACGCGCTCGTCGTCGGTCTCGTCGAACGGATGGGCGAGACCCTCGCAGACGGTGTCCTCGACGAGGACGCTGATACAGACGCTGTCGGCGTTGCCTGACACCACCAGCCTTCCACAAGCACGGAGAATACGAGGCGAATGCGTCGGCCGTCAGGGCGAGGGTGAAGTCGCGCCCCCGGTCTCGATCATTGGGTGGCTGCAGGTTGTGTGTTGGTCGATACGGGCTGCAGGTCGAGAAGCCACTCGTCGATACACGCATGGTCAGCGTCCGGCAGTCGACACGTGGCTTCTGACACGATTGTCTCGCGAGTCGCGTCCGCCAGCTCGTCTGGAATGAACACGTCGTCTGCGTACGCTTCAAATCCGTGCTGGCAGTGATTCAATCGCCCCGCCACGTACATCGCACCAACTGCCTTCATGAGCACTCGAACCGGGAGAGTCGTCCCGCCGAGGATGTCGACGTCGATAGTGACGTCTTCGTAGTCTTCGTACGGAAAATGGGCATCCACGACGCCGTGGCTGTTGTCGTCATCGCGATGGCCAGCGATAGCTTCCAGGACCTCGTACTCGAGCGGTCGGTCGATACGAGCGCGCCGTGACCGAATCGCCTGCAACGTCGTGGCATCCGGCACCAACGGCGCCACTTCTGATTGGAGATCCGCAACGTACGCCTCGAACGCCGATGCCATCTCCGGCTTCGCGTCGAGGAACGCCGCAACCAGCGTCGCAACCTGCTCCCGGTCGAGGGTGAGTGATTGGACGTCCGAGGAGTACCCCTTGTAGAGGACCACATCGAACGCCACCGGATGCCCAACCACCGGCTCTTCCTCATTGTCCTCGCTACCGTTCGGGGTCTCGGCGAGGCCGGCGGCTGGATGCTCGGGGTGTGTCTCCTTGTCGGTGTCGAGGTCGACGCGGAACGCGGTCTTCGTGTCGTAGGGGACGTGATGGCGGAAGGACCGACTGAGACTCAACCGCCGCCGTCCCTTGTTCGAGAAGTCCTTCGCGTTCAGGTTCCGCCCGATATTCCCCTCCGGCACTGTCGATTCGACACGCCGCGGAACACTCGCGGCCTCGATGACGCCATCCGCGGCGAGGGCCTCGCGAATCGACTGCCCGATGCGATACGCGAGTGGGACGGGGACGGCGTCGCCGACGCGATTCCACTTTCGGGCGACACTCGTTCCCGTGAACTGGTACGTGATGGGGAACCCCTGAATCGTGCCAATCTCGCGGATGGTCGGCTTGCGATACTTACTGAAGCGCTCGGGCGCCACCGATTCGTCCTCCTCCATGACCAAGGTTTCCCGGGCGACGCGGCGGTTCGTCGCCAGGACCGTCCGCGACGGTACCGACGGATCATCGGGGAACTGCATCCGGCCGTAGAATGAGTGATCTGCCTTCCGCACCTTGATTTCCTTGGCCTCACGCTCCGTGAGATGACTGATATAATAGTGATCCGAGAGCTCCGCAGCAGGAATCTCGATATCATACAGCGGATCGCGCACCACCCCCTCGGGGCTGCTGGTCGGTGCCGGGAACGACTCCTGGACCTCGCCGAACGACAGCGCCTCCTCACTAGCTTCCTCAGGGAGCGGGAAGTCACCAGAGAACAGCCGGTCCCGACGCTGCGGAGCGCCGTAATCACTCGCCGTCAACACCGCTCGATTCGGTATCTCGAGAACGCCGTCTCGCTCCTCGATACCCAACTGTTCGTAGGTATATTCGTCCTCGAGGTAGTTGTCGAGGCGCGGGACGTTCTCCATCACCCAGTAGTCGGGGTCGAGCTCGACAACGAAGTACATGAACCGCGCCACGAGCTTCATGCCTTCCGCAATGTCGCCGTTCCCACCACTGTTCGCGAACGAGAACTCCGTACACGGAGGCGACCCGAACACCACATCCACATCGTCCGGCAACGCATCGGGTTCCAGTTCGAGGATGTCCTTCTGGATGACCTCTGCCTCTGGATGGTTCAACCGGTACGTCTCGACGGCGCCACTGTCGTTGTCCACCGCGTGTGTGATATCGAAGCCTGCTTGACGGAGCCCTTCACTGAACCCACCGCCACCACAGAAGAGGTCGACTGCCACCGGGTCGTTGGCCATATCGTTATCGACTAGTCGCATGCCCTAATGCCTTTCGATCCTGTCGCCATCCCACTTGTCGGATTCCTGCGTCGTTAGAGATAGGCATCTGAGATGATGACCTCCTGTGTTTCTGGAACCGGTTGTCTTTATAAGTTCAGGACGACGTGACACAACAGTTGAGAACTATCGAGAACCAGTCTCGAACGGCGTGGTGGATTCGGTTTGGAGTCAAGACCTGACTGCAACATGAATGCAGCTTCTGATGTCCAATCGTCGGTTTCTATCCTTCTACGAATCGGACATTCCTGGTATTCCTTCCTATTCGTCGAACCTGACCCAGTCGTGGAGTTCTTCACCAAAGTAGTCGGGTAGCGATGCCTCATCCATGAGGCTGAAGACATCAGCCGGGGTGGTTATTTTCCGTATACCTTCACCCCCTGAGTTGATTTCTCGCTTAATTTCGTTGCCACCGACGTTGATAACCTCCCCGCGGTGACCTTGGGAATCTTCCAGTATCTCGATGTCGAACTCACCATCGAGCAGGTCATCAGTATGCTTCTCGATGATATCCATTTCCTCACCATCGAGCAGTGAGTAATTTTCCAGACGGAATGCGCTGTCCACGGCGAGCCTACCGAATGCGGCCCTCAAAATCTCGGTATCAGCAAATCGCTCAGGTGGGTTGAAGAGACTCTCGGCCCAAGATATGGTGTTCTTGACTTGTTCAACGCCTGATTCGGGAGTTGCAGTCCCACCCTTCGCTTCGGTGAACCACAGTTTCAGTGTGAGTCCATCATCAGAAGCGCGCTTTGGGACCCCGATGAACATTAGGTCATCACTTGCTTTGTCCTCCTCAACTGGTGGGAGCGCTCCTGGACGTTCATGTTGACGTGCGAAATCGTGCTGCAGTTCATCACCGAGGTTCACTGCTATCCATGCGTAGTCGGGAAGGTACCGCCGTAGCATCGCTCTGGCGAGCACCAGACTACCGGCGACACCGACCAGTTCCATGATTTCACTCTCAGTTGCGTGCTGTAGCTTCAGCATCGACTGACCCTCCAGTGCGGTAAGAATCTCCAACATCCGTCTCGGGTCTGTCGTCTGGTCCCGGTCTATTTCCCCAAGCTTCCCTTCCAGAGCGTTGACGTACAGATTCTGCCGGTTCGTGGCGGTGATTGCATCATAACCGGGAGAAGGTGATCTTGTATCCTCGTGGTGGATGACCAATGGACCCCTCCCGCTAGAATCATCTCCGTGGATATAGTACTCCAGCCCGACTGGGGGTTGCAGATGAACAGCCCAGATTGACTGGTTCAATATCTCGTCCAATCGCTTGGTTTGGCTCGTTCCGGACGTTGATTCGACAATGCGAGCAATCTGGTTCTCTGGCGTGTAAATCTCCTGATTCCGATGGCCATGCTCGATTCGGTTGGCATGCCTCGCTGCTCGATGGAGATTCTTACCTCCGTGGTCTCCACACCCGAACCCGTTCGTATACGTTCGCTCGCCAGCCTCACCTTCAATTGTAGTCGATTCCCGTGGCAGAAGTCCATCCCTGTGGAACCGATTGGGGAGGTCGTCGAGTCCTAATGCTGCGAACCTGGATGTCAGCACACCTCTGAAGAACGTAAGATGCGTATCTTCGATAGCAGCCGAAGGTCCAGCCTTTGTGTAGGTGATTCTCTTCCGGAGTTTCTCGACTATGTGATTGTCACGGTCCTCAAGTGGGCCACCATCATCCCCGCTTTGGAAGAACTCATCCAGGGTCTGACCTTGTCCACCAGATCCGTATACTTGCAATTTGAAAGGAGGGCACTCATACTCTTCGTGGGCGTCGAGAACCTCAAGCACATCAGCCAATCCTTCCAAACAACTCCCGAGGCCCCCCATATTGAGGAAGTTCAGGACCAATGGCCGCTCCGAATGAATATCGAACAGCTGGTCGAAGATTTCCCTGAATTCTCGGATCTTCTCACTCACGAGTTCCCGCATGAAGTCTGGCGTCTCTGCATCATACGATGCAAGCGGAGCGTAATTCATCCAGAGTGAGTGATTCCGGATGGGTCTCCCTTGGAACGGCTCATTATCGGGTCCACGACTCCGATAAGGAAGCAGGCCTGAAGGAGTCAGCTGCGCTGCATAGGGTGGGTAACGGAAGCCAGCTGTGAGGTCGTCATCTTCGAGATTATTGTCGCGCCACTTGGCGAGGCGCAGCCCATATCCCAACATCAATGGGTGAAACGAGGTAAGCCAATGCCGTGTCGATTCGTCGCTGGTCGTCAACGTTCCAATACGTCGTATCCTACTGAGTGCAGCGTCTGATTCATCCTTCAGGGATTCTATATAGGCCTCTACCACATCCAAAACTTTCGTCCTTGTTTCTGCATCCCAGGAATCTGTCGACAATACTGTACTCCGGTCGTCTAGATGTTCTAATAGCTTGTCGTACTTCTTATCCAGCGCATTCGGCGTCTCGAATGTCTCGTCTTCAATCGTCGAGGACTCGAAGGTTCGGCCAGTAAAATGCCGGGGTGCCACACTAGCATCGTCGATGAACTCCTCTTCAATCTGAATAATCGACCGGAGTCTGCTATCATCGGGGACAAACTGTCGCCCGTTGGCCTGAATGGTGCCTTCCTTCGTCTCGACATCCTCGATTTTAAGCGAATCACCGGTCCACTCCTCCGGATTGATGATTGCCTCCACGGCCATCGGGAGGTGGACATCTGCCTCTCGTATCTCTGCTTCATCATCATATGCTAGCATCGGGAGTTGATCGACCTCGGATGGCTCAGGTGCAGCCAGGTAGAACGGTCGCTCTGCAGCACCGTTCGTCACCAGCGGGGTCTGTGGATACACGGTCAGTGGCCCATTGACCGTCACGATTTGCCCCTCCTCGGAGATGGTTGCGCTGTCTCCGTCTGAATCATCCGCTTTCGTGAGGGGTGTCAGCGACACCGATTCCTTGTTATGGAGAACAAATCTAGAATCACCGTCCACATCAAACCTGATATCCATCTCCTCTTCGCCCAGCACCTGGAACCACCACTCTGGGAGGATAGCAAAATCGACTTGAACGGTCGGATGAGGGTGCCGGGTTGTCTCATCGACATACACTTCGAACCGTTCCCACTGGATAGAATCGTTCGCTCCCCGTTGTACCTCGTATCTCACCTCTTCCCCATCTATCTCTACAGAGTCATCATCTGGTGTCGTCAGGACTGAGACAGAGGCGAGCGATTCGCTGAATGTCAGCTTGAGTTTGATGCTGTCCTCGGATGCTGTACACCGTACAACATGCCGGGATCGTGCCTTCGTGAAGGGCCCCTCTACTGGACCATACTTGACGGAATCCGGAGCGGAAATGCTGATGGTATCCAGTTCGGGAACCGAATCAGACTTGGTTTCCTCATCACGTTTTCGAGATACTGAAATATTTACGGAGGAGTCGGATTTGGACTCGGGCCCAGATTCGTCGGACTTCTCTTCGGGTTCGGAACTGGATTCGGTTTCTTCGGACTCGGAATCGGATTTGCTTTCTTTGGACTTAGAATCGATTTGCTTGTTATCGAAATCGGCATAGTATGCTTCTTCGAACCCGATTCCGCTCCAATTCTTCTTCTGTCCATGTTTTTTTACAAACTCCTCCTCGTAGTGCTCTCGAAGGTGATCTGCAGTGTCTTCACCTGGTTGGAACGCTTCGATGAATCGCCCAGCGTGCGTCTGTGCAGTTCTGAGATCGCCCAATATCTCCTGTTTTGCATCTTCCTCATCGAGAGACATCTCGAATAAGTTCTCGGGAAGAGAGTCAAAATAGAGCATCTCAGGGAGCTCCCCTATTCCTGCCGCCAGATTCTCAGTTGACTCGTTCTCTAGAGCGACACTGATGCTGGCTAATTCGGCGAACCACGACGTCCTATCATCTTCAAACAGGTCCTCCTCGATATAGGCCTTAATCGCTCGTATGACGGCTTTCGAAGCGGGATTGTCATATCTTCCCGGATTTAATAACGACTCCCTGATTGTTTCTATTGCTAGTGGCCCACCCTCTTCCGTCAGAAGTTCTGCTGGATTAAACGTATCTACATACGCATCCGGATCGATTACGATGAATCCTGCAACATAACGATTTGATTTACTGTCATCAAGTACATTATTCCGGAGGCCTGTCGCCAGTCCTTGTCCTACTTCCATTTCGTTACCTTTCTCGGGGAACTCGCTTCTGACGTGAAGCACATAGAGTAAGGGACTATCGTCGAAGCGGATTGCAGGTTTCATATTCAGCTCCCCATCAAGGTTCAATTCAACCAACTCCTCATCTGCGAGCTCTCGGAGCGCTGCAGCTAGCGCTTCAGTATGTTCCTCATCCGGGTAGTGTGCTGCCAAGAACTGCCCGTCTTCGGGGGGATTGGCTTCGAAGTATTCCTCAACGTGATTCTTCAGGACTGTTTTAATATGTTCTGACATTGACTGAATCTCCGCTATCGCTCTCCTGGCTGAGTAGGCCCATGCTGGTCAGACTCGCCTTCGCTGCTGTTTTACTTCTCTCGTCAAGGTGGAACCCTCGCTCAACGAGATAGCTGTTGAAGCGTGTCAACGCCAACTCCTCATCGGTTCGCTCTTCATCACAAGCGAATACCCGAGCAAGGAACGCGAGTGTCTCGTCGGCCATCTGGAACCGGTAGGATGGCCGTCCAGCTTCCCTGGACAGGAACCGCACATCAGCATCAGCTAGATTCTTCACACCACGAACCCCCATACTGAAAGGGGCTGAATCATCCGCGCCCTGATATCGTTTATCAATCGCCTTCACGAGCTTCTGAGACGCCTCGATAAGAGTCGATTCTAAACAATCATCCGGAGAATCTGCATCAAGAGAGTCATAGATTTCCTCGATTGCAGTCTGACGACTCTTGTCATCCATCACATCCAGCGCTTCAGTTAGTGTCACCGGATAATCGGGCCCGTGATCGTGCTCTGAAATGGCTTCGTTAAGCATCCTGAGAACTGCCAACCGGGCGAAGGAATCATAGATATCTCGCCTGACCGAGTACTCAGCGCCTCTCTCTCCTTTCCATATCTTAACGAACTCCCGACCAAGGCCGGCTGATTCACTTTCGATGCCGAAAGGGACTCCGATGATTTTCGGCGAGTACTCCTCCCCGTTGATGAACTTGCTCCACTCCTTCCGAAGATTCAGTGCAACCTGAACATAGTACATGAAGAAGTGAATTCCGATGAGATCTTGCGAACCACGAAGCCAGTCTGACGCCGACTCGACGTCGTTGGCTAACCATGCTTTCAAATCTACTCGGAAGTTCTCGGCCATCTCGTCGATATATGGCCGCAGTGGCACCGTAGCCTCAGCAGTGTCCTTTGTTGGTTCGTCGAAGGTCTCCACTACCGAAACGATTGCCTGTTCGAAAATGTTGGATGCCTCCAGATTGTCGAGACGCTTCCGGAAGTCAGCATGCAGACCATCTGGATCGAACTCGAGGGACTCTCCCTGTTTCTCAGTCATGAGGAGTCGATACCAGCTCCCCCATTTATTACTGTTGACCGGCCTGATTCGTTTCGGGATAGCGGGGTTGAACGGCACAACAATCGGATTGTCACCTTGTGTCAAAGCGGTGTACTTGGCTTCGAATATCTCCCAGACATCCTCAGAATTGACAGACGGAGTGACATCCAGGTTGGTCTCCTGACTGTAATCCCCGTCGATAACGTTGTTGAACCGCTGCTTGAGGGTGGTGTTGGCCCAATCGAATGTTGTATCTTTGGTTTCCTCTGTGATGGCGACCTCTGGGTCGCATTGAAGGACTGCTGCAAGGACATCACTAAATATTCCTTCGCGTGCATTAGCACGCGCTGAGAAGGGGAAAATACCACCATCTATCGTCCGCCGGGGTACTTGACCGGTTAGCTGTATCTCATCGCTCATGAATCGCTGAGTTGGATCGTTCCGGCTCGTGGCCCCTCGCCTTCCTGGACTCGCAGCAGGAGCTGATTGCTGAGATTTCTGACCTCGAGCTGTTCCTTCTTTTCAGTGAACTGTGAGAGTTGGGTTCGAATCAACCGGACACCCTCAGACTCCTTCGGGTCGATGGCTTCGGGATTGTATCCACGAGTGAGTAGCTCCAGAAGCCGATACAATTCATATGATAAGGGAATTTTCACCTCGTTGTTGAACGCGAACCATAGTTTTCCGAGCTGTGTTTCTTCGGTGGTTCTGGCCACAGATGTTTGTTCATCGTATCCTGCTTTCTCCTGGTTCCATTCTGAAAGGAATTGGTATCTGATTGAGTTCTGCCCATCTGGTATTTCAACAAGCTCACCGTCCCGTGCTTGCTGGGACCAATTCCGGATTGCTTCCACTATCGTATCATAAGCCGTAAACATGAATTCTTCCGTCGGATACTCTCTGTCGCCATCACGGCCGGGTTGCGGGATAGCATCGTGGTGGGTTCGAGCCCCAGCGAACGTTTCGAACAACCCATCCTCGACCACCTCTTCTGTCTCTCGTTGGACCTCACCGGTCAGATGTTGTAGTCGAACCACTGTGCGGTTGATAGCGCTCCCTGACAACCGATCATAATGAACCGCGCCGTCTTGCATATCGAACTCTGGGTTCAGAATCCATTCATCGAGTGAAAGACCAGAGACGAGACAGGGGTCGAGGTGTGCACTTTCGTGCCCCGGGCGCGCTAACACATCGTACACCGTGTTCCAGATGTATGTCTCCTCGACTGGTCTTCCGGCGTCAAGCAACTCCTCGAACGTGGGGAGAGCTTTCTCTTCCATTTCCTCCTGTAATCCTGCGCTTATTAGTATCTTGGAGAGATAATCAAGGACCCGTCGTGGATTTAGATATTCGTTTGAGATGATAGCCCGGGCAGCAAATAGGCGAATCAGCGATTCCTGTACCTCTGGATTCGACAATTTGTGAAGGTTGTAGGCGAGTGGATTCTCCTCTTGTGTTGCCTCGATTTCGTCTGAGATAGCAGCAAACGGGGATTCCTCATTATTGTAATCAAATAGTCGTATTATTTTGGCTAATAGTCCCTGCCCTAACGTCTTAGGATGGGTGTCGAACATACGGCGGAAAGAGAGGTTGACAACAGTCACCTCTTCTCCCCTGTATATTCCCCCCGGATTGAGGTTCGTATAATCTCGAGCATTATCAATTGCGTCCCATACTTTCGGGAACCGTTCGATTCTATTCTCCGTATGGAAGTACGTTAATGCGATTCCAAGGTTGATTGCTAAGCCACGACGAGGGGTTTCACCGCCCTCTTCCTCACCTCTTTTCTCGAGGAAGAGGTCCATCTCATCGTGGTTCGAACGGCGATCACTTTTCGATTCTGTCGCGTCAAGTCGGAGAAGTTTCGGGTGAAGCCAATCAGCATCGGATTCCTGATAGGATTTCCTTAAAATGGCGGTCTTTCCGTCGCCAGTGCTCCCGAGCAGAACGAAGAGTTCCCCATCTGGCTCATCACTACTAAAGAATTCTCGTGCCAGCTCGTCCGCCCTCGTAGGGACATAGATACTCTCCATGAATGCGTTGCTGTCGGTCAACGAGGCAACAACAGCCCCCGGGCGCCCTAACCGTAGACGGACGATTGCAGCTGCTGCTTCCTCAAGACTGTTCACCGGGCTTGAACCGGCATCTTCTCCGTCAGTCATGCGGATTGATGGAGAGGGCAGGAATCTCGAGTCTTCCCTCCTCGATACTCATTACAGACATTTGCTATGGTGAACCCACTATCACATCACATCACCTTAGTATAGGGGGCCAGAATTGCACCTGCCTATGTTCTCATGAATATATAAACATCTTCGAGGAGATACGATAGGGAAGATGAGCGGTCTAGAGACTTTCTCTCCTTATACACCGATGATATTCCGGTAGCCTCAGCACATGCTTCTATTACGCTTCAATTACAGGCTGGTGATCAATTCGTGCGATATCTTCAGCATCTCTGAAACAATCCCGGACTTTAGGAAAGCCGAAGAGATTAATCAAAAGGGAGACAAGCTCTTGTACATCTCCTCCCGATTGCATTCTACGCAACAAAAGAGCGGTATATAGTCCCGTATGGTAAAGAATCATATCCGCTGTGTGTAACGCTTCAGTCGTCGGCGGGGATGTACCCCGCAAGGTCCTTGTAGCGAGCGAAGGACATGGTGTCGCCGGTGGCCTCGGATTGCATCAACTCCCAGAATTCGGCTGCGTCGACGCCGCCACAGTAGTTGTGGGTGGCTTTCTCGAGACCCGTCGAATCCATCAGTACATCAAGCATCCCACCGAGGGCGATGCTCCAGCCGCGGCGTTCGGCGTGGTCGAGAACCGGGTGTGCGTCTTTGGCGACGGTTGAGTTCGGTGCACTCTGGCTGGGGTTGTCTTTCTTGTAGCCGCCGCCGTGTTTGGGGCAGGTGCCGAGGTAGTCGACGTGCCGTTCACTGGGGACCTCGCCGTTGAGGACCTTCTCCTGGCAGATCTCGAAGTCCTCTTGGAAGCGTCTATCCCATTCGTCGGTGGGGCGCCAGATATCGGTCCAGATGATAGGGTACTCCGACCGATTCGTGTCCTCGAAGTGGATGTACCAGACGATATGCATGGCGCTGAGCTTCTTGCGGAGGCCGGGGACGTCGCGCCAGTGGTCGGCCTCGGCGAGGGCGTTGTAGTCGACCATGCAGAGGACGAGGCGTTCTTTCGGGCGGAGGAGGTGGCCGTCACCGGTGGTGTTCAAGGGTGTGACCTTGAGTTCGATGCCGGCGTCGGGGAAGTCGGCTTGGGCGTCGTTGTTGATGTCGATGCCGTAGTAGCCTTTTTCGATGACGTTGGCGACGCCCATTTTCGAGCGGGCGCGGTCGTCGGTGGCTTGGCCGTGGATGGTGTCGTCGATACTGCCGATGGTTCGGCCGAGGAGGCCCTTTGAGGCGGATTCGATCTGGGGTTCGGTTGCTGCGGGGCCGATAGGGTCGTGTGTCATTTCGCGTGCTAGCGGCTAGAACCCTTGGCGGGGTTGAAAAGTGCACTGGCCGTGTTTGGCTTCGCGTCTGGTGATTTTGGCTGTGGATGGATATCGTGCTTGCAGCGATTGTTTTTCGGTGATGGAACGAATCTAACGGTAGTTTAAGTCTGCTAGTGTCCGTTGACGGGGATAAGGCACACTTCACCGTGCTCGCACGGGGAACGCCGATATAGTCTCCACCCAGTGGGGACTCGTCCGGCACCCTTCGACCCCTACTTAGCCATGTCTGCAACTCCACGACCCTCGAGACCCGAGAGTATCAACCCCGACCAACCCGACTACGACTCGACAGCTCCCAGCAAGGTGTTCCGGAAGGCAATCATCGAGAACCCCGCAATCTGCACGCGGTGTTTCGCCCGCCAACGCACCCTCTCACTCCAGGTCGTCCCGGTCGCGACCGTGGACGCGAACGGCGACCACCTCCGGATGACCCAGGTCGACGACGCCGACGCCGGCGACGAACACGTCGTCATGCAGGCGAGCGAGGCGACCGACACGCTGGAGCTGGCGTACCCGCCGCGGGTGTCGGCGGCTACCGCGTCACTAGAGGGCGTTGAGGTGCCGGTGTCCTGGAAGCGCGCCTGTCCTGAGCCGACATTGTTCTGCACGGAGTGCGGCGCCGTCGACGACGACGGCGACCGCGCCACGCTCTCGAAGCACGAACTCCTCGAGCACGCCAAAGCCGTCTCTCGCCGCCTCAAAGAACAGGACGTGCGCCACGACCCGGGGCTGCTGTTCGCGGTCACGAAGATGCTGAAGTCCAAACCCGTAGTGCAGGCGAAGACCGAGCACATCCTCAGTCACGCCGTCCGGGCGAGCGTCGAGAAGCGACGGTACGGCCGCAGTCGGCAGATGCGGGTCGACGACGACGCGAACGAGATCGCGGTCGCGGACGCCAGCGACGTCGCCTGGATGACCGGGCACTAACCGAGAAGACGTTATTCATGATTCACTCGATTACTCCTGAGCGGCAGGTATCGCATTCGAACAAGAGCGGCGTGGAGGCTGGTGCGTGATGAGTACTCGCACGCAACTCCGCAAACTGGAAGCTGCAAGTCTCGGTGCGAGCGCGTTTCTTGCGGTCGCGACGTATCTCACGGTAAGCACGGGACAGGCGGTCGAAGCGAACCCGTTTGTAGTGGCGGTAATTGGCGAGGTCCCGTGGTTCGGATTAGCAGGCGTGAAAATACTTTCAGTCGTGGGGGGCTTCGCAGTGTTTCGGCGCGTAGAACGGATGGATCTGGAAAACAGTAACCCGTCTCAAATTGCCATCAGTGGGGCTGTTTCCACGACAGTAATTCTATTCGCGAATGTTATCAACGATGCTATTATTCTTTCAAAAACTGTTCCGGAAACGTTCCTATTATTCGACGTGGCGGCGCTTTCTGTCGGTGGTGTCTGTTTGATCCTTGCGCGGTTCGGACTTACGGGACTACATCACCGAGTATATCTTAAACGATTGTTCAGCAAACGCCGAAAGGTCGTTTCAGCGTCTATGACGCTGCTTTTGGCCGTCTCTATGATTTCGGGCGCTATCGTTTTAGACGCGTCGGCAAACAATTCGACCACTGAACGCGACGGCACCCTGTCGGTGGCAGGTTTCCCGGATGAGGGTAACTGGTCAGGTAATATTTCTCCCCTTTCGGAAAGTGTAGATAAACACGGTATGGTTAGTGTGGACGGTGTACCTTACCGGGTGGGTGGACAATTAGGAGGTGGCGATTCTAACACGATAAAGAAATACAATAAAAGTAGTGACACTTGGGTTTCTCTTACAAACATCCCGAAGTCAGTACAAGCGGCTGCTGTGGTTTCTCACGGGGGGAATATTTACACGTTCTCTGGACAGGTAGGTGGAAGTGAATCCAGCACTGCGTACAAATATAATGTGGAAAACGATTCGTGGACGACTATTAGCAATTACCCAATTAGTGTAATAAACCTGAATGGTGCCGTGGTGAATGATAGTATATATCTGTCGGGCGGATACGATATCGGCGGAGGTTCCGCAGTAAATAACGTTTACAAGTATGATATTGAAAATGACACATACAGTCAGGTGTCTGGTCTACCAAGCTCAACACAGGGACACGCGTCGGCGTCGGTGAACGGGAACGTTTTCGCAATCTCGGGTATAAATGCCGGGGGAACGGTATATAAATACGCTCCCGAGACTGATACTTGGACCACTGTCAACAGTTACCCCGCTGGCGGGAACGAACCCGCTGCGGTTGGTGTCCAAGGGAAAATTTACATAACGGGCGGCGAAGACAATCCTTCGACTTACAAGTATTCCCCGGCGAACGATACGTATTCCCAGCTTTCGGATATGTCCCAAAGCCGGTTCCGTCACGCAGCGACCGAAGCAAACGGGTATATGTACGTCTCGGGGGACGATGGCGCTTCTAACTCAGTCGAAGTCTATAATATCGCCGGAGTTACCGGCGGTCAAAGCGACGCCACTGTTTCCGGCGTCGTCCGCGACCAAAACGGCGATCCGGTGAGTAATGCGACGGTGGTGTCTGTCGGGTTCGACGCAAAGAACTTCACCGGCAGCAAGCGAGAGATCCAGCAGGAGATCGCGAGCATTCGCGAGCAGTTGAACGATGTCACGCCCGCGAATTGGACGCAGCAGGTCGAGGGCGACTTCTCGATAACCGGGTCCGATGGCGTCCTCCAGTCGAACGCGGAGGGTGTGGCTGTGCACACGCTTGGTGCGTGGCAGGATGCGGACCTGTCGACGCCCGGCACGAACTTCGAGCCTGGGGAGCCGCTCGTGTTCTCGATTTGGGCTGACGAGTGTGGCGGGTTCACTGGCGCCCTCTATCAGGACAACTACGACAGCGACCTCTCCGGGGTCTGCATCCAGGATTCGACCGACGTGGTCGTCGAACGCATCTCGATGGAAGGCTCCATCCAGGACCGCTCGGTTCAGAGTACGGCGACGTTCCAGCAGGCCATCGGGACGAACGAACACGAAGTCGCCATCCGGACGAGTGGTCTCAGCACGGGCTTCTATCGCGTCTACCCCTAAAGGAACCGCGCACGCGTCGTACCTCATCACAGTTGGCGACGCCGACCAGATTATCTCCGGGTGGAAGCAACGGCTCAAGAACCGCGAGAATCAGCTGACGAAGCGTTCGCAGCGCCTCGAGGAGCTCTCAAACGCGGGGAAGATAGAGACCGTCCGAACCACGACGGGGCCGGATGGCCGCGTGAACTTATCGTTCGCGAGCAATGTCGCTGGTGTGAAGCTCATCGCGTACAAGACCCCGCCGAGTCTGGGGCCGAACGCGACCGAGGCGGACCTCCGCGAGTACTACGAGGAGTTCGACGTCCCCGACACCGTTGAGCGCGCTGCGCAGGCGAACATCAGCACGTACGCGGGCGCTGTCTACCTCGCCGACCCACAGCGGTCGCCATACATCAAGCCGGGCGAGACGAACGAGACAACCATCGGCGTGTACAAGGCGGATTACTCGAACTTCGTGAACCTGAACGCGACCGAGAAGTTCGCGGACTGGTTCGAGGACTACGTCGCCGGCCGGTCGTTCAGTTTCGCCGGCCACAACTACTCGCTGAGCAACGTCACCGACCTCCTCGATGCCCGCGAGAAGTTCGCGGGGATGGTCGAGGCGTCGCCGAACGCGACTGAGCGGTTCTGCACGCAGCATGGCCAGTGGTGCGGCGACGCGAACGAGAGCCTCACCTTCGAGGAGATCGACGCGGAGAACATCACGAAGCCGGAGGCGAAGCGTCTCATCCGGCAGGTCGGCTCGCTCAGCGCGGTGCTCCGGAACACGCCCGCGACGCTCAGCGCCGATGAGGTCACCACGGAGATCTCCGAGCGCGCGAGGGTGCTGACTGACGACTTCCGGTTGCCAGCGCCACCGGGGTCGCTGGATGCGGTGAACGCCACCATCATCTACGGGGATGGCACCCGCGAGCAGATACCGAGCGAGTATCTCCAACTGGAGTCGCTGGAACCGAACGGCCCGCTGACGGTGCTGCACGTCTCGAAGTACCCACTCACCGGCACGGACACCGGGTCTGACAGTGGAACGGACGATGGGGGCCGAGAGATTCGACGCGTTGCCATCTCACTCAACAGTGCCGAAGTCTCGGACGTCGCGTCGAATGTGGACGCTGAGACCGCCCAAATCCGCAAGAACCTCTCGCTGCCAGCCGTCCCGGACTCGCTGAATGACGTGACAGCCATCGTTGAGTTCGATGACGGCACCACCAGCACGCTCGGCACTGACGCCCTATCGCTGGCGCGGTCGCGCCTCAACGGCCCACGGAACGTGCTCCGTATCAACTACTCGGTGCCGAGCGGGCAGACCGTCACGGGCGTGAATGCCACGCTCGCCGCCAGCACGGGCGAGGCCGTGAACACATCGTTCGAGGCGACGCGCTTCCTCGACCGCTCGATTCCGTTCGATGCACCCGGGCCGCTGGACTTCGCGGACTTCAACGAATCGGATGTTGAGGTCATCATGCACTCCCAGAGCGGCACCACCACCTCGCTCGACAGCGATTACTGGCGGGTCGAGCAGCCCACGCTCGGCGTTGGGAACCCCGCGGTCGTCATCGAGGACTACCCGCTCGACGCTGACGTCGCGGTCAAGCAGGTGGAGGTCATCGTCGCCGGGGAAGCAGGTCTCGGGCGCGTGACGTCCCGGATCAAGAATCCGGGGTTCACGGGGACGCTCCCCGAGGTGGAGAGCGTCGACGTCAGCACGCTCTACCCCGGCCCGGACTCGCGAGTCACGGTCGACATCACGCCGAAGGACACCGCGGAGTTCGGGAACCTGGCGAACGCCACGGTCCGGGCGCCCGATGGCAGTCGCGTCCCTGCCTCGGTGAGTGGCGGGACGGTTGCGTTCACGACCGAGGGCGCGGGTTCGTATCGCGTGGAGGTGCGGTACACGAATCCGTCGGGGAAGGTGTTCGCGAGCGTCTTCGAGGTCGACGCCGCCTCGAAGTCCATCGACGGCCCCGCAACCCTCATCGCACGCCCCGGAACGAACAGTCTGTACGCGCTCGCGGGTGACAGCCTCGAAGGCGGGTCGTTCACGAAGGAGGGCGTGAACGGGCTCGTGGCTGCGGCGGTCATCAACGCGAGTGCGGACGCCCCGACGGAGCTCCAGATTCACGCGACGGACCTGGACGCGGCCGCCCGTGGCGACACCACGGTCCGGGTGGTCCGCGGTGAGGACGAGCAGAACGTCCGGTCGCACGTCGGGTTCACGCTGCACACGCAGGCGCTCCCCGAAGACGCACACGTGTACGTCGGCGAGTGTCCGGTCCCCAAGTCGGGGAACGCGTGTGGTGACTGGGGCGTCAACGGCACCACCAGCACCATCGAGGGCGTGACCACCGCGAGCGGCGACCGCGAGATCACGGTCGTTCGCGACCCAGGCTGGAGTGAGGAGATCCGGTGGGAGTTCCGCCAGCTCTCGCACGCCCTGGACTTCGACGTGCCGCTCCTACTGGTCTCGCCGGGCGGCCTCGTCGCGGTCGGCCTGTTCGTCCGGCGGCGCCGCGACATCGACCTCGCCCGCGACTGACCGCGTTCCACCAACTCAACTCCCAGACTGATTCATCATGAGTTACATCACCCGATTCCAGCAGGCGGCACCGGCCTCGAAAGCACTCGTCCTCGCGCTCCTCTGCATCTTCGGCCCCGTAGTTGGTGCCACGGGCGTCGCGACAGCCGCCACCGGCGCTCCAATCACCGACTCGACGACCGGGAGCATCCAGCAGTACGACGGCCAGCCGTCGTACATCGTCCACGTCGAGAGCGACTCGACACTCGATGAAATGCGCGAGTGGGCGAACGCCACCGACGGCCGTGACATCGAGCAGTACCAGAACGCCTCGAACAGCGTGCTCGTCTCCGGCCCCGTCAGCGAGGTCCGCAACCTGAACGGGTTCGCCGGCCTCATGCAGGCGTTCGGAAGCGCGCAGCTTCTCGAACAGATGGACGGCGTGGAGTACGTGGCGGCGAACGTCATCCTCACCACGCCCGACCGACCGAGCGGGCTGACCCAAACAGAGTGGACGAGCCCGGTGTCCTCGTGGAACCTGTTCTACAAGGACCACAGCACGGCAGCTGACGGCATCGCCTTCTTCGATGACAGCCCGCGCGGGACGCCCGCGGACGTCCGCCGGTATCTGAACGCGCTCGACGCGAGCACGACCGGCGAAGGCGTCGTCGGCGCGGTCGCGGACACGGGCTGCTACGGCTCACAGCCGACCGGCGAGGTGTTCGGGAACGGCTCCGAAGGCTCGGACGTCCGGATTTCGAACGCGTCGAAGAGCTTCGTCGAACCGGGGAACCCGACGGTGAACGAGTCGGGGTACTCGGCGGTCGTCGACGAGAACGGGCACGGGTCGTGGGCGAGCGGCATCATCTTCGCGAACACGACCACCAATGGCACGAGCACCGACGAGATGGACGGCTTCATGCCCCAAGGGACGCTCCTCTGCCTCCAGGTCCTCGACGACGAGGGCGCCGGCTCGACCGCCGACATCGCGCAGGCCATCCGGTACGCGGCCGACCAGGACGCCGACTTCCTCTCGCTGAGCCTCGGGTCGCCGGTGTGGAACGAGGAGCTGTCGAACGCCGTCGCGTACGCGCACGACAACGGCACGATGGTGTTTGTCGCCACCGGGAACTCCGCGGCGCGTGGGCGGTCGCCGGGGATTGCGACGCCGGCTGACGTCGACCACGCCATCGCTGTCGGCGCCACGAACGCCCGCCCGGCAGCGAACGCGTCGCGGGCGTACTTCAGTCAGTACGGCTCCGACCGCGGCTCGATGGACTTCTCGACGGGCGAGACGCGCGGCGAGAGCGTGGACCTCGTCGCCCCCGGGTTCAACGTCAGTGCGGCGGTCCTGAACTCGAACGGCATCGTCGTGAACAAGACCCTCTCCGGGACGTCGATGAGCACGCCCGCTGTCGCCGGGGCGAGCGGGCTCGTCATCGCCGCCCACCCCGACTGGGGCCCCGAAAAGACCCTCAAGTGGCTCTCCCAGAGCGCTACCCGTGTGCCGAACGGGAGCGTTCACGAGGTCGGGCACGGCTACCCGAACGTCACCGCCGCCATCAACGAGCGACAGACGGCGGAGACGCAGTCGGAGGCGATGACGGCTGAGGCAGAGTTCCGCGAGAACCTCTTCGCGCTGTCGGAGTCCCTCCTCGGAGGCCTGTTCTAGCGATGCCAACGCGACGCGACGTCCTCAAGATGAGCGCGAGCGCGCTCGCAGCGACAAGTCTCGCCTCGTCGACGGCCGGCGCCGACGAGGACGAGGCGTTGTCGGCGGCGCCGTACTGGGAGGCGCGCCCGGACCACGTGACGCTCTCGTTCGACGAGCAAGTCTTGGAGCGGTACAAGCCGATGGTGGTGATCGACCACCTCCAGTACACGCCGAACGCGTTCTACGGGTGGATCGCCCGCAGCTCCCACCGCGACACCGCCATCGCAGTGTACTGGGCGGACTACGACCGCCAGGAGGGCCTCAGCCCGTTCGGGGGCGCGCTCTCGGACTCGCACCTCGGCGACCACGAACCCTGCATCGTCCAGTTCCACGAGGACACCGGCCAAGTGCTCGGTGTGACGTACTCGGCGTACCACTGGCTCGCCGGCCGCGCCCCAACGTACGGCATTCCGCTGTACGAGGAGACGCACCCGCAGTTCTACGTGGTCAAACCCTGGCATCAATACGCCATCACCGCCGAAGAAGGCGTCCTCGACGTCCCGGTCAAGAGCCTGCTGGCGTCGACGCCGGACTTTGAGACGCGGTACGACGAGTGGCTCATCGCGGACGAACTCGCGAACGCGCTGTTCGTGGGCGCGAACACGAACCCGTGGTCGCTCGCCACGCGCGAATCCTGGTGGAAGGACACCACGACGGCGCTCGGGCTCGGGTACTCGCGGTACGAGTCCATCGCGAAGTTCTACAAGCGCCTCTCGTCGATTCCGTTCACCGACTACGGCGGCGCCGAGGTCTCCGACGAGATCCCGGAGGTCGACGACTAATGCACGCCATCCAACCACGCTACGAGGCCGGCGTGATACCACCACCCGTCCCGCCGCCGCCTCCTGTCCCGCCACCCCCAGTTGTCGTCCCGTATCGCTCGCCAACCACCATTCGTTCTCAAGTAGTTCATGAAGCAGCAAGCACTTGCACTCGTGTTCGTCGCGTTGCTCGCCGCCGCCAGTCTGGCGCCGGCCGCAGCCGCGTCGAACCCCACGACAGTCGAATCGACCCAGACCATCGAGCCGTCCATGACGGCGGCGGACTTCGCGAACGCCTCGGAGTGGACCGACGGCACGAACGTCACCGGCTTCCAGGCGAACGCGTCGAAGGCGGCGTTCCTCAACCAGACGACCACCTCGAACAACCCCGCGGTCCGCGCAATCGACAACGAGACCGGGACCGTCATCGAGACCTGGGGGAACTCGAGTCTCACCGAGACCGCGTACGACACGACCGCCGACGAGTACGCGTACCGCGTGAACGTCACGCACGCCGACCTCGACGGCGTGGACATCCAGGCCGGCGAAACGAAGGAGGTCGTGTTCCGGTACGTCGACAACACGAGCGTCAGCGCGGAGAACGAGACGTACACGAAGGTCACCGTGGAGATCACGGCCGCGTCGACGTACGCGAACTATCGCGTCGACAATCACCTCATCTCGACGACGGACTTCGTGGAGTTCAAAACTGACGGGTTCACCATCATGAACCAGAGTTTCTTCCAGGACAAGATGACCCACTTCACCGCCGAGGACGTCTCGGTCAACGGAAGCGGGTCCACCGTCAGCGTCGACATGGCGAACTCGACCGCCAACGATCGCCTCGGCTCCAGTCTCGAAGACCTCACGGACTCGAACTGGGACAAGTCGACGCTCATCACGCTCAAGACCGACGACGGGAAGACCCTCGTCAAGGGCTACACCGAACTCCCTGACGACGTGAACGCGTCGACGGACACGTACGCGCTCATCGACGAATCCTCTGGCGACGTCGACATCCACCTCGGCGAAGACTTCGACGACACCAATTCGCTCACCGAGGTTCGCGTGCGGACGAACGTGGGTCTCGCCCCGCAGATGCAGCAGACGTTCGGGCTGTGGATGCAGAACTTCGAGTGGAGCCTCGACCACTTCAACCCGCTCACCGTCGCCCCGAGCCTCGAGTTCATCCAGAACCTCAACTTCGATCTCTCGGGCGTAACGGCGGTCGCGACGGTCATCCCGATGGCCGTCCGCCGCCGGAAGCTCGCCTAGCGATGGCGGGCCGGTCAGCGCTCGCGGCACTCAAGAGCATCCCGGGGAACGCGTGGGAGAACCTGAAGCAGCCCGGCGAGCTCATCGCGTCGATTCCTCGCGACCTGAAGGCGACGAAGGAGTTCCTGCTCGTCCTCCCGAAGGTTCTCGCTGGGAAGGTCGATGATTCCCTGCCGGACGTCGACGACCTCGGTCGCCGACGCAACTAACCCCGCAACTCAACGCTCCCGTTTCTTTGCCTGCACAGGCGTCCACCCAGCTCCTCCTGGAGTTGGGTGGCGGCGAGTTCGACTCCGCCGGCAGGCGCCACACACGGATTCGATTCACGGAGATCTTCGACCATGGCTACTGAAACCCAAGTTCAGAACGAGTCGTCTCGCTCCCCAATCAGCGGCGCCACGAACGCCGTCACGCGCCCCATCCCGGCCGTACTCCTCGCGAGCTTCATCGGCGCCTTCCTCTTCAGCGTGAAGGTCCAGGCTGGCATCACGAGCCTCTCGCCAACGGACCACCTCGCCATCATCACGAGCGATCCCGTCGGCACGCTGATGGTCACGGTGCTGGCGTGGTTCTTCGTCGGCATCCCCGCCGCCGGCGGCGTCTACCTCGCGCAGACGGGTAACTAACGCTCGGTTCCGGAGGACTGAATCATGATATGGACCCACCGACAGCGAGCCGTCGCACTCGCCCTGGCGTGCCTCGTGGTCGTGTCGAGCATCGCGCTCGCCGCGAGCCCCGCGCTCGCCCAGAGCAGTGACGACGGCGACGAAGCGAACGTCCTCGATTCGTGGCTCACCGACGAGGACGAAACAACCGAAGATGAGAACGGCTGGTTCGACCTCGAGGTCGACACCGAGGCCTGGCGCGCGAAGCTCAGCCACGCGTCGGCGGCCCTCGACGGCCAGCTCGACAGGATGCAGGCGAGCGTCGGCGGGCTCTTCGACGATGAACAACCGCGCGCGAACAACGACACGGTCGCCCAGACGGTGACGGAGATCAACTCGAACAGCGAGACGTACGTCGCCGAAATCAACCAGCGAACGTCCCCGAGTGAGGCGTTCGACACCCACAAGGTCATCGTGTCGCACGAGGGCTCGGAGAACGCGGTGTTCTACGTCGTCGGGAACGTCACCTCGACGGAGAACTCGACGACGCTGGCGTCGCTGACGGCGCTGAACGAGAGCGCGTACAACGCCACGTACTCGAACCGGAGCGTGGACGAGACGTGGGGCGTCGATGGGGACTTCGCGGAGGACCTCCCGACGATGACGGACGAGATAGCGAACCGCATCGCGAACAACGAGAGCCTCGGCCGGGACTACCAGGCGAAGCTCCTCGGGCGCTACTGCGGCACGACGAGCCTCACCGACCCGGGCGAGTGCGACGTCCGGTCGACGCTCTGGATGAACGAGAGCAAGCTCGACGTCACCGAGTGGACGCCCGACACCGAGGACGACGAGGAGGACGGCCTCCTGCCGTTCCTGTCGGTTTCCGCCGTGGAGGTGGTGTCGCGTGTCGCGTAAGCGTGGGCGTCGCGTGCGCGGCGAGGACGGCCGCTACTACGACAAGCAAGCGTGCCGGGACGCCGGGAAGAAAGCCCACGAGAACCGCATCCAGACCGCACTCCGGCGCGCGGGCTGGAAGCTCCGCGGGCTCGCCGCCAAGCTCGCAGTCTGGCGGAGGTGGCAATAGATGGGGCGACTCAGTGACGCCGCGACGACCGTGCTCGGACTGCCGCGGCGCATCGGTCGCGACCTCGTCCAGATGAAGGACGGCCTTCGAGAGTTCATCGGCGAGGGCGTTCTCGTCGGGAAGCTCGCGGACCTCCTGTACTCGACGACGCTCGGTGCGGCCATCGACGCACTCGGCGCCGAGGACCCCGATGACCAGATAACGGGCTCCGTCATCATGATCTCGTGGAGCATCGGCACCTCGATATTCACGGGCGGATTCACGCTCCTGTTCGTCCTCGTCTGGGGGTTCTTCCTCGCGATGGGCGTGTTCCGGTACTCGGATGACGGCGAGCGCGCCTGGGACAACCACGCGCCCGACATCGACGTCGACATCCCTGGGACTGGCCTGCGGTCGAAGCCCAAGCAGTACACGACGCGGTCGCGGCGCGGAGGTGAGGACTGATGGCGCGGAAACCACGGCACGGCCGCGAGCGCGTGGACGACGCGGTCGACACCGTCACGAATATCAACGCACGGTCCATCGTCGGGAAACTCGAGTACCTGGCGGTGTACGTACTCGGGACGGCGGCGTTCATCGCCATCGCGGTGCTACTGGCGTACACGGCAACGAGCGGGGGCCCGCTCATCGCGGCCGCTGCGGGTATCGTCCTGTTCGTATGGGCGGCGTCTACGCTCCGCCCGCACCTGAACTCGGTAGAGAACTTCGCGGCGTGGCTCTGGAGCGCGGAGTCCGCGGACTGGCTCCACGACACATGGTGTCGAATCGCCCCGTGGCACGACGACCGCGGACGCACGACCGCCCGACGGGTACTCGCGCTCGCGATGACCGTCTGTGTCCTGGGGAGCGCACTCGCGGTCGCGATGCCAGCAGGTGCGACCCCGGGCTCGCAGTCGTCGTCGACGACAGCCGCGTGCAGCGAAGAGGTCGTGCACGACTGGCCGTTGACGAACGCGACCGCTGAGACGTTCAACAACTCCTCGTCGGTGTCGCAGGTGAAGGCGAACACGAAGATACGTATCGAGCACACGGACTCGTTCTACCGAGTCAGGGCGCAGAACCCGAACTCGTACTGCGTGCACTTCACGGTCCGCATCCACGCGGACATCATCCCACCCACGGAACTCGGGAGCCTGAAGTCTGTGAACGGGACGACGACGGGGGAGTGGCACGACATCACCGAGTTCGACTCCCAGCGGACGTACACGGAGATCGAGTTCACGCTGTCGGGTGGGGAGTCGGCGATGTTCGCCCCGTCGGAGCCGGCGGTGTTGATTCCGGCGTGGCGCGACCAGCAGAAACGCGAGGCCGAAGGCCTCCTCGCTCGGGTGACGTCGACGTTGGACTTCGAGAGTCCGTTCGACGATGACACCGAGGACCTGAAGGCGAAGACGTATCGGTTCTCGAAGCCGAACGGCTCTGACTACCTCACCGTCCGCCTCGACAACCGCACCACGAACCAGAGCATCGACGAGTGGTACGCGCTCTCCCGGCCGGCCGGAAGTGAGGCTCCGTGGGACCCGATCACGCAGGAGTCCGACGCGGGCGTGTTCTATCGGACGGTCGACGGTGGGTCGAAGCTCCAGTTCGTGTTCAACAACCCGAACGCGACGGTGAAGTTCGTCGCCAACCCCGAGGCCGGCGACAAGCTCGACTACGACGTCGAATCACTCCAACGGTCGCTGTACGAACTCAAGGAGTCGCTCTCGCTTCCGTTCATCCTCGGATTCGCGCCGATACTTCAGGAGCACCTACTGTCACTGACCGGGCTCGCGGTCGCTGGCGCAACGCGGAGGTATCACCCATGAAGATACTCCAAGGATTCCTCACGACCATCGCGGTTCTCGTCATCGGTGTATCGCTGCTGAATGAAGGCGGGGCGTACCTCGCCGGCCTCATCGCACTGCTCTTGATTGTGGTGGCGTTCGGGCTGCCGTTCGCGAAGCAGTACGTGCTCGCGGCGAGCCGGGGGCGGTGGAGTGGCGAGAGCAACCCAGACCGGCGCGAGGTGCATGACGAATGATGGATGCGCTCATGCCGTTCCTCGTCATCGCGGGCGGGCTCGGCGTCGGCTACGTCGTGTACCTCCGATGGACGCGCCACGTCACCATCTTCGGGGCGTCCTTCCGCGCGTTCGTCGCGTTCTTCTGGGTGCTCGCCTCCATCGCTACCGTCGTCCAGGGCTTCCTCTATGCCGGGTTCGCGATGATAGTCCTCTTCTTCTCGGTGTTCCTCTCGAATGCCGACCGCGCGCACCGAGCCGCGACCAAGCAGGACGGCACCCGCAAACGTATCGCGGACCTCCTGAACCCTAATTCTGGCCGATGACTCCCCTTACTCGCGTTATAACACGAACCGCGGGGAGAACACGATGACCGGCGACTACGGTGAAGCGAGCTTCACGCCCATCCGGAACGGCGGGCAACTGTACGTGCCGACGGCGATCGCGCAGAACCCACGGCTCGGGTTCGACCCGGGCGACGACGTCCGCTTCCGCGTCTTGGACTGCGGTGTCCTCATCGCGTGGCGGGCCGGTGACCTCCCTTCGGACGAACTGGTCGTGCCGCCACCCGACCCCGCTCGACTCCCGTGGCCGCTCTCCTCGACGGGCACCACCTACCACGAGCTCACCGACGAGCGCGACGACACGCACGCCGAACCAGACGCGGACACCACTTCGACAAACGCACCGACTCCCGACTAACCCACACTCACATCATGTATCAATCGACGGCACCCGATAGCGAACAGCAACGGAGCGAGATCGAGCTGCTCCGGCGGCGACTCATGAACGTCCTGCCGGACATCGACAACCAACCCCTCTGGCTGGGGGTCTCGAAGTGGCTGCAAGCCACCGCCGACACCAGCCATCAGGGCTCGCTCGAGAGCCAGGTCCGTGGCGAACTCGCGGACTTGAAGAGCGACCCCGACCACAAGATGTTCCCGCACGTCGGCGTCGACCAGCCCGAGGACGCGTTCCCGGACCGGTGTGAGGGCTGCGAGCACTACGGCAAGCACTGCCCGATACTCGCCGACCGCATCGGCGGCCAGCATCTCAAACGCGCGTACGACGTCTCGACGAGCGACGACGAACTCGCGAGTAACCTCTTCGAGATCGCGAGCCAGTACGGCTGCGGCGTCATCAAGGAAATCGTCTCCGAGCGCCGTGGCGGTATCGAAGCCCAGAAACGCACCGGGCACGAGCTGTATCAGCGCGCCATCGTCCACGTCAAAGGCGACTGGGACGCCGAAGACGTCGACCTCGACGGCGAAATCCCCAGGCTTGACGACGCATCCGACGAGGCCGTGACCGACACGGATGGCGAGGGCGGGACTCCGTCCGCTCCGGGGGCGTCTGGCGGCGGTGGGATGCAGGGGCGTGCGATGCGGACTGAGCCGCCCGAGGAGGTCCGTGGGACGGTCGAGCGCGTGAGTGCGGCCGTGGACACGCGGAACCAAGCGGACGATGAGGGGGAGGCCGACTGATGGCGAGTGGTGGCTTCCTCGGGCCGCTCGCGCAGATGGGTCTCGTCGGACTTGTCGTCATCCTCGTCCTCGTCTTGCTGTTCATCGTCGGGTCGAAGTGGCTCTCGAAGCAGTTCAGCGACGAGGACCGCGCCGACACCGAGGACCGGATGCGCGAGGAATCCAAGTCCGGGTCGACGAGCGAGCGCGTCGCCCTCCGTGATAAACCGAAGCGGTGGCCGGTCACGACGAAGCTCTTCTGGGCCGCCGTCGTCGGGTTCTTCGCCATCGGCGCCTACGGCGCGTACGTCTACGCGCAGTCTGGCAGCCCGTCTTCCATCGCGTACGCGACCGAGCTCACGGCCGGCGCGTACGCAGTCGTACTCATCGGGATGGGCGTCTGGATCACGCGCAAGCAGGACGCGAAGTCGGGCGAACTCACGGTGATCTACGAGCAGGAGAACGCGAACCATCAGGACTCGTATCACTACGAGGTCGACCGTCTCCAGAAACACACCTACGAGGAGGCCGGCGAGGAACGCACCGCACTCCTCCTCCCACTGTTGTCGGAGCAGCGGCTGTTCGGGTTGTTCTGGAAGCGGTTGCTCTCGGCGGACCAGAACGAACTCCGTGACCGCGACCACCGCCGCCCCGAAGACCGCGCTCTCGCTCGCGTCGAGGTCGACGACGAGAGCGTCACCTGGGACCAAGATGCGAGCGAACTCACGGTGCGCGCCCGGTCGCGGGATACGGTGGACAACCCGAACAAGCACTGGGACTACGAGTTCCAACCATCGAAGCGTCGGAGTGAGGCGGAGGTCTCCCAGCTCCAACAGGACAAGGAGGAACTTCGCCAGATGGTGCTCGACCTGCGGCGGCGTATCGGTATCCTCAGCGAGAACATGGCGACGCTCGAGACGGAACTGGAGAACGCGGATCACTTCGGGAGCAAGCGCCTCCAGGCCCAGTTCGAGCGCGCGATGGAACTCACGATGGGTCTCGACCGCGGGCAGATGGAGATGCTCCAACTCGACCCGAACGACGTGCCCGGGGAACAGTCCTCTGGGTTCGCGCCGCATCCCGGCGCCGGCCGACAGAACGGCGCTGGCGGCAGCGACGAATCATCCGCCGACTAACCCGATTACTCATGCACTCGATGATGGATGCAGATACTCGAGCCCATAGTCTCGCGCTCGTGCTCCTCGCGGTCGCCTTGGCCGCGTCGGTGCCGATTGGCGCGGCTGCCGGGCCACACGACACCGGGCCGCTCGACGGCCCACAGCACAGCCTCACCCCGAACAACACCACGACCACCACGACCACTGCGCCAGCGGGGCCGAACAACTCGACGACCGGCACACCCTCGGGGCCGCCGTCGATGGCCTCACAAGCCCGCATCACGCCGTCGATTCCGAATGAGGACTACGTCGGCGTCTCCGTCGTCGAATCTGACGCGGTCTACAACACGACCGGCGGGTTCGTCACGTTCACCGTCTCGGAGCCGGTCGCGGCCGCTCGCGTCCAACAGCGGGGCGCGAGCGTCGACGTGCTCGCCGAAGGGCATATGCTCCGCGTCCAGTACGCGGACGACGCCTCCCAACCCGGGAGTGCGACCCTGTTCACGACCGAGCTGTTCTTCGAGGACAACTCCACGAAGGCGGTCAAGCTCTACGCGCGGAACACGGGCGTGTCGGCGTCGACGGCTATCAATCCGGAGTGGCAGGCGCTCATCAAGCACGTCCGCGAGAACGCCGACGACTCCGGGTACAACGCGACGCCCGGCGGCGGCCTCGAGTACGTTGAGCAGGTCGAGGATCGCGCCGACCTGTTCAGTGGCCTCCTCACCGAGGACTTCAAACGGTACCCGGTGCTGTGGCTGGCGAACTTCACGAACATCCCGATGGTGCTCACCTTCCTCGCGTTGCTGATGGCGACCGCGTATCTGTGGAAACGGAAGTTCGGGTGGATTCTCTCCCGACAGCAGGTGTCGGCGTCAATCTCGGCGATCATGCGCGCCAGGGGCTGCCAGGAGTACGAGGAGAGCCGACAGGCCGCCGCGCAACACCCGCTCGCCGAGGTGGAGGGTATCGGGACGAATGCGGCGCGGTACTGGAACTCGGAGATGGGCGTGGAGACCATCGACGACATGGTCGAGATCGCGTGCAAGGGCATCGTCGCGACCGACGACACCGGCCGTGTGGAGACCGACGAGCACGGCAACGACGTCCTCCTCACCCACGGCGTCGACGACCTCACGAAGGTCGACCCCGTGACCGAGCGCAAGTTGCGTGAGGAGACGTGGTTGAAGCCGATTCTCGTGCAGAACCGGATGCGTGCGGAGACGGCGCTCGCGAACATCGAGACGGCACTCCAAGTTGCGGAGAAGCAGTACCGTCGGGGGAATCAGGTTCGGGAGACGCGGATGCAGGTCCAGGACCTCCTCGGCCAGCTGCGTGATATCGAGACGGGCGAGCAGACCGCCGCCATCGCCGCCGGCTCACAGAGCCGCCGCGTCCCCATGGGAGGTGACGACTGATGGAGCTCGATCCACGCGAGATCGCTAAGCGGGAACGGACTCGCGAAAATGACTCTTCGGGTGATATCCGGCTTGTCCTCTGGTGGATGCTTCGCGGCGTAGTTGTCGTGATAGGGCTGTTCTACGTTGCCGTCACGAAGAACGTCACGATGGGCCTGGGGGCGACGGCATTTGTGCTGGCGGCGTCGTTCGTGGTGCCGCGTCTCCCGCGGCTCGTGCGGCTCGCAGCGGGGAAGGCGGTGGGGGACCCGCGGCAGTTCCCGAGTCGGCTCCTCCGCGTCGGGGCGTTCCTGTTCATCCTCCTCGTGGTCGTGGCCGTCTCGTTCGTGCTAAGTCAGTCCACGAACGGCGGCGGCGACGGTGGGACGAGTTCGTACTGGCTGTTCAACCTCGTCTCGACGGTCGTGGAAAACCCAGTCGTCATCATCGGTGCGGCGCTCTTCCTGTACTATCGGGCGTTCGGGCTGCGGCGGTCGTGGGCGGCGCGGCAAGCTGCGGACACGACGGGGTGGCTCGTCGAGAGCGTCAAGCAGCTGAGCGACGAGGTCCGCTCGATGACCGGGTCGTCGTTCGTCATCGTCTCCAGCGACGACACCCAACGCGACATCGAGCACGCGGTCGACGAGGGGCTGGACGCGAGCGTCAGCGGGGCGTCGCATGACCGGGAGCGTCCGGACTTCTACGCGAGCCTCAGCGAGGTCGTCGACGTCGACGACGAACAATGGCTCACGCACGAAGACGTGACGGATGGTGCGACGGACGCCCAACGGCTCGCGACCGCGCTCGCCACCACCACGGAGTTCATGCCGACCAAATCCACGGCGGTCGCCCGCAGCGAGACGTCGGAGAGTGAACGAGCCGGCCTCGGGGCCGCCTTCGACACGGACCCGGAGCCGGAACCACTGTTCGACGACGACCACGCAGACGGCGACGACGACGATATTCCGACCGCGTCCGCTGCGGACGACGTCCCGTGGGGCGTGGCCGTGAAGGAAGAACTGCACTCGCTGTGGCTGTCGCTGTCGGCGTCGGTGAGCAAGGGCCGCATCTACTGGGAACTCGGCCTCCCGTACCTCGTGGCGGCGTGGCTCCAGCTCGTCGCCGCCGGCTTCTGGGTCCAACCCGCCGTCTACCTCGTCGTCCTCGGCGGGACGAGCCCGCTCGCCGCACTCGGCGCGTTCTGGCTGCGGAAGCGCATCCAGGACCGCCGCATCAGCAAGCACCGAACGTCGAGTTCGGGGTCGTTCTGGACTGACGCCGGCGCCCGCGTGAAGGTCGTCGACGCACCAGACGTGACGGCGTACGTCGGCCAGACCGCGGGCGGGCGGACGTACGCGAGTTACGACCGCCGGGAGTTCGTCTCGGAGTTCAGTCAGCGTCTCTGGGAGATGACGCGCGAAGACGAATCCATCAGCCCCTCGCTGCTCGAGCAGTACGCGCGGAACCTCAAGCAGATGAAACCCAACCTCCACGGCCACCTCCAGAACACCGAACTCGTAGCGATCCGCGGCGATGTCGCCGACGCCGTCGACGGCGCGCAAGACGAGGTCCTCACGAAGTCGCGGCTCGCGTACGACGTCATCGAGCCCGACCAGCATCGCCTGAGTTACGACCTCGGCCACGACCCGAAGCTGGTCGCGGAGGTCTACCGGCAGAAGGTCGAGGAGAGCCATGAGCTCGCGGAGGTCGAGAGTACGCGGGAGACGCCGGACGGGACTGAGGTCGAGTTGACGCTCGTGTATCCGACGACGAAGACGCGGCTCCCGGATATGACGGAGTTGCACTCGCGGTTCAGCAGGCGGTTCATGGGCGTCGCCGGCGAGCCCATCTACGAGCTCCCGGCGGTCGACCCGCGCGAGGACCTCACCGGGCACGCCGTCCCGGTCGGCACGCAAACGACGATTCAGAGTTCCGGGGCGCTACCACCAGCTGGTGATTGATATATACAGGTGAGATACTGCTCGCTCCTGTTTCGGAGATACTTTTATAAACTCGCTGAGATTACTGGAACTATGGCATTAGATGACTTTATCGCCAAGATACTGGTTTATGGAGTGCCAATCCTCGGTCTCGTAGCGATCTTAGCTGGTATTATTGTCTTTATTGCTGCACCTGAGATGGGTCAGGAGGGACGGATTTCAATGATTACGTGGGGTGTTGGTTTTCTGCTGGTACTCCAAGGATTGACCTCAATATTCGTCGGCATTAACTCCCTATCCGAGTGATTGATACGCACGGACGATGTCACGCTCGATGCATTCTTTTTGGGATGAAACCATCGAGCAGGATTGAGAGATACATGGGACTCACGAATCGCTCAGTACAGGCTGGACTGGTAGTCGCTAACCCGGCGGTTCAACAGTAAATACAATGTCATCTCGGTGAATAATGACATGGAGTGGTTCACTGACTTGCTCCCACTCTAACTGATTAGAGGGCTGGTTGTCAATATCTACAGATACGGTAACTACATGACCGTTCTGTCGGGGGATGTCGTCACTCACAACTACTTGATCTCCACCAGAAACAGTCGCAATCTCTGAATTAAGGATTGGTTCGTCCCGATCAGCGTTAGTTACAGTTACCATTACCCGTGTCTCGACATCAAGCGCACTGTGGAGAACGAGTCCAGTGGAATCCGATTTTGGAGAGGAGCCACAGCCCGCTGTTGCCGTTGTAATGATGATTCCACCAATGCGGAGTGCGTCACGGCGAGATAGAGTGGAGAGAACATCCATACAGGGTATTAATGCGATGATAAAATAAGCCTTCTTCTTGTTGATGTCTGACCAATTCGCATCCCTACTGAACAGGTGATTCAGAGTGTTGTCTGTGAATACAACCGGTTCATTGTGCTGAACTCATCCTCTGTATGCAGCACCACTTTCGTATCAGATGATGAGTTCAATAGAGCCGACTGAATTGAATCGCAGTTTCTGTTCTTGGATCCGGCGTTGAAAAGTCAAATTCGCTGTTCAACACCTTCCTGCGGCGATTCTTAGACTTTCACTCGTGGGTTTCAGTTTTCGGTCACGGCCGCGCGGGTGTACGGCCTACGCGATAAGGTACGGCACCATTTAAAAATAGGTTCGATTCTACCCCACACCTTGGTGTCGGGTCGGGGCGTGGGGGTGGTGCACATCGCTATCGGGCACCCCAGGTAGATATCTGGTGGCGACTCAGTCGCGCGGCGCCGCTGTCGGTGTCGAGCGACGTGGTGTGCGGAGAGACGAGCGCGGGTTAGTCGCGGATGTTGTAGTCCTGGTAGGCGGCGAGCTGGTCGAGCAGCCCGCGGCCTGTGTCCAGGAGTGGGTCGCCGGGCGCGTCAGCCTCGGGAAGTTGGAGGTCGACGGCGTCGAGGGCGCTGCGGACGTCGACGTCGGCGAGGGCCTCGCGGAGCTCTCGACGAGCGCCCTCCACGTTCTCGTCTTCGCGAACGGCGTGTTCGCGGTCTCGCAGGCTCGCTAACCCCTGGTTCGTCGCCTCGACATCACCCGCCACCCGGTCCCGATACCGAGCGAGCGCGTCGTCGAGCCGCTGGTACGCGGCTTCGATATCTTGGGCGTCGTCCTCGAAGGCGCGACGGAGCACATCGTACGCCTCTTGCTGGGCCTGTTGGACGTGGTCGCGGATGCGGTCGGGGAGGTCGTCGTCGACGTACTGCTGGAGGCGCTCCTCGAGTTCGGTCTTGAACGCCGCCGGGTACCGCGACTGGAAGGCGCGAATCTCGACGGGATACTGGTCGGCGAACTCGCGGAACAACTCCTTGTGGGTCTCGTAGCCTTTCGCGCCGCGGACGTCGTCTTCCAGGCTTGCGACGAAGCTCGACCACAGCGAGAGGTACCTCTCTTGTGCCGTCGCCGACCTTGTCGAGAAGGGGCTCGTCGACCAGCGTCAGTTCGGGTCGTAGGGATTCGTTGCTGTCTCGAGTCGATAGACATCCTCGACAGCGTCAAAATCGTCGTCAAACGCATACAGGTAGCCGAGCCCCTCGGTTTGCATATACGCGATAATGCAAGCATCGACGAAGGAGAGGGGTTCGTGTTGGCGAAAGAGGACCTTCCCTGTCGCGAGGGCGTCGGTAGTGAGTGAGTCGATGTGGAAGCGGGCGTTTTCTTCGATGCGATCGAGGAGGTCGACGGCTGCGTCGTGGCCGGCGTGGGTCGTGAGGCCGTTGAGTGTTTCCGCAAGCACGTAGTCGAGGACGACCGCCTCCGGGAGCGTCCCATCGTCGATACCCTGGAGCACGGGAAGCGCGGCATCGTGGGATCCATCTCGCCGGTATGCGGCGGCAAAGAGGACTGTCGTATCGATTAGTGCACGAGGCATTTACTCGACGTCGACGCCCCAGGCGTCGTGGTCGCTTGTCACATCGGTGGATTCCTCACCAGCGTAGCCGTCAAAATCGGCGAACGTTCCCGTTTGCTGCTGGATGACGTGGACCCGAATGCTCCCATCGTTTTCGAGATGCCAACGGAGTTGATCCCCATCGTCGATATTGAGTTCCCGCCGAATCCGGGCGGGGATGTTCGCTTGGTTTCCAGACACCTTGCTTTCGGCGTCAATTCTGTCGCTGCTCATACCTCCCGGTACGTGGCCGACCGTGAAAAGCCTAGTGTGCCGCCACACTATCCAGTAACAGAAGAGCGATTCCTCCATCGGATGGCCCAAGCCACAGTAGTGGACTTCGCGTCGCTCGCGATGGTCGTTGGAGCCGCACGCCGCTGCGCTCTGAATCGGCCGTAGATACTTCCGAATTCCCCAGCGTCAGTTCGCGTGGCTCCTCGAACCGCAGTTCGAGCGAGTCGTCTCGCACCTTCGCTCGCATCCCGAGCGCTGTATCTTCGATTTCCTCACTCGGGAGCGGGGCGTTCCCATAGAGGGTGCCGGTGAGGAAGCTGGTGGTCGACACGAATCTCGATTCTGTTCACGCCGGTCAAAAGTGGGTCGACGGCCGGACGAACACGACGGTCGAGCCGTGGCGTCAGTACGGGTCGACGGCCGCGTTGAGGCGAGTGACGTCCTGGAGGCGCTCGAACTTCTGTCGGTTGCTGTTCTCGCCGTCGAACGAGTAGAGGAACGGGATGTTACGCCGACGCATGTACGCGACCATCAGCGCATCCGGCAACTCCAGCAGATTGTGCAACTGCCATATCATCCGGCCGTGCTCGTGGACCTCCTCGCCCAGCGGGACGATCTCGAAGTTCGGGCTGTGAACCAGCGAATCGAGCGTCCGCGTCGCCTCGGGCTTCCCCATCTCGCCCTGGACGTGCTTCAGTAGCTCCTGCAGAATCGGTGTGAGCACGACCCCGTCGGGGAGATCGCCCTCGTCGATACCGGCGACGATGGCGCTCGCGGCGTCGTGGTAACGGTCGTTCGCGCTCCGCCACCCCAGCAGTACCGTCGTATCCACCAGAATTTTCGTCATCGACTCTCTCGTCGGCGTCAGTTCTCGTCGCGCTCGCCGCCGCGCACCATCTCGACCGCGTCCGTCTCCCCGACGTCCACCGGCTCCAGGTCCTTCGGGCGCGTCCGTCCCTGGTTGATCTCCGGCGACCACCAGAGCACCACCTGCCCGGACTTCCGGCGCTTCACGCGCCCATCTTCGTGGAGCTGGCGCAGGCGACGCCGCGCGAGATCCTGCGTACAGCCGAGCACCGCCGCCACGTCCCGCGACGTTATCGCAGGCGACTCCGCCACCTCGAACACCGCCAGCACGTCATCCGGGGAGACGTCCTCGGGACCGACCGGGTCGTCATCGTGCTGCGCTGTCTCGCTCATACCCCACCATAGTCGGACTGGCGACTTGAAACCTAGGTGTCGGCCCAGAGAAAGCATTTACCGGCGACAACACTATCGAATTGGCATGCCCTCGCCCCCGTCACGCAGACGCCTCCTCCGCCTCGTTGGGGCGGCTACCTCGGTGCCACTTGCTGGCTGTACCGTCTCCGCATTCCGCCCTGAGGAAGCAAGCTCAGACCCCGAGTACGTAGACGAAGCGGCTGTTGTCTACGAACATGAGCAATTGTCTCTCTCCGTTCAATCAGATAGGCTCTGTTGAAATCCTCACAGGGTTACAGGTTCGACAGCTAGTGTGAGTGAATGCAGGCCCTCCCAAAGTCACGATTGCTCCAGTTTGTTGAGCAGGCAGTCCACTTGGCCCGACGAACTGTCGCTCGCTACTCCTCGAAGTTTTCGAAACGACGCTACACACTCCATCAGCACATCGTTCTACTCTGTCTCAAAGTTCGGAAGAACACGACGTATCGGGCGCTCCTCGACGAACTCATCGAGATGCCCCGCATTCGGAAAGCCATCAACTTGGACGAACTCCCGTCACCCTCAACGTTGTGCAGAGCGTTCAACCGACTCGGTATGGCTGTCTGGCGTGTTCTGCTTAACCTCTCGGTCACGCTTCTCCCGACTAACGGTATCGTTGGGATCGACGCTTCAGGGTTTGACCGGAGTCACGCCTCGAAACACTACACGAAGCGAACAAAGCTAACTATTCAGCAGTTGAAGGTGACACTTCTGGTGGACACGAGATCGAACGCGATTATCGACGTACACGTAACGACGACACGAAAGCACGACTCAAAGATTGCGCCGTCGCTCATCAAGCGTAATACCGGGGAAGTAGCGGTTCTCCTTGGCGACAAGGGATATGACGACCAGAAGGTTCGCACATTAGCCCGTGAGACCGGTGTTCGACCGCTCATCAAGCACCGCGAGTTTTCGTCGCTCCATAAGGCGTGGAATGCTCGACTGGATGCTGATCTCTATGGTCAGCGTAGTCAGAACGAGACGGTGAACTCCAGACTCAAACGCAAGTACGGTGCGTTCGTCCGGTCACGGCACTGGTGGAAACAGTTTCGAGAACTCGCTATCGCCTGCGTTGTTCACAATATCGACCGAGCACTCTAACCGGTAGATACAGATGATCGAGGCACGCATCAGCCGTCAGTCTATATGTTGGGTATCACGAGAAAAACCCACGGTTGCGCAAGATACTGAGCAGCCCACCGCTAACCAACCCGTGACTGAGGAGGACGCCGGCCCGTACTGGATGTGCCGTGCATCGGTAGCTCGTTCCGTGAATATTGTCACCGAATTTGAGCGTGTTCGTCGTCCAGTCATACGTGATACCGTGTTCCGCCTCGGGCGGGTAGCGGGCGTCGTTACACCCGTAGCCGCCACCAGTAATAGCGTACGCGAACAGAACGAGTCCGAGCATCACGCCGACAGCACCGATTCGTTGGTTCCAGTTCAGGAACCAGGTCGAAAGCAGTGCACCGAAAACGAGGGCTGATGTGGTGTACAAGAGGACGTTCGTTTGGAATCCAAATGCGGTGCCGAAATTGACGTAGGTGAGGCTAGCAAGCAACCCGAAAACAGCGAAAAACACGACAGCGATAGTGGCCTTCCGCATACTGTACTCGTACTATTTCTACTGAATAAGTCTTGTCTGTAGAATAGATTCCCTCTCCATCTTGTAGAGACCCGCCACAAAAACATCAACCAATGAAAACGAAAGAGGTAATGTACGTTTTGCACAGCATTCCGAAAATATTCCTGGCCTGATAGGCCGACGTCGTTCGATATGCACACCTACCTAACAGCAGTTCCATCAGATGAGATGTCTAACGAATAGGATTTCAACAGAGCCTCGGATGTATAATCGAAGCCGGTGAGCCAGTCTCTTATCGCCAGATTGCAGACCATCTTGACATTCGAACGACAAGTCATGTCGCGTCAGCAGTAAATGCCCTACAAGATCAAGAAGTCGTTGAGAAAGGAACGACGGGTGGGAGAACTAAAGTCGACCTTGCAATTGATGATATCGGAGAGATTCGGCAACGTGCCAGACGACGTGCTGAAGCCGAAGAATTACTGAAAGACATCTAATTCTATAGGCATCTCAATGACTGACTCAGGCTGAGCCTTCAGTTGTATCTGGCCGGCGGCCAGCTGGGATTACGGCTGGTGCCCTCTACAGTGCGTGCCGGGGGACGGTTCATCGGCGGAATCAACAGGTGGCGGAATCAACAGGTGGTCGCCGAGGCCGCTGGGGCTGATGTCGAAGCCCTCCGCAAAATATATAACCTGCAGTCAGACTTGCCCGACGACCAAAGTACGCCTGGTTCCGTGAGTGAGTGATGCACCGTTCTGTGGAGCAATCTGGCAGTCGTTGAGGATAATAGTCGAGCCCTCCCTGAGTTATAATATGATACTAACAAATGCGAAGTCGAGGTCTCTGCCCAAAACCGAATCCCATCCCAACCGTTTGGAGTTCAGTTCTGTTCCGAAAGTGCCTCTGAGAAATCGCCTACTGGGGCTTCCTCAAACACGTCCTCGTACGATTCTTCGAAGACCGTGTTCATGAGCGAGACCAGCTCTGTGTTATCGGTGCAGAATTCCTCAACCGCTGTGGTCGCGTTGTCGAGGTAGGACTCAACGAGATTCTCTGGGTCAAGCTCGTAGGTCTTGGTGAAGAGTGTGGACGCGCTTCCAAGCCGAATCTCGACATCGTCGATTTCCTCCAATGCCCCGCGGATTTTGGCCTCGTAGTCAGTCGACGCTTTCTCTGTGAAGACGTTGTTGAATGAGTGGTCGGCTTCGTAGGTTCGTTTGTGGAGTTTGCGTTGCGGTGGGAGACGCAAATGGAAGGCGAGCTGCCGGTTGCGGAGCGTTTCGGTCGTCGGTGGGAGATGATAGTACAGTTCGAGGGTGCCGCCGTCGTCGCGGGGATTTTGTTCCCAGTAGGTGGGGCGGAAGCCTTGCCATTTCGCGCTGTCAGCGTCGCGGATTATCCAGCCGGAGTCCTCAAGGGGGAAGTGCTCTTGGATGGTGTCTTGCCAGTGGGTTGTAAGGTGGGTGCTGAGGTCGTCGAAGTCGGTCTCGAACTGGCGTTGAGCTTGTTCGACCTGGTCGATGACGTCGTCGTACTCGAAGTACAGTTTGAGGCGGTCACTGAGTTCGTCTTCGTCGAATGGCTTGGGCATGTTCTCGGTCTCCTGGAGTGAATTGATGAAGTCGGTGAACTGGATGACGCTCCGCGTCGGATACTGGAACAAGGACCCATCGAGGCACTCTTCGAACGCGTCCGCGAGATCCTCCCAGCTCACCTCGTTGAAGCGGTCATCTTCTGGTGGGTCGGCGTTGAACTTCGCGATATACGCGTACGTGTACTCGTCGAGGTCGCTGACCGTGATTTCTGTATTGTCGAACCACGTGAACTGCCAACGCTTCGTGTTGGCGTAGGTTGGGGTCTGGTTTTGGTTCTCGTCGGCGCCGACTTTCAATTCGAGAAAGACGGCCCACTCTGGGTGGTCAGCGAGTGCTTGGCCGCCACAGATGATGAGGTCGATACGGCTCTCTGACCCGTCATCGGCAACGTACACCTCCTCTTCGATCTCGATGTGCTGGCTACCAGGGTGCTGGACTGGCGCGTCGACAGTTTCGAGGAATTTGTCGAGGAGTGTGGTGCCGAAGCCGTGAGGTTTGTTCGGGTCAAGGAAGTACTGGAGTGTCTGTTGGTACTTGCGCTCGCGACGGCCTGACAGTATAGAGAACACGCCAGATGGCTGTTTAGCTTGGCTCTCGACTGCTAGATAGTGGTCGATGAACTCGTCGAGTCGTTGTGGGTCCAGTTCCAGTCCATCCTCGCCCATGCCTACCTGCCTCGTGCCTCGAGGGTTTGAAACTACTTACTGCTGGGCTTTGGCTTGTTCGGCGTAGTCGATGATGGCGTCTTGGATGGTTTCACCGGACCCTTCGATTGTGCTGCCAGCTTCCTTGGCTCGGAACTCGTCATCGGTCTCAGTCACGCGGATCTGGAAGAGTTGCGTGTTCCACGACATCACCTGAAGGCTACGGACGAGGTACTGTAAGCGCGGGCCATGGCCGGAGTGAAAGTGAAAGTAGCACAGGGCGCTGGACGAGCAATCACGGCGTTCAGTCTCACTTTCAGCGAGGGCTCCGACATGGAGAGTTCCTATTCTTCTCGTCCGGGGGTACTCCCAGTCACGTCTAGTCGGGTGGGGGGCTATGGAAAGGCTGATGACGTGGACGACTGCATCATCAGCCAGAACGCCCGCTATGGTGAACGATTCGAGTCCCTCCACGACACGACGGTTAACTGGCCTGCGACCGATGCTCCTTGGTATCGCCATCATCCTGACCGGGGGCATCTTCATCGTCCGCCAGCTCGTCCTCCGCTGGACGAACCTCGCAACCGAATCCTCACTCCTGATCATCTTCGTCCAGATCGGGTTCGCCATCACCGTCCTCGGGTTCTTCTACGGCCTCATTGTCGACGCACGAACCACTGACGCCAATCAGGGCTGACGCACCGGCGTACAACTTTCAGCGGCAGTCGGTCAGGAATCGGTCGTCTGTGTCCCGGCGGTAGCTGGGATGTTGCCGAGTTGGAGATACCGGTTGTCCTCGCGGTTTGGGTCGTAGCCGACGATGATGTCGGTGTCTGGGGGCGTGTCGAAGATGACGCGGTCCCCTTTCTCGAGTGCAGCCGGCATACTCGTGCAGTCGTCGAACCACTGGGCGGTGTCGAAGTCCGTGTAGGCGATGAAGAGGTCGGCTGTAGGCATACGTTCACCTCTCCGGTGGGCGATTGCGACGAGGCGGCCGCCTTGGGTCGGTGTGCAGTCTGGCTCGGCCGCTCCGTCAGGAACCTGCGACACCTCCGTATCCGATTTCCAGGAGTTGACCGTGTCCCGTGTCGTGGTCTTGGGGTGCTGGTTGCAGCCTGCGATGGCGCCCCCAAGTGAGGACGCACCACCCTGTAGCAGGTGTCGGCGCCGCAGATTCATACCACCGTCCACCGAACTGGCGTGGGTAAAGGTGTCGCTCCATGACTGGTGAATGCCCTCTACGGCAATGACAAGGCGCCACCACGCTCCGTATCTGACGGCCAGCCGGCGCTCTCTCGGGGGTCCGTCGCGGTCGCTTGGTGGGGTGGCGGGCGAGTGTGGTGGTGCTCTCGTGGCCGGCATAGAGGGCGTCGTCGGTAGCATTATAGGTTAGTAGTTGATACTAACGTGTGTGGCGAACACGCTGAAAGACTCCGGAGACGGCCTCGCACTCCAGATTACGAAACCAGCCCGGACGGCCGGCCTGGTCGACGAACGCGACACGCCCGACGGCAAGACACCTACGTACAGAGCTGAAACCCGCGTGCATGCATTCGCTGGCTTGCTCGTGGTCGTCGACACCACGAACGTCGACGACGCCGACGAGGCCGAGCTGGTCGCGACGGCGGCTCGTGAAACCGACAGCGCGTACCAGTCGATGACCGCGACCGTCCAGATTGCGGGCCATGGCTACCAGCTCCAGCTCCCACCAGCATCAGACGCAAGCCTCACGCAAGGCGATACACCAGCAGTCGTCCCGGCACCAGGGCTGCTGGTCATTGGGAACGACGATGTCGACGGTCGGGTGCGGCCCACGCGCATCGCCGAGGACCTGGTGACGATACGACGTGACCAAGACGAATGACACACGTACCGGAAGGCGGTGATTGATATCCTGTCTACCGCTCTCGAAGTTTGATATACAATCCACAGCTCGAACAAGGATACTGGAGGCTGGCGGTGACCTGGGCCAGGATGGAGGCGAGATATGTCGCTGACGGACTGGCCGCAATCACTCGGCGGCCCTGTACGTTTGGAAGACGATGGGTGTGTCGAGGTGTGCTTGGATTGGGAGAGGCGTGTTGATGGCGCCATGGAAGTCGTTGGGGGTGGAGTTGTCGTGTTGGCAGGAAGTTTCATTTGGTGGTGGGCGCACTGATGGTGTATGCAATCGGTGAATCGGCGGTGGGTGGTTACTGTGGGTGCGGTGCTCCTTTCTGGCTGTTCTTCAAATCCGTTATCTGATTTGGGGGGCCAGACCAGTTCAACGACGGCCTCGGGAGGAAGCGCGGGGACAACGAGGAGCCAGGGCACCCAATCGGATGCCAAAACCAGTCGGCCATCGGACACTGAGGAATCGGGGGGCGAGACAACAACTCCACGGGATGACGGCTCTAGGGCGGGGATTGCCGACAGGGCACGGTCGTTGCTGCCGCCGGTGGACGTGCTGCCTTCGGGCTATTCGCATCAGAGCACGACGCAGGGGTCTGACACTGGAGTGGCGTCATTCGTCCGGACGTATCGCGATGACGGGCAGGATGGAGGCGAGACGCCGGCGTCTGTGGCGGTGTCTGTCACCGGCTTCGACGCCCGCACGGCCGCAGCCGAGGCGACTGAAACGCGGATTGCCGAGACAGAATCACGATATGACACCTCGATGGAGACGGTGAATCTGGAGTCTGGGGTGTCGTATCAGCGGTTACGGACAGTTACTGATGGCGAATACCTCACCATTCATCTGTGTACCGTCGGTCAGTTCTCGATTGCAGTTGTGGCGTCGGACTCACTCAGCTATGGCCAGTCTGTGCCCCTGCGTCTGACCCAGACGGTCTTCGAGCGGCACCGGGCCAATATTGCTTGATGGGGTTTCCTCGGTGCTGCGATAGATTATCTCGAACCCGTGTTCTCGGGCTGCCTGCTGCAATAATCGAAGTGTCTCCGAGTCTCGGACTTCTTCGACGACGACGATGAGTCGTGCGTCAGCGTCCACTCGGTCCGAGTTCTTCGCAAAGGCTTCATAGTTCTCCATCTGGTCGACGAGGTCTGTGATGTCACTCGGGTTTCGGACCGTAGATTTCACTTCGACGAGGCGGTTCCCGTCTAGGATGAGGTCGATTTCGCCCTCCGTCCCAGTTTTGCGGATGAGCTCGGCACTGAAATCGAGGTCCATCGCTCGAATCTGGGGTCTCCCGAATCGGAGGGCGGCAGTCATCTCAGTCGGGATTCCTTTCGTGCCGCCATAGTTTGAGACTTTGAGTTGATGGAGCCATGAGTCATCTCCGGCCCGGAACGCCGATTTGAAGCCGTCTACGTCGCGTAGTTCGGCGGCTGCAGCGAATACTTCAGTCCACTTGATGCCGACGTGGGCGTCACTCGTGGGGTCGACTCGCGCAGCCAGGTCTGTGACGTCCGACACAGTGAGCGCCTCAGCTTTGAGTAAGGCGTTGAGGTCACTGGCCCGAATGCCGCCTCGGACGTAGCTCCGGAGTGTCTCACTAGGTAGTTCGTGGGTCGATTCGAGTCGCGAGAGGGCGCGCAGATCAATGCCTTCGGTGGCTGCTTTGACGACGAGGTCTCGGCTGAGGAGGCCTGAGGTTCGGAGTGCCACAGCTGGGTTGTCGCCGGCCGTGGTGGGTTTGTCGCTGTAGTATTTCGTGACGAACCGATACTGTTCGGTGGGCGATAATTGTTTCAGTTCGTCGGAGTAGCGGAGGGCGCCCGCGATAGAGCGCGGTGAGTGGTCGCGGACGATTTGCGGGATATCGATAACGCGGCCATCTGTGATCGAGACTCGGCGCCCGATTTCTTTTCCAGTCACGCTGAGGCTTTCAGTCCCGGCTTTGAATCTGCGGACTTTTCGTAGAGACCGGATGCCGTCGGCAGCTGTATCAGCTCCCTTATATAAGGTTTGGCCTGCGGCCTTGAATTTCCCACCGACACCGAGGGTCACAACATCGAACGCCACCCACCCGCCCGACCAGATCGCTTTATTCGTCTGGCCGCGGTTCTGGGCGCGCTTGTACGCTCCATAGTCGCCGAGTGGCGCCAAGATACTGATGAACCGACCGGTTTTGTATGCCGTACTGTCCCGGTCAACGTAGACGTTGGCGCCAATCTCCTCGCTAAGATAGGCGTCCATCTCACTGCTTCGCTTGGCGCTGTATGTCTCTCGCAGCCCCTCAGAAGCACCCATACTGAGATACGTGAGTTGCCTGTCAACTTCGTTTTCACCCTTATCAGCAAGTTTGAGAGTCTGCACCCCGCCAGACGCTGACGTCGGATAAGGGACAATCATATACGCATCACGAGACCCTGTGCGGCGCCATTCCGTGACGTTCGCATACACAACCGTAATCCCAACCGACCCCCGCACCACCGTCACCTTCGTCCCTTCCACCCCAGCTGCACTCATCTCATCCAGGACATTCTCAATCCGCGCATCAACAGTACTGCCCGAAACCTGCGTCTCGAGAACCTCCGCGATAGTGCCTGGGTCGGGGGTAGGGCCAAAGGTCAGGTCTGCCCGTTGTTCGCTGGGGTCCTGGAGCGGCGTGGCTGTTGTGGTAATCACGTCGCCGCCCTGCACCGTCGTTGTGGTCGAGACGAAGTAAGAATCGTCGTGTTTCCGCGGTGTTTCGACCGTCAGACTGGTGCCATTCGGAATCCGTCCCAGACTGACAAGGCCGTTCGAATTCGTGTCCTTCGTCTCACCATCGATGGACGGGTACGAGTCACTGGAGAGTTCCACCGTGACCCCAGACACCGGTTCACCGTCTGGCGTCTCGACCGCTACTGTTGGATAGACGTATCGGGGAATCGTTATCTCGCGGTCCCCGCCCCACAGGTCGCTCTCGCCTGTTTCAAACACGATTCCAGTCGGTTTATACCCCGGTTTCTCAGCGAGCACCGACAGTTGGAGGTCACGGGGGAGCGGTCCAAACTCGTAGACTCCGGGTTCGATCTCGGTGCCATTCAGCGACTCGGGCACGTCATACGACGGCCCGGTTTCGAATCCGATGAACCCGACAGCGGTGACTGTCACATCCGCATCCGTGACCGGCTCACCGGAACCGTACCCGACCACGCGGACAGTCGGGTCGACTAATTCCTCAGCGACAATCACCGACCCGAGTGTCGTTACTCGAGTCTCCGTGTCTGGCGACGATTGAGATAGCTTGAGCGCCACACTGGCAGGGGGCGACGCGGCCGTTGGCGTCCATGCAAACGTGTGCGTGGTCGTCGCCCCCGCGTCAAGCGTCACCGTCGTCGTAGTCGTAGCGCTCTGAGTCTCTGCCCCGGGCACACTGATGGTCCTCGTCACGGCCCGATCATGCGGATTCGAGAGCTGAACCGTGACAGACACCGTATCGCCCTCGGCGATAAACTGTGCCGGTTGCGTGACAGCCGCCATGTCGAACCCAGATGTGGTCGTACTGTTGTTCGACTCGGCGCTGACGGTATAGGTGGGCCCCCACGCGCTGGACGCAGTCCGAACCCAGTCGTCGCCGATTCGCGTTTCAACCTGCGTCTTCACGCGCACCGGGCCGGCCGTGGTGGGCGTAAAGTCAGCACGGAGAGTTTGCACGTCGCTCGCTGGCACTGATGAGGTTGGCGTGCGGACGGTCTCCTCCGCAGCACCATCCCCATCGGCGTCAATCAGGAACGCCACGCGAACGGATTGCTCGTCACGGTTCGGGTTTTCTACCGTGGCGTCCAGTGGAACACGTTCTCCCGTGGTTAGATTGCCATCGCTGGCAGCCTCAGCAGCCACACCGCTGTCACGCGTGAGTGGGTACTGTCGTTCCACGACGAGTGACGGCGCCTCGCCTGATTCCACGTCGAGTTTCGTCGTGGCCCAGAAGGCACCATCAGCATAGACTTCGACATAGTAGGTTCCCGGGGTGAGATTCTGCCAGCTGGTCTCGCCCGACGAATTCGTCTGTTGGGTGTCGAGTTTGTTGCCACCATCGTCGTAGAGGACGACGGTCGCACTGGCAGTTCGAGAGCCGTCACTGTCCTCAACTGCAAGTTTGAGACCGCCGGTAGATGACGCCACGTCAATCTCCGTTACCCAGCCAGTGTCGGCCGTCAGGACCCAGTCATCATTGACTATGGTCTCGACTGCGACCCGAACCTGAGAGGGACCGCCTGAATCCAGTTCATGCTCGTACCCAAACCACTCCGACCCCGCACTCGCGACATCTACTGGCCCTCGAGTAATCGTCTCCTCAGCACGCCCATCGTTGTCCGTATCGAGGAAGATCTGCACGCGAACCGAGCGGTCGCGACCAGCATCATTCCGGACTCGCGGCGAGATGAGGACCGTCTCGCCGACTTCGTAGGTGCCGTCGCCACCATCTTGATTCCGAATCTCAAGTGCATTCGGGTACGGTTCGTGGCGCTGGAGTGTTGTCGATGTGGTCGCCCCAGCCTCGACGTCAACTGCGTCCCCACCCCAGTAGAGACCGTCGGCGTACATTTCGACGTGATAGGAGCCTGCCGGCAGCTCGGAGAAGGACGCACGACCGTCAGTATTCGTGTGTGTGGAGTCGACCACTGTGTTCGCGTCGTCATACAGCACGAGTTCAACATCACCCTCCGGGGTGCCTGATTTGTCCTCGACAGCGAGCTCAAGGGTGCCTGTATCGGATTGCACCGTCATCGAGTCGTGCCAGCCAGTGTCGTCGGTCTGCACCCAGCTGTCACCGAATTCGGTCTCGACGAGGACGCGTACCTGTTGGGTTCCACCCGACGAAATCGCGTGTTCGTAGCCGAACCACTCGCGGTCACCAGCACCAACCGTGATGGGTCCTCTTGTTACCGTCTGTTCGCCGCTCCCGTCGTTGTCGGTGTCAACGAGTATCTGGACGCGGACCGACCGACTACTCGATGCGTCATTCACAATCGAGGGCGTGATGAGAGCTGTCTCACCAACTTGGAGACGTCCATCGCCATCCCCTTGTTCTTCAACCGGGACACCGTCGGCGTACGGTTCGTATCGCTGAATCGTTCGCGTCGTGGTCTCGCTCCCCTGCACTTCGATATCGAGGCCACCCCAGTACTGCTCGTCAGCATACGTCTCGACATGATATTGGCCGTCGTTGAGGTCGGCCCAGACCACGTCGCCACTGGCGTCGGTATATTTGGTGTCCACTCGGTTCCAGTCCTCGTCATAGAGGACGACCTGGATGCCAGATGCGGTGGCGCCACTTGCATCGGTGATGGTGAGATCCAGATTGCCAGTTGTGGATTGCACGTCGAAGGCGTGCTGCCAGCCAGTATCGTCAGTAATCACCCAGCTGTCACCGAACTCCGTCTCGACGAGCACGCGTACCTGGTGCGTGGCACTGGCGTCAATCGTATGCTCGTACCCGTACCACTCTGAGCCGCCACTATCGATTGTCAGTGGGCCACGCGTGATTCGCCGTTCAGCGGTGTCATCGTTGTCGGTGTCGACGAGTATCTGCACGCGGACTCCGCGACTAGTCGATGCGTCATTCCTCACGCGGGGTGTGATCACCGCGGTCTCGCCGCGTTCAAAGACACCATCGCCATCGCCTTGTGCCTCAATTTGGAGTGCCGATTCGTACGGCTCGTACTGTTGGATGGTTCGGGTTGTGGTACTGCCGGCCTGGACCGCTGTCTCGAGCCCACCGAGATAGCGGTCGTCGGCGTACACCTCGATGTGGTAACTGCCGTCACTGAGGCTCGTCCAAGAGATGCCACCATCGGCGTCGGTGTACGCTGTGTCAAGCTGCTCCCAGTCATCATCGTAGAGGACGACGCGGGCGTCCGCGATTGGCTGTCCAGATTCATCTTCGACCGTGATATCCAGGCCGCCGGTCGATGACTGCACAGTGTACGCGTCTTCCCATCCGGTATCGTCAGTCAGCACCCAGTCACCTCCAAACTCGGTTTCGACGAGCACGCGAACCTGGTGGGTGCCGCGTGCTTCTATCGGATGCTCGTATCCATACCAGCCAGCGTCGCCGCTCGAGATGGTCTGTGGGCCCCTCGTGACAGTCTGGTCAGCATTGCCGTCGTTGTCGGTGTCGACGAGAATCTGAACGCGGACAGCGCGGCCGGTTGACGCGTCGTTTCGAATCCTCGGCGAGATGACAGCGGTTTCGCCAGCCTCGAAGGTGCCGTCACCGTCTCCTTGTTCAGCGATGTCCAGATTGTCTTCGTACGGTTCGTAGCGTTGGAGTGTGGTGGTTGTCGTCGATCCAGTGGTCACTTCCACTTCCGAGCCGCCTAGGTACTGGTCGTCGGCGTACGTCTCGATATAGTACGTGCCGGCAGTGAGGGTAGTCCAGGAGACGTCGCCATTGGAATCACTGTATTGTGTATCGATTGCGTCGTAGTCGCTATCGTAGATGGTGACTCTGGCGTTGTCGATAGCATGGCCGGACGTGTCTTCGACGGTGAGTTCGAGTGTGCCCTCGTTTGACTGGACGGTGAACGACTGCTGCCAGCCGGTGTCGTCGGTGACTGCCCAGTTGCCGCCGAACGCGGTTTCAACTTGGACGCGAACTTGGTGTGTGCCACTTGTGTCAGGCGTGAAGTCAGTGCCGTACCACTGGTCGTCGTTGCTGTTGATGGTTAGTGGCCCTCGAGTGACGGTGGTCTCGGCGACATCATCGTTGTTGGTGTCGATGGAGATTTTGACTCGGACGTCGCGGCTGTATGATTTGTCGTTCCGTATCTGTGTGGCAATATTGACGGGGTCTCCAATGGAGATGGTTCCGTCACCGTTCCCCTCGTCGGTGAGGTCTATGGTTTGTTCGTAGGGCTCGTTCCGGCGGAGTGTGATGCTGGCAGCGGTGTTATCTGTGACTTCTGCGGTTACGCCACCCCAGAATTCCCCATCGTGGTACGCTTCGAGATTGTATTCACCGGGGGAGAGGTCGGACCACGAGACCTGTCCGTTCGAGGCTGTCGTTTGTGACCCGACTCTGTCCCAGTTGGTATCGTAAAGAACGACTGTTACGCCGGCAGTTTCATAGCCGTCAGCGTCGCGTACGGTGACCTCAAGTCCACCGTTTGTTGCTTGGGTGTGTGAGAACGGTTGATGTGATGGGGCGAGGGGACCCGAAGAGTTCGTGCGTTCTAGTGGGTCGTGTGTGGTCGTTGGTGAGGCGGCGGCTGTGGTGCCGGGCAATGTCCCGAGAAGGCATAGTGAGCCAATCAGGAGCAGGCTGATTGCGAGTACGGATATTTGTAGGCGGCTGTGTCGACTGTGTATCGGATGTAGCGTGCCCTTCAGAACCAACTCAAATCCCCCACCTGAATATGTTAGATTTCCAATTCAGGTCTTATAATTGTTCTGGGCGCACGTACCCGACACGAGGACACTCCCAACACCAGCAGCCAAAACCTCAATCAGACGCCACCCTCCCATGGGATGCAACGAGTCGGCCACCTACTCATTTGAGGGACGGCTGCGACGCACCGATATGCAGCTTCCAGGGCGAACGCCCCTACGGCTCTCACCGCAGACGACGCGCGCGGTCGTCGCTGGGAGTGCCGTCTTCGATCTCCTCACACGGCTCCCCGGAGACGTACTGATTCCACTACTGTCGGTCAGTGGCGGACTCGCAGGCCCACCATGGCTCGCCACACTCTCAACGTGGCTCCTGTTCTTCGTGGTCGTCTTCACCATCACCCCCTCAATCTTCACACACCTAGACGTTCTCCCACGACATGCAACTAGGTTCAGACTCATCTTCGCCACCGGCACCATCGCGGTCGCATACACCCTCCAGAACCCACCACCTCGCGGCATCCCTTACCTGAAGCTAATCTTCGGGATGTTCCTCCTCGGCGGAATCATCCTCGCGTACCTCTCGATTGTTCACAACTGGCGTGTCACGAGCGCAGAGGGCCAAGCTGTCGAGATTCTTGACCTGATGACGCCAGGCGAGGATGCACGCGCAGAAATTCGAACTGACCTCGCACGCGAGGGGTGGCTCGGCCGCGCCGGCCTGACATCGTACCTGCTTGCAGTGATGATTATCGTCGCCATGCCAGCAATCCTCGCCGCAGTCGTCCTCAGAGCGCTGACTTACGCCTACCCACTCCTCGACATCTTGGTCCTCGCCTGGGTCCTCAAGGACCGATTTGAACCGCACCTGGAGATAGTATCATCGGACAGCCGCTTACAGCGGTTCTACTATGATATCGAGTCGTTCCTCTTCGACATCATCGACCAAGCAACTAGAAGTATCCACGGGATGATCGCAACGATGTTCGCGCTGTTGGGTGTGATGGTCGCAGCGGGCTACTTCCTCTTGCTAGTCTCGGTCGGCCCCAGGTTCCTCGAGACAATCCAACTCGGGGTCCGAACGCTCGCTGATTCGCCGTCGCTCGATGTCTTCCAGATAGTGTGGAATCTCCTCGGTGTCCTGGTCCTGTTGGGGACCGTCGGAAGCTACGCGCTCTGGGGGTGGCTGCGAGAGCTCCAACGCCTCCCGTATTTTCTCGACTACAGGGAGGCCAAGACGACCGAGGAACACCCTCGTGACGCACTGTCTGCGTTACCTCCAGCGCGAGTCACCGGGTTCTTCGGGCTGCCGGCGGTTGCGATGGGACTCATGGCCGCCAGCATTCAATCGGACTCGACCCTCGCCAACACAATAGTCAGCGTCGGCTGGCCGCTATGGCTCGTCTTGCTGGGTGTTGCCGGCCGGCGAACACTCACCCGACGACCTCAGCCCGTACAGCGCGAGTACTGGGTCATCACCAGCGCCTTGCCCTGGTACACGATATTATTCTTGACGTTCGCCAACGCCGACGGTATCGTGACAGCCGCACCGAATCCACTCGCAATCGTCGCCGTTCTCAAACTCCCGCTGGCCTTGGTACTCCTCTGTACAATGATGGCTGTGTTCCCGTTCGTCACCGACTACGCGGAACGCACCGAAGGACTCCAGAAGTACGCCGCAGCAGCGGTCATGCTCGGCCTCGGCTGCATCTCTCTCGTTGCCACAACAATCTTCAGCGGCACCTACAACACTGGCGCCGAAATACTCGCCGGAATCGGATTCGTCGCCGGTATCCTCTTCTTCCTCGTGAGATACTACGACCTCTAGTACCACAATCGACCCGCTCAACTAACACCCAGGTAGTTACGGCCTTTCTGCATCGGGTGGGGTCTCGATGACGATGTCTCGGGCTCGAGGGCCGCGGGACGCGGTCTGGATAGAGAAGCTGACTCGGGCGTCGAGTGTCGGCTCACCTCGAACGACATCTGCCCGGTGCAAGAAGACGTCCTGTCCATAGCCGTCCCGTTCGATGAAGCCGTACGCCTCCTCGTCGCTCAGAAACCGGATGCGCCCAGTTGCCTGTTCCATAGCCGTCTCTCCGACAGACAACGGCCGGATATTTCAATCACTAGTTTTATTCGTCGGTCGCGGGTGGTTCTGGGCAATGCCTGTGGGGTGTGACTATTTCGATTCGACCGACTGGGAACAACGACTCCAAGCGCACGTCGGCCGAATCTGGGACCTCGAAACCGCACTCCGAACACGCGAAGACACCACGCCGACTGCGCACATCGAATCACTCGCGGACACCCACGGAATGCACCCAGAAGAGGTCGCCCGTCTATCACTCGAAGCGGCCAAGGACCGCGGCCTCCTCGCTGACGTGCCAGTAGCCCTCGAGTCAGCGGCGTCCCGATGGCACGCTCATCAAAACCGCCTCCCAGACGACTGCCCCCACGAGTCCGTGACCGGCGACAGCTACTGCCAGTACCACATCCACCCCAGCATGTACGCCTCGGTGGGAATCTCACGCGACAGCGTCCAGGCCGACCTCCGCAGCCACCTCACAACCGAGACCGACCAGCGCGCCTGTTTCGTCGGTGCAACGTTTACCGAGCTCAACCTCCACGAACTCCGGGTGTCGAGTACCGCGACCACTCGGGTCGATTTCCGATTGAGTACAGTCATCGAGCAGGTGGACTGTGCAGCCGCAACCATCCAGCCGCCACTCACGTTCGAAGGCGCAATCCTCAATCAAGACTCGGGCGAGCACGAGACAGCCGCAACTGGCACGGCAGCGAACCGCTATCTGAGTGTCGACGCGACCGTCGATTTCGGCGGCGCTCACTTCGCCGGGACGACCGATTTCAAACACACCATCTTCGCCGGCCCGAGTTCGTTCAACGGCGCGACGTTCGACGACATCGCGATGTTCAATTACGCCAAGATGCACGCCCCATTCGAATTCTGGGCGACAGCGTCCGGCAAGGCGGACTTCAGCAAGACCCGCTTCCATGACACGGCACAGCTCCGTGGCGACTACCACACCGCAGGTATCTTCAACTACGCAACGTTCGAGGGGCCAGTCGTCTTCTGGAACAGCACGTTCACCGGCAAAGCGGAATTCCTCGCGACCACATTCCACGACCGACTCGATGCCAGTCACACAACCTTCGCTGGATTCACGCGGTTCTGCGAGACAGCCTTCCATGGGGCGGTGAGTCTCCACGCGGCGCGCTTCACCGACCGCGTCCACTTCCGCCGACTCGACGCCGCGTCAACCAGCATCGACCTGACCGACGCCCACCTGGCGGCGGGCATCATCGAATGGGACGCCCCGACGGCGTACTTCGACGTCAGCGACGCCACAATCGGCAGGGTGACACTCACAGCGACAGAGGACGGCGCGCTCCCGGGGTCGCCGTTCGACCATCTCGATATCTCCCGCACCACGTTTGACGGATTCGATTTCGGTCGGCACGCCGGCCAGCTCAAACCCCGCTGGCGACTGGACACGCTCGCCCCGAATTGGCCAACTAGCCGGGACTCCGGGTCCAGGGACCAGCTCCAGCGGTACGAGGCCCTGGAAGACACGTATCTGCGAGCGAAGAGTGGCGCCAACCAAGCAGGCCACAACAAGGCTGCCTCCGAGTTCTTCCGGCACGAGATGCGGTATCGGCGGAAACAACACGCCACACACGTCCGGCATCGGCTCGCAGCTCTCACCAGCACCGATGCGTCGCTGGGGCGAACCGCGTGGCGATCGGGGACCGCAATCTGGCGGACGCCCTTCGATATCGGTCGTCGGCTGACACCGTGGGGTGCCCCACAGCCAGCTGCAGCAGCGACGACGCCGGCGTGGTTAGCGGCGTATCGATGGGGTGCCAATACCGTCTTGGATGCCGTCTCCGGCTACGGTGAGCGCCCGCAACGACCAATCGTCAGCTCCGTACTACTCATCTGTGCGTTCGCCGTACTATACGCCGCCCTCGGGGTCGCAACCCCGGCATCGGAGGGGTCAGCTATCGGGTATCTGCTGTTAAGTCTCCAGTCGTTCATCACGTTCATCCTCGGGTCCAGTCCGGTCGAGACGGGTGTCCTCGCGCAGTTCCTGAGCGCCGTCGAAGGCTTCGCGGGCGCCTTCCTGATAGCAATCTTCGTGTTCACGCTAACGCGCTCCATCCACAGGTAGCCTGTTCTCAAGGCTCGAAGCCGTGTCGGGCGTATAGGTGTGGCCAATGTGTTTATATTAGCTTGTAGCCTGTTTCTCCAGCAGCTTGAAGCCGAGATCTCCTATTCAGCTGAGGAACAGAAGTAAAAGAACTCTGACACCGAAGCGGCTACTTCTTCCGAGCGTATAGATGGGGTAGTATCTAGGGCCGATTAGGAAGGGGAGAGAATCACCCCTTTACCGGGCTCACGATATCTTGTATCGCCGATTCGATGTCGGCGATACACGGTCGGAAAGGCTGATGCAGTATTATCGTGCTTGATGGACGCCGTCGTCAAATGGTCCTTGTTCTTTGCCGGCCTCGGTACAGCTCTCTTTGAGCCCCCGGTCTGCTAGCTCGGATTGGGATGGATGCCAGTTGGTATCGGGCCCCTGGTTGGTTCGCTGAGATTGACGACGAAGTCGAGGAGCTCATCAGATTGGTGCATACCAATCTCTTGGTGCTCCAAGCCATCTGTATCTGAAAGTGCTTGGAGCGCATCTCTTGCGTGGTCCTATCGACCGACGAGCAGTCACTTGCCGGGGAGTACCTCCGCGGCCTCGCACCTGGCATTGACCCAGACACCACCACCTCTAAATCCGATACTCCCTGAGAGAACAACTACGCATACTTCCGGCATAACGTCACTGAGCAGCTTTGCGGCCTAGTGTTTTCCAACGCTGCGTCCAGAGTCGGACCTCGCAATCGAACCCACCACTACCAGTACGAAACCCATCACTCCAGCTCACCCTTTTAGAAATCGAGCTGGATACAGGACAGGGGCACTGTCTAGTTTAGCACCTCCGCAGCTGGCGTGCGTCCATCGAGCGCCTGATGTGGTCGTTGGTAATTGTAGTAGTGCATAAACACCGTAAGCCACCGGCAGACGCTCGGTCGACTGCCCACCCATGATTGGTGGAAGCGGTCGATCCGCATCGCAAGCGTCTGAAACCACTTCTCGATCTGGTTTCGGTCGACGTGTCGAGCCGACCGCTCGATCCGATTCGAGCTAGGGCAGTCAGATAGCCGTAGCTATCGACCAGAAACCCAGCCGCTGAGAGGTCGTGTTTCTCGTCTAGGTCACGGAGGAACGCAGCCGCTGAATCGGTGCCACGCCGAGCAAACACGTCGACGCCGAGGATCAACTTCGTGTCGAGGTCTATTGCAGCAGAGGGAGCAGAGGGCATCGAGATTCGACGTGAGTGTTGGCGTTCTGGGTGGCGCGAGGAGCGCCAGCTTTGAACCGAGTCGACCGAGACGACTCCAGTCGATGAAACCGTGGTTGAGCGGGCGGCGGTAGCTGACGAAATCACTGATGGGTTCGTAGCAAGCGGTTGGTTGGGGACACTCGAAGAGGTACTCGCGGGAGTCTGGCGTCGGTGGGGCCTGGAGTCTACGACAGACGGGATGAGCAGGAATTTTTCTGAAGTGTCTGTGGGTGGGCCCCTTGAGAAACGGACTCGACCCATACACTGATTATGTGGGCGATAATATTATTGAGGACATAATGATTGACCGGGATGCAGAGACGGACTGGCTCCGTTCACACCTCACCGATGACGGGGAAGAACTGATCGTCCTCTACGGCCGTCGCCGCGTCGGCAAGACGACACTCGTCACGAGCGTCTTCGACGCCCTCGATAGCCCGACAGTCTACTACCTCTGCGACGAACGTGGCACCACCCAGAACGCACGCCAGTTCGCCGAACAAACCGCCGAACAGCTGGACGACATCCCCCCTGATGTCGACGGCTTCGTCGATGCCTTCGAGTACCTCAAGCGTCGCCTCGACGAGCCCGCCGTCGTCGCCCTTGACGAGTTCTCCTATCTCGTTGACGAAGACGAAACCATTCCCTCAATCTTCCAGACGGTAGTCGACGACACCCTCAACGGCACGGGCATCTCACTCGTCCTCCTCGGCTCCTCTATCTCGATGATGGAAGAAGGCGTCCTCAGCTACGAAAGCCCTCTCTATGGCCGTCGAACCGGCCAGTGGCGGATGGAACCGATGACGTTCGGCGACGCCGCCGGCTTCTTCCCCGACTACACCCCCATCCAACTGATCAACGCCTACAGCATCCTCGGTGGCGTGCCAGCCTACCTGGAACAATTCGATCCAGACCGCAGTCTGTTCGACAACGTCGACCACTTCATCCTCTCGAAAGGAGCGTTTCTCTATGAGGAACCCGAGTTCCTGCTACGGCAGGAACTCCGGGAACCAGCGACGTACATGGCGATTCTAGAGGCCATCGCTACTGGGGCAACCCGGGTGAGCGAGATCGCAAACGCGATCGACCGAGACGCGAGTTCGCTCTCCAGGTACCTCCAGAACCTCACGCGCATCGGGCTCGTCGAACGGGAAACACCCGTCACCGACCCCGACGGCCGTGGCGTCTACCGGATCACCGACCAGTTCCTCCGCTTCTGGTTTCGCTATGTCCTCCCGAACCGTGCAACGCTCGAACAGGGTCACACCGAGCCCGTTCGAGACACCATCGAAGCCACGCTCTCCGAACACGCGAGCTGGACGTTCGAAGCAGTATGCCGACAGGCGGTCCGAACGGCCGCGTTCCCCGTGTCCTGTTCGCGTGTCGGCCGCTGGTGGTACGGCGGCGACGAGATCGACGTCGCAGCCATCGACGAACAGACCGACACCCTCCTGCTCGGCGAGTGCAAGTGGACCAGCGAGGAAGTTGGGCGCGGACTGCTCACTGATCTTGAAGCGCTGGAGAGTGAGGTCCGCTGGCAGGGAAGTGACCGATCGGTCGTCTACGCGCTCTTCGCGAAGACAGGATTCACGGAAACATTGCAAGAGATCGCTGGTGATCGTGACGACCTGTTGTTGTTCACACCGACGGATCTCTTAGATCTGTTCGAGGAGCCTCAATCGGACTGACATAGGTTGGGGTGCTCGGATCGGGCTTCTGAGTCATCATCGGTGGAAGTCATCGAAGTCCTGACCGGTTGGCTCCTAATTGGTGCCGTGAGGCTCTGTTAAAATCCTCGGAGAGGTACAGGTACGCCCGGTAGTCTGCCCGAATGTAGGCCCTCCCAAAGTCGCGGTTACTCTGGTTCGTTGAGCAGGCGTCTCACTTAGCTCGGCGAGCTGTTGCCCACTACTCCTCGAAGTCCTCGAAACGGCGGTACACACACCGATTCTGGGAGCATTCCCCGTCCCCTTCGTCAACGACGCTCGCGGCCGAGAGATGCGTTCACGGCGGCTGTTGACCTCGCGGCCGTTGCCGACGGGCTTGACGCACGCTTCGAGCACCGCATCCGCGACCCAAGGAGATGGTGTCGAGCCCGGCAGATGAGAGATCAAACTGGACGGCTGGCTCACACCCAGATGATCTCAAGGATGGGTCACTGTTGTGCTTGGGTTGGTCGCTCGGTGGATGGCATCGGTGGGTGCGTTACGGTGTCGTAACGCCGCCAGGACGCAGGGTGTAACGCCCTGTGACTGCGGTAGCTTTTTGTTGTATCTAGTTCTAGACGTTTCATAGGAACCGCCGTTGCAAGCTTTTCACGGCTAGCCATGCGGCCGTTTGCTCACCCGGTGCTCACCCGGTATCAGGGGAGCAACCGGGCGAGCACGTGGCGTTACACCCCACCGCTCACCCGCGTTACGACACCGTAACGCAGCCTCTCCGAAGACATATCCACATCTCCAACCCGAGCGTCTAACTGCCAACACGAGTACCGCTTCGGAGACCTGAACGGCCTCAGCGGCCAGTAGCTCACAATCGTCGGGCCTCCTAGTTGGCCAACGCGTCTTTGGCGATGGTTGCGGCAGTTTCCGATTTGGCCGCGCCGTCAGCGACGGCCTCGACGAACCCCTTTGCCTGGTCGGCGTGGAGATTCGCAATTAGAAAATCAAGTGCGAGCAGTTGCTCCCTTTTTCGACTGAGTGGGGACGATTGGTGAGACTGCGTCGATGGCGCGTTCGTTGGGATGGTGTGCGAGCACCTCAACCACGCCGGGGGGTTCAAAGAACCCGTCGCGGGTGAGACCGCCGCACAGACGCGCTCCGCGTCCGCATCGCTCTCGAACAGTTCCATGATGACGTCCTCGAACAATCTGTGACGCTCCCCGTACTGGGGTATTTCGTAGTAGGGGAGTTGCTCGAAGTCCTGATCTTCGAATAGGTACGCACGGAACGCGTTACTGTCCCGGGACGGGTCATCACCGGGGTGCGGGTTTGAGGGTTCATACTACGAGAGTTCTGGTATCTGGAGGGGGTGGGTCAATGCTCGCACTATCGACCCAGGGTGTGAGCGGCTGGGGGAACAGTGTCGTCTCTAGGTCGACCGTAGCGGGTCCGTTGCCGCCCAATTCGCCTTTGACGTTGTCGAACGACTCGTGGAGCGTATTGGACATCGGTCACGTCTTCGGCTATAGGATACCCCCTTAGGGGCGACCTGTTGGCAGAACTGCTGGATTCCCAGAGCGGTGAATATACTCGATTGCAATCCCGGTCATCAACGAATCTGACTCAATTGCGTACGAACTTGCCCGCTCAAGGTACTCTTCGGTGATTGAAACAATTGCGTCATAAGCATCCCGCTCAGAGTCATGAAGCATGTATTCTGCCGTAACAGGAGTGAGCTGCCCCTGGTTCGTGTCCTGAGGATAGTCGTCGATATCGTCCAGCCAGATTTGTGCGCCGATAATAGCGAGCACAACCGCCCGTTTGAACGAATCATCAATCGAAATTCCGCTGGCGCGGTACATCTCAATCATCCCATCGTAAATCACACCCACACGTTCATACTGTGTTTTACAGTAGGGGAGAGATTGCTCTGCTTCGGTCAACATCTCGGGTGGGTCATCGAATGATGCGTGCTTGTACTCTGCTTCGATCGCTTCGATTGCTTCTTCCTCACCCTCTCTTGCCCCTGTGAACAGATCCCGAAAGTGGGCGTCCTGATTCTGATGTCGTTCAGATGCGTCTACGGCCCAGTCATACTGTTCTTGCACTTGTGGAGAAAACTCCTCAAACAGGTCTGTAACGCGTTCGTGCAATGTGTGTTGGGCGATTCCGGCAACCGCCTCTCGTTGCTGCGGATTGAGGTCACGATTCAGAACGAAATCCTCAAACTCGTCATCGTTGATTGCGTCCTGCATGTCACCATCGAGAAGCGCTTCAGTGCATAACCGAGAAATTGCCTTCGTATCACGAACCAGCTGCAGTTCATCCTCAGAAGCCGCACGAAAGCGTTCCTCCCGCCGTCGCTCATGTTTTTTGTCATACGGGATCCGGAAATACTCCATAATTGGTGTCCGGACATCCCCAGTGACTGGATTGAAGCTATCCGGTGAGTTCTGGATCGCACGTCGATACAGATACCCAATTGTTAGTTCAACCGGCAGCGTCAGCTTGGTATCATACGTAAACGATACCTCTTCGAAACCCATCTCCTTCTCGATCTCTCGCTCAATAGCCCTATAGCAGTCTTCCAGAAACCCTTCCAGCGTATCTTCAGCCAGATTCCGTATACGAATCGCGTCTCTATCAAACGTACCACTCCGAGCATAAAACTTCAGAACTGCCTGGAACGCCACTGGAAACAGATCCACATCTGCCAGTCGTCTCGATACAGCACGAACAGGACCACCAGACTCAGATTCTGCCTCTCGACTCATTTCTTCAGGCTACCCTATCCACAGTTGTATAGTTATTGACTCTGACCCAGCACCCATACCAGGGCTTTCAGCCTTCTGCCCCGAGCTTTACCTTCGGTACGACCTTGAGAATCTTTGCCCCCCCGGAATTGGTTCACCCCATCGCGCCTCTTGCTCACAGGAGGTCAATATAGTGGCTACGCAATCTCTGGATGGTCGAAGAAACAGAGAACTGGTTACGGAACTCCAGACACCCATCACGTAACGTATCGTGATCCTCTAAAGCGTCCTCCAGGGCATTTGTCATGGCGGGAATGGAGCGTGCTTCGTAGCGGTATCCAGTCACACCGTCCTGAATCGTGGACTGCAGTGCCCCCGCATCGGCTCCGACGACAGGTGTGCCACAAGCGATAGCTTCCATGCCGACGATTCCCTCTGTTTCTACTGGGCTTGGGAATCCAAAGATATCCAGCGCGGAATAAAACTCTGGTAGCTCATCTCTCTCTAGAAGCCCTAAGAACCGAACGTCAACATCCGCCTGGTCACCAACTCGTGAAAGTTCTTCGCGCGCAGGTCCGTCGCCACCAAACACGACTGTGACAGACTCCTCAAGACGTTCTGCGGCTTTGATCAGGTCTTCTAGTCGTTTTTCGTATCCGTGCCGACCAGTATACCCGATGAGCGTTCCCGACAGGTCGTACCGTTGTTTGAAATCGCTAGTGTCGACTTCTGCGAAGTGATCGAGATTCACGCCGTTTGAAAGAACCCGAATCGGGATTGAACCGTCTATGCGAGAGCTTAGCTCCCGTTTTGTTTCTGGTGAGGGGGCTAAAACGAGATCAGCCGCCTCTATTGTTTTGGCTTCATAATAGGAGACGCCTGAGCCAAATAACGAGGCGCCAATCTCTGTAGGCACCACGTAGTCTGCGTACTCCTGCATGGGGGTGTGGTATGACACGACAAATGGTACGTCTAGCGCCTGAGCCAGCACCCACCCTGCAATACCGACCGAAAACATGCTGTGACTATGGACGATATCAGCGTTTCGGACCTCTTCTGGAATCCACGGAACAGCTGCCCTGTAGCCAGGGTAGAACGGGAATGGAGCACTTGGGACTGGAAATTCGTGTGAGTTGGGGGAGTGGTTGCTGTCTGGATAGACGATATTCATCTGGCCGAGTTCTTCGTTCCAGCGGTCCGCCCACTCTGAAACAGTGTAAGTGACCCCGTTGACAGTCGGTAGGTAGGTATCGGTGAATGCTGCGACTTCGAGATTCTCAGTCATGGCCCATGGTGTTTCGTAGCCTTATTATACTTACCGATTCCAGACAGGTAGAAGAACAAATGGGAATATCCGAAATTTGGTGGACTGGATTCGGAAGTGCGGTCATCAGTATTGGCATGACACTCGTCGGTGTATACGCGTTCCGAATGGAGTTAGTGTGGGTTATCCTCGGGTTTGGGTTATTTGTAGCCGGATATCGCGTCATGCAGTATGGAACTTACGGATGGCCAGATAGGGCGCCGGCTGAGATTCGCGAGAAGAATTTAGGCACGGTTTCGAAAACTGGCTTGGGCCTGCTTATCTCTGTATGCCTGTCAGCTTACGGGTTCGTTCTGATGGGTGAGGCGGTACATACGCAGTCGATTCAACCGATGCTTCTGTCTGGCGTCTCCGTTGTTCTTGGGTACATCGTAGGTCATAAAGCAGCTAATGATGAGGTGTTGTAATGCCTGAACGAAACTCTCTCCCGGAACTGTTGGTAGGCCTGATTATCGCCATTGGGGCGCTGGCAGTAGCTGTGTGGGGGGCCGCTCAGCAATGGAGTTATCTCAGAGTGTTGGTTCCTGTCAGCGTTTCTTGGGCGGGGTATCTCCTTGCGCATCACGGTGAAACTGGTCGATTTGTGGATGAGCCAGGTGTAGGTGATTCCCCTGATGTGCCTGATTCTACAGTGAAACAAGTGAGCGTGGTCGCGCTTGTGGTTGTGATGGCGCTTGCGTTTCCGCTTGGAATTCATGCGCTTGTGGTAGACTCGTTTGTGAGGTTGCTGGTAGCAGCCGCAGTGTTTGTTGGGGGGTACGTTGCAGGTCATCTGCTGCTGACCGGCTCTGCATTCTAATTGTGACCGTATCCCACCCTTTTTTTAAGAGGGGTGGTCATAACCCGAATGTAATGGCTGATGAGGAGTCTGCTGGTGAATCTGACACCTCCCCCACAGAAGAAGAGCCTATCAATACGTATGTACGGGGTGATTCGAACACGGCAAAAGTAGACCGCCCCTCTTCACTGGCTTTCCATCAATTCTGCTCACTCTCGCCTCTCGAGAGCTTCTATAATCACGAACGGTCCGAGGGAGACCTTCGGATCATTTCACCACCTGTCCGGACCATCTTGCAGCACTGGCCGTTGACAATGGTGGTGATGACTGCACTGTATTTGGCCATACCGTTGGTAGAGCCGCAGGTGAATCCTGTCTGGGCATATCTTCCACAGTTTACTCTGGAAGTAGTACCCTGGCTTGTGGGGCTGTTGGTTGTCTGGGGTATATTACTTGCAACTGCAACTCGCGCGGAGATTATCGACGGATACGGTGATCTTCTCAAACCCGTAGTCATCTATAGTCTGTTTGGCTTTCTTCTTTCAGGAGTTGGCTTTTCGCTGTTTCTAGTCTGGCAGAGTGAGTCACCGGCCGAAATCCCTGCAAACGTTGTTTTCGGTTCAGGCTTTTTATTTGCCGCATACATTTCGGGGCTGATTGCGTACGACTTGCTGATTCGGTTTGAGAATATGATCGAAAACTTTGGGGCGAAAAATATTGTAGGCGATGAGGACAAATACAACGATGTCTTCTTAGGTACTATCGGAAAAAAGATCAATCGGACCTTTCTCAGGATCCCGCTTTCCTATATCTTCGGTGCTGCATTCACCGTTCAACTCATGGTTTTCTGGCATTTCCAGTCCGGTCCCCACCAGTTGAACTCAACGATTGCTCTCATCTGTAACGTGTTCTTCGACACCATCGTGATGATAGGAGTATTCCAATTCCTCATCTTCATCCGAGAACTAAACATGCTATTTGAAGACCGATATGAGTCAAAGGGTAACACAATCAAATTGGAGTATCAGCCATTCCACCCGGACGGTCACGGGGGGTTCCGGGATTTCGGAAGAGCTGCGATGCAGGTAAACGTACTCGTGATCGTCGCGGGACTCTACTACGTGTATCGCTTGTTTGTCCAAGGAGTCCGCGCACTGCCAGCAGGCGGGTTTTCAGCGCTCAATGAAAGCAACGCTGTACTCTGGCTTGTCGACTTCATGGGTCCTATCGTCTTGTACGTAGTGGTGTCGGCTGCATGGCTCTACTATACGTTCTGGACAGTACATCTCAAAATGGCACGAGACAAAGAAGAACTGATACTTAGGAGACAATCGGAGAAGCGGCACGAAAAACCGGTTCAACACACACTGCCAATCGGCGCGCTAGAAGACAGAGAGGGATATGAGGAACTACTGTCGTCCCCAGTATGGCCACTGGATAGCAGACAGATTCAGACGGTCGTCCTGACAAATATCATAACCGTATTCCTGACACTAAGCAGTCTACCGATCTGAATAAGATTCCATCAATACAACTAGGACTTCAACGACTCACTCAGCAATCGCAGCTCAATCCACATCAGAATTCCTCAGCTGTTCCCAACCGAGATGCTGGACAGGAACTTCATCCGAAGTAGACCCATCAGGCACTGAGAGGACAATATTCTCCAGATATCTCCTTGCCTGCGACTCCACCCCTGGGAAGACCTCGGCGAACTTATGCCACCACTGCCCCCCCATCGTCCTCACAAACTCTTCAATAACCTCACGAACCTCACTCTCAGATACCGTCTCATCCAATTCCTCCCCCAGATACAGCGACAGGGCGACCGTTGCCGAAAGAATCTCGCATGCCTCTTCCTCCGGGTTTGAGACTGACGGAATGGTCGAGAGGAATTTCTCCGCACTGGTCCCTTCAACCTCAACTGAGTCTTGAATCCATGCTCTGATCTCTTCGACTGACTCACCTGAGTCTAGAGCATCGAATGCTTGATCACAGATGGACGCTTCCTCCTCAGCGATTCGATGGAAAATATCCCCGACCACGACAGCATCGGCACCAGCCTCAAGCATACAGTTTGCCTTCTTCCCAGAGTCAATCCCACCGCCATACCAAACCTGAGATCTAGAGAGCTCACCGGCTACTGATTCCAAAATTTCCATCGCTTCGTCGCCGCCATACATTCCAGAATATTCGATATAGAGGATTTCGCTCTTGAGATGCCGGTCCGCAGCCAGACCCCTTTGTTTTGCCTCTCTGGTATTCAATACATCATCTTCCGAAACACCACCCCGTCTCGCCGCAGCACTCTCTGGATTCTGAATTACGTACGCTTCGAACACAGCCTCTTCGAGGAGCCATGAGACCAGAAACTCCGCTAACGAATCACCAACCAACGCGACAAGCCAAGAAGGAAGTTCGGCCTCAATTTGCTCGGGGATGAGGTCCTCACGCAAGTATTCGATGCCGACACCGAGAGTTCCTACCAACCCATCCGAACCCCCATTCAGCACCTCTGGAATCGCGAGAAAATCAGCCTCTTCATGTGTTTTCCGAGTAACGTGACTCGCATCACTCGGTTCGTGAAGTGTAGGCGTTTGCACAAAATTGAGTAACTCAAAGGTTTCCTCGGTATTCACATCGGTCACATCGCTCGATCCACCGACTGAAATCGCGTCTGTGTACGCCAAATACACTGGAAACAGGAGCGGAAATCGCTTTTCCTCTTCGGGATCGACCTTGGTAACGTGCGTCCATCCTGGTGGAACAGGATTCGAATCAACCGGAAGAACTGAATCCACCAGTATCCGCCCACCATCGAAGAATTTCCGCAAGCCATGACCCGGCCTCATATTCTACTAACAGCGACGAAACCCGGCAATCGTATTAATAGCATCGCATTGCCTCCCTGTATTAGTTGCTGCAAATACGGTTTCTTTATGGACGTTTCAAGGCTAAAACCTCGCCTTTCAGGGCGGGGAGGATGTCAACCTCACCATCCTTGCGGTAAGAGTGCATCAGCCACCAACAATTATCAGCATGGGGGACGAGTTAATCATCATACATGACTATCGAGATTGATGGTGAAGTCAGTCGGTCGCTTCCCACGTCGGGAGGAACTACGACTGTCGAAGTTACGCTCACTCCGCAATCCAAGACGCAGCCCACGACCCGCCACGTGACGTTGTTAATAGATACCAGTATGTCGATGTTTGGAACGAAACTGGAAAATGCTAAATCAGGAGCAAAGCAGGCCCTGAAAGAGTTGACCGACGATGATTATGTGAGCGTCGTTGGTTTCGACTCTGAGCTTCAGATGGTACTCCCTATGACTCAGTGGGGGACAGCAGACCAGAAGGACGTTACAAAAGACATTGATTCCATTGAAGCAACTGGTGGAACAGACATATACAAAGGACTGGAGAAAGCCCGAGAGCAACTAGTAAAAGAAGCCCCAATGGAAGCAGGGGCAGTGAAACGAATAATCCTCCTCTCTGATGGCCAGGATCGATATGACGCTTCGACCTACAGGAACCTTGCTGCAGAGTTCGATGATGAAGGCCTCTCAATCATCGCCGCTGGCATCGGTGGCGGATATGATGAAGAAGTCATGTTGGCCTTAGCGAACGCTTCCGGTGGCACGCCTGTTGACCTTTCAGAAGATGCCATCGACCAGTTCATCAAACAAACCGTCAGGGAAACGGACAGCGTTATCGCACCGAATCCAAAGCTAGAGATTGCACCCACCCAGGGGTTCATCATTAACGACGCCCCAGCACTCTTCGACGCGCCAAAAACGGAACGACGTGATATCAATAGAGATCCTTCACCACCGACTCTGAGTTTACCTGAACTGCAAGTATCCCATCCACACCGACTCACGTTTGAGGTACTCGGACAACCTCGTACTGCCGGGTATACCGAGGAACTCGCTACGTTGCGAGTTCTAGATTCATTGGGCAACGTCCTTGGTGAGACGGACGTTGAAATCGACTACGCTGAAGAAGCTGGACTTCAACGAGCGGATATTGAGAAAACAAGAGCAACGGCCAAGGTAACCAGCGACATTCAGGATTCTGAAGTCTCGAAGGCAGCCGTAACTACAGAGATAGACAAGATCAAAGACAAAGGCTGGAAGGACACCGCAGAGCAGTTAGAAGAAAGGCTTACTGAGTCGGAACAAGACGGTGGACTAATCAGAGTGGGTAAGTCGAAACTCGGCGAAGACGAATAGGCATGGCATCTGTTTCGGTTGGCAGATGAATCTGTGAACGCTTTGACTACCATAAAGTTATTCAACATGTTCCCCGTGGTACCAGTATAATGGCGAGTGAAAAAATTCTCGGAATCGATTTGGGTACGACAAACAGTGGGATGGCAATCGTTGAGGCCGGAGACCCCCAAATGCTCTCAAACAATGAAGGGAATCGACTAACGCCCTCTGTCGTTCACTACGACGAGGATGGTGACGCCCTCGTTGGACGGCGAGCAATTTCTCGGGAACCCGCTGAACCCGATCAGGTAATCAGAGAAATCAAGCGGCACATGGGTGAGGAAGATTACACTGAGAAGATCCAGGGGAAAGATTTCACGCCGCCCGAGGTGTCGACTGAAATCCTCCAGAAGCTAAAGCGCGATGCCGAGGAGTATCTCGAAGACGATGTTTCTGAGGCAGTCGTCACCGTGCCTGCCTACTTCACGATCAACCAGACAGCCGCTACGAAGACAGCCGCCGAGAACGCTGGGTTCGACGAAACTCATCTGCTGAACGAGCCGACCGCTGCAGCACTCGCATACGGAAACGGCAAAGACCTCGACGAAACTTTACTCGTATACGACTTTGGAGGTGGAACACTCGACATCTCCATCATCGATGTCGCCGACGACGAGTTTAAAGTACTTGCAACGGACGGCGACAACAACCTTGGTGGCGCTGACTTCGACCGGGCGCTGATGGAGTTATTAGCAGAACGGTACGAAGATGAACACGGAGTCGATATCCGTGACGATACCGAGATTTCGGCCAATCTCCGTACAGAAGCAGAACAAACCAAAATCGAACTTTCAAGCGACACAGAAGCCGAAGCGATGGCACCGTTCCTCGGACAAATCGAAGGTGAAATCGTTACAATCGAGGAAACGGTCACACGAGACACCTTCGAGGACATCACTGCTGACCTCCGTGACCGAGCCATAGATCCGATTCAAAAAGCCCTCGAGAAAGCCGAACTCACCACCGACGACATCGACAACGTACTCCTCGTTGGAGGGTCCACAATGATGCCGGCGATACAGGACCGCCTCGAGGAATTCGTTGGGCTTGAACCTACCAAGACCATAGATCCCGACAAGATTGTCGCCCAAGGGGCAGCAGTATACGCACAACGTGAGATAGAAACCGGTTACCGCTGCCGAACCTGTGGGAAAGAGTTCGACGCCCTGCTGAAACTCAACGAACACTACGACGAGGTCCACACGGAGGAAGATTCAGATAAATTCGAATGCACAAACTGTGACGAGACGTTCGACACAAAAGACGAGCGCAAGGCACACCAAGCAAAAGCTCACAGTGGTAGCGACAGCGACGATGGAGACAGTATAACCCCAACCGGGCCATCCATTACAGACATCATCTCCCACTCGCTGGGCACCGAACTCAAAGACGGGAGCATGGACGTCATCATCGAGCAAGGGACCAGCATAGAAGATGCCACTGGAATCGGGCTGTACACTACAACCAGAGACGATCAGACCAGAGTCCCAGTCGGAGTCTTCCAAGGCGAGAGCAATACAGCACGTGAAAACAAACAAATTGGTGAGGTGACCCTGAGCGACATCCCGCCACGCCCCGCTGGTGTCCCGAGAATCGAAGTCACCTACGACATAGACAAAGACGGCATTCTTCATGTCGAAGCCATCGACCAGGAAAGCGGCGAGACTGTGAACGGGGACTTCGACCTCTAACCCCACTCCTGTTCCGCTGGCTTCTGAAGTAAATTCGAATCTAAGTCCGTCCTGCCCAGTTCACGCTATTCACCGGGGTGAACCGCTTGCGTGGCTACTTTGCAACCGCAACCCGTGCTGGCCGAATGACCCGATCATTTGTCTTGTAGCCGACTTCCAACACTTTAGTAATCTGCTCTGATTCGTACTCGCTGGTCGAAACCTTCTCCATCATGCGATGCAGTCGGTCATCGAACTCGTCACTCTCTTCTGGTTCTATCCGTTCGATTCGACCCGATGTGAGGACCTTATCGAATTGTTTCTTGACCATCCGCAGACGCTCCTCAGTATCCGGCTCAAGAGATTCCATCTCGATCGAATCGCCCAACATATCCTTGACCCGTAACATATTACTTGCGAGTTCCTCAACAGTGTATTTCCGGAGTTCCTCATGCTCGTGTTCATTTCTTCGTTCGTAATCCTCCAACTCGGTTTCGAGCTTAGTTATCCTATTTTGGGTCTGAGAAAGGGCCTCCCGTAGATCCTCTACCTCGGTATCATCATCTGAATCTTCACCATCTTCGGCCTCCGGTTCCATGTCGGCATGAGTTCTCTGCCCATCGGATTCGGTGACTGCTGACTCATCCGAACCGGCAGCTGTTTGCTGGCCCTTTTCGGAACTGTCCACCTCACCCGGTCCATCAGGGCTTTCCGACTGCTCACTCTCATTCCCGGTTTGAGCGTTCTCTACCGGACCATCACCGCTCACTGCTGGGTCGCCATTCTCCTGATCCGATCCGTCCCCCTGATCGGATGGGATGGTTCTTCCCCTTGGTTGGCTATCGCTCCGTGATGATTGGGTGTCCTGTTCATCATTCTCACTCCCTTCTTGACCACCTTCGTAGTCGTCAGCCATGAACGTTCAACCGTATATTGGCCACCATACATGTTTACTTTTCCCCCTGGCTTATCCGTGAAACTCGCTCGAACTCACATCGTGGGGGAGATAGCCAATGGAAAGAACGCAACGGCCCTGGATTCGCCGGTCATCTGGAAGCAGCACCTGTGAATCCAACTGTTTCGTATTCGATTGGAGGAGTTCCACATCACCTGCTAGCCTTTCTCGGGCGAGCATCGTGTCATCATCATCCTGAAACTCGACGATGACATCCAGATTCTCCGCTGGGGCATCACCGAAGTTCGCGACATGCACTGAGACCTCAACCGAGCCATCTGACTGTGGCGTTGCTTCCCACTCATGTACCAGTATTGGGTCTTTCCCAACGGGATAGACCTGTGCTGAGGCATTCTGATACTGTCTAGGCATCTCACCAAGGTCCCAACCATGGCCCGTCGCTTCGAGGGTGTAGTACTTCGTTCCGTTGTGCTCAAAGTAAGCGCCATCCGCGTCAATGGACGGCGCAACACCGAGCATCATATGATGGTGGTTCGGGAGGACTAAAAGAGCGACCTCACAGCCGAGCTCTCGAAGGATCCCACCGAGTAGAATCGACGTGTCTTCGCAGTCACCGCCATCATGGACAAGCGTCTCGATGGGATATTTCGGGTATTCCATCTGCCCCATCGTCACGTCGTCAGGTGTGTATTCAAGACTTTGGACAAAGCGCATTGCTGCGTTTATCTGTTCCCGCTGACTGAGCCCAACTTTCTCTCCGAATGACCGAATCCGGTTCGCGAGCTGGGAAAGAAACGGCTTATCGAACGGGTCTCCAATGTAGGTCCCGAAATTCCGTGTCCGTGTACGCTCTGTATAGTATTCGAACAAATGACCGGGGACCTCCATCTCCCACGTTTCATAGTCACCTCGGAACTGCCACGTGAACCGCCTAAGAAAGCCTCCCTCCTGGTTGGAGCGCTTTGGTTTCGAGCAGCCTGACCACCCTTGGAATGACGGGTCCCAGTCGGCATCGTACTCCCTGTTCTTGGTCGTGCCTGGCGGCGTTATGGTTATGTCTATATCGTCGGGGAAGCCATCCTCACCAAACAGGTCCGAGAAGACTGAGCCGTGGTTTTCACGTCGTTCATCATCTAGGACTGCAAGTTGCTCCCGGAGCCATTCTTCCGAATGTTGCTCCCGCTGTTCCATTAAATCCTGAACCATCTCCGTCAAAGTGACCCGAGATGTATCGCTTGAGTTGTCCTTCATACATTCAGAGGCCCGTTGTCTACTTGACGTATTCTATCCAAGTCTCTTAGATATTTCCCACACAATGTTCGATGAGACGTCCACCAAATCCCGAGTCTCAATCGAAAGCAATCCAGAAGAACCGGCAATCCAGAAGCTTGCACTGCGGGCGTTATCGAGTCACAACGCCCTTCGTTAGAGGCTATTCAGAATCTTCATTGAGTGTTGCAATATTATCCGCTAATCCGAAATACGTCTGGACTCTCGTATCTTCTTCGTGGAATTCGGGATATGCGAACTTCTTCGGCATATAATCCTCATCCTCATCGATATTCAGCAAGTCTTTGACGGACTCCGACTCGGCCATATAGTGTTCGTGTAAGGTCTGATACTCACTCGTGTTCTCCAGCGCTATTCTACCGTACATCGACACCAGACGGATGACGAACTGATTTCGAAGATTCTCATACCGAACCCAGTTGAAAGAGTCCACTTGCCCTGAGAGCTTCTGGCGATTCTCGGCGTCCAGATCCATCAGACTCTGGTTCTCACGCGTCGCAATCACTCCGAGGTAATCAAAGACATTGACCGTTTTATTGTACGTCTCCAAGTCTTGGACTGGTTCCTCGAGCGAGTCAATGAGGTAATTCAGCGCGTGTGCGACTTGTGACTCGGTCACGACACCTCGGTCGATGAAGTACTGGATACTATCCGCTTCCTCGATCATCCGACGATTGAACGTCTCGAAGTTCGTGAACGGCAACGTCGTATGTTGAGACTTGGAGAAGTCGCTCAACCGATTCTCGATGGAAGTTCGCTGATTCTCATACTGGGCCTGTTCCGTTTCAAGTTCCAGCTGCTCCTGCTCTAGACTCTCGAGGTGGTCAGTATACTCACTGGTCGTTTCCAACAGCGTTTCCCGACACTCTTTGCGCCGGGCTTCGACAACTTCCTTCGCATCATCTAATTGTCGATATGTATTATAGAGTCCGCCAAGCTGCGTATTCCGGGACTCAACTTGGTCGAGTGTCTCACTGATTTCCCGTTTCTTAAATAGGCGATGTCCTCCAAGATTCTCGTACTTTTCACGAAGCGTGTCTTCCCAGTTCGCGTAAAACCGCTGGAGGCCGTCTTCCCACTTCGCGCGCGCATCCATCTCGTCAAGTCGGTCAGCATCACTGATTTTCCCTCTGTATTGGCTCCACTCGTTCTCAATCTCCTCCTCGAACGAATGTTCACGAATCTTTGTTCTAATGATCTCCGCCAGTTCATTATAGAACAGATAATCGCCGACACTGTCCATCTCGAAATTCCGATTCAAATCGGGGATTTGCTCCCGGCACCGGTTGCGTTCCTCTATCAGCGTTTCTTCGTCAAAGTACTCGAGGTCAAGGGACTGTGCTCGACTACGAGCCGTTCGCACTATTTTCTCCTCGACAGGTGAACTCTCTTCGGGGATTTCGCCGGTGTGGAGGTCGACTACATCTTGGAGATAGTCTCTGTCCTCACGGTATGCCTCTAATTCATCCGCAACTGAATCGAGTTCCACCTCGAGTGCGTCCTGGCGATCTTTGATATCGAGCAGTTTATCGAGATCCCGTACTGGCACTTCCAAGATGCCACCGTCGATGGAGTGCAGTATCGAATCGGGGATGTTTGGATCGTTCTGGAAGTTCTCGATCCCTCCCATCTCCGAGAACAGGCAGATGAGTGTCGCGACGGTGTTGTTCATCTGTTCTCGGTAGTCTTGACTCATTTCACCTTCCCGGAACGCGAGGAGGGAGTAGAAGTCAAAGGGAGACTCTTCGACAGTGAATTCACTGGGACCGACGTCAGCTTCAATGGGGATTGAGATTGGGTAATTACCAGCGTCGTCGTAGTCTACGATGTACATCAGGTCCCTGAGGGCGGCGTACGCGTTCGCATAGTAGTTTGCGTTCCCTTCCGTCCCGAGAGTGAGATCTTCGTCACCTAGCGAGGGGAGTGATCCGACGCCACCCACGAAGAATGCTTCATCGATTTCGTCCAGAATATTCCGCAGCATGAAGCTTAATAACGGGAAGGTGCCACTCCCGGTTCCGCCTCCTAATGCGTTGACGAGCCACACGTTGGCTCCGTCCATTTCTTCTTCGTCGAAGTCATTTCCTCGTTCATCGACGAACTCGGAGATGATAGTGCTTAGGCGGCTGTAGACATTCTCGAAGTTTTGGATATTATCGATGTAGTAGCGAGAGACCGGCCGTTGGCGTTTTGCGCCCCCTGTAGGTTCGAGTTCGTAATCCGAGTGTAGATATGAGTATTCTTCTTTCTGAGCTCCCCAGATACTCGACGGGGTATCCAGGGCGATTCTATTCATGTCGTTATTTGTATATTCTTTCAGGTCGTCGTTTTTGGTATCAATCCCTATGAATTCGAACTTTGCGTTCTTCTCTTCACTCGTGACAAAGTCATGAATCTGCGTAGCCATCCTGCACCCTCCTCTGCCGACACCAATTACAATCGTAGGGTTCGTCGTCATGGCAAACACGTTGTAGCTTTTTCACATAAACATTCGGGCCCCGGACCCGCTCATACTACCCACGTATAACCAACACGATTACGAAGACGCCCTCAAGGCAGTCACCCCTCACTCAATCCCTACACCGAGGGTGGCTCAAGGCCACCATCATCATCCTCATCATCATCATCAATCGAACTCCCACCAGATTGGTCTCCCGCAGGTGTTGGCCCGGGGGCCCCACCGTCCGACTGATATTTATCGATCAAATCCTGAATTTTGCGTTCCGCACCCGGAGAGTCGATTCTGCTCTTTACCCGCTCCAACTCTTTCGAGAACGTGTCGTGCTCATCCTGCACTCGCGAACCGATACGCCGGTAAGACACCCCAGCTGCAATGAGGCCCAAAACCCCGAATCCCAGCGCCCCCGCGAAAATACCCAAACTCACAGCTTGCCCGCTCTGCTCACTCTCTAGCTGATCTTGTTTTTCCTGCAGCTGGTACCACGGAGAAGAGGAGAGATTAGCGGTGATCGTTTCCTCGTGAGTGAGCTCCTGTCCGTTTTGAACATACTGGATATCCACGCTCGAAGCCTCGATGGACTCCTGCTTGATATTCTTCGGGTACACCGTATACGTGAACGTTATCTCCTCGTTCTTACCAAGCTCATCAATTCGAAACTCCCCTCTTCCCGCATTGGTCACGTTGATTTCTGCTGCCCCAGGTTGGACCGTATAACTGAACGTCCCGCCTTGTAAGAGCGTTCGTTGTTGAGCCCTGAAATTAATCACCACGTTGGAGATCTTACTGCCATCCGGCGAAAACGTATACGTCACCGTGATTGCTTGGTCATTTGCTTCCTGCCCTCCCTCATAACTGGTGCTGGAACTAGTGCTCAATTCCGCAGAAACAACTGTCACAGACAGCATGAGGGCAAAACATAGCACCACAAGCCCCACTCGCTTTCGATCGAGCATCATCTTACAAATTCTAGGTAGTCCATTCAGACAACGAGTAATTATTCTTTTCGCCCACCACGTATTGCACTTCGAAGACTCACAGCCATTGTCGCCGATCCATCCCTGAAGTGATGGTGTGGATCGGTCGAGTGTGACGTGGCGAGATGCTCGAGTTGAGGATGCTCCAGTCTTGAATCCGACTGGTTGCCGGGAGACGATGAAGAACCAGCTAGCGGACTTGTTCGATCGGTGGGCTGGCGTCATCAGGTGTGGGGTGGGATGCGGCGTTACGCTGTCGTAACGTGGCCGCTGGTTGGGCCGTAACATTCCAATAGCCGCCAGGGTCTCGTCCAAACCCGGACGAGTCTTGGACGAGTCCACGGACCCGACGCTAGTCGACTGCAGTTTACAGTCGCGGTGTCGATGGAAGCTGTGGTCTGGATGGGATGTGGGGGCTATCGCCCACGGCGGTGTGTTACGGCCATCGGCTGCACCCTGTTACGACAGCGTAACGTCACCCCCGTCCGTGAGGACCTGCTGGCTCTCGCCACCACCCCCGCCACCGGCGGTCACCATAGAGCCGTCACCGCAGTCGGTGAACTGTTGGGTGTAGTCGCGCCAGCTGTCGCGGTCGATGATTACGAGATTCCGATCGTTCCGCCGGTCATCAGAGCTGGCGGGGGCGAACTCGAGGAGGTCTTTGCCGAACCGGCCGATGAACTCCATGACGCGCCGGATGGTGTTCCGGTTGGGGTGGCGGACGTCGAGGCGTTTGGCGAGTTCTGGGGTGGCGATTTCGCGTTCGATGACGTCGCGGAGTTTGTTGGAGGTGAGGTGGAGTTCGTCGCCGTGTGGGGTGGCGTATTGGGCGAGGTGTGGGAAGAGTCGGGCGGCGATTTCTTGGTTTGCGGTGAGGTCGTGTTGGTGGGGTTCGAGGTTGGTGGCGGTGGTGTAGAGTTGGTGGAGGGGCGTGAGGTCGTCGATTGCGGGGCTGGCTTGTTGGGCGGCGAGTTTGGCGGCGTCGACTTCGCCGTGGGCGACTTCTTCGACGCACGTTTCGAGCTTGTTGATGCGCGTGAAGACGTCGCCGTCGTTGCGGACGTGGGCGTCGGCGGTGGCGCCGTCGAGGTCGCCGTAGACGATGTCCTCTAGGTCCCAGACGTCGGTCTGTAGAAAGTCTAGGCAATCGGCGAGGGCGCGTTCGACGTGTGCGATGGTGTGTTCGAGACCCCGCCGTTTCCGCTGTTCTCGATCCCGCGCCGCCGCTAACTCTTCAACCTCCTGTTCACGCTCGTCTACCTCTCCCTCAAGGGTGGACACTTGCTCTTCGAGGTCTGCGACTTGGGTTTCGAGTTCTGCGATGCGCTCTTCATGTTGGGTTTCGAGCGCGTCGAGTCGCGCTTCGAGGTCCGAGTGGTCGGTCATTGGGGGTCACCTCCGTTGGTGTCGGGGTCTGCGTGGGGTGCTGGCTGTGAGGTGTTGGGGTGGTTGGGTTCGGCGCTGGTGATGGCGTCGAGGAGGGTGGTGGCGGTCTTTGTGAGGTGGTAGTGGCGGCGGCGGGCGTCTTCGAGGTCGGGTTGGATATGAATCCAGCCGCGGTCGTTGAGGCGGAGGGTGGTGGGGTAGAAGCGACTGGAGGAGGGTTCGTCGTCGGTGTAGTGGGGGTAGGCCCGCAGGTGTTCGCGGATGCTGGTGGCGGGTTCGCTGGCCTGTGGGTGGGTAGCCTGGAGTGCATAGAGGGTGCGGAGGATGTCGCGTTGGAACCCGCTGAGGTTGTCGAACCGCAACTGGGGTTCACTTGTAGTGGTGGTGGTGGGCTGGTTGGACTGCGAGGTCGTGGGAGGCGTGGTGTCGGTCATTGGGTGAGAAGGGCGCCGCAGAGCTGGCAGCGCTCAGTGTCGGTCTGCTGGTCGATACGTGCAGTGCACTCGTGCTCATCGTCGATCACACGCCCACCATCCGTCTGGACCGGATTCCGGACCCGCTCGATTGCGGTAGTGTCGGTGTGGTTGGTGGTGGGGGTGATGGTGTTGCCCCAGGTGGTGCGGAGGCCGGAGAGGGTGAAGACGAACCACTCCCTGGCTGGCCTGTTGATGGGGTGGACTTCGATCCTGGGGTCGCCGTCGGCACCCATGGTAACGGTCGTGATTTGGATGGGGCCGAGGCGGTCGTGGGCGAGGGTGGTGCCTGGCCGGAGGCGGTGGCCGTGGACGTCGACGGGTTCGGGGGTCAACGTTGGTCACCCGGGGTGAGGTCGCTGGGGTCGGCCTGATCGAGCTGGTGGGCGAGACTCCCCTCGGTGAACCCACCCGGATGGCCGCGCGGCCGCCGCGTGGGGTCGTCGAAGGCCTGGTGGCAGTCCCGGCAGTACCAGTCTTTGTCGGGGTCGACCGAGCGTTGGGATTTCGAGAAGCCGGGGCCGCGCCGGTAGAGGGCTTCCGGGCCCGCATCACAGAACGGACACGCATCCGTCACCCCAAACTCTGCATCCTCGCTCACGCGCCATCACCCCCGCCTTGGGCGCGGGTGGCTACCTGGTGGCCGTACGTCCAGCGCGTGTGGTGGCCGCCATCGGGTTCGAGCGCCACGACGTCGACTCCGTGGTCCTCAACGTCGATGTCGTACGCGTGGAGGAGTTGATGCGCAACTGGTTCCACGACGGCGTCAACGCCATCCGCGATCAGCAGGCGCGTGGTCGTCTCGATTCCCGAGGGTGTGACCTCGTGGAGTTGGTGGACCTCGATGGCGTCTGCGACGGTGGTGTGGTTGGTGGGTTGTGCGTCGGTCGGTGCGGGAGGTTTTTCTCCCGCGCTAGCATTGTTGGTCATGGCTGCGTCGCCTATCTCGACGGAGCCCACGCGGGCCCGATGTCCTAGCATCGGGGCCCGCAATTCTCGTGCTGACCCACGCCCAGAGAGCGCAGGGTCTACGTGCAAGCTCTCGCCGTACACAGTGGAGTGTATGGGAAGGTTATTAGTTTTTATGCACAATATAGTGTATTGGATGGTCCGATACATGTACGAAAACCTTCTCATGAAAACGCTGAAACCCCTTGCCCGCGCTGGGCGTACCAATGCGGCCCCGTCTCGCATCGTGGATGACCCCAGTTGACAGAGACATCCTCGAACTACTGTCGAACGAAGGTGGAGCCTCAGAACTCCGTATGACCCCGCGAGTCGTAGCGGCGAATACAGACTGGGGTCAAGATGCAATCCGCAAGCACCTCCTGACGCTGCGCGACCACGGTCTACTCGAATATCACGATGAAGACGCTGGAATCTACCAAATCTCAGACCACGGCCGTGCGTATCTCGCCGGTAATCTGGACGTCTCTGAACTCGAGGAAGACGGGTAATCGTCACGCTCGGACCACACCGATGTCCAGCTCTTGGAGGGCGGCGTCGGCCCAGTCTGGGTGGCGGTCGGCGTCACCGGAGAGTGCTTCGAGTTCGCCGAATCGGTATTTGGCGAGGAAATCAGCAGTCGCACCCATCGAGGTCTCGTTAACCCCATAGAGGAGGCTCAACTCCTCGTGAGAGATTTCGACGCGATGGTCGTATTCGCGACCGCGGGCCATCTTTACGTTCACTTTTTCGCCAGTCCAAGTCTCAATCACTGCTTCTCGAGGCATACCCCCACGCTTTCTACGGGTCGGTCTTCAACAGCAGCGCGTGCATGCCACTTGCATCAACCTCCACACGCACACCTCGAGAGCCTTCGATAGACAACCTGAACGTGGTGAATCAAGTGGCAGCCAGTTGGGTGCCAGATGGTTCTGTGTCGGTCAGGCGGGGAGTGCGTACTCGGTGTACCGCCCACCGCCCTGTTGTTCGATGAGGCCTTCGCGTTCCATCGAGTTGAGATACGACCGTAGCGTGCGTTCGGCCATCGGGTCTGAAGCACGCTCACGGTATTGGGCGTAGAGGTCACCGGCCTGGATTGTGCCTTCCTGTTTGATAACCTCGTAGAGGATGCGTTGGTGTGTGCTGAGCTTCTCGATGTACCGACTCGCAATCTCACTCCGCGCATTCTCCACGACGTCGTCGACGACGTCGGTCGTGATTTCATCCTGGCGGCGGTCCGTACATTGTTTCGCTGCGAGGCGGAGTATGGTGATGGCAAGGCGGGCATCGCCGGCGGCCTGATCAGCCATATACCAGATGGTATCCTCTGCAATCGATCCGGGGACGAGGCCGACGTTGGCGCGTTTGGTGAGGATGTCTGCGAGTTGGGCGTCGCCATACTGGTCGAATTCGACGTGCTGGAAGGTGCGGATGCGTTTCTGGATGCGCGTGTCGCAGTTGATGAGGAGATCGTCGTAATTGACGCTGATGAGCACCGTCGTCACGTTCGGCAGGCCATACAGTGCGTGAATCACTTGCTTGTCCTCGAGGACGTCGGCCTCGTCGAGGACGGCGACGAACTCGTCATCGAGCTCGCGGAGCCGATTGATCAGGACAGTCCGCGCGTTGGCACGCGGATCGAGCGGTGCGGACCGGTCCGAGTCTCTGAACAGCCCTGCGAGGGCGCCGGTGGAGGAGTTGGCGCCGATGCAGTCTACGAATCCAGTTTCAACGTCAAGGCGTGCATCCTCGAGCTTCCTGAGGACGTACCGTGTTGTCGAGGTTTTGCCCGCCCCGGAGGGGCCTGTGACGATTGTGTTCTCGGTCATGCCGCTTGGGCCGCCGCCAAGTGACGCGGTCAATGCGTCCACTTCGCCCTCGCGATGTACGAGTTCACTGGGGACATGCTGCTGGCGGAGGGCGCGTCCGTTTTGAATCATGTCTGTCGTTTTTCGAGGGGGAGACTTCAGGGCGAGCCAGGCGCAGTGAAAGTGAAAGTGGTTCTGAATTAACGTCCCGGTATCCAGCTTCCGAAACCGGAGCCGCAGTCGGGGCAGTCGTAGCCGTCGTGGGCGCGTGCGGCGAATCCACCGACAAAGTAGCCGAAGAACAGCCCGAGCCCACCGAGGGGGAGTGTCGCGGCCATCCCGAAGCCTGCTGTCGCGATACCGATGACGCTACCGGTCAGGAACCCCACCAGCCCGAGCGTGAGGGCGCCGGCAATTTTCAGATGTTGGTCGTACTTCGGCCCATTCGGGGAGACGATGCTGTCGCAGGACGCACATCGGACGTCCAGGTTCGTGATATCAACCATGTTCAATCGAGGTGTTCGCGAGCTCGCCGAGAGAACTCCTCTGACGAGCAGTCCGTGAATCGATTCTCGAACGTCCCGTGACAGGACAGACAGAGCGATACGAGGTTATCGAGCGCGTTCATCCGCCGCGGTGTCCCGTCGAACTCGGACCTCGGCGTGATGTGGTGAACCGACAGTTCACGCCCGAGATCGTCCGCACTCGTTCCACAGACCCGGCAGGTGTGGTCGTCCCGCTCGAGGCACTTCCGGCGCTGCTTGCTCCAGTTCACGCCGTATTCGGTCTGTGCGTACGGCGAGTCGAGACCAGCCGCTTTGTAAGCCCCTCGAACCAGCGACTTCCACAGTAAGTTTGACATTCGTGACGAAGTTTTTGCAAGGCTCTTGGAAACGGCTTAAGTGCTGTTGCCGTTCGTGATTTCCGAGCCTGATAAAGAAAGCAAGCGCGCTAATTCCGATCTCTACTGAAGCGCCGCAGGTTCGACGGGTTCGCCACAGTGAGGACAGCTCCCAACGTCGTGAGCTCTCTCGATACCGAACACCTGCTGAGGATTCAGTCCCTGATTGAAAGCCTCTTGTTCAGCCTGGTGCCGAACTCGCGGCGCTGCCGAACCGGTTCGGGCCCACTGACCGATATCTATTAGCAACGTCTCCGTCCGTTGTTCGCCTGTTCTACGGTCCGACCCGCGGACTTTCACTCTTGTGGAGCCGTTCCCGTTGGAGCTCACGAAGGAGAACGTCGCGGTGCTTCAATCCCTCATGGGTTCGTCTGGGGTTGAAGCACTTTCACCCCGGCAGTGAATCGCGTTTATCACCCCGGTTACAGATGGACCCTCGTGGGGTTACTACGTGGCTCAGTCTCCGGCTAGAGTTCGTTCAGCACAAACGTCTCTGTCCGTGGGTTCGTGACCTCGATCTCTCGGCGGTAGGTGGTTTCGACGAACCGGTTGTCGTTCTTTGGTGGTTGTATCTCGATGGTGACGTTGCCGACGAGTTCCGTGCCCGCGTTTGGAGCGTCTTCGTACTGGAGTTGGCCGTCAGGGTTGGTTGTATGCGTTCCAGACCCCCAACCGATGCCGTCTCTCGTGTGTACGGTCCGGAACCGTGCGTTCGGCACGGGCGTTCCGGACTCATCGACGACGAGCACCTGCAACAGGTACGCGTCGGGGAGTTGCCTGCTGCCGAGGTTGACGGGCTTGTGTGTCACGTCGATTCGGTTCGCGAGCGCGTAGAGGTCGGGAGCGCCATCGCGTTCGGGTGCTGGCAGTCGCGTCCAGTCTTCGACCGTCTGGTAGTACCCGATAAAGACCTCGTCCGGTTGGTCAAGCGTCTTGCTGAAGACGCCACCCTTGTTCGTCTCCCGGTAATCGACCCGGAACTGCCGACCGACGATGCCTGCTTGGTCGCCTCGCGCAGGACCCCCTGATGGTTTTCGAATTTGCCCGCGAACCCCGAGTTTGCCTGCTCTCGCTGTTCCCACGTTTGATACGCCGACTGTCCCCAACCCAGCAACCATTCCGCCTTGTTTCAAAAAGCCACGTCGGTCGATTTTGCTCATAACAGTCGAAATGTGAGGCACGAGAACTTCGTTATACACTCGGTAGCTGACACACTGGGGTCTGCAGTTCGATTAAACGTCTGCGTTCACGAGCGTACCCTCTGCCGGTACAGACTCTTCCTGTGCCACTATCTGGGCGAGGGATTCACGACGATACGATTGTCGTCCGTATCTTTGATTTTTGCTTGGCGGTCGGCGTTCTGAACTTCTGTTGTCCTTGGGCTCCGCTTCAGGCTGGTATAGGAGCGTTCAACACGGGTGTTCGAGCTGACTTGGTGTCGGTCTCGGTGATTCTATCATGGCGAGCTCTGCAATGAACATGTATTCGAAACAAGCCTGGAACTACTCTTACATTCAATCCAGACGCATGTTTGGAGGGGGCGATTGAGATGTCACACTCCTCGAAATTGGATGTGAAGTTCGAACATCATCAAGAGCTTGAGCCCGGACTTCCGTATCCGAAGACCAGTTATGAACAGTCCTGGATTGAGGAGAATATTCAGCGAATTCGGGCTCAAGTCATTGTCAATGATACAGTCCGCACCTTCCACGTGTTTTCGAAGACTCCGGGCTTCGAGTATCCTGCCCACGTGGATCAGCGAATGTGGACGATTGTTGTGAGAGGCCATCTTGATGTGGGATCTAAACATCTGAATGCGCTCAGACGGCTCTGGTGAATCGCTATAAGGCGTCGGTTTCGACCGTCAGAACTAGGAAGTTGAAGCGGGAAACCGCCGATGCTCTATGTCGAGGATCTCCCGCTTCACAGAGAAGGCGGTACGGTTAGCTAAAAATGCTGTTGGTGGACGAGGCGAAGTCGCCGCCCCCGAAGGGGGTGGCGGCTTCGCCGACTACGCGGCGGTGTCGCTGCACTGTCTGCGGGTTTACCTGGAGAAATCGTACAGGGTCTCGTTGGATCTGTTGAGCGAGATGCCGCAAATACTCGGGGAGATTGGGCTTGACGCGGATGATCTCCCGCATCACTCGACGTTAATCAAGTGGTTTGACAGGCTCAAAACAGCACTCTGGCGCGTGCTGCTCCGACTGTCGTCGGAGCTGCACGAGCTGAGCGGGCACGCCGCCATCGACGCGACATTCTTCGACCGCGAAAGCGCCAGCAAGCACTACTGCCGCCGGACGAACTACCGCGTTCAGACGCTGAAAGCGACGGCGCTCGTCGACACAGAAACACAAGCGATCCTCGACGTCCACTGCAGCACCGGGAAACCACACGACACCAAGGTCGGCTGGCAGGTCGCCCGCCGCAACGCGGGCGACCTGACCAGCCTCGCTGCCGACAAAGGCTACGACTGGATGCGGTTACGCGAAAATCTCAGAGAAGAAGGCGTGAGACCGTTGATAAAGCATCGCATCTTCCGGCCCATCGACCACGCGCACAACGCGCGGGTCGATGGGCCTCGCTACCGTCAGCGAGCGATGTGTGAGACCGTCTTCTCGACGATCAAGCGCACGCTCGGCGACACCGTGCGTGCGCGAACCTGGTGCGGCGAGTTTCGAGAACTCGTGTTGATGTGTGTCGTCCAGAACATCAAGCAGACGGTGAACGCGTGAAATCAAGCGACGTCTGGCGATTCACCACGGCCCTTTGAACGTAAGATTACCGAAGGCGACCTAGAGACGATCTCCCACGAGCTGTCGGATATGCTCGAAGCCGATGAGTCTGCCATCATCTACGAGATGAGCTCGGACTCTTACGTCGACCGAACCGTCGTCGGCGACGATCCGACTGACGACGCCCGGTTTCTCTGAGGTACCATCGACCCCCCGGGGGTTCAGGGGCTATCGATGGTCGACGGGAACGACCAAGTGAAACCACATACATAGCCCTGTATATGCCCTCGAATCGGGCATGGTTACAGACGGACCCTCGTGGGGTTGAAGCTCAAACACTGCTGACGCGCCCAGCAGCGTCGCTGTTACAGACGGACCCTCGTGGGGTTGAAGCGTTATCTGAGTAGATAGCCCGCTTTCCTCGACGCCTGTTACAGACGGACCCTCGTGGGGTTGAAGCGTCCCAAAGGTAGACAGCGAACGTCGGCTTCGGGAACGGTTACAGACGGACCCTCGTGGGGTTGAAGCCTCCTTGGTGCTGCTCGCGTTCCAAGTCTGGAAGTTTGTTACAGACGGACCCTCGTGGGGTTGAAGCTGCTAGCCGGATGAAGAATCGTTAGGATTCAAGCGGTTACAGACGGACACTCGTGGGGCTGACTTCGAGACGCCACTCACAGAAATCGAGATCCGCGACGTCGGGACCCGCCGGGTCTGCCCGCCCTGCACGCACTTCGCCCCCAGCGGTATCCTCCCAACCCCCACCGATGTAGACTCTGACCAGCGGGTTCTCAAAGAGAACAGTCAGAACCTCAAAACAGGCGACTACGGGCTTGACTGGAGCAATCCAGAGGAGGCCGTGTCAACAGCCACCGACACCGACTCGACACCGTCGCCCAGCGTGGACACTCGCGAGTTGCTCCTCGAATTACTTCGCGTCCACCAGACTGTCACTGGCGTCCCGACTCGTGAGGACCTCGACAAACACACGGACTACGGTGCCGACACCTACGCTGTGGAATTTGGGAGTATCGACGCCGCTCTCGACGCCGCTGGCATCACAACAGACACCTAGTACACCCAGGAGCGTCCCTTGCCTCCGCAGCGTCGATGATGGTCGATGGGAGGCCTCTCGAAGCCCCGGATAACAACGTTTCTCAGAAGGTTTCAACTACGGTGGAAGTCGTCTAGAAAAATGGGGCGAAATGCACTCAGGCACGCGTTCCGAGGAACGTTTTGAAATCAACAATGTACAACATATGAGCGCCAAAGTATAAATGTTCGACTCTCATCATCTATTGGTGAGAGGATACCATGACTGAAGATAATGACAAGGAACAGTTAGACGAGATGGTCGATCTTTACGATGCCCAAGGAAACCCGCTCAACGAGAAGAAAGAGTTGTCCCAAGTCCATCGAGACGGCGATTGGCATCGAACGTTCCACTGCTGGATAGTCAACCCAGATATTCATGGCGGATCCGTACTCCTACAGCGGCGTGGCGAGTGGAAACAAAACTGGCCAGGTAAGGTCGATACCTCAGCCGCTGGCCATTACGATGTCGGAGAGAGCCTTGAGGACGGCGGGTTACGAGAACTCAGAGAAGAACTGGGAGTCGAAGCCGACGTTGAGGATCTGATAGATGCCGGCACGAGGATCGAGGTTGAGGAGGCTGAGGAGGGTGTGAAGAATTACGAATTCCAAGACGTCCGCTTCCTCCTCTCTGACAAAGAAATCGACGACTTCGACGCGAGTTACCCCGAGGTGGGGGGACTCATATATATGCCTGTGAGCGCTTGCCTCAGGCTACTCTCTGGGGAATCGGATGTCGAAACAGGCCACGGTTACAGCTTCGTGAGTCAGGAAGATGAAGATCAGCCAGAGAAACAATACGGCGATTTCAAACTGACGAGGGACGATTTCATTCCTAGCATTGACCGCTTCTATTTCAAATCGGCTATCCTCGCGAAGAGGATACTCAACGACGAAAAGCACATTCAAATATAGATGAGGGAAAGGGAGCAGAGCTATTGGGGCCAGACTATCCGACGTTACGGATTGCGAGACAGGACGGAGTATTTCGAGGATGACGAGAAGCTATCTGTTCTTTCGGATGGGTTGGTCCATCTGATGGAAGCGTATGGGTTGGGGAACATCGAGATAGCCCATGACTCGGGGGCGAAATCCGCGGAGATCGCCTCGAAGCTCAGGGGCTACATTGTGGAAAGCGGCACTGATTCGACGGTGGTCGGCCACAGAAGCTCGCCAGAAGTGGCTTTCCTGTCCAGCAGGATCCGTTCTCTCTGCGTGCTCATCTCGGGAAGCCACCAGAGTCCCTACTACACTGCTGTAAAAATGTTTGAGGGAGGTAGCCAACTTTGCAATGGTGGTTTATCACCGATTTTCAGAATACTCGCTAACCAGGATGAGTCGGGACGGCGGACGGACTACGCCGACTACATCGCCGAACGTGTTCTGGACGCGTCCTTCGACCCGGTTCGGAGGGAAATTGCGATCGTGGACCCCGGTTCAGCTGGGGGGAGAACGACCAACCGTATCCTCTCGACACTAGGCCACGACATCCGAGAGCTGCATAACGTGTCTTCAGAAGACGCCTCTGGAAGGTGGGTTTCGAGATTCGCCAGTAACTGGAGCGAGGAGCATACTGAAGCGGTACGGCGAGTTCTTACCGAGGTCGAGTCCGAATTAGGGGTGCTTATTGACGAAGATGGTGATCGGGTCGTTCTAGTCCACCCTGACCTTGGCCCGATCGCGCCCGATGAAATCGGAGCGGCAGTAGCACTGGCTGAAGGGTATACTTCGATCGTGTGTGATTATCGATGTAGCCCAGCGGTGAAATCGTTCCTAGAGTTGCACGGTATCGACACCATCCTGTCTGAGGTCGGTAGAGATAGGATTACGGATGCGATGTCATTATCGGATGCCGAGCTAGGTCTAGAGATTTCGGGGCATTTCTTCTTCCCTGGTTCTGGGGGAATCCGTATCGATACCCCCTACGCGATAGCACTTGCTTTGTCCTCGCCCGACTTCGTCGGACATATCAAGGAAATACGAGAGCATGCCAGCCTCGAATACCGTGGGGGCGAGTATCGGGTCCCCTTGGATGGGTTCGATCTTGCGGGGTTCGCGGAAGCTCTGGCTTCGATGAGGATCAACGGTAGCAGCGCTTCGTTCAATCGGTTCCCCTCCGGTTGGATGTGTACCTTCGAAGACACCCTACACATCGTTGCGCGCCGTAGCGAGACCAGTGACAAATTCTCACTGCTGGTATGGTCCTTGTCAAAAGAGCACCACGATAGGATATTATCCATCCTGGACGAAGGGCGGCCGTGATACGATAGGCCCGACTACGGTAGTGGTTGGGCCGCGGTGTCGGGAAGGCTTGGTCGGTGGGGAAATCAGGCTGGGAACGTTTAGTGAGTTGAGACAGTTGCTATTTTGCGCTCACGTTCGTCCTTCTTGCCATCTTGACATCCTCCCCGCCCTAAAGGGCGGGGCTTTCTCCTTGAGTTTCCGTAAAACCGGCAAACCTGTAATGATTGTATTTATTTATCAGTGATAACTGCGGGTTTCTATAATACGGCCATATTTGCAGAAAGGATACCATGGATTATGATCAGATAGCCGACGACACTGCGGAAGGGCGGATGAATTCGGTCGGGAGACGTGCAAAGGTAATCAATGAACTACTATCACTGATTGAAGACTCCAGGGGCACCAACGGTGGCGACCTCGTCGATCTAGGTTCGGGCACTGGCTACAGTTTGTTCAGGGCCATGGAGAACTACGATTTCGACTCCATCACGTGCGTTGACGAGAGCGAAGAAATGCTGCATGAGGGCCGAACCCAATCGGACAGAAGACCAGACAACACGAAGTACCTCGTCTCGGCAATCGAAGATATAAACGAGAACGGGTCTAAATATGACGTCGCACTACTGAACTCGGTTGTCCATCATCTTGATGATTTGAACGAGTCGTTTGATTCGGCGTTCCAGGTTCTGCGTCCCGGTGGTGCTCTGGGGATATACACGTTGTCACAAGAACAGCTCAATGACCACCACCTGGTCAGGTTCTTCCCCAGTGTCGCCGAAGTGAATTCCCGGAGATACCCCCCGATAGAGGATCTAAAAACAACATTGGACGATGTCGGATTCAGGCACGTGAAATCCGAGAAGGTCACCTTCGACGTAGAGTTGGACCCTCAAAAATATCTAAGCAGCATCGTTAATAAGTACGGATCGGTGCTTCATCTCATCAACGACGAGGAGTACGAAAAAGGAGTGGAAACGATACGCCGGAGAATCGACGAGGGGAAGCCAGTTGGCCAATTCACAGGCCGATATACCATAATCGCATCGACGAAGGAATAGGCTGATAGTGACCATCATGCCGGTCCATAGGGTGTCCTCCAGCTGGTCCCTACTATCCTGATTGGTTCTCTTCAACGCCCAAGCATTACGAGACGACGTCGGTACGTGATGGCTCACGGCAGCCGTGTCGCTATAAGATCTCGGTTGACGGACCAAGTGGCAACTGCGATTGATAGCCATTCCCTGAGGATGGCCTGACCAGTTGTGCGCTCCTAACCCTGAGGAAACCATTCAATTGATAATTGACGAGAGTAGAACAGGACTATATGACCTCGGATGGTGGTCCCGTCTACATCTTAGAGACCACCCTGTGGCTATGATAGACATGAACTTTGGAGAGCTCTCCCTGTCGTCACGAATAGGGTTAATTAGATCCTTGGGCCGCGGAGCCACGGCGTTTGTCTCCGTCGGGACAGCGTACCAAGTCCTACTGATTTATTTTAGAACGCGGCTTCCACTGTTCCTCTTCATCTCGGGATTCATCAATATCTGGTTCATGTGGGAGTTGGTGGTTGTGTATACGGATGAATCGTCGGGGTCAGATGAAGAGGACCAATCGGCTGACGAGATGTTCTCGGATGCTGTTCTGGCATGGACCCAGGAGTTACACGAACAGGGTCGTCATATGGGTGTAATCAGCTTGCGGAAGCGGTTCTCACACGTTCTCCATATCTTGGGATACCACGACGTACGTTACGAAATCGGGGAGTTGGCACTCCAATCTGCGAATGTTCTGCGCGAAACAGACGATAGGGTAGAGATCCTGATAGACGATATGGGTTGGGCATTACATATGTGTGGCAAAACCGAAGACGCGATAGATAACATCCAGAAAGGCGTCGATATCGCACGCCAGACCACGGATGAAAAGAGCGGACGGCTCATACTCGCTGAGGCCAAAGGTCTGAGACACCTTGCCTTCCTCTACACACTCCAGGGCCGTGGTGAAGCCGAGAATTACATCGAGAATGCCTGGGATGTGCTGGACACTCACCCGGAACCAGGATCAGAGGAGGTGCGGAGAGATCGGATGCAACTCTTACATACGTGGTCGGAAATCCGGTGCATGAACTATGGTATCCTATCGAACGGGAAGATACGTAACAATCCCGAAGCTGAGGCGGAAATCGAGTCGTCGATTGACGACCTCACCGAGGTCATTGAGACGTTCGAAGCGTTGGGGGATTTAGAACGGGCCGCGAAATCGATGCGCCTGAAAGTGAGGATGTTGAACGCGATTGATAGAGAGATCGATGCCAAGGAGGTAGAAGCAAGGCTCAACGATATTCTAGAGAAGTCTCAACTGTTCTCTTACGGCCGGATATCCCCCGTAGCGGACGGTTGATTTGTGACTATCCTCCAGCGGACCGAATGCGTAGCTCAGGTTCTATTTTACCCAGCAATGTCAGATAGCGATTAAGTCGCTTCTACTCCACTTGGTGAATCCAGCAATTAGAAATCGTATCTTTTCCCCCCAAAGGGGTCCCTCAAAGTCAGATGGGAATGACCCTTGGAAGGGATTTTAGCAGAATTCGCACTTCTGGAGCAAAGCTGGTAAGCAACCAGCAAACTCTGAAGGTGCGGCTCTGTTGAAGTCCTATCGTTCCAACATTTGTCTCGCTGGAATAGCCGTTAGGTAGGTGTGCGAACTAGTCACTCAGAGTCACACTGGGGGTAAATATCATAGGAGACTATCCGTATGGCGAGTCTCACTTGGGTAATGGAATACGAAATTGATTCAGGGGAGTCCGTCAGTCAAGCAGTTCTCACGAGTGTCGGTATAGTCGAAGATACTGCTATTACTAACCTTCCGGTACTGTACGAGACGGTAGACCCTGACGCGTTAGATGCCATATTTGCAGGGGATGGGAATCGCAGGATGTCGTTCGCTTTCAGTAACTCCTGTATTGAGGTTTACAATGGGGAATACCTCATAGTCGAATCTGCGTGAATAGCGCCTCGTAGTGAAATATCAATTCAGACTGATTAGTAGGTATATTCCCTGTATCTACCAGAACGTCTCAACGCATCAAGGAGGGTTCTCACCAGCTGATGCGCAGTGAAACATCTGCTCAGTAGGTTTGCATACTACTCGGCCAGAATCGTGAACCAGCGGCACATCTGGTTCTCCTGATAGGGGTCCTTCCCACCATCTTTATTTCCTCTTTGTTGGATAACACTATAGACCGTGGCAGATAAGCTCCCAATTCTCCGGCGGCGTCTGCTCGCCGCTGCAGCGAGCGGAGGGCTCGCATCATTGGCTGGCTGTAACTCGGTGAACGAGGATAGCACCACCAGCGACCGAAAAACCACCACCTCCACAACCGTCACATTCACCGATACTACCACATCGACCAGGACTTCCCCTCCAACAACCTCAACGAGAGACAGCAAACAGGTGTTCTCAGGTGGCACACTGGCAGATTTCCAAGATGCTCTGATAACCGCCAGCGAGATACCTGACGCCACATTACAGATTGACCCGGGGACGTATCAATTTGATCCGCTGCGGGCTGTCTCTAGTGGCGACAAGCGCGAACACGCCCGATTCACTGACATTGAGGACGTCACGATAGAGGGCAATGGTGCGACCTTCGTATTCAGCAATCCGCTGCGGGCTGGCTTTCGTTTTATTGGCGGACGCGACGTGACCGTGCGAAACCTTACGCTGGATTACGACCCTGTCCCGTTCACCCAGGGCGAAATCGTTGATCTCGGACCCGACCAGCGACGAATCACACTCGCGCTCGATCACGGCTATCCATCGCTTTCCCATTCCATGTTCGAGGCCGCTGATCGGGTTTGGGCGAGTGTCCACCAACCGGATGGTCCGCTGGTAGAAGGATTCCGTAAGGAGAGAAGCTTCGATAAATTCTTCTCGAGTATTGACCGCGTTGCCGACCGTCGATTCGAGTTAACACTTCGAGATGGTGTCAGTCCAAATGGACTGGCTGAAGGCCGCCGATTGACCATCGTCGCACGTAATCAGGGGACGGTCTTGTCGTTCTACCAGATGGAGCAGCCAACAGTTGAGAATATCACGGTGCACGCGTCAGGTGGGGCCGTATTCTCTGCAGCTGTCTGCTCGGATCCAGTATTCCGGGGTACAACAATTGTTCCACCCCCGGACAGCGATCGCCAGATCGCGTCGGATGCCGACGGAATCCGCATCGTCAATTGCTTGTCCAGCACAACTGTCGAGAATTGTCACCACGAACGCTTACTGGACGATAGTATCGTCGTCCAACACACGTTCACGAGCGTAAGTGAGCTTCTCGATGACCGTACGGTTGCGGTCGAGAACGTCCATCCATTCGTCGTCAGCTCTGAGGACACGCTCGAAGCACTATCCCAGAGTGGTGTCAGACTCGGTGAGTTACCACCGATCGCTGATTACGAGCGGCGCTTCTCCTCGCCAGGCAGTCGCGATAAACCGGCAACAATCACCTTCGCGGAGCCGATCAGTGGCACCCTCTCAGTCGGCGATTATATTGGTAATCCAGAGACGGGCAGCCAGAACTTCACTGTTCGAAACAACGAATTGCGGGACCACCGGGGTATTTTGGTGCGCGTCGTTGCCCGTCACGGTGAAATCACGAATAATGTTCTTGATGGGGCCTCCCGGAACCCGGTCGAACTGGAGTGCGATAACGATCGACATTTCGCGCCGAAGGGGTACGTCGACGACGTAACGGTTGCGGAGAACACGATTCGGCGAGCCGGGATGGTGTACTTCTCGGGTGACGAGCCGGCTGGTATTCGGGTACATCTCTTGACTCGCCGGGATGTGCCTGATGACGGCCGTCCAAACAGAAACATCAGGGTCCGCGACAACGAGATCGAGACGACGGCTGGTGTCGGAATTAACATCGAGAACGCTGAAGACGTAGCTGTATCAGGAAACCGCATTTCGAACGTTAACCAGCTTGGGTACGGCCCGTATGGCGTATCGATTGCTAACTCTCAAGCCATTACGCTCACGGACAATACCGTGGCGGGACCCAGTACCCGTTTACAGGCGTTCGGCCAGCGCACCGATAGTCGCGAAATCACCAGTAGCAAGAACACGTTCCGAGTAAATGGGGAGACCCGCACGGTTTCCCTTCAGCAGTGGCTTCCGGTAGTATTCAGGTTCAACCGGGCTGTGCAGCCGGAGCCCAACAGTCGATATCTCACAGTGCGATGCTACCGGGTTCGACTACGTGCCGGAGACACGACCGTCCAAGAGTATGATATCGGAGCTGATGAGTCTGGGCTTAGACTCAAACGTGGGTACTTTTCACCGGAAACAGCTGACTCCGGTACGTGGCGATGGTTCGGTGGGGGGGATGCCGTTACTCGCTTGACGTTGCCGGCAGACGTCATCGAACAGTCGGACCATCTTGAGATGGAGTTGATGCCTGTTGAGCGGGATATCAGGGGAACCGTCTCTGTCGACGGAGCCGATGGTGAGACTGTTCGATTTGCGAGTGAACAGCTTCAGTGGTACACGTTTGATCTCCCGGATCGCTAGACAAGATATCACCAGTCACCCACTGCAGGCATCAGTGGCCGCCGCTCAACGTTTCTCGTTGGCAGGCCATGTTGTCACCTACAACTCCGTCGAATGGGTTGTAAATAAGCACTCCTACTGGACAGCCGTTTCGCTGGACCGAAACCTGAATCGAAGCGACGCCCTCTGAGATTCATGTCTTTACTCAAACGTGCAACGCCGGAGTACCGGTTCGTGTGAACCCGCCAGAATCGCCGTCTGAGTGCGAGCGTTAGTCGGGTGAGAACCGATGTACTGCACGCTTCTCTTGAGGAACGTGTAACATGGGAACCGAGCGGAACCGGGACGCTCCCTGGAACGTCTGGATGACCCGTGGCGAGTACGCGGAGATCCCGCGGCACGCACCCTCCGACCTCGCCGAGATGGCGATCCGGTTGATGGGGGACTGCTGGCTTCGCGTCGCGGAGGTTCTCGACGTGACGGCCAGCGACATCTTGCGGCGGAGCGACGGTCGCAGCTGGAAGGTGGAGGTCGTCGCCGGGAAGGACACCAGCGGCGAGTACGCGCAGGGCAAGCACCGCGAGACTTGACCCCCCGCGACCTGGAGGCGCGTATCAAATGGCTCGTCTAGGACGACGTCAGTCCGCGCATCGTCATGGCCCTCGGCGGCTGGGACTCCTACGACGCCATCGAACCGTACCTCGTAGCACCGACAGAGGAACAATAGCAAGGGGAGTATGTCCACAGTCGACCTCTGATTTGAGTTCGGAGGATACGTCTGCCAGTGGCAAGCGACCGATCCAATCCCTGTGGAGCTTCAGCCCACGAGGGGCCGTCTGTAACCAGTCGTAGGTCTCCTGTGAACTACTCCTCCTCGATAGTGAAGGCGAACTCGAACTCGCCAGTGAACTCCACGCTCGGTTCACCGCCACCTTCGGGCCGCGAGATCGTCATGTCCCCGTAGCTCTCCCATGCCTCGTTCGCGAGCACCCCACCAGACGAATCGTACACGTCGACGAATACGATAAGGATGAACGAGTACTTGATTTCGGAACCGGGTTCGGGGTTGAAGTCCTCTTTCGTGAAACTCCAGTCGTTCACGAGCGAGACATTGAAAATGGACTTGAACGACCCACTATGCGGGTCGAGGTCGGTGTGTTCGTTCGTCGTCTCGTGCGAGCCGTACGGCGTTCCCGGGCCATTGCCGTCTGGACCGAGGTCGGCCGTCGCTGTAATGCGGTCGACAGGCGAATCTGGAGATTCGTAATTCGCCCGTATTCCGCCGGTTAGCTCCACATCCGTCACGACAGAACCGGCCGAGAGCGTCTTCGACACGTCGTCCAAGTCAATCGTCTCCAGTCGGAGTTGCGCGCCCCTGACCGGTCGCGTGGCGTGATAGGAGAGTGCGCCCGCGCTCCCGAGTCCGACGATTGCAGCGATAGTGTTCCTTCGCGTCGTTCGTGGTGGCATCGCACCTGACAGTTTGGTTTTATTGGCTCGTAGTTACCCGGCAAGTACCCCGACTCTAGGTTTCACCCACGAGACTCTCTCTGTAACCCGGTGTACCGACTCAACACGAAGCACAGAAATTCCGGATTAACCTCACGAGGGCCCGACGGTACCCCGGCCCGGATTCAGGGCGATTTACGCTCCACTACCGCTAGTCACCTGACCGTGAGCGTCGATTCCCAGTATCCCCTTCTACCCCCGAGGTCGAGGGTGTAGCTCTACTTGTGGTATCTCGCGATCTCGTACATCGTGAGACGGAGAGCGTTATGCTGACCGCTGGGCCTGATGGCGGCTAGTTGATAAATCTGATAACAACAAAACTCCGAGGCTGCTGGGCGGGGAGAACACGTCGACGACGCGCGACGTCCTCTGGAAGTTCGAGGAGACGTGGCTCGGTGTCGGGAAGGGATTCCTGGACTGCATCGAGGCGAACCGTTTTGAAACGAATCAGAATCGTCCTCCACGACTATCATGGCCGAGATGGTGCTCTCGCAACTACCACCTGTATTCGAATGGGCACGACGCCTAGTATGAGGACCAACACCACTCCACGTGCCTACCGTCGGTTCTCGGTGCGAGCGTCGTCGTATGGGTCCTCCTCGCGTTCGCTCTCGAGGAGTCGTTCGACGTGGTGTTCGAATTCTTCCTCAGAGAGTTCGCCGGTCGCGTACCGCTGTCGGAGGATCTCCAGTCCGGTGTGGGTATCGGATCGCTGGCTGGTGTCGTCGGTTCGCTGCTCGCCGTGCTGTCGTGCGTTGACGATGCCGATGGCGGCGGGGAGGACGACGCCGAAGCCGATGGGGAACGCGACCCAGAAGAGGCTGACGTCGAGTGCGAGCAGGTTGAAGGCGACCGTGAGGGTGAGTGCGGTCACGCCGGCGGCCACGAGCGACGTGACAGCGAGGGTCCCGCGTTCGAGCGGGTGTTGCCCGTGGTGAGGTCGATTGTCGTTGAACATAATTGAACGTCGGTGCCAGAGCGCAGGAACCTTTCTCCAACATGTTGGCCTCGTGGTGTTGCGAGCGGTCGTGACCGTTCGACCAAGCCGGACTGGCGGGGTAGCGATCACTCCGAGTGGTCCTCGACCGTGCTGCCGTCCGTGCCGACCGCGGGCCAGTCGTCTTCTGTCCCCAGGCGTTTCGCAGCGGTCTCCAGCGGTCCCTCTGCGGGTTTGAGCGTGCCCGCGTCACCGAGCCCGAACGCGGGCATGTTGTTGTAGACGCACTCGGAGTCGTCCGGATCGACGCGGTACGTCTCGTGGAAGATACCCACGTCGCCAGTCCGGCCACCTGACTCGTTGTATTCGACCCACGCCGGCAGGTGCTCTTGTTCGATGTCACGGGCGTACGTTCTGAGGTGCTCGAAGGACGCCCAGTACTGGATCATCACGACCATCCGCGTGTTGACGGTGGTCTCGTAGCCGAGGAGTCCGGAGTCGTCGTCGGCGTCGAGCTCGTGGAGCATCCGCGGCATCGCGACGGCGACGGGGAGCCAGCGGTGGAGCTTCCAGAAGCGGTTCACGCGCATCCCGATGAGGAACACGACGAACGGCTCGTCCAGCTCCGCAGTCATGCGTCGGTCGTACATGGCGTCGACGAGGGCTGCCGTCACCAAGCGAGTTCCACCAACATGTTCCACCACGCAGTCGACCAGGTGGAAGTTCGCGGTGTGGTCCGGCCGCGCCACCGACGTCCCCGGACGTTTACACCTACTACGTCCACCCTTCCGCGTGCCGAGACCGAGGTCGTTCGTCGCACCGACGAACGAGGTCGGCGTACCATCCTCGCACTGGCCACTGGCTCCAACATGTTGGACAAAGATGCGTCCGCGTTGTGAGCGTCCATCTTCCTATGTCGAACGACACTCGGGACGCGGCCCAGGACGAATCCAGGAGCGTGCTCCCGGCACTCGCCTACGTGCTCTTCGCGCTCGCGACGCTGCTCGGGCTCGCCCACCATATCGACCACGTCATCCGCGGCAATCACGTCGGCTGGCCGATCACCCCCCAGGTCAATCCCTTCACGTACAGCCTCGTCATCTACCCGCTCGTCGTCACCGGGTTCGTCGGCTCGCTCACGGGCCGGACCGGGGAACGCTACTGGTCTCTGGTCATGCTCGTCGGCGGCGGCATGCTCGTGTTCTTCCACCTCAGCCCGTGGGCGGTCGAACCACCCGGCGACGTCATCCTCCCCTACGCCAACCCGCTCTTCGGCTACGTCGCGTTCGCCGTCCTGCTCGCGCTCATCGGCGTCGTGTTCGCCGGCGCCGCCTACTCGCTCGCGCTCTGGTATCGGCGCACGAACACGACGCAATGACCCGAAGGGTTGAGTCGCACCCACGCGAACGCCCAGGTATGCGGCAGCTAGCTGGCGTCGCGAAGCGAAGCCCCGGAGGTGAGCGATGATCCGGGCGCGGTTCCGGATGGAGGTCCCGGACGGCATCTGGGTGGCGGCGGTGTCGGAGGCGTTCCCGGAGACGACGTTCCGGCTGCTCGCGGGCGCACCGCTTGAGTCCCGGACGCTCGAACTCGGCGAGGTCGCTGGCCCGGACCCAGCCGCGGCACTGGACGCGCTCGCCGCTCACGACAGCGTCGTGTCCGCCGAACGGTTGTACGTCGACGACGACCGCGGGTTGACGAAGTACGAGACGACCGAGCAGGGCCTGTTCACGTTCCTGGCCGAGACGTCGCTCCCACCGGAGTTCCCACTGACCGTCCAGGACGGCGTCATGGAGTTCAACGTCACCGCCTCCCGCGAGCAGTTCGACGCGCTCGGCGACCGCCTCGACCAGAGCCCGCTGCGCTACGAGTTACTCTCGGTCGTCCACAGCGACGCCGCCGGTGGCGTGTTGACCGCTCGCCAGCGCGAATGCCTCGACGTGGCCCTCCACAGCGGGTACTTCGAGGTGCCCAGGGAATCGACGCTCGCCGACGTCGCCGACGCGCTCGACGTCGACAAGTCCACGGCGAGCGTGACGCTCCGACGAACAACCAGCCGCATCGTCGACTGGTTCCTGCTCACCACCGACGACCACACGCTCGACGCCTGAAGCGCCTCGAGGTCGCCGTCGGTGTCCTTCTGCTCGTCGAGTACCCGCTCCCGCTGTGACCGACTCAGTCGTGGAACGGGGACGCGTCGACGGAAAGCTCCTCGTCGCCGATGGTTGCCTTCGGTTCCAGCAGCGTCGACCGGTCGAACTCCGCGAGCGCCTCGTCCGCAGCGACGCGGGTCGGCCAGTCCGGGTTCGCGAGCGCGCTCGTCCCGAGCGTCAGGAGGTCGGCGCCGTCCTCGAGTACCTGGCGGGCCGCCTCGGGCGTCCCGAGGGACCCGTTGGCGATGACGACCGTGCCGTCCGTGACGTACTCGACGGCGGCCTCCGCCAGCGACGGCCCGTCCTCGCCGAACGTCGGCTCCGTGGCGTACCGCTCGGTCGTATGGACGTAGTCCGCGCCAGCATCCGAGAGCGCCTCGAAGAACACCGCCGCCGCCTCCTCGCCCTCGGGCCACACGTAGCCGTAGTCCGTCACCATCGACTGCGACACCCGCACGCCGACCACGAAGTCCTCCGGCACCGCGTCGGCGACGGCCGAGACGACCTCGGCGGGATACCGCACGCGGTTCTCCGGCCCGCCGCCGTACTCGTCGTCGCGCTTGTTCATCTTGGTCGAGAGGAACTCGTTGAGGAGGTAGCCGTTCGCGGCGTGCAACTCCACGCCGTCGAACCCGGCGTCGGCGGCGTTCGTCGCCGACGCGACGAACCCCTCGCGCGCCGTCTCCAGGTCTGCCTTGGTCGCCTGCTTGGGCTTCGGGTACCCGCCGTCGCCACCGTAAGCCTCGTTCTTCACGCCCTCGGGCTGGACCGGCGACGGCGCGATGGTGTGCTGCTCGGCGGCCGACGGAATCCCCTGGTTCTGGGCGCCGCTGTGCATCAACTGCGCGAAGATCGCGCCGCCCTCGTCGTGGACGGCGTCGGTGACCCCCGTCCACGCGTCGACGTGGTCGTCCGTGACGAGTCCGGGCTGCTTCCGGTACCCCTTGCTGTAGGCGTCGTCCGTGTAGACGCCCTCGGTCACGAGGAACGAGAACCCGCCCTCCGCGAACTTCGCGTAGTATCGGGCCATCCGCTCGGTCGCCCGGCCGTCCTCGGTCGCACTCACCCGCGTCATCGGCGCCAGACCGACGCGATTGTCGAGCTCCAACTCACCCAGAGACGTCGAATCGAATAGCACGTTGCCCCGAGCTACGAGCCCAACTCGAATAATCGCTCGGATTCAGACGCCACTCACCCCCATCGCCGCCGAAGCCACTGCCTGCGCTCCGTGTCAGTGCACCTCCACGCGAACGGGACGTGCTCCATCGCGGGCCGGGTCCGTGCGCACTGACACGACTTCGCCGGGAGGCGAGGTGCCATACGAGTCCACCCCGTACCGACCCCATGGACGACGCTTCTCGCACCGGGGCCCTGTCGGGGCTGCACACGGCGCCACGGACGGATATCTCCCAGCACCAGGGCCAGTTCCGCATCCACTTCAACTTCCCCGGCCGCGTCCTCCCGGGACACGACGACCACGGGTACGGGCCCCTTGCGACCGTCGTCGAGTCCTTCATGGACCCCGGGACCCTGATACGGATGCATCAGCACCGCAACGAGGAGATCATCTCGTGGGTCCCTGCGGGCGTGATGCGGCACGACGACCGCCACGGCAACGACCTCGTCACCGACCCCGAGCACCTCATGGTGATGGGCGCCGGGAGCGGGTTCTGGCACGCCGAGGAGACGCTCGCCGACGACCCGCCGCTACGGATGCTCCAGATATTCGTCCGCCCGCACACGCTCGACCTCGAACCGAACATCCAGCACGAGCCGATCCCCGACCCGGTCGCCGGCGAATGGCGGCACCTGTTCGGCCCCGAAGGCACCGACGCACCGCTTTACGTCCGCAACGACGTCGAGCTCCACGACTGTCGACTCGACGCAGGTACCTCGACCAGACCCCCGTCGCGACCCGGCTGGCACACCTACCTCTACGTGTTCGACGGCGCCGTCGAGGTCGACGGCGAGCCCGTGGGGTACACCGAGAGCGCGCTCGTCACCGACGCCCGGGACCACTCGGTCACCGCCACCGAGGACGCCACCATCGTCGCGTTCACCATCAACCCCGACGCCCCCATCACGCGGCAGGGCACCATCGGGCGCTGACCGACGACTCGGTGCCGTCATCACGCGGTCTCGATCCGGAATTGAGGTTCGAACCAATCTTCGATAGTCTCGTCGACCGCATCGAACCAGGATACTGAACGGGGTCTCGGTTCGAGGGCGTCGCCAACGTACAACAGGGCTGCTAGTCGCGGGTGTAGCCCATCGACTCGAGTTCGCTGATGACGTCCTCGCGGTTCTGGAGGGCGGCGCGGTAGACGGCTTCGCGGATGTCGAAGACGGGGATGTCGCGACCGAAGCGATCCTGAGTCTCTGCTTCGAGTTCCTGCTCGCCGGTCTTGACGTCGTCGTGCACGAAGAACGTGAGGCGTTCGTCGCGCTCGAACTGCACGGACTTGTCCTTGAGCATCCGCCGCACCACGTACGGCTGTCCGCTCTCGGTGGTGTCCTTGCTGGTGCCCTCGGTGGTGTCCTTGCTGGTGCCCTCGGTGGTGTCCTTGCTGGTGCCCTCGCTGGCGCTCTCGCCCCTCGATGAACTGGATGTCGCTATATCATTTTCCGAGGTGGCCGTGGTCTTCGAACGTGATTCCCCGGAATCGCCCGACGACGACGCGCTCGGCGCGTCCGTCGATGCATTGCTATCCGCTGCGACCGGTTCTCCGTCACGCTCCTCGGCGTCTCGTTCACCTGCACCACGCTCCGTCGAGGCGTCCGCCACGTCGGCGTCCTCGACGGACTCATCCTCGTCTTCGTCGTCGCTCCCCCAGACGTCACCAGTCCCGGATTTCATACCCCCCATCGTCACACCTCCGCGAGCCCCTCTATCTCACCCGGTTCCGGGGGGTTCGGCGCCTCGATGCCGCCCTGCCGTTCGATGTGGCGGGCGAGCTCGTCGAACTTCGCGAGCGTATCCATCTCGTGGTCCCGCTGGCGGTCCCGATGCTCGCGAACGTACGTGAACGCGCTACAGTTCTGGCGCCAGCAGCCCTCGAAGAGCGAACTCCGCTGCCGGAACACCACCGGCACGTCGTACCCCAGGTCGCGCACCGCTTCGAGAATCTCCGTCTGGTCGTTCGTCCCACTGAACCCGTTCGGCACGGCAGCCAGTACGCCGACGCCGATCTCGAGTTGCTCGCTCAGCCCACTGACCAGGTCCTCGAGGCCGTTCACGGATGCCTGGCCTTTGGCGCTGGGTTCGATGGGAAGGACGAGGTTCCCGCTCGCGGCGATGGCGTTGTAGACGCCCGCGCCGGGGGAGGCCTGGGGGTCCATGATGACGACGTCGTACGCCTCGTTCACCTCGTTCTCGCGGAGGACCCGCAGGAGCTGGGTGTACTTCGGGAAGCTCTCGCCGAAGTCCGAGCGGGAGTCGGCCTCGCGTTGCAGGACGTCCTCGAGGTCGTCGAGCATGTTGTGCTCTGGGATGATGTCGACGCCCGGGTGGTCGATGTCGTGGTGGATGAGTTCGTCGAAGGGGCCTTTCTCGCGTTCGACGAGGTGGCGGACGATGTGGTCCGCGTCGGCGTCGGCGCGGTCGTGGTCGATGTCGAAGAGGTGACTGAGGTCACCGTCCTGTGGGTCGAGCGGGATGACGAGCACGTCGAGGCCGGCGCGGGCGTGGGCGACCGCGAGATTCGCGGCGAGCGTCGTCTTGCCGACGCCACCAGCTTCGCTGTAGACGGTATACGGGAGCATTTGCTACCTGTTACAAACCACTGCTACAAATAATTCACCCGTTCGAACCAACCAATTGCTGCAACCAACCATTTTCAACAGATGATTGTAACTATCGCTACAAACAATTGTATGCATTGATTGTCACACGCGCTCGTTTGAATCGTATGTTTGTAACGGGTGGTTCACTTGGTTGTTGGCGACAACTGATCCGCACACTTGTTCGAGGTGTTCGAGTGGAACGTCGGACGCAACCAAGCGTCTCGGGGCGGAGTTTTCGCGTGTACAGATGCCTGAGAGAGTGGTTCACGTCCCGTTCGGATGTCCCCTGTGGCACGTGTTACAAGCGACTGGTTCAACCGACCGTTGCAAACTGGTGTTTGTAATACGTGTGGTGGCGCTGGGGGTGTTCGTGCTGGAGCGCTGGTGGGCGAGACTGCCGGGGGCGAACGACGCGGCTGGGTCCGCATCGGTGCTGAGTCGGAGTCAGCTATTTACGCCAACCCAGTCTTGTTAGATCCATGCCACGAACTGTGGAGGTCGACGGGCGCGCAAGCATCGACGTAGCGCCGGACACCCTCGTCGTCAGTATCGAGATCGAGGCAGGGGACAGTACGGCCGCACGCGCCAGAGACCTCGAACTGGACCGCCGCACCACCCTCCGCGATGCACTCCCCGACGTCGTCGACGACACCGACGTCACCGTCACCGGCCGCTACGTCGGCGAGAGTACGGCCGCGTTCGACGAAGGCGTCACCGGCGATTACACCGCCCGCACCACCCTCGACGTCCGGTGTGCACCGAACGTACTCGACGACGTCGTCGTCACCACGACCGACACCGGCGGGTCCGTCGAATCGGTCACCCCCATCGTCTCCGAAGGCCGACGCGAGGAGCTCCGCGAAGAGCTGGTGACTGCAGCGACCGAGAGCGCCCGCGAGCAAGCCGACCACATCGCGGAAACGCTCGACCGCCCAATCACCGACGTCGTCTCGATATCGACGAGCGAGCCCGGCCCCCTCGACAGCTTCGCCGATGAAATCATCCCCAGTGGTGTGAGTGCCAACTACGACCCCGGGCCCGTCGAACTCGCAGCGTGCGTCACCGCCACCTTCGAACTCGGCCCCGCGGACGACGAACCCGATCAGCGCCAGCACTGACACCGCGGGTGTACTCGCGTGTCAACGCACGGCGTCGGGATGCGTGAACGAGAACACGCCCGCAGCCGGGTCGACGTCGACCACACTCAACCCACGGAATCCGAGGTTGAGATAGTGCGGTCGCCCGCCGTCCTCGCCGCCCGTATCGTAGCCGAATGCGTGAGAATGCCCGGTGACGGTCCCGTAGACGTCGTGCGTCCGCACGGCGAGCTTCAGCGCTATCGAGCCGGTGTGGAGGTCCTCGAGGTCCTCCTCGCGCGTCCCCTTGGAGTGATGCCGGTCGAAGGAGGTGTTGAACGGCGACAGATGCGACGCGACGAGCACGTCGGTCCGTCCGGCGAGCAGGTCGCTGAGGCGTTCGTACGTGGTGTCGATGTCGTCGATGGCGCGACGGAACGCGGGTCGGTTCGCCGCGCGAATCCCGAGGCGGTCGGCGGCTGCCTCGGGCGTCGTGGCGTCGGTGACGACGTCGTAGCAAGCGGCCTCGACGTCGGCGGCGGCCTGGTCGGCCGCGTACCGCCGCTCGCCACGTGGTGCGGTCCGCGCGTCGATGGCGGGGAACTCCGTCTGGTCGAGGGACGCGGTGAGCGAACGCCGTTCGCAACCCCACCCGACGACGATCAGTCCATCGAGTTCGAGGACGGCTTCGTGGCCGGACTGGGCGGTGGGTACTGCGTCGACGACTTGCGTAGGCATCGGTGCGTGGTCGTGATTCCCGGGGACGTAGAAGACCGGGCAGTCCGCGTCGAACCGCTCGACGAACGAGCGCGCGAGCTGGACGTCCTCGGGCCCATCTCGATGCGTGAGGTCCCCGACGACGAGCACGGCGTCGAGGCCGTCGGGTACCGACATGGCGTCGACGTCGTGGTCGCTCGCGTCGGGTTTCAGATGCAGATCGTTGCAGACGAGCAGCCGCATGCTTCAAAAGCACTTCGGACACCGATATGAACCCACTGGTAGCTTGACACTCGGTAACACCCAGTGTCAGCCCCTGGACCGACCCAAACGTCCGAGGCTATCTATCTAGCCTCTCGGGCTGCCCGGAGCAATACGTATTGTGCGAGTACTTGAGCGGATAGAGATGCTGTCTCGATTCATGAGCCAGCTAGTACCCCAGGATACGCCGACCGAACCTGAGGCGACCAATCCCGAAGTGGTCGGTCTCGGCGAGACCGAGACGAGCGACGTCTTCGCCGCGTTGTCCTCCCGGACGGCGCGCTCGATCTTGAGCGCGCTCTACGACACCCCGGCCACGGCGTCGGAGCTCGCGGACAGCGTCGATACCTCGCTCCAGAACGTCGGCTATCACCTCGACAACCTGAGCGACGCGGACCTCGTCACGGTCGTCGACCAGTGCTACTCGCCGAAAGGCAACGAGATGGACGTCTACGCGCCCAGCAACGGCCCGCTCGTCGTCGTCGGTGGCGGGGAAACGGAGACCGAACAGACCCGGACGGCCATCGACCTCCTCGAGTTCCCGACGACCACGTCAGCCACGAGCGACTGACCGACCGTCGCGGGATAGCGCTCGAAGCGGGCCGCGGCCAGCTTACCGCGGAGTCACTGCATCTCCCGTGTGTCGACGACGTGGGTCGCGTCGATCCGAAGCCACTCCGTCACCGCCGTCCCGTCCTCGGGGTCGGGAACGAGGAACGTCACTTGCTCCGCGGCGGAATCGTGACGCACTTCCAGTGGGCACGCCTCGTGGTCGTCGGTATCGTCGCCGTGCCCGTTGCAGCTCGTCGATTCGCGCGTCCGCTCGCTGTCATTCCGCGTCATATCGGGATGATCGGAGCGGGGATGGATAGTTTGGAACCCAGTGTTGCACGACGAGCAACGCCCACAGTCCTGGGGAGCCGTCGACGAGTTGCGTCAGTCGCTCAGTGGTGCGTTCGAGGCGAGCGCTGCGTCGGCGTCTGGCTGGTCGGAATCTGGTTGGTCGGGGTCGACGGTGAGGGCGTAGCCGTCGTCGGTGATGTCGACGGTGAGCGTTTCCAGGGTGGCCTCGAAGACGGTGCGGTGGTGGCCGTCGGGGTCGTAGCGCATCCGGGATTCGACGAGGCCGGCGTCGACGAGGCGGTTCAGGCGGCGGTAGATGGTGGTCCGGGAGGCGTCGCAGGCGTCGGCGAGGTCGCGTGCCGGTGCGGGTGTGCTCTGGATACGACGGAGAATCGTCTGCGTGTGGTCCGCGGCGAGCAGTGTCAGGAGGTCGGTTGGTTGCGGGGACTGTTCGCGTTCGGCGGCCGCCAGTGGAGGGTGACTGGATTGCATCGGGCGTCTCGTGTGCGACTGTTCGCTGCCATCCCCCAATCCCTAGTGTCAATCCACGTGGTGCGCGTCGTGGACGCAGGCTAGATGTATTGCGTCGGTCGCGCTGGTGGGCGACTCGGGCACGCTATCGAGTCAGCTTGGACGTCCTCGACGTTACCCCGTTCGGGGCTCGGAGCGCATTCGTCGGCGCTACCAGGGGGCCTGTACGGGCTTCCGGGGGAGTGTTACGGCGTGTGAAACACGGAACGGTCGCTTAGGTACCACTCCGTCGAACAGTCGAGACGATGAATGAGAGTGACGTGACGTGCGTCCCGGCCACCCCGGGGGTTCCAGTGGGGTGGCGAGCTGGCACGCCCACTCGCGACGGCCCACGTACAGGGGCTGGTTCGCGCGGTGCGGCCGGTGGGTGCGCTGTCGTCCAGCCGTTCTCGTTCGACGACGGCTCGGAGTCGACGGGCTCGAAGACGGAGGTCGTGGAGTCCGAGGGAGACGGTGGCGAGCCCGGTGATGGGACGGTGACCGCTGGTTCGCGGGGTTCTGCGAACGATGTGCCGTCGGCGCCGTGGACGGTGCGGGACGACGTCCTCGACCAGCGGCCCGACAGGCAGGTGCTCGTGGTCGGCGACGGCGTCGTCGGGCGAACCGTGACGGCGCTCCTCCAGCGGAGCGGGTACGAGCCGGTGCTCGCCGCGACCCTCGACCACGACCCAGAACGAGCCCTCGTTCACCTGGACGCGGCCGCGTTGGAGGGACTCGCACATCTCGACCTCGCCGGACCGGTCCGCGACCGCGGCACCCGCGTGGAGAGCGTCCGCGTCACGCGCGCTGGCGCGGAGTCGACCGGGTCCGGCGTCACCGTCGAGACCGTCGAGTCGCCGGGAGCGTCGAGTGTCGTCGTCGAGGCGAGAGCACTTCGCCGGTTGCTCGCGGCGCACCATCCACTCGAACGCGCCCAGACCAGTCGGACGGTCGCACGCGTCACGGAGCGCGCGGACGGTATCGACGTCGAGTTCGGGGACGGCGTCGAGGAGTCGTTCGACGCCGTCGTCGACACGGTCGGGGCTACCCCACTCGAGCACGGAGCGGGTGTGGCGCCATCCACGCACAGCTACGCGCAGTACGTTCGTCGATGCGAGGTCGACCCGGAGGGGGAACGCCAGGTCCGGGACGTCTGGGTACCGGGGGCGCTCGTCCAGGCCATCCCCGGTACTGGGGGCGCTGAGGGGTGTCTTCGCGTCACGACCAGTCGCGGTGACGTCACCGGACTTACCGAGTGCACCCGTATCGACGAGGCGGTAGGCGTGGCTGCAGGTGTGGTCGCCGACGTGTTGCGTGCCGGGGAGCCGACGCGCGTCGAGCAAGTGCGGTCGGGCGCCAAGGCGCTGTCGCCCGCGGCCTGGGGCGCCGGCCGTATCGCTCGCTGCGGGGAGGCGGCGTATCCGGTCGCGCCGGCGACCGGCCGTCGCGTCTCGTTGGGCGTCCGTGACGCGGTCGCGTTCGTCTCGGCACTCGCCCGCAGCGACCGCTCGACGACGGCGACCATCGCAGCGTACGCGACCGCACGGGAACGACGGTTCGCCGCCCTCGGACGACGATCCCCCGTCGACGCGCACGACAGTCACGCCTCGACTCCCGGCGCCGACGGGACGCTCGACACGCTCGACGCCTTCCGTACGCTCGCCCTCGACGGCGCACTCGACACGACTCCCGACTCCCTCTAGTACACTCACTCGACCCACGCCGAACGAATCCCACGCGCCACTCGTCCATGCCACGACGACCTTCATAGACACGCTGGCGGACGAACGAGAGCATTCCTCACGCGGTCCAGTCGGACGCGAGGATGACGGACTCGCTAGTCGTCGAGGAGGAGCTCGAAGACCTGTTGCTCGGCGAGCCGGAGGTGCTTGTTGAGCGTCGGTTGCGTGATGTCGAGGCGGTCGGCGACGGCGTTCCCGTCGTTCTCGCGTGGCCATTCGAAGTACCCCGCCGCGAGGGCGGTCTGGAGCACCTCGAGCTGGCGGTCGGTGAGCTCCTCGCGGACGCGTTCCGCGAGCGCGCCGGGCGTGACCGACTCCTGGTTGTGCTGGCGGCGCGCGACCAACTCGAGCGACGGCGCGATGGCCTCGAGGCGCTCGACGAACGACCGGACGTCCGCCTGCTGTGGGACCTCGACCACGACGGTCACCGCATCGGGGTCGGCCGACGCCGCCCGAAGGACGCCGCCGTACTCCGCGAGCGGCGACCCGAACCAGTCGTCCGCGCGCACCTCGACGAGCGTCGACGACGACTCCGACGCGACCACGGACACCGCGCCGTCCAGTTCGTCGCTCGCGATGGCGGCGACGTCCTCGGGGACGCCGCGGTCGAACCTGTAGTAGACGCTGACGTCGCCGTCCTGTCGAGCGACGGTGCGTTCAAGGGTCACCCGGCAGTCCGCGGCGGCCGCGGCGCGCGCGAACGACAGCGCCTCGCCCCGTCCCGTGAACTCGAGCTGGACGGTCTCGTCGGACTCGAGCGCGCGACGGCGCTCGATGGCGACGATGGCGTCCCCGATGGACGTCCCGAGCGACCCCAGCACCCCCTGCTCGCGGTCGCCGAACGCGTTCGGGTGGTCGGTCGCCACCGACAGCACGCCGTGCGTGATGCCGTCGTACGATACCGGGACGGCACAGATGGACTGGTAGCCCGCCGCCAGCGCTCGCTGCCGCCAGTCGCCAGCGGGCCCCGCGTCCACGATGGAGTCGGTCACCTGGACCTCGTCGGTCTGCCACGCCCGCACGGCCGGGTGCGGGTCCGCGCTCTCACCGGTCGTCTCCAGCCCCAGGCTATCGACGTACCGGCCGGTGCCACCGACGACCGCGCGAGCGGTGAGCGTGTCCGCCCCGGCCTCCAGCCCACCGACCCACGCCAGCTCGTACGGGCCGGCGCTCGCGAGGCGCTCGCAGACGGCGCGCTCGACCTCGCGCGCCGTCGACGCGTCCGTGATTGCAGCCTCCACCTGACGGGTGAGTCGCGCGATGCGGTCCAGGCGCTCGGCGCGCTCGGTCTGCGACCGGAGCTCCGCCTCCTGGGCTGCGAGCCGCTGCTCGCCCTGGAGGTGGTTCAGTGCGGCTTCCAGCGTCGCCGCCAGGACGTGCGCCGCGTCGATGGTCTTCGCGTCCAGCGCCTCGTCCATGGCCCCGACGAGCAGGACGCCGTGGTTGCCGAGCGCGAGCACCCGCCAATCGGCGAGCGCCTCCAGTTCCGACGTCGCCGCGCTCGACGCACCTCCGTTCGTGCTCGCGACGCCATCGCTGGGGGCGACGACGCGCCCGGCCGCGAACGCCTCCCAGAGCGGGCCCTCCCCGGGACGAACCGACGCCCCCGTGACCGAACTCGGCAGCCCACCGGACCCGACCTCGGGCTCCAGCACGCCATCCGCGTCGTCGTAGAGGAACGCACCGACCGCCGGCAGCTCAAGGGCGTCCACCGCGGCGTCGACCGCCGTGCGCGTCGCCTCCGCGGGCGTGTCCGCCGTCGCGAGCCCGTCCGTCGCCGCCTCGAACGACCCGATACGGCGCTCGTGGGCCTTCCGGTCGGTCACGTCACGACTCACGATGACGACCCGCGGCGGCCCGCTCTCCCACGCGATGGGATAGCAGTCCGAGTGCACCCACCGCTCGGTCCCATCTGGGCGCTCGATGCGGTACTCCAGCGAGTACCGGTCGTCGGCCGACCCCGCGTACACGTCGTCGACGACGCTCTCGACGAACGCCCGGTACTCGCCGCGATCGTCGGGATGGAGCGTCCCGAAGAACCCGTCCTCGTAGCGCTCTTCGATACCGGCGAGGGACTGCCCCCAGATCGCCTCGTACCCCGAACTCACGTAGTCCGGGTCCTGGTTCGGGGCCGTGATAGCGTCCGCTCGCGTCATGAAGATGGCCTCGTCGATGCGGTCCACGATAGCGCGGAGCCGGCGCTCGCTCAGTCGCTGCTCCGTGACGTCCCGCTGCATCGAGACGACGCGGTCCTCGCCGTTGATGACTGCCGGGCTCACCGTCGCCTCGATGTACACCGTCTCCCCGTCGGCGGTCTCCTGTTGCCACTCGACGGTCTCCGACTCGCCCGACGCCATGACGCGCTGACAGAGCGCTTGCGCTTGCTCTTTCGTGAAGCCCGCGTCCGCCGCACTCAACTCGTCGAAATCGAGGTCGAGGACGGTCTCGAGGTCCTCGTACCCGAGTCGCTCGACGAACGCCCGGTTCGCGTCCACGAGCTCCGCCGTCTCCGGGTCCTGTATCGCGATGGCTTCCGTGACGCCGTCGAAGAGCTGCTGGTACTCGCGCTCGCGCCGGAGGCGCTCGGTGACGTCCCGGACGCTCGCGAGCACGCGCTCGGCACCCCGTATCTCCACGACGCTCAGGTGTATCTCGGCGGGGAACGTCGACCCGTCCTTGCGGTGACTCGGCCACTCGAACAGCTGCGGGCCCTCCTCGCGCGCCGCCCGAATCTTCTCCCGGGCGTCCGCGATCCCGTGCTCGGGGTTGGTGACGACGTCGATCGTGTCGCCGACGAGCTCGTCGCGGTCGTAACCGTTCAATTCGCAGAACCGCTCGTTGACGTCCAGTATCTCGCCGGTCTCCGGGTCGTGCACGACGAGGCCGTCGGAGACGCTCTCGAACACCTCGCGGTACGTCTGCTCGAGCTGGTGGCGTTCCGTCACGTCCCTGGCGAGGACGAGCACGCGGTCCTCGCCGCCGATGGTCGCCGGCGAGAGCGTGCACTCGAGCCGTCGGCGCTCGCCCGCCGCGGTCTCGATGACCCACTCGATGGTCTCGGCCTCGCCGAGCTCGGCGACCCGCTGCTGTATCTCGAACGCGCGGTCGGCCGTGTACCCGTCCGCGGTCGCGGAGACCGCGTCGAGCCCCCGGTCGAGCAACCCCTCGCGGTCGTATCCCGTGACGTCGAGGGCGGACGCGTTCACGTCGACGAGCGCTCGCTCCCAGGGGTCGTAGACGAGGATGAGGTCGTTGACGTCGTCGAACACCTGTGCGTACCGCTCCCGTTCGGTCGCCGTCACACCCGACTCGTCGACGTCGGTCGTCGCTCCGGTGGCGCTGACGCGCTCCGTGAGCCGTGCGACGAGCACGCCGGGGTCGCGGTCGACGAGTGCGCGTGGTAGCGTCTGAACGGTCGGTGTCGCCACCGCATCGAGGATGCTCGCGTCCGTCCACTCCTCGACGAGGAGCACGACCGGTACCGGCTCGTCGCCCCCTCCCCAGCGGTCGACGAGCCCGTCGACGTCCACGCTCGAGTCGTGCGCGTCCACGACGAGACAGTCTACCTCGCCTTCCCCCTCGTCCGCAAGACGAGTCACGTCGACCTCGCGGTCGACGCCGCAACTGCCCGCGCGCACCCCGTCGACGACCGGGTCCGCGCCCACCACGGCGATCCGAACGGGTGGTCCCCTCGCAGCGGTCATATCACACACTCTCGGCGCCCTCACCTAAAACCCAGGCGGCTGACGCCCAGCGCGGCGAGTCCACCCGAACGCACCCGCCGACCCCGGGGGGTAGTCCGGGACCCCCCGGGTCAATCCTGTGCGACGCCCGTGGGCGTTGGCTCGGTGGTGACGGTGCCGGGGGCGTACCGACTCCAGAGCACGAGGAGGCTCGGGAGCACGAGCACGCTCACGGCGAACGCGGTGGTCAGTGCGACGACGACGATGGCACCGAAGCTCTGCAGCTGGGGGTGCGGGACGAGCGTGATCGTGGCGAGCGCGCCGACGGACGTGAGGGTGCTACCGAGGAGCGCGCCGCCGGTGCCGGTGACGGCTGCCTCGAGGGCCTCGTACGTGCCCGCGCCCTCGCGGCGTTCGTCGGCGTACCGGTCGCCGACGTGGATGTTGTAGTCGATACCGAGCCCGATGACGAGACTCATGAGCAACGCGGTCAGGAGCGTCAGCGGTATCGACAGCAGGTACATGCCGCCGACGACGAGGCCGAGCACGAGCGCGATGGGGACCGCGACCACCAGCCCGAGCGTGGCGCTCCCGTGCATGTACCGGAACACGCCAGCGAGCGTGAGCGCGATGGCGGCGAGCGCGACCGCCATCGTCGTGAGGATGCCGTCGACGATGGCGCCCAGGATCGCCTCGTTCACCGCGAACGACCCCGCCACGGTCGCGGTCCGCCCGCTCCCGTCACCGGCCATGATGGCGGCGCTCTCGTCGAGGTCGGCGACGACCGCGTCGGCGTTCGCGTAGTCCGCATCGAGCGACAGCGACACCAGCAGGGACTGGTACTCGCCGTCCTCGCGCGCAACGACGCGACTCGCGAGGTCGCTATCGGCCTCGTAGAGCGCATCGTAGACGCGCTCGAGGTCGCGGTCCGGGATCCCGTCGTCGTCGGTATCCGTCTCGGCGACGACGGCCGCCAGGTCGTCGTCGCGAGCGGCGACCGCCTGGACGACCGTCACCGGCGACGTGACCGCGGGGCTCCCCGTCCCGTCGACGAGGAGGTCGCGGTCCCGGACGTCCTCGACCCCGCGCTGCACGGCGTCGAGCGTCCCGTCGCTCGTCACGTCACCCTCGACGAGTATCGGCTCCTGGAACGCGGCGTCCGCGCTCGCGGGCTGGTAGACGTCCTCGACGTGATCGCTCCGGGCGGCGACCGGATGCGTCTCCCACCCCAGCGGCCCGGGCAACTGCTGCTTCCACTCGGCGACGTCGCCGTCGCTCTGCTGGTAGCTCTCCTCGTCGAGCCCGACCCACGCAGCGCCGCCGACGGCGCCGACGAGGACGGCGACGACGAGCACCACCGGCGCGCCGCGACGCGCGAGCGTCACCAGCCGCCCGAGCACGGGCTTCAGGAAGCGCCCGTGACCGAGCGGAGCCTTCCGCCGGTCGACGCCGACGTGCTCGAGGAGGCCGTCGATACCGATCTTGAGGGCGGGCACGACGGTGAGGAAGATGACGAGCGCGGAGGCGACGCCGAGCGTGATGGAGACGCCGAGGTTCCGGATGAGCGGCAGTGGGCTCGAGAGGTTCGCGAGGAACCCGATGGCGGCGGTGACGGTGACGAGGACGAGCGCGGTCGCGATACGGGTGACGGAGCGATGCATCGGCGCGCGGATGCCCTCGTCGTCGGTGCGGTGTTCCCGATACCTGTTGAAGACGTGGAACCCGAAGTCGATGCTGAGGCCGGCGATGAGGACGACCGGGATGACGGTGATGGCGCCGGCGGCGACACCGAGCCAGCCGAGCAAGCCGATCATCCAGAGGACCGAGAGCGTGACGCCGACCATCCCGACGACGACGTCGACGAGGTCGCGGTACGCGAACCCGAGGACGACGACGATGAACGCGAGCGCCACGGGCACGACGAGTTCGAGCATCTCGCCGAAGAAGTGACTGCTGTAGGCGTTCCACGCGTGACTGTTCAGCACGAAGAACCCGCTTTCGGCGCGCTCGGTTGCCTGCTGGTAGAGCGCGGCGGTCGCATTGTCGAGCGTGGGCTCGCTGACGCTGGTGTCGAGCGTGACGAGCATCCTGCGGTCGGTCGCCGTCGCCGAGGCGTCGTGGTCGGCGGGCAGGTATCGCGCTGCTCGGGGGTCCTCGGCGAGCGTGCGCTCGACGAGCGCCTCGACGTCGCTGGAACTGGTCGCTTCCAGCGCGTCGATCTGCTCGCTGAGGGTCGCGTTGGGCGTCCCGGCCGCGCGGACGGCGACGAGATTGGAGAACCCGTGGATGCCGTCCTCGTGGAGCGCGCGAGCGACGGTTGCGTTCTCGCGTATCGTCTGCTGGTATCGGAGTCCGGCGAGCAGCGATTGCTTCGAGAGGGCGTTGCCGTCCTCGCGTTGGACGTAGACCGGTTCAACGGTACGGTTCGGGGTGTCGTCGGTTCGTGCGAACTGCTCCTGGATGGTCTGGGAGGTCTGGACGCGGTCGAGGTGGTCGAACGCGTCGGCGTCCGCGCTCGCCTGACTCCCGGTGTCGACCATCGGGACGCCAGCGACGACCACGGCCGAGAGGAGGACCATCGCAAGGAGCGTGAGGCGAGTGTGTTCGGTCACGAACCCGACCAGGGTCGCTAATCTATCTCGTGACATCGGTCGCTGTAGCACTGCGTTCGCCCGCACCCGGGTTATCAATGTGCGCAGGGTTGCGGGGCCAACAACCCCGCAGAAGATATAAGTAGAGTAACCATCCGGTATGGAAGAACACATCGACTCCAAGCGAGCGTCCACCCAAGCCACCGGCGCACGGCGACGAGTCGCTGGGCGGAAGAACGGTCCAGCACTTCACGCAAAAAAGATGCGTCAGCGACCTCCCGGCGCAATCCGGCCGTCGAGGACAGTTACTCTTTGAGTTGCACCTCGTCGTCGGTGATTCGGTCGATTCGTCGGGATTCGAGCAGGTAATCGTCCGCCTCCTTCTCACCCCACCCGAGTTTCGACCGAATGGAATCCGTGATCCCCGCGTCCGGGTCGACGTACGCCGTCCCGTTCCTGACCTCCTTGATCATCCCGACCTTGTCGCCCTTCGCGTTCACGACCCGCTTCCCTTCGTCATCGTCCGAGATGTTTGTTCGTTCCATTGCATCCCACCGAACGGAACCCGCGAGGATTGTTATGAAGCTCGTATCCTCGCCAGGAGCCAGTAACACCCCGTTTCCCGACAGCAAGCCGCCACGACCACTGCACTCTCCGGCAGGAATCCACCGAACCGCACGATGGAAGAGCGACCGCCGGATGGACGAGCGACCGCCCGACTCGAACACCGTGCGCTCGTCGCGTCACAGGAGTCAGGTTAGCTCGACCGGGCCGCTTCGAGCCACCCGGTGACGGTCTGTTCGAGCGCGCCGGTCGTGCTCCCGAGGTTCAGCAGCTGATAGCCGTTCGCCGCCTTCTCGGCGACGTCGTCCATCCCGAACCCGAGCCCTGCTACGGGTACGCCCGCCTCGATTGCCTTCGACCGAACCGTCTCCTCCGCCTTCACGACGCTCGGATGATTGATCTCACCCGGGTACCCGAGCGATACCGACAGGTCGAGCGGCCCGACGAAGACGAATCCGAGCTCCGGTACCGCGAGGATGTCGTCCAGATTCTCGATGGCCGTCTCTGTCTCGATGGTGACACCGACGAGCGTCTCCTTGTCTTCGGTGGCGACGTACTCGTCGGCCAGTCCCCAGCGGCGAGCGCGCGGCGACCCCAGCCCCCGGTCACCGGGAGCGTCGTCGTACCTGAACCGACCGGCCCGTACCGCGGCGCGGACCTCGTCGGCGGTGTCGACGCGCGGCAGGAACACGTTTCTCGCGCCGAGGTCCAGCGCCTTCCGGACCAGCGTCGGGTCCGTGTCGGGTAATCGAACGAGCACCTCGACGTCGGTTCGTTCCGCAGCACGAAGCAGGTCCTCCATCTGGCGGGCGTCCCACGGGTCCGGCCCGCCGTGTTCGAGATCCAACCAGATGAAGTCGACGCCGAGCTCGCCGAAGAACTCCACGAGCGTCGGACTGTACGTGTTGTCGAGTACTCCGAACGCGACGTCTCCGGCGTCCAGCGTCGTGGCGAGGTCGTTCGCGGGTTGTGACGCCGTCATCGCTCTCCAGCCCCCGCACTGCCGACCGCAGCCTGCGTTCGACCGCCGACGATTCGTCCTGTCGACTCCTCTGCGCCGGACTGCTGGAGTCGTTTGTTGCCCGCCTCGGTCCGCTCGGGTCCATTCATGTAACCACAACGGTCCTCCTACACCACGGCCACGCCCATAATTAGGTGGCGCGTACCACGGGTTCTCACCCGCCGAGCCACCACCCGTACAGTTGCGTCTGCTCGTCGTCGCTCGGTCGCTTCTTCGATTGCCCGTACGTCTTCCCTTTGAGGAGCTGTCGTTCGACCGCGTTCGCTGCGAGCCGCAGCGCGTGCGCGGCACCGTATCCCTCTCCGTCGGCGGTGAAGTACCCGCGGTCGGTGGTCAATCGAATCCGTGCTTCCACGAGCGGGACGCCGCGGGTCTGTTCCGTTCGTTCCTCGAGTTCGATGCTGGCCTTGATGAGGGTCATCTCGCCGTACTTCGAGGTCATGCCTTCGATGAGCGCGGCGACGTCGTCGTAGTTCATGCCCTCCAGCAGGTCGAGGCCGAACACTTGGACGGCGTTCCGGTCGTCGCGCTCCCAGGTGAGCGCGTCGATGACGTCCGTCTTCGTGATGATACCGATGGGGTCGTCGGTGTCGTCGTCGGTGACCACGAGCGAGGAGATCTCCCGTTCGAACATCGTCGCCACGACCGTGTCCAGCGGTGCGCTCCGGTTGACCGTCGCGACCTCGTCGGACATCAGGTTCCGGACGGGGATGTCGAGCATCCGGTCGGAATCGCCCTCGCGAGCGCCGGCGCCACTCCGGTTTTGCCCGCCGCCACGGCCGCGGCCACCGAAGTCGCCCGACGACCCGCCCTGGCTCTTGGTGCCGCCGCGCGTCGTGAAGTCGATGACGTCGTACAGGCTCAGCATCCCCGTCAGCTCTGTCTCGTCGACGACCGGGAGGTGAGCGATGCCGGCTTCTCGGAGTAGGTTGAGTGCTTTCCCGATCGTGGTCTCGGGTGTCGCACTGATCAGGTCCGAGGTGTACGCGTCCTCGACGGTCGCCGCGTCGAGGAACGGCCGGACCGCTTCGAGGACGGCGTCGCCGGTCACCACGCCGAACACCTGGTCGCTGTCGAGCACGGGCAGGGTCTTGGCGTCGCTCCCGATCATGAGTCGGGCGACTTCGCGGACGTCCTCCGTGCGGTCGACGGTGGGGACGTGCTGGACCTGCGAGCCGACCTTTGCAGACGGCTGGTTCGACGAAGACGCCAGCTGTCGGCGGCTGACGAGGCCGCGGTACTCGTCGCCGTCCGTGACGACGACGGCATCGAGCTCTTGGTTCTCGAACGCACCAGCGACCTTCGAGAGCGGTGCCCCGATATCGAACTCGGTGAATCTCGTTGAAAGTATCTCTGAAATGTCCATGCGTGATTCAATAGAAAGAGGGGAGCCAGACGGTTATGGTTACGCATCGTTTACATCTGGAAGTGGGGGTAACGTGGATGCAAAAGCGGATACAACGCTCGTGTCAGCACCCGTCTCGTTAAATCCGCCCAATATCCAGTAACGAGCCGCATTCTCCCTACTGCGCCGTCTCGAACTCGAACCGGGTTCCGCCGTCGGTTCCGTCGGACACGGTCACCTCCCATCCGTGGGCTTCCACGATCCGTTTGACGATCGCCAGTCCGAACCCGGTCCCGTCGGGCGCGGACGATTCCCCCGGTTCGAAGACGTCCTCGCGCATCTCGACTGGAATCCCCGGGCCATCGTCCTCGACGTACAGGCCCCGTTCGCCGTTCTGACCGACGCGGACGGTCACGTCCGAGCCACCGTGCTCGATAGCGTTCCGGAACAGGTTCTCGAAGACGTGCCGTAGTCGTTCCGCGTCGCCCTGGAACGTCATCTCGTCGACGATCTCGATGCTCGCGTCCTCGGTGTCCACCGTCGCCCAGCATCTTCCGACGAGGTCGGTCAAACTGACGGACTCCGTCTCACTTATGCTATCGCCCTGGCGAGCGAGCATCAACGTGTCCTCCACGATCGCCTCCATCCGGTCGAGTGACTCCCGGAGCGGGTCGAGGTGACTGCTGTCGGTCTGCTCGGCGAGGAGCGCGGCACGACCCTTTGCGACGGTGAGCGGGTTCCGCAAGTCGTGCGAGATGACGCCAGCGAACTCGTCGAGGCGCTCGTTCTGTTGCCGTAATCGCCGTTCCCGTTCGACGCGCTCGGTCACGTTCCGAGTGATGCCTACGAGGCGCGTGATGTCGCCGTCGGTGACTACCGGCGCGAGCTTCGTCTGCCAGAAGCGAGCTCGTTCGTTGACCGGCAGTTCTTCTTGATACGATATCGGCGTGCCAGCGTTGATACAGCGGTGGTAGTTCGCTTCGAGTGTCGCGCCCTGCTCGTCGCCGAACACCTCTCGTGGTGTCTGGCCGCGTACCTCCTCGGTCGTGATGCCGGTGTTCTCCTCGTAGGACGGGCTGAGTCGTTCGAACTCGAACCGGGCGTCCTCACCGTCCCGTTCGACGTTGATGAGGAAGATGGCGTCCTCGACGTTGTTCAAGATCGCCTCGTACTCGTCGGCGAGGGCCTGCGCTTCGACCTCGTACTGTTTCCGCTCGGTGATATCCCGGCTACTGAGCAGGATTCCGTCGACGACACCGTCGTCGAGGCGATTCCGAAGCGTGGCCTCGATCCACCGCCAGGACCCGTCCGCGTGCCGGAACCGGACTTCGACGGATTCGGAGACCGACGGGTTCGATAGCACCGTGTCCATCGCTTCGACGTTCCGGTCCCGGTCGTCGGGGTGGACGAACTCGCGTCCTTTGCGACCGATCAACTCCTCGGGGTCGTGGCCCAATACGCGTTCGACGGCCGGGCTGACGTAGGTAATCCGCCCGTCGGTGTCGGTGACCGTGACGAGGTCGTTCACCTCCGCGACGAGCGTCCGATACCATTCGGTCCGGTCTGTCTCCCGTTCCTCGGGGACGACGTCGTCTTTCATTGGTCGTAGTACGGACAGACGGTACAAAAGTGGCCCTACCCTGCAAGATTGTCGGTGGCCAGCACGCAGGAGTGTCGAGGGTCGGCTTGCAGGATGGTGGAGGGCCGGCACGCATGAGGGTCGAGGGTCGGCTTGCAGGATGGTCGAGGGCTGGCACGCAGGCGGGTCGGTGGCTGGCGCGGTGGTCGTAGCGACTCCACACGGCAATCCGAAGCTAGTAACCGGACTCCTATGGAAAACAGATACTATTATCTTGAGACTCCCAAATAAGAAAAAGTTATTATATTTGGCAGCAGATTTGTTAATCACGCATGGCGCACATCCACCTCGGAGAAGGGTCGTTCCCACTGTGGGCACTGGTACTCTGGACGCTACTCGGCGCCGGACTCGTCGGCGTCGCAGTGTACCGCATCCGCAAGGGCGGCATCAAGACACACCAGGTCGCGCTCGCGGGCATCGCCGCCGCAGCGAGCTTCGCGATCTTCCAGCTGAACATCCCCGTCTGGGGCGGTATCCACATGAACCTCACCGGCCTCGTCGGCATCCTCGCCGGCCCGCTGCTCGGCGCACTCATCGCACTCGTCGTGAACATCTTCTCGGCCGCACTCGGCCACGGCGCCGTCGGCCTCCTCGGCGCGAACACGCTCGTCAACGCGAGCGAAGCCATCGTCGCCTACTACGCGTTCAGGACCCTGCTGCGGTTGGACTGGGACGTCTTCCCCGCGGGCGCCAGCGCCGCCACCGTCGGCCTCTCCGCAGGCGCCGTCCTGATGGGCGCGATCATCGTCGTCAGCGGCGTCAACGGCAGCGCGCTGCCACGCGGTGACCTGACGATCGCCGTCGCCGGCCTCGTCGGCCTCAACCTCGGCGTCGCCGTCATCGAGGGGGTCCTCACCGGGTTCATCGTCCAGTTCCTCGCGTCCGTCCGCCCCGACCTCGTCGGGCTCGCCGACCGCGACACGCAGGAGGAGCCGACCGGGGTGACCGCCTGATGCAGCGCTGGAAGCAGTACGGCGGCCTCGCCGGCCTCTTCGCGGCGTTCCTCGCGGCCGGCTACTGGGGCTTCACCGCGACCGGCGGCGCGCTCCCGTGGGCCAAGCGCTCCGCGAAAGCCCTCCAGCGCGGCGTCGAGGACGGCGGCGGCGCACTCGTCGACCTCGGCCGCGGCATCGTCGTCGCCGGCCCCATCCGCAACGGCGGGCTGTTGCTCGAGTTCGGCGCACTCGTCCTCCTCATGGCCGCGCTCGGTATCGGACTGTACGTCTACGTCGACCGCTACGGCGGCTTCGAGGACGGCGAACGCCCCGCTCGATAACCGTGACGACACTCTCGAACCACGTCCCCGACCCGCGACTCGTCACGGCGTTCGCCGAGCGACGAGACGGGCCACTGCACCGCGTCAACCCCTGGACGAAGGTCGGTATCGTGGGCGCGCTCGCCCTCGCCGTCACGGTGTTCGACCGGCTCGCGCTCCTCGCCGGCCTCTACGGTGCCGTCCTCGTCGTCTACGGACTCGCGGGACTCCCGTACCGTCGGCTCGCTGGCTGGTACTCGCTCCCGTTGCTGTTCCTCGTCTCCGTCGCCGTCCCGCTGGCGTTCCTCGAACCGGGGACGTCGATCGGTGGCGCACTCCCAACGCCGCTCGGCGACCTCTCGGTCACATGGGCAGGACTCGTGCTCTTCGCCGAGCTCAGCTGTCGGTCGCTCACGGTCGTCACGTTCGCCCTGACGGCGTCGATGACCACGAAGTACACCGACGTCGCGTACGTGCTCGGGCGACTGCTCCCCCGCCCCATCGACCAGATCGCGCTGCTCACCTACCGGTTCACGTTCGTCATGCTCGAGACGCTCGAGGACCTCGTGAAGGCCGCGCGCTCCCGCGGCGCGAACCTCTCGGAGTTCTGGTCGAACAAACGCCTGTACGCCAGGATCCTCGGCATGACGATGCTGTCGGCGATCGAGCAGTCAGAACGCCTCGTCAAGTCGATGGAAGCGCGTGGCTACGACGGCGACATCACGCTGTACGGCGACGTCTCACGACCGCCGTTCCACGAACTGTTCGTCGTGGCCGGGTCGTACGTCGCGGTCGTCGGCTACGCAGCGGTCGCGGTCTACGGGGTGGGACTGTGAGCCGAGACGAGCCTCCCCTCGTCGACCTTCGGTGTGAGGCCCACACCTACCCGGACGGGACCGTCGGGATGCACGACGTCGAGTTCTCGGTGTACCCCGACGAGGTCGTCGCGCTCGTCGGCGGCAACGGCGCGGGGAAGTCGACGCTCCTCGAACACCTGAACGGGACGCTCGTGCCCGACGACGGCGACCTCGTCGTCGACGGCACCCCGATCACCGAGGACGTCAGGGCACGCGCGCGGAAGGCGGTCGGGTTCGTCTTCCAGGACGCCGACACGCAACTCGTCGCACCCACGGTCCTCGACGACGTGATGTTCGGCCTCCAGAACGACGGCGTCCCCGCCGACGAAGCGAGGGAGCGTGCTCGTGAGGCGCTCGCGACCGTCGACGCCGGCCACCTCGAAGACCGCATCCCGCACTACCTGAGCGGCGGCGAGAAACGCCTCGTCGGCCTCGCCGGCGTGCTCGTCCTCGAACCGAGCGTCGTCGTCCTCGACGAACCGCTCGCCGGGCTCGACCCCGAGCGCTCCCAGCTGGTCGCCGAACGGGTCGCCAAGATCCGCGAGGACGGTATCAGCGTCGTCCTGTCGACGCACGACCTCGAGTTCGCCGCCGAGGTCGCCGACCGCGTCTGCGTGATGGCCGACGGCAACGTCGCCGGGGGCGGGACGCCCCGGGAGGTGTTCTACGACGACGCGCTCCTGGCCGCCGCGAACCTGCATCCACCGAGCGCAGTGCGCGTCGCTCGCGAAGCAGGCCTGGGGACGACGACAAAGCCGGTGACCGGAACAGAACTCGTCGAACTCCTCACGGCAGCCACCGACACCAAACCCGTGCAGACACCGGTCGCTGACGCCGACGGACCCACCTGAAGCGCTTCTTCGTCAAGCCTCTGGACGGACCGAACAGTGGTCTGCCCGCGGTATACCGCGCTCGTCTGCTATGGGTAAGGGATGGTGCTCACCCGCCGTACCCCTCGTTCTCGATCGGGCCGCTGAACACGCCGTAGAGGAACTTGAAGTACCACAGCACCAGCAGCAGGACCGGGAACCCGAGGACGGTCACGAGGTTCAACGCCAGCGGCGACACGACCGCGTCCCGCACCAGCAGCCCGGTCGGCGGATAGACCGTCGGGTACAGCAACACGGCGACCAGGAGCGTCAGGAGCGTGGGGAGCGCCAGCGCGCTCGCGAGCCACGCCCGGTACTGGCCGCGTCGGGCCAGCACACTCCCGCCCAGCCCGAAAGCGACCGAGAGTGCGACGACTGCAGCGACGGGCAGCGAGAGCACCGCGTCGGCAGCACCGCCCGCATCGGTCAGGACGACAGTCGCGAGCAGCACGACCACGCCCCCGAGGTACGCCAGCGTCGCGCCGACGCCGTACGCCCGCAGCTCCGATGCCAGCTCGGGCTCGGTCTTCGCCGCGAGGAACGCCGCCCCCGTGACTATCGAGACGGCGACCAGGCCGACGCCCGTCAACACCACTGGGAGCGTCGCCGGGCCGAACAGCCAGCGGCCGGCGAGCATCCCCAACAACAGCGGCGCGAAGGCGCTCCCGCCCACGAAGGCGTAGTCGGCGTAGCGCTTCCAGCGGACGTCGTCGCGCTGCTCGCGGAGTTCCGGGCCGAGCCCGCGGAACACCAGGGCGACGACGAACCCGAGCGCGAGCAGGTAGTTGTCCGCCAGGAGCCGCGAGTACACCCGCGGGAACGCCGCGAGCAGCATCGTCCCGAAGGCGACGACCCACACCTCGTTCGCGTCCCAGACCGGGCCGAACGCCGACAGGAACGTCTCCCGCTCGTGTTCGTCCGACCGGGTCGCGTACAGCATTCCGATGCCGAAGTCGAACCCGTCGAGGACGACGTACATCCCCAGCGCGAACAGCACCGCGCCGAACCAGATCTCGGGCAGGGACTCGACGAGGTACGCGTCGACGGGGATCAGTGGGTCAGTCATCGCTGGTCACCCACGGGAGCGGCCCGCGCCAGCGACCCGCGCTCGACTCGCGGACGCCGAGCGACCGGAGTTCCTCCCTGACCAGCCACTTCAGGATGTACAACGCCGTCAGGATCAACCCGACGTAGAGGACGACGAACCCGACCAGGGTCAGCGTCGCCTCCGTCCCGGTGAGCGTCGAGGACACCGCCTCGCTCGTCCTGAGTTCGCCCTGGATGACCCACGGTTGCCGGCCGATCTCGGTGACGTACCAGCCGGTGAGCAACGCAGCGTACCCGAACGGCGACGCCGCGATCATCGCCTTCAGGTAGCGCGTGCTATCGGCCAACCGTCCACGGTACGTGAGGTAGCCGCCCCAGAGCGCCAGTCCGATGAACAGGAACCCGAGCCCGACCATGAAGCGGAACGACCAGAACACGAGCGCGACCGGTGGGTTCTCCTCGTACTCGTTCAGGCCGACGACCTCGGCGTCGAAGTCCCCGCCGCTGGCGAGGAACGACCCGATTCCGGGGAGACTCACCGTGACGAGGTTCTCGGCTCGTGGGTCAGTGAGCGCGTCGAGGGACTTCGGGAACGCGAGCAAGTGGAGGTCGGCCGCGCCGGTCTCGTAGTGGGCCTCCATCGCGGCGAACTTCTGGGGCTGGGTGTCCTCGACGTGCCGGCCGTACGCGTCGCCGTGGATCGCCTGGAACGGAGCCGAGACGAGCAGCAGCACCACAGCGAGCTTGAGTGCGGAGTTCCAGGCGTCCGCGTCCGGCTTCTTCCAGACGATGTACGCCGAGACGCCCGCGACCAGCAATGCGACCGATATCACCGACGCGTTCATCATGTGGACGTACATCCACGGCATTCGCGGCGTGAGGAACGCAGCGACCGGGTCAGTGAGCTTCGCGACCTCCATCCCGCTGCGCGTGACCATCTCGTACCCGCGCGGGGTCTGCATCCACGCGTTCACGACCAGGATCCAGAACCCCGACAGCCACGCGCCGACGCCCACGAGTACCGAGGAGAGGACGTACGTTCGGTCGGTGACGCGCTCGCGGCCGTACAGCAACACGCCGAGGAAGACGGCCTCCAGGAAGAACGCCATCTTCGCCTCGAACGCCAGCGGGCCGCCGATCAGCTCTCCAGCGACCTCGGCGAACTGTGGGAAGTTCGTCCCGAACTGGAAGCTCATCGGAATCCCGGTGACGGTCCCCATCACGAACCCGGCGGCGAACACCTTCACCCAGAACGAACGCAATCGCGCGTACCGCTGGTCGTTCGTGCGCACGTCCTTCCAGGTGAAGTAGACGATGAACGGTGCGAGGCCGATGGAGAGCGACGCGAAGATGATGTGAACGGAGATCGTCCACCCGAACTGCATGCGGCTCGCGATCTCCGGGGAAAGGAATGCCACCGCCCATCCCGGGTCGACGGCACTCAGCAGTGTGGCTGGATGCATGTGCCTCACGGTATGTCGTAGGAGTTAGTGAGGGGCCACCCGATTCCCGAGGTCGGGCATTTGCCCGACAGTATTATACCCGTGAGAACCTAGCTCTCGAACCGCTCGGATTGCGGTGGAACAGTCGTCACACGCCGCTGAGATTTCAGCTGAACGTGGAAGCGCGTCAGTTTGTTGCGCTTCGCGTATCCTCCATGTCCAGATGGGTTGTGAACCAGCTTTGGATGAGTTCAGATAGCACGGCGGCGAACGCAGTTTCGTCGCTCCAGATCGCAGTCTCCACGGGGAGGCCAGGGATTCGTTCGTTCCCGAGGACGCTCAAGAGGAGACGGTGGTTGTCGACAGTGAGTGCACGGCCAGATTGCTTGCGCGCCGGCCGGAGGCGCTCTGGAAACCGAACGGTCCGAACCTGCGGCTGGAACGCATCAAAGTCTGCGTCGCGGCTGACAAACGTGACTTCGATACCTTCGCTCGCACAGTCATTCAACACCTCACTGGTCTCGGCCGTAAGTTCGTTCGCGCCACAGGCGTAGAGCAAATTCGATTCGGCGTTAGACGCAAGGCCGCGAACTCGTGACTCTATCTGCTCGGTGCCTTTGACCGTCCAGATCTCTTCTTGTTGATCGGCAGCGTCGTCGCGTTCGCGCTTGACACGTTCGAGGTACCGGAACGCATCCGATTGGTGCGCTTCGAACCGCGATTGCAGGTACGTCTGTGCCGTGTCGAGATCGGTGGGTCGGTACCGTATCGGACTCGACTGGTGGACTTCGACGAGACCACGTTCTTCGAGGTTCTCCGCGGCGCCGTAGACCTGTGAGCGCGGGACATCCGCGATGCGGCTGATGTCTCTCGCAGACCCAGTATCGAGCTTCTGGAGCGCGATGAATACCTTCGCCTCGTAGGACGTGAGTCCGAGGTATTCGAGCGCCTCAACCGCATCACGTTCGTCCATATCAGTCCTCCGCGGGCACCTCACCCGCACTTGGGGTCGCTGCCATCGCCGTGGCGTCGTCGGGGGCGACGTACCGCGTCCAGACGACGAGGAGGCTCGGAAGGACGAGCACGCTCGCGAGGAACGCGTAGATGATGGTGATTCCAGTGATGATGCCGAACTGCTGGAGTGGTGGGAGGATGGCGAACGCGAGGACGCCAAAGCCACCGACGGTCGTCGCTGCACTGCCGAGCAGTGCGCCGCCGGTTCCGGTGACGGCGGTCCGCATCGCCTCCCACTTCGAGTCGGCGCGTTCCAGTTCCTGATTGTAGCGCTCGCTGAGGTGGATGCTGTATGCGACCCCGAGCCCGACGGTCAGGCTCGTGATCATCCCGGTCAGGATGTTGAAGGGGATGCCGAGCAAGTACATCGTCCCCAGGATCCAGCTGACGCTGAAGATGACGGGGAGGATGGTAACGAGCCCGAGTGTCGCGCTGCCTTCTGCGATCCGGTAGGTGATCATGAGGAACGCGACGACGGCGACGAGCGTGATGAGCAGGCTCTCGATGACCGTCTGCAGCAGGTTGTCTTGGACGATCTTGAACAGGATCGTCTGGCCGGTCGCAGTCGCTTGGAGGCCTGCACCGTCGATGGTGCCGGCGACCGACCGCATCTGTTCGGTGACGGCCGTGCTTGACGCGCCACCGTTCATGGAGATGACGAGGCGCGCAGCGGCGTAGTCGCCGTCTTCGGTCCGGTGGATGACGCCTGCGGCTTCGTCAGGTGCGATCTCGAACAGTTCGGCGTACACGGCGTCGACGTTCTGGTCGGGAACGTCGTCACCGTCGGTGTCCGCCTCTTGGAACGTCGCGTTGAACGTTTCGTTCTCCGCAGCGACTGTTTCCATGACCGAGAGCGGTCCCTCGATGCTCGGTTCGCCGTTCGAGAGCTTCTGGACCGCGTTCTTCTCCGCGGCGGCGTCGCGAGCCTCTGAGAGCTTGCGTAACGAGTCGGGTGTCGCAACGTCACCTTGGACGAGCAGTTGGGCTTGCGAGTCCTCGCGGAGGAAGTTCTGATTGACGTATTCCAGGTTGTCTTTGGCCGTGTAGTCGCTGGGTGCGAACGGCTCCGGGAGGTCCTTCGTGAACTCCGGTGGGTCCTGTGCGAGGAAGTCCTCCTGGTTGAAGCTCGTGTCGACCTGCGTGGCGCCGTACGCACCGCCGGCGCTCACGAGGAGCGCGACGACGATGACGGCGTACGGGGCTCTGCGTGCGAGGGTCGAGCCGACGGCGAGGACGCTACTGAAGCGTCCGCCGCCGGTACCGAACGCGGTCTTCTTGCGGTCCACGTCGAAGCGTCCCTCGAGGAACTCGTCGATCTCGACCTTGAGCGCTGGGACGAGCCCGCCGAAGACGAGCATCGCCGCGGAGATGCCGACGGCGCTCACGATCCCGAAGTCCTTGATCGGTGGGATGGGACTGGTGAGGTTCGCGAGGAATCCGATGACGGTCGTCGCGGTGACGAACAGGAGGGCGACGCCGACGCCGACGAGTCCGACGCGCATCGCGCCCCGGACGTCACTCTCTGTGTGGCGGTTGTTGCGCTCCTCGCGGTGGCGCATGAAGATGTGTATCGCGTAGTCGATACTCAACCCGATGAGGAGTACCGGGACTGCGATCATCATCTGGTTGAACGCGATGCCGGCCCAGCCCATGAACCCGAACGTCCAGACGAGGACGGCGCCGATGCCGAACACGCCCAGGAGGATGTCGATGAGGTCGCGGTACGCGATGGCGAGTGCGACGACGACGAACAGGAGTGCGAGCGGGCCGACGATAGCGAGGCTGTCGGCCATCGACCGGTTGATCTCGTCGGAGATGATGCCGGCGCCGAAGACGAGGACGTCGGTGCCGCCGCCGAGGTCGTTCGTGATGGACTGCATCGCCAGCTGAGCGTCGGTGATTGCTTCCGGCGCAGTGCCGGTAGCACCGCCGCCACCCGAGGCGTGCGTGACGATGAGCATCGTCGCGTTCGCGTTCGAGCTGCCGGGGTCGTAGCTGGTGGGCATGAACGCGAATGCGGCGCCGCTGCCGCCGCTGTCGGCGCCGAGAACGAGCGAAAGGGTATCGTCGATCTCGCTCTGGTTCATCGAGCGAAGTTGCTCGAGTTGCGTGTCGAGACTCGGGTTCGATTCCGCTTCGAGCTCGGCCTGGAGGTCGGCGAGTTCTTGGCCGAGTTCCTTGAGTTCAGTCCCTTTGGCTTCGAGTTCCTCGCCGCGGTCCTCGAGTTCAGTGGCGCGTTGCTGGAGTGTGGCGAAGTCTTCGGCGAGGACGCCCTGTGTGCCTTGCCGGTAGGCGGCCTCGGCGTCGTCGCGCGAAGTGGCGTTGCGGAGCTGTTGGGCAGCAGCTTCGAACGTGGTGTAGTCGTCGGTAATGTTGACGGTCGTGTTCGCCTCCACCTGCTCGAACTGCGTGCGGATGTCCGCGTTCGGGTTCGCGCGCACTGTGTCGAGAGCGCCCCGGAGTAGGCCGGTGGTCTCGTTCAGTGTGGCACTCCGTTCTTGGAGTGTCGCCTGTTGTTGCTTGAGAGCGGCCGATTCCTCGGTGACGGTCGCGTTCAGGCGTTCGAATTTGACCGCCTTCTGTTGGAGCTCGGCGCCGATCTCGCTCTGGATGGCGGCCGTCGCGACGATGTTGGAGATGCCGACGACGGAGTTGTTCTCGGTGAGTGTGCTCCCGACTGTATCATTGGCTTGGAGCCGTTGTTCCAGTTCGATGATGTCGACGAGCGTAGCCTTGTCGAGGACGTTGTCGTCCTTGATGATGAGTTGTGTGCTCGTCGTGTTGTCTGAGCCGGTCGAGAAGTTCGATTCGATGTAGGAGAGCTTCTTCGATTCCTCGGATTCGCTCTGGAATTGGTCGAGCGAACTGGATTGGTCTATACCGGTGGCACCGGCGCCGACTGCGACGGTCAGGACCAGCATCAGCGCGATAACGATTCGCGAGTGCTCGGTTACCGTCTCGAAGAGGGGGTCAAGCCGACCCATGTTGGTGCCTCCGTGTTCTCTCTGGTGGTGTCATGGTGGTACTCACAGTTCGTCGGTGCTGACTAAACGTTCAGTCTATATAACCGTGGCGTTTGGCACCGTCACTGTCTTCGAGAAAGCTCGAAGAAAGCATCGAACAGGGGGGATTCGATGTTTGGTGCCCCTGAAACGCCGTCTAAGACACCGACCCGTCTCCAGATTCGACCAGTCTTCGGCGGTCGACGGGGAGACACGTACCCCATCCACCCCGGCACCCTACTGAACGTACAGTCAGCACTTGAGCGTTTTGGCTCGCCAGCGGACACGCCGAGACGACACTCACTCCACTATGCCCGCCGCGTCACCGTCCATCGACGTCACTGCACGCTCGAGCGCGTCCGGCCCTGCGCCACCGACCAACCCCCCGATACGTGCAGCCACTGCACACGAACACCCACTCCCACGAACGAACACGGACACAGCCTCCGCCTCATCGACCACACCCGACGGCACCGCGAGCACCGGCTCAGAGGCACTATCGTCGGCCTCCCGACACGCGTTTCGAGACGCTACCTCCCGCCCCATCGTCCGCACTGCGGACAACACACCCTCACAACTCGCTGAACCCCCCAACAACAACTGATAGCCGCGAGCGTGCAACCAATCACACCAGAGGACCAACTCCGTCACAGCACCCTCATCATCCGCTCCCTCGGAACGGCTAAGAACGGTGGCTAACGCCTGCCCCTGTCGGTCCAACGCTTCGACGGCGACCCCAGTCTTGACCGCCACCACCGGCGGTTCACTTCCTGCCTCCTGACCTCCCGCGCCGTCCTGCATCGCCTCGAAGATCAGCGACGCAACCAGAGATGGCACCCCCACATCACTCGTACCAAACCCCGGCTCGAGGTCAGACGGTCGCTCCATCCCACCGGGCCCATTCAGGCGCGACGCCGTCGCCCGAGCAAGCGTCGCCGCGCGTGCCGCCACCAGGGTCGCTGGCGACTCGAACTCAGTCATCGCCTGCCACCTGCCCAGTCGATGGTTCTGAGACCACGTTGCTCGTCCATGTCCCACGCGAGAACCACGCAACTGCAGCCAGCATCGACAGGACGTTCGACGCCGCAATCGCCCACCACACCCCGCTCGCACCCATCCCGAGGACTTCCTGGAAGACGTACGCCAGCGGAAGCCGGAACACCCACAACGAAAGGATGGCGAACGTCATCGCCAACCGCGTGCTCCCGCTCCCACGGAACGCACCCTGAACGACCTGAAAGACGCCGATGAACAGGAACGTCGGCCCGATGATGCGGAGGTAGTCCGCGCCGAGGGCGACGACGTCCGGCGCGTCCGCAATGAAGACGCTCGTGATCGGTCCCGCGAACGCGTACGCGACCACGCCGACGAGCGCGAGCACTCCCGCAACGATAGCCGAACTGTACAGCACCGCTTTCCGGGCGCGGCCAGCCTGCTGTGTCCCGAGGTTCTGCCCGACGACTGTCTCCGTGCCACGCGCCAACCCAAGGGCCGGGAGGAACACGAGCGAATTGATGCGGTTCCCGATGCCGAGCGCTGCGACCGCGTCGTCGCCCGCGAACGCCACGAGCGCCGTCAATACCGTGATACCGAGCGCGCGCGTCGACTGCTCGACGCTCGCCGGCGCGCCGAGCGAGACGATGCGCTTGACCATCGACCAGTCGAGGACGACGTCGGACACCGACAGGTGAATCCCGACCTTCCCGGAGAACAGCCACACGAACCCGAGGATGGCACCCAGCCCACGGGAAACGACCGTCGCGATGGCGGCCCCCTGAACGCCGAATCCATCGAACCCAGTGAGAGCGTACAGCGACGACTGCAAGCTATCGAGGCCGAGCCACGAGAGCAGGACGTTCTCCTGGAAGCCGAGAATGAGGAACGGGTCCAGTACGACGTTCAAGGCGACACCGACGGCCATCAGGTACAGCGGGGTTCGGGTATCGCCCCAGCCCTGAAGCAGCGCCTGGAAGATGAAGAACCCGAACATGAACAGCACGCCGATGAATATCGTCCGGGTGTACTCGACGGAGAGCTGGTACTCGACGCTACCCGGTGTCGCACCGACGAGGTCGACCAGCCACGGCGAGAGGACGTATCCGAGCGCCGAGAACGCGAGTGCGACGACCGTAACGAAGGCGATGGTCTGGCCGGCGACGTAGTTCACTCGGTCGTCGTTCCCTGCGCCCTTGTTCTGGGCGACGAGGACCGTGCCAGCGACCGTGAACCCGCCAGCGACGGAGATCATGAGGAAGACGAGCGGCCACGAGTACGAGAGTGCGGACACTGCTTCCTGGCCGAGTCGCCCGACCCAGAACGTGTCCGCGAGGTTGTACCCGACCTGGAGGAGTTGGCTCAGGACGATGGGGAGCGACAGCACCAGAAGCGGTTTCAGGAGGTCACCGTCGGTGAGGTTGACGTCTCGCGTACTCATCCCCGGGCCTCGTGGGTGGCGAGGTCGTCGAGGGTTGCATGAATCATCTCGCGGACGGGGTCGACGACGTCGTGGTCGGCGGTGTAGCGTTCTAGCATCGCGCCGTTTAGTGACGACAACAGCCAAGTTGCCGCACGCTCGGGGTCGATGTCGTCCTGGATGCGGCTGGTCTCGATGCCGTCCGTGATTTCGGTCGCGATGCGGTCGCGGAGGGCGGCGTCGATGCGCGTGAACTCCGCGCGGTACTCGGGGGTACCGATGGCTTGCGCCCGGAGTTGGATGATAGTGCGTTGGGCGTCCTGCATGTCGTCATCGACGTCGACGGCGAGGTACACGTCGACGATGCGACGGATGGTTGCGAGCGGGTCGGCTTCGTCGATGTCGTCGAGGGAGGCGAGGAAGCGGTCGCCGGCGAACTCGAGGAAGGCAGCGATGAGTTCGTCCTTGGAGCTGTAGTGATAGTAGAGTAAGGACTTGCTCTTGTCGAACTCTTCGGCGATGTGCGCGATGGTGAGGTCGGTGTAGCCGTATTCGCGGAGGGCGCGGTAGGTCGCCTCCATAATCTGGGTCTGGGGGCTCGCGTCCTCTGCATCGTTTGTTTCCTCAGACATCGTCGTGTCCTCGGGCGGTCTGGTGGGTGTCGAAGTCTGCTAGGTCAGTTGTACACCAGTGACAGAACTCGAGGTCGGGGTCGAGGGGTTTTCCACAGTGCGGGCAGTCGACGGCGTCGTCGGGCTCGTCAACGGGCTTCGGGTCCGTGGTGTAGTCGTCCTGTGGTGTCTTGTTCGCTGGTTGGGATTCGTCGGCGCCGAGCGAACTGTGGAGGCGGTTGGTCAGTTTGGCGATGAGGTAGGCGTCGGCGACGCTCAGGGCGATGACGGTCAGCGAGGGGAGGAATGGTTCGATTGGGACGCTGTTGCCCGTGGTGGCGGTTCTGAGTGCTGTTTCGGGAACGTAGATGACAGTAACGGCGGTGGTGAGGGCGAGCCAGCCGAGGGCGCGGAGCCAGCGGCGCAGGTAGAGGTGGCCGGCGCCGGTGGCGACGACGCCGAGGAGCGCTGCGAGCCAGGGGCGTCTGGTTGATGAACGTTCGACCATGTTGCTGAATAAACGTTCAGTCAGTATAAGTCCTGTGACCCGACGCCCATCACTATCCAGCAGCCAAAGCCAGCTGTCGACCCAAGCTAAACACACTCCTAAACTCCTAAAACCGTTCCAGAGCCGCGATACTGCCACCTCCGTCAACACCGACCAGAAGTTCTGAAAGCCAACCGGCTCCACAGGCAAACCTACCCGCCAATCTTACCCACCAGCACCGTTCCACTCACCGGCCACCGTGGGGATCGAGATAAATGTGAAAGTCCGAAACCGGTTACCCATCCCGGTCTCGATGACGCCGCCCCGCGAAATCAGTCACGAGTACTTGAAGAGGGTCGCCTCCAGATAGGATTCGATATAGCCGCGGTTCTCGTGGAGCACTGACGGGTCGTCGACAGTCACACCACGCTCTATCGCTCCATACGCTGTCGAGTACACGAACTCCGCCACCTCACGCGAGTTCACCGCTCGGAACACGTCCTCCTCGATACCCCACTCGATCGCTTCCACGAGCAACGACACGACCAGCTCGTCCGACCGCTCGAACTGCTCGCGGTACGAATCGTGATACGGCGCCTGTGCGCGCAACTCCAACAACGCTCGAAGGAACGTGAACCGCTCGTCCTCGAGATCACTCGGCAGCAACAGATCTACGATCTCGAGGAGGTGTGACTTCGGGTCCTCGCCGTCTGAGGCCGCCAGCTCCGACTCAAGCTGGTCGAGGAGGTACTCGAGGAAGTCGCCGAGCAGCTCCTCCTTGTCCTCGTAGTGATAGTAGATCAGGGACTTGCTCTTGTCGAACTCGTCGGCGATCTTCGAGATCGTCGTCGCGGAGTACCCGTGCTGGAACAGGGCCCGATACGTCGCCAGCATGATTTCGTCCGTCGTCTCCGCATCGTCACTCGACTCGCTCATTGGTTGGTGATAAACGGACACCGTAGTAAACCGTTGTCCCTCCCCGATGCTCCCCTCTCACCGACAAACGCGAGAGGGGCACGGGGCGAGTAAGCGTGTCGTGGGCGATTCCCGGGGTCAGAGTGTGCGCTGGAGTCCTGAAGCTTCTCGATGCGGGCTTCGGTGCTCGGGTGGGTGCTGAACAGGCGGCCGATCGTCTCGCGCTTGAGTGGCTGGATGAAGAACGCATTCATCTCGACGCGTTCGCGCGCATCTCGTGTCGGCACCGCGTCCATACGGGTCTCGATGCGTTGTGAACACCGCGAGCAGATTCCACAGCGTGTCACACGGCCCCGCTGTGATGACCGTCGAGCGCGCGCCGCAATCGCGACTGAGTCGCCCCCGGCTGGAGGATGACGACGTTCTGCGTGCCGAGCGCGACGACGAGTCGAACCCAGTGCGCGTCCGTGGGGGTCACGGCCCCTCTCGGGAGCGGACCGTCAGGCGCTTTCCGATTTCCCCGAAGTTTCATACCTCGCCCGCCGGAACGTAACAAGATAATGACTGGTGTGTACGCGGCGAAACTCGGTGACGAGGTCGACCATCTCCACCCACGCGTGCGCGACCGATACGCGCTCGCGTCGACAGACGATTCCGTCTGCGTCGGTCGCGGCGAGATGGACATTACTCGTGGCACGCTCGTCCTCCCCGGACTGTACGCGATGCCCCACTGGAATCTGCTGTTTCCCGAACGCGGCGAGGCGGTCCCGTTCACGGTGACGACGGCCGGCGTCGAGGTGGCGGGCCGCGAGGCGCTCATCACCCAGCGCGCGTTCACCTTCGAGTCGACGACCCGACGGTTCGACTCGCTGACCGTCTACGACGACGACCGCGACCGACTGTTCGATTTCCTCGGACGCGGCGGCCACATCGTGAGCGAACTGCACCCGCACGTCGAGTCCGGAGAACTCGTCATCGAGGGCGGCAAGCAGTGGGCGCGGGTCGCCGGCCGGTATCTCCCACTCGCCGGGCCGATGGCCGCCACCGTCGAGGTGCGGGACAACTTCCTCGACACCGACGATCGCTTTCGCGTCCGGGCGACGGTGACGAACCCGCTCGTCGGCGAGATCCTCGGCTACCGCGGGAAGTTCACCCAGGAGACCGACCATCGGGATACGGAGTCGCTTCGGCCGGGCGCGACGCCGACGACGCTCCCCGGATGAACACAGGCGCGAGTGCAGCCGCCGGCGCGATCGTCTGGGTTGTCGCGTTCGTGGCCGGCCTGCTCGGCCCGATCGAGCGTGCGGTCGCGCTCGCGGCGCTCGTCGTCGTCCCGCTCGGACTCTCCGCAGTAGGGGAGTTCGACGGGCACCCCGACCGGTTTCGTCGGCTGGCTATCACCCTCCAGCCTCTCGGCGCACTCGCGGTGCTCGCATCGGTGACCGTCCTCGACGGGCCGCCTGCGGCGCTCGCGGCGGCCTGTTGGCTTCCGGTGACGCTCTCACTCGGGGTTGCGGGCGCGACCCGGACGCTCGATGCACGCACTCGCGGCTTCGCGCCGCTCGCCGAACGGGTTGTCGACGTCGGGCTCGCGTATCTGAGCGTCGCAGCCGTCGCACTCGTCATGTTCCACCTCGACCTCACGCTCTGGTTCGCGCCGGTCATCATCCTGCTCACGTTCGTTCACTTCAGCTTCGCGGGATTCGCGCTGGCTGTCGTGACGGGGCTGTCCGGCCGGGTCGCGCCCGGCAGCTGGTATCGCCCGCTCGCGCTGGTCGTGCTCGGAGGACCCGCACTCATCGGCATCGGCATCTCGTTTTCGCCGCTCGTGGAGGTACTCGCGGTCGGGGTGTTCACCCTCGGCGTGACGCTACTCGCTGGCTATCTGCTCGTCCGGGTGGTGCCGACGCGGCCACGCCGGCAGGCGGTGCTGCTCGCGGTGTCGGCGCTCGCACTCCCGGGGTCGATGGTGTTGGCCCTCGGCTACGGGCTGGCCGCCTACACCGGGTCCAGCCCGCTCGGACTGCCCATCGGGCAGATGGTCGCGATTCACGGCTCGCTCAACGCCTTCGGCTTCGCCGTCTGCGGGCTCGTCGGCTGGCGACTCGCTCGTCCCGCGGCGAGCCAAACACGTTAGCTCGCGTGCGGGAACTACCGCTACAATCTCTGGGCGGTGGGCGTCACTGATCGGCACAGCTTCGACCACAGCCACGTCGACCCGACGTTCGGCGATCGAACCGAGCCGTTCGTGGCACGCCCGATGCAGATGCCTTCAGCCCACACGATCTCGAACGCCTTCTCACCGCACGGAACGTCACCGCCGTATCCGTCGTCCTACCGCACCGATTCCGATTCGGAGCCCTGACGGTACCGCTGTACCGAGTGTTCAACCTGATTCCAGCGTCCCGAAGCGCCGCGTCAAGGGCAACATATTAGGGCTCGCTTGTATAAGCTATTGCTGATATGGTAGAGGATGCGATTACCGATGGGGCCACGGGAGGGGCCGAGACCTGCTGCACACCGCCAGGAGACGTCGACTCGGACGCGATGGCGACGGACCTCCAGGTACTGACTGCGATGGGCAACGACACGCGATACGAACTGCTTCGCCGCATCTCGAACGCCGACGACGGCGTCTGCGTCTGCGATCTCGAAGCCGCAGTCGGCGTCAGTCAGAGCGCCGTCAGCCAAGCGCTCTCGCGCTTATACGCCGCAGGACTCGTCACGCGCCGCAAAGAGGGATCCTGGCGGTACTACGAACCGACCGAAACGACCGCGGCCCTCCTCGAAACCCTCGACGATCTGCGAGGCGCGCATGAGTAACGACACTGACACGGTGGCCGGTGACCGTGACCCCGAGGAGACCCGCAAGCTGGTGCGCGAACGCTACGGGACCATCGCTTCGGACGGTCAGAACTGCTGTGGCGACGTCGGCATCGATACCGCCGACGACGAGGGGTGCTGTGACGGCACCGCGGACGCGACCGGGAGCGAACGGCTCGGGTACGACGCCGACGACGTCGCGTCGGTCGCCGAGGGCGCAGACCTCGGACTCGGATGTGGAAATCCGAAGGCGTTCGCCGAGATGACGCCCGGCGAGACGGTGCTCGACCTCGGCTCGGGTGCGGGCTTCGACTGCTTCCTCGCTGCAGCGGAGGTCGGCCCGGACGGGAACGTCATCGGCGTCGACATGACACCGGAGATGGTCTCGAAAGCAAGGGAGAACGTTGCGAAGAACGACGCCGACAACGTCGAGTTTCGCCTCGGCGAGATCAGCCATCTCCCCGTTGCAGACGCGACCATCGACGTCGTCATCTCGAACTGCGTCGTCAACCTCGCACCCGAAAAACGACGGGTGTTCGACGACGCCTACCGTGTTCTCAAGCCCGGTGGTCGCGTCGCCATCTCGGACGTCGTCCAGACCGCCCCGTTCCCCGACGACGTCAAGATGGACCCGGACTCGCTGACTGGCTGTGTCGCCGGTGCGTCAACTGTCGACGCGCTCGAAGCAGCGCTCGACAGTGCTGGCTTCGAAGCGATCGAGATAGCCCCCAAGGACGAGAGCACCGAGTCCATCAGCGACTGGGACGCTGACCGAGACCTCGATGACTACCTCGTTTCTGCCACCATCGAGGCCCGGAAACCAGCGCACGCCAACTGACGAATCGACAGGTTTGGACCGTTCTACCCACTCGACCGCCTCGAACGAGTACGTGACCAGGGGTCTCCGGCTATTCGACCCAAAACTAGCCTCTCCCCCGAAACTCTGTGAGAATCAGACGCACGCATTCTGTATAGCGCTATGTGATTTATGCCTCACTCTGGGGAACCTCGACAGAATTTCGTGTGTGCAACTGACTGGCCTCGTCAGTAACACACACGAAATGGTAGACGTGTGTGAAAGAACGCTGAATCGGCAAAAAACACCATTCTCAAAATCGCTCACCGGGAGCAAAACCCGCTCTACTTCAGTTCCAGCCTCAAGATTCCGCACAGGCGCGAGGATCACCCGCTTCGGACGCGATGACCTAGGCCGAAACCGGCCACAGAGCAATCCAACGAGAAGCGTGGACCGCCGATCACACCCGTGAATCGGGGTGAGCGGCCTGCGATACTTCGGCCCAACCGTCTCGTTCTCCAGGACGGTTGACAGACGCAACCCACACACTGATTATGCAGGGGATAATATTATCGCGGACATAATGATTGACAGGGACGCCGAGACGGACTGGCTCCGCTCGCACCTCGCCACCGACACCGAGTGCCTCCTCGTCCTCTACGGTCGCCGACGCGTCGGGAAGACCACCCTCGTCACAAGCATCCTCGACGAACTCGACACGCCATCGTTCTATTACCTCTGCGACGAGCGTGGCACCACCCAGAACGCCCGCCGCTTCGCAGAACAGTGCGCCGACACGCTCGACGACATCCCACCCGACGTCGACAGCTTCCTCGACGCCTTCGAGTACCTCAAACGACGCCTCGACGGCCGTGCTGTCGTCGCACTCGACGAGTTCTCCTACCTCGTCGACGACGACGACAGTATCCCCTCCGTCTTCCAGACCATCGCCGACGACACCATCGAGGACACCGGCATCTCGCTCGTCCTCCTCGGCTCCTCCATCTCCATGATGGAAGAAGGCGTCCTCAGCTACGAGAGCCCCCTCTACGGTCGCCGGACAGGCCAATGGCGGATGGAACCCATGACGCTCGGGGACGCCACCGGCTTCTTCCCCGACTACACCGCCACCGAACTCGTCGAGGCCTACAGCATCCTCGGCGGAATCCCAGCGTACCTCGAACAGTTCGACCGCACCCAATCGCTTCTCGAGAACATCGAGCGATTCGTGCTCTCGAAAGGCGCCTTCCTGTACGAGGAACCCGAGTTCCTCCTCCGGCAGGAACTCCGCGAGCCCCCGACCTATATGGCCATCCTGGAAGCCATCGCCGGGGGAGCGACGCGGGTGAGCGAGATCGGAAACGAGATCGGCCGGGACGCCAGTTCTCTCTCACGGTACCTCCAGAACCTCACGCGGCTCGCACTCGTCGAACGCGAGACGCCCGTCACCGACCCCGACGGCCGCGGCGTCTACCGCATCACCGACCAGTTCCTCCGCTTCTGGTTCCGGTACGTCCTCCCGAACCGCGCAACACTCGAACAGGGTCACACCGACCCCGTGCTGGATGCGATCGAGGAGACGCTCCCGGAACACACCAGCTGGACGTTCGAAACCGTCTGCCGGCAAGCCACCCGAACACCAGCGTTCCCAGTCTCCTGCTCGCGCGTGGGGCGCTGGTGGTACGGCGGCGACGAGATCGACGTCGCAGGCATCGACGAGCAGAGCGAGACGCTCCTGCTCGGCGAATGTAAATGGACAACGGACGTCGTGGGACGAGGCCTCCTCGAGGACGTCGAAGCACTGGAAGGGGAGGTCCGCTGGCACGGCAACGACCGGTCAGTCGAGTATGCATTGTTCGCCCGCGCGGGCTTCACCGACCCGCTCGAGGAACTCGCGGCCGACCGGGAGGACCTCTGGTTGTTCACGCCGACGGACGTCCTCGAAGTCTTCGAGTCGAACCCCGACCAGTGACGTCACTCGACACCGAACCACCGGATACCCGTCCGTAACAACCACAAAATACTATAGTACCCGATAAGATAGCGTAGCCATCCAGGTTCCTGGCCGTGACCGCCATCGAAGGCATCCAAGCGTCGACTGCTGATGCAACCTGACGTGACTGGCGATCTCGACCACGCTACCGCCCATACCTGATTCATCCATGCCTCGAGAGAACGCGGCTACGACACGCTCGGATGCACCGCCAACCCGCCGCTGGACCGACCAGGACCGAAGCGACATGCAGCAGTACTTCTGGCGGCACATCGCCACCGACGCCGGCGCCGACGGTATCGACGTCGAGAGCGAGAAGCCCACCTACAGTTGGCTCTCGGAACATGGCTATCGGCCGTTCGTCGCCGCCCTCCGTCGCCATCACGACGTGACATTCGGCGAGTTCTGGAGCGAGCACATCGCGCCAGGGGCCGACGCGGACGCGTACGACTGGAGTACGAGCGATAAGCGAACGGTCGATGCTCTCGAGCACTTCCTCGACCGGCGAGCCAGTCGCTACAACCTCTCCGAGAGCAGCGTCGACACACTCCGATACCGGCTCAATACGTACCTCCGTGCCTTCCAGCACGCGAACGACCACGCCCGTCTCCTCGACGCCGTCGCGCGAGACGCCGAGACGCCCGCCTACGAGGCCGCCGACGAGGTCTTCGCCGCCATCGACCACCTCAACGAAGCCACCGACAAGAGGGACACCACCATCAAGCGGGTTGCGGACATCGTCGAGGCGTTCTACTCGCATCTCGTCTCCCGGCAGGTCGCCGCCACCAACCCCGCCGCCGGCCTCGACGACGAGTTCAAGTGGGACACCACCACCGACGGCGACACCCCCGCACTCACCACCGAGCACGTCCAAGCGCTCACGGACGCCGCCAACTCGCCGGACGAGCAGTTGCTCGTCGTCGCACTCGCCGCCTGGGGGCTCCGCGCGAACGAGGTCGCCAGCCTGCACGCGAGCCAGCTCGACCGCGAAACCGACGACGTGCCGCGTATCGAGTTCGACGACCGCAAGAACGGCCCCGGTTCGGTCAGCATCCTCTACGGGCTAGACGTCCTCGACGACCGCCTCGCCGCATTGAGCGACAGATCAGCGTGGAACGGCTACCTCTTCCCATCGAAACAGGAGAGCGCGGAGCACGTCTCGCGCCAGACGGTGTGGCGGCGCTTCCACGACCTCACTGACCGCGCGGGGCTTCCCGAGCGCATCGACGGCGAACGCCCGTCGCCCCAGCTGTGTCGACGGTTCTGGTACGACCGCTACTCGGAAACGTTACAGGACATCATCACCGGCCTCGAAGACATCGCCGCCGAACAAGGCAGCAGCGACCCCCAGGTAGTGCTCAAGAACTACCTCTCCGACGACCGCGCCCGCAAGCTTCGTCGAGAATCGATGCGCGAGAAGCTCGCCGACGCGTTCGGGACGTCGCGAGCAAAATCCGATTCCAGATGCACTTGACAGCTCGATGAAAACCCCGTCTCACAGATGGAACTGCCACACACGGGAACTGCAATCATCAACGCAACCCCACCTTCGACCAAACTCATACGCGAACAACTAGACGCTTGCCTTCGAATCCATAACGAGTTTTGATATCTTATCAGCCTCGAAGGCCCGTGTGAGCGTAGCCGATTACTAGCTTCCCATGGGTCGTTTCAGGTGTTACTGAACATCTCGCTGTCGAAGCTCTGGAGGATTGCCTGCAGTTCGTCTTCCTCGGTCTCGATGTCCTGGTCTTCGGCGACGGACTTGACATAATTCGCCAGTGCGTCCGTCGGGTCGCCGGCGACGTCACCGAACTCTTCTTCGAACACTTGGAGTCCACCGGCGGCGTATTGAGCGAGAACCTCGGCGTGGACGCTGGGATCTGCCATCGCGGAAGGGTCGTTCCTGGCCTGGAACGCCAGCGCTGCTACGATTGCGTGATATCGACTGTCGTTGTGGAAGCGGTCGATGCCGATCGAGCCTCTCGTCCCGTCGTCCTCGCTGCCGAGGTAGTCTTCGGTCTCTCGGCGGCCCTCTCTGTACCCGAGGACTGCCATGAAGACCAGGACGTCGTAGTAGTATTCGAAGATCTCGTAGCGGTCCGTCAGTTCGTCGTAGACGTAGAGATATCCGAGTCCTTCGGTGTGCATGTAGGCGACGAGACAGGGGCCGACGAACGACAGCGGTTCGTGCTGTCTGAACAGGGCTGTTGCGGTCGCGAGCGCGTCTGTGCCAAGGAAGTCGACGTGGACGCGTGCGTGTTCCTCGATGCGACCGAGTAGATCGACGTCGGCGTCCTGGTCGAAGAATATGCATCCTCCCACTCACCGTCGACGGCGACCGCGTCACCTCAAAATACAAAGGCCCAGTCAACCCAGAGTAACAGTCCGCCCTCGACGTCACTCGAGAGAGAGTCTGCGAGCAGGCCCATCCTCCGAATAGACTGGTCGGTGCGGTCGTGTCCACACTGTATCGCCAGGAGAGTGTGGTGTGGTGTCGTGTGATGGGTGGGGTCCTCCGAGGGTGCCGCCGCGTTGTGGCGGGGTGTTAGTGGGTGGTGGGCATGAGTTCCTCGCAGGTGCCGACGATGACTGCGGGCGAACGCAGTAGTGACCTGGTCATGACCCGTCATCGACCACGTCACGGCGAGGGTCGCCCCGGTCCCTGGCACTGGCACCGCCACAGTGCCCACGCCACCGCACGGGCTCGATAGCAGGTGCCTCGAGGCGTGTCGTCATCATGTTCGGATTGGGAATCGATGTACGAACTGCGGTCACGTTGCCGACCGGCTACAACTCGCGTAGGATTCAGCGTTCGCCTCGATTCGGGGGTGGCTTACAGCGGACCAGGGTTCCTGCCGTGAGCGCGGCGCGTTCGTCGCCCCCGAAGCCTGGGTCGTGGGTTCAGTTCGGCCAGTCGGGCGTGCGGCCCTCGTAGTCGAGCACGAACAGGACCTCGTCGATTCGGTCCTCGGTGAACTGACCGCAGTTGCGCACACCTGGCCCCACAGAAGGCGTACTGCTCGGGGGGAACCACGGCGTCAGTCGTGGAGGTCGACCCTGGGGTCGTAGAGGAGGTACGCGATGTCTTGAACGAAGTTGGCGAGGACGCCGGTCAGGACCGTCAGGACGACGAGTGCGAGGACGAGGGGAAGGTCCTGTGCGAGGATGGCTTCGATCGTCAGTTCGCCGATGCCGGGGACGCCGAAGATGTACTCGACGACGAACACGGATAGCACCAGCATCCCGAGCATGTCCGTGAAGAAGACTGTCAGGAGGGGGATGGCCGTGTGTCGGAAGATGTGTCGGCCCACCTGCCAGCTTCCGGCGCCCTTGGCGCGGGCGACGCGGACGAAGTCGGCCGAGGCGTACTGTTCGAGGATGTCGCCGGCGTAACGGAGCTGGATGGCGGCGAGGAACAGCGCCATCACGGGCGTCGGCCAGAGCGCGGCCTTGAGGTTCCGCGCCGAGAACGCGCCTTCGGCGCGGTCGTAGATGCGGATCGTGTCGAACACCTCGAAGAACGGGACGAGGAGGGTTTCGCGCATCGCGAGCGCCAGGAGGAACACCGGGATGCTCACGGCGACGATTGCTACGGCCGTGACGTACGAGTCGAGGGTCGTTCCTTCACGACCGATGGTGTAGACTCTGGTGGCGACACCGACGACGACGGCGAACACCAGTGCTGGAACGAGGTACGCGACAGTGTACGAGAGGTGGCCGAGGACCGTTCCGAGGATCGGGTCGTCCCAGATGGTCACCAGCCACGCGAGCCAGTCGACGTACTGGGCGAGCAAGGGGTCCGACGGTGACGCAGGTACCTGCTCGCTGGCGAGCAGTCCCTCGGTGAACGGCGTGAGGACGATGTAGGCGAACACGAGGGTGAACGCCGCCCACACCGTCAGTGCAAGCCCTGCGCTCCGGCGGAGCAGGTACGCCACTCGGCTCATGTCGCGGTCACGCAGCGCTTGCCCGACTGGGCCGGTCCGGGCCGGCCCAGTCCAGTTCCGTGGATGCTGACCGAGGCAGGCGGCCGAATGGCTCGCTCGGATGCTGACTGGAGGAGGGGCCCGTCAGCCGGGGCAACGTTTACTTGAGGTGGGGACGCTTTGTGACACATCACTACGGTCACATCCCAAACGCTAGCCACTTAATCCTTCCAGAACACCCCCCGCCTCCGCCACACTCAATTCAGCCCTCATGAGTCCGCCAGCATCAGAGCAGTCGGAATCAGTCAGTCAGACACAGCGGTTCCAGGACGTCGATTGGCAGCAAGCCTCCCGGCGCCAGCGGTGGCCATCGACTCGAACGATCGCGTTCCTCCTCGGACTCGGTGTGCTCGCCGGTGGCTTCTACTACGAGCACGTCACCGGACACTCGCTGCCGCTGGTCGCGAACGTGGAACCCCTGGACTGGCTGTTCGCCGCGTCGCTACTCGCCATCGCCACGTTCGTCGTGGCCCCTCTGATATCGTCTCCCAAGACGGCGCGGCGGTACTGGCAGCGGCTCCGCCGAAGCCCCACGGGCCTGTTGAGTCTGACGTTCGTCCTCGCGTTCGGTGCCGTGGGCATCCTCGCCCCGGTCATCGTGTCCGAACCCCAGGGCATCGCCTTCGACCAGGCGAGCCAGCCACCACTCGGAGCGGCCATCGACACCATCCACCTGTTCACTCCAGACTCCTGCCTCGGGCCGGTCACCAACGGGCGCTGTCACGGGACGCTCCAGTATCCGTTCGGAACCACCGGCACCGGGAAGGACCTGCTCCCGTTCCTCGTACTCGGCGCGCACACGGCTCTCCTGGTTGCCGTCGTCTCGGCCAGCCTCATGGTCCCGATCGGTATCGGCGTCGGCCTGCTCGCGGCCTACAGCGACGGCCGGACCGACGAGGTCCTGATGCGTATCGCGGGAGTGTCACAGACACTGCCGGCCGTCATCGTGTACCTCCTGTTCTGGTGGTGGAACGGCGAATACCGGCTTCTCGCGTTGATACTCGTGTTCGGCGTGACGAACTGGGGTGGACTCGCCCGGCTCGTTCGCAACGAAGCGCTCCAGCTCCAGGAGCGGCCGTTCGTGAAAGCCGCGCGAGCGACCGGCGCCACCAGACTGGACGTGATGCGCCAGCACCTCCTCCCGAACATCGCCCAACCAGTCATCACGAGCGTGACACTCCAGCTCCCGATGCTCATCGTGACCGAAGCGGCGCTCTCGTTCATCGTCCTCCAGTCGCCGTTCGACGGCGAGACGGTGACGCTCGGCGACCCCTCCGTGGTCTCCTGGGGCCAGACCATCAACCTCGGCACCGCGAGAGGCGGCGTGGCACCGGAATGGTGGGTCGCAGCCATCCCCGGCGTCTTGCTCGTCCTGACGATGCTCGCCTTCGCCATCCTCGGCCGTACGCTCGGCGACACCATCGACCCCAAAGCCGAGAACTGAGAGCGCCTTCGACGGCGACGAACACACGGAAGCCACCTCAGGTCTCTGGATGTAGCGGTGCGTGCACGTGGCGACGGAGTCCAGTCGCGACAGTGTGCCTGTGATGGTCGATCGCTTTCGAACGGTCGGGGCGGTGTCCACGACGAGACGTGACCGTAACTGCTCGCGAACAGTCTGGCATTCTGGTCACGCCGGGACGTCCCTGCCTGTGACCGGTCTCCGTTCGAAGAATGTGGTGGCGTATTCGCGACTGCCACAGCCCGTCCCGGGTCGTCACGTCCCGGATTCGACTTCGTCCTCGGTACGTCTCTCTTGCCGACAGTGGTTGGGCAGCGCATCGATGACAGCTGGCAGGGCCCGTTCGAGACGGCTGCCAGATACTCTCTGGCGGAACAGCAACCAGTCACTGGACTCTTCGGACAGGTGGCGGTTGATACCAGATGAGCTACGAAGTCTCCTGGCGCGGAACGGCGAGCAAACGCGCGCACGGCGACGCCGTGTGTGCGCGAAGCCGGTGGCTCCTGATAGCGGGTCGTTCCTGGAGGGACGGCGCGGCACTGTCTCAGGTCGCGAGACGACGGACGGGGATACAACCGGATCGACGTCGCACGTCCTGACATCGATGCTCTCGGATTCGAGCGACGGCGTGCAAGCCAGTGGCCTCGAGCGGTTCCTGGGGCCGCTGGTCAGCTCGCGGTCGTACCGTAACCTGGTCTTCCTGCTGGTCCGACTCCCACTCGGTATCGCGTACTTCACGACGTTCTTCACCGGGCTCGTCCTCGGCGTGGTGCTGACGCCGCTCGGCGTCGGCGTCCCGTTCCTCGGTGTCGTGATCGGGTTCACTGACTACGCCGCCCGGTTCGAAGCGACCGTCAGCAACTGGCTGCTCGACACGGACCTCACGTACGTCCCGATCCACGACCCTCACGAGGAGCCGCTGGTACCGTACGTGAAGTCGACGCTCACCGAGCCACGGTCCTACCTGCTCGTCGCGTACTTCCTCGTCTCACTACCCGTCGCCATCGGCACGTTCACGTTCGTCCTGACCGCGTTCACGATAGGAGTCGTGCTGCTGCTGGCACCGGTCGCGGCGGTGACGCCTGACGTCGAGTACACGGTCCCCGACCCTGCACTGACTGGCAGCACCATCGCGGTCGATACCCTCCCCGAGGGACTGGCGCTGTCAGTCGTCGGGCTCGCGTCGCTGGTCGTCGGCGTCCACGTCGCGAACGCCATCGCCGCCGCACACGCCGGGGGCACCGCCGCCGTCCTGCGGGCGGTCTGAGCGACCGCCCGCGAACCGGCCCGCGACGCGGTCGACGCACGCAGGAACTCACCGTTTCGCGAGCCCGTCCCTGCGGCACTGTTTCAGGGTGTGAGACCGTCGAACCCTGTTTAGGGCCCTCTCGAGCGTACGTGTTCGCGTATCAATGGCAGCGATCGAGATACGAGACTTGACGAAGCGATTCGGCGACGTGACGGCGGTCGACGGACTGGACCTGACCGTCGAGTCTGGCGAAGTGTTCGGGTTCTTGGGGCCTAACGGCGCCGGGAAGTCGACGACGATCAACGTCCTGTTGGACTTCGTCGCACCGACGACGGGCAGCGCGTCGATGCTGGGATTGGACGTCGCGGACGACCGCACGGAACTCCATCGACGGATCGGTGTCGTCCCCGAGAACTACGGGCTCTACGACCGACTGAGTGGACGACGGCACGTCGAACTCGCCGTCGACCTGAAGGACGCGTCCGACGACCCGGACGCGCTGCTCGACCGCGTCGGCCTGTCGCCGGCGGACCGGGACCGTCCCGCGGGCGAGTACTCGACTGGGATGAGTCAACGACTCGCGCTCGCGGTGGCGCTGGTCGGGTCGCCGGAGCTGCTCATCCTCGACGAACCGACCGGTGGCCTCGACCCGAACGGCGCCCGCGAACTGCGGGAACTCATCGTGGCCGAGAACGACCGCGGGGCGACCGTGTTCTTCTCGAGCCACATCCTCGAGCAGGTCGAAGCCGTCGCCGACCGCGTCGGTATCCTGCAAGACGGACGGCTGGCCGCCGTGGACAGTATCGAGCACCTCCGGCAGAACCTCGACGGTGGGGCGAGAGTCTCACTCCGCGTGGACCGCGAACCGGAGCGCGTTCCGAGCGACCTCCCGAACGTTCGCGACGTCGACGTCGGCGACGGCGTCGTCGAGGGAACGTGCCTGGAACCGGACGCGAAGCTCGCGTTCATCGACCGCGTCCGCGAGGCGGCGACCGTCACCGACGTGCGAATCGAGGAATCCTCGCTCGAGGACATGTTCGCCAGCTACACCGCCGAGGACGTCGACGCAGAGCGTGCCGAACCAGCAGCGTCAGCGGAGGGCCAGCCGTGAGCGTCCGCACCGTCGCCCGGAAGGACCTCGCCGACGCCGGCCGCTCGAAGTCGCTGTGGGCGGTCACCCTGCTGGTGCTGTTCGTGACCGCTGGCATCACGGCGCTCGTCGGCACGACGAGCGACGAGTCCACCGTTCAGGTGTTCCAGCTCGCGTTCCAGCTCGCGGTCCTGACGCTCCCGATCGTCGCGCTCGTCCTCGCGAAGGGCGCGATCACGGGCGAGCGCGAGTCGGGGTCGCTCCGCGTGCTCCTGAGCCTGCCGCCGTCCCGATACGACGTCCTCCTGGGGAAGTTCCTCGGTCGGACCGCGCTGATGCTCGTCGCCACGCTCGTCGGTGGGGTCGCGACCGCCATGGTCGTCGTCACGACCCTCGGGGGTGGCGTCGAACTGCTGGTGCCGTTCGTCGGGTCGCTCGGACTGATGACCGTGGCGTTCGTCGCGGTCGGCGTCGGCATCTCGGCCGCGAGCGCGACCGACGGCCGCGCCAACGCCTTCGCCGTGGGCGCGTACATGCTCCTCGTCGCGCTCTGGAACCTCGTCCAGGCCGGCATCCGGGCTGGGGCCACGGAACTCGGTCTGGTCGAAGCCGGGAGTCAGCCGGCGTGGCTGGAGTTCCTCGGCGTGTTCCCGCCGAACCGTGCCGCGGTCGCCGCCTACGAGTCCGCGGTCGCCGGCGGCCGGGTCTTCGCCGCCGACCCGTTCGCGTCCGTGTGGTTCCCGGTCGCCATCCTGTTCGCCTGGATCGTCGTCCCGGTCGCGTTCGGGTACCTCCGCTTCCGCGACGCCGACATCGCGTGAACCGGCCCGGTAGCCAACGCGCTGGTCGGTCCGGTCGGAGCTCGCCGTCGTCCCGCTGTCGGCGTCGTTCCCCTCACTCAGACCGGGGTCGGGAGACACGAGACGTCGTCCTAGATGGTACGAGCCGTCGAACGAACGCCGGCTGTGACTGTCGCGCACCGGGTACGCGACGTTCGCTGGTCGTCTCACGGGCAGTAGCGGGCGACTCGGAGCGATGAAGGATGGCGTGGGTTGGCGTGGAATCTCCGGGGTGAGTGTCGTCGATGGGTTGTGGAGGGGTTGTCGGATTCACTCCCGTCGTAAACGGCGGGCTTCTCTCCTCGTCGAAAGATAGTCAGTCGCCTGCGGCGGCGGCCGTGTCGGCCATGTGGTTGTTGACGGCTTGACGGACGGCGTCGAGGTCGTCGGCGGCGCTCGCGACGAGGACGAGCGACTCGTGCACGGGCCCGTAGACGCTCATCTCGACGCCCTTCTGGGAGTACAGTTCGTCGACGACCGCAACGAGGTCCGCCTCGGTCAGACGCTTGAGGTGATAGTTCGCGTTCTGGAGGGACGTGTCGACGCGCTCGGCGAGCTCGGACTGGGTCGCCGGGCGACGGTGGAGTTCGGCGAGGAGCGACCGCGCGGTCTCCGACGTGAGCGCCGAGAAGACGTCGCCCGAGGTCTCGTCCTCGAGCCCGACGACGGTCGCCTCGTCGGTGTCGCCGTCGCCGCGCAGCTCCCGCGACTGTAGGTCACGGATGTCTCGTCTCACGGCCCTACTCCCTCCTCCGGGACTGGGCGCCGTCGCTGTCTCGCCGCGACGGACGGACTCGCGTGCGCTGCTGGCGGTGGCTCACGCGCTCACCTCCACGGTCAGACCGTCGCCGTCGAACCCGATCTCCGCGCTGTCGACGGCCAGATGGAAGCGCTTGCGGTGGTGGCCGCCCTCCCGGATCCGCATCGAGCTCTCGACGAGGCCCGCGGATTCGAGCCTGTCGAGCCGACGGTAGACGGTCGGCCGAGAGATACTCAGTTCCTCGACGAGATCCGCGGCGGGACGCGGTCCGTCGGCGAGCACGCGCAGCACGTTCCGCGCGTGGTCGTCGCCGAGGAGCGAGAGCAGTTCCGTCGGCTCGACCGTCGGCTCCTGGCTCCGCGCCCGAGGGGTCCGCCGCGTCCTCGTGCCCTGGGTCTCGCGGCTGCCGGTCGGCGTGTCTGGACTGCGCGACGAGTCTGCTGATGACATACAACGTCCTCGTGTCGGGTGAGCCCTGTAGGGCGACGCTATCAATCGGGACCCGACTCCAGGGAACCCTCTAGCTATCGGCATTCGGGGGGTCAGGTCGACGCAAGCAGGCGCCGTCCGTCGACTGGCTCCGGGAGCGCCGCTGGCGGTGGTGCCGTGAACTGGCGGTCGACGCTCTGGACGCGTCAGGTCGAGTATCGAGGCGAATGCGACGAGCGCCCGGTCGCGAGAGCCGATCGCGTCGGGGCACGCACCGTCAGCCGTCGTCCGCCGGGGACCGCCCGTGGTCGCGCTCGAAGTAGGCGTCGACCAGTTTCCGCTGGGCTCGACGCAGGTGGTAGAGCATCGTCGATCCCGCGATGTCGAGGCTCTCCGCCACCTCCGCCGACGAGCTCTCGCGCGGCGACGTGAAGTACTCCGACAGGTGCGCGGTCCGCAGAACCGTTCGCTGTCTGTCGGTCAGGCGCTCGTCGAGGTCGTCGCGGAACGCCTCCACCGATTCCGCGTCACGCGTTCGCTCGGCCTTCGACAGTAACGTCGTGTCGGCAACGGTGTCGTCGACGGCTTCCACCAGTCGCCGGACGTCGGCGTCCGGCGGGGCTTCGGCGACGATGCGTGCCGAACCCGGAGTGTAGTCCGCCGTCTCGACCGTCGCCCCCCACGCGACGAGCGTCGCGACCGGTGTCCCTCCCTCGACGGTCGCCTGCAGTAGCGGGTCGTCTCCGGAGCGGATCCATCGGACGTCGGAGACGCCCTCGCAGGCCGCAAGCGTCGCCTTCACCTCGTCGGTCGCGCCGTCGGTGCCGAGATAGCAGACCACGGCGGCTTCGTCGCGCGGAACCGCGCCCTCGAGGGTGAGGTGACAGTCGACCTCTCGCGTGACGCGAACGAACGGGACCGTCTCGTCGTCGACTTCGAGCGTCACCTCGGTGACGGTGTCGGCGACCAACAGGTCCTCCTGCCGGATCGCTCGGATCGCGAACCCGGCGACGCTCCCGAGAGTCTCGAGGGCGGCCCGTTCGTGCTCGTCGAACCCGTCCTCGCGCCCGGAGTAGACGGACACGACGCCGTAGACGGTTCCCTGGTGGGCGAGCGGGACCGCGAGACACGACTGGAGGCCTTCGCCGAATGCCGCCCGGCGAACCGGCCGCGGGATCGTCGCGTCCTCGGCGATGGCCCGGATGTGCCGCGTCGTGCCGGCCGCGACAGCCGCTTGCCCCGGGAGCGTCGTTCCGGCGTCGGCCGCTGCGGAACCAGCGCCGCCCGGCTCCGTCCCGGTTACTGCGTCACCCCCAAGGGCACCCTCGATGTCTCCTCGAAGGTCCGACGGGCCGCCCGCGGACGCGAGCACTCGCAGGCGGTCGGCGGGGAAGTCCCGCTCGCCGACCCAGGCGAACCGGTAGAGGTCCGTCCCGCCGAGGTGCTCGCAGACCGTCCGGCCGACGTCCACGCGACTCGACGCGCCGATGACCTGCTCGACGACCGCCGACACCAGCGACCCGATCCCCTGGACGCGCTCGAGTCGCTGCTCGAGGCGGTCGACCCGTCGTTCCGTCTCCTGCGCTGGCGTGCGGTCGCGGACGTACACGAGGACGCGGTCGTCCTCGCCGACGGTGACGTCGACCGCGAGCCAGCGGTCGATCCGCGGATAGTACTCCTCGAACGACCGCGCGGTCGGCGTTCCATCTTCGAACGCCGCCGGGAGTTTCGGACTGGCCGCCCGGGGGAAGCGCTCCCGGATGTCGGTCCCCCGCATCGCCTCCCTAGTCGTTTCGAGCGTCTCCGCGACCGTCTCGTTGAGGGCTTCGACGCGCCCGTCCGCCGTCGTCTCGATGACCCCGATCGGGGCCTGACGCAGTGTGTCGTCCATGACTCTCAGCTGCTCGAGGAGTGCCTCGCCGATCCGGTGGGACGCGGGTCAGTCACCGTCGGCCCCCGACTCGAACTCGAATCGGGCGCCGTCACCGGCGCTGGTTGCGACGCTGACGCCCCAGTCGTGCGCCGCGGCGATCCGTTCCACGATGGTCAACCCGAGGCCGGTCCCGTCCCCGTTCCGGTCCGACGAATAGCCCGGGTCGAACACGCGCTCGCGCTCGCTGTCGGGGATGCCGACGCCGTCGTCGGCCACGAAGAAGCCACCGTCGGTCCCTCCGACCCGAACTCGAAGTGACTGGTCGCTCTCGCCCGTCACGTCGCCTTCGCTCACACCCGTTCGCTCGTCGGTGGGGCGAGCGTGCTCGACGCTGTTCCTGAAGACGTTCTCGAACAGGCGCTGCAGGCGGTCCGGGTCGGCGTCGATCGTCGGCAGGTCCGACGCGACCGAGAGGTCGGCGTCGCCCGTCTCAACGGTTGCCCACGCCTTCATAGCGACGCGCTCGGTGTCCACGTCGGTATCGACGGCGAGTGCGTTCTCGCCGCGGGCGAGCGTCAGGACGTCCCGGATGATCCGCTCCATCCTGTCGTGTGACCGCCTGACGGCGTCGAAGTGCTCCTCGCTCCCGGTCTCGCGGGCCGCCCGGAGGTGCGCGTTCGCGACGTCGAGGGGGTTCCGGAGGTCGTGACTGACGACGCTCGCGATGCGGTCGGCCGCGACGCCGTCGGTTGATTCGACTCCCGACTCGGTGAGGAGCACGTACGCGTCGACCGTCTCGTCGGACGACCCTTCGTCCCACGTTCGGAGGCGGTACGCGTCCGAGCCGGCGCTGTCCGCGAACTTGGAGTCCAACTCGACGATGGCGTCTACCGCCTCCCCGTCAGCGAGCGCCGCAGTCAGTTCGTCGCCATCGACGCCTTCGCTCCCTTCCGCGGGCCGAAGCCACTGCGCGAGGCTCCGTCCCGTCGGGTCGGCGTCGAACGCCGCGTCGAACGCGTCGTTCGTCGCCGCGACCAACGGGTCGCCGTCCCGAACGGCGTACCCGACGGCCGGGATCGGGAGCGTGTCGACCGGAGTCGTCGTCGGACCGCCCGCGCAGGAATCGTCTCCAGCCATGGCTATCACGCGCGGCCCTCTCGTACCAGATTCCCCCTCGAGTGAACCGGTCGCCGCCCGTCCGGGACTGGACGACACGCCGACCAGCGCGTTGTCGCTTCGTTCACGTTTCCACCGTAGTCCTCCCGGACGCATAGGGGCACCCTCTAGTTATCCCGAATCGCATCGTCGTGAATACCGGACCCCGGTGATATACTCGTTTCGGCGAGTCGAGCGACCTCACCCGTCCGTCGTGACGCCGGAACCGAAGCACGGACCGACGGTCGGCGTCGGCTGCCGAGCAAGGCGTGCCACGACGAGAGCCGACTGGTTCGAGGAACCGAGCGTCGGCCGACGTCCTCGACGCAGCCAGCACGGGAGTGTTTCAGAGCGCGAGACCGCGGTCGATACTATACCCGCGGCCCGGTACTATCGACGACCGTCCATGGAAGCTACTCGGGAGAACGACGCCTGCGGCGTCGGCATTCGTGGCGTCGCGATGGCGATCGACTCGTTCGTCTGGTTCGGGCTATTATTCGTCGGCGTGTACGCTGTGGCCGCGGTGACGGGCCAGATCGAGGTCACGAACGGAAACGTCGATGCGAGCCTCCAGGGCGGGGCGGGAATGGCCGCGCTCGGGCTGTCGCTCGGACTCGGCGTCGCCTATCACGCGCTGCTCGAGTGGTGGGCGGGGCGGACCATCGGGAAAGCGCTCGTGGCGATTCGCGTCGTGACCGAGGACGGCACGACACCGTCGGCCGGTGCGTCGCTCGCACGGAACGTCGTCCGACTCGTCGACTGGCTGCCGCTGTTCTACGTCGTCGGAATCGCGACGATGGCGTTCTCGTCGGACTCGCAGCGCCTCGGCGACCGACTGGCCGGGACGACCGTCGTCCGGACGTGACGACCGTATCAACACGTTCAGTACGATTCCCGCAGACCCCGTCGGTAGGTGTCGACTGATGTCACTCGCAGCCCCGATCGTCGCCGTCGCGCTCGACGCGACAGCGGTCGCGCTCCTGGGCTGGACGACCTGGATCGCGTTCCGGGCGCGCGAACGACCGAGCGGACGGTCCTTCACCGCACTCAGTGGGATGCTGATGACGTGGGGACTCTGCGAGGTCGCCTCGGAACTGCCCGAGCTATCGGCACTGGAGTCGATATCGAGCCTCGCCAGCATCGGCGCGTTCATCGTCGCGTTGTTCATTCCAGCCGCCCTGGCCGTCTACGCGCTCAGTTACACCGGACGCGGAACCGGCTTCACGTGGCTTCGAGTGCTCGTCGCCGTCGGCATCGTGCTCCCGCTCGGACTCGCGGCCGCCGTCTTCATCGGTGACCCGACGACGACCACAGCGGAACGGACGCTCGCCTCACTGCTCGGCACCGAACTCGTGCTCATGTTCGGACTGTTCGTGTACGCAACGTACCTCCTGGTCGGGCACGGGCGGAGCAACGACAGGCTCTCCGGAACGCAGATGCCGGTCGTCCTGTCGGGCGTCGCCGCACCGTACCTCGGCGGACTCGTCGGGAACGGCGCGGGAGCCGTCGACGGCGTGACGATCGGACTCCTCGCCTCCGGCGGCCTGCTCGCGGTCGCGTTACGACGGTATCCGGTGTCGACGGGCTTCCCGAAAGCCGAGCACGTCGCCCGAACGCGCGTCGTCGAGGCGCTCCAGGAGGCCGTCGTCGTGATCGACTGGGACGCCCACGTCCTCGACGCGAACGAGCGCACCGGAGACCTGTTCGGCAGCGCACCGACCGACCTGGTCGGCGAACCAATCGGATCGGTCGTCGACGGCCTCGAGAGCGTCGACCTCGACCCTGGAGCGACCGGCACGGTCACGCTCCGGACGACGGTGGGCCGCCGCGAGTTCGAGTACAGCGTCTCGGCGGTCGACGGAGCGTCCGACGACGACGGAGCGACCCCGACCGCGAGAGCGGTGCTCCTGCGGGACGTGACCGACAGACAGACGCGAGAACAGCGACTCACCGTCCTGAACCGCGTCCTGCGGCACAACGTCCGGAACGAGCTCGACGTCGTGCTCGCTCACGCCGACCGAATCGAGGACGACGGCCCCCGGACGGCGATCACGGACCGCGCGACGGCCCTCGTGGATATCGGCGAGAAAGCGAGGTCGGCCGAGGCGATCATGACCGCCAGTACGGAGTCACCCGAACGCGTCGACGTCACCGAGATCGCCGCGACGGTCGTGGAAGAGCATCGGCGCGAGCACCCCGAGGCCGACGTGTCGCTGTCCTGTCCGAGCGAACTGACGATGTCGTCGCATCCGGTCATCCTCCGCCAGCTGTTGGTCGAACTCGTCGAGAACGCGATCGTTCACAACCACGCCGCGTCCCCGAGCGTCGAGGTCGGCGCCGCGACGACCCCGGACGGGACGGCGGAACTCGTCGTCGCCGACGACGGGCCGGGTATCCCCGACCGCGAGGCGGACGTCATCTCGAACGGCCCGGAGACGCAGCTAGAGCACGGCCGCGGGATGGGCCTCTGGCTGGTGAACTGGGCGACGGCGCAACTCGGCGGCGAACTGACGTTCGACCGAGACGAGCCCGAGGGAACCGTCGTGACCGTCCGACTCCACGACGTCGAGTACGAACCCTGACGACGCCACTGCCGCCCACGCGAGAGGCTGCTGCATCCCGACTCGAACGTTCCAGCGGGCGCCGTCGCGACAGCCGTCCGCGCCCCGGACCTGGACCTGGCGTCGTTCGCGAACGACACCATCGAGCACCTGTTTCAGCGCGTGAGACGCTGTACCGGGTACTACGTCGCCGTCCCCCCACGGGTCGAGTATGCAGTCCAGAACGAAACTGCTCGCCGGACTCGCCACCGTCACGACCCTCGCCATCGCGTTCGCTCGCCGTCGGCGCTCGTCGTCCGCCGCCGAAACGGACCGGGACGAACCCACCGTCGCCGAGGAGGAACTCGAATCCGCGCGCCCGTGAACCTCATCAGGTGCCCGCACCGTCCGCGCCAGTTCGATTCGATCCGGCGGGCTCGCGCACACGACGAACGAGGCCAGCGCTCTCGACGTCCTCCGACCCCCGAGCAGGTGGACGTTCGCCTCGCTACAACTTGACACCCTCCCCGCGCTGAAGGGGCGGGGCTTTCTCCTTGCACTTCCGTAACCAGCCTGCGCCCACTCGACGCACTCCCAGTCGCGACTCGCGACACGGGCATCACTCGGCGTCGAAGGACGTGACCGACATCGGCGACCAGACCACTGACCGCTACCGGGAGTGACCTCGACTGTGCACGCCCGAATACACAGTCAGAGCCACCCGACGCAGCCACCGTTCGAACTGACTCCCCTCTTCACCAGACTCGGGGCGTCGGCAGACGGCTCGCATACACTCCATCGAGGACCAGATGAATCGGTCGATACAGAGAACGAATTCGACGATCAAACTGACCTAGATTCACTGGATGGTATGGCACAACCGAGGAACGATGAGAAGTCAGTCGAACAGCTGTGAGTACGGGGTTCTCTGTCAGTTCCCCTGGATCGCATCGACAACGACTGTCCCCGCCACGATCGGGTCGATCGGCACCGAACTGCTATCGCTAATCGTGATCTCATACTCGTCAAATACGGCGAAACCGCTTTCGATGGTTCCAACAGCAGCGCCATCGGCATCAGTTATCTCGAACTTGTGTCCGATCCACTGACCCACTGGGGGAACCTTTCGAGCCAGAGAGAAGAGTGCGCCACGCGAGGTGATCTCGGCGAGAAGCGACTCGTCCTCAGCGTCCCGGACCCGCCAGGTGTCTTGGAAGAGCGAAAAGTCATTGTCCAGAATGACGAGCTCTTCTCCAGTCTGGCTATCCGTGAGCAGATAGTCCCCGGCGATGTCCCAATTACTGCTTGCCTCGACAGTAAACAATTCAGTTCCATCGGTGTCGAGGAATGGGAAGGTATCGTTCCCCTCGTACATCTGGTGGGTGCAGCGGAAGATAATGTCACCAGTGGTGTCCCTGGCCTCGTATTCGGGTTGGAAGTTCTCATCCGTCCCGGTCTGTTCGACGGTATACTGGCTGCCAGAAAGACCGAGAGCAGTAATCTCGTATTGCTGTGGTGGTCCCATCGTTCGAGGTTGTTTGATGGTGGCATACTTAAACGCGGGACCGCAGTTTCAATCTGAGAAACGGACGAGAATATAACTATCGTGAGTCTGACTGGTACGTATGGACTGGGCTTTGAGAATCCGGAAAGACGTCCCATCGTGGGTGATGAAACTCGTCCTGATTGTCGCGATCCTGTCGATTGCTAGCCTCCAATACTTCAATATTATCTAAGAGATTCTCGTTCTGGAAGTGATCGATGTGCACGCGCACCGACCGGCCGGTTCACTGCCAAACGCCGTGGAATCAGTCGGTCGTGAATCGTTCTACGACACCGTCCCGGCCTGTTATCCGTGAGTCGACTCGACCAGCGGTTCGTCTCGACCCCGCGATTGGACGGCACTCACCGTGGCGTGGTCACGTGCCTTTCGCGACGCTGTACCACTCGCCGTCCCACGTGAGGAGGTACTCGACGACGGCCTTGATGCCGGCCAGGCTGTACAGCGGGAGGACTGCGGGCATCAGCAGGTAGCCGACGCCGAGTCCGTCGAGGCGTCCGGCGCGGGCGTCATACGCGCGGAGCGCGAGCGCGGACCCGATCAGGGTCAGGGCGGGGAGCAGCACCCAGTTCGTGGCGCCGTTGACTACGAGGACGGCCGCCTTCGAGACGAGCGACAGCATCAGGACGTTCCCGAACACCGACCCGGCACACAGCAGGGGCGAGAGCACCGAGCGGTAGTTCGACGGTTCGGTCGCGTCGGCGACGAGCGAGTGCAGCACTTGCGTGTAGCCGGTCATCCAGCGCTTGCGCTGACCCCACCAGTCCCGGACGGTGTGCGCGCCCTCGATCGTCGACGCGTACGAGAACTGTTCGACGACGTCGAGGTCGGCCTCGTAGCACGCGAACGCAAAGTCGTAGTCCTCGGTGAGCATCTCGGGGTCGTACCCACCGACAGTCTCGAACGCGTCGCGGCGCATGACGACCGTGCGGCTCGCAGCCATCGTGAAGTCGGTGAGGACGGTGAGGAGGCGCTGGCTGAGGTCGCCGAGGACGACGGACTCGTAGTACGCGAGCGTCTCGACGACGCCGTCTGGTTCGGGGATGGTCCGGCCCTGGACGACGTCACAGTTCTGGAGTTTCGCGACCGCCGTGGAGACGAACTTGGGGTCGACGCGCTCGTCGGCGTCGAACACGGCGAGGTGCTCGCTGTCGGTCACCTCGGCGGCGTAGTTGACGGCCCCGGCCTTGCTGCCGGGATACCGGGTGTTGACGAGGACGTCGACGCGGTCGTGCCTCTCGAGTTCGCGTGCACGCTCGAGCGAGGCGTCGTCGTCCGCTTCGGCGACGACGAGGACCTCGAGGTCCTCGTACCGACTCGCGAGCAGGCTCTCGACGCTCCGATGGAGCACGGACGCGTCCCGGTGGACGGGAACGACCGCGGTGACGGTGGGTCCGCGGCGCGGGAACTCGTCGGCGGCGGCGCGGAGCTGCTGGACGAGTACGAGGTCCGAGAGCCCGAACATCCCGGAGAGCGTCACGCACCCCATCACCGCCTGGAGGAGGACGACGCTGCTCCCGCCGAGCATCGCGGGCAGCGTGACGACCATCGAGATGGCGCCCTGGAGGTAGCCGGTCGCGATCACGGTCGCCACGACTATGCCGAACAGGAGGGAGTCGAACGCGCGACTGGCCGATCGACCGACGAGACCGCGAGCGTGCGCGAAGCTGTCGTGTAGTGTACGCCACGTCTCGTGCGTCCGGGAGGCGGAGGACTGTGACATCGGTGATGGTACCGTGACCGCGTCGGTCCCAGTAGGGGGGCGCTCACAATCGCGACCCGGCGACCACTGGGCCTCTAGTAATCCGTAGACCCAGTCGTCCCGATAGATTCCCCCGAGGACGGGGAGAAGCCCGATATAAGACCGTTTCGGGGCAGTGCAGTGCCTGTAACGCTGGACGTCTTCATACCCGTATGGCGGACGCAGTCGGGCGTGTGACCCCTCCATTCGAACACGATGCGCCCGAACGGCACGAGTCGGGTGCGCTGACCGACCCGAACTGCCTCGAACGTACGGAGCCGACCACTGCCGAACGGTGGTGTGAGCGATGAGCGGGCTCGTCTCCCGCTTCGTCGACGGCGTGCTCGCGCACAACGTCCTCGTCGTCGTCATCATGCTCCTGGCTTCGGCTGGCGTCGCCTACGGCGTCACCGACCTCCAGATGCAGAGCGATTCGAACGCCAGCCAGGCGATCGGAGACACCGAGGAGTACCAGAAGTACGAGTACGTCCAGGAGCACTACGCGAACCGGAGCGACGGCGCGGACGAACGCGACCCGGCGGTCGTGTACGTGCGCGACGCGGACGGGAACGTCCTCTCGAAGGCCGCACTCTTGGACTCGCTCCGCTATCAGCGGGCGGTGCTCGAGAACGCCTCCGTCGCCGGCGCGCTCGCCGCCGACCCCGGTAACGGCGGGGTTCTCGGGGTCTCGAACGTCGTCGCGACCCGACTCGCTGGCGACCGGGACGCCACGCTGACCGCCCAGATCGCCGCCCTCGAGGACGCCGACGACAGCGAGGTCGAACGAGCGACGACGGCTGCACTCGCGGCCGGCTCGCCCGCCCTCGAACTCCTGCCGGCGACCTACGAGCCCGGCACCGCGACCGCGGACAGCCGACGCATCGTCTTCCAGTTCGCGACGGCTCCGGGCGACGAGACGACCGCCGACGCCGATGGGGCGGCCGCTGGCGCCGACCGGTCGAGCGCGACGCGACACCTCTACGAGACGGCAGGCGAGCGGTCGACGCTCGACTACTTCACGCTCGGCGACCACGCGTGGGCGGACCGCAACCAGCAACTCAACCAGCAGACGTTCGAACTCGTCCTCCCTGCCGCGCTCCTCGCCATCGTCGCGGTGCTCGCGTTCGCGTACCGCGACCTCGTCGACGTGCTCGTGGGGTTCTTCGGCGTCCTCCTCTCGGTCCTCTGGATGTTCGGCATCCTCGGGTGGCTCGGCGTCCCCGCCGGGATGACGCTCATCATCGGGCCCGTCCTCATCGTCGGGCTGAGCGTCGACTACGGCCTCCACGTCTTCATGCGACATCGGGAGGGCCGCGACGACGAGACCGGCATCCGCGAGGCGATGAGCGGGAGCCTCAGGAGCGTCGGTGTCGCGCTCGCGGTCGTGACCGCGACCACCGCGGTCGGGTTCCTCGCGAACCTCACCACCGACTTCAACGTCATCAGACAGCTGGCGGTCGGTATCACGCTCGGCGTCGTGTCCGCGTTCATCATCTTCCTGACCCTCATCCCGGCGCTCAAGGTCACGGTCGACGGCCTCCTCGAACGCGTCGGTCTCGACCGCCGGAAACGGCCACTCGGCAAGTCCCGGTTCCTCGAACCGATCCTCGGAAGCGGCGCCGCGGTGGCGCGACGGGCCGCGCCCGCCGTCGTCGCACTCGCGCTCGTCCTCGGTGCCGCTGGCGGCGTCGCGTGGGCGGAGCTCGACCGGGAGACCGTGCAGTCGAACGCGGACGGTGTCGCGGAGTGGAAGCAGAACCTCCCGGAGCCGTTCGCCTGGGACGTCCACCCGCTCGACGGGAACGAGGACTACGTCGACCAGCACTATCGTGCCGCCGACGCGGACGCGCGGCGCACCTCGCAGTTGCTCGTCGAGGGCGACGTGACCGCTGACGGGACGTTGGACGCGCTCTCGACGGCGCGGGCGTCGGTGTCCGCGGCCGACGTGGCGTTCGAGCGCGACGGCGAGGTCGGGTACGTGTCGCCGTCGAGCGTCATGCGGTCCGTCGCCGCGACCGACGACGCGTTCGCACGGACGTTCGAGGCGGCGGACACCGACGACGACGGCGTCCCCGACCGGAACCTCGAGCGCGTCTACGACGGGCTCTACGAGGTGGCGCCCGAGCGCGCAGCGCTCGTCGTCGAGCGCGCCGACGGCGAGTACCGGTCGGTGCGGATGCTCGTTCCGGTCACGGCCGCGGCGGACCGTGACGCGCAGGTGACCGCGATGCGCGAGGCAGCGAAGGCGGTCGAGACCGACGAGGGAGCGGTTCGCGCGATCGCGGTGGGCTCGGCGAGCGTCAGCGCAGCCGAGACCCGACAGATGGCAGGCGGCATCCTTCAGACGCTCCTCGTCGCACTCGGCGCCGTGGGCCTCATCCTCTCGCTCATCTACCGCGGCGTCCAGGGGAGCGCGTCCCTCGGCGCGGTGACTGCCGTCCCCATCACGCTCGTCCTCTCGCTCGTCGTCGCCGGCATGTACGTTCTCGACATCCCGCTGACGTTACTGACCGCGCTGCTGATGAGTCTCGTGATCGGGCTCGGTATCGATTACAACATCCACGTGAGCGACCGTTTCGCCCAGGAGCTCGACGCCGGCCGCACCGTCGACGACGCACTCCACGAGGCGGTCACTGGAACGGGCGGCGCGCTCCTCGGGAGCACGCTCACCTCCACGGGCGCGTTCGCGGCGTTGCTCCTCCACCCGCACCCCCAGATCACGAGCTTCGGTGCGCTGGTCGTGCTCGCCCTCGCCACCTCGTTCGTGGTGAGCGTCTACGTCCTCCCGAGCATGCTCTCGCTGTGGGCACGGGCCGTCCGGACCGACACCACCGACGGCGTCCTCGGAACGACCCTGGATCCGTCGACGGGGGACTGACTGCTCGCGCTTCGAGTCGCGTTCGCGGGGGGACCCGACAGTCCGAACTCGGGTCCCACCTTCCATGCGCGGGAGTCCTTCAGTCGTATCGAAGCAGGCGTTCGTCGGCACCGACGAACAGCCCGCCGTCCCCGACTGTGAGGCCGGTCATCGAGCGGAGCGCGACCCTGGTCGACCAGTCGACCGAGCCGTCGGCCCGCGACCGCGCCGCGAGCCTGCCCGTCGAGTCCTGCACGTACAGGCCGTCCGTTGTGCAGACTGGCGACCGCGGATCACCGGACAGCGATGCGCGCCACCGCTCCTCGCCCGTGTCGGTCGCGAGCGCGACGAGGGACGCTCCATCCGGCCCGGCCGCGTACACGGTCGCGCCGTCGAGCACCGGGCCGTCGTGTGGCGAGTCGAACGCGGTGGTGTCGGGCGCTCGCCACCGCTCGGTGCCGTCGGCGTCGTAGCAGACCACGCCCGTCCTCGTCCCGGCGAACACGCCGTCGGCCGTCGCCGCCGGCGGCCCGACCGCCGGGTCCAGGGACTCTTGCCACGCGACGGCCTCCTCGTTTGTCGCTATCGCGTAGAGCCCGCCCCCGGTCATCACGCAGTACGCGCGGCCGTCCGCCACGACCGGTGGGCCGGCGTCCTCTCCGCCCAGGGCCACCCGCCACCGCACGCTCCCGTCGTCGGTCGCGAGCGCCCAGAGCGTCTGCGGTCGCTCGGGATGCTGGCCAACGACGTACACGGTGTCGTCGGCCACGCCCGGCGCAGTGAGCCGATTCGTCTCCACCGGTGGCTCGGCCACCCACCGCGCCTCGCCGGTCCTGGCGTCGAGCGCGAACACGGCGCTCGAACGCGTCGCGTACAACCGATCGCGGACCACCGTCACCGGTGCGGGATTCAACTCGGACTCGCGCGGGTCGTACGCCCAACGGCGCTCGCCGTCGGCGGTGAACCCCGAGAGTCCGTTGACGGCGTTCGTGAACACCGTCTCGCCGAGCACCGTCGGGCGGGCCGGCGACCCGAGCGTCCGCTCGGTCGCCCACTGCTCCGTCGGCGACGCCGAGGGCCCACTCGAAACCGCCGCAGTGCCGGTGTTCGCCGCGTCGTACCGAACCATTCGCGCCGTCGCGTCGCTCCCGAACTCGGAGTTCGAGAAGCCATCGCCGGTCACGGTACCGCCCCGCGACTGGTTGTCGTCGCGCAGGAACGAGGTGCATCCCGCGAGAGTCGTCAAGCCGGCGGCAGCCAGCACCGACCGGCGCGTCCGTCTGGAGGGCATCGAGACAGGCTACCGGACGCGGCCGGAAAGGACTAGCGTCGACGGACCTCCGGACCCGGACCAGCCCGGGAGGGTCGACGGACCTCAGGACCAGCCCGGGTGTCGCCGCCTGCACGGTCGCGCTGCGGTGCGGGAACGGCGACGCTACTCCGTCCGATGGTCGAACGTGACGCGCACCGTCTCGTCGGGCCTGACCGTCGACCCGACGTCCTGGCCGACCGCTCCGTGGTCGTGCGTGACGCGGCAGCGTCGAGCTATCGTCGCCAGCGCGAGTTGTAACTCCATCCGCGCGAACCGCATCCCGATGCAGTGCCGCGGACCGCCACCGAACGGGAAGTACGCGTACTCCGGGCGGTCCCCCGGCGGGTCCGCGACGTCGTCCCACCGCGACGGGTCGAACTCGAGTGGCGCGTCCCACCACCGGTCGTCGGTGTGGACGTGGAACTGCGGGAGGACCACGAACGTGTCCGCTGGCACGCGATACCCGCCAAGTTCGACCTGCTCGTCGGTCTCCCTGAAGATGGCGGCCGCCGGCGGATACCGGCGCAACGTCTCCCGGAGTATTTGCCGAGTGTACTCGAGCGCCGGGAGGTCCGCGAGCGTCGCGTACGGGCCGTCGACGACCGCGTCGACCTCGGCCACGAGCCGAGCCCGGACCTCGGGCTTCCGCCCGAGTTCGTACAGCGCCCACGTCAGCGCACTGGCGCTGGTCTCGTGGCCCGCGAACAGGAACGTCACGAGCTGACTCCGTACCTCGCGTTCGGTCGGCCCCGCTCCCTCGGCATCCCCGCCGCCGGCGTTCAGCAGGAGCGACAGGAGGTCGTCACCGTCCGCGTCCGCCGACCGGTCCGCGAGCACGTCGTCGACCACGCCCTCGAGTCGCTCGATACCGCGACGATACCGGCGGTTCTTCGGCGTCGGCAGCCAGTCCGGGACGCTGACCACGACCGGATTCTCGCTGCTTCGTTCCCGGATCGCTTCGGCGGCGGCCCGCACCGCCCGTCGGTGCTCGTCGGTATCGATGCCGAACAGCGTCTTCCCGAGCACCCGGAGCGTGTACGTCGACGTCGCCTCCAGCAGGTCGACGCTCCCGGGTTCGGCCACCCACTCGTCCGCCGTTGCGGCCGCGTACTCGCCCATCGTCTCGGCGTACGTCTCGATCCGCTCCCGGTAGAACATCGGCTGCAAGCGCTCTCGCTGCCGCTGCCACTGCTCGCCGTCGCTCAACAGCAACCCCTCAGAGAGCACGTCCACGCCCCCGTTCTGGTCGGGTTTCCGGAACCGGTCGAACTGCTCGACGAGGACCGACTCGATGACGTCCGGGTGGAGGACGCCAACCATGTCGATCGGTCCGAGCGAGAACCGCACGACGTCGCCGTGTCCCGCCACGTCGTCGTAGAACGCGTAGGGTTCGCGAGCGAACGCCACCGCGCTCCCGAGCACCGGCAGCCCGCGTCGCTCGGGCGGGAGGGGCCGGCGCTGCGCGTTCCCACTCATCGCCCCGCAAGTGCCGCCGCTTGGTCCAACTCGCCGTGCCTCTCACGCCGCTTCGGTCGGGGCGCTGCGCGCCACCTGCTGGTCGACTGGTCGAGCGCGGGCACGAGAACCCGCTCGCCGTGAACGGACGGTCGCTGTTGCATCGAGCGGACAGACCGACCGAACGATATTGGTACCCGAGTGCGCGTTTCACGCACAGAAACAGCGCACAGGCCGTGGAGCGACCGTGAACCGTCGGGCGTGCCCGTGGGGCCCGTCAGTACTCGTTCCGGTCGATCCCGTCGAACGACGACAACAACGCCTCGGCGTCGGGCAGCAACGCCCGGATGCGGTCCTCGACGACCTCGAGTCGCGATTCCAGGTCCGCGAGTTCCCCGTCGTCCTCGACGGGTCTCGCCGGCAGTTGCGCGTCGACGACCGCCCGCGTCGACTCGAGACTGAAGTACTCGCCGAGCAGCTCGTACGCGAGAACCTGGCACTGCTGGTCGACGACCGCGAGCAGGTCCTCGCGGTCGACCGGTTTCGAGAGGTAGTCGTCGAACGGCATGTCGAGCACGCCCAGTCCCGGGTCGATCGCCGTCACCATGATGACCCGCGTCTCGAGGTCTCGGTCCCGGATCCGTTCGAGCACCTCGTCGCCGGACATCTCGGGCATGTGTCGGTCGAGCAGGACGACGTCCGGCACGCGGCCCTCGTCCAGAGCGTCGAGTGCTTCCGTGCCGCTGTGCGCGACCGACACGTCCGCGACGTCCTCGAGGCGGAGCGCGTACGCGTCAGCGACCGTCTTCTCGTCGTCGACCATCAGCACCCGCGGGTCCGGCACACGCATCCCCTCACTCATGTCGGTCGCTGGTTGACGCTCCGTGCACAAATAGTCCGTTGTACTCGCTCCACCGAGCGCCTGGAACTCTCGGAGCGCCCGCCCGTGCCCGCGGCCGCCACGCGGTGCCCACCACCCGAACTTATTGTCGAGCGAACAGAATCGCCGACACGATGGTCTCCTCCGTCGACGTCCTCCTCGCCCTCGGACTCCTCGCCGGGGGCGTCCTCTACTGGTTCGGGTATCGCGCGTCCCGCCTCTCGAACCGCCTCGGGCGGCGCTCGTTCGTCGCGTTCACCGCGCTGCTCGGCACCGGTTGCGTCGTCCCCGCCCTGGCCGGGTTCGCGCCGTCCGTGCTCCCGCTCGGCGGAGACGGTGGGTCCTGGACGCAACTCCCGCTCCTGTTCTGGCTCCTCTCGACGTTCCCCTGGTTCGTGTTCGCGGTCAGGTACACCGGCACGCGGACGAGCATCCCCGTCCACGTCCTCGCACTCGCAGGCCTACCGCATCTTCTCATCTTCGTGGAACTCGCCGTCTCCATCGCCGGCGTCGGTAGCGAGGCCTTCAGCGCCATCGGGTCGGTCGTCTTCGTCTACATCATCTCGCTCGCCGTCGCTGGCACCTACCTGCTCTTCCAGAACAGTTACTCCTACGAGCACGTCGCGCTGGGACAGGCCAGTAGCCTGAGCGTGGCCGCGATCGGGACGCTCATGATCTGGAACCTCATCGGCCAACAGACCGGCTCGGGCGCGGGAAAGGCCGGAGCGTACGCTGCAGGCGCACTCGGCGCCGCGGCCGGCGTCGCACTCGCGTGGCATCGCTACGACCTCTTCGACTCCACGCCGTCCATCGGAACGCTCGGCGAACGGGCACTCACCCGGGAGACCGACGACCTGATGTTCGTCGTCGACAGCGACGACCGCATCGTCGAGCTCAACGAGACCGCCGTTCGAGCGCTCTCCCGGACGCGCACCTCCGCCATCGGGTCGTCGGTCGCGGCCCTCCTCGGGCAGGATAGCGAGCAACTACGAGACGTCGAGACGGTGACCGTCCAGACGACCGAGGGAAGGCGACAGTACGACCCGCAGGTGTCGACCGTGTCGGACCACTACGACAACGACATCGGCGCGACCATCAGCCTCCGCGACGTCACCGAACGCGAACTCCGCGAGCAGCGACTCGCCGTCCTGAACCGCGTTCTCAGGCACAACCTGCGGAACGAGGTCGACGTCGTGAAGAGTCACGCCGAGGCACTCGCGGGGCGAGGCGAAGCCGTCTCTTCGATCATCGACGCGGCGGACACCATCGCGGCTCTCGGGCAGCGAGCCCACCGGATCGACCAGTACGTGTCGGAGTCGACTGGGGACGTCACCGTCGACCTGGACGCGCTAACTCGGTCGGTCCTGGATTCGATCGACGTCGACGAGACCGCGGTGTCCGTCTCGGTCGACTGTCCGGCGGACGCGACGGTCACGACGGACCGCCGGGCGGTCATCGGTGCGCTCGAGAGCGCACTCGACAACGCCGTCAGCTACGCCGAGTCGACTGTCACGGTGACTCTCGACCCACAACCGGATGGATGCGTGGTCCGCGTCGTCGACGATGGTCCGGGGATTCCCGACTGGGAGCTCGCGTCACTGGACGCCGGCACGGAATCGTCGCTCCAGCACTCCACTGGACTCGGCCTCTGGCAGCTCAAGTGGGCCGTCACGATCCTGAACGGCGACCTGTCGTTCGATACGACCGACGGCACGACCGTCCAACTGTTCGTTCCCGACCGTGGCGTCGAGCGAGCGGATACCTGACCGCGCCGACTCGCGTTCACGCGTCTCAGTCCGTCGCCGGATCGAGGGGTGAACGGGAGGTAAGTGAGGAGTACGCACCCCCTGCCTCGTAGAGACGTGGAACGGGAATCCACGCGAAAGCCTCGAGGCTTACCCCCGACGCGGTCTACTCCGCATCGTCGTCCGAACCCAGGCTCCGGGCATTCTCATCGATACGTTCGGCCCGCTGCTGGTGTTTCCGCTCTCGCTGTTCGACCTCCCGTAGTGCCTCCCGTGGCTTCTCCAGCCGGGAGCGATCCGTATCGAGTTCGGACACCGCGTCCAAGGCGGCCTCGAGTGTCTCCTGTGCCGCTGTCCGCTCGGCTACCACGTCCCTCGCTCGGGCGACCCAGATGAGGGCCTCGGCCGTCAGTTCGGACTGCTGCTCGGCGACGGTCTCGACGGCTGCGGTCAGCTCGTCCGGTTCCTTCCCTGGGAGTTCACCGGGGCAGACAGAGACACCCTCAAACTCACTCGAACCATCACTCGACCCGACGGGCACCGACTAACCAACTCCCCTTCGCTCCCACAGAGAGAGAGACCAAGCGTCCTCGAAGATAGCCCCAATCATACCGCCTTGCGTCCGAGAATACCACCAACCGATGCCCGAATCTCAGTTTTTCCACTACAGCAGCGTGCAAGCGAACCTATCGTGGCTCATTCCGCTCTTGGATAGCCGTGATTGAAGCCCAGCGCAAAGGGCAAAATGCTATCTCACTATCCACAAAAGGAACGGCATCGCTGCTGCACAGGGCGTCGAAAGTCCGCGGTTCGGGAACTCCGATGTATCCTCGGGGAGCAGGCCATCGATCAGTGAGCGGAGGGTGGAGAAGACCGTTGTCGCGTCTCTGATAGCGGTGGTGGCCCGGTTGAGACGTCGTCTAGGGGAGTCGCAGTAGACGAGACCGCGATGAACATCACTGCCACATAGTCTTGTGCATATAATGAAGTATTGACTGGCATGAAGTTGGGTCTCGACGTGCAGTTGTACGGACGGATTGGAACTGAGATAGTGGCTTCGTTCCTGCATGGGCTCCGCGGGGAACATAATCCATCCGGGACAAGCAACTTCATCCATAGGTCTGGCTATCGGTCCGTTGTTGCCCGGTTAGTATCGAGAGGAGGGTCAACCAGACCGACCGGAACTTCGTCGAATGATGGTTTCATAGCCTCAGGATGCGTATCGGCCGTTTCCGTCACTCGTGGGTGGATAAGCCGGGAGTCGTCTGCGAGTAATATTGGGCATTTGGTGAACTACTACAACCGCTAAAGGACGCCTCTACCTCTCGACGGACGAACGCGAGCTGACGAAGTGCTGGACCGGACAGTGCCGACAGCAAGAGTATAACCGACGAACAGTCAACAATTTCATATAAACCGCGAAATGTCACTCGCTCGGCAACTCACTTTGGCTGTCGAGAACGTCGGTGGTATCGACCAGACGACCGTCGACATCCAGGACGGGCGGTATTGGAGGGCGAGAACGCCACCAACCGCACGTCGTTCCTCCAGGCGATCGTGGCGGCGATAGGGACCGACCAGTACACGCTCAAGAGCAATGTCGACGCCGGTCGCGTCGGACCCACGATTTGTGATACCGCCGTCGCGCGCCGGTCCGAGCGCCGGAGCGGGACCGTCACCGCGCTCGAGGACGGCGACCTCGACGACCCCGAGCTCGCCGACCTCTTCGCTTTCCTCCTCGGCTACTTCGCGGACCACGCGGACTACCTCGTCGCCGCTCTACTCTCGGAGGGTGGCGTTGCCATCGAGGTCGAACGCGACACCATCCGAGAGAGATAGGGCGTCGGGCGGTCGGTCGTTCGGTCGTCTGGCGGTGTTTCGCCAGTACTCTCTCATCGGTGACTGACGTGGGGGTCCGTCAGCAGGCAGCCCGGTAGAAGTGAAGTCTTCATATCATATTATCTTTTTCGTTAATTTTGGGTATTCAGGCGGGGCAGTGCCGGAGGCGTCATCTCACAGAATCTATTGTGAGTGACCAGATGTCGGGTGGGTGTAGGGCTTCAGGTCGGGCGACGACTGAAGTGTCGTGGATTCGGTGAGAGCGACGGAATATATGAGAGTCGGTGGATTGCTTGCCGGGACTCACTCGTCGAGGAGCGAGAATATCTCGGGGTCGGCGCGGAACTTGAGGACGTTCGTCACGACCGAGTTCCGGAGGTTGTTGATGACGTTCCCGTGCTTCTTGTAGAAGTTGTGAATCCACTTCGACTCCTGTTCGCGGTCGCGGAACATCATGACGCTCTTCCACTGATACTCGCCGTCGGAGAGGAAGAACAGGAACGTGTGTCTGTCGTTCCGGATGTCCTCCATCGCGTCCCGCCATCCCTCCTCGAAGCCCTCCGGGTTGAACTGGTACTCGAAGAGCCCGAAGAAGAGATACTCCTCGTTGGGGATGATCGCCTCTGTGAAGACGTTCTCCTCGCGCATCTTCCGAATCGTCTCGCTGACGGTGACGTTCGACACGTCGATGGCGTGTTCCTCCTCGAGTCGTTCGGTGAGACGGCGAGACGACATCTGCGGGTCGTCGGCGAGCAGTTGCAAGATCGGGAGGTCCCGATCTTTGAAATCCCAGTCAGGGTTCGACCCTTTCTCTGGCATGGTATAGTCTACACTCGCCTCGCAGTGAGTTCAATGTTCCCCAAGACCCCCGCGTGACTCCCGGTTTCCGGACGATTCAATAGATCGTGCGTCGTGACCACTAGCATGCGTGCCGCAGTTTACCATGGGCGTGGTGACGTCCGAATCGAAGACCGGGCCGAACAGGCACTCGAACCGGATGCGGTCCGAATCGACGTGGCCACGTGCGGGCTCTGCGGGTCCGACGTCCACGAGTACGCCGCCGGGCCGCTCGCGATACCGGAGGAGCACGAGCACGCCCTCACGGGCGAGACCCGGCCTGTGACGCTCGGCCACGAGTTCAGCGGCACCGTCAGCGAGATCGGTGCGGACGTCGACACCGTCGCGGAGGGTGACCGAGTCACGGTCAACCCAGCCATCTGGTGCGGGGACTGCCGGTACTGCCAGGAGGGTACCTATCATCGCTGTCGATACGGTGGGTCTATCGGGCTCTCCGGAGGCGGCGGTGGGCTCGCCGAGAACGTCGTCGTGCCCGCGACGCAGGTCGTCCCGTTGCACGACGACGTGTCGCTCGAACAGGGGGCGCTGGTCGAGCCGTACAGCGTTGCGCTCCACGCTATCCGTCGGTCGAACGTCCGCGCGGGTAGCACCGTCGCCGTCTTCGGCGCCGGCCCCATCGGGCTCTGCGTCACCGAGCTCGCCGCGGTCGCCGGTGCGACGGACGTCTTCGTGAGCGAGCCCCGGGCGGCGCGACGCGAGGTCGCCCGCGAGATGGGGGCGACCGAGGTCGTCGACCCGGCGGAAACGAACCCCATCAAGCACATCTCGGCCGCCGCCGACGGTGGCGTGGAGGTCGCGTTCGAGGTCGCTGGCGTGGAACAGACCGTCATGCAATCGATCAGGAGCACGCTCAAGGGCGGGCAGGTGGTCCTGATCAGCGTCTTCGAGGACGAGATCGCCGTGCAGCCGAACTACGTCATGATGGCCGAGCGAACCATCACCGGCTCCATCGCGTACGAGACCGGGCCACGCGCCGCAAGCGGCGAGTTCGGACGCGTCGTCGAACTGCTCGCCGACGGCACCCTCGACCCATCGCCGCTCGTCTCGAACACCATCCCGCTCGCGGACGTCGTCGAGCACGGCTTCGAGCGACTGGTCGACCCTGAGAGCGAGGACACCAAGATCCTCGTGTCGCTGAGCGACGGCGCCTGAGCCAGTGGCGGTGACGGGGGTCGCGCTTCAGAGCACGAACGGCGCGTCGTCGGAGACACGATGGAACCCGGCCTTCGGGAACGAGTGATGTGGGCCGTCGAACGCGAACTCCAGTTCCGCTTAGGCGCGTTCGAGGACGTCGAGGAGGTCGAACTCGACGTCGAGCCAGCCGGCGCCGACGCCGAGTTCGAGTCGGTCGCCCGAGAGCGTCTGCAGGGTCAACACGAGCTTCGCGAGTTCGACCGGATGCCGATAGGCGGGAACGAGGACGTTCGGGGAGATGGTTAGGGTCTCGGTGCGGCCCGCGATGAGCGAGAGGAGTGTGAACAGTTCGTAACAGGAGTGCGAGCTGGTGAACGGTGACTCGTGGGAGCCGGTGTAGGGATATATCTCCTCGATGCTGCCGGGGGAACGCGATGTGTTCGCCGACCATGACGGCGTCGAAGCCGACAGCCTCGGCGGTCTGTGCGAACGTCGTGAACGCGTCTCCGGGGGCCGTCGGGCCGTCGCCTGGTGGCGCTGCTGCGCCGTGACTCCAGGTGACAGCGCTGAACTCGATATCGGGTGGACTCATACGCACCACTATGAGATACGCTAGCAAGCATCTTATACATGTACTGAGCGACGTGATAGGTCCGAACCGCGGAGGCCGATTACCCCCCGAGGTAGACTTCCCGGATGTAGTCGTCGCCACGCATCGTCGCCGGGGTGCCCTCCCGTCTGATCTCGCCGTTCTCGAGGAGGTAGATGCGGTCGGCGTGGTTCATCGCGAACGTCACGTTCTGCTCGCACAGCAGGATGGAGACGCCGCGGTCCCGTATCTCGTCGAGCGCGTCGCTGATGTCGTCGAGGATGACGGGCGCGAGGCCGAGCGTCGGTTCGTCGAGCAAGAGGAGGTCGGGGTCGCTCATGAGCGCCCGACCGATGGCGAGCATCTGTTGTTCGCCACCGCTCATCGTCTCCGCGTCCTGCTGTCGGCGTTCACGCAACCGCGGGAACAGGTCGTAGACGTACTCGAGGCGCTCTTGGGCCCCGGAGCGAACGCGGTACGCACCCAGTTCGAGGTTGTCCGCCACGGACATGTACGGGAACAGGTCGCGCGTCTCCGTGCAGAGCACGAGCCCCTCCGCGACCAGTTCCTCGCTGGCGTGGGTCGCGACCTCCGCCCCGCGATACGTGACGTTCCCGTCGTACGGGACGAAGCCGGCGACGGCCTCGGCGAGACTCGACTTCCCGGCGCCGTTCGGGCCGATGACGGAGACGATCTCGCCCTCGTCGACGTGGAGGTCGATGCCGTCGAGCGCCTTCACGCGCCCGTAGCTCACGCGCATCTCGCTGATGGCCAGGACGGGCTCGACGCGGCCCTCGGCATCGGCGCGCTCGGTGGACGTCGTGTCGGCGCTCATGAGCTGTCCCTCCCCAGGTACGCCTCCTGGACCTCCGGGTTCTGCTTGACGGCCGCTGGCGTGCCCTCGGCGACGAGCGCTCCGAAGTTGATCACGACGGCTCGGTCTATCAGCGAGAACAGACCGCGCATGTTGTGGTCGACGACGACGAGCGTCATGCCTTCCGCGCGGAGTTCGGTGAGGAGTTCCGAGACCGTCTCAACCTCTCGATTCGAGAGGCCTGCGAACGGCTCGTCGATGAGCAGCAGTCGCGGGTTCGACGCGAGCGCCCGCCCCAGTTCGAGCCGGAGCAACCCTGCGTGGGGAAGTTCGTCTGGGAGCCGGTGAAGGTCCTCGCCGAGACCGACGCGCTCGCATATCCGGGCGGCCTCGGCGGTCGTTCGCCCACGAAGGCCCTCGAGCGTGAGCACGGAGTCGTCCATGAGCGCGAGTTCGACGTTCTCGATGACCGGGCGGTCACCGAGCGGCCGGAAGTTCTGGAACGTCCTGGCGAGCCCGCGTTTGACGACCTGGTACGGCCGTTTGCCGGTGATGTCCTCGCCGTCGAACGTGATGGTGCCGCTCGTCGGCTTGTGGACGCCCGTGACGCAGTTGAACACCGTGGACTTCCCCGCGCCGTTCGGCCCGATGAACCCCAGTATCTCGTTGTCCCGGACCGAGAACGAGAGGTCGTCCACGGCAGTGAGCCCCCCGAATCGCTTCGTGAGTCCCTGAATATCGAGGATGGTCGCTGCGTCGTCGTCGGTCGCCGACGCGGCCCCCGATGCGGCAGTCATCGCGGCTCACCGTCCTCAGGTCGTCGCTCCCGGACGCGCTCCGGGTCGTCGTTGGCGGATCGGGGCTCGGAGTTGGTATCGTCACCATCTTCGTTCGCGAAGCTTCGCCGATAGCGGTCGACGATGCGCTCGAGCGGCCGGCCGCCGCCGTCGGCCATGACGCGGTCGGGTTCCTCGCCACGGGCCGTCGACACGAGGCGTTCGATGCCCCCGAGGATGCCACCGGGAAGGAAGTAGATGATGGCGAGGATGACGAGCGAGAAGATGACGAGGTCCACGTCCCCGAACTCGATGCCGAGAAGGGGTATCTCGGTCGTGATATCGCTGAGCCAGTCTCGAACCATGTAGAAGAGGACGCCGCCCAGCGCGGCCCCCGATATCGTGCCGATGCCGCCGAAGATGGTGGCAAGCAACACGTTGATGCTGACGGTGACCGCGAGGAGTTGCGTCGGGTTCGGGCTGCCGGCTGGCGTGTGCACGAACATCGCAGCGGCGAACCCGCCGACGCCGGCGCTCAGGACGAACGCGAATATTTTGAACTTCGCGGGGTTGATGCCGACCGACCCGACCGCGTCCTCGCTCTCGCGGATGGCGGTGAATATCTTCCCGGTGTTCGACCGCGTGACGAGGTACAGGAGCACGAACAGGACCGCGAGCACGGCGAGTGCGAGGTAGTAGTTCGCGGCGATGGTCGTGAGCTGGGTCTCCGCGCTGACGAGGTAGTCCGGACTGGACAGGCCGAGTTCGCCGCCGAAGACGTCCTTGTAGACGATGAAGAAGTCGAGGAGTGCGGTCGGCAGGAGGAACGTGATGATGGCGAAGTACGGGCCTTTCAGTCGGAGTGCCGGCGCACCGATGACGAGCCCGCCGACCATGGCGGCGAGCGTGCCGACGGCGATGCTCACGGCCGGAGAGGTGCCGACCTCGAGCGTCATGAGGGCGGCGCCGTACCCGCCGATGCCGAACAGGAAGCTGTGCCCGAAGCTCAGTTCGCCCGTGTAGCCGGAGACGACGTCCCAGCTCATCGCGAACATCGCGAAGTAGAACGCGGCGGTGAGCTTCAGCATGAGGATGGGTTCGGCCTCGAACGGGAGGAGTGCGAGCGCGACGAACGCCACGACGGCGATGACGTGCCGGAGGGAGATGGACTCTCTCGCGAACTGGAGTCGCTCTCGTATGCCAGTCATCGGCTGCTCGGGCGTGTCAGGCGCCTGTTCGGGCGCCTCGGTGGGCGTGTCGGACGCATCGGTTGGTTGGTCGGGCATGTCAGGCTGCCACCTCCCGACCGAGCAGCCCCTCCGGGCGGACGAGCAGGATGAGGATGAGTGCGATGATGGGGACGGTCCTGGCGAGCGTCGGCTCCCAGTAGGAGAGGATGAACACGTTCAGGAACCCGAAGATGTTCGCGGCGATGAGCGTACCGCGTATCGACCCCATGCCGCCGAGGACGACGATGGGGAACGCGATGACGAGCGAGTTCAGCCCCATGTCCCAGCTCGCGGTCCGGATGGACCCGAAGAACAGCCCGGCGATGCCCGCGAGTGCGCCCGCTGCGAACCACGTGTAGAGTTGGACGCGGCTCTTGTCGATGCCGACGAGCGCGGAGCCGCGTTCGCTCATGCTCGTCGCGATGACCGCCTTCCCCTGTTTCGTCCGGTCGAACACGACGAAGAGCACGGCGACGAGCGCCCACGCGGTGAAGAACGCGATGATTCGGTTCACGGTCAGCGTCGCACCGCCGAATCGGACGACGCCGGGGAACAGCGCCGGCACCGAACGCGACTGGAGGCCGATGAGTTCCCGGATGAGGTACTCGCTGATGAGTTCGATGAGCAACGTGACCGTCATCACCGTCATCGGCCGGTTCTCTATCGCCTGGACCATGCCCTTGTAGAGGACGACGCTGAACACGGCGGGGACGAGGATCGAGAGGATGGCGGCGATCCAGATGCTCAGTCCGAGGACCGTCGCGACGTACCACGCGGTGAACGCTCCGAGGGTGACGTTCACGCCGTGTGCGAGGTTGAACACGCCGGCGACGCTGAAGATGAGTGTGAGTCCCAGTGCGACGAGCGCGAAGATGGCGCTCAAGACGAGTGCGTTGATCACGACCGATAGTAGGCTTACCATGGTGCGTTGAGTTGAGGGGAGTGATTGCTAGAGTGCCTGGTGCTGCGAACGGCCTACAGCCACGACGGGGGCTGGTACTCGCCCGTCGAGAACTCGTCGGGCCACAGCGCCCGTTGTGCCCCGTTGCCGTTCTCCTCCTGCCACTGGAAGAACTGCCAGAAGATGTGGTCCTTGTCCTGGATCGCATCGTGGACGGACTCGTGGCCTTGCTCGTAGAACTCGAGGGTGCCGAGGAGCGATTTGCCGCTGTAGTCTTCGAGCTGGGTGACGAGTTCGTCGGAGTCGACCGTTCCGGCAGCCTCCGCGGCTTCGGCGTACGCCATCGCCGCCATGTACCCGTAGTAGCCGGTGAGGAGCGGGTAGTGGTCGTACTGCTCGCGGAACGATTCCTGGAACGGGACGGTGAGGTCGGTGACCTCGACGCCGGGGACGGTGGCGGTGGGTGGGACGAAGTACTGGCAGTTCCCGTTCACGTCGTTCCAGTAGGACGACCGCTGCGCGGCGCTGACGACGCCACAGAGCTGGAACGGCCGCTCCTGGTTGTGCCATTGCGTGACCGCGGGCGTTCCGCCGACGGCCATGACGCCGTAGAGCATGTCGACGTCGTTGGATTCGGCCTGGTCGAAGAGCGTGCTGAAGTCCTCGGTGTCGGCGGGGTACCGCGTGCTCATGACCTGTTCGGCGCCGATGTTCGGGAACTGTTCGTCGAAGTACTCCTGTTGTTGTTCGTTGTACGCGAAGTCCTCGTAGATGACGCCGATGCGTTCCCAGCCGTGCTGCTCCCAGTTGTCCCTGATGAACGTGAACCGGTTGCGGGCGGACGTGTAGGAGTTCTCCGCGACGCGGAACCAGTACTTGTACGTGTCGTAGTCATCGGCGATGAGTCCGTTGGGTTGGACGCTCGCGCCGCCACTGCAGATGTGGAGGGTCTGGGAGTCCCGCATGCCCTCCATGATGACGTTGATGACGCCGCCGAGCCAGCCACCCATCGTCACGTCGACCTCTTCCTGGAGCGTCAGTTCGGTGTACGCCTGCTGGGCGACGCCGGGGTCGTTCTGGCTGTCGCGGACGTCGAGTTGGACTTCGCGTCCGAGGATGCCGCCGTTCTCGTTCAGTTCGTCGACGGCCATCTGCGTGCCGAACTCGAGGTCTTCGCCGATGGTCGAGCCGAGCGGTGCGAGCGCGCCAATCTTGATCGGGTCGCTGCTGCCGCCATCGCCATCGCCGCCGTCGCCATCGCCGCCGTCGCCGCCGTCACCACCGTCGCCACCGTCGCCACCGTCGCCGTCGCCGTTCTCGCCGACGATATCGGAGAGACAGCCGGCGAGGCCGAGCGTCCCGACGGCGCCGGCCGCTGCCAGATACTTCCGTCGGGAGGAGTTGTCGCTCGCCCCGCCGGCCGCGGTGTTCGTCGCTCTCGACCGGCCCTCTGGTCGGTCCACAGACTCGCTGGACGAGGATGGCTCCTCTACCGTCATGATTATACGTTCGGTAGTGATTCTCACGCACAGATAAAGGTATCTTCTACGCGCTGTCATAACCGGGACTCAGGAGCGTACTAGCGGTTTCTTGGTCCAAGCCATCGTGGTCACCGCATGGCTCCCGACGCCACCGATCACCCGACCGGTTCCCCGAGCATGCCCGAGTACGCGCCACTCTACCCGGAACTCCCCATCCGGTACGAGGGCTTCCGTCGCCTCAGCGTCTTCTGTGAGGCGACCGAGGCCGGCGTTCGAGCGCTCCTCCCGGAGTACCTGGACTACCACTCGAACGAGCTCGAGGTGTTCCTCCTGCACGCCCCGAACGTCGACGGCATCGAGGAATACTGGGAGGGCGGAATCATCACGCGCGCTGCCTACGACGGCCGCGTCGGCGGGTTCATGGCCGCCGAGTTCGTCACGGCCGACGCCGCACTCGGCGTCGGCCGCGAGATACACGGTCACCCGAAGAAGCTAGCGGACGTCACCTACGAGGAGGACGAGGCGGGCATCCGCGGCGGCGTCTCGCGCGGCGGTGAGACGCTGTTCTCGCTGTCCTTCGAGCGCGCGGCGACGACGTTCGACGTCCCGGACTTCACGCCCAGGTTCCACGATCGAGCGATCCCGAGTGCAACCGGCGAGGGCTACGACCTCCGGCAGTGCCTGGTGATGGAACTCTCGGGGCCGCCGTACGTCTCCGACCTCGACGCGGCGGAGACCGACGACCAGGTGCACGTCCTCGACACCGGAACCGCGACCGTCGAGTTCGGCGAGTCCGCGGTCGAGCCGTTCGCGGCGCTCGCGCCGGCGTCGGTCATCGGTGCGACGTTCGTCGTCCGGGACTTCGAGCTCGGGTTCGCGGACGAGGCGCACGACGTGGACGTCCAGTGAGTCCCGTGACGGGTGATTCGGAGTGCGCTGGGAAGCGTTAATACGCTGGTGTGTGGTAGTACGTGACGTGACACGCGATGAACGTCTACGAGTACGTCCTGCAACGCGCCCGTGCCGCTCCGGATTCGACCGCCGTTCACGTCCAGGACGGACCACACGTCTCCTACGACGGTCTCGATGAAACCGTTCGACGCGTCGCCGCATGGCTCACCGAGCGCGGCGTCGAGCCCGGCGACCGCGTCGGCGTCTCACTTCGAGACATCCCGGCGTACGTCCCGGCCGTCCTTGGCAGCCTGCACGTCGGCGCGGTCCCGACACCGCTGAACACGCGCCTCGGCGACCAGGAACTCGCCGCCCTCCTGAACGACGTCCGTCCACGGGCGCTGGTCGCCACCGCCGACGACCCGACGACCGAGACGCTCGTCGACGTGACCGAGACGCTAGAGCGCGACGCGCTCCTCCCCGTCCGGGGGAGCGGCTGGCTGGACGTCTCCGCACTCCCGACTGCGCTCGACGCCCAGCCAGCGACCCGACTCGACGACGACCCCGCGTTCGTGATGTTCACGTCCGGGTCCACGGGCCGACCGAAGGGCGTCGTCCAGTCCCACCGGAACGTTACCTCGCAGGTCCACGGCGGTATCAGCATGTTCGGCCTCGACGACGGCGACGTGGGGCTCGCCACCGTTCCGCTGTTCCACGTCGGCGGCTTCCACGAGATTGTCCTCATGACGCTGTTCGCCGGCGGCACCGTCGCCGTCCAGGACACCTGGGACGCACTCGAGTGGGCGGCGCTCGTCGAGGACGCAGGCGCCACCTGGTCCGGCCTCATCCCCACGATGATCGTCGACGTCCTCGACTCGCCGGACGCCCTCGCGCAGGACACCAGTTCCCTCCGGTTCTGCATCTACGGCGGGAGCGCCACCCCCGAACCCGTCCTCCAGGAGTTCGTCGCCGAGACCGGCGTGAACCGGATGGTCGACAACTACGGCCTCACGGAGAGCGCGGGCGTCTGCGTGACCTACCGCGCCGAAGACGACCGTCGCCCCGGCGTCATGGGAACGTTCGCGCCCGAGGTCGAGGGAACGGTCGTCGACCTCGACAGCGGCGACCGCGTCCCGAAGGGTGCGGAAGGCGAACTCCTGTTGCGTGGCGACAGTATCACGGCCGGGTACTGGGAGCGCCCAGCGGCGAATGCGGACCTGTTCTCGGACGGCTGGTTGCACACCGAGGACGTCGTCCGCGAGACCGAGGACGGCTACCTCGTCTACGTCGACCGCGCTGACGACGTCCTACTCAGTGGCGGCGAGAAGATCGCGCCCAGCGAGGTTGAGGACGTCATCCAGGAGCACCCGGACGTCGTCGCCGTCTCCGTGCTCGGGACGCCACACGAACGCTACGGCGAAGCGGTCACCGCGGTCGTGGTTCCCGCGGACGACTCGTTGACCGCCGACGAGGTCGTCGCGTTCACTGCGGAGCACCCGGCGCTCGCCGACTACAAGAAACCGCGGCGCGTGTACTTCGTCGACGCGTTCCCCAAGACGGGGAGCCACAAGGTCGACAAGACCGCCCTCGAAGAACGGCTCCGGGACCGCTACGGCGACGAGTGGCCCTGACCGCGACCAGACATCAACGCGACGTCACGGGGTGAACGCGCCGACGTCGTTCCGTGACCCGCCCGAGTGCGGTGGCGCGTCACTCGGCTTCGATCCGGAACTCCTCCAGTACGGGGTCGCCTTTGCGCGCCGTCTCCGTGAACAGGAGCGCCCCGCAGCCCGGACAGAAGAACTCGCGGAACACCATCTCCTCGGAGACGAACCGGTCCTCGTCGACCATCGTCGGCCCGGCGTTCGTGATCGGGCCCTCGCGGACCGGGAGCTGTGTCTTGAGCGACTCGTCGGTACCGGCGAGGTGCTCGTCGCAGTGCGAGCAGGACACGTCGCTCTCGCCGACGTCGAGTGAAGGACCGACGTGCATCGTCAGTCACCTCCTCCAGCCTCGACGGCCTCATCGCCGGCGACGATGTCGTCGACGGTGGTCGCCTCGTCGAGCCGTTGCTCGAACAGCGCCTCTCGTCGAGACTCGGTCGCCTCACCGTCGACGTCCCCGTCGTCGGTCAGCACGACGCCGTACACCGACTCCGCGGTCTCGACGGTGACGCCGCCCTGGCGGACGTCCGTGGCGACGAGTTCGGGGTCGCGGTGCGCGGGGTCGCCGTACCCCGAACAGCCCGCCCACCACCACTCCGTGATGCCGTCGTCGTCTAGTTCGATAGCGGGGCCCTTCCCGACGGTCTCGACGTTCTCGCCGTCGATCTCGGTGATGTCCGTCGGGAGTTCCCCGGCCGCGAACCGGTCCTTGACGTCGCTGTCCTGGAGGACGACGGTCTCCCCGCGCGACCCGGGGTACCCGCCGAAGAGGCCGGGTGTCTTCGGGATGGCGTCGGTCGTGTACACGCCGAGTTCCATCTCGCCGCCGTGCATGGTGTAACAGATCTTCCCGCCGTTCCCGCCACGACGCTCCCCGGCACCGCCGGTGTCGCCGTGCTCCTTGACGTATAGGTAGAGGATAGGCCAGCTCTGTTCGTACTCCTCCGTGTTCGGGCCGCGGGCTTCCGGGATCCACATGTGGCCGTTCGCGAACCGCCCGTCGCGCTTCGGGGTCGCACCGGTCGACCCCATCATGCAGTTCGTCATGGGCGCGAGGAAGTACTCGCCGTCGTCGGTGAACCCATCGCCGATGTGGCACTGCCACTGTGCGGACGTCGGCGTCATCGCGCCGTTCCGGATCTCCTCGTCCTGCGAGGAGAGCATCATCTTGCTGATGACGCTGTTCGCCATCGACAGCGACACCTGATTCGAGTAGATCCCGGACGGACTCACCGCGGCCGTGTGGTCGGGGGCCGTGATCGTCCGGGGCTCCGGCCGGAAGTTCAGCTGGCGGACGAGCCCACCCGTTGCGCCCATCTGCTCGGGCTGGAGGAGGACGTTCGCTGCGGAGAGAATCGTCCCGCGCCAGGCCGCGAACGGCTGGTTGATCGCGCCGGCCTGCTCGCTGGTGCCCTCGTTCGAGAACGTGAGTTCGTCGCCTTCCTTCGTGAGCGTCAACTCGAGCGGGTAGACGCCGTCGTCGCCGGTCATCGAGCGCTCCTGGTAGGCGCGTTCGCGCCAGGTGCCGTCCGGAATCTTCGAGAGCGTCTCCTTGATCGACTCCTGGCCGCTGTCGTTGAGGCGACGCATGACCCCCTTGACGGTCGTGGCGCCGTACTTCTCGATGAGTTCCTCGATGCGGCCCTTCGCGCGTTCGTTCGCCGCGATGCCCGCGCGCAGGTCCATCGAGAGGTTCTGTGGCGTCCGTGACTGGCGGCGGTACAGGTCCTCCTTCTCGGTGCTTATTTCGCCGCCTTCGACGATCTTGATCGGGGGGATGCTCGGCGGGTCCCAGTACGTGTCGACGGCGTTCGGGCAGAAGCTCCCCGGGACGGTCCCGCCGACGTCGTTCTGGTGGATGAGGTTGCTCACCCACGCGAACACCTTCTCTTCGTGGAAGACGGGCGCGACGAGCGCCACGTCAGGCTGATGGGGCGTCCCCACGGTCGGGTCGTTGTGGAGGAACATGTCGCCGGGCTCGATACCGGGGTCTTCGGCGCGGTTCTCCATGATCCACTTCGTGAAGATGTCCATCGTCCCCGAGAAGTACTGGAGGTACTGCCCGAAGAAGACGAACTCCGCGCTCTCGGTCAGGATTCCGGTCTGGAAGTCCCGCGTGATGAGCGCGATGGGTGAGACGGCGAGGTTCTGGATGGTCTCGCCGGCTTCGCGGTTGATGTTCCACAGCGAGTGCCGAACGACCTCGTACGTGACCGGGTCGATGTCCGCGTCGTAGTCGTCGTGCAGTGCCACTCCGTCGGGGTCCGAGAACTCGCCAGGGATGTAGGGCAGGTCGCGCCCGTCCCATCTGCTCGGATCGAATTCCTCTGTGGACATGTTATAGCTTCAACTCGAAGTCGTGGTACTCGTTGACCGATACACGCTGGGCGTCCTGCACGACGATGCCCGTGTCGGGCATGTCGATGACGGACGGACCGGCGAGCTCGTTCCCGGGCTGTAGCGCGGTGCCGTCGTAGACGTCGACCTCGATGGTACCGCGGTCGCCGCCGACGAACACGTCCCGGGACGGCTTGCGTGCCGATTCGGGCGGGTCTGCGTCACCGAGTGGCGTCTTCGCGCGTTCGAACTTCTCGACGACGCCCTGGGGTTCCGAGCGGATGGTGACGATCTCGAGTTCGGCGGCCGGGAGGCGCGCCGTTGCCGAGTACCGCTGCTCGTACTGCTCCTCGAACCGTGCGACGACGTCCTCCATGACGTCGTCGGTGAGTTCCCCGCCGGGCACGCTGATCTCGAGGTCGTGGAGTTGGCCCTGGAACTGCATGGTCGCGACGCGATTGAACCGCATCTTGTCCTCCGGGACGTCCGCGGCCTCGAGGAGTTCGCGGCCCTCGGCTTCGAGTTCGTCGTACAGCGACTGGAGTTCGCCGACGTCGAACGGTTCGGGCATCGCGACCTGGCGTTCGAGCTGGTGGCGGAGGTCGGACTGCGAGATACCGTACGCGGACCAGACCGGCGACACCGCACCGGGCACGATGACCGTGTCGATGCCGAGCTTGTCCGCGTACGAGGCGGCGTGGAGCGGGCCAGCGCCGCCGTAGGAGACCACGGTGAAGTCCCGCGGGTCGAACCCGCGCCCGATGACCTCGTTCTCCATGAGGTTCGCCATCTTCGCGTTGATGATGTCGAAGATGCCCTTCGCGGTCTCCTCGACGGTCAGGTCGAGTTGCTCGCCGAGCGACCCGACGGCGTCGCGTGCGAGGTCCATGCGCGGGGTCATGTTCTCGCCGAACTGGACCTCGGGGTCGATGTACCCGAGGATGAGATTCGCGTCAGTGACCGTCGGTTCGGTGCCGCCGCGGTCGTAGCAGGCCGGGCCTGGGTCGGCGCCCGCGCTCTCCGGACCGACGCGGAGCCCGTGGCTGTCCTCGTCGAGCCACGCGATGCTCCCGCCGCCAGCCCCGATGGACTTGATGTCGAGCTTCGGCATGCTGTACTGGTACTTCTGGATGACGGGTTCGTCCTCGACGAGGGGTTCGCCGTCCTGGATGAGTCCGAACTCGAAGCTCGTCCCGCCCATGTCGGTCGCGATGATGTTCGGTTCGTTGCGTTCCTCGATGAGTCGTCGACAGCCACTCAGCCCGCCGACGGGCCCGGACCCGATGAGTGTCAGTGGCGTCTCGGCGGCGAGGCTAGCTGGCGTGTTCCCGCCGTTGGCCTGCATCATGAGGAACGGTTCGTGGAAGTCGTACTCCTCCTGGAGCGAGCGCTCGGTCGACCCGATGTACGAGGCCGTCACGGGCCCGACCTTCGCGTTGATCGCGGTTGCGACCGTGCGTTCGTACTCGCCGAGCGAGGGCGATATCTCGTGGGAGACGGAGACGTACACGTCGGGTGCCTCCTCTTCGACGATCGCCTTCACGCGCTCCTCGTGTGTGGGGTTGTAGAAGCTCCACAGGAGCGTGATGGCGATGGCCTCGACGCCGGCGTCGGCCAGTTCGCGGACGGCCGCCCGGGTGGTCTCCTCGTCGAGGGGAACGACGACGTTCCCGTGTTTGTCGATTCGTTCCGGGATGCCGATCGTCAGTTCGCGTGGGACGATCGGTTGGGGTTTGTCTATCTCGGCGATCTTGAAGACGTTCTCGGGTGGTTCACCGGTTGCGCGGCCGACACCGCGCATGATCGTCGCGGTGTCCTCGAACCCTCGGGTCGTGAGGAGGCCGGTCGTCGCGCCGCCCTCTTCGACGACCGTGTTCGTGGCGACGGTCGTGCCGTGTGCGATGCGGACGAGGTCGTCGTACACGTCGCCGTCTTGGTATCCGAACTTCGCGGCGGCGGCGTCGATGCTGTTGAAGAAGCCTTTCGCTGCTCCCTCACCGTGCGTGGAGAGGGATTTCGCGGTGGCGACTTCGCCGTCTTCGTCGATGAGGACGCAGTCGGTGAAGGTACCACCGATGTCTACGGCGCAGACGATGTTTGTCAAACTCTTTCACACCTCTAGGTGAACTCCACCGCCACAAATATTATACCTTTGGGTGTTTCTCCGGCCGGTCTGTGGTCGCGACGTCCAAACGAGTTAAGCCCGGGCGCGTGAATCAGTGACACACCAATGCTAGACCACGAGTACGAACCGAACCGCTTCGTCTGGGGAACCGACTGCGCCGACGGGCTCGACCAGCTCGTCGCCACACAGGATGCAACCCGTGCGATGGTGGTCTGTGGGGAACACGTCGGTGGCAACGAAGCCCTCATGACCGCGGTCGAGTCCGGCCTCGGGAGCGCGCACGTCCACACGTACACCGGCGTCCGAAGCCACACGCCTCTCGACACCGTTGAGCGCGGCGTCGACGCACTCCGAGCGCACGACGCCGACGCGCTCGTCAGCGTCGGCGGGGGCGCGGCGAGCGACACCGCGAAGGCCATCGCCGTCCTCCACGCCGAGGACGGCCGGTCGATCCACGACCTGAAAGCGCAGACCGACGACGACGGCGAACTCTACCTCCCCGAGCTTCCCGCACCGAAGGTCCCGGTGTTCTCGGTCGCAACCACGCTCTCGGCCGCCGAGGTGTCGAACGCGTTCGGCGTGAAGGACGAGGCCGTCGGCGAGAAGGCCGGCATCATCGACGAACACGTCAGGCCGAAAGCGTGCCTCTACGACCCGGCGCTCATCGACACCACGCCGAAAGACATCCTCGCGAGCACGGGCATGAACGCGCTCGACCACGCCGTCGAGGTCCTGTACTCGGACTCGCGCGGCGAGAATCCGTTCTATCAGGCGACCGCCGAGAAAGCGATTACCCTCTTGCTCGACAACCTCCCCGCGGCCGTGAAGCCGGACCCCGACCTCGATGCAGTCCAGGACGTCGCGATGGGCGCCGCACTCTCCGCGCTGGGGCTCGTCGGCGGGATCTGCATCAATCACGGTATCAATCACGCACTCTGTGCGAAGTTCCCCGTCGCACACGGGGACGGGAACAGCATCCTCCTCCCGCACGGCATCGCGTACAACCACGATGTCGTCCCCGAGCGCGTGGCACGAATCGCGGACGCGATGGACGTTCCCGTCGACGAACCCGAGGACGAGGCCGTCGTCGACGCGATCCATGCCAAGATCAGCGACCTCCAGGACGACATCGGCGTTCCAAAGCGGTTACGCGACGTCGACGTGCCGAACGACGAGTCGGCGTTCGAGGCGATGGCCGCGGTCGCCGAGAAGGACTTCGCGATGGCCAGCAATCCACGTCCCGTGTCGGCAGCGGACGTCGAGCGCATCCTCAACGACGCCTGGTGACCGCCACGTAACAGCGTGGTGGGATGGACTGTCCTGCCGGCATAGCGGGGTCGGATGGCATGTCGGGGGTGCGCGGTGTGGGTGCGACGGGCTGGGTCAGTGTTCCTCAGGGAGGGTCTTCACGAGCGCTTGATTGACACAGCGGAGGACGACCTCGTCGTCCTGGTTCCGTACCTCGTCGGTGAACGAGACGACGCCTCGGTCCTCGTCCTTCGGTTCGGTGCCCGTGACCTCCTGTTGGACGTGGATGGTTTCGCCGATGGGGACTGGGGCGAGGAATCGGACGTCCTCGATACCGTAGTACGCGATGAGCGAGTCGTCGAGGTGGCCCTCCCTGATGACGAGGCCGGTCATGAGGGAGAAGACGAGCGCGCCGTGAGCGATGCGTTCGCCGAACGGACCGTCGCCCGCTCGTTCGGCGTCCATGTGGAACCAGTGCTGGTCGCCGGTGATACCCGCGAAGTTCACGATGTCGGTCTCGGTGACGGTGCGCGCGTCGGTCTCCCAGGATTGCCCCTCCTGGAACTCTTCGAAGTACTTGGTCATCGTCTCACACCGAGAAGGCGTCCCGGAACGAGTTAGTCGTATGGGTGCGCTGGCCCGAGCGGATCCGTCCGGAGGTCCGCGTCTCGGTGCCGGGTCTCCGTGGTTCGTGTACCGCTGTCCCCGTCTCCGTGGTTGGGGGTATCGCCGGTGTAGGTCGTAGGCGGTCGGCGGGCCCGTGCGAGCGCTACAGCTGTTACAGCCATATGCCCGTAACGCGTGGCGCAGTCTACAGACCGATACAGCAGCTACCATAATAAGTATAACCATTGTTCAGGAATAGTAGCCTATTCCTTAGAGATGATAACAGAAAAGGGCCTTCAGTAAAGCAATTTTAATACCTGGGTGGTTCTTGGCGATAAATAGCACACGCCGTGCCTGCCCACCGTTCCCTCTCACGCAGTGTTCAACATCCCCCCGTCGACGACCAACGACGTCGCCGTGACGTACCGGGACATGTCGCTCGCGAGGAACACCGCCGCGTCCGCGACGTCAGACGGCTGGCCGAACCGCGCCAGCGGGATGGACGCGAGGTACTGGTCGTCCCGAGCCGTCCCGACCTGCGGGACGTCCTCGGTGGTCATCGCCGTCTCGATGATACCCGGATGGATCGCGTTCACGCGGATGCCGTCACCCCCGAGCGCGTCCGCGAGAGCATACGACATAACCCGGACCGCCCCCTTGGACGCCGAGTACGGGACGAACCCGCCGACACCCACGATCCCCGCCTCGCTGGAGAGATTGACTATCGACCCCCCACCGTCGGCGACCATCTCCCGCGCCGCGACCTGCGACCCGAAGAACACCCCCTTGGCGTTCACGGCCATCGTCCGCTCGAAGTCGGCCTCCGTCACCTCGAGAACGGGCGTCGACTCACCGATGCCAGCATTGTTCACCATGACGTCGATACCGCCGAGCGTCGTCGCCGCCTCGACCGCAACCGCCAGGTCCGCGACGTCGGTGACGTCACACTCGACGTACTCGGCGGTCCCGCCGCGGTCCCGGATAAGCTCGTGGGTCGGGCCTCCCTCGCCTCGAGGTTCCTCCCGGAGGTCCGCGACGACGACGGACGCCCCGTGGTTCGCGAATCCCAACGCTATCGCACGCCCGATACCGCTCGACGCTCCGGTCACGACCGCGACCTTCTCCGCAAGGAGCTCTGCCATACCCGGCTCTTTCCGGCGAACAAAGATAAGTCTACGTCACACCTTCTCACGAAAGGCAGTACCATGGGAACACATATGCTGCCCGGTGAGAGACACTCCACCAAGGCGAAACCCCATGAGCAAGCCACCGCGGTTGGACGCGTACCACTTCTACGAGGAGACGTTCGACGACTATGAGCAGCTACGAGAAGCCTTCGAGTGGGAGGTTCCGGAGCGCTTCAACGTCGCGGACTACGTCTGCGACCGCTGGGCGGCCCCCGGCGAGGAGCGTATCGCACTCTACGCGGAGGACGCCACCGGCGCCACCCGAACCATCACGTTCGATGCCCTGCGGTCGACGACCGACAGACTCGCCGGCTACCTCGACGAGCAGGGCGTCGAGCGAGGCGACCGCGTCGGCATCGTCTCGCCGCAGCGACCCGAGACCGTGATAGCGCACATCGCCATCTGGAAGGTCGGCGCCGTCTCGGTCCCACTCAGCACCAAGTTCGGGCCCGACGCCATCAGGTACCGCCTCCGGGACTGCGAGGCCGTCGCCTGCCTCGTCGACGAAGCCGGCATCGACGCCTTCCGCGACGTCCGCGACGACCTCGAGCGCATGACGGCCGTCGTCACCATCGGCGACGTCGACCCCGCAGCCGACGAGCTTTCGCTCGAGACCGCGATCGACGGTCGGGTCGACGACCACGACACGGTACCCACGCGAGCGGAGGACGACGCGGTCATCATCTACACGAGCGGCACCACTGGCGACCCGAAAGGAGTCAGGCACGCTCACCGGTTCTTCCTCGGCCACCTCCCGCTGTTCGTCACCGACATGCTCAACCTCTCTCTGCGTGACGACGACGTCTTCTGGATGCCCTCGGAGTGGGCGTGGATCGCGACGTTCGACATCATCTTCCCGCCGTTGTTCTATGGGAAGCCCGCGGTGGCGTACAACGGTGGGCGGTTCGACCCCGCGAAGGCGTTCGAGCTCGTCGACCGATACGACATCACGGTCTCGTTCGTGCCCCCGACCGCGTTACGGATGATGAAGGAGGTCGACGCCCCAGCCGACCGCTTCGACCTCTCGAGCATGCGTACCATCGCGAGCGGCGGCGAGGCTCTCGACGTCTCCACGTACGAGTGGGCGCGGGAGACCTTCGGTGACGTCGCCGTCCACGAGGGCTACGGGCAGACGGAGGCCAACATGCTCGTCGCGAACTGCACGGCGCTCTTCGAAGCCAGGGCGGGGAAGATGGGTCGGGTCGGGCCGGGTCACGAGGTGGTCATCGTCGACGCGGAGACGGCCGAACCGACGGTCCCCGTCGGCGAGGTCGGCGAGATAGCGGTCCGGTACGAGGGCGACCCGGTATGCTTCAAGGAGTACTGGAACAAGCCCGAGAAGACCGCCGAGAAGGTCCAGAACGGGTACGTGCTGACGGAGGATCTCGGGTTCGTCGACGAGGACGGGTACTTCGAGTTCGTGAGTCGGAAGGACTACGTCATCATCAGTGCGGGGTACCGCATCGGGCCGGACGAGATAGAGGAGTCGCTCGTCGAGCACGCCGCGGTCGCGGACGCCGGCGTCATCGGCATCCCCGACGTGGAGCGCGGAGAGGTCCCGAAGGCGTTCGTGAAGCTGTCGGCGGGCCACGAGCCGAGCGACGACCTCGCGACGTCGCTCAAGGCGTTCGTCAAGGAGCGACTCGCGAAGTACGAGTACCCGCGCGAGATCGAGTTCGTGGACGCCCTCCCGACGACGTCCACCGGGAAGGTCGCGCGTCGCGAGCTCGAGGAGCGCGAAGCGCCAGCGCCAGAATCGACGGGCGAGGAACCGGGAGTGGACGACAGTGCGGGCGACGAGGAGGGTGCGCGATGACCGACGTCGAGCGCGATGCGGTGTCGTACTCGCTGGACGGCGAGGTCGCGGTCGTCACGGGCGGGACGCGGGGTATCGGGCTGGCGATATCGGAGGCGTTCGCGGTGGCCGGTGCGACGGTCGTGCCGACGTCGCGAACCGCGGCCGACGTCGACGCCGCGGTCGAGCGCGTCGAAGCGACCGGCGCCGACGGCCTCGCGGTACCGACTGACGTCACCGACCCGGACGCGGTCGCGCACCTGTTCGCGGAGACGGTCGACGCGTTCGGTGGCGTGGACGTCCTCGTCAACAACGCCGGGGTGAACCCCGACGGCGCCCTCGGGAAGCCCCAGGACGTGACCGACGACGAGTTCGGGTTCACCGTGGACGTGAACCTCCGTGGAGCGGCGCGCTGTCTCGCAGCGGCCGCGAGACGGTTCGAGGACAGTCCCGACGGTGGCGTCATCGTGAACGTCGCGAGCGTCGGCGGGGTCGTCGGCTTACCCCGGCAGCATCCCTACGTCGCGTCCAAGCACGGCATCGTCGGACTCACGAAGAGCGCGGCGCTCGACCTCGCACCGTCCGTGCGCGTGAACGCCGTCGCTCCGGGCTACGTGAAGACGGACCTGATAGACGGCATCCGCGAGAACGACGACCTGCGAGCGTCCGTCCTCGACCGCACGCCGCTCGACCGGTTCGCCGAACCCGCGGAGATCGCGGCAGCCGTCTTGTTCCTCGCGAGCGACGCGTCGAGTTACGTCACGGGAACGACGCTCGCCGTCGACGGCGGGTGGACCGCCCAGTAGCACGTGCCCAGCAACGACGCCGACGGGGAATCAGAGGTCCGTCCAGTCGTCGAACTCCGGCTCGCGCTTGTCGAGGAACGCGCCGAAGCCCTCGTGGAGGTCGTCCGTCTCGAAGAGGAGCGCACCGAGCGCGGCCTCGAGCGCGAGCCCGGTGTCGAACGACGGTCGGGACTCGTTGATGACCTCCTTCGCGAACCAGAGCGCGACTGGCGCTCGCTCGGCCAGGGTGGCGGCCACGTCGGCGACCTCGTCGTCGAACGCGTCGTCTGGGAAGACGTCGGTCGCGAGCCCCATCTCGACGGCCTCCGCTGCGGGGACTGGTCGACCCGTCATCACGAGCTCCTTCGCTCGCAGGTCGCCGACGAGTCGGATGACGCGCTGGGTACCGCCGGCGCCCGGCATCCCGCCGAGCGTTATCTCCGGGAACCCGAACCGTGCGCGCTCGGCGGCGTAGATGAGGTCGCACGTGACGGCGAGTTCGAGGCCGCCACCGAACGCGTCGCCGTTGACCGCGGCGACGACGGGCTTCGGGCCGCCCTCGATGGCTCGCTCGACGCGACCGAACGCCCGCCGGAACTCGCGCTTGAACCAGACGCCTGACCGTCCGTGGAACATGTCGAGTTCGGCCCCGGAGACGAACGCGTCCTCGCCCGCGCCGGTGACGACGACCACGCTCACCTGGTCCTCGTGCATCAGTGCTTCGACCGCGTCGGCGAGCTCGTCGAGGAGTGCCACGGAGAGCGAGTTCAGCGATTCTGGCCGGTCGATAGTGACGGTCGCGACGCCGTCCGTCCGCTCGACGACGACGTGGTCGGGTGTCATGAACCCACATACCCGCGGAGGTCGCTTAGCTCTTTGCGCGAGGAACGGCTCGATCGGACGACAGTGTCCGAGAGAGCGAGAGCAGTAGTTGAGGTATTCGAGAGCGCAAGAACGCACGTGGAGGCGTCGGCACGCCCCTCGGTCGATCAGTACGACCGCGGGAGGTCGAGTTCGTGCTCGGCGATGTACGCCTTAACGAGTTCGTCGCTGACGGGGGCGACCCGCGCGAGTCGGACGTCGCGATACAATCGCTCGACGTGGTACTCGTCCGCGAACCCCATGCCGCCGAGGGTCTGCACGGCGCGGTCGACGGCGTCGAATCCCGCGCGGGCACCGACGAGCTTCGCGGCGTTCGCCTCCATCGCGCAGTCCGCGCCCTCGTCGTACAGCCACGCGGCCTTGTAGAGCATGAGCGTCGCCGTCTCGAGTTCCGCCTTCGACGTCGCGAGCGGGAACTGGACGCCCTGGTTCTGTCCGATCTTTCGCTCGAACGCCTCGCGTTCGGCCGCGTAGTCGACGGCGATGTCGAGCGCGAGCTCGCCCGCCCCGATCGGGATGGCACCCCAGTTGATGCGTTCGGTGTTGAGCGTCCCGAGGACGTGGAAGAAGCCCTTCCCCTCGTCGCCGATGAGGTTCTCCTCCGGGACGCGAACGTCGTCGTAAACGACCTCGAACGAGCTGAGACAGCGCATGCTGAGTTTGTCGATCTTGTTCACCTCGAGGCCGTCCTGGTCCGTGGGGACGATGAAGAGCGAGATGCCCTGGTGGCGCTTCTCGGCGTCGCCGGTGCCGGTCCGTGCGAGCGTGACGATGTAGTCGGCGACGTGGGCACCGGTCGTCCAGATCTTCGTGCCGTTGAGGACGTACTCGTCGCCGTCTCGGTCCGCGGTCATCTTGATGCCGGCGGTGTCGAGGCCGGCGTCGGGTTCGGTCAACCCGATCGCGAAGAAGGTCCCGGCGGCGATCATCGGGAGGAACCGTTCCTTCTGTGCGTCGGTCCCGTACTCGATGATGGCCGTGGACCCGATGACGGGCGACGTGAGGAGGTTCGCGCCGCTGACGCCACCGCCGTGGCGCGCGATCTCGAGCGATGCCGCGACGAGTTCGATCATCCCGTACCCGCTTCCGCCGTACTCGGTCGGGATCTTCATACCGACGAACCCGGCGTCGGTGAGGTCGTCCCAGACCTCGTGGGGGAACTCGCTCTCGTCGTCCTTCTCCCGCCAGTAGTCGAGGTCGTAACCCGCGCTGATGTCGCGGGCGGTCCGCTGCAGGAGTCGTTGCTCTTCAGTGAACTCGAAGTCCATCACCTCTACCCTTGGAGCGAATCAGCTTAGTCGTTCCGTCGCCGGGGGAGCGAAGCCGTTTCCGAGGGATGCGGGGCGTCGTACTCGGCGAGGATCACCATCGCCCCGCCGAAGTACCGGGGGTGGAGAAACACCTCGGCGAAGTCGTTCGCGCGGTACTCGCCGACCGTCTCGACGCCCTTCTGGGAGAGCTCCTCGACGGCGGCGTCGAGGTCGGCTACGCGGAGCGAGACCGCGTACAGACCGGGGCCGTGCTCGTCGAGGAAGCGGTCGAGCTCGCCGTCGGACCCCCTAGGCGCGACGAGTTCGATGCCGGCGGTGCTGATGACGTTCTGGACGTCCTGGCCTCCGGAGTCGGTGCTGGTGGTCGGTTCGAGGAGATCGCCGAAGGAGAGTCCGAGGAGGTCCTCGAAGGGCTCGCTGGTCGCCGTGAGGTCGTTGGTCGCGATGATCACTCTGTCGAGGCCGAGGACGTGCATACGTCATCCACTCCAAGCAGCTGTATAATCGTTACCGTTCACCATGGTCGTGAACTGGTGTCGAATCCGCTCGGGTCTCGAAACCCGTCGAGTGTCGAGCGTAGGGACGAGGTAGGTTTATACGTCCGACGGTGGACGTTCAGGTATAGGATGGTGAGTGATACCAACCCACACTTCGAGGACGTCGACGCCGAGACCGTCGACGAGCTACTGGAGCAGATGGTCCGCATCCGCCGGTTCGAGGAAGGTGTCCTCGACGAGTTCAGCGAAGGGAGCGTCCCCGGATTCGTCCACCTCTGTCACGGCCACGAGGCCTCCCACGCGGGAATGGGGGTCGCGATGCAGCCCGACGACTGGTTGGCCGTCGGCGGTTCACGCCTCCACGGCCAGTACATCGTCAAAGGCGTGCCCTTCGACGAGATCATGGCTGAACTGTTCGGGAAGGCAACCGGCCCGAACGGCGGGAAGGGCGGGTCGATGCACCTCGCGGACGTCGACCGCCACCTGTACGGGCACGCCGCCACCATCGGCTCCGGCCAGAACCCCGCGGCGGGGCTCGCGCTCGCCCAACAGATGCGCGAGACGGGGAACGTCGTCCTCTCGACCATCGGCGACGGCGGCACGAGCCGGGGGTCGTTCCACACCGCGCTCGTGTTCGCCGCCGCGTGGAACCTCCCCGTCGTGTACATCATCGAGAACAACGGGTTCGCCATCTCCTACAGCACCCAACAGCAGGTCGGCATCGACTCGCTCGCCGACTACGGCAAACCGCTGAACATCCCGTCGTACAGCATCGACGGGAGCGACCCGGTCGCAGTGTACGAGACGATATCCGAAGCGATCACTCGAGCGCGCGAAGGCGGCGGGCCGACGCTCGTCGAGAGTCGCGTCACGCGGCTTCGCGGCCACTTCGAGGGCGACAAACAGGCGTATCGGACCGAAGAGGAGGCGCGAGAGTCAAACGCGGAGCGGGACCCGGTGACGAACTTCCAGGAGCGCGTCATCGAAGCGGGTCACATCACGGCGGAAGCGTACGACGCGCTCGTCGACGAGATCGACGACGAGGTCGGGGCCGCGATCCAGTTCGCGAAGGACAGCCCAGATCCGGCGCCGAGTACCGCCTACGAGGACGTGCTTCGATTGCCGCTGTACGGCCAAGGTGAGGGCGATGCGTGAACTTAACCAGGTGCAGGCGATACGCGAGGCACTGGACGAGGAGCTCGAGCGCGACGAGACCGTCTACCTGAGCGGCGAAGACGTCGGGACGTTCGGCGGGAACTTCGGCGAGACGCAGGGGCTCGTCGACAAATACGGGACCGAGCGCGTTCGAGACACGCCACTTTCGGAGATCGGGATCGTCGGGCACGCGCTCGGGGCATCCATCGGCGGGCTTCGGCCTGTCGCGGAACTCCAGTTCGCGGACTTCGCGGCGACGGCTGGCGAGGAGTTCATCAATCAGATCGCGAAGATGCCGTACATCAGTGGCGGTCGGCTGAAGGCGCCGATGACAGTGCTCGCGCCTTCAGGGGCGGGCATCCGAGCGGGCGCCCAGCACTCCCAGAGCGTACACGCCTGGACGGGCCACCAGCCCGGGCTGGTCGTCGTCGCGGCGACGACCCCGTACGACGCGAAAGGCCTGCTGAAGAGCGCCATCCGGGACGACAATCCGGTGTTCGTGCTGGCGCATAAGAAGCTCATGGGGTTCAAGGGCGAGGTCCCAGAGGAGCCGTACACGCTCCCACTGGGCGAGGCCGTCGTCGAACGCGAGGGCGAGGACGTCACGGTCGTCGCCACGCAACGCCTCTACCACCGGTCGGTCGAGGCTGCGGAGGAGCTCGCCGAGGACGTCAGCGTGGAGATCGTGAACCCGCGGACGTTCTCGCCACTTGACGTCGAGACGATAGCCGAGAGCGTCCGGAAGACCGGACGGCTCGTGGTGGTGGACGAGACGCCGCTCCGCTACGGGACGCAGGGATACATCGCCTCTCGGATCGCCGACGAGGAGTTCTTCAGCCTCGATGCGCCACCGCGGACCGTTGGCGTCGAGGACACACCGATCCCGTTCAGTCCGACGCTCGAGGACGAGGTGATACCGTCCACGAGCAAGATCGTCGACGCCATCGAATCGGTGTTCTGACCGGGTGAGGAGTTGGGCGGCCGCAAGCAGGGTTTTTGCGGTCGTGCTCGCTCAGAGTTCGTCGGTGAGCATGAGACCGGGGTACTCGATGTAGTCCGCGAGTCGGGCGAGGAACCGGCCGGTGTCGGCGCCGTCGAGGACGCGGTGGTCGATGGTGAGACTGAACGTGATCGCCGTCTCGAACGCGACGTCGCCGCCGCGTTGGACGGGCGTTGGCTTGCGGCGGCCGATGGCGAGGATGGCGACCTGTGGCGGGTTGATGATGGAGTACGAGACGTCGAGGTCGAAGACGCCGACGTTCGTGACAGTGAACGTGCCCCCGCGGAGGTCATCGAGCGTGTGGTCGCCGTCGAGGACGCGCGAAACGAGTTCCTGGCGGTGTTCGGCGAGTTCGCTTAGCGAACGCTCGTCGACGGTTTCGACGACGGGGACGATGAGCCCGCGGTCGGTGTCGACTGCGTAGCCGATGTTGCGTTCAGCGACGAGCGAGTGGACGCCGTCCTCGAACACGCCGTTGAACGCTGGGAGGTCGCGGAGCGTGAGCGCGACGGCGCGGAGGATGAGGTCGTTCAGGGAGACGTCGACGCCGCGGTCGGCGAGGCGTTCGCGAGCGCGCTGGAGCGTCTCGATACTGATCTCGCGCGTCCCCATCACGTGCGGCTTCTCGCGGGCACTCCGACTGAGGCGTTCGGCGATGGTCCGCCGGGTGCCAGCGAGGGGCCTTTCCTCCGTGACGGTGAGTCCCGCGGTCGCAGCGCCAGCCGATTCAGAGCGCTCGGTCGCACCCGAGGGGGCGCTGGCACCAGTACTCTCTGGAGCGGCGGTGGCAGCGTCGGGACCCTCGACGGCGCGACGGAGGTCGCTCTCGGTCACGGCGCCATCGATGCCCGTGCCCTCGATGGTCGCCGGGTCGACGTCGTGCTCGCGAGCGTACCGGCGCGCTCGCGGCGTGAGCCTGACTGCGGGCCCGGAGTCGTCTGGCTCAGCTTGGCTCGCGCGGCCTGCACTGTCGGTCGTCGCAACGACGCTTTCCTCGCCGGCCGCGGGACTGTCAGTCTCGTCACCCTGTGGTCCCCCGCGGGCGGCCTCGGTCTCACGGACGTCCGATTCGACGACCGCTCCCTCGGGGCCAGTGCCCTCGATGCCTGCGAGTGCGACGTCGTGCTCGCGAGCGTACCGGCGTGCTCGCGGCGACATCTTCTCCGGTTCGGTTCCGGACGCGCTCGTGTCACCGGCCGAGTCCGCGCCAGCCTGAGCGGCTGCCGTTTGCTGCGCCCCTTCCCCGGTGGGGCTCGAATCGTCGACGGTGGCGGTCGGGGTCATCCCCTCGACGGTGTCCGATGACGGTGCCTCCTCGTCGGCGTCGCCGATGGCGGCGATGGGTCGACCGGGCTCGATCTCGAGCTCCTCACCTTCCTCGACGTAGATGGCGAGCAGCGTGCCGGAGGCCTCGGCTGTCACCTCCGCGCTTGCCTTGTCGGATTCGAGGACGGCAAGGAGTTCGCCAGCTTCGACGCTGTCACCGACGGCCTTCTCCCAGGCGACGAGGTCGCCGGTGTCGCTGATCCCGAGTTTGGGCAGCGTCACTATCTCGACCATAGGAGATGATGCGGCCGCGTCACCAAAACCATACTGGGTGAGAACGCCGTAGCGGTCCGTTCGCCGGAGGCGAACACTTATGGTCTCTATTTCCGAATTAGCTGTGAGGCGTTACCACATGACACAGCCGCTGACGGCCGACTGGTTCCGCGAGTTCGCGTCCGAACTCGAGGACGACGAATCGTTCACTACGGAGATGCGACACTTCGACGGGTCCGTCCGGTTGGACGTCGGCGACGACACCGTCTGGATGAAGATATACCGCGGCCAGATACTCGAAGTGCTCGCGGAGGAGGCCGAGTTCGGCTCGACGTTCGCCATCTCCGGGCCCGCCGAGGAGTGGGAGCGACTCCTCACACAGGAGCGGAACCCGTTCGGCGAACAGCAGACCCTCGGTCTGCTCCAGTTCTCGGGGAACGTCCTCGAGTCGACGCGGATGGTTGACGGCATCAACGCGATGGTCCGCGTCCTCAGAGCGCAGACCGACGACGAGGTTGCGCTGACCGCTGGAGGTGACGCGTGATGACGGAGGAAGGCATCACTGCCGGCTACGTGACCGTCGACGGCGTCCGAACGTTCTACGAGGAGTGCGGGCCCCGGGACGGCCACGACGTGGTCCTCGTCCACACCGCAGGCGCAGAAGGCCTCGAATGGCGTCACGTCCTCCCCCGGCTCGGCGAGGACGGCTACCACGCGCTCACGCTCGACCTCCCCGGGCACGGGAAGTCCCTCGCGCATCCGGACGGCCACATCGATTCCATGCACGAGTTCGCGGAGTTCGTCTGGGCGTTCGCGGCCGAGATGGATCTGGAATCACCCACGGTCGCCGGGTGCTCCATCGGTGGTGACGTCGTCCTCGACCTCGCCGTCCACCACGCGGACGAACTCACCTCCATCGTCTGCCTCGAAGGCGCACTTCGCACGCCCACGTACCCGCCAGGGTTCCTCATGATGATGGAGACCGCGGGCGGTATGCCGTCCTTCGAGCGGTTCTACTACAACGCGTCCGTCCAATGTCACGGCGGCGACGCCGACCCGGCGCGCGTCGAGGAACACGCGTTCCTCCACCAGCACGCCATCAGGAACGTCACCCACGCCGACCTCACCGCGTGGAACACCCACGACGTCCTCGAACGGGCCGACGACATCACCTGCCCGGTCCTCTACGTCTTCGGCGAGGACGACTACTTCCTCCCCGAGGAGTACGTCGAGGAGACGGTCGACGCACTCGCCGACTGCGAGTATCGCCCGATGGAGGGCATCGGGCACTATCCCATGCTCGAGACCGACGAGTTCTACGGCGACCTCACCGCATTCCTGGGCTGACCCGGACAGCCATTTTTCGCGACCTCTCGACCGACCGAATTCGCCAATACAGAGCGAAACCCTGGCGCTGGCACCGAGCGTTCAGGTATCGCTGGGGTCGCCGTAGCGAGTGACGTTCGCGAGGTGCGCGTCGGTCACGTCCGAGTACGCGTCGCGCGCGATGACGCGACGGTGGACCTCGTCCGCGCCATCGATGATGCGGAACTGGCGGACGTCCTCGTAGAAGTCCGCCAGCGGGAGGTCCTTCCCGATGCCGTTCCCGCCGCAGTACTGCATCGCCAGGTCGATCGTCTCCTGTACGGTGTTCGCGGCGTACACCTTCGACATCGAGACCGCGACACGGGCTTCCTCTCCCGCAGCGATCTGGTCTGCGGCGTGGCGGACCATCGTCCTGACCGCGTGCACCTTCGTCTCGGCGTCAGCGACGGCGTGCCGGACAGCTTGCTTCTCTGCGAGCGGCGTATCGAACGCCTGCCGTTCGCTCGTGTACGCTTTCGCGATCTCGAGCGCTCGCGTCGCCATCCCCGAGTACCGCATGCAGTGGGTGAGTCGCGCCGGGCCGAGCCGCTCCTGAACGTGCCGGAACCCCGCGTTCAGGTCGCCGAGGAGGTTCGCCTCGGGCACGCGAACGTCGTCGTACGCGATCTCGGCGTGCCCCATCCCGGTGACCCCACCGCCGACGTGCGGGATGTCCCGAACCACGTTCACGCCGTCGGTCTCGGCGGGAACCAGGAACGTCGAGCAGCCCTCGTAGGGGTGCGCGTCCTGGTCCGTTCGCGCGAACACGATGAGGACGTCCGCCTCGCTCCCCTGGGTCGTCCACCACTTGTGGCCGTTGATCACCCACTCGTCGCCGTCGCGTTCGGCGGTCGTCTGGATCATCTTCGGGTCCGAGCCCGCGCCCTGCAAGGGCTCGGTCATCGAGAACCCCGACTTGACGTCACCGGCGACCAGCGGCGCCAGCCAGCGCTCCTGCTGGTCCTCGGTGCCGACGAGTTCGAGGAGATGCATGTTCCCCTCGTCGGGCGCCTGGACGTTCATCGCGGTCGGCCCGAGGAGGCTGCGGCCTGACTCCTCGAACGCGGGGAGCATCTCCCGGAAGTTCATGCCCTCGCCGCCGTACTCGGTCGGCATCTGGGGTGCGTAGATGCCGCGATCGCGTGCCTCCGCGCGCAGCGCGTCGACCTGGGACTCCGACACCGGACCACCGCCCAGGACGTCGTTCTCGACGGGGATGACGACGTCGTCGACGAACTCGCGGGTCCGCAGGGCTACCTCTCTCGCTCGCTCGGAGTCGTTGTACTCCATACCTCACCTTCGCGCAATCGAGGCTAAAGGGTTTCCCACCCCGGTATCCTGTCGTCTCAGCCACCAATACGTATATGCGCCCCTGTGGTGAGTTATAACGTGCCATGCCTAGTACAGTCAGTCGGCCGCCTCACCTTCGGCGTCGGACGGGCGATCGAAGTCCCACCCTCCGGCCCGCACCACCGTAACCATGGACGGGAACGACGACGCCCAGGCGTACTTCGAGCGACTCGTCGACGTAGATTCGTTACGATCGTTCCTCGAAGCCGAGATCGGGCCGGCAGAACAGTTCGACGTAACCCGCCACAAGGCCGGTCACTCGAACGAGACGCTGTTCGTCACGTGGGGCGACGACGAGTACGTCATCCGCCGACCACCACCAGGAGAGATCGCCGACACCGCGCACGACGTCCTCCGCGAACATCACGTCGTCGAGAGCCTCCAAGACACGGACGTTCCGCTCCCTGAGACGGTCATCGCGACGGACGACCACGACGTCATCGGCTGCGACTTCTACATGGTCGAGCGCCTCGACGGCCACGTTCTCCGCGACGAGGAACCGTCGGTGTTCGCGGCGCCCGAACATCGCAAGCGCATCGGCGAGGAGCTCGTGGACACACTCGCAGCCATCCACGGTATCGACTACGAAGCGGTCGGCCTCGGCGACTTCGGGCGCCCAAAGGGGTTCACCGAACGCCAGGTCGATCGTTGGCAGAAGCAACTCGACTGGGCGTTCGAGGTCACCGCCGCCGAACGCACCGTCCCACCGCTCGAAACGGTCGGCGAGTGGCTCGAAGCGAACGTCCCCGACTCGTACCCGCACACGCTCGTCCACGGCGACTACAAGCTCGACAACGTCATGTACGGGCCGACACCGCCGCCGGAACTCGTCGGCGTGTTCGACTGGGAGCTCTCGACGCTCGGCGACCCGCTTACGGACCTCGGCTGGATGCTCGCCTACTGGCGGGAAGCCGACGACGACCCACCGGCCATCCCTGAGCTCACGCCGACGCTCACGGAGGCCGAGGGCTATCCATCGCGCCAAGCACTCGTCGACCGGTACGAAGCCCAGACCGGCATCTCGTTCGACAACCCTCGCTTCTACCTGGCACTGGCCGTGTACAAGCTCTGCGGGCTCGGCGAGATGTTCTTCCGCCGGTACCTCGAAGGGAACAGCGACGACGACCTCTACCCGATCATGGAGGACCGCGTCCCCGCACTCGCCGCACGCGCCCAACGCATCATCGACGGGGACGAGACCCTATAGATAAACACCAGGACCGTCTACGACGGACAGCTGTTGCCGGACCGACGGGCGATCCATCGGTCGCGAACAACTGGGCCGTCACTCCCAGTCGCGTCTGCCGTGTTCCGGCCGCCCGCGCCGGACCACAATCCCTCACAGCGTGTCCGCCAGGAGGTTCGTCCCTCCGTCCGTCTCGGCATCGACACCGACGCGAGGACGTTGCGGGCACTGCCTCCATTCCTCGACCCAGGAGTGGTGACGTGGGTTCTCGACCTCGAACGGCTACGAAGGATTAACCCGGAGCGCGAGAGTGTCTGTGTATGGAACTCGACGAACGGACGGTCCTCGTTACCGGTGGCAGCTCCGGAATCGGTCGCGCGATAGCGCTCGCGGTCGCCGCCGACGGCGCGGACGTCGTCGTCGCGGACGTACAGCGGGAGGCTCGAGTCGACGAACCCGCGACGGTCGACCTCGTCGAGGAGATGGGTCGTCGCGCACGATACGTGGAGACCGACGTGACTGACTTTGAAGGGGTGCGGAAGGCCGTGGACGCGGCAGGCGCCCTGGGCGGCCTCGACGGCGTCGTGAACAACGCCGGTCTCGCGGCGTCCGACGCGATAACCGAGACCACCGCGGAGAACTGGCGTCGACTCCTCGAGACGAACCTGACGGGCGTCTACCACGGCACGAAGGCGGGCGTCGAGGCGATGCTCGCCGACGACGGGGGCGCCATCGTGAACGTGGCGAGCGGCGCGGGCGTCGTCGGCCTCGTCAACTCTGCGGCGTACAGCGCCTCGAAGGGCGGGGTGATCGCGCTCACCCGACAGGTCGCCGTCGACTACGCGACGGACGGGATCCGCGTCAACAGCGTGTCTCCCGGGTTCACTGACACGCCCATGCTCAGGACCGACACCCACCGCGGTACCGCTTCGTTCGCCGAGAACCGGACCCCGATGGGTCGGCTCGGGGAGCCAGACGAGATAGCGAGCGTGGTCGCCTTCCTGCTCTCGGACGCGGCGAGCTACGTCACCGGACACAACCTCGTCGTCGACGGCGGCTACACGATCGAATAACCGGTAGGGGCCACGGACGGTCTGGGATGCCGCGTCGGCGTACCGCACCACCGACGGCACACGCTTATATTGGTACGGGGTGTCACACTAGGCAGCCATCATGCTCGACGTAGACAGCTACGACCAGCTGCAAGCGGCGTTCAGCTGGGACCACTACCGAGACGCCTGCGACTGGGACGCCCGCGACGAACTGAACCTCGGGCACGAGACCATCGGGCGGCACGCCGGCGAGGACGCCCTCGCACTCATCTGGGTCGCCGAGGACGGCCACGAGGAACGTTACACGTTCGCAGACCTCGACCACGAGTCCGACCGGTTCGCGAACCTGCTCACGGGACTCGGCGTCGACCGTGGGACGCGCGTCGTCACGCACCTCCCCAGAACCCCAGAGCACTACGTCGCAATCCTCGGCACGCTGAAGACCGGCGCGATCTTCGGCGCGATAAACGAACGCTACGGCGTCGACGGCGTCCGCCACCGGCTCGCCGACAGTCGAGCCAGCATCGTCCTGACCACGCCGACGAACCGCCAGAAGATAGAGCGCGCGGTCGCAGACCTCGAAACGCCCAACGAGATTGTCGTCGTCGACCGCGACAGCGAGGGCGTTCCCGCCGACTGCATCGACTACCACGACCGGATGGACGACACCGACGCGTCGTTCGACACGGTCCGAACCGCGCCCGACGACCCCGCACTCCTCTACTACACGTCCGGGACAACTGGCCCCGCGAAAGGCGTCCTCCACGGCCACCGGTTCGCTGTCGCGAACGCTGCCTTCGTCGACAACCCCCTCGGCGTCCGCGACGGCGACCTCTACTGGTTGACCGCCGACCCCGGCTGGCTCACGGGCTTGAACGCGTTCGGCGCGTGGTTCTGGGGCGTCCCGAACCTCATCTACGCTGGCGAGTTCGACGTCCACCGATGGGCCGACGTCCTCGACGAGTATCCGATCACACACCTCTGGAGCGTCCCCACCGCGTTCCGGCTGCTCAAGGACCACGACGACGTCCTCGACGACGTGGACGTCGACCTCGAGACCGTCCTCTCCATCGGCGAGCCGCTGAACGCCCCCGTGATCGAGTGGGCACGCGAGCGCTTCGGCGTCGACATCCTCGACGCGTACGGGACGAGCGAGACGTACGGGACCATCGTGAGCAACTTCTCGTTCATGACGGTCAAGCCGGGGAGCATGGGGCGACCGTACCCCGGTATCGACATCCATCTCGTCGAGCCGGGGACGACCGAACCCGTGTCGCCCGGCGAGCCGGGCGAGATACTCGTCAGGGAGTTCCCGAGCGCGTTCCTCCGGTACTGGGAACGCGAAGCCGAGACTGCGGCCGTCCGTTCCGGCGACTGGATTCATACTGACGATCTCGCCACGCGAGACGACGATGGCTATTTCTGGTTCCAGGGCCGCACGGACGACGTCATCCTCTCCGCCGGCTACCGTATCGGGCCCTTCGACATCGAATCCACGCTCGTCGACCACGACGCGATCGCCGAGGCCGCCGTCGTCCCGAAACCGGACGACGAACGGGGGAACGTCGTCGTGGCATTCGTCGTCCTCTCCGACGGTGTAACGCCAAGCGACGAACTCACTTCGGACATCAAATCCTTCGTCAAGGACCACCTCGCAGCGCACGAGTACCCACGAGAGATCGAGTACGTCGACGAACTCCCCCACACCGTCACGGGCAAGATCCGTCGAACCGAACTCCGCGACCGAGTCTGACGACGAAGCCCCGTGGGCCGCCACCGCAAAGACGGCTCGGCATCAATCCCAAGCCGTACGGACCAATATATACTAATTCTGGTTATAAAGCGTTTTTATAATTTAGAGTATATATGCACTGATGGATCGTCGTAGGTCCTGTTTTTGTCCTCAAGAGTTTTCTGGTGATATCGGACACTGCCGATCCAGAGCCTGTCGTGTCGACTCGAGTCGAGGACGTGGGCCACTGGACGGACCGATGTTACGTCGGTCGGCCTCGAGCGGTTGCTCCAACGAGCAACCTTCCCTACTCGTGGTTGCGAAACAATCCCGACTCTATACCCATAACTACCAAAATAGGAGATATATTTAAGATTCTATTCTACTGGGCGTCCAATGGGGATGCTTCGGAAAGAGTGATCTGTTCGAACCGGAGGCAGTGGAGCTCAATCCCCTACGCCGACCGGTGCGGCACAGCTTTCAGCGGCTACGGCAAGGAAAGCTATCAGCGGGAAGAGGGGGGTCTTCTGGGCGGTTTTGCGAGGGTTCTCCACGTCGACGTTCGCGTCTAAGACGGGGATCCAGGGGTCGCGCGTTTGGCATGTCGCTGGCGGTACTGACCTCGAGTGAGTGCGCGTAGCCCAGGCTCGAAAGACGAGTGATCATCCACGCGTCGGACTTCAAGCGTGGCCTCGTACAGCAGCGTCTCGTTTTTGCGGCGAGGTTTATACGCGGTGGAAGCTAACTGATGTGGAGGATGCTTTGCAGGATTACGGCGGAAGTACTGGGGTGGGGTGGTTCGACTGGTTTTATATCCCGGAGTAACAGAGGAAACAACGGAACCCGCGGTCGGTGCGTTTATTTAACACCCAGTTGTTTGGCATCACATGACGGACTTCAGTTTCGAACAGGATACGCGTGTCTTCCGGAACCGGGACGCGCTGACCGAGCAATACACCCCCGACGAGCTCGTCGGTCGCGACGAGGAGCTCACCGAGTTCCACGCCGCTCTCCAGCCCGTCATCAACGGCGAGAACCCCTCCAACATCTTCATCTACGGGAAGAGCGGCGTTGGCAAGACCGCAGCCACGCGCTTCCTCCTCGAACGCCTCGAACGCGACGTCCAAGCCGTCCCCGAGATCGACCTCACCACCATCGACGTCAACTGCGACGGCCTCAACACCAGCTACCAGACCGCCGTCGAACTCGTCAACCGCATGCGCGACCCCGGCAACGAGATGGCCACCACTGGCTACCCACAGGCCGCCGTCTACAACGCCCTCTGGGAGGAACTCGAGAACCAGGGTGGCACCGTCCTCGTCGTCCTCGACGAGGTCGACCACATCAACGACGACTCCATCCTCTACCAGCTGTCGCGCGCTCGCGACAACGGTGTCATCGACGACGTCGACCTCGGCGTCATCGGCATCTCCAACGACCTCTCGTTCCGCGAGAACCTCTCCTCGAAGGTCCGGTCCTCGCTGTGCGAACGCGAGGTCAACTTCTCCGCGTACAACGCCCACGAGCTCCAGGAAGTCCTCCGGCAGCGCGAGTCCGTCGCGTTCCACGACGACACCCTCGAGGACGAAGTCGTCCCGCTCTGTGCTGCCTACGGCGCTCGCGACTCCGGCGACGCAAGACAGGCGCTCGACCTGCTCCTGATGGCCGGCGACCTCGCACGCCAGGACGACGCCAGTCACGTCACCGAAGGCCACGTCCGTCGCGCGAAGAACAAGCTCAAGAAGAACCAGGTCGAGGAAGGCATCTCGACGCTCTCCCCTCACGGCCAGTACGCGTTGTACGCACTCGTCGTTCTCGAGGAACGCGGCGACACCCCAGCACGAACGCGGGACGTGGTTCCAGTGTACCAGGAGGTTTGCCGCCAGCAGGGCGACGAACCGGTGTCGTTGCGGTCCGTCCGCGACCACCTCGCGTCGCTCGCCCAGCTCGGTATCATCGACCGCACCGAGACCAACCGCGGCCGGGACGGCGGGAAGTTCACCGAACAGCAACTCAACCACGACGCCGACATCGTTCGCGCCGGCGTCAGCGAACTCCTCGACCTCGCCGTCGACGGCGTCTGACAACCGGGCTCGACGCCGCGAACGGACGTTGGAGTCGGTTCTCGAACTCGCCTTCATAGACTCACTCCACTGGTTCCGTTGTTCTGAGTGACGTGGGACAGGGGTGTTCGCTTCCATGAGGTGGGGGGGTGGACCTCACCGTCTCTGCGTTCTCCTGTCTCTACGTGGTCGTGTTCTGTTGGTGCCCTCCCACCCCACTACTTCCGCTGTTCTGAGCGAGAGGGGAATCGTGTGGAGTGGAGTATTGCTTTGGGTTCCGTTGGAGCGGTCAGGTCCCTCGGGTACCCTCCCACCCCACTGGTTCCGCTGTTCTCCGACCTGCCACCGGTGGGGTCGTCCCGGCATCCATGTCGGTAGTGTTCAACTCGGAACACGGCTCGTTCCCATCACGATAGCATGCTCAGCCCATTCGTCGAATCGACGATCGCATCGTGATATCGACGGTCCTTGATTCACACCGTCCACCCCGATGTCTGCGGCTCACTCCGTGGACCACTGGGTGGTCGTTCCGGCCACCAGGGATGAACTCCTCCGCCGTCCAGCGACCAACCCACCCCACGACTGCCGCTGAAATCTCTTCAACTGAGGCGCTCAACTCGACCAACGCCTCGAATCTGTAGTCGTCCATCCTCCAGTTCCCGTAGTGCTTGCTCTAACAACCGCCTCTTTCTCTAACAACCACGTCTTTCCAGCCCATGTCTATTCAAATAGCTTTAATACAACCTACTCTAAACAATTCCGTAGTCCATCTTTGGTTGAGTGAAGATGGGGTAGAACCCACCCCATCGAATCCCCAGAACAACGGAACACGTGGGGTGGGAGGGTCACTCTCGACATCGAGGACCACAGAGCCGCCAAACGCCCTGTTTGTCCCGTCATTCCGATAATCACGACGAGGTCCTCTTACCACACCCCCACCCCTACACCACCACTTCCGCTGTTCTGCCGCCCGTACTGCGTCACCTCCGTACCATTCGAAGCTCCACTCGACAGCGGGTATCCCCGCACGTCCCACAATGGTTCGTTCATCGGGTGCCACCCGAGGTCGCGAGGGATGTCCTCGATGTAGCACCGTAGAACAGCGGAACCCATGGTGTCCGTCACCCACCGAGAGGACCTGGCATGCCAGGCCACCATCCTTTTTAACGGCCAGTTCGACCCCACCACGCGGGGGATGTGTACATGACACACGCAGTTGTGGAACCAACTGGAGGAGCACCTGCTCTATCCGGAGGATTGGGTCGGCAACCAATACCAACGATGCGGAGTAGACAACGCGGGGGAATGGGGGTGTCGCGGTGCTCTTCACCCTGAAGATCCTTCGATTCATCGTCGGACTGATCGTCAAGGTCGTCCTGTTCCCGTTCAAACTCGTCTTCCGACTCGTCGGGAGCGGTGGCGACGGAGACGGATCACTGACTCCCGGTGGCGAAGTCGACACGGGAACTGGGACCGGTTCAGGAGCCAGTACGGACGCGAACACTTCGACGACCGCTGCAGCGGCAGGCGCCACCGCCGCTGCGGGCAGCAGCGCGTTGGACACCTCCGCTGCGCAGGCCCGCAAGAACATCGGTCGGTTCCGAAAGGGCCTGTTCGCGTTCGGTGCCTTCAACGTCCTGATCGGCCTCGTCGCGTTAGTCGCCGGTCCGGTACCGGGCAGTAGCCTGGCGCCGATCTACGGTGGCATCTTCGTCCTCACAATCGTCCTGGGGATGGTCCCCATACTCTGTGGTATGGCACTCACCAGGTATCCGACCCTGGGATGGTACGGCGGCATGGGCTACCTCGCACTGACGTTCGCGTTCTCCATCTTGGCGCTCCCGTCCGGGCTCTTGACACTGGGGATCTCGCTGCTGCTGGGATACTTCGGGTACACGGGGCGGGACGCGCTTCTGGAGCTCGCCGGTTCCTCGCTCGATAGCATGGAGACGGCGGAGCAGCGGGACTCGACAATCTCACCAGACGAGAGCATATCGTTGGCCGACGATACGGCAAGCACCGGGTCGACCTCGGGGCGAGACGATCCACCCACGTCGTCGACCGCTGGCGAACCGGACACGACTCCGGACCCTGGTACCAGCCGAGCGCAGTCCCGAGACGCGGGGCGAGCCACAGACGATACCACCACGGCCAGTCCTTCCGGAAGCGGGAACGCAACGCGCTCAAATAAAAGCGAACCCGCCGGACGGACGTCCGCTAGCGGCTCGGAGACGACCACCGACCTCGACGAAACCGCTGCCGCTAGCGACGCGGCCGAATCCTCGACGAATCCGGACGACGTGACCGCATCTTCGACGGGGGCCGACGACGCGGTTGCGTCTTCGGGGAGCGAATCGGACGCGATCGCCGACGTCCGTGAAGACCTCACCGCCGAGACGCCTGCGACGCGTCAGGAGGCAGTCCAGGAACTCGCGCACCGTGCGCAAGCCGCTGACGTTCCCGAGCAGTCCGTCGTGGATGCGCTTTCGGCACGCCTCGACGACGGAGACCCCAGCGTTCGCGCGGAAGCGTGCGACGCCCTGGGGTCGCTCGGTGCGAGTGCTGCGAAACCCGCACTGAAGGAGCGTCGTATCGATTCCGACCCAGAAGTGAGTCGAGCAGCAAGTCGGGCAATCCGTAATCTGGAATGAACTGGAGACAACTGCGGGAGAATGGGGTACAGCGAAGTGATCGAATGAGGGTCGGGAATGGAGGTGGAAGTCGTGCGGGTCAGTGACGTCGTCTACGAGACCGACGACCCGGTCGACGAGACGTCCGCGACCGCTCTGGCGATGAACGAGGTGCTCCGCGAGCCGCTCTCGGCGTTCCTCGACGAGCAACAACGCCGACTCCGCAACGCCGGCATCGCCGCGGGCGTGCTCCTCGTCGTTGGAATCGGGGCGTTCGCGACGGGCGCAGGCACCCTCGGCCTTGGACTGGTCGCCCTGGGCGTCGTCACCGCGGGCGGCGGATACGGTTACGTGCAGACGCGGTCACCGGACATCACGGTCGAGCGCGTCGAGCGGGGTGTCTGGTCCGGGCACAGTCTCCCCGTCCAGAACGGGACGATGGTGTACGACGCGACGGCCACGTCGGAGGAGACGTCGTTCGAACTGGAGCGACTCTCCGAGAAGAACGCCATCGAGGACGCGACGGCGAAACTGAGTGAACTCGAGGAGTTCCCGGTCGTGATGGACCGGGACGAACCCGTCGAACAGCAGGTCTCGAACACGCTCGAATCCGTTCGCCGAGCGATCCAGAGCGCCGAGCAGCACACTGTCGAAGTGCCCGTGGTGGGCGCGTCGGACCCGGCCGCGGACGCCGTCGAAACGTTCGCCACCCTCGCGGACGACGACCCCGTCGACGCCACTGTCGCGGTGTCGGCGGAGGAGGCCAGAGCGGACGTGAGCGAACTCAACGACCTGGAGGAGATGGCGACGTCGGACGACGCGGAAGCGGACCTCCAGCAGGTATCGGACACGGGCCGCGACCTGGTCCAGGATCTGTCGAAGACCCAGGGCACCGCTATCGACCTGCTGAACGACCACATCGGGACGGCTGCGGACGCGTTCGGACTCGTGAGCTACAACTTCTACTGTCCGGACTGCCAGACCGACGACATCGAATCTGCGCTGGCGTTGACCGGCCCGCAGGCCGGTCGATGGCACTGCGAGACGTGCCGGACGACCCACGAGACGGACGCTGTCGTCCCCCGGCATCGCATCAAGGATGACATCGTGAATCCGGTGTGGGACCAGTTGTGGATCGAGAAAGACGATCAGCGACGGGAACTGTACGAGAACATAGAGGACCAGAAGGCCGAGCTCCAGGAGCGCGAGTTCGAGCAGCGCCGCGAGGAGATCCGGTCGGCGACCGACCGCATTCGCGACCTCCGTTCGCGCATCCGCGACCTGAAGACCGAGGCGAAGGCGGCCGAGGGGAAAGTCTCGGAGATCGGCGACCTGATGGTGAAGTACGAGCGCCTGCACGAGGCGCGCAAGGCCGAATTCGAGCAGGAGGTCCAGTCCTCGTTCGCGGAGATCGACGCTGAGACCGACCGCATCCTCGAGGAGACCCGCAACGAGGAGCAAGAGCGCATCGAGGAAGCCGAGCAGGCAGCCAAGGAGAAGGCGGAACTCATGCGCGAGGAGGAGCGACGGCGCGAGGTCGAGAAGTTCGTCGCCGCACAGCAGCGCGAGGACGCCCGCGTCGAGGCCCAGATGGAGCAGGCGCACGCACTCCACAGCGAGGAGATGGAGATGGAGAAACGACACCACCGCGAGCAGTGGATGTTGGAGACCCGCGGTCGAACGTCGTTCTCCGGGCTCATCGACAAGGGCCGCATGAAGAAGGATCGAGTGCTCCGCGCGTCCGCCTACGAGGGAGGTGAGAGCTGATGGCGAACGACGACCTCCACAAGCCGCTGAAGGCGATCAATCAGACGGTCGCGCGGCTCCGCGAGGACGTCCAGTCGCTCACCGGCGAGGTGAAGAAGATCCGCGACGCCATCGTGGAGTCGGCCGAGCGCATACAGGACGCCATCCAGGAGAACATCCAGGCGCAGGCGGAGCTGAAGCTGATGGAGCAAGTGATGGAGGTGAAGTCGGTCAAACCACAGATCGAAGCCGAACACGAGCAGATTCGCTCCGAGCGCGATGAGCTCGACGGGCGGCTAGAGTCGCTCAACGACCGGTACGCGGACAAGCACGGCGAGCTCGACGAGACCGCGAGCGAGCGGATCCGCAACCTCGGGTCGCACATCTTCGCGATCGACGAGGAGGAGTTCGAGGACGGTATCGAGCGGCCGTTCACCGATCAGGTGACCGGCGCCTGGGGGTTCCTGCAGGAGCACAACGAGACCGTTGGCGACGACCGACAGACCGCTGTCCGGGAGACGGCCGGGGAGACCGTGCAGGCGATCAACGACTACATCGACCGGCAGGATCACTTGCTCGAGCGCATCGACGACCATCGACTCGACCTGGACGCGGACGCACTTCCGTCGGACGAGCCGACGACGCTGCAGGCGCCGTACTTCGTGGTCGAGTACGAGCACGACGGCGTCCGGTCTCGGGAGACCGTCGTGCCCTCGCGGCTCGATACCACCGCCAGCGAGTGGTGTTCCGCAGCCCTCGCCCCGATGGACGGTGCCGAGTCCCTGCTGCGTGGCGTGTCCGGCGTGGAGTCGCCCGCCGAGACGTCACGGGTGCAGGCCGGGGACGTGACCTCGAAGCTCGATGACTACGCGGACAAGAGCGTGCTCGGACTCTCCTACACCGATGCCGTCAGCGACGCCGTGCCGGACGACGGCGTGCGGGTCGCCAAGGAGGTGTCGGACTGATGGCGCACATCGAGCAGACGCGCGCGGTCGTCGAGGCCGATGAGACCTACGACGGGCGAATCATTCCCACGGAGCAGGCCGAGCTGGACCGTCCGGTTCGGCTTCGAGCGGACGCTACGGTCCGCGGGAGCGTATACGGCGGCAGCGTCGAGACCGACGAAGGAGCCACCGTCGAGGGGTCAGTGATGGCCAGCGACGGCATCGAACTCGATGGCGGGCACGTCGCCGGAGAGCTCGGAACGCCTGGGAAGGTGACTGCGGACGGCGCTCGTATCGACGGCACTGTCACTGGAACGCGCGTCCGACTGCAGAACACCGTCGTCCGCGGGAACGTCGTCGGGAGCGACGTCATCCTCGAGAACTGCGTCGTGCTCGGGCTCGCGACCGCCGACCGGTCGCTCACCGTAGAGGACTCGCTGTGCTATACGGTGCGTGCCGAAGGCGAGGCCACGCTGGACGCGGCGACGCTCGTGTTGCCCCAGGCCATCTTGAACGGCCCTATCGACCTACAGTCACCGGTGGCCGTCGCGGGCCTCGGCTCCATCGAGGTGGAGAGCGACGACGAGGCGCGACTCCCGGAGATGGACGAGGCGGACCTCTACGACCAGGGGGATTCGACGTACCTGACGCTCGCACAACGGGTGTTGAACCTCGAGAAGGTCACCGACCGGCTCTCGGAGCTGGAGGACGCGGTGATGACGGCGGTCGACGACACGAGTGACGACGAGGGCGCGGAGATGTCCGTCGACGACGTCCTCGCGCTCCTCGATGTCGACTCGGACCGGGTGTCCGCGGCGGACTAACCACCCGGAACGGAGGCGCTTCCCGGTATCGGCTCTCCTCGGGAGAGCAGCCAACGACCCGACGAATCGCCTCGATGACCGACCAACACGGTGAACCACCGTGCTACCTGGTGCCGGTTCGACATCGGTCACGAGACATGGTCACCGGGTCGGTCGAAGCCCCCGTCAGCCACGATGCATTTCAGGCGCCTGCACGTGAGTCGACGTATGCAACGTGACGCTGCCCGCGGCGTGTTGCTCGGACTGGCGTGTGGGGATGCGCTCGGCCGCCCGGTCGAGTTCTCCTCGCCGATGAGAATCAGCGCCGAGTACGGGCACTTGGAGGAGATGGTCGGCCACGGCACGTGGAATCAGCCGGCGGGCACGATCACGGACGACACCGAACAGGCGCTGTGTATCGCGCGCAGTCTCGTCGACGAGGGCGGGTTCGACCCGGCGGACGTCGCCGCGCGGTTCGTGGCGTGGTACGAGTCCGACCCGTTCGACATCGGCCGCATGACGGCGCGCTCGCTTCGCGCGATACAGCAGGGCGAGCCGTGGGACGAGGCCGGCCAGCGGGTCTGGGAGGAGAGTCCCGAGGGCCAGAACGCGGGGAACGGCAGCGTGATGCGGTGTCCGCCACTCGCCGTCGCGTACGCCCACGACCGAGACCGACTCACGGCGGTCAGCCGCCAGTCCTCACAGATAACGCACGCCGACCCGCGATGCACGGCCGGCTGTGCCATCCTGAATCACGCGGTCGCCGGCCTCCTCGAGGACGAGGCCACGCCACTCCAGGACGCACTCGACGCCATCGACGACGCACCCACCGAACTCGTCGACGCACTCCAACCGATCGCCGACCGCGAAACCCCCGAGACGCTGGAGACCTCGGGATACGTCGTGCACTCGCTCCAGACTGCACTCCACGACGCGCTCACGGCCGACAGCGCGAGGGACGCCATCGTCGTCGCCGTCAACCGCGGGGGCGACGCCGACACCATCGGCGCCATCGCCGGCGCCGTCGCAGGCGCTCGCTTCGGCGCTAGCGACATCCCCGAACGGTGGCTCGAGAGCATCGACGAACGCGGCGAACTCCAAGCACTCGCTGACGACCTCCGCGACCTCGCCTGACGGTGAACTCGCCCTCGCATACCCACGAGTCTCCGACACGTCTCGGACGACACGGCTTCGACCGCAGAGCTCAGCGCTCGCGGGACAGGATTCGCTGTATCTCGAAGCGCACCGTCTGGTTGTCCTCGCAAGATAGCCGTGACGCAAGCGTTGTCCGCGTCTCGGCGTCGACGGCCGCACCGAGCCCTCGGGCGGCACGTGCGCGAACGCGCCAGTGCTCGTCGTGCAACTGCTCGACGACCGCGGAACGTACGGCAGACAGCCGGTCGGCTCGGTCGTCGGCGGCAAACCCGTCGTCCCTGGTTGTCCCACCGTCGGTGTTCGTCCCGGCGTTCAGCGCCTCGACCCACGCGGTGAGGGTCTCCACCGCCGCCGCACGCACCTCTTGCTCGTGGTCGGTCGTACGCTCCAGGACGGCATCGCGGATCGTCGGGGCCCACCCGCCGAACCTGTGAGGTGGCGTCGCGAACAGGCTGAGCACGCGCTTCCGTAGCACGGTGTCGCGTCCCTCGAGGTGGTCGAGGAGCGCGGGCACGGCCTTGTTGGGTGCTGCTTCGACGAGTTCGGTAGCGACCGCGGTATCGAGCAGGCGCTTGCAGTAGTCGACGTCTTCGAGGTGGAGGAGCCGGGAGAGCCGGTCGGTGTCGTCGGTCGCGATGGCGACGCGTCCGCGGACGGTGACGAGGTCGCTCCATCGGTCGTCGCCGGGCCGGATGGCGTCGGCCCACGCCCAGAGGGTCTCTTGGACCGGCGCGAGCGCGTGCGGTGCGGACTCCGTGACGGATTCGAGCACCACGAGGGCGTCTTTGGGGGGTGCCGTCACCCCTTCGATACCCTCGGCCGCGCTGGCGGCGACCGCGTCCGGTGCTCGCTCGTGTCGCGGAAGCACCCGACGTGGAACGTGCGAGCGGCGCTATCGTCGTCGCCGAGCTGTCCGAGACGCTCGTCGCGGGCGACGACGGGACGGCCACGGAACCCCTCGTGGAACGCATCCATACAGCCGAGGGCGTGGAGCGCACGCTCGCCGCCAGGACGCTCGGCGAACACGCCGCCAAGACCAGCGCAGTCGACGACGCCACGAACAAACCAGTCGAGGGCGACACGAACGCCGAAGAACCCGATTGATCGAGTAGCGGTGACCCGCTGTCGCGTGCGCTGGCCGACGGCATTCGCGAAGGAGGCGTCGCGCGAGCGACCATCGCCGCGGAGGCGCTCGGACTGGCTATCGCGGCGACGTACGACGACCGCCCGGGCCCGCTGGAGTCGCAGCTCCGAACCGCAGTCGCCAACGCGAAGCCGGGCGACCGCGGGTTGGCGGCACGCGCGCTCGGGCTCGCAACAGCGGCCACCGTCGCCAGGGAAGTGACGGCCGACGATCCCGCGGCGTCGCCAGCGGTCGCCGACCTCCGGGACCGTGTGCAGTCCGCGGAGAGCGCTGACCGTGCGGCGGCGGCCTGGGGGCTCGGGACTGTCATCGCAAACAGTAACGCGCGGCCTCTCGCCGACGTGCTCGTCGCGCGCATCGACGCACCGCCAGTCGGCCTCGACCGCCGCAAGCGCGACGCCATCGAATCGCTCGTCGCGTTCGCCGGGCAACTCCGCGAGGCGTACGTCGCCGGCGAACTGACGACGCCGATCACCACCCGCGAACTCGTCCGTATCGCGACGTTCATGGAGGACGACTTCATGGACCTCGAGACCGCAACCGAGAGCGAGCTGCTCGCTCGCGTCGACGACCACGACACCTCGCTGGTCGCGACGCTCCTCGAGAAGTCACTCTAGCCGTGGACATCGACCGCACCACCTCGCGTCGGGAACTCGCCCGGTTGTCCACCGCGGACCGCCGCTCGGAGCGACGCCGCACCGAACTCCAGCGCCTCGCGAACGTCCTCACCGGTCCCGACCTCGACGTCCGCGTGACCTTCCAGGAGACGGGCGCGTTCGCGCGGCCCGGCCCGGACTCGGCCCCCCACGACTTCGAGATTCATATTCCCGTCACGCGCTTCGAGCAGGTCGAAACCGACCAGCCGACGCTGATCTGGGACCGCCGAGTGCAGTTCGCGCTGCTCTTCCACGAACTCGGGCACGTCACGTACTCTGACTTCGAGCGGTTCGAACGGCGCCAGGCCGACGTCAAGTCCCGGCACCGCGAGCTCTTCCGGAGCCTCTACAACGCCGCCGAGGACGTCGTCATCGAAGCCCAGTTGGCCGAAGAGTACTCGCTAGCGCGGGACTTCCGGACGCTCAACGACACCTTCCGAACGCTCCAGCACCAGGACCACGAGCGGTACGTCGACGCGTTCGCGCCCGACGACGCGTTCACGTTCACCGTCTACGAGGCGGTCTGCATCGGCATCCTCGCCCACGGGTTCGGCGCGGAGTCCCGGTTTCAGGCCGTCCTGGACCCCGTCGAGGACCGCTACCGCGTCCACGACGGCCGCCGCGACGTCCTCGTCGCCCTGGCCCCCGACATCGACGCGTTCGTTGAGGACGTCCTCGCCACGCCGGACGGCGCCGAGCGCGTGGACCGCAGCGTCGCGTTCTTCGAGACCGTCCGCGACGCGCTCGCGGACCTCCCCTCCGTGCAGGCGATTCGACTGCAGACCGAGGGCTTCAGGCCGGTCGAGGCAGGCGAGTTCGTGCTCGGGACCGCCGGCCGCGCGACCGACCTCCCCACCGACGGCGACGCGACGGCCGGTGGCCCCGGAACGGCTGGACCCGGCGGCGGTCGCGCCGACACCGCACCCACGGGGACTGGGACCGGTAGCCCTGCCGACGGTGGTGGTGGCCGGCGGTCTGGAACCTGCTCCGGTCGAGACGGGACCGGCGGCCAGTCGCCCGGCGATGACCCGCTCTCAGAGCTCCTCGACGACGACGACCGGACGCAGTCCCCACTGGAGCGCGAGGCGGCGACGCTCCTCGACCTCGTCGACGCGGACGACGTCGGTCTCGAGAGCGCGAGCGTCGTCGAGATCGACGACGCCGAGGGCGACAGACGGCGCTGGGAGGCCGCCAAGGACCGTGCGAAGCCATTGGCGAACGATCTCCGGAGCGCGCTCCGACGGCGTCGTCGCGCGGACGAACGCGTCGGCCAACGCACGGGCCGGATCGACCCGCAGCGACTCGCCCGCGCGGCCCAGGGCCGCGACCGCGTGTTCAAGCGCCGCGTCCGCGGCGACGACCGCGACTACCGCTGCCTCATCGTCCTCGACCGCTCCGGGTCGATGGACGGCGGCCGGATCAGGGACGCCGAATCAGCGACCGCACAGCTCGTCTACGCGCTCCACGACGTCGGAATAGACGTCTCCGTGCTCTCACTCCTGGAGGACCGCCCGCACCTGGAACTCCCGTTCGGCGCTACGCTCGACCGCTACGCCGACGCCCTAACCAGACAGCGCGCCCGCGGCTGGACGCCGCTGTCGGACACCCTCGAGATCGCGCGCCACCGCCTGGACGACGGCTCCGGGAGTCGCCCGTTCATCGTCGTCGTCACCGACGGCCACCCCGACGACGAGGAGGCGTTCCTCGACCAACTCGAACGCTGTACCGTCCCCGTCTACGGCGTCTACATCGACGGCGACCCCGGCGACCACGCCCAGTTCTTCGACCGCATCGTCTACACCGGGAGCGACTCGCTCGACGCGACGCTCCGCGCGCTCGCCCGGCGACTCATCTCCTGACGCACCCTCGCCCGAACAGTGCACGTGGCGAGGTCAGGCCACGACCCCGGCGAGGACGGAGGGTTCCGTTCCGGCTCGCGTGACGCTCAGAACGGGCCTTCGCCGACTCCGAACGAGTCCGGGGCATCGTACTCGCCCCGGTCGAACTGTTCGGCGGTCTCCTGTGACGGGATCTCCAGTTCGTCCCCGGGATGGATGAGGTCGGGGTCGTCGATGCTCGCCGTCTCCACGTCCGCTTCGGCGCTTGCATCCGACGCGGCCTGCTGGAGGTCCTCCGCGCCATCGTCACCACTGTCGACGTCGTCACCCTCTGCTTCCGCGTCGCCTTCCGACGCAGCGTCAGCGCGTTCCTCGTCGGTCTCGAACTCGCTATCGACCGATTCTGCATCGAGTTCGGCCTCGCCGAGCCCCTCCGCGGCTGCCTCCTCACCGTCGACCTCGCTCTTGTTCGCTTCGTAGATCACGCCCCACATCTCCGGGTCGCCGTACTCGTCCTCCGCGATGCTTGAGAGGGTGTCCCCAGCCTCCACCGTCCGCGTGTGGCCTCCCTCGCCAGCCCCTTCTGTCTCGGGTTCCGCCCCGCCTTCTGCCTGGCCGTCGACTGACTCCTCGGACCCGGTGTCGCCGATATCCTCGGGGTCGTCCGACGCGGGTCCCATGTGGATACCGGTCGCGTCCTTCTCCGGGTTCAAGTCGGTGTCGTCGCCGATACCAGCCGCCTCCTCACCGATTGCCTCGCCGGGAGGTGTTCCCTCCCTCGCCTCCGTGTCAGCACCGTCGTCAGTGTCCTCCGATGCGGGACCCATGTGGATGCCATTCGCGTCCTTCTCCGGGTTCAGGTCGGCCTCGCCATCGTCCTCGGGTTCCGCTGCACCTTCCAGCGGTTCGCTCGAAGCCTCGACGCCGAACGCACCGTCACCCTTGCCATCGTCACCGGCAGCGTCGCCTGCGTCCTCGACCGATGCGTTCGAGAGGTTCGAAGCGGCTCGGCCCTCTACAGGATCGGCATCCCCGTCGTCCGCTGCGTCGGCAGCACCGTCGACCGCGCCGTCGGAGACTTCCGACGCAGCCGTACCGATGGCATCGCTTGCCCCATCGACGGACTCACTTCCAGACGCGGGCTGGTCGACGTCGTCGCTCGCAGCTTCGATGTCCCCGAGTGCCTCGTTCGTCACCTGTTCGCTGTGATCCTCGACCGCCTGCCCGAACGTCTCGGCGTCGATGTCACCCCGGGCTACGGCATCGGCCGCGTCCCCTATCGAATCGAACCCTCCAGCGAGGTCGTCACCGTCGCCGGCAGCCGACTCGCCGTCCGTGCGTTCACTGGCGTCCACAGCCACCGATTCGTCGCCGAAACTCGTGGGGGTCTCGCCGCCTTGACTCGGTCTTTGGTCGACGCTCGCGTCACCACGGTCACCGTCACCGACCGCTTGCTCGGCGTTCGACACCATCTCATCAATCACCTGCTCGTTGTAGTCCTCGACGGCCGCCCCGTAGGTCTCGGCGTCGATGTCGCCGTTCGCCACCGCCTCCGTAGCTGCGTCCAACGAGTCGAACTGCCCCGCGAGCGCAGCATCTCCCTCGCCACTCGCATCGCCCGCGTTCGACCCATCGCCGTCTTCAGCGTCCGACCCATCGCCATCTTCAGCGTTCGAACCAACGCTATCGCCCGCGTTCGACCCATCGCCATCTTCAGCGTCCGACCCATCGCCATCTTTAGCGTCGTCGCTACGCTCGGCCGTGTCGGTTGGAGGATTGGTGCCATCGCGTCCGTCACCGCTTCGCTCGCCGTCCTCCTCGGTCGACGTTTCCTCGTCGGCCTTCTCGTAGACGAGGTCGACGTACATGTCGGTGTGCGCTTCGACCCGTTGCTGGAAGCTCTCGCGGTCGAGCTCCCCGCTCACCATCGCTGCCGCCGCCTCCCCCAGGTTCTCGTACTCGTCGCCCAACGCGGGGTCCGCTTGCTCGCCGCCGGTCGTCTCCGCTGGTGTGCCGTCCCCACCGTCACCCTCTGCGGCGTCCGCGTCGCCCTCACTGCTGGCGGCCGTCGCATCGACCGACTCGGCCGCGTCGTCTGGCCTCTCGACGTCGAGTTCCCCGGCCTCGGCCGCCTCGCGAACGTCGTTGACCACCTCGATGTTGTGGTCCCAGACGGCCTGGCGGAAATCGTCGCGACTGATGTCGCCGTCCAGGGCGGCATCGAGGGCGTCGGGGAGCGAGTCGAACTGGCCCGCGAGTTGGTCGCCTGAGTCCCCGGCTGAGTCGCCGGCCTCGTCGTCGGCGTCGGCTGCAGCGGCCGTGGCCGTCTCCACACCGTCTTCAGCCGCTTCGGCCACGTCATCTACCGCCGAAGCGATGTCACTTCCGGCGTCGACGACCTCGTCCCCGGCCGCAGCAACCGCATCGCCGAACCCGCCGAGCGTGGAACCGTCTTCCTCTTCGCTCTCACCGCCGGCACTCCTCTCTTCGCTCTCACCGTCACCGCTCCCCTCACTCGCGCCCGCCTCCGTGTCACTCTCCTCCCGACCACCGTTCGCGCGGTCGCGGTCCTCGGACGACACCTGTTCGGCGTCGTCGCCGCTATCGCTCGTCTCGTCGCTCTCACGCCCGTCGTCGGGGTCTGGATTACGTTCACTCATTGCTCGTCACCGTTGTCTGGGGCGAGGACGGAGCCGATTCCGTCCACGAGTTTCGCCTGTAGTGCGGCGTCGATGGTATCGACCTCCGCTGCGGCCTGGACCGCGACACAGCGTGCGCCGCGCCACTTCGTCGTCGCCGACGCATCTGCGGGCAGGAATCGATCGGCTGCATCGCTAGCGACGCCGGACACGCGCTTCCAGAGGCCGTCAGTGGATGCTGCGAGTGCATCGGTCAGGTCGTCACCGACGCCGCCCGCGACGAGTCGCTGCGCGTCGACCGAGTACCGACAGCCGCCGTCGACCGCCTCGTACGACATGCACGGACACGCCTGGACGGCGAACACGTCGGCGTACCGCTCGGCGAACCCAGCCGGCGTGACGGGACCCGTACTCGCCGCATCGCTAGCACCCGTACTCGCTGCGTCGCTGGCAGCAGTTTCAGCCGTCGTTCCCGCCAGCTGCGAGGCTTGGATTCGCGCGTCGTCCGCGAGCGCGTCCGCGAGGACGGTCGCGAACGACGCTTTCAGGTCCTGGATCGTCTCGTAGGGCGCGTCCACCGATTCCCCGAGCGACTCGAAGTGCGTCTCGATGGCGACGACGAGCGCTGGCACCGCGAGGTCGTCGAGGCGCGCCCTCGGGACCTCCCCGGCGACCGCGTCGAGGAGCGCGCTCGCGCTCGCGTCGACGGACTCCAGCGATTCGCTCGTCGCGTGTACGGTCCGCGCGAGCGCATCCCGGGCAGCAGGCGTGTCGACCATGGGCCGAACCTCGCGACGGAGCCGACGCACCGTCGTTCCGTCCGCCGCAACCCACGGGTACGCCTCGTACTTCTCCGGATGCGCGTTCCGCGTCCGCTCCGCCTGTGCCCGAATCCGCGCTTCGAGGGACTCGTCGGCTGCCCCACCAGCACCAGCGTCCGCGGACGCGTCCCGTTCCACGTCGACCTTCCGGAACGGGACGTCGACGAGGATGGGGTTGTCGTCCGCGCCGCTGAACACCGCGGCTTCGCCGACGCGAGAGAGGCCGAGCCAGCGCGTCTGCTCGGCGCTCGCTCCCATCGACCCGCCGAGGAGCCGGCGGTCGTCGTCGGCCAGCAGCCGGTGGACGACCTTGAGGTTCGTGTTCTTCACGACCGACGGTGCGAGCTTCGCCGGCGTCTGGTCCACGACCAGCGCCCCCTCGCCGTACGCGCGGATCTCGGCGAGCAGGTTCGTGAACGACTCTACCGCCTGTCCAGCCTTGTTCGAGGACTCCGGCCCGCCCGAACTCGACGCCGACAGGAGTCGATGCGCTTCCTCGACCACCGTCACGTGATTCAGGGACGCCCCTGCGGCGTCCATCGCGCCACTCGACTGGTAGTGCTCGTACAGCGAGAACAACACGAGCCCCATCAGGAACGCCTTCTCGTCGTCGTTCCCGACCGCATCGAGTTCGAGGACCGTCGGCTGCCCGAGCAAGTCCTCGATCGGCACCGACGTGTGCGTGTCCAGGAGCAGGCCCTTGCTCCCGATTCGGAGGTTGTCGAGCCGGGTCTTCAGTGCCGCCGAGACGTCCTGCGTGATCTCCTGGTCGTAGCCGAGCGAGTCGACGACGGGGTCGATCTTCTCGTAGAGGTCGGTGATCGTCGGTTGAGCCTTCGGGTGGTGGCCGCGCCGGTTCGTTCCAGTGACGAGGTCCCAGCCGCGGTCCTCGTACACCTCGTGGATGGCTCGCTCAAGGATGTACGGCATCGGCGCGTACATCACGAACGTCGCGTTGAACAGCGCGGTCAGGTGGTCGATGTGGCTGCTCACGGAGACGCCCGGCCGTATCTCGAAGGGGTTGATGCGGAACGGCGCGGTCGTCTCGTCGCCGAGCGTGAACACCTGGAGGTCGTCGCCAAGTTCGCTGTCGAGCAGCCGCCGGTACTCGGTCTTCGCTGGCTCGACGACGAGGAAGGGGACGTCGCGGTCGGCGAGCTGTCGAAGGACGTGGAAGACGGTGTTCGTCTTCCCGCTCCCGGTGGTGCCGACGACGAGCCCGTGCCGGTTGAGGTCGGCAATCGGGACGTCGTACTCGTGGTCCGTCGGTCGTCCTTCGTCGAGGATGGTCCCCAGACTGACCGCGGCCTTACCGGCCTCGCCGCCGTGTGGTGTCACGTCGAACTGCGGCTGCGGGCGAACGTGGAACCCGGACGTCTCCCGGGTTGGCAGGTGCAGCATGGCCGCGACCTCCACCGAGCAGAGGACCGTCGGATACCGATACGGGTACTCGAACGTCCCCGGAGCGTCCGGGCCGGCTGCGGCCGGGATGGCGAAGTCCGCTGCGAGCGAGGCAACGTCGGGTGCGGGTATCGTCCTGATGGGGTCCGGGTGCGAGTCGACCCCGCCGAACGCACCTGTGGCCACTGCGCACGCACGGTCACGCGTGGTCCGGTCTTCGGTGAGGAGGTACCCGACGGTGTGCCACGCACCGCTCGCCCGCCCGGCGGCGAGCTTCTCGCGAACGCCATCGAGCACCTGCTGGTACGCGGACGCGATCGGCGTCTCCCCCTCCGCCCGCTGGACGCTGGTCTGGACGCTCCGGAGTTCGTTGAGCGTCCGGTCCGACAGGCCCTCCACGCGCTCGGAGGACACCGGTGACGCGGACACGACGTACGCCCAAGAGTCGCTCCCGAGCGACCGGATCAGTCGGTCGAGGCCGACACCGGTGTCCGCATCGAGCTCACGGCCCGGCGCCCGGTCCGTCCCGAACTCGAGGGGCGTGGCCGGACTCCCCGTCACGACCGCCCCCGCCGTCAGCGGGTCAAGGCTCGAGGCGAGCGTGGACGACGCCACCGGGTCGAGTTCGATGCCCGGATACGCACCCGCGAGCAGGTCGTCGAGCGGCACCGCCCGTCCCGCCGCTTCGTGCCCTCCGCCTCCCGTAGTCCCATCGGGTGCGTTTTCAGCGCGTGCGGCGGATTCGGCACCCGTGGTGGTCCCGGCCGCGGTCGCGTCGGTGGTCGCCGGCCACGTCGCGAGGTAGACCGACACCCCCGAGCGGTCGCCGACGACCGCAAGCCCGATACCGTTCCCCGCGCCGGCGAGTCCAGTGAGGACGCTCGAGATACCGTCCAGCGGGTTCGTTCGAGCGTCCCAGTCGTGGTCCGGGATGCTTCGAACCTGCCAGAGTTGGAGCGAACCCGGTTCTGGGCCCAGCGTTTGACTCCCGGCGAGCGAGGCGGACCCGGCGTCGTCGAGGAACGCGCGTTCGACGTACTTGACGTGCTTCGTGGTGACGTTCGGGCCAGGCATGCTACACCCTCACCGCACCGCGCCCCAGACCGCGAGTCCGAGGATGACGAGGAACGTACAGGCCACGCCAACCGCGAGCCCCTGCCCAGCCCCCGCGAGCGTCCCGTTCATCGCCCCGCCCGCAGCGGACCCTGGGACGATTCCGATCAATCCACCGAGCCCACCGAGCATCGCGCCGACGGCCGGCGGACCGAGGAAGACGAGCGTTCCGAGTTCGCCCCCGTCCGGCGAGAACGTCACGCCCGTCGTCTCGTTCTCCACCTCCGACACCTCCAACAGTCCGTCACCGGAGACGCTCCCGTGAACGGTCACCTCGTCCCCTTCCGAGACGACGTTCTTGGCCTCGATCGACTCGGCACGCGCTTGCGTGTACCCCGTGACGTTCCCCGTCTCGTCCGTCTGTTCGACCCGGAACGAGAGACTCGAGGGCGTCTGCATCTCGTGCCAGGTGACGTCCCTGACGACCCCCGTCGCCGTCGCATCCTCCGACCCCAAGAGTGACATGACTCCTTCATGCTGCCCGATGATAATAACTACTCGGGTGAAACGACGCCATCACCCGCTGAACGCAGAAGAAACCTGCATTTCGGGGTATCCCTCCGTGCGTCTGCGCCACGCTCGCCGGCGCGAACGCGGACACTCGAGGAACGCACGCGAGCCGATACGTGCTCGCATCTCGGCGTCGACAGCGGACGACGTCGCCCCACCGAAAGTATCGTCGGCGACCCGGTCGTCGAGCGGTGACGCGTCAACCGAGAGTATCGCCGCCAGCCCAGTCGTCGAGCGGTGACGCGCCTACCGAGAGTCCGTCGTCAGCGATGGCAGCGTGGTCGGTCGACGGTCGACCCCCGGACGCGAGCGCCCGGCTCGGACCCGTGCGAGGTCGTGTCCCGCGGTCCGGACCCAGTAATCTTGTACTTATTGCGAAATCCTACTTTGCTGTTGGCCTCGTCTATGCCGCTAATCAGGGCATGAGTCCGCGTCAAGGTGCTATTCCAGGCCCATGAAGCCCAGTAGTATTGTGGGATAAGGGAACTACTATGCAAGCCTTTTTGTGTGGCCGGCCGGTAGTGGCGGGTACACACCATGGATGTCGACGACTTTCCGGCACCGAACGTGGACGTGGAGACGGCCGACCCGAAAGCACTCAAGCGACGCATCGACGCCGGCGAGGACGTCACCCTCCTGGACACCCGCATGGCGTCCGACTACGAGGAGTGGCGGATCGACGGGGAGTCGGTCACGTCGATCAACGTGCCGTACTACGAGTTCCTCGACGACGACATCGACGAGGACGTCCTCGACCGCATCCCAAGCGACCGAGAGGTGACCGTCCTGTGCGCGAAGGGCGGCGCCAGCGAGTACGTCGCCGGCGCGCTCGCTGAACGCGGGTACGACGTCGAGCACCTCGAGGACGGCATGAACGGCTGGGCGAGCATCTACGAGACCGTCGAAGTCACCGACTACGACGGCGCGGGCACGCTCCTCCAGTACCAGCGTCCGTCGTCGGGGTGCCTCGGCTACCTCCTGTACGACGACGGCGAGGCCGCGGTCATCGACCCCCTGCGCGCGTTCACCGACCGCTACCTGGCGGACGCGGACGACCTCGGCGTCGACCTCAAGTACGCGTTCGACACGCACATCCACGCCGACCACATCTCCGGCGTGCGCGACCTCGACGACGCGGGCGTCGAGGGCGTGATACCCGACGCTGCGGTCGACCGTGGCGTCACGTACGCCGCCGACCTGACGACCGCCGAAGACGGCGACACCTTCGCCGTGGGCGACGGGACCATCGAAGCGGTCTACACGCCGGGACACACGACCGGGATGACCTCCTACCTCGTCGACGACGGCCTGCTCGCGACCGGCGACGGCCTGTTCGTCGAGAGCGTCGCTCGACCCGACCTCGAGGACGGCGACGAGGGCGCGCCCGACGCCGCCCGGATGCTGTACGAGTCGCTCCAGGAGCGCGTGCTGGCCCTCCCCGAAGACACCCTCGTCGGCGGCGCTCACTTCAGCGACGCCGCCGAACCCGCCGCCGACGGCACGTACACGGCGCCGATCGGCGACCTCGTCGCCGAGATGGACGCGCTCACGATGGACGAAGACGCGTTCGTCGACCTGATCCTCGCGGACATGCCGCCGCGGCCGGCGAACTACGAGGCCATCATCGCGACGAACCTCGGCCAGCAGGCCGTCGACGACGACGAAGCGTTCACGCTCGAGCTCGGGCCGAACAACTGCGCCGCCAGCCAGGACTCACTCGCGGGCGACTAGCGAGACCGGTTGCGCCCTGGTCGGCCTTCGAACGGCAGCAGTCCCTCCGCCACCGCCGACCTCCCCGTGGTCGTCGTCGCCGCGTCCGACCACGGACCTCCCCGGAACCGCAGTGACCCCGGAGAGCTCGCCCCGACGAGTCCAGTGTAACGCACGCGACCGGACTCGAAGGACGCTCTCGCACGAACGTCCTCCCCCGACCGCCCCCGCAGAACGCCACTCCCACGACACACACTCCAATGGAACTCGCTCTCGTCGGTCTCTTCGTCGGTGCCGCACTCGCGAGCCTGTTCATGGCGTGGGTGATCGGTGCCGGATCCAGCGGCGCGACGCCGTTCGCACCCGCCGTCGGCGCGAACGCGATCGGGACGATGCGGGCCGCGTTCCTCGTCGGCGTGTTCGGGTTCGTCGGCGCCGTCACGCAGGGCGGGAACGTCTCGGAAGCCATCGGGAGCGGGCTCGTCGGCGGCACGAGCCTCCCAGTGACCGGCGTCATCCTGGTGCTGGTGCTTGGAGCTGGCCTGATGGCGATCGGTATCGCGACCGGGTACCCGATAGCGACCGCGTTCACCGTGACCGGCGCCGTCATCGGGGTCGGGCTCGCACTCGGTGGAACGCCGGTCTGGGCGAAGTACCAGCAGATCGCTGCCGTCTGGATGCTGACGCCGTTCGTCGGCGGCGGCATCGCGTTCGCGATCGCGAGCGTCCTGCCCCGCGCCGACGTCCCCGAGCGGTTCAGTATCCCCGCGCTCGCCGGCGTCGTCGGTGCCGTTCTCCTGAACGTGCAGTTCGGTTTCCTCGGTGAGGCGGGCACCGCCGGGAGCGTCCGCACGGCCGTCCAGCGTGCGTTGACCGTCGACGGCGTACTCTCCGCGGTCGCGATCACTGCCGTCGGCGCGTTCGCTGTCGCCGTCGCGGTCTGGTGGGACGTCCGCCGTGACGAATCCGGTGGGCTCCGGCGCGTGCTGCTCGCGCTCGGGTCGCTCGTCGCGTTCTCCGCGGGCGGCAGCCAGGTCGGGCTCGCCGTCGGCCCGCTGCTCCCGCTGCTCGACGAGGTCGGCGTGGTGTCGTCGTTCGCCGTGCTCGTCGGCGGTGGCCTCGGGATGCTCGCGGGGTCGTGGACGAGCGCACCCAGGATGATCAAGTCCCTCGCACGGGACTACTCGTCGCTCGGCCCGCGGCGCTCGATCGCCGCGCTCGTCCCGTCGTTCCTGATCGCGCAGCTGGCGGTCCTGCTCGGGGTACCCGTCTCGTTCAACGAGATCGTCGTCAGCGCGATCATCGGCAGCGGGGCCGCGGTCGGCGGCTGGGCGGCCGTGGACGCGCGGAAGATTCTCGTGACGCTCGGCGCGTGGACGGGGTCGTTCGCGGGGTCGTTCGCACTCGCGTATGGCCTCGCGTTCGTGCTCCTGTGACGGTGAACGACCTGCCGTGACGGCGGGTCCAAGGAACCTGTCTCCGCGATGAGTCCAAGCACTGGCCTCAGGTGAGGCAGCCGCGAACGCGCTGGACAGTTCTCGCTGCACCTCCTGCTGGTGTTCGCGACCGGGTTGACGATCGGACCCGACCGCACCGTGGGTCCCGTCCTGGGGGAGGAGGTGCTCGGTGTCGAGTCGGTCATCGCGATGGTCTCGTTCGCTCCCCTTCGGTGTCGTGGAGTCCATCCGGCTGGTCGACGGGTCGGTCGCTGCGTCCGCGTTCACAGGCCCCTAATCGTGTGCGAGATTGTGAGAATCGCACACAAGTCTTTTCGTCGCGCGTCACGTACGTCGACGCGATACCGATGTCAGATTCGATGTCCGAGCAACTCCGACAGGACATGGCGTGCGAGGGACTGCTCCGGTGCTTCCACGGCCTCACGAAACTCGACGAGGAGTGCTTCCTCGCGCTCGTCGAGGCCGACGAGCCGCTGACCGTGGACGAGGTCGCCGATGCGGTCGACCGCGAACGCTCGACCGCCTATCGCGCCGTACAGCGGCTCTTGCAGACCGGGTTCGTCGGGAAGGACCAGGTCAACTACGACGAGGGCGGCTACTATCACGTCTACTCGCCGACCGACCCCTCGCAGATCGCCGACGACATGCGGCGGCTGCTCAACGACTGGTACGCGAAGATGGGACAGCTCATCCAGGCGTTCGAGGACAAGTACGAGCAACCCGAGCCCGCGTCTCCCGCCGTCGAGAGCTGACCGAGCGTGTATAGTATTGTAAGTATCATCCACAACCCTTAATTGTGGGCGGTGCCTACGACCTGTCGATGACAACCGAAACTGCAGCCGACACCGGTACCGGCAGCACGGACGAACCCCAGCACGTCGACGGCACCGCCGAACTCGACGCGCTCGTCGCCGACAGCGACGTCGTCCTCACTGACTTCTACGCCGACTGGTGCGGCCCCTGCCAGATGATCGAACCGATCGTGGAACGACTGGCCGCCGAGACCGACGCGACGGTCGCCAAGGTCGACGTCGACGCGAACCAGGAACTCGCCGCCGCATACGGCGTCCGTGGCGTCCCCACCCTCGTGCTGTTCGCCGACGGCGAGCAAGTCGAAGAGATCGTCGGTATGCAGGGCGAAGAACAGCTCCGCTCCCTCATCGACCGATACACCAACTGAGACCACGGCAGCACTGTCCTCCTCCCCACTACGCCGCCCGAACGCGCCGCTCCCCACCCGCTCCGTGAACGAGCGGACGCGACGCCCACCTCCGAGTGGACGTCGAGGGAGCCTCACGCTGACCGTGACCGCTCCTCCGCCCACCGAATGGGACTTGGAGCGGTGAACCCGCTCCCGAGCGGCTCGGAGCGCTTCGAGACGACCCCGCCGTCGTTCCTCGAAAACTGGGGCGCGTCCCTCGTTCGGTATCCGAAGTACCTCCAGTCCTGGGCCGGCACTCGCGGTCGGTCAGTGTAGCATCGCCACGACCGCGTCACCGCCAGGCGAGGCGCGATGCGAGCGCGAGCGGCACGACGACCCACGCGCACAGCGCGACCATGCTGAGGAGCGCAGTCGGCCCGTCGGGGACGACGACACCGGTGGGGGCGACGCTCAACTCGAAGACGAGACTCCGGTACGCGCTGTTCGGACTGAGCGCGAGCAGCGAGGCCGGAGCGCCCGTCGCGACGCCCTCTCCGGTGAGCGCCCCGAGCAGCGCGCCGTCGAGGCCGACGGCGAGTGCCACGACCGCTCCGGTCGCGAGCGCGAGCCCGCCTCGCGTCGAGCGAGCCGCGGCGGAGACGAGGAGTGCGATAGCGAGGACGACCAGCACGAAGAGCGTCGTCGCCAGGACGTACCGCAGGTAGAGCGCCACTGAATCGACGGTGGCGTGCGACGCGATGACGGACAGTTGCGGTTGCCCGGTGAGCGGGACGACCAGTCCGGCTGCGGCCAGCCCGAGGAGGACGAGCGCGACCACGGCCACCGCACGACCGAGGTAGACGCCGAGGACGTACCAGTACCCGTCGACCGGGTAGGTACGGATCGTCGCCAGTTCACCGCTTTCGCGGTCGCCGAGCACGGCCCGGTACCCGAACGCGAACGACAGCACGGGGACGAGCACCTCGACGGGCGTCAGCAGGTCCAGGACGAGTCCGAGGTAGGCTCCGGTCCCGCCGAGCCATCCGATACCGCCGACGAGGAGGACGTAGCCGACGCCTGCCAGCATCAGCGTCGGCGTGCGGACGACGGTACGGAGTTCGCGTTCGGCGACGTCCAAGAGCGGGCGGACCTCGGTCACTGGCGGGCACCCCCGTGGAGTCCGGGTGCGACTCCGGCGGTGCCTCCACCGTACCCCAGCGTCTCGATGGCGGCGTCGAGCGTCGACGCGTCGGCCTCGGCCAGCAACTCCGCTGGCGGGCCGGTGGCGACGAGTTCGCCGTGGTCGACGAGCAGGACCGTGTCGGCGAGGCGGTCGACCGCGTGCAGGTCGTGCGTCGAGAGCAGGACGGTCCCGCCGCCGGCCGCGATATCCCCGATCACGGTCCTGAGGCGTCGCGCCATCGTCGGGTCGAGGCCGTTTGCCGGTTCGTCGAGGACGAACACGGACGGGTCGCCGACCATCGTCTGGGCGATACCGAGCAAGCGACGCATACCACCGGAGAGCGCGTCGACGCGTCGATCGGCGACCGCGGAGAGCCCGACGCGTTCGAGGATGGCGTCGGTGTCGACTGGTCCCGGCACGAGCGCGCCGTAGAACGAGACCGTCTCCGCCACGGTGAACTGGCCGCGGAACGCGGACTGCTGGGCGAGATAGCCGACGCGTCGACCGTCGCCGCTGCCGACGGAGACGTCGCCAGCGTCCGGTTCGAGCAGGTCGGCGACGGCCCGCAGCAGCGTCGTCTTCCCGCTCCCGTTCGGTCCGACGACGCAGGCGACCGTCCCGGGGGAGAGACTGAAGGAGACGTCGCCGAGCACGTCGAGGTCGTCGAAGGCGTGGCTCAGGCCGTCCACCTCCACGGCGGGCTGCCGTCCGCCGCGCTGTCCGTCGTCGGTCTGTTCACCGTCGGTCCGTCCGTCGTCGTCCGTGCTAGTTCGTGCGGTCATGCTGTGGACTCGTTGGTCGTCCTGCTGCTGTTCGTGTCGTTCGCCGGGATGCGGTCGGGGTTGACCGGGTCGCTGAGCGGAGCCGGGTCGACGATGCTCGGACGACGGAGTCCCGGCGCCGCCTGCTGGAACTGGTCGAACAATCGAGCCGCGGGTGAGTGTGCGAGCGCGTTCGCCAGCGGGGAGTGCCGAGCGCTCCGGTCCACGGCGTCGGTCGGATCGTACGTCCGGTCCACGACGCCGTCGCCGTCCCGGTCCACGCCGGGCACGGGCCCCCAGTAGTTCCCGCGACCGTCGACCGCCCAGCTCTCGAGTGCCGCCATGCCGGCCGCGACCGAGCGGTCGTTACCCACGATGTCGTTCTCGAAGACGTCGTTGGTGGGGAGCGTCGTCGCCGAGCGGACACCGACCTCGTTGCCGACGATCGTGTTGGCGCGGTAGGTCGACCGGGTGGTTCCGATCGAGATACCGACCTCGTTGTTCACGACGACGTTCCCGGCGACGTAGGAGGCGCTCCCGGCGACGCTGATCCCGACGCTGCTGTCGGTGACGTCGTTCCCGACCACGACGTTCCCGCTCGGGCGACTCATCACGTTGAGGCCCGTGTTCACGTCCTCGATGGTGTTGTTGGCGACGAGCGTGTCGCTGGTGAACATGTCGTGGAACCCGAAGCGGACGTTCTCGACGTGGTTGTCCCGCACGACCATCCCGTCGGCGTAGTGCGCGTAGACGGCGTCTCGCCCCCCGTCGAAGTGCGAGTCCTCGACGACCATCCGCGAGTACATCGGGAGGACGCTCATGAACCCCTCGAACCCGGCGGTGCCAGTCACCTCGACCTCTCGGACGACCGCGCCGTCGCTGTCGAGCGCGACGATGCCGTTCGACGGCGTGTCGATGCTGACGTGCTCGACGAGCGATCGGTGTGCGTCGCGCAGCCTGATGGCCGCGTCGCCGTACCCGTAGGCGAGCCTGATGCGGCGGTCCCACGCCGAGCCGTCGTCCGCCTCGAGCTCCCCGGCGTTCGCGTCCCCGACCCCGACGATCCGCAGGTCAGTGATCGCGACGTCCGGTGCGCGAACGAGCACCACGGAGTCGTCTCCGCCGCCGTCGAGGACCGTTCCGGTGCCGGTTCCCGTGAGCGTGAGTGGCTGCTCGATCGTGAGGTTCGCGTCGTATCGCCCAGGGAGAAGCCTGACAGTGGTGTTCGGTGGTGCGTCGTCGACGACCGCATCGAGCGTCGGGGCGTCCTCGCCGAGGACGACGGCGGACGGCGACCGGTTCGTCGACGCCGAGAGCCGCTCGGTCGCTGCCACGACCGCCCGTTCGTCGGTGCCGACGACCGTCGAAACCGGTCGGTCGTTGGCTGCTCGCGCCCGGTCGACGGCCCGGTCGGCCCAGCGATGCCGGGCAGCGACCTTCGGCTGGTGGTCGCTAGCGGCGTCGTCGTCCTCGACCCGGTCCTGCAGCGCCGTCCAGCCCAGGACTCGACCGTCGTGGTCCTCGGCGAACGCCCGCGCCGCCGCCCGGTCGCCGAACGGGACCGCCATTGGGCCGGCGGGCGTCCGTGCGGGCGTCCCGACGACGAACCACGCGTCCTCGGCGCGCGTCCACGCCGGCGCGGAGGCGTTCGGGAGCGTCACGTATCCGTCGTCGGTCACTCGCGGCTCCGTCCCGGCGAGGTCGGTGACGAAGACAGCGAGCGGCTGGCCGAACTGAGCGGTCTGCTGTGGGTCGGTGACTCCGGCGACGAGCGCATCGGTCCCGTAGTAGCCGACGACGTACTTGTACTGCGAGTAGAACACCTGCCCTCGCGGGATCACGTAGCCGGACTCCCGTGCTCGTTCGACGTCGACGCCGGTCAGGCCGGTCGTCAGCGTCCGGTCGAACGGGACTGCCGACAGCTGGTCGCCGCTACCGGGGTCGACTGCGAGGCCCGTTCCCGCGAGGAGGAGGACGAGCACGACGAGGACTCCGACGGACGTGACGGCCCTCATCCGCCAGTCACCCCCGCGCTCGTTCGGCTTCCGTGCAAGACTGCCCGGGTGCCTCCCCGGGCCGTCGGTCCCCGAGCGGACCGCGGTCCAAGCGCGTGGCGGTCGCCCCAGCGGTGGTATCGATCTGTCATGGCGGTACTGGAATCGACGGGAGCGCGTTCGGTGCAATCGCGATCACGAGCTGCCCGGAGCCGGCGAGAACGAGGACGACGCCCGAGGCCCGTTCGACGCGATCGCCGAGCGCGGCGAGCCGACCGGTCGCGCCACCGAACCCGAGCCCCAGCATCACGGTGACCACCAGCAACGGGAGAGCCGCAGCCAGCGCGTACGCCGAGACGACGGCGACCGCCCCGGCGAGGGGCAGCGAGACCGCCTGGACCACGACAGCCAGGAAGACCGGGAGGACACAGGCCGCCGACGCACCGGCGTACCCCGCGCCGAACAGAGCGAACCCCGACGTGTTCGCGCGACGCGCGGGCAGCGGGACGGTCGGCGTGAGCTCGCGCCCGGTCAGGACGAGACCGCCGAGGGCGACGAGAGCGACCCCGACCGCGGGTTCGAGGACCGGGAGCGCCCGGGCGACCGGGCGACCGACGAGGACGGCGAGGCCAGCGAGCGCGCCGAGAGCAGCGAGCAAACCGACGCTGGCAGCGAGGCCGCGCGAGACGACGCCAGCCACTCGCTCCTTGCCATCGGCCGCGGTCGCGTAGAACCCGACGTACCCCGGCACCAGCGGGAGCGCACACGGCGACAGGAACGTCGCGACGCCCGCACCCGCTGCGAACGCAACGTGACTCCCGAACGACTCGATCACGACCCCCCACCGTCCCTCGCGGCCCGGATCTCGGAGACGATTCGTTCCGCGCTGGTTCGCCCGGTATGCCGCCAGGTCACGCGACCGTCGGGACCGACGACGACGGCCGTCGGAACGCTGGTGGCGTCGAACCGCCGAGCGAGGGCGACGCCGTCGTCGACGCCGACGGGCCAGCGCCCGTCGTGGTCGACCCACCAGGCCGCGACGTCGTCGGTGGAGACGGTCAGGCCCACGGGCTCGCTGGTCACCGAGAGGAACTGTACGTCGTCGCCGACCTGGCCGTATGCGTCGGCGACGACCGACATCTGGGCCGCGCAGATCGGGCAGGTCGTCGCGAAGAACTCGACGAACGTCACGCGCCCCGACTCGGGCACGGTCGTCGTTCCGGCAGCGCTACCGGGCGCGTCGACCGTCTCGACGGTCACCGCCTCCGCCCCGTCGCCGTCGTCACCGGCCAGGGAGCCAACGAGGCCGCTACAGCCGGCGGTCGCCACCGTCGTCGCGCCAGCGACCGAGCCCAGGAGCTCACGCCGTCGCACGCCGACCACCCCCTGAGGCGCCGCCGCGAACGGGACCGGTCACCACGGCTGGAAGTGCGGGAGCGGGATCGCTGGGAGGCCGATACCGAGTGCCGCCAGCCCGTGCTGGAGCGGCACGTACCCCAGTACGACGAACGTGACACCGAGCACGCGGTGGAGTTGCTGGCGGCCGCCGACGTCCAGGCTCTCGAAGATCGTCCCGGTCAGGAAGACGGCCGGAACGGTCCCGAGTCCGAGCGCCGCAAGCGCTGCCGCCCCACCCACCGGGGAGCCTTGCACGAACGCGTACAGGTACGCCGGGTACAGGAGTGGACACGGCAGGAACCCGTGGACGGCGCCGAGACCGGCGATCCGGTAGTCGCCGACCCACTCGTCCACTCGTTCGAGGAGCGCGTCCCGCACCGGTCTCGCGACGCGTTCCAGTCCCGGAATCGGAACGGCCCGCACACCGCCGCCGGTGACGTAACTCGCGCCGACGGCTGCGACGACCAGACCCACGACGATCCCCGTCACCGCCCGAACCTCCGTCGCGACGAGCGTCACGTCCCGGACGCTCACGAAGACGAGCTGGCCCGCGAGCCCGAAGAGCCCGCCCAGGAGCGTGTAGGTCACCGTCCGTCCGAGGTTGAACACCGCGTGCTGTCGGACCGCCCGCATCGAGAGGAAGCCACCGCGGCCGCTGTCGCCCATCCGGTCGGCGTAGACCGCGACCAGCGGACCGCACATCCCGATGCAGTGCGCGCCACCGAGCAACCCGACGAGGGCAAGGATCGGGAGCCCGAGCGTCTCCGTGCCGAGGAGTGGATTGGCTGGTGTACATGACGTCATCGGTCACGTGGTCGCCTCGACGACCGTCTCGACGTCCGAGAGCACGCGCTCGTGGTCCGGGCGGTCGGTCCGGTAGGCTCGTTCGACGGTCCCGTCCGGGTTCCGGAGGAACGTCAGCGACAGATGCCGGAAGTCGTACCCGGGCAGCCGTTCGGACTCTCCCGCACCGAGACGGTCGAAGGTGATGCCGAGCGTCTCGTCGACGACGGCCTCTGCGCGCGCTGCGGATTCGGGCCGGAGGAACCGCCAGTTCCCCGCGTCCATGTCGACGTTCATCCGCTGCCCGTACTCGCGGAGGGTCTCGGCGTCGTCGCGCTCCGGGTCGAACGTGATCGCCAGGAACGTCACGTCGTCGTCGATGCCACGGTCGACGGTTCCCTGCTGGACGCCCGCCAGCTGTCCGATGAGGCGAACGCACTCGACGGGGCAGGACGCGAAGAACGCCGTCACGAGCACCGTCCCGTCGACGTCATCGCTCGCGACCACCTCGCCGGAGAGCGGGTCGGGAACGGCGAACTCCGGCAGCGTCTGGCCGTGAGCCGGGTACGGGAGTGCACTGCTGTCGTGCTGCTGGTCCGCCTGCGGACCGAGTACGGTCTCGTTCCCGTCGCCCCCACCGAGAACCGACGTGAGACACCCGGTGCTCGCGGTCGCGATCCCGAGGCCGGCCGTGAGGTACGTTCGTCGCTGCATACTCGGCGCTTTCTGGCTGGTGGACGTAAGCAGTCTGGTGCAATACTCGAACTATTACGACTACCGTACCAGAGTGACTTTCGTCGGCGTAGTCGAACGTCCAAGCATGAAGGACCGATACTCGACGCGGCTGGACAGACGGACGATGCTCGCACTGTTCGGAAGCGGGTCAGCAGCCGCCCTCGCGGGCTGTCTCGGCGGTGACGACGGCGCTGAGACGACGACCCCGGCCGGGACAGAGACGACGAGCGACGAGGTGCCCGACGCGTACCGCACCGCGACGGCCCTGAACGGCAACGAACGCGACCCCGGTTCGCTCGTGGCGAAGAGCGACCTGAGCTACCAGCCCGAACCGAAGAACGGACAGCAGTGCTCCGGGTGCGCCTACTACGTCCCCGACAAGAACGACGACGGCGTCGGCGCCTGCACCATCGTCGAAGGGACGATCGAACCCACCGGGTACTGCACGAGTTACGTCGCCCACGAGGACGAGACCAGTAGCGGCGACAACCAGGCGCGCTCTCCCACGGACGTCCCTCAGGACGCACAGTGCGCCGTCTGCAACATGAAGGCCGCGAACTTCCCGACGTGGAACGCCCAAGCCGTCCACGCCGACGACACCAGGGAGTTCTTCTGCACGTCCGGCTGCGCGACGACGTACTACGCCGTCCCCGGAGAGTTCGCCGACACCGACGCCGACATCGCGGGCCTCTGGGTCAGGGACATGGAGTCGCGGGACCTCGTCGACGGAACGACCGCGTACTACGCGCTCGAGACCGACGCTGACCGACTCGACGACCCGATGCGGGTGAATCCCGCGCCCTTCGCCGCCCGCGAAGACGCCGTCGCGTACGTCGACGAGGTCGAGTACCTCACCGAGGACGACATCGTCGAACTAGCAGCATTCGATCGCGAACTCGCCGAGCAGTACCGCGGCCAACTCCTCGAGTGACCCGACTGGACCGCCGCCTCACGCATCTGCCAGGCCGCGTCGAAGCCCGACAACTACCGGGGTCAGTACTGAAGAGAGAGGCCGCGTTCGGCACGACCAGCAAGTCGTATTCACAGACGCTGCGCTGAATCCCCGCACCGTTCGCGATCCATATCTCGCACTTCGAAGTTGCGGATTCCTCGTACGAACAGGTGCGCCCGTACCCGACCGTTCAGCCCGCACACCGCGTCGGTGCCATCGCAGACAGCGCCGTCGACTCCACGGGTACCGTGACCAACCCTCGCTATCCCGAGCTCGGGCACGACGTCGCCGTCGCGTTCCCCCACGAAGCCCTCACCGAGTGCCTCTAGCGCCGCCCAACCGACCGGTCCCGTCGATCGCCTACAGCGGGAGGACTCCGAGCAGGGACAGCTGCCACGCGAACAGCACCGCGAGGAGCGCCACCAGCGAGTAGTGCACGCGCACGAGGCGAGTCCAATAGGCGTGGCGCCACGCGAGACCAGCCGCGGCGACGGCGGCGACCGTCCCCGCAAGCGCGACGAACCGAAGTATCTCACCGGCTCGGAGCGTCAGCGATGGTGAGGCGGCTTCCGCGTTGAAGTTGATCCACGCGAGCGCGAAGACCACCAGGACGACCAACCAGAGGAGGCTCACGACGCCGAGGAGTGCTCGGCTGGCTCGCTCGCGGCGACTCGGCGGCTCCCGGCCACGGACTCGACGCCAGACCGGGGCCCCCGCCCACAGCAGGAGGACCGAGACGAACGCGACGACGCCCGCCCCGACGACCCCCTGCATGACGCTGTTCGACTCGTACCACGGCACTCGCTCGTAGGACGCCGGACCGAACGCGTGTCGATACATGTGTGTTGCACTACCCTCGTCGTCGAACCCGAAGACGAGGTAATCGCTCCCGCCGACCTCCTCGTAGACACCGGGCTCGCGTTCCACCCACGTCCGGGTGCCTTCACCGAGACGAGTGGTCGTGAGGGAGCCGTCGTCGGTCACGCCGACCGAGTAGGTCCGCGTCATCACGCCGAGGAGGCGCTCCCAGGACGAGTCCGAGATCGTCAGTGACCGGTAGTCGCCGGCGAGTGCCGCGGCTCTGTCGGCCGCGCCAGCCGGCGGACTCAGGATTGGCGTCTCCGACTGCGGGTAGTACCGGTTCACGAACGCATCGAGGAGGTCGAAGCGAGCGGCGTGCCCGCCGGGGGCGTTGTAGGCCACGAACAACCCGACGTCTCGCTCCGGGAAGAGCGCGAGCAGACTCTTGAATCGGGGGGTATCGCCCCAGTGACCGACGATACGTTCGTCGCCGTGGTCCATCTCGATGAACCCGTACGCCATCCCGTTGAGCTCGGGAACGGCGTGGGATTTCGTGAAGTGGCGTCGATGCATCTCCGCGACCGTCTCGGCGCGGAGGATGCGCTCGGAGCCGAGCACGCCGTCGTTCAGGTGTGCGAGCATGAACCGACCCATATCGGGGCCCGTGGTTCGGAACGACCCGCCCTCGGGCGGCAGCGTCCAGGTCAGAGGCGGCTGTGCTCGGTAGTCGCCGTTCTGGTACGTGTACCCGACCGCTCGTCGCTGTTCGAGGTGCTCGGGGAGTGGTTGTGCGTACGTGCTGTTTGCCATCCCCAGAGGCGTGAATATCCGTTCGTGGACGTACTCGACGAACGTCGCGTCGTACTGTTCGGCGAGGACGTGTCCGGCGAGAGCCGTCCCGTAGTTCGAGTACGCCACGAACTCGCCCGGGGGACGGACGCGCTCGGGCTGGTGTGCAGCAAGGATTGCTTCCATGGATGGGACGTCATCGGGCGAATCCGCGAGCATCCCCGCGAAGCTGTCTTCGAACCCCGCCGAGTGGGTGCCGAGGTGTTCGAGGGTGATCGGCTCGGGATACGCGTCGGGGATGGAGACTGCGGAGTCGGTCAGGTACTCGTTCACGTCCCGGTCGAGTTCGAGCTGCCCGTCCTCGACGGCCTGCATGACGGCCGTCCACGTCACGAGCTTGCCGGTCGAACCGATGCTGAACACGGTCTCGTTGGCGACGACCGGACGCTCCGCTTCGAGGTCGGCGTACCCGTAGCCTTTCGCGACGGTGATGTCGCCGTCGTCGACGACGACGACGGTGGCGCCAGGGACGTGGTGTTCCTCGAGTTGCCGGGCGATCGTCTCGTCCAGCCACGATTCCAGTGCATCCAGGTCGGAGACTGTGGGTCCTTCGGTTCGCTCGACTGCGAGCGTCGACTGGCCAGATTGGGCGGTCGCTGTCGCGACGACGGACGAGCTGATCAGAACGGCGACGATGGCCAGGACGACCATGGTGTGTATCGATTCGTGGTGCATGGATTGGGGGTTGGATGGGTTGGCTCTGGGTTCGGTTCACCCGGTCTGTACGACTCGAGAAACGGAGGGACGGGACTCACGCGAGGGCAGGGTTCGAGTCGGCCAGCGAGGCGAACGAGACCATCGCGTCACGTCGTACGGACGTCTGGACCACCGCAATCGACTGCCTTTGGATGGAATCGTCGTCCGTCTCTCCGAGCATCGGGGTACGGTTCTCCAACGAATAAACGATGACAGCGCACATAAATTACTACGGTCGTTTACGAATTATGAGACTTCGATAATACGTCCCCGAAGCCGTTCCAGGAACGTCAGAACTGATGGCTAAGTCGTTAATACACACACCAATAGGGCATATGTCCCCCAATCACGTTCGGGCGACATCACTCGTTCCCTCTGACAGCAGATAGCAGACCGCACAATATCTCAAATCTGTAGAATGATATGGCAGGCATACTGTGTCCGGCGCTGTATCTAGACGTATGAACCGAGATCAACTCCACGCACGAGTCACCGACCACCCAGTTGCCTCGTTCTTCCTGCTCGCGTTCGCTATCTCGTGGGCGGGCTTCCTCCCGTCCGTCGTCGGCGCAGCGGACGCCTTCGGTGGACTGAACCTCTTCGTCGCCCAGTTCGGTCCGGCTATCGCTGGCGCCATCGTCCTCTGGTATAGCGGCGGCTCGCTACGCGAATGGCTCGGTCGCATCCTCCACTGGCGCGTCCCCCTCCGCTGGTGGCTCGCAACCCTCGCCATCCCCGTCGTCATCTTCGGAACGACGAGCTTGGGATTCGCGTTCCTGGGCTACGAGCCAGAACTCTCTCGACTCCCCGACCCCCTGATGACGTTCCTGCCGACGCTCGTCGGCCTCTCGCTGATCGCGGGACTCGGAGAGGAACCGGGATGGCGCGGGTTCGCTCTCCCGCGGTTGCAAGCGACGTACGGCCCGCTGTGGGCGACCGTCCTCCTGGGAACGGTCTGGGCGATCTGGCACCTGCCATTACTCGCCGTCGATCCGCGTGCGTCCCACGGCATCACCGACCCGGTCGTACTGGCAGGGCTCTTCACGCTCACCGCGATCGGCATCCTCCTCTACGCGTTCTTCTACACGTGGGTCTACAACCACACCGGGAGCATCCTCCTCGTGATGGTCCTCCACGGCGGCTTCAACACGGCAACCGTCCACCTGATGCCGTTCGCCGACGAGGTCGTCTTCGGTCCGACCTACACGACGCTGCTGACGTTACAGGTCGGTATCCTGTTCGTCGCCGTCGTCGCGCTCGTCGCACTGACCCGTGGCCGGCTCGGCTACGACGCCGACCGCCACCGAGAGCGCCGAACGGAATCCGGAGCCCCGGTCGCCTGACCACGCTCCGCTCCTCGACGGCGACGACATCGGTCACCCCTCCACGTTCGCCCCTCCACGTTCGCCCCTCCACGTTTGCTCGGCCGCTCACTCCGCGAGAAATCCAGGACCGAGCACGTTCGATCGCTCGAGACGCGAAACGGGTGGGGAGCGTCCGCTGCTCGCAGTGCTGCACCGGCCGCGAGCAGGTCGAACATCTACCCGAGTTGCGTCGCGACACTCATTCACGGGCTCGTGACCGGACCGGGCTCGCACGGACGACGTCGGCGTCAGACGACACGACGACGCCACCGTCCCTCGAACAGGTGCGTCGTCGGACACGTGGAGCGACTGCCGTGCGGTGCATGCGGAGAGAGGTCGCCTCGTATCGTGTTACGTGCTTTCGTCGATGGAGGAGTCGACGGACCAGATCGCGTTCCACAGGAGACGTCGGCCGTGCGCCCGAAGAGCGCCTTCCCGACCGGAAGGTGGCACGCCGCCTCGCGAGCGTCGTTCACAGCCGTCGAACGCTCGAGATCGTGCGATAGGGTGTCGAGGTGGCTGTCAGTTCTCGATTGCGCGTTGGATGCGGTGCTGCATCGCGTCGTTGATCGGGATGTCGCTGAGGCGGTCGTCGAGGCCGACGGATTGGAGGATGAGGCTGGGGTCGTCGAGGAGCGAGAGTTCCAGGTGGGTGCCTTCGCGATAGCCGTCGCTCGTCCGGTTCATATCGACGATCTTGAGGGTTTCGTACTCGCGGAGCTGGTCAGTGATGCGTTTCTGTCCGAGCGCGTCCGCGCTGATCGCGTCCGCGAACGCGCGGTAGACGCGGTACATCTCGGTGGCTTTGAAGTACGAGCGGTCGGTGAAGTGCTCCATCGCTGCGAGCGCGGCCATCGCGATCTTCGCTTGCGTGGGGCAGCCGCGGATGAGGTCGCGGAGTCGCGTGACCTCGGCGTCGTCGTTGGCGGCGCGAACGTGGTCTTCGGTGACCTGTTCGGCGCCTTCGTCGCGGGCGACCTCGCCGGCGAGTCGGAGCAGGTCGATGGCGCGACGGGCGTCGCCGTGTTCCTGGGCGGCGAATGCGGCACAGAGCGGGAGGACGTCGTCGCTGAGGACGCCGTCGCGGAAGGCTTCGGCACGGCGGTTGAGGATGTCGCGGAGTTGGTTGGCGTCGTAGGCGTCGAAGACGAGGTCGTCGGGAGCGAAGCTGGAGGTGACGCGCGTGTCGAGCCGGTCGCCGTACTTGAGGTCGTTGCTGATGCCGATGACGGTGAGGCCGGCGTCGATGTCGTCCTCTTCCCCCGCTCGGGAGAGCTGCATGAGGAGTTTCGAGTCGTCGGCTTCCTCGGGCGTGACGTTGCTCTGGAGGGCCTCGTTCGGGGCGAGCCGGTCGATCTCGTCGAGGACGATGATGATGGCGTCGTAGAGTTCGTTGATGATCGTCCAGAGGCGGTCGTAGTACGCGCCGGTGGAGATACCCGAGTGCGGGATGGTGACGTTGGTTCTGGTTGGGTCGTTCAGTTGGGAGGCGAGTCGGATGACGGTCTGCGTTTCGCTGCGGCGTTGGGCGCAGTCGATGACGACGAGGCCGATGTCGACGTCGGCGTCGTGGCCGCGTTGGACGACCTCCCGACCGACGTATTTCGTGACGAGTGTCTTCCCGGACCCGGATTTGCCGAGGATGAGCGTGCCTTTGCCGGAGGCGCCGTTGATGGCGGGTTTGAGGCGGTGTGCGACGGTCTCGATCTGCTCGTTACGGCCGACTATCTTCTCTTCGTCGGGGACGACGTTGGGGTCCAGGAGGCTTTCGTCGGTGAAGATGGGGTCCGGTTCGTCGAGGACCGAGAGGGGGTCGTCTCGGGGTGGGCTGGTGGCGCGTGAGTGGGCGACGGCGCCGTGGGCGGTGGCGAAATCCCCGAGTGTGTCACCGTCGGTAGACATACCACCAGGTTTCAAATGAAATGCCCTTAGTTCTTTCCGTCGAATCGGTGTTCTGCCGGTAGAGGCGCTCTTCGTGTCCTCGTCGCTGGAACGAGTCTTCCCGCTGGTGTCGAATAGATTCGTGGGCGTGTTTCGAATGAATATCGGGCCGTGGTGGGTGCTCGCGAAGGCGTCCGACACCGGATTTCAGATGATTTTCTGTCGTGCGGGCCGGAGTTGGCGGGGCGACGAGACGGGGACTGGGATGTCGTCACGCGGCGAGCTCGCTCACGCATCGAGTGCATGAACTACAAAGGTCGGTCCGGCATCCAACACCGGATTTCAAATGATTTCTCGCCCAACCCACGCGACGCTCGAGCCACTGACACCGGATTTCGAATGAAATCCCCGGTGACGCAGTCGCCACCGACGCTCGAACTGCAAGTCGGTTCGGTTCCACACCTCATCACCAGTTGCTTTCCTCGCCCCTCGGCAAGACGGATGTCGACAGAACTCCAACGAGGATCAGCGTCGATCGGGACACCCCCACACCGGATTTCAAATGAAATCGGTTCTACTGGAAGGGGAGGGGGTCGTTTCCCAGGCCGCTCTCTACGGGCTACTCTGAACGGATTCCCGCGGTACAACACGCTTCACGGCCGTTTTCTCACGTTTCGCTTCGATTGGAACCCCGCTCCATACTCGCGTTATTATATAACTAGGGTTCTAGGCAAGAAGAAGAAGAAGAAAGGCCACATACAGACCACACAACAACCAAATACGGTCCACGTTGAGTACCGCCTGCTCGAGTTCAAATACACCGCTTCCCTCCCCGGCCGGAACCGCCCAAACTACTCACTCGAACGTGTCGACACAAATCAGCTCGCCGAAGAAATCAGACACTGCCGAGAATCGGCTGTTCAGGCACTGCTACTCGCTCCCTCCCCGGCAACCACCCGTTGAATTGCCGGCTCAGCACCCCCACACAGCACGCCGAATTCATTTGAAATCCGGTGTGGGGGTGTCGGGATTCGGTGTGAGCGTGTCGAGACCAATGAGTGCACACAACTCGAGCCCAACGCATCCTGAATCTGAGAGCAACACATCCTGAATTCGAGACCACGACACTCCGAATCTGACCGACCCAGTCCCGAAATGCGCTTGACAGGATCCACGAGGTTCCTCCACAGCCACCGCACGGCACATTCCCGCGAATTCATTTGAAATCCGGTGTCGGACCCGAGGACCACCACGACCCCCTACCGTAGCGTTCCACCATCCTCGTTCGACCCGTCCCTGATTCTCCGACAGCACCCGTCGAATCTGGGCCTCGGTAACGTGTAGCTTGATTACGTCGTCAGTCGTATCGTGCAGTATGGACGTCGACCTCCCAGCTGGCGTAACAGCCGAACGCGTGACGACCGACCGACTCGACACGGCAATCCTGACCGCCGGCAACCCCGACGGAACCCCACTGGTTCTCGTACACGGGAACGTCTCCTCGTCGCGATTCTTCGCCGAGCTCATGACCGAGCTCCCAGACACCTACCGCGTGATTGCCCCCGACCTCCGTGGGTACGGCGACTCGGAGACCAAACGCGTCGACGCCACACGCGGCGTCCGCGACTTCAGCGACGACCTCCACGCACTCTTCGACGCCCTCGACCTCGAGGACATCGCGCTCGTCGGCTGGTCCATCGGCGGCGGCGTCGCCATGCAGTACGCCATCGACCACCCCGAACGCCTCACCGCCGTCTGCCTGGAGAGCACGATGTCCCCGTACGGGTTCGGCGGCACGACCCGCGACGGCTCACCGTGCCAGCCCGACTACGCCGGCACCGGCGGCGGCCTCGCGAACGACGAGTTCGTCGAGCAACTCGCCGCCGGCGACACCACCGCCGAGTCCGACGCTTCGCCACGTACCGTCATGCAAGCGTTCTACGTCGCGCCCGGCCACGAGTTCGACCCCGCCACCGCCGACGCGTACGTCCAGGCGATGTGCGCGACCGCCGTCGGCGACGACAACTACCCCGGCGACGCGGAACCATCCGACAACTGGCCGGGCGTCGCCCCCGGCGACCACGGCGTCCTGAACGCCGTCTCACCGAAGTACTTCGACACCACCGACCTCGCCGACATCGACCCGAAGCCACCCATCCTCTGGGTGCACGGCGACAGCGACCAGATCGTCTCCGACACCTCGTTCTTCGACGCCGGCTTCCTCGGCCAAGCCGGCCAACTCCCCGACTGGCCAGGCGAAGACGCGTACCCACCACAACCGATGAACGCACAGACCCGCGACGTCCTCGACGCATACGCCGACGCCGGCGGCACCTACCAGGAAGAACTGTTCGAGGACGTCGGCCACTCCCCGCACGTCGAACGCCCCGAGCGCTTCCGGTCGATCCTCCTCGACTTCCTCGCCGACTGACCACCCCGACCCACCAACTCTCGTCGACCCACTTCGGAGTCGAAGCAGCGAGTCGTCCCGCTGGATCGGGGACTCGACCGACTGCACGAAGCAACTGGGCAGGGAGGTTCTTTTAGGGCTCGCGACAGTTCTTGAGGACGTCGACGTCATGGGCCTTCTCGAAACACTGCTCGGGACTGGATTCGCTGCCGGGTTCGCAGTCAGTGCAACCGTCTATCTATACTGTCCGCACCGCGGGCTGGGATTCCGCGGTCGCATCGTGCGAGCGCTCGCCAGCGGGACAGGCGTCCTCGCGAGCTTCCTCCTCCCCTACGTGTTCTCACGACAACTGAAGTACGTGTACTTCCAGCTGGTGAAACCGCAACCGCTCGCAACCACCCCCGGTGAGTGGCGGTCGGTCACAGTGGCATCCGGACTTGTAATCGCCACTATCTTTCTTGTCCTGGCTCTGTTGAAATCCTCACCGGCTAACGAATCATAGCATAGGATGTTAAGAACAGATGAGTAACTAGTCGTCGTCTAGTAGGTGGCGGTCAAGCGGGTGGTCAGCGGTGACGTCGGCCCATGGGTATCGCGTCTTGATGATGATGACACCGTCGGTCGAGAGGTGTCTTACCCGCCAAGCTGGCGCATCTTCTACTTTATCCATCCAGTTCAGGTCCTCGAGAAACGCCGCCGAGAACGTACTCCACCACGGGAGCCGATCTGGGACGAAGTCAGCGTCCTCGGGGACACAGCCGCCCGGTTGCTCGATATCACCAAGAACCGGATGCCAGACGAAGCCATAGTACGGGTCGAAGGTACTCGAGATCGCTGTTAATAATTCGAGATAGGCTGCGGTGAAGGCGTCGTATCCGCCCGTATCGTGATTCCCGACTCCTTCTTCGACGTAATCGGCAGGCGTAGAGAGGTCCAGGAAGTCCTCAGGGAACGTTTCGTCTTTAGAACCGATTGTTACCGTTCTCCCATCGATCCCCTCCTGCGTTCGGATATGTAATGCAGTGGTTGGATCTGTGGTGGCGTCAGACGTACTCGGAGCATCGTTAATGAGTTCGCCTTTTCGATCCAAGAATTCCCAGCCGAGGCTACTGGCGACATCCACTATCTGTTGCCGGACAGTGTCGGCGGTTGGCGTCTGCCGCTTATAGAACCAAGCGAGGGATTCCGGATACTGTCCGTGGGCGAGGCTTTTCGGCAGTCGCGGTGTCATTATTGGTATGGATAGTGATGGCGCTCGTGGCGTCTTGCTCGGGTTGGCGTGCGGGGACGCGCTCGGCCGCCCAGTCGAGTTCGACACCCCGGAGACGATTCGCGCGGAGCACGGCCGATTGACGGAGATGATCGGGTACGGCACCTGGAACCAGCCGGCGGGAATCATCACGGACGACACCAGCCAGACGCTGTGCATCGCACGGAGCGTCGTCGCCAACGACCGGTTCGACCCGGCGGACGTCGCCGCGCGGTTCGTTGACTGGTACGAGACCGAGCCGTTCGATATCGGTCGGATGACGGCGCGCGCACTCCGCCGCCTCCAGCAGGGCGCGGCCTGGGACGAGGCCGGCCAGCGAATCTGGGAGGACAGCCCCGAAGGCCAGAACGCCGGCAACGGAAGCGTCATGCGATGCCCACCGCTCGCGATCCCCTACGCGGCCGACCACGACCAACTCGTCACGGTCAGTCGCCACTCCTCGACCATCACGCACGCCGACCCGCGATGCACGACCGGCTGTGCGATACTGAACCTCACCATCGCTAACCTCCTCGAAGACGATGACGCGCCCCTCGAGAATGCGCTCGCGTTCGTCGACGATGCGCCAAGCGAACTCGTGACAGCACTAAAACCACTGACAAACGGCGAGACGCCGGGTTCGCTGGAGACGTCCGGGTACGTCGTACACTCGCTCCAGACGGCACTTCACGACGCACTCACCGCCGACACAGCCGAGGACGCTGTTGTCACGGCAGTGAACCGCGGCGGAGACACCGACACTATCGGCGCCATCGCCGGCGCCGTCGCCGGCGCACGCTTCGGCGCCACCGCCCTCCCCGAGCGCTGGCTCGCCGCCATCGACGAACGCGACGAACTCGAAACTCTCGCCGACGACCTCCTCCTCTGTCCCTGACAATCCGACTGCCGATCTCGGGGACTGGTCGACGGGCCGCACAGGGGCCCACAGGGATGCTGCTCTTCCAGATTCCTACGTTTGGGAGAGGCGAGAGTTCCACTCGCTGGGACCGCGGGAGTTCCGGTTTCACTGAGAAAACCTGGCCGTTGGGGGAGTGCGACTCTCCCCAGCATCCAGGTTAGTAGATTATACTAACCCACCGGCTTGTAGCCGGGGAGCCAACCATCTAATCCCGCACCAGCACGACCATCCCGAGGGGACTCGGTCCTCGGGACTGACACCGTGACCTCTCCTGTGGTCTCCACCGGTATTGATCGGACTCTCCGCAAGAGAATCGATTCCCTCTCAATGTTACGTCGGAAAGCCCGGCCGAGCGACCCCGGCTCACGGACTGCTTCGGGTTCGCGACGATGAAAACCAAAGGCATCCGGCTCTGTTGAAATCCTTAGAGAGTAACAGGTGGTGAGTGCTGAATATAGGTGGTGTGCGCAGCAAGCGGGTGTCGAAAATTCGAGTAGCCGAGATCTGTCACGTCAACATGGGAAGCACAGTCGGCCTTACTGTTGAGCAGTCGTCGACTCCACCTGGTCGATTATCGATTCGACGAACGATTGTTGCGCCCTTCGGACGCGGTCAGCATCAGGGCCGACAGCCGCGAGATGATCGGCCTTGACGCGGACAAACTCGACGTCAGGCAGCGAGTCGATCACGCACTCTGCGTGGTCGATCGGGACGGCGGCGTCGAATTCCCCGTGAAAGACCAGGACCGGACACTCTATCGTCTCGTAGTCGACGACGGGGAGATTACGGCACCAGCGTTCGTCGTTAAGGGTCCCATCGATACGGGCGCTGGCGGGGAGGATGGTTGAGGCGAACCTGAGATCCATCGCGTGCTGTGCCGGGTCATTCTGGATGTAATCGACGTAGGTTTCGAGGTCTTCGCCCTCCAACGTCGAGAGGCCGGCGTGCATGTTCTCGATGAACTGAACGGGCATGAACCGGTGGAGAAAGGCGAGCAGACCGGAGCGAATGTCGAGCACCGGCGCCGAGGTGAGCAACGGATCGATGACCGGGTTACCCGTGTCGTACATTCGCTCATCGATCTCGGTCGTGATCGCCGAGCCGAGGACCAGTCCTGCGACCCGCTCGGGATAATCGGCAGCGAGTTGGAGAGCGACCGGACCCCCACAGGAGATACCGACGACGATCGGGCGTTCCACGTCGATGGCGTCGAGAAGCGCCACGAGTAGGGCGGCTTGGTCCTCAAAGGACTTGTGCTCATCGAGCGGGGTACGGAGAAAGCCCGGTCTGGAGGGGGAGATGACTTCGACGTCGTCTCCGAACGCCCCCTCCGCAAATAGGAGTCCCTGATCGTAACCACCCGGAGCTCCATGAAGTATCAGCACGGGGTAGCCTGAGCCCCGTCGGGCGATCTCGACGACCCCCTGATTTGTTTCGACAAGTTTGCTCCCGGCGGAGAGGTCCGCGAGTCGGCTACGTTTCCACTGCCAAAGTGCACCACCCGCTACACACGCGAGAAAGCCCGCACCGATTCCGATCGACCGTCTCCAGGTTTCGCGCATATCGACCAATACGATTGCTGCCATCATAATTTTGAGTAGGCCTTGATGTATGATGGCCGCTGCTTACAGAGAACGACGGGCAATCAGACTGTGGAGGCGGACCGAGAAATACGGTGAACCCCCGGAGACTGCATGTGCGCTCTGAATGCAGCAAGGTCGTGGACTCATATCATCGCTTGAGGATTTCAACAGAGCCAGGCATCCCTAAGTTCCCCGACGGGTATCGACAGCGTGAGGAGACTCTGTCTTGTTGACCGATGCGTTCTTGCTGGCGCTACTGCGCTTGCGAGGCCTCTTCTGCGGCGGCCCTGTCGGCGAAGGTGTCGCCGAGGGCGAGGTAGTCGACGAGGCGGTCGATGGCGAGCGGGCGATAGTCGAGGAGCTCGACGGAGAAGTTGACGCGGCGCGTGTCGTGGTCGACGAACGGAAACTGCTCGGGGTGGTTGTTGTGGTGGTGGCCGTGGAGGAGCCAGCCGGTCTGATTCGACGGGCCGTCGGCGGGGTCGTGGACGACGCGGAACGGGACGCCGCGGTGCTCGAATCGGTACTCTTCGACGAAGTGCACGTCGTCGATGGTGTCGAGGACGATACCGTCGTGATTCCCGAGGACGAACACGATCTCGCCGGGGAGTGCTTCGAGCCAATCGAGCAGCGCACTCGTGCTCTCGCGGATGGTGAGGTCGCCACCGAACAGGACGACGTCGTCCGGGTCGACGACCGCCTGCCAGTTCGCGACCAGGCTATCGTTCATCTCCTCGACGGTGTCGAACGGGCGGTCGCAGTAGTCGATGATGTTCCGGTGGTCGAGGTGGAGGTCCGAGATGATGTAGTCGACCATGCCGCTACGTCGCTGGAGAGCAGGAAAACCGTTGGGGGCGAGTCGAGGGTCTCCTACTGGGGGTCGGACTGGTGGTTGCTTCAGGCGAACTCGCCGAACTGCCGTCCGAGTGCGTCTTCGACGAGCGCGAGGGCGTGGGTCTCGATGGCGTCGTGGTCGGTCGTGTCGAGGGTCGCGCTGGCGGCGCCGGCGTGCCCGCCGGCACTCCCGCCGAACGATTCAGCGAGCGGTTCGAAGACGTCCGTGGGCAGCGAGAGGACCGCATCGAGCGAGTCGGCGACACGGCCGACGATGCGCGTGTAGTCGCCTTGGTCCGCGACGACGAGGGCGACGTCGGCGTTCCCGTCGAGGAGGGCGTGTGCGGCCGCCGTCTCCTCGCTGCTGACGCGAGTGGTGAGGACGATGGTCTCCCCGGACTTGTACCCGCGTGCCCGGACGAGCGCTTTCGCGGTCGCCATCCGGACGTTCCACGCGGTGGTCTCGATCCAGCGGTTTGCGAGCGCCGTTCTCGACTCGCCAGCGGCGTCGAGGAGTTCGACGGTCCGCTCGTGAGCGCCCGGTGTGAATATCGCGCTGTAGCCGGCGTCGTCGACGATGCCGGCGAGCAGCCCTACCGCGCCGCGTTCAGGGATGGCAGAGCCGCCGGCAGCGAGCGCGTCGGCAACCAGGAGCGCGGTCGCCGGTGCTGACTCGTCGACTCGTGTTGCCACGGCGTGCTCGTGGAGGTCGGCTGGTTCGTGGTGGTCGAAGAGGACGTACGGCGTGTTCGCGGTGGTCGGGTCACAGGGCGCGATGCGGTCGGTCGACGGTGCATCGACCACGACGACGAGGTCGTACGCCTCCAGGTCCGGCGTGGTGGTGACGGACTGGTCGTCGAGCAGGAATCGTGCGTTCTCCTTGACGCCGTCGGGCGTGGCGATCTCGGTGTCGGCGTCGAGGGTGGTTGCCAGTCCGACTGCTGACCCGGCCGCGTCCATGTCGGCCTGCCGGTGCGTGACGACGAGAACGTCCCAGGCCGCCGTGAGGTGCGCGGTCATCGCATCCATCGACGGACTGTTACCGCTCCAACACTTGGACGTTCGGGTGCCATGAGACGCCACCACAGACACTCAAGTGGCGGTCAACGGCTCCTCGGTTACCGGGCCCTCAACCGTCGTTCACCAGTTCGAGTGTCTCGGCGTCGCGGTCCCCGTCGTAATACTTGTCCAAGGCGTCAGCGAAGAGCGTCCCGGAGTCTGCGGCCCGCTCGAACAACGTCATCGAGGACCGGAACTTCAGGTCATCAGGCGATCCGAAGACCTCGTTCGCCGTCCGCCCTTCGATGTCCAGGACGAGCTCCGTGCATTCACGGAGCCGCGGCCCGAGCACCGGATGCTGGAGGTACGCCCTCGTTTCCTCGAGTGAATCGATGGCGTACCGTTGGGCCATCTCGCTCCGCCCGAGGCCCGCGATCTGGGGGAACACGAACCACATCCAGTGCGAGCGCTTCCGGCCGCCCCGGAGCTCCCGCTTGACGCTGCCGATGACCTGCTCCTGTGCCGTGACGAACCGCTCCAGGTCGTAGGGATCTGCGCTACCCGTCATCGTTCAGTCCCTCCGTACGTTCCCCACAGACGAATAAGTATTCCAACTCGATTCCGGGAGCCCGAACCAGAAGCAGCGCGCTTGGAATCGGTATCGTTCAGTCGGATTGGTCGCGACGTATCGTGACCAGGTCCTCGGCGACTCGCGTGGGTCGAACCCTGCCGTCGACGTCGTCGTTGGCGGCGAGGAGGACGCCTGGCGCGGTGCTGACTGCCGGCTTGTCGCCCTGCCGGAGCCCCGCATCAACGGCTGGTGGGAGCTGGAGCTGGTAGCCGTTGCCCGCGATCTGGACCGTCGCAGTCATCGTCCGATACGCAGTCTGCGTATCACGAGCCGCCGCCGCGACCAGTTCCGCCTCCTCGTCGTCGGGAACCCGGTCGGTGTCCACGACCAGCAGGAGGCCACCGAACGCATGCACTCGCGTCTCGGCCCTGTACGTCGGGGTCTTCCCGTCGGGCGTGTCGCGTTCCTCGACCAGCCCGGCCGTTCTGGCTGGCTTCGTGAGCTGGAGCGCGAGGCCATCGCCGGAACGCTTCAACGAGTTCGTCACCCAAGTTAGTATGTACTACTAACGTAAAGTCCTGTGGGCGAACGCAGAACCGGAACGCTGTACAGTTGATTTAGGGACTGGTCCAGCAGCTGGCGTTATGCCCGACCCACCTCGACGAACTCCGAGAGCCTGCACATCTTGCGACCGTCAACGACGAATCCCTCCTCAGTTCGCCGTCCACGAGCACTGGGGGCGACGTCGGGCCGTTGTGGAAGCCAGGGTCGAACTCGTGGTACCACCGCAGGTCGCCGGACTTCAGCCCGAACGCCGCGATCGTGTGTTCGTCCGGGGCGTAACTGGGTGCCTGCACGAGCACGATGACCGTGTCAGCCACGACGCAGGGGCCTGTCGCGGCTGGGGGCACAACGCCCGATTCCAACGCCTTGTGTCATTTGTAATGGCCATTGCAAACACGGTATCCTTGCCGGCGATTACCACAGTATCGCCGCCCCGGCAGCCGACTGCACGGACGCGAGCCTGTCGAGCGTGGTGAGTTCGCGAACCTCGACGCCGCTGTCGGTGTCGCGCACGACGAGCGCCTGCTCGTCGACCAGGAGGACGCCATCTTCGGTCACGACAGGTGGTTCGAACTCCGGCAGTGCTGCGAGTTCACGGTGTAACTCCTTCGAGCCAGCTGCGAGGGAGAGTGCAGTGCCGATGCCTGCACAAGGCACTTGACGGTTCTCGAAGACGTATCTTGCATGCGTCGCCGCGCCCTCCTCACCGCAGCCGGAGCAACCACCGCCGGATTCCTGACCGGTTGTACGGGTGGTCCAGCCGTTGCTGAAGCACCTACAGTCCGCTTCAGCCTCGACCCACTCCCCGACGCCGCACTCCCCGGCGAGGTCCTCTACACCATCGACACCGCTGCAGAGACCGACGCGGACGCACGGCTGATGGACCGGATTCTCGACGGCGGAACCACCACGAAGGGCCTTCGGGAGCCACTGCCACCCCAGCAGCACCTGCTCTACGACGACCACGTCTACGAGCTCGCAGCCGACGTCGTCGACACCACCCCTGGGACCAGCTACTCGGTCAAGGTCGACGTCGTCACCGGCTCGGTGAACGACGACACCGCAATCCGGTTCTCGGACCTCCCCGACGTCGACCAAGAGCAACTCGAAGCTGCCGGGCTCGCTGACGGCGACCCCGTCGGCATCGGCACCAGCTTCCACTATACAGACACGGAACGCGACGCATCCGTCCTAGTCCCCGACTCGGCGTACGAGTACATCACGTGGGCCGACGGCGCAGAAGCCGAATGGGTCGTCGACGACGCCTACGACGCACCACTGCACACCTACCGATACACCGCGGAGACGATCGGGTCCGCTAGCGAGTACGGCCGTCGGATGCGCGAGCGCTTCGCGTTCCCGCTCACGGACCTCTCGGCGCAACAGACGGAGTTCGTCGAGACCGCCATCTCGGACGAGCACTACATCGTCGGCCCGGACGAGACGCCACCCGACGCTTTCGTGGCACTCGCCGACCAGTTCCGCGACCACGAGCAAGCCCACGCCCTGAACCAGTCCGGTGAGGGCGACTTGAGCGGCCCGTACCTCGTCCGGTACGACGAGGACGTGTACTGGACGGTACTGGTCGTCCACGGACCGGCGTTCGACCCGACCACGGCCGACTGAACACCCCAACGAGTAGTACCTTCCTGGAATTCCTCTCGCAGTCGAGATAGTGAACGATATCACGCCTTGTTCCGCCAACCCATCGCCTCACGCAGTCCTTCCGTTGCCCGAACTCTCCGACGAACCGGAAGTTAACACATTTACCCGACTACCCTGTACTCGCACGGTGTATGAAGTTCTGTGACGAGTGCGGGTCGCTGATGCACACGGAGGACGAGACGTGGGTGTGTCGCTCCTGTGAGAACGAGGAGCCGCGGGACTCGCAGGCGGAAGCGGCGATGGCGACCCAGGATGGACAACGGGACGACGGGGCACCCGACGTGGCCGACGCGACCCAGGACTCGACCGAGACGGTCCAGGAGCCCTGTCCGGCCGAGGACTGCGACAGCGACCGGGCGTACTCCGAGATGATGCCGAAGCCGGGCGGCTCCTACGAGGTCCGATTGTTCACGTGCGTCGAATGCGGCCACAAGTGGCGCGATACCTGACAGCCCTCTCCCAACCCCCCGCCGCGTACAACCACACAACCCGCGCCGCCCGACTCTCAAAGCCCCGGACCGCTCCGACTCCCAAAGATTCAGAGCCGAATCCAACGCGATGAGATGTGCCTGAACCGTTTCGATACGCCGATCGAGGGCAGCAACCCGCCCTCTCGCCCCCTTCGAGGTCGATCTGCGAGTAATGCGAGGCTCTAGGTGCTTCTGCTAGCAATCGTGGCCTCGAGCGTCTGAACCGAACTCTGCGACGACCGACTCCCGAGGGTTACTCGTCGAGCCAGGTACCCATCCCACACCGTCCCGAATCGATGTGCAAGGATTGTGCATGAGGACCCAACACCTATGCTGCTGTGAGCAATACTTGCACATGAGATGGGTGCGAGTGACGAACCTCGGCGGGTGCACTTCCAATCCCCGGAGTACCTCGTGGAACGCCTCGATGCGATTGCGGATCTCTTCGACAAAGATCGAACGGACCTGCTCGTGGAAGCGATCCGCGAGTACCTCGAGGAGACCGCCGAGAGCGAGACCTTCCAGGAACTCGTGGCGACCAAGTACTACGACGACCAACTCGAGTTCGAGACGGTGAAGCAACTCGTTGGCGCCGAAACAGCTCAACGCCTACGGCTCCTGAAAGCGGACTTAGAGGGCGACCCACTCGACCTTGCGGCACCTGAAGACGCCGATGTCTATGGCGGCGACGTGACGACCGCTGGTGAGGACGGTCATCAGGAGTCGAGATGAGTCGGCCACTGCTCCAGACGGTCGTTGCGGATACGAGTGCGCTCGTCAGTCTCGCAGTTCCAAGTGCTGCCCCTAACTACGACACGAGGTCGATGCCTGACCCCCTCCAGTTTCTGCTGACGTCGTGTACGGTCACGGTGCCACCCGAGGTCGTCTCGGAACTCGAAACGCTCACACAGCACCAGGATATTCACGCTGCTGCCGCCGCAAACGTCCTCGCCGCCAGTACCTACTACACGGTCGAGGACCCGTACGAACGAGCGGACGCGCCAGATACACGGCCAACGTATGGGCTCGATGCTGGCGAAACTGACGGTATCGTCCTCGCGAACAGTCTTGCTGTCGATGGGTTTCTCACCGACGAGTTCGGCGGCACGAACTTTGCGCTCATCCATGCTGTCCTCACCGGGCCTCGCATCATCCCCACACCTCGCCTCATCTGTGACTACGCGCGCAACGACCACATGACGCACGAACAGGCCCAGACGCTCCTCACGACGATCGGCTCCCATCGGAGCTGGGAGAACAGCCCATACGTGGTCCAACTCCGGACCTTCCTCGACTAGCACTCTCGTACACTCGCATCGAGCAGCCGCAAGTAGGCGACTTGTACAGCGACGGCGAGAGACGGTGGTAGTTCCAGCAGCAAGAACCCGGAAGACCCGGGCTGGTCCGCATCCCCGAGTGGCGTGGCTCCATTCGAGTGACCGCGGTGGCGGCGACCGCTGAGACAAGACTGATACCGCTGGTCCCGGAACGCCGGGTTGTATGCCCTCCATGACGCGGCGTCGCGCCCTCGCCGCAGCCGTCGGTCTCGCCACCAGCACCGCCGGCTGCACCACCCTCACGGGTGGCGAGGACTTCCCCATCGAACGAGCGTGGCATAGCGGCATCGACGAGCCGGCCGGCGTTGCCACCACCAGCGGCCACCTTCTCGCGGGCTCCACCAGTCCCTTCACCGACGACCCGCTCGTCGCGGCGCTCGATCCGACGACGGGCGACACCACCTGGACCGTGACCGTCCAGAAAGGCCTGAAGTCACCCCTCGCCGTCGCTGACGGTCGCGCTTTCGCGTTCTCGATGGCCGAGACGGCGGTCGCCGTCGACGCCGCCAGCGGGGACGTCGTCTGGCAACGCCCCCTCCAGGATGTCGACGCGGCCGACCCCGGCGTCGTCGACTACGCGCCGATTCCACTCGCCGACAGCGTCGTCCTCCCCATCTCCGGGACCGAAGACGACGTCCGCGACCGCTTGCTGGCCCTCGACCGCGACACCGGCGACGACCACTTCACCCACGACCTCACCGCGTCGCTCTCAGGTCCACCCACACGAGCCGGTTCGGGCGTGATTGCGCCATTGGTCGATGGCCGCGTCGTCGCACTCGATTCGAACGGTCGCGTCACCTGGACCCACGAGGTCGGCGCGCCGCTCTCCGGCGTCGCCGCAACGGACGGCCTGGCCGTGGTCGGCGCCGCCACCGAGGAACTGCTCGCGTTCGACGCCGACACCGGCCAGGTGGCGTGGCGAGGGTCACTCGAGAACACGGTGTTCGCACCGCCACTCGTCACTCCCGACCACGTGTACGTCGGCGGCGCCGACTACGTGCTGCGGGCGTTCGACGCCGCGTCGGGCCGCGAGCGCTGGCGTGACGAACTCGCCAACGCCATCACCCACGGCCCGTACCTGATTCGTGACCGACTCGTCACCCTCGTCGGAGGGAAGCGACGCGTTCGCGGCCACAGCGGCACGATCCCGTACTCGCCGACGACGCTGTACGTCCACGAGCGCGATGGCACCCGCGTTCGCGCTGTGCAACTCGACGAATCGCACGTCGACGGTGGCCACCCCACGTGGCTCCAGGTAGCGGGCGATGCCGTCTACCTGGGGCAGACGTTCGGCCTGACGAAGGTCGCCCCGGAGGCGATCACCGATGCCTGAGGACGCCCCCGCTCGCGACGACGCGCGCACTGAGCCGAGCGCAAAGCGCACTCGTGGCGTGAGCCGCCGCCGCGCACTCGGCGCCCTTGCCACCGTCGGCATCGCCGCCACAGCGGGCTGTAGCCTGCCCAGCCTCTCGCTCGGCATGCAACCCGTCTGGGTGCGCGAACTCGAAGCGGCTTCGCGAGTGGGGCCGCCGGCGGCCACCGCCGACCACGTTCTCGTCGGCGCCCAGGACAAACACCTCCACGGCTTCGGCAGCGACGGCGACCGCGCGTTCACCTACCAGACCGGCGGCCCGATCGACACCCAACCCGCTGTCCCCACGACGGGCGGCCCAGTGCACGTGCAGAGCACGGACGGCGACCTCTACACTGTCAGTCTGGACGGCGAACAGCTGTGGACGGAGCCCGGACAGGCAGAACACCGGTGGCTCGCCCGTCGTGGCTCGCTCCTGGTCGGCATCGAACGCGAGACTGACACCATCACCGGCTACGACGCCCACGACGGCACCCGGCGCTTCCAGTACCCTCGGCGTGGGTATCACCCGCCGACGCTCACCGACACGGTCTGCATCCTCCCACGCGAGACGCCCGGTGGCGCCTACCAGCTGCGTGCGCTCGACCCAGCCACCGGCGACGCTCGCTGGGAGACACCCACCCGGGACGTCCTACCGAACGTCGCGACCGACGGCACCGAGCTCGCGACAGCCCCGCGGTCGGTCGTCCGCCTCCACCGCACCCGAGATGGGAGTCAACTGTGGGAGACCGAGATTCCAGGGCGAATCGGACGTGGCTTCCAGTCACCACTCTGGCTCGACACCAGCGTCTACGTCCACGTCGAACGCCGCGACCAAGCCGACCAACTGGTCGCCCTCGACCGCAGCGACGGCCGGATTCGCTGGCGGCAACCCGTCGGATACGAACTCGAACGCGTCGTCCCGACCGCGGACGCGGTGTTCGCCGCGAGCTCGGTCGACGACCCAGACGGCGGTATCGTCGTCCGACTCGACGCCTTCGAGCACGACGGCACCCGCCGCTGGCAGACCACCACCGACATCCCGACCGGCGGCCGCGTCGACGCCTTCGGTCGCACCGGAAACGTCCTCTACGCCGCTGGCGGCACCACCGCCGGCGCCTACGACCCCACGACCGGCGAGCGCCGCTGGCGCCACGACCCCGACTCCTACAACATCGCCATCACCGCCACCGACGACGCCCTCTACGCCAGCCACCAAGGCACCGCCAAACTCGCCCGCCTCCCAACCACGTGATGCGTGGCGGCTGGTGTCCTCGCGATACGGGACGAGCGAAATGTGGACGGCGTGGAACGAGGCGTTTACAGGTGTCCATCTAGACGACTCGGGCATGGGTGTCCGGCGTCGAAACCTGCTACGGGCTGGGATGACGTGTCTGAGCGCCACGCAGACGGCGTGAGGTCAGTCGGCCTCGAACCCACCGGCCACCGTCGACCACCCGGAGACCGACACACACACGTCCGCGATCCGTGCATCGAACGCCGAACCGGACTGCACGCCCACGTCCGGCGGGCAACTCGTCGCGTTCGAACACCTCGAGATATCCCAACCTCTGAATGAACACAGTCGTGATTCCAGGGAATTGTCCTAAATCACGCCCAGACTCTCCGGTCAATAATCTTGCTGAAACGTGGGTTACCACTGCTGCTGCGGTCGTTAGCCCAGGCAGCAATAGGAGTTCGTTGGCGACTTGAAACTGGAACCAATATGAGAGGTAACTCGTTTCGGTGGGTTGTAAGAAGAGGTAGCCAAAGGCGTCCCTGGGAGATAGAGTCCAGCAAACCCGCGATTTCTCCCGCTTCGAATTGAAGAAGCACTCATACGACAAACCTGTACTCTTTCGCTAAATTTGTTGTACGCTTCGTGCTCGTACAGAGACCCGAATCCCTCGTCTTTCCATGTACCGTGAAGCCGGCATCGAGTTGAATCGCTAAGTCCAATCAGCGAACCTAACGAAGCGTGCCTGAGCGATGCGTGTTCGGAAGCAAGCGCCCCCGAGGTTTTGCTCTGATTCCGGCCCACTATCTACTGTTCCCATATCTACAGTAGCAGAAAGCGTTTATACAGCCATACTGATAATTTGGGATATGGTGGATCTCCGCTCAGTAATCGGTATTTCACTTATCGGTGTGATTACGGCCCTCCTCCTGTCGGTTTCCGTGTATCTCACGTTAGGTACAAGATGGGGGTTTGAAACGTATCTGTTCCCGTATCTTATCGGCCTCTCGCTTCTTCCACTCGCAGGCAGTCTCGTCACCCGTCGTTATCGGCTTGTAGCGAAGTCACTACTCATCGTAGCCGGGGTTGTTACGTTCGTCGTCGGCGTCACTTCGAGCTTATACTGCCTTCAAGTCACGGGTAGCCAGTGGCAATTCGCGTATAATTTGGGTGAAAATGCAATCCAGTTTGGTCCCGAAGCTGCAACCTGTCGTGCGGAGATGAATGCCCCAATAATGATCACGGGTTACGTACTCACGACTATCGGTGGGAGTCAGCTCGTGGATGACGTTGTGGCACCTGAGTGGTTCTCTCTTGACCTCTACTCACTGGGCAATATTCGTTGATTTTCCGGGTTACGCTTCCCTTGGTTCCAATGGTCGAGTGGCAAAAGTGGCTCTGGTTAACTCCTATTGGTTCGAAACGTTTCCTACTGAAACAGCCGTTAGGCAATTCGCCTGTATCTAACGTTCAGAGTGCCTTGTCGATGTTGTGAGTGAGACAGCCGACAACGAGTTCACGGAACTGCTTCCACCAGCGCCGTGAGCGGACGAATGCCCCGTACTTGCGTTTGAGGCGAGAATTTACGGTCTCGTTCTGACTGCGCTGACCGTAGAGATCGGCGTCCAGTCGAGCGTTCCACGCCTTGTGAAGTGACGAAAATTCTCGATGCTTGATGACCGGACGAACACCAGTTTCACGGGCTAACGCCCGAATCTTCTGGTCGTCTTATCCCTTGTCGCCAAGAAGAACCGCTACTTCTCCGGTGTTTCGCTTGATGAGCGACGGCGCAACCTGCGAATCGTGTTTTCGCGTGGTCGTCACGTGTAAGTCGATGATTGCGTTCACTTTCGTGTCTACGAGAAGCGTGACTTTCAACTGCTGAATCGTCAACTTCGTTCGCTTCGTGTAGTGCTTTGAGGCGTGACTCCGGTCGAAGCCGGAGGCGTCGATACCAACGACACCGTTGGTCGGGAGGAGTGTGACAGAAAGGTTGAGTAGGACACGCCAAACCGCCATATCAAGCCGATTGAACGCCTTACACAGCGTCGAGGGAGACGGAAGTTCCTCAAGGTCGATGGCGCTCCGAATCCGGGGCATCTCGATGAGTTCGTCGAGAAGCGTTCGGTACGTCGTATTCTTCCGAACCTTGAGACACAGCAGAACGATGTGTTGGTGGAGTGTGTACCGGCGTTTCGAGAACTTCGAGGAGTACCGAGCGACAGCTCGCCGAGCCAAGTGATACGCCTGCTCAACAAACCGGAGTAACCGCGACTTCGGGAGGGCCTGCATTCAGTCAAACTACCGGGCGAACCTGTAACACTCCGAGGATTTCAACAGAGCCGAATATATCGATGATCAATGGTGGCCTGAGCACGGCTCACGGGCTGAATCCCCGGCCGCAGTGAATCCGGATAACATCAATCTGTACCAGTCAGTCACCGTCCTCTCCACGGCTGGAACTGAGGCTATTGTCGACGGAGACGTCACTGACGTTGGATTCGATGTGATGGAATTAGCTCTTGACTCGTGGTCGAATTTGCGGGGCTTCATTACTACAGATTCTGAGTCCCCAATCTGGGGGACTGATACCATTCTTGAAACAAAACAGTACGATCTCCATCTGTTCTACAGTCCCGCCGAAACGGATTTGTTGTTTGAAAGTACCTCGAATACGGGCCAGATGAAGGAGCTCCGGGAGGTGGTTGTCGAAGATAGTGAGGAGTTGCGTCGTGTTGACGGCGGGCAGCTGTCTCGGGTGTTGCAGTCCTTGGAGAACCCCAAATACAGGGTGACTGGAATGACGAATACGTCGATTGCGTCAGGAAGCCAACCTGGGTACAAGGCGTACTATGGGGATGACGTGCAGGGAGCTGTCCACCATTCGGATGCACGAAATTATGCGCATGGGCATACGCTGGCGACATTCGAATCAGACGAAGAGACGGTAACTCGCGGGGTGAGCAGTGGAAAAGCAAAGGTGTGGTCGAACTCGAAAGCGTCTATCGAAGAACTGAAACAATGGTGTGATTCACTGGTCGAACGGCTGACTGCGGATACTGAGTCCGGTATCCAGAACCTGGAATCGCTTGATCCAGGCGACCCAGTTGACTGTTTTGCCGCGTCGCCGTTTGCTGTCACGCTCCATCCAAAGCTCGCTGGGACGCCTATCGAGATTGCTGGCGATAATATAGCAGATGATACAACTGTGAAGCCAGACTTGACCATCGAAACGGATGTCGCAGCATCGAGCGATTCGCTTACTGCGGTCATGCGATTCGAAGAGATAGATTTGGAGGTGTCGTGTTCATATGATTTGGCAGCGGATTCGTGGGGTGGTGAGATTTCTGACTTCGAGGTCGCGACTGGAGGCCCGAGAAGGCGTTCTGGTTGGATGGATGGGGATGAGTTCCTAGAGGAGCACCCGCCAGTGTTCTTCCTCGAGAATGGAGAGATAATCATCGGAGGGAAACAACACTCGTCGGAGACTGACCTGAGTCGCTTTGACCCAGCAACGTTCACGGCAACCTCCTCACCCGACTGGGGTGAGTATATTCAGGAGGGCGCAGATGAGAAACCAGATTGGTACAACTCGGATAATGAGGGGACTCTGGCCAATCGATGGGAGAACAATGACCCGAGTACAGTGTTCGAGGCGTTAGTCCGGTGGTTGATGGAGAGGAGAGATTTAGATGAGTATGTTCTATTTTGTGATGATGAGGGTGGTGAGGCGGCTGATTTCATCGAATTCTGTGTCGATGAGCGGGACATTAATCTGTATCACTGTAAGGGTGGGTATTCGGCGGGGGTGAGTTTGGGTCGATTCAAGGATATCTATCAGCAAACGGTCCGGTCGCTTCGATATGTCGACAAAATGAAGCTCGTTGATCATGTCGACAAGCGCCGGACACCCGGGACACTCCAACATTTCATCTGCGGAGAAAAGCAATATGACGAACTCAAAGCAGAGTTCAACCCAGCCACTTGGGACTATACAATCTACGGCGTGAATCCTGGCTTTCGTACGGACTTCGACCCGGAATCAGGAACCCAGAGCCATCGCAACGTCGGGCGATTACTGAGTGAATGCGTCGAGCAAGTCGACCAATGCAACGCGGAATTTAAACTCCTAGATTGGAACGATAGCTGGTAACTACTGCCAGCGCTGGAGCTCCTCGGTTATCTCGGCAGCTATCTCCTCGTCGAACCGGTGTTCATTCGCCTCCATCTTCGCCGCAATCGCGATTGCAGGGTCGATATCCAGCTGGTGACAGAGCGCAATACAGTAGATCATGACATCAGCAATCTCCTTCCGAACAGCCTCATGTTTCTCTGTACGTTCTTGCACCCGCTCGGCAGCAGGATTGTTGAACCACAGAAACTCCTCCAGGAGTTCATTCGCCTCGATGGACACCGCCATCGCGAGATTCTGCGGCGTATGGAACTGACCCCACTCACGGGCAGCCACAAACTCAGCATACCGCTCCCGCAAGTCGTCGAAGTCATCGCTCATACCACCATGCTCCAACGAAATCGCCTTAGAACCACGGGCCACCAACGCTCCAAACGCAGCCACCAGACTCGAGTGAATGCCGAGACTCAGACATCCACGATGCTGTCTGCGTGTAGGATGGTACAGGGGACCTCAGGGGTGACGTGAGGTGCGAGATGGAAGGCGGTAGCAGGAAAGTATAAGGGAGACGGATATCACTGTTGGGATAATCCATGCCGGATGCGTATTTTGTGCAGACAAATCGTCAATATGAACCTAAAATCGACTTTGATTGACTCTTCAAAGATATCGGGGTTGTCGCCGCGTACGCTGATAAGGACCGCTGGGGCTCCCAGCTCGAGGTATTGAGTGCAGGCGACCGCATCTTCCTGTACGATCAACCCTCCGGCCAGTATCTCGCTGTCGGAAAGGTAACCGAGCCCTGGGATGAAACGGCTGTCACCGCCTCTGAAGAGAAGGTCGCCCCGGAAAGTGACTCTGAGGAATTCCACGTCAGTGTCGACTGGGCGCACTGGACAACGCCCGGCGATGGCTGGGCGCGACAGAGCTTCAACGAAGCAATCGGGTACAAAGACCGATTCGCGCCAGCGAAGACCGTCCTCCCTTGCGACCGTCCGGATACAGAGACGATTCAGAAACTCTATGAAATTATGGCAGACGGTGGCCGCTTGGAACCACCAGCAGATACAGCAAGTGTCTCGGATTATCCTGAGAATGAACTCCCGGATGGGGGCTCGAGCACACGACAAGAATCGCTGGCGTCAATCGAGCAGAATCCCGCGGGTGGACCTGATGTATACGTTCAGCGAGGGTCGGATGGCCCGTATCGACAGAACCTCGGCACGAGCTTGACAACGCCGCTGTCCGCCGAGGTGCGAGCAGAACTACAATACCTCATCGAAGAGTCCGACGCCGAGAGTCAAGCCCTGGACACGCTGAAACGTCTCTTGGATGCTGAGTCAGTCACAGCCTGGGGCACCCGCGGTGAACATGCGGCCGTCGACTCGATGGACGCAGGCGATCACGTCCTGTATGTCGAACGCGGGGCGAACCGTGGCGACCCTGCAATCCGATACAAACAGGAGATTGCAGTCGCCCTCCCCGAACCAGCAAACGATGCGACCCAGCGCGCGCTCCATGCAGAGATGGCCGAGTTGCTCTGGCGTGACGATGGCTTCACCAGCCTCTGGTTCTCGACGGACCCACTCGAGTACTATGAGAATCCCGCTGACTCGCCCGGGTACGAAGCGTTCAACGAGGTGATGCAGGCGGTCGATTCAGAGTTCTCCTATTACATTGACGATGCTGGAGTGAAACCCGACGCCCAGTGGTGGTTCACGAGGGATACAACCGGAGAGAGCCTCATCCGAGTGCGAGACGAGGCCATCACGCACTACGGTGGGGCTGATGCGTTCATTACGGCGTTGACGGAGACACGATATGTGGAGGGTGTGGACCCGCCGACACCGGAATTCCTCATCATCGATAGCGCAGAGCTCAAAGAACGTACGTTCAAACCAGTGGTCCACGAGTACGATGGCTACAACGCTGACCCCGGCGACCAAGCCCCAGACTCGCGCGTGAAATACGCCGGGAGGTACCCGAACGAAACGCCCGAGCAGGCCGCCCTCCTCGTGTCCACTGACGTCCAAGGGTACGCACTGATTCGGGATGGCGATGAGATTGTCGCGAGTGCAAAGGTGGGGTGTGCATTCGGCAAAACGGTCGATGGGGACTTCGAGGTCGGGCGGAGCGGCCAACAGTACAAAATCGCTTCGCTGGTCGATTATCGGGAGTTCCCAACCCCAGTCTCGATGCACAACGGCCTCTTGGCATTCACGCCGGAGAATGGCTTGGATCCGTTCTCGTCGCCAGTCGCTCGAATCGCACCAGATGTCGATACAGCCCGTCGAACATACCAGACCGCGCGAGCGCTATCGGTCTCACCAGGCTATCATGCGACCCTCCAACAGTTCTTCAAGGATGAAGCGCTCCAACCCAGTGTCTATCGCACCGCCGCCATCCACCTCGTCAGTGGAAAGAACGCAATCTTCTACGGCCCGCCGGGGACCGGAAAGACGAGAGCGGCCGCCCGACTCGCAGAAGCAGGCTTTGGCGTCAATCGAAGCCTCGCGACCGCGCATGCTGAACTCACCAACTACGACATCGTCGGGGGGTATGCACCGGGCACTGACCGAGAGAACACGCAATCGGACACCGATGCCGATTCAGATGCAATGTCGGTGTCCTGGCGTGAGAATCCAGGCATCGTCACTGACGCGGTCGAAACTTGCACCGAGCGCCTCTGGCGGGCCAACGGCCATCACTGGTTGTTGTTCGACGAACTCAACCGCGCGAATCTCGACCAGGCGTTCGGTGACATCTTCACGCTCCTCGACATCGACTATCGGACAGAGCAACCGCTCTCATACGCCGACACCGAATCCTGGGTGCCACTTTCGTTCCGACTGCTCGGCACGATGAACACCGAAGATCAGGCAAAGCTCTTCGCACTCGGTGGTGCGTTCCGCCGGCGGTTCGGATTCGTCCCCGTGCCGTCGCTCGTTCGCGGGGCCACCACGGAGACACCAACGGACCACCGTTCTGTTGACGCTGATATTGAACTGCCGTCGAATGCCGATGTCATCCGCTCGCAGATTGTTTCGAGTGCGGTCCAGTCAGATTTGACCGCGGTTGACATCTTGGTTGACGAACCAGCGCCGATAGTGCATCCCAGAGATGCGGCGGCGATAGACCCTGTGTTTGCGGTACCAGCGCGTGTCGAGGCAGCCTACAAGCAATCCTGCGAAGCGGATGCGTATGGGTACGACGACTCGGACGGGTTAGAGGTCGCACTGCGATTGGTAGCGTTCCTCGAGAAGGAATCGCTCTTGACCCTCGGCCACACGCATTTCATCGACGTTGCGAAGTTCCTGACCGTCGCGGAGATGATCGCTCCGGAGGGCGTCACTCGAGAGTGGCTCGATACGGCTGTCACCGCGTATCTGCTTCCCCAGTTGGATTCCGTGTTCACGCGGATTCGAGAGGAGCAGGCTATCAGTCGACCTGATAGTGATGAGGAGTCGACGACGGCGAAGCTCCAAGAGTTCGTCGACCTTCTCGAGGCGTATGGGTTGACCCAAAGTGTCTCGATTATCGAAGAGCGAGAGTTCGGTGTCGGCATCGTCTGAGCGATGACGGCAGAGATACCAGCATTCGGAGAGCACAGCCGGGAGTCGCTCGAGGAATCGTCAGCGGCTGTGGACTGGTCGCGACTCCAGGAGGAGGTTCGCACGTTCGATTCGATCCTTGAGCAACTGCCTATCGGGACCGGTGCGAGTGCTCCTGCTATCAAGAACGGGGATACGTTCGCTCCCGGCGGGTGGGCTGGTGAATTCGCTGGCGGTGTCCGGGTCCTCCCTGCAGCGAAGAACTCCGCGAAGGGATCAGATATCGACGCTGAGACATACAATGAATTTGTGGCGGGTGCCCGGCGTGTGGCTGGCACCTACGGTGTTCGAAACGCAGCTGCACTTCTGTCGCTACTGCCACAGGCCGTTAGTGAAGCGAAAACGTTGTATCTCTCGTACAGCCGGCGACTTATCCAGCTCACCGAACGGCTCTTCGAGAGTCGGCTCCCGGTGAGTATCGAACGCGAGACAAGCGTGGGGTATTCGCTTCGGGGGTCGCCGGATTTCGCGCGGACCGTCCAAGAGCAAGCGCGGGGGACGGGTCGGGTTGTCTCTCGTGAGATTTCGTTCTCGATTATCACACCGGTCACCCGTCTCTTGGCAGTCTTCCATCGGGTGCTGGCTGTGAAGCTTCGGCTGCTTGCCGAGGATTTCGAGCTCGATGATAATCGGTTGGAACGCCAGTTCGAGTATCATGGTGAGGTTCGGCATGAGCGCTTGCCCAGTGAGGTCGTTGGGAACGCTGTGGCTGCGAATATTCCTTCCTCGGACGAAATTGAGCGGATGCAGGCGAGCCAGTTTGCTGCGGTCCGCGAGCTGGTGCGGCTGTGGCTTGGGTTTCAGCAGGACAAGGGTATCGAGTTGGATTGGCAGGACCGCTTTGATACCGCGGTCAAGCCTGTACAGCGCGTCTATGAACTCTGGTGTCTGGAGCGTATCATCAGTATCCTCGAGCGGTCATTGGGTGAGTCCGAACCGAAAGATTCGACTCGGCTGCCGGTACCGAAGCGATACGATTTCCCTGGGGATGTGACGCTGTTCTATGATCGGTCTGTACGTTCGATTGATGGCGTGTCTTCGTCTCGGCATGTCGGGCCAGATTTCCGGAAGCCGAATGCCCAGGTGGGAAAGCCGGATTTCTTGCTTGCGAAAGATAAACGTCCGGTGTGGGTGGCGGATGCGAAGTTCCAGACGGCTGAATCCATCGATACATCGGGGCTCTACCGATTCCTGGGGTACATGATTGACTTTCTGGCGCCAGGCGAGGGGACAGCGGCACTCCTCTGTGCTGCTGGGACTCCGGTTCGGCCACAGGTCAGTATCGAGCATCGAGACACGGCGGTGATTGCAACGATGAGCGATGTAACAGCTGCTGAGGGTCGTATCGAACAGAGTCTGCAGGATACACTCGATTGTGTTTAAAACGGATAGATTCCGAGAAATACTGTACTCTGGGCTGTCTGGTCTCTCGATGCCGATTCGGTGAGATTGTGAACTGCCTCGGGATTAAGCCCCGAGGCACTCGCCTTGCTCATCTGGAGAACTGCCGGATATGGTCTCCGTGGACTCTCATCGTTCTATTCACCAGTTTGATAATATGGACAATAGCCGTTAGCGAAACAAGACCCACAGGCTGGTTCGTTCGCCGTGCAAACAAGTGAGGCGAAATCCAAGAGTCCCAAATTGAAACTACGCGCCTCCCCCGTCGGAAGTACTTCTTCGGCGAACTGGTATTGTTCCTCCTCACGTAATGTGTCCCAAGCATCACCGAATACCCGCCTATATACTCGGTCGACATTCCGATCTACGATCGGCAGTTCTTCCTCCAGCGCAAAGCAAAGTGAGGCGTTGGCAACGTATGGTCCGACCTGCGGGAGGTCAAGCAACCGCTCCCGGTCTCGTGGGAGTTCATCGCCATCAATCTCCGCGGCGAGTTCACGCAACCCCTGCGCACGCTTGTTCTGTAGACCCATGGGTCGAATGACGTCGGCAAGAACATCCTTCTCAGTTCCCCGAAGCGCCGACAGTGATGGATACGCATCCAAGAACTCCGGGAGCATGGTTTCTACGACATCGGCACGAGTTCGACGGAGAAACATTTCGGCCATGAAGACCTCATAGAATGTAGCCTCAGGGTCACGCCAAGGGAATTCGCGCATGTTGGAGGCTGCCCACTCGAGTATGCCTACTCGGAATTGTTCGACACGTCCCGGGTCTACCATAGCTCAGCGTAGGATAGCTACGATGTCAACTCTTTCGCAGTGTGTGGATTACCTGCAAAAATCGAGCTGTGGGGCTAGTGGATGCGTTCGACTGAGTTAGTTGAGGCCCGCATTGCAATCGTGGAGGAATGCCAGTTCCTTATCGAGCTGGCGAGCGCCCCGCGCCACGTCTTCTGCTGTGGAAGAATCGCTCATCGTGTGAATAATCGGATTGTAATGCGCTACATGGTTGCGGAGGTTTTTGATATCGTTCAACGTGATATCGGCCCCGTTGATATCACTCCGGATTTCCTTCTCTACTCCAGCTTCGGTGACGATGTCGATGAGGTCTCCCAGTTTACCGCACGCTATCCGATCGCTGAACACGCTCTCTTCTGGACGTGTTGCGATGGAGACGGTCTGGATAGTGTCCCAGTCTGGAACCGTTGTGCGGATGAGGCGCCGGAGACCGATTTCGAATTCGGAGAAGCAGTCGAACAGGTAGAGATAGACCGGGAGGCGATTCAAATCGAATCGGGTTATGATTCCACGAATATCAGATTCCGAGCCAACGAAAATAAACCGAGTCTCCGTTAACCGCTGGATGACCTCTCTGATACCCGTATCGGGATCGATGAGGACTTCCGAAGAGAACGACTGCAGGTGGTCTTGGGCAGTCCCACCGTCTTGGGTTCGAATGGCTGCTCGGGAGATGTATCCTTCCGGGGGTGCATTCTCATTCGGACTGTCCACCGGCGCGGCGTCATAATCGTTGTAGACGAGATCGAGATATGCCTCTGCGATGGGTGTGGTTGGGTCATATAAGTCAGGGTCTGGAGTCATGAGCGCTCGCGCGGTGAAAGGCCGGTCTGTCGAAATTTCCTGTGCGAGCATCGCTTCCGACTCGGTGGGATCATATCTGAATGCGAGGGCTGTCTCCTCATCTGCTTCCTTCGAAAGAACAGTCGCGATGTACCGTTGATCAAGCGACGGATATTCCTCCGGCGTATACTCGATGATGTCCTCGACGTGATAGAACAGCATGGCCCGGAAATCTGCATCATGTTCTCGAATCTTGAACTCAGGACTGGTCAGGAAGACAGCACGGCCAGCATTAGCGAGCCACCGAAGCGCCTGCTCAAAGTAGAGCACCTCTGAAGACACGGACGAATCGGTCGGTGTAATTTGACTAGAATTTGCAGCGTACGCCTCCCGCTTTTCGGCTGGGAGCCGGTTCCAGTCCATCTGAGGTGGATGACAGAGGATATAGTCAAACGGTTCCGGTTGGGAGAACTCTTCATCCAAGAAATCGTCCCGCTCGAAGGAGAGGGTCCCGATATCTTCTCCACTCTGTTCAATAGATACTTCGTCCGATGCGACGAGCGTTATCTCTGGATATCCTCTTCCAGGCGACTCACGAGTAACAGAGTCGAGTAGTCCAAGTTGGGGGTTGTACCCAGGCACCAGTAGGGAGTCGTATCGGATGAGGGTGGAAGCCCCGAAGAGGCGGGTTATCATATCCGCTCGTATTGATTCTGGGATAGTCTCGAGGGCCATTGGTTCTGTCTCTACATGGCACTCGATGTGTGATGAATGAATCGGCGGGGTGGCAATACCACGTCGGTTTCATATTGTCACGGATGTTCGAGGATTTGTGGACGTAGAACGGCTTGGTTGTTGGTTCGTATAATATCTGAGCAGTCAACTAAGTCTCCGATTGTTGGCCGTTGTCTATTTCAGGCTGACTGCAATCGCTTCAACTTGTGGGTGCCGATGAGTTGCGGTCGACTGAGGGGGACTGCTGATGACTCATGAAGAGGACTCAAGAGAAATCGTGAACGACACTTCGCAGATTGAAGACGACTTGACAGCGGACGAATTTGGTATCAGGCAAGAGGCATTGAGTAAGCTGACGCCTGAAGAACTCACTGAAGAAGACGCGCAGTGTGTCGCGCCAGGTCTTCTATCCATCATCGACGGTGATGATGCGCTTCTCGCCATGAACGCTGAGACAAAGCTGATTCGACTCGCACAGGCGACACCAACGAGTCTCGCCGAATTGGACCAGACGTCTATCTCGAGGGTTCTTGACTTGGTCGACGATTCTGATAGTGATGCACGGGCATCGTTGGTTCGAGCCCTCGGGACCTCTGCCCATATGAAGGCCATCAAGGATCTTGATAATCGGTACGAAAACGAGGTCCAGAAGGTCCAGGATGCCATCGAGGATGGACTGAGTACCGCGGCTGACCGGATTCTAACGGAAATCAAGAATCATGATGTCGACGCGTCCTCAGACGCCGCACGAGGATTGTTGTATCTGTCTCGATATCAGCCGGGTCGGTTGATTCCGTATGAATCGACGCTCTTCGAACTGTTGGAGAACGAGAATGGTGATCTGGTCGGCGACGCTTTGGTCAACATCTTGCGGACCGATACCCGACATGAGCTCTCAGTCGAGACACTTACAGAGGCGGCCGAAATCAGTCCTGATGTCCCTGAAGAACGCTTTGAGGCAGCCAAGTATGCTGTGGACGCCCTGGTACGTACCGAGAGTCAGCTATCGGCTATTGAATCGATAAGCAACCGATACCTGTCGTGGCTGGACACAGACGATGAGAACCGTCGCCGACGTGCCTTGGCGATATTGACACCGATTGCCACCCATGCTCCTACGATTCTCGATGAGGGAATTGACGCCATTGGAACTGTTGCGAGCGATGACGGGATGCTCACCGACGCGGCTGGGACAGTCATCAGACAATGGGCGGGTGCAAAGGTATCGAGCCCGCAGGCATATCTCAAACAACTCCTCGAAGCAGCTCCTTCTGAACCTGCTCTTCCATGGCTGGCAGATAGCTTGGACGTCCTCAAGTATCAGACAGATGATGGCTGGGAATCAATCACGCTTGATACTATCGGGCGTGACACCCATACGCGGCTCCAGACAGTAATCGAGGATAGTCGGAGTATACCAGTTGCCTGGCCAGTATTCGAGCCTCAGATGGTGATGACACTGACGGTCGGGTGTCTCCTCGAGGGCGCCACCAGGAACCGGGACACTGTCCTCTACAGCCGCGGCACATCCAAACACTGGGGATACAAGACCGATTTGCGAGGTGAATATCGACGCTACGGCCTCGCATTGCCAGACTTAATCGACACCCAGCACCGAGTCACATCACTCGAAACAGTGCTCCCCCATGGCTACGTATATGATGGCACGCGCAAACTAGATGCCGGCCCAGAATCTGCCCCAGCCACACTCTGGTTACTCGATCAAAGCGACGATCTCGACCATGTGACCGATGCTGCAACAATCCTCTTCAATGGCCATGCGCGAGTCACACCCGAACAAGAATCACTGTTCGACGATATCGCCACCGGCCAGTCTGACACAGCGAAGATTAACACGTTCAGTCTCTATACGAAAAACGAGTTCGAGGGGAACCGAGTTCCTCGATACGGCTTGCCCACGAATCTCGACACTGCAAGCACCCTTCCGGACGTCCGAGCGCTCCAACAGGTTCTCGAGAGCACTGTCTCAGATGAGACATCCAGCGGCTCCCCGATGCTCGCCGATGCTTCGTTCGAGGATTTGGCCACCTCTCGAGATATCCAGATAGATTCCATCGATGCCGAACCTGTCCGTCCCTATCTGGAAGAGGGCTATGATGCAGTGAACGATTTGCTTGAATTCGATGCTGAGCACGCTGGCTGGCGGGCGTTCTCCTATCTGCAGCGGTTCGAGCGACTGCCCGTTCCCGCCGATAGATACGATTCCTGGATTCGAGCACGCCGCCGGGGCACGGAACGCGGTCGCATGTCATACACGACCGATGAATATCTTGGCAAGCTTGCTAGATTCCGGGAAGATGTGGAGTTCATGGCACAGGCTGGCATCTCTGACGTCAAGGAACAACTCGAGTTCATCGTCCGAACACTTGAACAACAGAATCCACTCTATGAACGACTGCAGGACCGTGTCGATGATGCCCTGACCGCTGATACAACGCTAGCAATCTATACGCCCACCCGGTCATTCCGGAAAGCGCTCAAACAGTGTTTGCTGGAAGATGGTATCATCGATCGTGCTGACCTTCAGGATGGGCGGCTCGAGATACATGACGCCGATAGTCTCCGAGAGATGGGGGCGGTAGATACGCTCATCGTGGCGGGACCGCAACGCCGACAGCATGCTGGCTATCTGCTTCATCCCGCGGCATCGACAATTGAAGTGCTGACCTATGATGGACGGTGGGAGCGGATGGTTGAGCGGCATGCCCAGGGGTTCGTCGATGAACTGAACGAGGTATTCCAAGAGGGTGAGTACAATCCAATTCCGGAACCGGATGTCTCTCTGCGTGGGCCCAAGCCAATCGATGAGGATGCGGCACCTGATGACGACCTGTCGGAGAGTGACGCCGAGATAGGGTCCAGTACTGGGAGTGGGTCGAAGGCTGGTTTCCAAGAGCGGCTTGCCCAGTCGTTGGAGGGGTCTCGGATGGCGGACAGATATGCAACAGATCGGGATAGGTACGAGTATGAACAGCGTGAATTCCGTATCGAGACCGCGTCTGGAGAGCAGTTACTCTTGGAGTCCGGACAGCGTGCCATTGTGGAAAATAACAGCGAGGACGGAGTGCGATATAATTGGGTGTCGCCTATCGAATTCATGGACGATGAGGTCATTGTGCAGATAGATGACGAGATGTGGAATCGGTTGTGGGACGACTGGCTGGATGAGCAGTACGCCGATGTTGGCGGTGGGCTTACAACCCATCTGGAGACGTGGTATGCTGTTGTCACGGAGATTCTAGAGGAGACACGAGCGGACCTCGACGCAAAGGTACCTGACGAGAAGGTTTACCAGTACTTGGCGGATGAAGCGAAGGAAGGTGGCATCGAGCGGGGGAAGAACCGTATCAACGAGTGGTTCCGCTCGGTGGATGTTGCTGATGGACCCCTTGATCTTGCACGCGACGCAGGATTAACCATGGCTCCGGGTGAGGCCGAAGATATCCAGCAGCTCGGCGAGATATTCGACCGTTCGGAACTCACAGGCACTGCTGGACAGCGAATCGACGAAGGACTCCGGAAGATTCGTGGTGCACATATCCATGAAGGTCGGGCATTCAGAGACCATATTCAATCTGCACTGAACGAGCAATCGGCGTTGGGAGCAGAGATTCTTGACTCGGCAACCCGATATGAAGTAGCCCGTGTCACCGAGGTCTCAGACTGACAGCATCAAATCCCGGTTCTCCAGCTGTTGTTGATTCACTACGAGAATCCTATCTGCCAGTAATCTTATGTCAGCGCCTTCCGAGAACTATCTGTGCAGCCAAAGTTTGACACGATTCCTCCGGTGTCGGACCCAGAATATACTCGCCCACCGGATACCGCGTACGACATCAATGCAGACCCTGAGTTTCGCCGTCATCAAGCAGTCGACAAGGTAATCACGGACCGGCTGGTGAACCGGATTACTGGCCGTGGTGATGCGCAACAAACACTCTACGGAAGCAATCCCAGCAATCGGTGTTTCGCTGGGGTACTCGCTAATCAATATCGTTACAAGAAGGCCAAACGCGAGGACGATAGCTTCCAGAACATCGCGAAAGACGTGGCCCCATTCAGTATCGGCTTCAAATTTCACGTTGACCCTGACGATCTCGACGCGGTCACCTTCGAGTTCACGCCCGATGCGAAACTGTACTACCGGCGATTTCCCACATACGAAGAGCAACTCGAGAAAGGTGACCTAGATTCTTCGAACTACGAAGACCCCGATTTAACGGAGGAGGAACGCCAAGCCAGAGCCGACGGCGGTCACACGGTCCCCGAAAACCCTCAGAGTCTTCTTTCAGTCTATGAACGAATGACGCCCGATTTCTCTACTATCAGTATCTCTGGCACCGAGATACGAGATAAAGCCCGAAAGGACGAACGAATCGAGCGTACCGTCACACCAGATCTCGAACAAGCAGCAGAGGCATATCTCGATGCAGACCGCATCTGTCACCACCCTGGTGAGGATATCGATGAATGGGACGCTGAAGACGTGCCACCTGAGGCCCTCACCGACCGTGCCGCGTTCCAAGAGCATCTGGATACCACATTCACTGGCGATCCGATACCCGCCCTGTGGAGCGCGAAGGTCCTCGTAACGGCGACCGAGCGCGATGATGGCATGCTGGGCGTGTCCGTCACCCTCGTGAACACCCATGGCGAGAACTTCGATACCGATACGGAACCCAGTGAAGATTGGCAAGCCTATCTCTTCGACGCGGCCCTAACCGTCGAGACAGAAGAGCCGATATTCAACTCGTTCCCCTCTGAAGAGATTCGAGACCGCTATCAGTACGATGGGAACATCTACGCAATCGGGAAGAACTGTGCGGTAGAGCGACTTTCAGAATCCCCAGTCACCGCAATCCGAACCACCACCGTTCCAGTATACCAACAACCGAAGTATCTCTCCCGTGAGACCGTCGAAGCGCCCTTTGAAGCGCTCGCCGACGGCGACATCGATTCGATACTTGGAAACATCGAATCCGAGATGGCGCTCGCGCACGAGCAATACACCGAACTCGAAGACGAGGTCCTGACCGACGCGAAGACCAAGCCCGCAAGAGAAGAGTTCGAGAAGATGCTTGAGGAGTTCGAGGCCGAACGTGACCGCTTCAACCAAGGTCGAGAACTCATCCAAGACGACGAGCGTGTTGAAAAAGCCTTCCGCGCGCTCAATCGTACCTTCCACCGGCTCGGGTTCAATCACTGGCGACTGTTCCAGATTGTCTTCATCGTCATGGCGATACCAGATATCGTCGCCCAGGCCGAGCCTGACCGGGACATCGACGATGCACTCGATATCGGCGACGTCATCTACTTCCCAACCGGGGGTGGAAAGACCGAAGCCTATCTTGGACTGGTGACCTTCACCGCATTCCATGATCGACTCCGCGGGAAAGACTTTGGCATGACTGCCTTGACCAAGTTCCCCCTTCGATTACTCTCCCTGCAACAACTCCAACGCATCGCTGACGTCCTCTGTCACGCAGAGACCGTGCGACGCGACCACCCAGAGATGGAGGGTGACGAATTCAGCGTCGGGTACTTCGTCGGGAAACAGAACACACCTAACGAGACCTACAATAAGAACTTCACCGGAGCAGACACGAACAATGTGCAAAAAGCAATCGAGGACGATGAGGCAAAGGACGAATGGCTCACTGTCCCCGAGTGCCCATATTGTGGGAACGAAAGCGTCGAGATAACAGGCGATCTGGAACGGATGCGGATTATCCATGAATGCCGGAATCCCGACTGCGATGAAGTCGCTCGCCAAGGGGGTGAGAGTGCAGAACTCCCGATTTATATCACCGATGATGAGGTGTATCGACACACCCCGACCTTCGTCGTCAGTACCATCGACAAGATTGCGATTCTCGGCTGGCAACGCCGGATGCGCACTCTCTTCGGCCAAGTCAAAACACACTGTCCCGAGCACGGCTATAGTGGCGAATCAGAATGCTTGGTCGCCGATGAGAACAGCTATGGCTCCGATTACTCCTGTTCGAACGACCACACAGAAGCAGCGGGGTCTACGGATCCGCCGTCGATACTGATTCAAGACGAGCTGCACTTGCTTCGAGAGGAATTCGGCGCCTTCGACTCACATTACGAGACCTTCATTCAGGAACTCATCAACCGATACAGCGACGGTGAGTGGGACATGAAGGTCGTCGCCGCCACAGCCACCATCAAGGGCGCTGAGAGCCAGGTCAACGCACTGTATTGGAAAGAATCCAATACGTTCCCGACCCCCGGACCTCGCTTACATCAATCCTTCTACGCCTACGAAGACCCTCACGAACTCGGCCGGCGGATGGTCGGCGCAATCCCACGGACAGTCTCCCGGACCCTCGCCATCAACACCATCATCCGGGAACGGGCACGGATAATCCAGGAGTTCCAGGCCAACCCTGATGCTCTCCACGCGGAGATGCTCGACATCAGTGACACAGATCTCGGAGGACCACTCGACCTGCCATCGCAAAAGGACGAACGTCGGTCGATACTCCAGGAGCTTCTCGAAGAGTATCGCATCCAAGTCTCGTATAATATCGCGAAGCGAAACAGCGACATGCTCCAGCGGTCGGTCCGCCGCATGATAAACCGCCAACTCGACGCATATGGCGACCCCTATCACCGTCTTACATCAGTGGCGCTGACCGGCGAGACGGACATGGACGTTGTCCGAGATGCGCTCTCTCGTCTCGAGGCCGATGACCCCACTGACCCAATCGACGTCGTCATCGCTACAAGCATGATTTCTCATGGGGTCGACGTCGATAAGTTCAATTTCATCTCGTTCTTCGGGATGCCACGCAACACTGCAGAATACATCCAGGCATATTCCCGGGTCGGCCGCGACCACACCGGGACCGTCTTCGTGTTATTCAACGCGATGCGAGCACGGGACCGCTCACATTACACTCGCTTCGAGCACTACCATCGATATCAAGACCTCCTCGTCGAGGCCACCCCACTCGAGCGATGGGCACAGTTCGCTATCGATCGGACGATGCCAGGCCTCCTCGTGGGGCTGTTCCTCCAGCACTATGATGCGTTGTACGAAGACGAAACCGAGAAACGACTGTATATGTACGACGGATTCAACGAAGCGCTTGAACGCGACCTCATCACGCGCGATGACGCCTTCGAATTCATCAAACGCGCGTACTGTGTCAGTGAGGCACAGGACGAGGCCTGGCTGG
>NZ_JAJCVI010000008.1 GCF_020567525.1 Halorubellus salinus
ATCAGCAACTACCTCACCATCGCCTACGATGATGGTGATTCGGAGTTGTATCCGGGGAACGTGCTGAAGCAGGACAAACACTACTTCACCCGTGACGAGTACGATACGGAAGGCAAAAAGGGCCCGTCACGTCGTGCGCTTCGTGCCCGTCAGAAACTCTCGCGTCGGAAAGACCATTTCCTGCACGCGCTCGCCAAGCATGTCGTTGAGCAGTGCATCGACCACGCAGTCGGTCGCATCGCTATCGGTGACTTAGGGAAGATTCGAGAGGATGAGAACGGCGAGTCTCGTAACTGGGGGAAGCGCGGGAATAAGAAACTCCATGGGTGGGAGTTCGACCGCTTCACGAACCTGCTGGAATACAAGGCTGAGGAACACGGCATCCTCGTTGACCGCGTTTCAGAGCGAGATACGAGCAAGACGTGTTCGTGTTGCGGTCGGAGGCGTGACGCGAGCCGTGTGGAGCGTGGATTGTACGTCTGTGAATCGTGCGGAGCGACGATGAACGCAGACGTGAATGGTGCAGTAAACATCCGCAGAAAGATAACTCAGAATCCTCCTACGGGGGATATGAGTAACGGTGGTTTGGCACGGCCAGTAGCCTACCTGTTCAACCAAACCTCGGGGCGTTTCGCACCGAGCGAACAGGCGGGTTGCGAACCTTAATATCCCAACGCTCGGGAATCCTCGCCCTTCAGGGCGGGGAGGATGTCAAATCCGTAGTTGCTATTCGTGATTTCCATGGAGGATAATGCTCCCATGGACCGTCGCACAGTTCTCCACGGACTCACCACCGCAGTCGGCACGAGCGCCATCGTCACCACGGCCGCCGCAAGCAAATGCAGCACCCAATACACGGGCACTCTGTACACACTCTGTACATAACGAATTGCGCTGTCGCTCACTGTGGCTGTGAGAAGAGCGCTATGACACCCTCGGGTTCTCCTACCTGCGGTTCTCTCAGCGGTCGTCGACGAGCATTCCTTCGACGACGTCGAATTCCTCGTCGCCCGTGAAGCGCGTGGGGTCGAAGGGGTCGATGCCGTCGTCCTCGCCGAGGACCTGTTCTGCGAGCGATTCGCCGATCGCTGGTGCGCGCATGAAGCCGTGGCCCTGGAAGCCGGTGCCGACGTAGAGGCCGTCGTCGAGCGCGCCGACGAGCGGGTCGCGGTCCGGCGTCGCCGTACACAGGCCCGCCCAGGCGTCCGTGATGCGGGCGTCCTCGATGGCGCTCGTTCGCTCGCTGGCGCGCGACTGCAGCGACTCCGCGAACCCGTCGTTCGCGTCCCGGTCGTACCCGTCGGGGTCGGCCTCGCGCTCCTCCGTGCCGTTCCCGACGAGCAGGCCGTCGACGTGCGGCCGGAGGTAGAACCCGTCGGTGGCGTCGTACACCATCGGGCCGTCGTACTCCGTCGCGTACGTCGCCGCCTGCACGCGATACGGCTTCATCGCGATGCTGTACCCGGCGTCTGCAAGGACCCGCTTCGTGTGTGCACCCGTCGCGACGACGACGTCGTCGAACGCCTCGTCGTTCACCCTCAAGGGGTCGGTCTCGACGCTCGCGGGCGTCTGCTGGTGCAGGTCCGCGCCCTGGCGCTTCGCGAGCACTGCGAGCGTCCGCGCGTACGACGCCGGCGTGGTGTAGCCCGCCGCGCCCGCGACCGCCGCCACTGCGACGTCGTCGCTCCGAACGCTCGGGAACCGTTCGGCGAACTCCTCCGTCTCCATCCGCACCGCCGTCACGCCGTGCTGTTGCATGCGCGGGAGCTGCTCGCGGATGGCGTGCTCGCGGTCGTCGTCGCCCTCCCTGGCGAGCCAGACGTACGGCGACTCGTGGAACTCGAACTCGCCGACCTCGTCGAACGTCCGGAAGCGCTCGATGGCGCGCGCTCCGATCTCGGCGTCCACGTCCTCCGCGAACGCGTTGTAGCACACGCCCGCAGCACGTCCCGTGGAGCCGTCCGCGACCGACCCGGCCTCGAACAGGGTCACGTCCACGGCCTCGCCGTCGGCGTCCTCGTCGGCGAACGCGAGGTCGAACGCGACCGTCGCGCCGAGCGCGCCCGCGCCGAGGACCGCGACCGAGCGCGTCATCGGTGCGCCTCCGGCCGGAGGTCCGCGAAGTCCTGCGCCGCGAGCCAGTCGCAGAGCGCGCCCAGTTCCGCCGTGGCCTTCTCGAACAGCGCCTCGCCCGCCTCGACGCTCCCCCGCGTCGGCTCGCCGACCGCTCCCGACTCGGAGAAGTCCACCGTGTCGAACCCGACCGGCGCACCGTGGACGGTCTCGCCCCAGCCGTCGGCCGCGCCCGCCTCCGCCGCCTCCAGGTTCTCCTCGCGGACGTGCTCGGTCAGATACAGCATCATGCTCGTCTCCATCGCGTCGGCGTGCGTGATGCCGTCGACGTCGAACAACTCGGCTTCGAGGCCGTCGAGGTTCGACCACCAGTTCCACGGCGTCGCGAACGCCACGTCGCGCTCGCGGAGCCGCCGCGCCGCCCCGGTCAACGCGTCGGTGTTCCCGCCGTGGCCGTTCGCGAACACGGCCTTCCGGACGCCGTGCTCGGCGAGACTCGCCACCACGTCGTACGCGTAGTCCTCGAACGTCTCCGGGGTCACCGACAGCGTCCCGTGGAACTGTCGATGATGCGCGCTCACGCCCACCGGAATCGGCGGGGCGAGCGCGACGTCGTCGCGCTCGCTCACCGCGTCGGCGACGTGGGTCGCGGCGTAGAGGTCGGTGCCGAGCGGGAGCGCCGGGCCGTGCTGTTCGACGCTCCCCGTCGGCACCACCGCCACCTCCACGTCGTCGAACGCGTCGGCGGCCGTCGTCGTCGTGTGCGTCGCGAGTTCCATACCCAGGGCTGGGAGCGGTGGTGCCGAAAAACGCTCGGTGTCGACGCGACCGAATCGAATCGCGGTCGCCGTCGACGACCGTCAGCTGACGTGCTCGAGGCCGCGAGCGGGATAGGCGACGACGTGGTCGACGCCGACGTCGTGCAGGTCGGCGACGCGTTCACGGACCGTCGCGACGTCGCCGACGAGCGCGTAATCGCGCACCGCCTTCGAGAGCACGTCGCGAGCGCGTCCCGTCGCCGACGCGTCAGTCGCGACCGACTCGCGCCCGTCCTCGGGCTCGGGGAGCGCGCGTCGGACGGGGCCGCGGCGCGCCGCGTACGCGCCGACCGCGTCCAGCACCGCGTCCTCGTCGTCGGTCAGGACCGTCGGCGCGTACACCGCGACCTCGCCGTCGAACCCGGCCGAGCGGAGCGCACGGACCTCCCGGAGCGTCGACCGCGAGAGGAGCTCGAACTGCGTCGCGCCCGTCGCGAGCGCGACGCGCTCGACGGACTCCGTCCCCACCCACGCGTCGGGGTGCTTCGCGACCGCCGCCCCGAGCCGGTCGGCGACGCTCCGGGATTGCTCGTCCTCGTCGAGGTACGCGCCGTGGCCCGCGACGAGCACGCGCCCCGCCCCAGCCGGGAGCGAGTCGTCGAGCGAGTCGTCCCCCGTCGGGTCGAACCCGGTCGCGCGGACCGGCGTCGTCACCCGAAGCGTCCTCGCGTCCGCGAGCTCGCGGAGCACGCTCGCATCGGGTACGTGCTCGCGGCCCTCGTAGTCGATCGTCACCGCGTCGACGTCCACGTCGAGTGCACGCGAGACGTCGCACTCCGCGGGCTTCACCGCCAGCGCGTCCACGCCGGTTCGAGCCAGCCGTCGCTCAGTGGTCTCAGTCACCGACACGTCCGCTCACCTCCAGTCAGGAGAATCGTTCTAGAACTGCTCGTGTGGAACTCGATCCATCGTCTGTGCGACCATGTACTGCGGCGAAAGCGACCACGCCACCTAAGCATGACGGACGGTGTCAACATTCGCCACCCGCTGCGAGCGCTCGCGGACGCCCGACCTCGGCGCTCGCTCGGTCACCCGAACGTCGGTCGCCACGCCAGCAGCGCGACCGTGACGACGAACACGACCGTCGACAACCCCAGCGACTGGTCCATCGTCGCCGCGGCCACCGCAGACCCACTGCCCGCGACCCCGGAGACGAGCGCCGCGAGCACCGGCCACGAGCACGACACGCACGACAGGAGCCCGAGGACGCCCGCGACGCCGGTCCGGGCGGCGTCGACGACCGTCCCGTACACGAGGTACGCGAGCGTCGCGTACCCCACGAGCTTGTACGGGACCAGGACGACCGTCGCGAGCGCTGACTCGTACACCGCCGCCGGCCCGTACCCCGGCGGCAGCCCCGAGGAGACGTACCAGCCCGGCGACGCCGTGTCCGCGCCACCGACGAGCCCGTACCCCGGCGAGAGCACGCCACCGAAGTACGCGAGCACCAGGAGATAGCCGCCCGCGACCGCACCCGCAGCGAGCCGTCGACGCCCGTCCGCATCGGGCACGTCCGCGAACCAGACCCCGAGCAGTGCCGCGTTCACCCACACGAACGGATACGCGAGCGCGAACGGGTCCGTGTACGACGCGGACGACGACGCGAGATGCAGGCCGAGGACGAGCACCTCCGCGGTGAGGACCGCCAGCCCGAGCGAGAACCCTCGGATACCCGGCAGGTGCCGAGCGACGCGCTCCGCGCTCATCGCTCGAAACACCCCCGGCAACCGTCGAGTCCCGCGCGACGCGACGTCATCCTACAGGACCAGCGCGTCCACGACCACGGCGAGCAGGAGCGCGCCGAGGTACGCGTTCGACGCGTGGAACGCCCGGAACGCGGCCGCCTCCGTCTGCTCGTAATGCAGTTGGACCGCGAAGTACACGAACACGCCCCCGAGCGTCGCACTCGTCAGCGCGTACAGGAGCCCGAGGTCCGCGACGACCGCGAGCACGCCCGCGCTCACGAGCGTCGCCGCGATGTACCAGAGGATGTGCTTCCGCGTCGGCGCTTCACCCTCCACGACGGGCATCATCGGGAACCCGCCGCGTGCGTAGTCCTCCTTGTACGCCAGCGCGAGGTTGTAGAAGTGCGCGGGCGTCCACAGGAAGATGACGACCGCGAGCATCACGCCCGGAATCCCGAGGCCGCCCGTCACCGCCGCCCACCCGATGAGCGCCGGGAGCGCGCCCGCGGCCCCACCGATGACCGTGTTCGACACGAAGTTCGGTTTCAGGACGAGCGTGTACACGATACTGTAGAACACGATCGCGGTCAACCCGAGGACGGCGACGAGGAGGTTGACGCTGGCGAACAACGCGAGCGACGCCAGACCCAGCACGACGCCGAACGCGAGCGCGTGCGACACCGGGACGAGGTCGGACGCGAGCGGCCGGTCCGCGGTCCGCTCCATCTTCTCGTCGACGTCCCGCTCCAGGACGTGATTGAACGTCCCCGACGACCCGATGGAGAGCACGCCACCGCCGAGCGTCAACAGCACCGTCTCCACGGTCAGCGCCTCGCCGACCGTCGACCCGAGCGCCATCCCCGCGGCCGCGACCAGACACAGCAACCACATCAGGCGCGGTTTCGTCATCCGAGCGTACGCGAGTACCGTCGCCTTCGCGCGCGGCACGAACGCCGACGGCACCGGCGGCCGGTCACCCTCGTCGACCTCGACTGGCTCGGGCTCGTCCATCGCCTCCCAGTCCTCGTCCGTCGCCGTCTCCGTCTCCAGCGTCCACGAGAGCGCGAGCATGACGAGCCCGAAGATGAACACGCCCAGGACGAGGTGGATAGCGGACAGCGTCGTCGGCGTCCCCGACGTCGCCGCCACCGCACCCACCCCGACCTGCACGATGTACGTCACCGCCGCGACCGCCAGCAGCGCGCGAACGCGAACCGTCGCATCGCCGAGCCACGCCACCGCGGCCGACGCGACGACGAGCGCCGCGACGGCGAGCGCGACGACGCGATGCGCCCACGCCACCACCAGCAGCGGCTCCGAGAACGACGGCAGGAACTGCCCGTTACACGCCGGCCACGTCGGGCACGACGCCGCCGCATCCGTGAGCGTCGTCGTCGCCCCCACGACCACCAGCAGATACACGCCGATCGCGGTCGCGGCGAGCAACCCACTGAATCGGCCGTGCGAACCGACCGGTGTCGGGTACCGTCGAGTCACTAGCCGAACAGTCGGACTCCGCGTATTTCAACCCGCCGCTTTCGCCCCCTCGATGGGCATTAGCCACATATTTAACCCCGAAATCCAAAGCACCGGTATACATGGATAGAGAGCGGATCACATCGAGGCTGCTGGCCGCACTCGCCGGCCTCGCGCTCGCCGCACAGCCCGTCGCGGCGCAGGCGTCGAGTTCGGACGCGGCTATCACGAGCCTCAACGAGAAACTCCTCGTCGTCGCCATCCCCATCACCGTCCTCGTCGAAGCGGTCCTCATCTACACGGTGTTCAAGTACAAGGACCAAGACGAGGCGAAGCCGACGCGAGAGAACCGCCGTCTGGAGATCACGTGGACCATCGCGACCGCCGCAGTCCTCCTGTTCGTCGGTATCTCCGCGAGCATCACGATGGCGGACGACTCCGTCATCACGCCCGACGACCCCGAGATATCGGCGGACACCGAGGAGCAGGTGAACGTCACCGCGTACCGGTACGGGTGGACGTTCAGTTACCCCGAGTACAACGTGACGACGGACGCCACCCAGCAGCCCCTCTACCTCGCGAAGGGCCAGCCGACGTACTTCAGTCTCACAACCGAGGACTGGCTGCACGCGTTCCACGCACCGTCGCTCGGCCTGAAGCACGACGCCGTCCCCGGGAAGGTCGCGTGGATGAAGACGACCGCGACGCAGACGGGGACCTACCAGGGGTACTGCGCGGAGTACTGCGGGACCGGGCACTCCGGGATGATGTTCGAGGTGCAGGTCGTGGAGGACCGGCAGGCGATGCTGGACGAGATCTCCGCCATCTGCGAGGAGACGACGAACAAGTCCTGGAACGCGCAGGAGGAGACCTGCGAGTGGAACCCGGACGGGAACTCGAGTTCGTCGATGTCGGGGACTGACGCGGGCGACGACACCGCTTCGGTCGTGGCGTCGAGCGTCGACGCGTCGGCTGGCTCGCTCGCCGCGCGCGCGGCCTGACGGACCCGAATCACGTCGCCGTTCTCGCTGCTCTCCGCTCCGGTTCGCTTCTCTTCGGTTCGCTTCTCTCCGCGCCTCTCCGTAGTGTCGGCTGCGCTCCGCGAGCCGTGACGCCTGGGGTCTTCACTGGTCGTCGTGGGTCGCTGCGAGGTAGGTGACGGCGGTCAGCACGAGCGCTGGATGCGGGGTGGCGACCGGGCGTGCGCGCTGGACGAACTCGAGTGCGTCCCCGAAGGACTGGTCGTCGCTGGCGGCGAGCGCGGTGGCGAGCACCGCGGCGCTACGCGAGATTCCTGCCTTGCAGTGCACGAGGACGGCGTCGTCGGTGTCGAGGAGGGTTCTGGCGGTGTCGACGGCCGCGCGGAACGCGGCGGCGTCGTGGCCGCGGTCGTCCGCGAACGGATGATGGTGGGTGGTCGCCGGCTGTCGCTCGCGCGTGAGCGAGAGCACGTGGTCGAACGACCGGTCGTGTCGCGTCGCGTCGGCCGCGTGGACGTTCCCGAGCCAGACGTCGCGGTCGGGGAGCTGGACGAGCACGGGGTCGTCGTGGACGTACCCGAACGGGCGGACCACGACGTCGTCGCCCGCGGTCGTCCACGGTCGCGGCCGCAACGAGCCGTCTCCGGAGGCGGTGTCGCGTTCCTCTCGCACGACCGTCGCGTTCCGTCCGGGCCCCAATCAGTGCTCCGGCCGGCACGCACAGCGGTTCCCCCCGGGCCGACCGGGGTGGCGTGGACCCGGTCGGCTCCGGCGCGGGCGCTTGGATGGATTTTTAGTAGTGGACTTGCAAGCGTCGTCTATGTCAGCAACGGAAGACGCAGGCGACCACGGACACGGCGGCCACCTGCCGGCCGTGGAGGACTTCCCGCGCGGGTTCGGGGAGGCCTCCTGGTGGCCGTTCGTCACCGCCATCGGCGGCTCCGGTATCTACGTCGGGGCAGCACTGTTCCTCCTCGCCGCCCGCGGCGGCTTCGGGATCGGCATGGGGACCGCGGCCGCGGTCAGCATCGGAAGCATCGGGCTGTTCGTGTTCGGTATCCTCGGCTGGCTCTACCACGGGTTCGTCGCGAGCTTCTGGCAGCGCCACAAGTCCGAGCAGAGCGAATCCAAGCTCGTCTGGGGGATGTACGCGTTCCTCGGGAGCGAGATCGCGACGTTCAGCGCCGGGTTCATCTACTTCTTCTTCATCCAGGCTGGCGGCCTCGGGGAGATCCCGGACGTCTTCGGGAGCCTCGTCATCTTCAACACGCTCCTCCTGATCGCGAGCAGTTTCGTCCTGCACTTCAGCGAGGTGGCGCTCCGGAACGGGAACCGGAAGCGCTTCGTCACGCTGCTTGGCGCCACGCTGCTCATGGGCATCATCTTCATCGGCGGGCAGGTGTACGAGTACTACGAGTTCCTCGCCGTGAAGAACTTCACCCCGGCCGCTATCGCCGGCGGTGAGGTCATCTACTCGAACCCGTTCGCGAGCGCGTTCTACGCGCTCACGGGGCTGCACGGCCTGCACGTCACGCTCGGCGCGGTCCTCCTCGGTATCGTGTTCGTGCGTGGCCTCCGCGGCCAGTATTCCGCTGAACGGCACGTCTCCGTGAAGACGGCGGCGCTCTACTGGCACTTCGTGGACGTCGTCTGGATCTTCCTCGTCGCCGCGATCTACATCGGCGCGACCGCGCTCTGAGTCGGTCCGCCATGACTCGCGTTCGTCGTTCCGTCTCGATAGTCGTCGCCCTCGTTCTCGCAGCCGGCACGGTCAGCGCGCACGGCGCCGCGCTCCGCGGGTCCTCGGGTTCGCTGTCGATACCGACGTGGTTGTTCCTCGCGACCGGCGGCGGCGTCGTCGGCGCGTCGTTCCTCCTGGCGACGTTCGCGACCGACCGGACGTTCGTCCGTCGGAGTCACGACCACGCACGAGTGCTCGCCGCGGTCCCGCGCGTGCTCCGGACGGTCGTCGCGCCGCTCGTAGGCCTCCTCGGGTTGCTCGCCGTGCTCGCGTTCGGCTTCGGCGCTGCGTTCGACGTCGCGCCCGCGGACCCACAGCAGAACCTCGCGATCCTCGTCGTCTGGGTCGGCTGGTGGGCGGGGTACGTGATGACGCTGTACCTCGTCGGGAACACGTGGCCGGCACTGAACCCGTTCCGGACGGTCGCGCGAACGCTCCCGTCCCTCGACCGCGGGTACCCCGCGGCCTGGGGAGCGTGGCCTGCGGTCGTCGGGTTGCTCGCGCTAGTGTTCGCGGAGGTGGCGCTCCCGCTCGCCGAGGACGCCGCGATGCTCGCCGGCGCGATCACCGCGTACGGCGTCGTGACGGTCGCCGGTGCGGTCGTCTTCGGCGTCGACGACTGGTTCGCGAACGCCGACCCGGTCGCGCGAGCGTTCGACCACTACGGTCGCGTCGCGCCGTTCGCTCGGACCGACGACGGCGTCGTCCTCCGGGTTCCGGGCGCCGGCCTCGTCGAGACCGCCGCCGGGACGGCGCGCGCTGGCGGCGACGACGGTGCGACCGACCGGGCGCCGCTCGCCGACGCGGGCGGTGTCGCGTTCGTGGTGGCGCTCGTGTTCGCGACGACGTACGACGGGTTCGTCGCCACGCCAGCCTGGCGGACCATCGCAGAGGCCGTTCACGCCCCGGGTGTTCCAGGCGTCCTCATATACGCCGTCGCGTACGCGCTCGGGTTCCTCGCGTTCGTCGGCGTCTACCGGTGGGCGGCCCGGAGCGCCCGCCGGACCGGTGACACGTTCGTCGCGGTCGACGAACTCGCGCGCCGGTTCGCACCACCCCTGCTCGCCATCGCCGCCGGCTACCACCTCGCGCACTACCTCGGCTTCTTCGTGTCGCTGTCGCTCCCGCTCGCGACCGCGCTCGCCGCCCCGACCGCACCACCGGCCCCGGAGCTGTTCGTCCTCCCGACGTTCTTCGGTGGGGTCGCAATCACCGCCATCCTCGTCGGGCACCTGCTCGCGGTCTGGGTCGCACACGCTATCGGCTTCGAGGTGTTCCCCGAACGCCTCCAGGCGGTGCGCGCACAGTACGCGTTCGTCGCCGTCATGATCGCGTACACCACGCTCAGCCTCTGGATCGTCTCCCAACCGACCGTCACGCCACCGTTCCTCTAGACCAATGACGACACCACAGACGGACGTCGACGCGACCGATGCGCCAGCAAGCGACACCGCGACGGCCGTGCCGACGAGCGTCCCGGCGGACGCGACCGTCCACGAGTGCCCGTACTGCGACCGGCCGTTCACCCGCGAGGACCGCGTCGCGCTCCACGTCGGCCTCCAGCACTACGACGTCTGCACGTCCGAAGAGGAGGAGGCGTTCGAGACCGCGTACCTCGCGGAGAACGCGGAGATACGCCGGTATCGCTTGAAGGCCGCCGTCGCGCTCATCGTGCTCTACTTCGGACTCCTGATGGTGTACGCCGTCGCCGCCTGACGTCGGCACTCGGTCCCGGTCCGCGAGTTCGCTCTCACTACATCCCCATGTCGGCGCTCGCGTCCGGGATCGGGAGGTCGTGCTCGCGCACGCCGAGGCGTTCGGCGACGTGGTCGAGCGCCATGTCGAACCCGTAGTAGCGCTCCAGTTCGTCGCCGTCGACGCCCGTTCGAACCTTCAGCATCGCGTACCCGTCGCGATTCTGCGCGACGACCGCGGTCCGGCCGTCGCGCTCGAACACGAGCACGCGCTCGCCCTCGGTCAGCGAGTACCGCGCCGTGATCCCGTTCGCGCTCGCTTCGGTCTCCCCGTCGACAGCAGCGTCGTCGGTCATGCGAGAGCGTTCGGTCCACGGGTACGAAACCCCAGCGGTCCCGGAGTCGACTCCAGCGGTTCCAGAGCCAGCAGGAAGGCGACGCGTCGGCGGCGTCGAGCGAGCGCGGACCGCAACGCCCACGGGCGACGCTCGCGTATCGGGTGCCATGACGAAGTACGTCCAGAGCGGGATGCGTCGCGACGTCCTCGCACTCCTGGCCGCCGAACCGCGCCGCGGCCAGCAACTCAAGACGTCGCTCGAAACGCACTACGACGAGCACATCGAACCGAAGACGTTCTACGGCGCGCTCGACGCGCTCGTCGACGCCGGTCACGTCCAGGTGGAGACCGAGGGCGTCCACGACGTCTACGACCTCACACCCGGTGGTCGAAGCATGCTCGAAACGCACGTCGACTGGCTCGTCGAACAGGTCCAGTAGAACGCCCCGAGGCGTCCACCCCGCTCAGTCCGCGGGGTCCGCGGGCACCGTGAGGTACTCGCACTTGTCCGCGTCCGCGTCGAAACAGTCCGGGCACTCGCTGCGCCGGTCGATGATCGTATCCAGCCGTTCGGCGACCGTGTCGTCGATGACCGCTTCGAGCGCCGTCGCCTCCCCGCGGAAGTCCTCGACCTCGAGGACGTTCGCGAGGAACCGCTCGATGATGCAGTACGTCTGGAGGGCGTCCTCGGCCCGCCGGATGCCCTCGTCGGTGAGCGTCGCCCCCTTGTACTTCTCGTGGTCGACGAGCCCGCGGTCCTCGAGCTTCCCAATCATCTCGTTGACGCTCGCGGGCGACACCTCCAGCATGTCCGCGAGCATCCCCGTCGCCGCCGGACCATTCTCGATGCGTTGCGCCAGATATATCGCTTTCAGGTACTGTTCTGCGGTGTTCATCGGTTGGCCTCCATCAGGTCCGTGACCTCCTCGACGCCCTCGGCTTCCTCCTCGCGGATCTCCACGAGCACGCCAATGACGCGCTCGCGGTCGATACTGAACTCGGTGTCGCTCGCCTCGATCGCCTCGATGAGGTCGTCGTAGAACTTGTACGCGGTCTCCTCGTTACACAACTGGTCGTACAGCAGGTCGTCGAAGTCCTCCGGCGCGGTCTGGGCGTACTGCGCTTCGACGAGTGCGTTGATCTCCTCGTAGGGCACGGTCTCCGCGTTCAGGTCGGCGACGAGCGCCTCCAGTCGGTCGCGGTGAGCCGCGGATTCGTCGGCGGCGTCCTCCAGTAACGCCTCGACCGCTGGGTCCCGGTCGCCGGCGTCGAAGGAGTCGAGGTGGTGGTGTGCGCGGGATTCGACGACCTCCTCCAGCACGACGCCGATCTGGAGGAGGCGCGCGAGCTGGTGGTCGTCGGTGATGCGCTGTCCCAAACTCATACACGCACGTCCGGGAGCCGGTCACTTAACGCTCTCCCTCTCGTTCGCCGACGCGTCGCGGTCTCCGTCGGCTTCGAGTGCTGCGGTGACTGCGTCGTGCGCGTCCTCGCGGTCGCCGTCGTAGCCCGTCTCGGGGAAGAGGTCGGGATCGTCGGCGCGTCGCCCGACGACGTGCAGGTGGAGGTGCGGGACGGACTGGTAGGACGTGCTGTCGTTGAAGAGGTTCGCGCCGTCGAACCCGCGTTCGCCGCCGCGCAAGCGCCGAGCGAGCGTTCGCGCGTGCTCGGTCACGGTCGCGAGTGCGTCAGCGGGGACGTCGAACAGCGACTCGTGGTGGGCTTTCGGAATCACGAGGACGTGCCCGGGTGCAAACGGGTCCAGGGGGGAGAATGCGAGCGTCTCAGCGGTCTCGTCCACGACGAGCGCGTCCGCCTCGCCTGCGACGATGTCGCAGAAGACGCAGTCGGCGTCGGTCATGAACGAACGGACGCGAAAGCCCCACGTCAAGCTGACGGACGTAAGAGAGAGAACCGCAAGGAAGAGGTGTGGGTCCTTACTCGCGAAGGCGCTCCGCGACGAGTTCCTCGAGGTCGTCGCGGAGCTCGTCCACGTCGACCTCGTCGAGCACCGGCACGAAGAAGCCCTCGACGAGCATGTTCTTCGCGACCTGCGGGTGCACGCCACGCGAGGTCATGTAGAACAGGTCCTGCGCGTCGACCTGTCCGACCGTCGCCGAGTGCGACGCCTCGGTGTCGTGGTTGTTGATGATGAGCTTCGGGGACGCGTCCGCCTCGCTCTCGTCCGAGAGCATGAGCGTGTTCTCGCGCTGGTACGAGCTCGTGTCCCACGCGTCCGTCCCGACGTCCTGCACGCCCTCGTACACCGAGCGCGCCTGGTCGTCGAGGACGCCCCGCGTCACGAGGTCCGCGGTCGTGTGCTCGCCCTGATGCCAGACGCGCGCCGCGATGTCGATGTGCTGGTCGTCGTGCCCGAAGAACGCACCGACGGTCTTCGTCTCCGACGAGTCACCTTTGAGGTACGTCTCGACGCTCGACTTCGTCAACCGAGAGCCGATGTTCCCCTCGATCCAGTCGACCGTCGCGTACGTGTCGGCGTGCCCGCGCTTCAGCGTGTAGTTGTACGTCTCCTCGTCGAGGTTCTGGAGCGCGCCGTACTGCACGCGAGAGTTCTCGCCCGCGACGACCTCGACGATGCCGCTGTAGTAGCGCTCGCCCTCGACGTCGTCGCCGGTGGACTGCCGTTCGAGGATCGTCACCGACGAGGACTCCTCGGTGACGACGAGCGTGTAGTTGAACAGCGACCGACTGTTCATCTGCGTCCGGATCTTCACGTCCTCCGCGTCCACGCCCTCCGGGACGTAGATGACGGTGCCCGCGGAGAAAAGCGCCGTCGACAGCGCCGTGAGGTAGTTCTCCTCGGGGTCGACGACGCTCGCGAAGTGCTCCTCGACGAGGTCGCCGTGCTCGGCGAGCGCCTCCGACCACTCCAGCACCTCGATACCCTCGTCGCTCACGCGGTCCTTGTCCTCGGCCGCGTTCAGCGGGTCGACCAGCGTCTCGAAGTCGAGCGCGTGAAGGTTCGTCCAGTCGCGACCCGGCGTCCGGATGACGTCCGGCATGTCGAGGTCGTCGAGCGCCTCGAGCGCTTCGACGCGGGTCTCGGTGAGCCACTCCGGCTCGTCGAGGTCCGCGGAGATCTGTTCCACCTGCTCTCGTGTGAGGTTCGCGTGTACCTGCGTACTCATTGTCTCCTCCCGGGAGTTACCCGAGGCTACCCTCCATCTCGAGTTCGATGAGGCGGTTCAGTTCGACCGCGTACTCGATCGGCAGTTCCTCCGTGATCGGTTCGATGAAGCCGGCGACGATCATCTGCTTGGCGTCGTCGTCGTCCAGTCCACGCGACTGGAGGTAGAAGACGTCCTCGTCGCCAATTTTTCCAACGGTCGCCTCGTGCGCGACGTCGACCTTCGACTCCTGGATCTCCATGTACGGCATCGTGTCCGACGTCGACTCGTTGTCGAACATCAGCGCGTCACACTCGACCGACGTCGAGGAGTTCTCCGCGCCGTCGCTGATGTGGACGAGGCCACGGTAGTTCGTGCGGCCGCCGTCCTTACTGATGGACTTCGACTCGATCGTCGACTTCGTGTCCGGCGCGTTGTGGTAGACCTTCGCGCCCGTGTCGATGTTCTGGCCTTCGCCGGCGAACGCGATCGTGATGTGGTTGTCGGTGGCGCCGCGACCCTTCAGGATGGTCGACGGGTACAGCATCGTCGCCTTCGACCCCATGGACCCGGACACCCACTCCATCGTCGCGTTCTCCTCCGCGATGGCGCGCTTCGTGTTCAGGTTGTACGTGTTCTTCGACCAGTTCTGGACCGTCGAGTACTGGACGTGCGCGTTCTCCTTCACGAACACCTCGACGCCACCCGAGTGCAGGTTGAACTCGGAGTACTTCGGTGCGGAACAGCCCTCGATGTAGTGCACCTCGGAGTTCTCCTCGGCGATGATGAGCGTGTGCTCGAACTGCCCCATCCCGTCGGAGTTCATCCGGAAGTACGCCTGGACCGGCATGTCGACCGTCGTGTCCTCGGGGACGTAGACGAACGACCCGCCCGACCAGATGGCGCCGTGCAGCGCCGCGAACTTGTTGTCGCTCGGCGGCACGGCCTTGGTCATGAAGTACTCCTTGAGGATCTCGGGGTGCTCGCGGACGGCCTTGTCCATGTCGCAGAAGATGACGCCCTTCTCCTCCCAGCGCTCCTGCATGTTCTGGTACACGACCTCGGACTCGTACTGCGCGCCGACGCCCGAGAGCGCGTTCTTCTCCGCCTCCGGGATGCCGAGCTTGTCGAACGTGTCCTTGATCTCGTCCGGCAGGTCGTTCCAGTCGTCGACGCCGCCGCGCGTCTCCACGTCCGGGCGGATGTACGGAACGATCTCGTCCACGTCGACCTCGGACAGGTCGGGTGCGCCCGGCCAGTCGTCGGGCATCGGCATCTCGTGGAACTGCTTCAGTGCGCGAAGACGCCGGTCGAGCATCCACTGCGGCTCGTCCTTGTCCTCGGAAATGACGCGGATGGTCTCCTCCGTGAGGCCCTTCTCCGCCTTGAACGCCGAGCTCTCCTCCTTCTTGAACTCGAAGCGCTTCTCGGTGTCGGTCTGCTTGAGGTGGTCTTGATCTGAACTCATGATTGATGTATCCTTGTTTGGTTGGCCAGACGGTTAAGCAGTCTCGTAGACCTGCTCGCGAACCCAGTCGTAGCCCTCGTCCTCGAGTTTCTCCGCCAGCTCCGGACCGCCGGACTCCGCGATCTTCCCGTCGAGCATCACGTGCACGTGATCGGGTTCGACGTAGTCGAGGATGCGCTGGTAGTGCGTGATCTGGAGGACGCCCGTGCCCTGCTCGTCGCGGAGCGCGTTGATGCCCTTCGACACGTCCTGGAGGCGGTCGATGTCGAGCCCGGAGTCGATCTCGTCGAGCACCGCGATCGACGGTTCGAGGATGGCCGCCTGCAGGACCTCGTTCTGCTTCTTCTCACCGCCGGAGAACCCGGCGTTGAGGTACCGCTGCGCGAACTTCGAGTCCATGTCGAGCTGCTCCATCTTCTCCTGGAGGAGCTGCTGGAACTCCGCGACGCCGACCTCGCCCTCGTCGACGTTCCCCTCCATCGGGGACGTCTCGTAGCCGACGTCCTCCTCTTCGGCTTCGTCCTCGGCGTCGTCGTCCTCGAAGAGCTCCTCGCGCTCCTCGAGCTTCGCGTTGAGTGCCGTGCGAAGGAAGTTCGTCATCGTGACGCCCTCGATCTCCGCGGGGTACTGGAACCCGAGGAAGATACCGAGCGCCGCGCGCTCGTTCGGTTCGAGCTCGAGGAGGTTCCACGTACGCTTGTCCTCGGCGATCTCGAAGTCCTCGCCGAAGTCACCCTCTTCGAGGTGCAGGAGCACTTCGCCGTCTGTCACCTCGTAGGCCGGATGGCCCGCGATGACCTTCGCTGTCGTGGACTTCCCGGAGCCGTTCGGTCCCATGAGCGCGTGAATCTCGCCGGAGAATACTTCCAGGTCGACACCGTCGAGAATCTTCTCGCCGTCGTCCTCCGCCACTTTCGCGTGGAGGTTGCTGAGTTCGAGTCGTGCCATTTGTGAAACCTCTTATCACGTGTACCCTAGGGTGTCCGCCCCATCAAGCTTTCGTAACGCCACCAGTTCTGCTTGCACTGCATGAAATAATCTTTCCCGAAAAGCAAACTATCTGCGTATTACTGTTTCATCCCGTGAGTGCGCACGGCGTCGACGGCCGCCCCGAACGCACCACCACCGACTCCCGACGGCACTACATGAACGAACCGAGTCCCGTCTGCTCCTGGCCCGTCTTCACCTCGTCCCACGACATGTCCAACGCCTCGATGACGCGCGCAATCGGGCCCTTCAGGGTCTTGTCCAGCATCTTCTCGTAGTCCACGCTGAACTCCTCGGGAATCTGGTCGTCGTACTCGAAACATATCACGTCCGGGTCGCGCTTGAACTCCCCGTAGAGCGGATTCTCACGCGGGTCCAGCCCGAGCTCCTCCTCGACGCGCTCGAAGTACGACGGGTGCACGCTCTCCAGGTACAGGCGCTTTGGCTTCGAGCCACTGGAGAAGTTCGTCCCGAACAGGAGGTTCGCGTACTTCGCCCCACGAACCTGGGCCGTATCCGTATCGTAGTTGTCGAGCTTCTTCCCGATACCGCCCGGAATCGCGATCTCGTCGTAGCTGTACTCGCCCGCCAGGAACTCGTCTATCACGCCACTCACGTACGACCGGATGTTCTCCAGGTCCTCGCCGTACACGATGCGCTCGATGACGTCCTTCTGGACCTCCTTCGTCACCGCCGCGATGTCACTGCGCTTGTACTCGAAACCAGTGATGTCCACGTCGTCCACGTCCTTCCCCTCCTTCCAGACGATGTGGCCCGCGTACCGCTTCTTCTTCCCCGCCTGGAAGAACCGCCGATACAGCTTCTCGAACTCGATCTGGAAGCGGTGGAACTCCGCGTTCAGCTTCTCGCGCGCGAAGTCGTCGTACGACTCGTTGATGTGCTCCTCTATCTCGAACGACGTCTCGATGGCCTCCTCGGTCGAAACGTCAGGGCCGAGTTCTATCATCACGCTGTCGGTATCCCCGTACGCGACCTCGTGACCGAGTTCGTTCGCGGACTCCTCGGTGAACTCGATGACGTCGCGCCCAGTCGCCGTCACTGCAGCGCCCATCTCCTTGTCGTACAGGCGGAACCGGTCCCAGCCGAGAACGCCGTACAGAGACTGGCCAACGAACTGGAACTTCCCGTTCCGGCCGGCGAGCAAAGTGTGGTTGTCTTCGACGGTGACGCAGTACGCGCCGTCCTCGGCCGTGCTGGTGCCCCCGGAACGGTGCATCCGGAAGCTGTTCTTCGCGCCTCCGGTGCAGTAGATCCGCCACGACCCGCTGTCCCGGTTGACGTTCGCGGTCAGACCGAGGTGCGTGCAGAGCCGCAGGACGTCGTCGCGGAGGCGTTCGCTGGAGGTGGTGTACCGCCAGCTGTTGGTCTGGCGGTCGCCGTCGCCCGCGATTAGGGTGTCGAGGAACAGCTGCTTCTGTTCCTGGCTCAGTTCGAACACGAACTCGGGAATCCGCTTCTCGAAGCTATCGCCACCGCACGCCGTCGTGAGCCAGTCGCCGAGTAGCTTCGACGTGAACTGGTACCCGCGGTCGTCGACGTACGCGTCGAACCCCATCCGGTCGAGCAAGTCGCCGATGGCCGAGTGGTCGTCGAGTTCGCCGCCGTCGGCGACCGCCTCGGTCTCGACCGCGTCCTGAGCGATCTTGACGGTGGTCGCGCTCCCCCTGAAGTTCTCGCCGAACTGCTCGTCATCGGACGTGTAGACGTTCCCCTCGGTGACGTACCAGGCGAGCAGTTCGAGGAAGTCGTCGCCGCCGTAGAAGCGTGGAATCCACTTCCGCCCGCGCTCCGCGTGCACGTAGAAGTTCGAACAGTGCTCGTCGAGATACTCGCGGTGCTCTTCGAACTCGTCCGCGTCGAAGACGTACCCCGTCCCCTGCTCGCCTTGCTTCTGCATCTTGTCGGGATAGTACCCGACCTCGGCTTTGAGCGTGTGCCCGTGGACGTCGTTGTCGCACCAGACTTCATAGTCGCCGTCCAGTAGTTCGGTGAGGTCGACGGTTTCGAGCGGGTCGCCGTCTGGGCCGTCCCAGTCGTGCGGGAGTTCGTAGTGCGACGAGTCGTTGAGGTCGCCGGCTTCCACGAACTGGAAGTCGTCCCACGACGCCCCGTTCGTGTCGTCCTTCCGGACGAGCATCCGGTGGTTCGGCGTGACGCTGAAGTCGACCTTGCTCGTCTCGATGTCCACCATCTCGTCGCGATAGTCCGGGTACTCGTGGGTCTCCGTGACCGGCTTCACCTCCATCTCCATCGAGTCCGGGTCGAGCGAGTACACCTCGTCGCCCACTTCCAGGTCGCGGATGTTCCGGACGCCGTCGGGCGTCAGGACGTCGGTATCCGACGAGAAGCAGTTCATGATGACCTTGACGGCAGCCTGTTGCTGGTCGTAGGTCTCGTACTCGACGGTCCCGGGTTCGTGCTCGTTCCGGAGCGCCTTCTTGTTCTCGCGTTCGCCCAGCAGTTCGTCGACCATCTCGCGGATCATGCCGTCCGGTTCCTTCCGGAAGTGCGTCCCGTTCGGTGCGACGTACGTGTCGCCGTCGTACGCGTCGGGGTCGACCTTCGTCTCCGGGCTCGCGTTCACGGTCACCATGCACATCGGGTACAGCGACTTCAGGTCGAGGACGGTGACGTTCTCCTTGACGCCCGTGATGGGGTCGAAGACGGCGCCACCCTCGTAGTCCTCGCTTTCCTGCTGGCCCTTCGAGGGGAGTGCGAACTCGCCGTGGACCTTGTGGAGGACGTACATGTCGACGGTGTCGCCCGCGGTCGGGGCGTCCTCGAGCTTGCAGCCGACGAACGTCCGGACCTCGTCGTAGAACGCGACGATGTCCTGCTTGCGGTCGAGTTCCACGCAGAGCTCGACGTCCCGGAGGTTGTACTCGAGCAAGCGCTTCGGTTCCTGCTCCCAGAGGTCGCCGATGTCTCCCGAATACCGTTCCTTCCCGACGTCGAGTTCGGTCTCACCGACGGCGTCCAGCCGGTAGGAGTCGAGTTCGGTGAACTGCCGGCTCTTGTACGCGTAGAGGAGGTCGAAGACGACGCGGCCCTTGACGTCCGGGCCGCCCCAGCCGGAGCGCCAGACCTCGTTCACTCTGGATAGCCGGTTCGCGTCCAGGTCGTGGTCGTGCGCCGGCGACTGGAGGACGTCGAGCCGGTCGAGGAAGTACGGCGCGTCGAAGTCCTCGAAGTTCCAGCCCGTCATGACGTCCGGGTCGGTCTCGGTGACGTAGTCGAGGAACGCGGCGAGCATCGCTTCCTCCGCCTCGAACACCTCGACGCGGTAGTCCATCTCGTCGGGGATCGGGTCGTAGTCGAGGTCCTCGGTGGTCGCGGTCGCCCCCGTCTCGTCGGCGACCTGGAGCCAGCAGACGTACTCGTCGCGGTACGAGTCGTGGCTCGTCAGGCAGACGATCTCCTCTTCGCCGTCCTCGGGGAACCCGTTCCGGTCGTCGACCTCGATGTCGAACGTGTTCACGCGCGGGGTCACAGTCGCCTCGGTCGCCGCGACGTCCTCGTGGTGGACGCGGATGGTGGAGCCGTCGTCGCTCCACGCGTTCGGGACGCGCAGCCCGCTCTTGACGTCCTTGTCGATGAGGAAGCGGTTCGGGAAGAGGATGTCCGCCTCGTAGTGCTCGAAGTGGTCGCGGACGTTCCCGACGTCCCGCGGCGTCCGCCCGAATATCCTCGCGAGTTCGTCGCCGCGGATGCTCTCGAAGGGCTCGCCGTCCTCGTCCTCGAGCTCGTACCCGGTGAGGCCGTCGAAGTCCGCGATGCGTTCGTCGCTCACGTTCTCGACGGGCGCGTAGAAGTACGGCTGGAACCCGTACACCTTCACGTGGACGGCGGTCTGGTCGTCGGGTCGGCGGCCGAAGACGTGGATGATGGGTTCCTCGTCGGCGCCCCGGCCTTCGATGGTGTAGTCGACCTGCGTGACCGCGACGTCGAGGTAGCCGTCGGCGTCCGGGAGGCCCTCTCGGTCGGTGTCGACGACGGACGCCTCCGAGGAGACGTCGTCGGCGACCGCCCGTGCTTCCTCGTCGGGCCGGTCGCCGTCGTCGCCGCCGGAGAACGCGTCGGTCAGCGACATCTGTCCGGCGTCCGAATCTGTCATGTCCACACCCTCGGGGTCCCCCAGTAAAAAGAACCCTGATTAGGTGCGTTCCGACCGGCCGTCTCGGGTCCGGTAGCCGCCGATTAATCCCGCCGCCGTCTTGCGGGTCCCGCGATTGACGGGGCAACAAGACCTTTATGTATGTGAGTTCTTGGCACAGGCAGAGGTGAAACGGGCTTGACCAACCACGCACCAGACGGTGACGAACAGCAGGCCGACGACCGTGAGCCCGAGGCAGACGAGATGGGGTCGATCGAGACATACGAGACGAACGACGGCGTCGTATTCTACGACGCGGAGAACCCGCTCGCGTGGCTGGAAGCCAACGAGACGTGCTCGCTCCGAGAGCGAGCCTGACAGCGCGCGACCGCCAACGAACACGCTTTTCCTGTTCAGCGCCGAATCCTCGACAGTGACGACCGAGGAGGATTCGCCCGCCGACGCCGACGCACCCGCGACGGAGAGCGACGCGTCCGCGGGCGATACCGACTCGGACGCAACGGGCGGAAGCGATGCGGCGTCGGCGGCGCGCGCGGACGCGGATGCCGACGGCATCGAGTCGCGGCTCGCCGGCGGCCCGGACGGCCTCGCCGACCCGCGCGACGGCCTCCAGGACCCCGCGGACAACGTCCCACGACCCGAGGTCCCGGACGCCACGCCGGACGCGCCCGAGGCACCGTCGACCGACGACGTCCCGGAAGGCCTGCGCGCGGAGTTCTGGGAGCTCGTGTTCGCCGCGAACGTCGCGCTCTTCGGGCTCTCGCTGGGCGCGATGCTCGTCGGCTTCCAGGAGAACGTCCCCCTCGGAATGCTCTCGCTCCTCGTGGGCGGGCTCGCCGGCCTCTTCCTCGTCCACCGCTACCGGCACCGCCAGCACACGCCCTGACGCGGCGTCGGCGCGACGCTCGCCCCTTTCCGGGACCGATACGCCGGCGCTCGCAGGGACCGTGACGCCTAACCGCACCGACGGCCAACGACCGAGCACATGCGTACCGTCGAAGGCCCGGACGGCGCCCGCTTACTCGTTCGGAAAGCGTCGGGCGACTCGCTGCTGGTCACGGACCCGGAGACCGGCGAAGAGCGCTACGTCGCGCGCGCCGACGTCACCGAACTCGACGGGGAATCCGCGCTCGAGACGGCAGCGACCGGCGTTCCGCTCGCGACGCGTCGCGTCCTCAGCGCCGTCCACGACGACGAGTCGCTCGGCCTCCTCCTCGAACTCGCCGACCGCGGCCCGCTCCCGGCGGTGACGCTCCTCTCGGACTACGACCGCTGCGAGAGCGACCTACACGGCCTCCTCACCGAGTTCCGCGCCGCCGGCCTCGTCGAAGAGACCCGCGTCCACGGGGAACGCGGGTACGACGCCACGGCGCTCGCCCGCGACGGCGTCGCCGCGCTCCGCCCCAGCGAGTAAGCGCTCAGTCGTCCGCGAGCAGGTCCGCGGTCGGCGTCTCCCCGACCTCGACCGTCGAGCGGTTCGTCGTCGAGTCCTTCCGGACGTGCACGAGCTCGTCGGCCGCACCGACGAGCTCCTCGTCGTGACTCACGACGAGTATCTGCTCGACGCCGTAGTCCACGCGCATCGTCTCCACGAGCGTCAACAGCTGCGTGACGTGCCCGGAGTCGAGGAAGACCGTCGGCTCGTCGAGGATGAGCGGCGGCATCGGTGCCGCGCCCTCGACGCCCTCCGCGAGCAGCCGGTAGATCGCACAGCGCAGACTCAGGTTGAACAGCGCGCGCTCCCCGCCGGACAACTGGTCTGGGTCCAGGGTCTCGCCGTCCTTCTGGTACACCGTCAGCTCGTAGTCACCGGAGAGCTCGATGTGGCTGTACGAGTCGTTCTGGTACACGAGGTCGAACGTCTCGTTCAGCATGCGCTCTAAGGTCTCGACGTTCTGCCGACGGAGCTCCGCGCGCAACTCGCCGTACATCTCCTGGAGGTCCTGGGTCTCGTCGTACAGCGACTCCAGGGCGTCGACGCGCTCGCGAGCGGCGTCGCGCTTCTCGCGGAGTCCCTCCAGTTCCTCGATCTCGCCGCGAACGCCCCCGATGTCGTTCTGGAGGCGGTCGCGTTCCTCGCGGAGCGACGCCAGCTCGGCCTCGGCCTTCTCGATGTACGTCTCCGCGCGCTCCTTCTCGCCGCGTGCCTCCTCGACGACGGACTCGTCAACCGCCGCCTCGAGTTCCGTCTTGCGCTCGCGCTTCTCCGCGAGCCACTCGCGGCGTTCCTCGTTCGACGCCGCGAGGTTCGCGCGCTCCTCCCGGAGCCGCTCGACGTCCTCGCGGGCGTCCGCGAGCGCCTCGCTCGCCTCCACGAGCGCCTCCAGGATCTCGATGCGGGCCTTCGCCGCCGTCTTCTCGCCGTTGGCCTCGCCGAGGTCGCTACGGAGGTCGTCCGCGGCGTCGCGCGCCGCGTCGGCGCCCGCCCGCTTCTCCTCGGCCGCGGCCTCGCGCTCCGTTGCCTCGTCGAGCAGCGACTCGCGGCGCTCGCGCTTCTCCGCGACCGTCGACTCCTTCTCGGCGAGCAACTGTTCGACGTTCTCGCGGCGCTCCCGGAGGCTCTTCACCTCGCGCTCGACGTCCCGGAGCGCCTCCGCCGCCTCGATGCGTTCCTGGGCCGCGCGGACGTCGTCGCGGCGGTCCTCGAGCGCCGCCTCCTTCTCCGCGAACTGCTCGCGGTCCTCGTCGAGCGAGTCAACGTGCGGCGACCCCGCCACGGACTGCCCGCACTCCGGACACTTCCCCTCCTCGAGCAGGCGCTCGCCCTCCTCGATGCGGTCCCGGAGCGACTCCACCTCGGCGCGTAACTCGTCGCGCTCCTCGCGCAGGACGTCGCGCTCCGCGGTCCGTTCCTCGAGCAGGTCCGCGGCGTCACCGAACTCGACGGGTGCGTCCTCGAACGCTGCCATCTCGTCCGCGACGTCGTCCTCGAGTGCGTCCACCTTCGACTCGCGGTCCGCGAGCTCGGTCTCGGCGGCCTCGACGTCCTCGGCGAGCGACTCCGCCTCCGCGCGCTTCTCGGCCGCCTCCGCCGCCAGCTCCTCGGCGCGCTCCTCGAGGCGCTCGGCCTCGTCCGTCTTCGACCCGATCTCGACCGACAGCTCGTTGATGCGCTCCTGGAGGTCCTCGACGCGCCCTTCGAGGTCCGCGACCTCGGCGTGGACCGCGTCCACGTCAACCGTCCCGTCGTCGGCTCGCACCGCGTCCGTGTCCAGCGACGATTCCGTCAGGTGCTCCGACACCGCGGCCTCGTGGTCGTCGGCGGCCGCTCGGCTATGCGCGATGCGCTCCTTGAGCTCGTCGCGCTCGCGTTCGGTCTCGCTGATCTTCGCCTGGAGCTCCTCGACGTCGTCCTCGATAGCCTCGAGCTCCTCGCGCTTCTCCTCGTGCTCGTCCAGCACCGCCTGTGCGTCGTCGCGCGTCCCCTTCGCGGTCTCGACCTGCTCCTCGAGGCGCTCTATCTCCGCGGTCGTCTCGTTGCGCTCGGACTCGAGCGCGTTCAACCGCTCGTGGAGGTCCTTGTCCTCCTTCGCTTCGACCTGCTCCTCGTAGTTCGTGAGCGTCCCACGGACCTCCGTCAGGACGTCGTTCACGCCGAGGCGCGCGTCGCTCGCGCGTTCCCGGTACGCCTCGAGCTTCCCGAGCTGGAGGAGGTCGTCGAGCATGTCCTGGCGTTCGCTGGGCGTGGCGTGGATGAGCTTGTTCACCTCGCCCTGCTGGACGTACGCGCAGTTCACGAACGCGTCCGCGTCCATCCGCAGGAGGTCCGCGATGGCGCCGTCGACCGCGGTCGCGCCCTCCCAGCTCTCGTCGTCGGGGCCTTCGAGCACGCAGTCGTGACTGACGCGGTCCCCGTAGTCCTTCAGCGACCGCTCGAGGTGGTACTCGCCGCCGGCGTGCCGGAACCAGAGCTCGACGACGGTCTCGTCCTCGCCGGTCCGGATGACGCTTTCGCGCGTCCCGTCGATGGCGGCGCTCCCGTAGAGCGCGAAGAAGCACGCTTCCAGGAGCGAGGACTTCCCGCTCCCGTTCACGCCGTGGACGACGGTGACGCCGGGTTCGAGCGAGAGGTCGGCGTCCGCGTAGCACTTGAAGTTCTCGAGGGCGACGCGCTGGAACCTCACAGGAACTCACCCATCGAGGACTGGTCCTCGCCGTCGCCGCCGTCCGCCGCCGCGTCGACAGTCGCCGCGGCGTCGTCCGTCTCGGCGGCGGGCTCGTCGTCGGTGGCGTCGTCGCCGTCGTCTGCTTCGGTGGTGTCGGTGTCGTCGTCCGCGGTGGCGAACGCGTCGAGGGCGTCCTCGTCGACGACGTCTCGGACGCGAGCTTCGACGGTGTCGCGGACGTTCGAGTCCGCGACCGCGCTCTCGCGGACGGTCTCGTCGATGCCGCGAGCGGCCTCGCTCAGCCCGAGGTCGCGGACGCGTTCGCGAACCGCTTCGTCGGGGTCCGCGAACGAGACGTTCGTCTCCGTGTCGACGGTGACGTCCCGGCGGTCGTTCACTCGAACGACGAGCGCGCCGTCGTCGAGCGCCAGTTCCTCGATGGGGGCGGGCGTCACGGGCTCGCCGTCCCCGCGGACAGTGACGACGACCACGGCGTCGGTCGCGTCGTACTGGCGGACGGCCTCGCGGACGCGGTCCGCGCCCTCACCGAGTTCGAGGTCGACGTCCACGAACACGAACTCGCGCGTATCCAGGCCACGTCGCGAGATGGCGACGCCTTCGCCGGTCGCCGCACTCGCGACGCCGTCGTTCGCGTCGGCGTCGCTCCCTCCTGCGTCCGCCTTCTCGTCCGCGTCGAAGGAGACGATGTTGTAGCCGCGGTCGTCGCGCTCGCTCGCGCTCGCACGCTCGGTCGACCCACAGTACGTCACCCAGGCGTCCTGGACGCGCTCGGTGTCCGGCGCGTGGTTGTCGCCGAGGAGGACGGCGTCGAAGGTGACCGTCGCTTCGTCGAGGAGGCGGTCGGTGTCCCAGTCGGCGTGCGCGAACGGCTCGAAGAGCCCGTGGGAGACGAGTGCCGCGTGCGTCGCGTCGTGCCCGTCGAACTCGTAGTCGAGGTCCTCCCGTCGGGACCGTGGGACGAAGTCCAGCCCGTAGAACGCGGTGTCGCCGACGACTCGCGGTTCGGCGCCGAGGCGTTCGGCGAGCCCGAGGTCCTCGAAGAGGTCGAGCCACTGTCCGTCGCGCTTCCCCTCGTGGTTCCCGACGACCGCGAGGAACGGGATGTCGGCGTCGCGGAGGTCCCGCAACGCGGCGACGGTTCCCTGCAGGTCCCTGAGGCCGGGTCGTCTGTCGTGGAAGAGGTCTCCGGCGTGGACGACCGCGTCGACGTCGTCGTCGACGGCGTCGGCCACCACCGCCTCGAACGCCGCGAGGAAGTCCCGCTGGCGCTCGGGCGAGTGGTACTGGCGGTAGCCGACGTGGGTGTCGCCCGTGTGAATCACCCGTGTCATACTCCGGCCTTGGCCGGCATCGCCTAAAGGGGTTTGCAGAGCGCGGCGGAAGTGAACGAGGGGCGGCGGAAAGACGCGGCGTACTCGGTGCGGTCAGTCGAGCTTCAGCGTGTAGATGCGCTTGCGGGCGTCGGAAAAGGAGAACCGGGAGTCGACGACGTGCTCGTCCTCGAGGCGGTTGAGCGCGTACCGGACGGTGCGCGCGGGTAGCAGGGTCTCCTCGGCGAGCTGGCTCTGGGTCAGCGAGTCCTCGTACTCGAGGACCTTGGCGACGAGCTTCGCGCTCGGCGGCAGGTCGGTCACGTCGTCCCACGTGCCCGTTGGTTCTTCGTCGGCTTCCTCGTCGCGGCGGTCGTAGACGTTCGTGCTCATCGTAGCACATCCTAGCCCATACTCCCTAATAATACTAACCATGTAGAAATATGCTCGTTAGTAATATGGCGTATGGTCGGTGGGCGCTTTATGACACAGTCAGTCACAGAATCGACCGCGGTGGCATTGCCTGTCGTCCACCGTCTGCCACGCTTTCGCGCCGGCGACCTGCCCATAGCACCGTCGCGAATCGCCTTTCTCAGCGCACCCGAAGCCTCTTAAGAATCAGTGCCTTACGAGTGGGTGATGACCGATACCGTGGACGACGTGGACTTCCCGTACGCGGAAGACGCGTCCAAGCAGGAGAAGATCAGCGCCCTGCAGGAGCGCCTCGAAGTCCTGGAGGCGCAGAACGAGGAGATGCGCGACAAGCTCCTCGACGCCAACGCCGAGAACAACAAGTACCAACAGAAACTCGAGCGTCTCACGCACGAGAACAAGAAACTCAAGCAGTCCCCGCTGTTCGTCGCCACCATCCAGGAGGTGACCGACGACGGCGTCATCATCAAGCAACACGGCAACAACCAGGAAGCCCTCACCGAGGTCACCGACGAGATGAAGGCCGACCTCGAACCGGACGACCGCGTCGCCGTCAACAACTCTCTCTCCATCGTCAAGGAACTCTCCAGCGAGACGGACGTCCGGGCGCGCGTCATGGAGGTCACGAAGAGCCCCGAGGTCGCCTACGAGGACATCGGTGGGCTCGAAGAGCAGATGCAGGAGGTCCGCGAGACCGTCGAGATGCCCCTCGAGCACCCCGACATGTTCGTCGACGTCGGCATCGAACCGCCGAGCGGCGTCCTCCTGTACGGACCGCCGGGCACCGGGAAGACGATGCTCGCGAAGGCCGTCGCGAACGAGACGGACGCGACGTTCATCAAGATGGCCGGCAGCGAGCTCGTCCACAAGTTCATCGGCGAGGGCGCGAAGCTCGTCCGCGACCTCTTCGAGGTCGCTCGCGAGCACGAGCCCGCCGTCATCTTCATCGACGAGATCGACGCCATCGCCGCGAAGCGCACGGAGTCCAAGACCAGCGGTGACGCGGAGGTCCAGCGGACGATGATGCAGCTGTTGAGCGAGATGGACGGGTTCGAGGACCGCGGCGAGATCCGCATCATCGCCGCCACGAACCGCTTCGACATGCTCGACCGCGCCATCCTCCGCCCGGGCCGGTTCGACCGCCTCATCGAGGTCCCGAAACCGGACGCCGAGGGTCGCGAGCTCATCTTCCAGATCCACACGCGGAACATGAACGTCGCGGACGACCTCGACTTCGCGGCGCTCGCGGAGGACACCGAGAACGCGTCGGGTGCGGACATCAAGGCGATCTGTACGGAGGCCGGGATGTTCGCGATCCGCGACGACCGGACGACGGTCCAGCGGAGCGACTTCGAGGAGGCCTGGGAGAAGATCCAGGCCGAAGAAGAGGACGACGAGGTCTCGAAGACGTTCGCCTGACGCACCGGTTCCTTTCTCGCGACGGCGTTCGCGTTCGGCGTGTGGCAGTCGGTGGGACACTCCAGCTACTTATTTGCCCGTTGCCCGGACAGACTCCGGTATGTCTCCGCCTTCGACCGCTGCTGACTCGACGCACGCGCCGACCACCGGCTCGTTTGGCTGTCCGACAGAGCGAGTCCACGTCGACGGACGAACGGTGACGGTCGCGTCGTTCGGCGACCCCGAGGGTGTGCCGGTCGTTGCCCTGCACGGGACGCCCGGGTCGCGTGCGTTCGGTGCGTTCCTCGACGCCCCGGCTCGTGACCGCGGCGTTCGCGTGCTCGCCCCGGACCGCCCCGGGTTCGGCGGGTCCGAGCCGTGGTCGGAGCGGTCGGTCGCGGACGGTGCGTCGTTGTTCGCGGGCGTTCTCGACGCGTTCGACCTGGCGGCGGCGGGCGTCCTCGGGTTCTCCGGCGGTGGCCCGCACGCACTCGCCTGTCCGGCGGTCGTCCCGGAGCGCGTCCACGGGACGGCACTGCTCGCGAGCCCCGCGCCACCGAGCGCGGACGTGCCACAGGAGCCGATGATCCGCGCGACGCACGCCCTCGCTCGCCATACGACCCTCGGGCTCTCGCTCGCGTGCCGCATCCAGGCCGCGGCGCTGCGGCGCCAGGACGGCGACGGTCTGCTTGACCTCTTCACGACCGCGTCGGTCGCGCACGACGCCGTCGTCGACGGCGCAACGGTCCCCGACGTCCTCGCGACCGAGCGCGACCTGGCGCTCGAACGCGGCTACCGCGGGCTCGTCGACGACTACCGGGCGCTCGCGACCGACTGGGGGTTCGACGAGTACACCGTCGGCCCGACCGTCCACGTCTTCCACGGCGCCGACGACGAGAACGTCCATCCCGACGCCGCCGCGTACCTCGACCGCGTCCTCCCGGACGCCCGCCTGCAGCGCGAGCCAGCCGACCACCTCGAACTCGTCCTCGACCACGCCGGCGACGCGCTCGACGCCGCCGCTGGGCGGTGAAAGCGGAACGAACCAGCGAGAAGGTGTCCGACGGAAGCACCCTCGACGGCTTCACCCGAGGCCGAGGAAGTAGAAGAGCCCGAACGGAATCCCGAACAGGAGCACGGTCATGACGGCGAGCAGGACGAGGTAGCCCGCAGCGGTTGCGCCCGCGGTGAACCACGTCGGGTGGTCGAACTCCGAGAGGTCGACGTTCATACGCCATCGGTGTGGCGCGCGCGACTTAGCGGTTGTCGTTACGGCCGGCGCACGCGTTCCAAACCGTTTCCCGCCGAAAGGCTGGGGACGTATTCCGGGGACGTCACGTGGTCGCTGGCGCGTTCCGGACGGCTTTTGACCGGGGCCCACCTTTGGCCGATAATGACTCGGATCGTCGTGGTCGACAACCACGGACAGTTCACGCACCTCGAGCACCGCGCCCTCCGCGACATGGGCGTCGACACCGAGATCGTCGACAACGAGACCCCGCCGGCGGAGGTCGACGCGGACGGCATCGTCCTCTCGGGCGGCCCCGACATGGACCGCCGCGGTCGCAGCGACGACTACCTCGACGACGACCGGCCCGTCCTCGGCATCTGCCTCGGGATGCAGGTGATGGCGCACGCACTCGACGGCGGGCGCGTCGGGAGCGGCGAGTACGGCGGCTACGCCGACGTCACCGTCGACATCCTCGACGCCGACGACCCGCTCGTCGGCAGCCTCCACCCCGAGACGCGAACGTGGGCGAGTCACGCCGACGAGGTGAAGGAGGTCCCCGACGGGTTCACGCGCACCGCCGAATCCGACGTCTGCGGCGTCGAAGCGATGAGCGACCCCGACCGCGACCTCTACGGCGTCCAGTGGCATCCCGAGGTCGCACACACCGAGGAGGGCGAGGAAGTGTTCGAGAACTTCGTCGCCATCTGCGAGGACCGGTAACGACAGTCGACGCTCACCACCGATTCCGTTCCGAACGATACCGGCGCGAACGCCCCCGAGCGTCTCGAAAACACAGTTTGCGGGCGTTCGCCGGTGGTTAGTTAGGCTTATCCCGTTCTGACGTTTCGAAGGGAACACATGACGGCGTCGCAGGGCGACCTCGCGGGCATGTCCCGGTTCATCTTCCGGGCACCACGCTGGTACACCAGCTGGACGTTCGCCATCGTCTTCGGCGCACTCATCGGCTTCGGCGCGTTCGGTATCGACCCGACGGGCTCGAACTTCGTCACGGACGCCGGTCTCCTCGTCGCGCTCAACGACGCGTTCGAGGGCGTGTTCTTCATCGGCATCCCGACCATCCTCGCGAGCGCCGGGACCGCGTGGGTCGACCAGCGTCTGGGCGGCCAAATCAGTCACAACCGCGCCGCGCTGCTCGCGCTGCTGTGCGAGGTCATCGTCGTCGCGTTCCTCGTCGTCGGCGGCGCCATCGCGCTCGCCTCCGAGACCCTCGGCGCCGGCTTCGTCTTCGACGTCCTCTTCCTCGGCCTGGCGAGCATCTTCGCGCTCCGTCTGTTCGTCATCACCGCCATCTCGCGGCATCGACCGCTCGTCGCCGCCGTCCCCGCGAGCATCCAGACGGTCGCCGCCGCCGGCCTCCTGTTCGTGTACTCCGGCACGCTCTACTACCTCAGCACGCCCTCGGACGGGTTCCCCGAGCGCACGCTCGCGCAGTCGTTCCTCTTCCGACCCGAGCACGCACCCGTCGAGATATCGTACGCGGTCGTCCCCGCGGACTTCGTCCTCCTCGCCGCCGTCTGCCTCCTCCACGGGCTCGCCGTCGTCGGCTTCCTCTACGCTATCGACCGGCCGTGGCGCGCGAACATGGGCGTCTCCGTCCTCGACTTCGTCGCCGGGTTCATCGGCCACATCGCGGAGGGGTCGACGGAACTCGAGGACTTCTTCGAGGAGGTCGGCGAGGAAGCGGTCGTTCCCGTCACCGTCACCTCGTTCCGCCGCATGGACGGCACGGAGAAGGCGCGCTGGGTGCTCCCGATGATCCACCCCGGGCCGATGGGCGAGATCGGCGGCGGGAACCTCCCCGAGCGCGTCGCGCGCGAGTCCGACGGGCTCGCGTTCCCGCCGCACGCGACCGCCGGCCACGACTTCAACCTCGTGACGAGCCGCGAGGTCGACACCATCATCGACCGCGCCGAGGCGGCGTACGAATCCATCGAGTACGGGCGCGACGCGACCAGGAGCGTCCGCACCGTCGAGGGGAACGCGAAGGTCATCGGGCAGGCGTTCGACGACGGCGTCCTCCTCGTCTCCACGCACAGCCCCGAGTTCGCGGACGACGTCGACTACGCCGTCGGCCTGTCCTGTGCCTCCGAGGCGCGCGCCGGCGGGTTCGAGAACGTCCTGCTCGTCGACGCCCACAACTGCAACAACGGCCTCCAGGGCGAGGACCTCGGGCACGTCACGCCCGGGAGCGAGCGCTCGTTCGACATGATGCAGGCGTCGAAGGGGACCGCCGAGGCACTCGCGGGCGCCGACCAACACCCGCTCCGGCTCGGGACCGCGTGGGACGAGACCGAGTGGGGGCCCCTCGACGGTATCGGCCCGCTCGGCGTCCGCATCGCCGTCACGGAGGTCGACGACCAACTGACGGCGTACGTCCTCGTCGACGGGAACAACATGGAGCCCGGGCTCCGTGAACGCATCCTCAAGGCACTCGGTGACCGCGTCGAGGACGCCGAGGTGATGACGACCGACACCCACATCGTGAACCAGGTCGAGGCGTCGAACCAGGTCGGCGAATCAATCGACGAGGACGACCTCATCGCGGTCGTCCAGGGCCTCGTCGACGACGCCATCGACGACCTGGAACCGGTCGAGGCCGGGATGGCGACCGAGCGCGCGACCGTCACCGTCTTCGGGAACGACCGCACCGAGACCCTCGCCAGTCACGCCAACGTCATGGTGAGCCTCGGCGGCGCACTCGCCCTCCTCGTCACCGCCGGCACCGTCGCCCTCAGCCTCCTCGTCGTCCTCCTCACGAGCGGGACGCTCGGCGCGTTCCTCTGACCCTCGAAACGCGTCGGCGTCGACCCGTCCACGAGACGGTCGACGCCCGGGTCACGCCAGCAGTCGCTCGCAGTCACACGCGTCGCTGCCGGGAGTCGGACCTGTCCCGCTCGACGTCCGCGAAGAAATAGAGGGCAGCGCCCTCGTGACTACTCGTCGTCGGCGTCCTCGAACAGCTCGTCGACGGCGCTGCGTGCGGCGAGCGTCGCGTCCTCGGCGACGGTCTCCTCGTCCACGTCGCTCTCGGGGGCGTGAATCCACACGTCGACCTCGAGCACGCCGTCCTCGAACGTCACCTGGACGTCGAAGTCGTCGACTGCCGAGCGCTTGAACCGGGAGAAAACCAGTCCCTCCGCCGCTTCCGCGGCCGCCTGCACGACTGCTTCGTCGCTGGGCATGCGCTTACGCGCCGCCAGCGCCGCCCATCGGGCCGCCGCCGCCGGCGCCACCGAGCATCTCCTGGAGCTCGCCCTGGAGTTCCTCGAACTGCGTCTGCACGCGCTCCTCCTGCTTCTCGAGGGTCTCGACGCGGATCTCGAGGCTCGAGACCTTCTCGTCGAGGGAGTCAGCGGCGTCGTCGTAGTCGGTCTGGACGAGGAGCTCGCCGACCTCGCGGTACATCGTCGTGTCCTCGTCGATGTCGTCGAGCTCGTCGAGCGCCGTCTGCGCTTCGGTGAGCGAGGACTCCGCCTGCTGCTTCTGGCGGGCGACCTGCTCGGCTGTCTCCTGAAGGTCCTGCAGTTCCTCGATCTTCTCTTGTGCCTCGGGCGGCAGATTGCCTTGCATACCCAGAGGCAGTACGTCCGGATTGAAAAACCCCCGCTTTCGGACCTCGGCGGTTGACAGCGGGGAATCCGCCGGTTCAGGGTGACAGACGCCGACACAGGGTGGTTCGCGGCGAGCGAGAGTGCTTCGGCGTTACCGCGGGACTCGGTCAGAAGGTGTCGTCCGTCGTCGCCGTGGGGTCCGTGCGGTCGTCGACCGTCGGTCGTGCTCGGTCGACGAGTTGGCGGTAGGCGTGCGTGGCGATGGCGACGCGGAAGACGGCGGCGATGGCGCCCGTGATCGCGGCGACGGCGAACCCGGCGGGGCTCGCGGCGACGGCCGCGGCGAGCGACCCGGTACCGGTGGGGAGTGGGACCGCGACGACCGTGGGGAGGGAGAACGCGAGCGTGACGGCGAGCACGCCGAGAGCGACGAGGACGAGCGGGACGCGGTTCCCGGACGCGAGCGACCACGAGCGCGCGAACGCCTCCAGCGGGCCGTCGTCGTCGAGCGTCACCGCGAACGACGCGAAGTAGACGCCGACGAGCACGTACGCGAATGGCACGAGACCGAGGAGCGCGAGCCACCCGGAGACGACCGAGGGCAGCAGGAGCGTCGGTATCGCAGTGACCGCGAGGACGAGCGCGGTCAGTATCGCGACCGCGACGCGGTTCGCGAACACGGGAAAGAACCGCTGGGAGAAGTGCTCGACGGTGAGGTCGTCGCTCCCCTCGTCGGCGAGCGCGCGGATCGCGCCGATGCGAGCGACCTCGCCCGTCGCGACGGACGCGACGAACAGCCAGAACGCGTCCGCGACCGACACGTCCGCCGCCCACGCCAGCTGCTCGCGTAACCGCGCGTACTCCGCCTGGACGTCCGCCGGCACCGGCCCCTGCTCGCGCGCCGCCGCGAGCAACGCTTCGGAGAGCGCCAGCCCGAGCGAATCCACGGCGACGGACGCGAGCGCCCCGACCGCGACGAACAGCACGCCGAGAACGACCGCATTCCGCGAGAGGAACGCGTCGATACCGTCCTGGAACACCACCCGCGGCTCGATCGACATACCTCGACCAGCACGACCCGCCACCGAAAACCCGTCGCTTTCCGTACAGCACCCGCCGAGCGAGCGTTCAGACGAGTGCCGGGGATCACTCAGGCGAGCGCAGCCGATTGCTCGGCGACCATCGCGAGCCGAAGCCACGTGTTCGTCGCCGCGCGGAGCGCCGTCAGGTCGCGCGCGCCGACCGTGAACGCGACCGTCGCGCCGTCGCGGGACACCGTCGTCTCGGAGCGCTCGTCGTCTATCTCACCGACCTCGCGGCCGACGCTGCGTTCGACGATGCGAGCCAGCGACTCGTCGTCGTAGGAGAGTTCGAGAACGGTCTCGTGAGCGAACGCGGTCATCGCCCGTCGCTGGCCGCCGCGACCATCCGCGTTACTGGACGGGGACGGTCTTGACGTCCTGACTGCGTTCCTTCAGCAGCACGCGGTGCCCGCAGTACGGACAGCGCACGCCACCGTAGCCGTCGAGCGACACGTCGCGCTTGCACCGCGAGCACTTGTAGCTCATTCGCCCTGCTCCTCGAGTGCGGCGCGGATGGAGCGACGGACGCTCTTGCCGCCGGGCGTCTCGGGGCTGTACGTCCCACCGGCGAACTTGTGGTCGCAGCGCTGGCACTGCCAGATGCCGGTGCCCTGCCGGTCGACGGCTTTCGTGCCGCAGTCCGGGCAGGCGTGGTCGTCGTTCATGTCCGCTTCGATCTCCATGACGCGGCGGCGGGCCACGCGCCCGTACCGGGCGCCGAATCGGCCCGCACTACCGGTGCGTCCCTGCTTCTTGGCCATGATACTCGCTGATACCGCTACGGCACAGTTAAACCTGTTGAGTCGAGGCCGTACCGACCGCGTGGGTATCGCCCGCAAGCGATGCTGGAGCGGGTCCGCTGCTGGCGGCGAGAAGGCCGTTGGGCGGTTCGTTGCTGGGTCGATCGTCCCGTGGTGTGCTCGCGTGGGCCGGGTCAGGCGTCGACGGCGTTCGCGGTGGTGACCTCGTAGCAGATGAGCGCGAGGGCGCCGACGAGCGCGACCGAGAACAGCGGGAGGGTCGCGAGGGCGTCGGCAGTCTGACTGCCAGAATCGGCGACGGCGGCGGTGGCGCGCTCCGCGAACAGGCCCGTGACGACGATGCCGGGGATGGCCGCGAGCACGAAGTCGGCTCGACGCATCTCGTCTAATGAGATGTAATTACCACGGAAAGGTCTTGTGGACGACACGAAGCGTGCGCCGTCACCGCCCAGTCACCGGGGGCGTTACCGCAGGTCCTCGTCGTCGAGCGCGGCGTTCAGGTCGTCGCGCACGCGCTCGCCGGTGTCGCGGTCGCCCGCTGTCGTGACGATGCGGTTCTCCTGGACGCTGGAGCCGTCCCGGACGAGGAGGCGGACGTTCCCGTTCCCGTCCGCGCGCGTCACCTTCGCCGTGATGCTCGCCTGCGACCCGCGCCCGCTGGCGTCGATGGGGCCGGGAATCACCTTCTTCACGTGCGGGTACGCGGCGACGGTCTGGATGGCGCGCATCCCGGTACGGCCGCCGACGAGCGTCGAGTGCGACCCCCCTATCTTCTCCAGTGGCGCCGCGTCCACCGTCTCCAGGGCCTCCTCGCCGCGGCTCCCGATGGCGGCCTCGACGGGGTCGTCGCCGTCGACGCGGAAGAACTCGAAGTGCGACTGCGCGCGCACCGACTGGATGACGTCGCGGTCGCCCGTCGCGTACACCGCCTCCGGGCGCTTGCGCTGGATCTCGTCGGCCACCCGGCCGGCGAAGTTCCGTAGTTCGACGACGCCCGTCTCCGCGCCGTCCTCGGGCGTCGTCGTCACCGTCGTCCGCCCGACGACCGCGTCCTCGTCGAGCACCACGATCTCCGCGCGGTCCCGCGCCGCGTCCAGGACGACGCCGTCCGCGTTCGCCGTGCGGCACTCGAGACAGAAGTCTCCGGGCTTCTCGAGCTCCATTCCGCACCGCGAACATCGCATACGCTCGGTTTGGTCGCTCTCACGGAAAAGGAGTGCGTTCCAATCAACCAGTGACTCGACGGTGCGCGCTGGCGGTCAGTCGTCGAGTCGTGCGAGCAACGCCATCACGTACACGGTGCGGAGCATCGTCGCGCTCGCTCCGCGGTCGAACACGAGCTCGTCGGTCTCGAGGACGTGCTCGAGGACGTCGCTGGAGGCGTGCTCGGGCGCGGCGGCGATGCCGGCGTCCTCGTCGGCGATCCACTCCATCACGCGGAGGTCGCTCTTCGAATCTCCCATGACGAGCGAGAACGGGTCCGAGACGTCGAGGACGTCGAGCGCGGCCTCGACGCCGACGACCTTGTTCAGTTCGAGGCTCCCGATCTCGGCCGCGTCCGCCTCGTAGTACGCCACGTCGATGCGTTCGAACACCGCCGCGACGTCCGCCGGGACGTCCTCGACGTCGACGTCGGGGAACCCGCCGACGCCTTCGAGGACACTCCGTATCTCGGGGTCCGCGGCGGCGTAGAACCGGCGCGCCCACGCCGCGGCGGGCGCGAGGTCGTCCGCGTCTGCGGTCCACGCGTCGAACGATTCGACGTCGGCCTCGGGACTCGGGTGGCCGTCGACGACGTCGGCGACGACGTCACCGAGGAGGTCGAGCTCGTACACGAGCGCGTCGTCGATGACCTCGCGAGCGCGCTTGCTCCCGGTCTCGAAGTTCGGTTTCATCGTGACGTTGAACTCGTTCCCCTGGAGGTGCGTCCCCGTCCGCAGGTGCTCGGGAGCCTCGGAGAGGATGCGCGAGCGCACGTCGTCGAACACGCTCCGGATGTCGGCGTCGAGTTCCTCGTAGAGCAACTGCTTGGTGTCGGCGCCGTGCCCGGGCGTGAACACGCCCGTTCCGGCCTCGTAGACGACGGAGAGGTCGCCCGAGTGGACGAGTTCGCTCCCCAAACCCTGGGTGATGAAGCCCTTGACGTTCTCGAGGGTCTGGCCGGTGCAGATGACGATGGGGATGCCGGCCTCGTGGAACTCGGTGAGGACGTGCAGGGTGTCGCGGGGGATCTCGTTGTCGGTGTTCCCCGCGGAGCGCAGCGTCTCGTCGACGTCGAGGACGAGGACGTTCGGCGCGCGGTCGTACTTCGCGAGGAGGTCGAGCGCGGTGAACGCCTGGTCGCGACTGGCGACCGAGGCCACCTCGGCGAACGTCTCCCCGGCACTGAAGCGCTCGCGGACCTCCGCCTTCCGGCGGTCGAGTTCGTCGTTCGCGGTCTGCCAGTGGTCGAGTGCGACGCGGGAGTCGACGGCGGGGAAGACGTCGACGAACTCCTGGTAGTCCCGGAGCGTCCCGGTCTCGAACTCCTCGTAGAGCGCGTACAGTTCGTCGTACAGTTCCATACCGGGTACGCGAGAGCCGTCGGGTTAAACGTGGCCCCCTGGTCGAAGCAACTGAGTGCCCGTGGTCGAGTGTCGCGTGGTTTGGTGGTCGAGTGTCGCGTGGCTCGGTGGTCGAGCCGAGTGCGGCGTGGCGGTCGCTCGTGGGTCGGCAGAGAGGGGAGAGAGTTGCGGTGGGTGGTGGCTGGCACGGAAACTTGCTGGGCCTGCCGAGAGTACTGTGGCACGGGTCTCTCGGCGTCGACAGGCTGACACCCACCGGCATATCATACTTTACTCGGTAGAGAATAAATCTTTTGACGATGGGGTGCCTTGGCAACGCCATGCAAGCTATCGCAGTCCGTCGCGGCGGGGACCGCCCCGTCCGCATCGAGAAACCACGACCCGAACCAGGGTCGGGAGAGGCACTCGTGCGCACGCTCCGCGTCGGCATCGACGGCACCGACCACGAGGTCATCGACGGGAGTCACGGCGGGTTCCCGGCGGGCGAGGACCACCTCGTCCTCGGCCACGAAGCGGTCGGCGTCGTCGAGGACGCGAACGGCACCGACCTCGAGGTCGGCGACGTCGTCGTCCCGACCGTTCGCCGACGCCCGAACGGCGAGAACGAGTACTTCGCTCGCGGCGAACCCGACTACGCCCCCGACGGCCAGTACGTCGAACGCGGCATCGTCGGCGCACACGGGTTCATGAGCGAGTACTTCACGAGTCCCGCCGAGTACCTCGTCGAGATACCGGACGAACTCGCCGACCTCGGCTTCCTCGTCGAACCCGCGAGCATCAGCGAGAAGGCGTTCACCCTCGCGTTCGCCGCCCGGTCCGCGTTCGACTGGCAGCCCGAGACCGCCGCCGTGCTCGGCAACGGCAGCCTCGGACTCCTCACGCTCGCGATGCTCGACGCGAGCGACCGCTTCGAGCGCCTGTACTGTCTCGGGCGTCGAGACCGCCCCGACCCCACCATCGACATCATCGACGACCTCGGCGGGACGTACGTCGACTCCCGCGAGACGCCCGTCGACGAGATACCCGACGCCCACGAGCCCATCGACTTCGTGTACGAAGCCACCGGCTACGCGCCCCACGCGTTCCAGACCGTCGACGCGCTCGCCCCCAACGGCGTCGGCGCACTGCTTGGCGTCCCCGGCGACTGGGAGTTCGAGGTCGACGGCGGCGCCATTCACCGCGAGCTCGTCCTCCACAACAAGGCGCTCGTCGGGAGCGTCAACTCCGGCGTCAGCGACTTCGAATCCGGCGTCGACACCCTCCTGGGGCTCGACGACGCGTTCCTCGACGACCTCGTCACCGGCGTGTACGGCATCGACGACCTCGACGCGGCGTTCGCCACCGACGACAGCACTATAAAAACGGCCGTCGAATTCGGGCGTAGATGAAGAACGTCGACGACCTCATCGAGAGTGCAGCCGAACTCGCCGACCGCGGCCTGAGCAAGGGCGAGATCGCAGACGAACTGAACGTGTCCCGCGAGACCGCGAGCTGGCTCGTGGAACGCTCGGGGGCGTCCCCCGCCGCCGACAGCAGTCCCTCGGACGGCCCGAACGGCCCGCACGACATCCACGTCGACTGGTCCGCCATCGGCCGGGACTCCTGGCGGCTGTCGACGATGTCCGCCGCCATGGCGGACCTCCTCGAGAAGGAGGGCGATTCCGTGGACCTCACCATCGGCATCGAGAAGGCGGGTGCGCCCATCGCGACGAGCATCGCGCGCGAACTCGACACGGACCTGGCGACGTACGCGCCCCGCAAGCACCAGTGGGACGAGGGCGACCTCGACGACCTCGGCGGGTCGTTCTCGCGGAACTTCGCGCAGATACGGGGCCGCGAGTGCTACGTCGTGGACGACATCATCACGAGCGGGACGACGCTCACGGAGACCATCGAGGCCGTCAAGAAGCAGGGCGGGAAGCCCGTCGCCGCGTGCGTCCTCGTCGACAAGCAGGGACACGACGAGATCGACGGCGTCCCCGTCTACTCGCTCCTCCAGGTGCTGCGCGTCGGGAACGACGAGTGACGGCCGGCGCGTAGCTGGACGCTGCGGCCCCTGAACCCGCTCGGTCAGCTCCCGTCCCTCGTGGGACTCGTGCTCGGGCACGTCGCCGAGGACGAGTACGACGCGCGCATCCAGCGAGCTATCGCGGTGCTCGCTCCCGTCTTCCTCGTGCTGGCGCCCGTGGTCTCTCTCCTCCTCCAGTGACCGCTCACGCACCACGGCCGCAGGTCGTGGTACCTGTTCGCACACGTTCGTCCGGTTCGCGGGCTGAGAGGCGAGATTCCACGCCCGAAACCCCGGAACAAACAGCAGGTCATATAAACTCGCCAGCCCTACTAGGGAGCAAGCGGCAGGGCCACCAGGCGGCGCCGTAAACTATTCCCATGTCATCAGACGAAACAGGTCACGTCTACCGATTGCATTCGACACTCGAACTGCCTCTCGAAGACGTCCGAGAGTACTTCGACAACGACCCGGACCTCCCCGTGAACGTCGACGACGTGGACATCACACGTCGCAACAACACCCTCATCCTCAAGGCCATCGCCGAGGACAAGGTCTCGAAGTACACGCCAACCGCCCAGTTGAAGGCCAGCGTCACCGAGGTCCGCGTGTACGAGGAGGACCCCGACGAGGTGAACAACGGGCCGACGTGGGGCGACGAGGAGGAAGAGGAGATAGAGAGCGAGCTCGTGGAGTTCGCGGCGTTCAAGGGGGACCGCGAGACCGTCCTCCAGAACTCCCTGCTCCAGTACGAGATGTTCCAGGTGCTCCGCGAGATCGCGAAGCTCGCGGACAAGGGGACGCTCACCGCCATCACGAGCCAGGACGGCGAGCTGACCGCGCACCGCATCGTCGACGGCGAGGAACGCCCGGCGAAGATAGAGGTCGTCGAAGGCCCCGGCGAGAAGGAGGACGGGAAGAGCGGTGTGAACTGGCGCGACAACAAGTTCATCAGCTAACGTAGCGGTTACGAGACGAGCCGATGGGGGCATAGGCGGCAGGCGATACGCGATAGGCGGCAGGCGATAGGTCGACATTCTTCGAGGTCGTCCGCGGCGAGGAGCGACGGCGTCGGTCAGACGACGTAGTCGGTGAGCGTGCCGAGGACGCGGTCGGCGCCGCGGACGATGGCGCCCGCGTCGTGGTACCGCCACTCGCGGTCGGCGTAGACGGCGAGGAACGGGGCTGACGTGTGGTAGCCGACGGGGACGTGGAGCGACGGTTCGACGGCCACCCAGTCGTCGTCGCCGATGGTCACGGCGTCGTGGTCGTAGGGGAGTGCGGGGACGTCGTCGGGGTGGACGCCGAGGAGGACGTGCCCGGACTGGAAGAGGAGCGCGGTCCGGCAGTCGAACGCGTGGTGGAGGAGGCCGGCGAGCAGGTACGTGCGGTCCTTGCAGTCGCCGACGCCGGCGACGAGGGTCTCCTCGACGGTCCGGTGGTAGTCGTACGCGCCGACGGTGTCGGCGTCGTACCCGTACTCGATGGCCTGGACGAACCTGACGAGTGCGTCGAACCGCTGGCCGGGGTCGAGCGACGCGAGGCCGCCGTCGGTGCCCGGTCGCTCGACGCCTCCGCCGTCCGTGGTCCGGGTCGCGGTGTCGCTCCCTGTCGGGGTGTCGCTCCGGCGAGCGGAATGGTCGAGGCGCGCGAGCAGGTGCGCGGCGATGGGGTTCTCGCGGGACGCCTCGTACGTCCGGACGTACCCGCGGTCGGCGGCGACGGCGGCTTCGTGCGTCGACCGGCGTACCCGGTAGTCGACGGTCCAGGTCGCGTCGTCGACGTCGCGCCAGCGGTACGTCAGCACGTAGTCGTTCCCGTCGTGTCGTCGCTCGAACGCGCCGCCGTCGACCGTGGACGCGGCGTCGGCGACGCGCGGTGCGCGGACGGCACTGCCCGGAGAGGTCCACGCGTACGGCGCGGACTCGCAGAGGTACGCGCGGGGTTCGGCGTCCGGGCCGGGACGTGCGTACACCTCGTAGAACCATGGGTCGTGGTCGGGTTCGAGCGCGTCCTGGGCGACGTCGACGGTGACCGTCGTCCCGGTCGCGTCCGCGTCGACGCGCACGCGGTCGCTCGCCGCTCGCGATCGCACGCGACCGTCCGGGTACGTGCGCCGGTAGACGACGACTCGGATCGGCTCACGCGACTCGGTCGCGGTCAGCGAGACGGTCACGGTGTCGTCGTCGACGGCGTCGACGCGAGCGGACAGCGCGCGGTCGCGGACGGCGGGCGTCGCGCGTGGCTCCGGAGGGGCGCTCCACAGCCCGAGGTGTCGGCGAGCTGCACGCAGCGTGACGTCGCCGAGGAGACCACTTCCAAGCACCGTACCTGCAGTCAGGAACCGACGACGGTCCATTGCCGTCGTCTTGTCTTCCGGGACGACATGCTTACTGCCCCGTTGGCGAGCAGTTGGTTACCACTCGGCGACCACGTGACCACGCGGCGACCGAACGGGCCCGTCGGGGTCAGACGCCGGGGACGCCGTAGGCGTCGACGGCGGTAACGCCGAGTATCGAGAGGAGCGAGAGCACGACGAGCGCCGCTATCCACGCGAAGACGCCGATGAGGCCGGCGCGCAGCCAGCCCGCGCGGTACCGCCACTTGACGACGCCCACCCAGACGACGAGGGCGAGGACGCTCGCGAGCGACCCGAGGGAGACGTCGGCGAGCGAGAACGCGACCTCGACGCCGGTCCACGCGAGCGACCCGAGGAGCGCCGTGACGATGGCGTACGTGTAGTCCTTGCCTTTGAGTGCGAACGTCGCGCCGAGGTGGATTGCCGCGCCACCGACGAGGAGCGATACGACGAACACGATGACGCTGGAGACCGTCGTTGCCATAGTACGGTCGACGCCGGGGGGCGGGATAAAACGATGGCCGCGATGATTCGACTGGCGTCGCGTCACGCCGCCGTGGGCGTGGTCAGCGTTCGCGCTCGAACGTCGCGTCGGCGGACGTCCGGCCGTCGTTCCAGGAGAGCACGGTCGCTTCGATGACGTCCCCGACCTGGACGCTCGCGGGGACGTCCTCGACGAACAGCACGAACCCTTCGACCTTCCCGACGGCGATGGACTCGCCGGAGTGGTGCGTGGTGAACTCGTGGACGCCGAACTCGTAGGTCTCGCCGAGGTCGACGGGCGGGTCGCGTTCTTGCGCGTCGGCGTGCGCTCGCTGTGACTTCCTGGCCTCCGCGTTCTTCCCCTTCCGGAGGACGAGCAGCGCGAACCCCGACCCGACGACGGCGATTGCGGCGGCGGCGACGACGTAGACGTACTCCATGCGAAGTCGGTGGACCGCGACCGAGTTAAACGCCGGTGACTCGCCGGCAGCGGCCGCGTCGACGCGACAGATTCGGTCGTGGTGCGGCGGTCGCCAACGTCTCTTGGCCGCCACCCCAATCGCTTTGAGGGCATAGGTTCTCGCACTCACCATGACGACACCACCGCGAACGGCGAGCGACGTGCCTCACGCGAAGGACATGCCGATGCTCGGCCTGGGGACGTGGCAGAACGACGAGCGAGAGCAGTGCGCGGCGTCCGTGCAGACCGCGCTCGACATGGGGTACCGGCACATCGACACCGCGCAGGTGTACGGGAACGAGGCTGGCGTCGGGGACGGGATCGAGGCGGCCGACGTCGACCGCGAGGACGTCTTCCTCGCGACGAAGGTCTGGATCGACAACCTCAGTCACGACGACGTGCTCGCGACGACCGAGGAGAGCCTCGAGAAGCTCGGGGTGGACTACGTCGACCTCCTCTACGTGCACTGGCCGTCGCGAACGTACGACCCGGCGGACACGCTCGCGGCGTTCGACGCGCTCGCCGAGGACGGCACCATCGAGCACGTCGGCGTGTCGAACTTCGAGCCCGAGCACGTCGAGGAAGCGGAGGAGATACTCGCAGCGGACGTGTTCGCGAACCAGGTTGAGTGCCATCCGTTCCTCCAGCAGGCGGAACTCCGCGCGGCCTGCGACGAGCACGACGTCGAGCTCGTCGCGTACTCGCCGCTCGCGCGCGGCAGCGTGTTCGACGAACCCGTCATCTCGGAGATCGCCCAGAAGCACGACGTGAGCGAGGCGCAGGTGAGTCTCGCGTGGCTCCGCGAACAGGGCATCACGGCGATACCGAAGGCGACGGGGCACGCGCACATCGAGGACAACTGGCTGAGCCTCGGCGTCGACCTGGACGACGGCGACCTGGAGCGCATCGCGCGGCTCGACCGTTCCGACCGCGAGGTCGACCCCGGGTTCGCGCCCTGGTAGCGTGCCGGTGCTGGCGCGCGGTCTCGTGGCGGCTGGAGCCACAAACGTTCAAACGATGGGGGTCGTGCGGTAGCGTATGAGTGGCCTGGTCGAAGGGGTCGCGGTCGACGTGCGGCGACTCCACGAGTCGTGGATGGCGTTGTTCTTCCCGCGCCAGCGGACCGAGGAGTCCCGCGTGCTCGGGAAGTGGACGCCGGAGACGACGAGCGGGATGGTCGCGTACCGCGCGTGGGGCGCGCTCGGTGCGCTCTTCGTGCTGGTGGGGTATCCGCTCGCGCTCGCGGGCGTCGTCCTCCGGTATCTCGCGTGGAGCGCCGACTCGACGAGTACGCGCCTGGGGTTGCTCGGGACGGTGTTCCTCGCGCTCCTGGCGTGGGGCGTGCTCGCGGCCGCGTCGTACTTCCGGTTCACGTTCGGTGGGTTCCTCGCGATGGTGGTGGCGGCGGTCGTCGCGACGGCGTGTGCGGGGCTGGCGTTCCTGTTCTCGCAGGTCGGTGGGCGCGGCACGACCGTGTTCGCGGCGTATCCCGCGGCGGTGACCGCGTTGTTCCTGCCGCCGGTCGTCGCGGCGTTCTACTCGCCGGCGCTCGGCGACGTCGTGTTCGGTGGGAGCGAGAGCGTCGCGGCGTGGTTCCTCGACAACGTCCTCGCGCTCGGTGGCATCAACGAGTACCTGCGGACCGAGTACGACCTCACCGGAGTCGCGTACGTCGCGATGTGGCTCGCGGTGTCCGTCCCGCTCGGGTGGATCGTCGGCATTCTGGTGTCGCTCGCGAACGCGGCACGGCCGACCGCGTAGGACGCCGGGACTTTCGCGGCGGGCCTGTCGGGGGTTCCGCGACCGTCATCTTCTCGTCGTCGCACTCGTATCGTCCGGTATGGAGTTCAATCAAGCTACAACGATCGGTATCTTCCTGCTCGTCGTCGTCGTCGGCGTCGGCGGCTTGCTCGCGTCGGGCGTGATGGCGGCGTCGACGGTCCTGATGATGGTCGCACCGTCCGTGCTCGTCTTCGGCGGTCTCTGTCTGTTCCTCGGCGTCAAGCACGGCGAGCACCGCGCTCGCGGTGCCTGACGGACTGCGTGGACGCTTCACCGTCCCCGGTCGTCGACGGGGTCACTGAACGAGGAACCGGGAGCCTGATTACATGTAACCGAGGTCTCGGAGGCGCGCCATGATGTCCTCCTTGTCCTGGGCGCGACCTTCGCGCTCGGTCGTCCCTTCGACGTCCTGGGTCCACGCGGCGCGGTCGTCGCTCGCGGCCGAACCCTCCTTCGTGCCGAGGCTCCGGTAGCCGTCGAAGTACAGCGGGTGCACGGGGAGGTCCTCGACCGCGACGTCCTCGGGGAGGTCTTCGGCGTCGACGGGGACGTGCCCCTCGGGGTAATCGGGGGCGCTGTCGGGAACGACGTACCTCCAGATGGCGTCCCAGACCGCTCGTTCGTCGAACGCGAGGATGGGGTGCACGCGGTCGTGAGGCGGGTACTTCTCGGCGTCGTGGCGCGGACTGAAGAACGTCTCCGTCGCCCGCGCGTCCTGCTCGTCCCACCGGATGCCGGAGAAGACGCCGTCGAACCCGCGGTCGGTGATGGTCTCGTTGAGCGCGACGGTCTTCAGGAGGTGATTCCCGGCGAGCGTGTCCGGCGAGAACACGAACGTGTCGGCGTCGTACTCGAGGACGTCGCGAAGTTCGCGCTGCGTGTGCTCGGGGAGGTCCGCGACCGCGATCTCGCTCCCCGGCTCGAAGCCGGCGAACGTCTCGTTGCGCGCGACGACGAGCTCGAATCCCCACTCGTCAGCCCAGCGTTCCGCGAACGCGATGGTCTCCTCGAAGTGACGGTAGTGGTCGAGGAACACGAGCGGCGGCAGGTCGAACCCGCCTTCGAGCGCGACCTCGCGGACGACGTACGCGACGACCGTCGAGTCCTTCCCGCCCGTGAACATCACGGCCGGATTCCGGTACTGGTCGAGTGCCGTGCGGACGGTCTCGGCGGCGACACCGAACTTCGATTCGAGCGACGGGTAGTCCGCTGCCGTCTCGCTCGCACCGCTCTCGTAGTCGACCGTGACGTACTCGGGGAACGTACTCATACCGCTCGAGACGCGCCCGGAGGTCTTGGTTGTATGCTGACATCCAGTAGCACAGGAATCGACTACCAGCGCTCGCTGCGAGTAGCCGCCTGCTACGCGGGTGGGCGTCGAAGCGTCGAACGAAAAACGGCGTTCGGGTACGACCCGCGAGTCGCCGGTCGCTCGTCAGTCGCCGGTCGCTCGTCAGTCGCCGGTCGTCACATGTAACCGAGGTCGCGCAGGCGCTCCATCAGGTCCTCCTTGTCCTGGGCGCGGCCCGCGCGCTCGGTCGTGTTGTCGAGGTCCTGGAGCCACGCCGGCTCCTCCGCGGACTTGTCCGTCGACACCTCGCTCCCCAGCGAGCGGAAGCCAGCGAAGTACTTCGGGCTCACGGGGATGTCCTCCTGCTCGATGCCCTCGGGCAGGTCGGTGTCGCTCTGGGGCACGTAGCCTTCCTCGGGGTAGCCTTCGACGACGTCCGGGATGGTGAAGTGCCAGAACGTGTCCCAGACCGCGCGCTCGTCGAAGTGCAGGATGGGCTGGATGCGGTCGTGGGGCGGGTAGATGTCGGGGTCGTGGCGCGGACTGAAGAACGTCTCGTCCGCGCGAGCTTCCTGTTCGTCCCAGCGGACGCCCGAGAGGATGCCATCGACGTCGTACTCCTCGATGGCGTCGTTGAGCGCCACCGTCTTCAGGAGGTGGTTGCCGACGTACGTGTCGAGCAGGAACGGGAACGAGTCCTCCTCGTACTCGAGGATGTTGCGGACGTGGTGCTGGTTGTGCTCGCTGAGTTCGTCGATCTCGATGTCGTCGCCGGGTTCGAGGTCGCGCTCCTCGACGATGGAGCCGATGTCCTCGTTGCGCGCCCAGATGACGTCGAGGTCCCACTCGTCGGCCCAGTGCTTCGCGAAGTCGATGAGCTCCTCGAAGTGCTGGAAGTGGTCGATGAAGACGACCGGCGGGACTTCCAGGTCGAAGCGGTCGGCGACCTCCTTGACGAAGTACAGGGTGAGCGTCGAGTCCTTCCCGCCGGTCCACATGACGACGGGGTTCTCGTACTCCTCGAGGCCCTTCTTCGTGACCTCGATGGCTTTCTCGATCTTGTGTTCGACCGAGGGGTAGTCCTCGGGGGTCTCGCCTTCGCCGTCCGTGTAGTCGACGTCGAGGTAGTCGGGGAAGTCGGCCATCTGTAATGAGATGTAATTAGAGCCTGGGTTAAGGGTCTTTTGGACGACTCAGCACGCGTTGTGGTACGTCTTAGCACACCAATGCGCTCGTTTCGGGGAGGCGACACCACCCGCGAGACCACGCGAACCGACCAGCCGACGGGTCGATACCCAGACGGGAACAGCCGGAAGGTTGATTGGCGCTTGCCGACACCACTGGTGCATGGAATCGACGCGGAGCGTGGGTGTCGTCGCGCTCGTCCTCGTGGTGGTGACGAGCGGCTGCATCGGGTTCGTCACGGGCGAGGAGGCGCTCGTCTACCAGGCTAACGAGGTGAGCGTCGACGCGGACGCGAAGACGGCGACCGGGTACGAACGGCAACTGCGCGAGGAACTCACCGTGAACCAGACCGTCTCCGACCGACGGATCGAGGTGAACAACTGGTACCTGCGCTACGAGAAGTACGACGACATCGCCGAGGAGACCACGGGCGTGCTCGCGGTCGTCTCGACGCACCGCGTCGACGTGTTCGGGCACACGACGAACCCGTACGCGAACATGAGTTACGGCGGTCTCCTCGCGAACCTCACCGCGGACTACGACACCGCGTTCGGGAACCTCGAGAACGCGCGGTTCGTCGAGAACAAGACCGCGACCGTCCTCGGCAAGGAGGCGCGCGTCGGCGTGTTCGCGACGACCACCACGTTCGGCGGCGAGGAGGTCGAGGTGAAACTGTACGTCACGCGAGTGCGTCACGGCGACGACATAGTGCTCGCCATCGGCGGGCACCCGACGAAGCTCCCGGCGGGCGAACAGGAGATCCTCGCGATGATCGAGGGCATCCAGCATGAGACCGACGAGAACGCGAGCGAACGCGTCGCATCCACCGGCTTCGACGCCGGCGTCTCCGCGGCGATTGTCGCCGCAGACGCGAACTGAGCCACCACCGCCACGCGGCGGGTCGGTCCGAACGAGGTCGAGACCCGGCGGTCAGTCCTCTTCGAGTTCGTCAGGACGGCGAGCGGCGCGTGCGGCGTCGACCGCGGCGACGTTCTCGTCGACGTCGTGGACGCGAACGACGTCCGCGCCGCGGTCGGCAGCGATGGCGGTCGCGGCGACCGTCGCCGACAGCCGGTCGTCGTCGTCGCGACCGATCGCGCCGAACATCGACTTGTGGGAGTGCCCGACGAGCACCGCGCAGTCGAGCGCGGCGAACTCGTCGACGCGCCCGAGGAGTTCGAACGACTCCGCGGCGGTCTTCCCGAACCCGAGCCCCGGGTCGACGACGACGTCCTCGCGCGCGACCCCGGCCTTCTCCGCGAGCAGCACCTGCTCTCTGAGCTGGTCGAGGACGTCCTCGACGACGTCGTCGTACGCGACGTCGTTCTCGGGGTCGACGGGCGTGTCGATGGAGTGCATCACGCAGAGGCCGGCGTCGTGCTCGGCGGCGACGAACCGCATCTCGGGGTCGTCCAGCCCGGAGACGTCGTTCACGACGTCCGCGCCCGCGTCGAGCGCCGCGTCCGCGACCGCCGCCTTCCGCGTGTCGACGCTGATCGTGACGTCGATGCCAGCATCACGGATCGCCTCGACGACCGGGACGACGCGCGCGATCTCGTCCGCGACCGTGACGGGGTCCGCGCCCGGACGCGTCGACTCCCCGCCGACGTCGATGACGTCCACGCCGTTGGCGACCATCTCCTCGGCGCGCGCGACGGCGTCCTCGAGGCGGTCGTACTCGCCGCCGTCGAAGAACGAGTCCGGCGTCACGTTCAGGATACCCATCACCGCCGTGCCGTCGGTCCACGGCCACCGCGCGTCGGCGTCCGAACCGCCCCCGCCGACGGCGTCGTCGGTCGCGTCGAGCGCGAGCGCGGTCCGGAGTTCGGTGGCGAACCGGTCGAGGCCGTACGGGCCGTCGTCGAGCGCGGACGCGAGTCCCTCGAACTGTGCGAGCGTCCCCATGAGGACGACGTCCAGGCGTTCGTCGTTCCCGTCGAGCCCCGAGACGGTGCACTCGCCGCCGACGCGCAGCAACGCCTCCTTGACCGCGTACGCCTGGCGCTCCTGGAGGCGCGTCCGGAGGACGCGATGGACGCCATCCGAGCGGAGTTCCGCGACGCCAGCGTCGGGGACGTTCGCGTCCGCGAGCGCGCGCTGTGCGTCGCTCAGGTCGCGTATCGTCTTCGGGACCTCGATGCGCGTCCAGCGTTCGCGCGCCTCCGCGACCGCGAACAGCGACCCCGTGACGAGCACGCAATCCGCGGGGTCGGCCGCGTCGAGCGCGGCGCCGAGCGCGCTCGCGACTGATTCCCGCGGCGTCACCGTCTCGGCGTTCGCACCGAAGACGCTCCCGAGGACGTCGGCGTCCTCGCTCCGAGACAGGTCCGGCTCGCACGGATAACAGTGCACGGGCGTCGGGATCGCCGCGGCCATCCCGCGGTGGTCCTTGTCGTGCATCGCACCGACGACGAGGTGGAGGTCGTCGTACTCGAACGTCGATAGCGTCTCCGCGAGCCCCTCGAACGCTCCCGGGTTGTGCGCGCCGTCGAGCACCGTCAACGGCTCCTGCGAGACGACCTCGAACCGGCCCGGCCAGTGCGCGGACCGCAGCCCTCTCGCGAGCGTGTCGTCGTCGACGCCAGCGACCTGGCGCGCGAGCGTCGCCGCGATACCGGCGTTCACCGCCTGGTACTCGCCGAGGAGCGGGATGCGGACGTCGAGCGCGCCGTCATCGTCGGTCTCGATACCGACCGCCGCCTCCGCGTGATTCGTCCGGCCGTCGTACGCGACGCGAACGTCCGCATCGTCGCCGACCCCCACGGTGACGACGTCGCCCGCCTGCTCGCGGACCGCCGCGAGCGCCTCGCCCGACGCACCCGTGACGAGCGGTGCAGCCGCCGGCGCGACGTGGGCCTTGTCGGTCGCGATCTCCGCGATGGTGTCCCCGAGCACGCCCGTGTGTTCGAGCGTGACGCTCGTCACCGCACTCGCTGCCGGGTCGACGACGCTCGTCGCGTCGAACTTCCCGCCGATACCGACCTCGAGCACCGCCACGTCCACGTCGCGCTCCCCGAAGTACCAGAGCGCGAGCGCCGTCATCGTCTCGAAGAACGTCGGCGACTCGCCGTCGGCCGCACGCGCCGTGATGTGAGGCCTGGCCTGCTCGACGAACTCGCCGAGCGCCTCGCGCGTGACCTTCCGTCCGTCCACCCGAACGCGCTCGCGGACGTCCTCCAGGTGCGGGCTCGTGAACAACCCGACCGTCAGGTCCGTCTCCCGCAGCACGGACTCCACCATCCGCGCCGTACTCCCCTTCCCGTTCGACCCAGCGACCTGCACGAACTCGACGCCCTCGTGTGGGTTCCCGAGGTGTTCGAGGAGGCGCGCGGTCGACGCCGTCCCCGGACTCGGACGGTACCGCCGCAGGTCGAACAGGAAGTTCGCCGCCTCGTGATACTGCATGCCTGTAGCCACCCGGTCCCAGCGCTTAGTGGTGTCGAAGGCGGGTCACCGAAGCCGGCGTTTCACCCAACGCGGGGCTTCTTGACCGTCGCGGTCGAACCCGGTTGCGTGCGACGACGACGCCTGCTCGCGGCCGCGACGACGTCCGCGACCGCAACCGCCGGCTGTCTCGCTGGCGCCGGCGGGACCGAGTTCACCGTCTCCGACCCGCCGCCGTCGCTCCGCGAGGCAGGCGAGTGCCCGAGCGACGACGTCGAGGCCTCGCTCTCGCTCGGCGACCCCGTCGACTCCCCTCGGAGCGAGGCCGCGGTCGTCCCGTACGAGGACCTGCGAGAACCCGCGAAGCTCGTCTTCCGGTTCTATCGCGCCCGCGGCAGCGCCGTGACGTGTACCGAACCGAAGCGCTTCTCGATACTCCTCGGCGACCTCACCGACCACGGAACCGACCCGTACCGCGAAGCGAACGGGTACGCTCCGGAGTGGTTGTACGTCCAGACGAACGGGAAACACCATCGCGTCAACCGGCTCGTCGTCTACGACCAGGTTCTCCAGTACTGACCCGCGATTGCGCTGGAACCCTCGACGACCGCGGCCCCACGTTACCGAACGTGCGACTGCACCCAGAAGACGCCGGAGACGTCCTCGCCGCGCTCGGGGACGCGACCGCTGATGGCGTGCGCGCCGGCGTAGAGCCACGTCTCGTAGTCGGTGCCGTCGCCGTCCCTGGTGAGTGGCACGCGGAACCGGTAGCCGTTCGCGTCGAAGAACGGGACGCGCTGGACCTCCCGCACGGTCGTCTGGAACGCGAAGTCCGCGACGCCGCCGCCCTCCACTGGCGCGAATCCCGCCATCCCGGCGGTGGAGAACTCGCCGCCGTCGTCGGTCTCGTAGGTCTCCTCGTCCGCGAGCTCGACGGCGTACGCGAGCGCCGCGAGTTCGACGTCGGCGTCGCCGAGGGGGACGCCGCCGACGCCCCACGCGCTCGCGCCGTACGTCGCGAACTCCTCCGGGCCGAGGACGACGGTCGCGTCCGCCTCCAGGTCGGTCTCCCACGGCGTCACGTCCGTCACGGTCGTCTCGTGAACGACGCCGTCGCCGATCGGGTACGCCGTCAGGACGTCGCCGTGCTCCCGGACGACGCGACACCGGAGGTTCCCGGCGCCGTACTCGACCGCGTCGACGCCCTCGACGCGGCTCTCCCGGACGCGCCCGTCGTCGAGCGTCGTCGCGACGACGCGCTGGAGCGCCTCGTCGGAATCCACCGCGGTATCCCAGTGGCGGCCGTGCCCGCCGCCACGACGCCGCGGCCCCGGCTGCGGGTCGAGCGCGGCCGCGTCCGCGTCCAACCCCCACGCCCCGTCACCGCCGACGCCGCCGTCGCTACCTCCTGCGTCGCTCGCGTCGTCGCCGGTCGCGTCCGCGTCGCCGCCCCGGCCGAGCGCGCGACGCATCGCGTCGAACAACCCCATGCGACCGCCGACGAGCTGCCGAGAGAAGAAACCTGCGAGGGAGCGGGCGACCCGGCGACGAAACCCCGGCCGCTATCGATGGTCGCGCTCGACGTCCGCATCCGCGGGTTCGCTCTCCGCGGCGTCGCCGTCGTCGGTCGCGTCCTCGCGTGCGCGCTCACCGTCGACGTCGTCGCGTCGGAGCTCCGCCTCGAACCCGCGGTCGAACTCGTCGTCGAAGTCCGTCGCCGACCAGTCCGTCGCCGCGTCCTCGTCCGCGAGGAGTCGCTCCAGTTCGCGCTCGAACTCGCGCTCGGTGAGTTCGCCGGCGGCGTACCGCTCCTTCAGCGCCTCGCGGCGGTCCTCGACCGTCGGCGCGACGCGGCCCGACACGTTCACGTCCGCGAGCCACGGCACGTGCCCTTCCACGCCGCGAGCGACGCGCTCCAGGCGGTCGCTCCGCGGGAGCTCCGCGAGCCGGAGCGCGCGAACGAGCAGCCACGCGAGCAGTGCCGCACCCACGACCGTCAGCGTCGCCAGCGCGAGCAGGACGGGGAGCGCCGCGCGCAACAGGACCAGCAGGATGGACTCGCCAGCCGCTGCCGTCGCAACCGCCGACACGACCGCGAGCGTCCCGAACCCGAGGGTGCCGACGGCCGCGAGCCCGACCAGCACCAGCGCGACCGACAGCCACCGCAGTCGCCGGTCCGAGAGTACGCTCATCGTCGCGGAGTAGGCGCGACGCGGTAGAAAAACCCACGGGCGATCCACGCTCGTCGACGCACTGGCTGACCGAAGACACTTACGTCCGCCCGCGACAGCAACGAGCGTGCGACGCCGCTCGCTTCTCGCCACCGTCGGCTCGACCGCTGCTGTCGGGCTCGCTGGCTGCACGCTCCTCGACCCCGACCGCGAGGTCGACGACGGCGACACCGTCGCGCTCGACGCCGGCGACGTGACGCTCGGCTGGCTCGGCGTCCAGTCGTCGTTCGTCGACGACACCAGCGCGCCCGCCACGGCGTACGGCGCAGCTGACGCGGCGTTCGTCGTCCTCGACTGCGACCTCCGCGCGTACGACGCCCCCGTCGACGACCTCCCCATCGCGGTCGAACTCGACCGGGGAGGCGTCCGACGCGTGAGCGACCCGCGAATCTCCGGGCTCGGCGACGACCGGCCGCGACTCGGGTTCCGGGTCCCGACCGGCGAGCCGCTCGAATCGGGCGCCGTCGTCCTCGAGGACGCCGAGGGACGCGAACGACGCTACCCCTTCCCCGAACGCGTCCGCGAACCACTCGCGACCCCCGCCTCGTGGCGCGTCGACGTCGACGCCCCCGACACCATCGCCGCACCCGGTTCGGCGCGCGCCTGGACGACCGCAACCAACACCGGCGACACCGCCGGCCGACTCGCCGCCGTCCTCACGCACGACGCCGCCGACGACCTCTACTGGACGCACACGTACGACGCACCAGGCACCGGCGACGAGACCTACGGCTACCGCCTCCACTGCCTCTGCGGCGACGCCGAGGAACTCACGATCACCCTCGACTGGGGCGTAGACGAGTGGACCGGCGTCGTCTCGGTCGAACCCTGATCGACTCGACGAGGAGAAGAGGCCGCAACTGTATCGAGACGAGACCTTTGGGCCTGCTCGCTGACTTTCGACACAGGTCGCTGGCGCTCGATCGTGTCTGAAGTCGTGCGAGACGGTCGCGCTCGCTCACTGCGTTCGGTCGCGCGCTGCGACCTGCCGATCTCCGTCGCTAATCGTGACGGAAACACCGCTGCCCGGTCATGACCATCGTCATCCCGAGCTCGTTCGCCGCTTCGATGACCTTGTCGTCGTTCTTCGACCCGCCGGGCTGGATGACCGCCTCGATACCCGCTTCGGCGGCTTCCTCGACGGCGTCCGGGAACGGGAAGAACGCGTCCGACCCCATCACCGCGCCCTCAGCGGTCTTGCCTTCGGCGTCGCGCTCGGCCTTCATCGCCGCGATCTCGACCGCGTCCACGCGCGACACCTGACCGACGCCGAGGCCGACCGTCTCGGTGCCCTTCGCGAACACGATCCCGTTCGACTTCACGTGCTTCTGGACCTTCCACGCGAACAGCATCGACTCCAGCTCTTCCTCGGTGGGTTCGCGCTCGGTGACGACCTCCAGGTCCTCGCGCGACACCGGTTCGAGGTCGCGTTCCTGGACGAGGCGGCCGCCGACGAGTTCCTTGCTCGTGAAGCGCTCGCGGGTCGCGTCGAGGTCGCCGTCGTCGGTGTACGAGGTGAGGTCGCCGACGTCGAGCACGCGCAGGTTCTTCTTCGCGGTGAGGACGTCGAGCGCGTCGTCGGTGTACCCGGGCGCGACGACGACCTCCTTGAACGAGTCGGCGACGAGTTCGGCGGTGTCGGCGTCGCACTCGCGGTTCAGCGCGACGATGCCGCCGAACGCGGACTTCGCGTCCGTCGCCAGGGCGTCCGCGTAGGCGTCAGCGAGCGTGTCGGCCGTCGCACAGCCCGCGGGGTTCGTGTGCTTGATGACGGCGGCGGCGGGCTCGTCGAACTCCTTGATGAGATAGAGGGCACCGTCGGCGTCGTTGTAGTTGTTGTAGCTCAGGGCCTTCGCGCCCTCGTTCAGCTGGTCGGCGTGGACGACGCTCGCTTCCTCGCTCGTGTTGTCCGCGTAGAGCGCGGCGTCCTGATGGGGGTTCTCGCCGTACCGGAGGTCCGCGTGGCGGTCCTCGGTGACGACGCGACGCTCCGGGAGCCCGCCGTCGTCGTCCGCGCCGTCGCCCGCGACGTGAACGGCGTTCGCGTCGAGGTCGACCTCGACGCGGTCCTCGGCGAACCACTTCACGGCGCGCGGGTACGCCTTGAACTCGCCCTCGTAGAGCACGCGCTCTTTGAGCGACTCGGTGTCGTCGCCCTCGTAGACGGGGACGGGTTCCTGCGTGACGATGGGGCCGCCGTCGACCTCGTCGGCGACGACGGTCCCGTCGTCGTCCGTGGCGTCCGTGACGACGTGCACGGTACAGCCCGTGGTCTTCGCGCCAGCGTCGAGCGCATCACCCCAGGCGTCCATGCCTGGGAACGACGGGAGGAGGCTCGGGTGGACGTTGACTGTCGTCGGCATGGTGTCGAGGAAGGTATCCGAGAGCACGCGCATGTAGCCGTCGAGACAGACGAGGTCGACGTCGTACGCGGCGAGTTCGTCGACGAGTCGCTGCTCGTGCTCGCGTCGGGATTCGTCGTCGCCCTGTTCGACGGCGACCGTCGGGATGCCGCGTTCCTCGGCCTTCTCGAGGATTGGCGCGTCGGCGTGGTTGCTCGCGACGACGGCGAGTTCCGCGCCGCCTGGCTGGAGGTCCTGGACGTGCACGAGGTTCCGGCCGCGGTTCGAGGCGAGGCCCGCGATGCGTGTCATGGTCGAAACCGGTCGCGCTGGCGGGTTAGTGGTTTCGGTCCAGACCGCGAGAGTATGCACGAACGAGCATAACTACGGCGCGAGCGGTGTAAGTAGCGCCACGAGTATGCACGCCCGTGTGGTTACGTTCCGACACGCTTTTGCCGACACCGGTGGCAGTTCCGGCCATGACAGACCCCCTGCTGGCCGTGTCGCCGCTCGACGGCCGGTACGCCTCGCGGACCAGTCCGCTCGCGCCGTACGCGAGCGAGTCCGCGCTGATGCGCGCTCGCGTCGAAGTCGAGGTCGAGTACCTCCTCGCGCTGAGCGACCTCGACGCGACGCCCCTCGAGGTATCGGACGCCCAGGCCGCCGAGTTGCGGTCGTGCTACGAGGACTGGACCACCGAAGACGCCCAGGTCGTCAAGCAGATCGAGGTCGACGGCTACGGCGAGTACTCGGCGACGAACCACGACGTCAAAGCAGTCGAGTACTACGTTCGCCTCCACCTCCCCGACGGCCTCGACGCGGCGAACTGGATCCACTTCGGCCTCACGAGCGAGGACGTGAACAACCTCGCGCATCGCCTCCTCGCGAAGGGCGCCGTCGAGGACGTCCTCCTCCCCGAGCTCCGCGAGATACGGGACACGCTCGCGGCCATGGCCCGAGAGCACCGCGCCGTCCCGATGCTCGCTCGCACGCACGGCCAGCCCGCGACCCCGACCACGTTCGGGAAGGAGATGGCGGTGTACGCCGCACGACTCGGCCGGACGACCGCGCGGGTCGCCGGGGCCGCGGACGCTCTCAGCGGGAAGCTCGCCGGCGCATCCGGGACGTACGCCGCGCATCACGCCGCGTACCCCGACGTCGACTGGCGCGCGTTCGCTCGCGAGTTCGTCACCGACCTCGGCCTCGAGTTCACGTCGCTCGCGACGCAGGTGAATCCCTGCGACGACCTCGCCGAGTGCTTCGACGCGCTCCGCGGGGCGAACCAGGTCCTGCTCGACCTCGACCGCGACGTCTGGCTGTACGTCAGCCAGCGCTACCTCGGCCAGGAGGCGACCGAGGGCGAGACCGGGAGTTCGACGATGCCCCACAAGGTCAACCCCATCGACTTCGAGAACTCGGAGGGCAACCTCTCGAAGGCGAACTCGGACCTGCACTTCCTCGGCGAGTACGTCACCACGAGCCGCCTCCAGCGCGACCTCTCCGATTCGACCGTCAAACGGAACGTCGGCGCGGCGTTCGCGCACTGCCTCATCGCGTACTCGAAGACCCAGAACGGGCTCGCGAAGGTCGTCCCGAACGAGCACGTGATGCGCGAGGACCTCGAATCGACGCCCGAGATACTCGGCGAAGCCATCCAGACCATCCTCCGGCGCGAGGGCGACACCGACGCCTACGAGCGCGTGAAGGACCTCACTCGGGGCAAGCGCGTGACGATGGACGACTTCCACGCGCTCTTCGACGACCTCGACGTGAGCGAGAGCGTCCGCGAGGAACTGAAGGCACTCACGCCGTCGGGGTACGTCGGCGTCGCGAGCGACCTCGTCGACGACGTCGATACCTGACCGGACGCACGCGTCGACGCCTGACCTGACGCATACGCCGACACCTGACCGGACGCATACGCCGACGGGTGTCGGTCAGTCCGCGGTCAATCCGCGCGCGACCGCTTCGATGACGAGGTCGCGGGTCTCGCGGTACGTGTCGTCGCCGCCGAGGTCGTCGGTGTGCAGCGTCAGCAGCGAGACGGCGCGGATGGCGTTCGCGACCGTCTCCGGGTCCGGGCCGTCGACCGCGCCGGCCTCGTACCACGCCTCGACGTAGGGCAGGAAGTACGCGAGGCTCTGCTGGCGTTCGGCCTCCAGTTCCGCGTCCGTGTGGGCGTTCCGGAGCCGCTGGAGGTCGTCGTCGTCGACGAGCAACTGGCGGATGAGCGGGTTCGTCTCGATCTCGTCCATGAGGCGCGTGAGGAACGCGACGATGACCGCCTCCGGGTCGTCGTCCTCGCGCTCGAAGGGCGCGACGAGCTCGGGGAGGAGCCGTTCGCCCTCGCGGTCGAGGACCTCGAGGAACAGCGCCTCCTTCGAGTCGAAGAACTGGTAGAACGTCCCGTTCGCGATGCCGACGGGGTCGGTGAGGTCCGCGATGGTCGTCTTCGAGAGCCCGTAACGCTCGAAGAGTTCGCGGCCCGCCGCGACGAGCTCCTCGCGGATGCGTTCCCGGTCCGCGTCAGTGAAGCCGCTACTCATCTGTCACCTCGACGTTCGACCGGACGGACTCGACGCTTCCGGTTCGCGACGTGACGCGACGGCGTCGACGGGACGGCCGCGCGTGGCACCCGGGGCGTCATGCGACGTCCTTCCGCTCGAAGTAAGCGCGGCTCGCGAGCACGAGGACGACGGCGGCGGCGAGCAGGAGGCCGGCGCCCTGGAGGTCGTACTCGCTCGCGACGAGCACCGCGGTCGGGTCGTAGTACCGGGACGGCGAGAGCGCGCCGAGCCACGCGACGTCCGTGCCGGCGGTGACGGAGTCCAGGAGGAAGAACCCGAAGAAGCCGCCGGCGGCGACGCGCTGAGCGACGCTCGCACGGTCGAAGACGACCGAGGCGAGCACACCCACGCCGGCCGCGACCAGCAGGTAGGGCACGGCGAGCGCGTGCACCATCGCGAGGTCGGTGACCGAGATGGACTCGTCGATGCCGAGGAGCGCGAGGTAGACGACGACCGGCGTGACGACGTTCAGGACGACGAGCGGGACGAGGATGCTCGCGAACTTCTCGAGGAGGACCTTCGACCGGCTCACGGGGAGCGACAGGAGCATGTCCATGCGGCCGCGGTCGACGTCGTCCGCGATGAGGCCCGCGGCGGCGTACGCGAAGTAGATGCCGAGCAGGAGCACCCACCCGAACGCGTACAGTTCCGCGGCGAGGAACCCCTCGATGGTGTTCAGAGCCTGTAGGCCGAACGCCTGCTGGAGTGCGGGCGGGAGCGACGCGACGTACGCGTCCAGGTCGATGCCGTCGCTGATCGACGGGAACATCCAGACGTAGAGCGCGACGAGCACCGCGAAGCCGGCGGTCATCACGGCCGTTCCCTTCAGGCGTCGGCTGCCGTAGTACCGCGCGAACTCGAACATCAGGCATCACCGCCGTGGCCGGCGTCGGTCCCCGCTGGCATCGGGTCGTCGCCGCGCTCGGTCGACTCGTCGCGGGTGGGTTCGGTACCGGCGGTCGCGTCGGTCTCGGCGTCGACATCGAGGGTCTCGTCGTCGTCGTAGAACCGCATGAAGACGCGCTCCAGGGGTGCTTCCTCGACGTCGAGCTCGAGGACGTGGAAGCCGTCGAGGTAATCGACGAGCGCGTCGAACGACCCCGTGTACGTGAACGTCAACTCGGCGAGCGCGGTCCCGGTCGCGTCCGCGTTGCGCTCGTCGCTTGCGTCCCCGCCGGCGGTCGCCATCGGGAGGTCCGCGTACCCACCGTCGACCGATTCGACCGTGAGTTCGTGGACGCCGTCGAGCGACACGTCCTCGCGGTCGACGTCGGCGGCGACGCGAACGCGAACGTACTTCCCGGCGCGCTGGAGGACGTCCGCGACGGACGCCACCTCGACGATGCGGCCGTCGCGGATGATACCGATGCGGTCGCAGACCCGGCGGACCTCGCTCAGGACGTGCGAGGACAGGAAGAACGTCTTCCCGGCGGCCTTCTCCTGACGGACGAACTCGTTGAACGTCCGCTGGACGAGCGGGTCCAGGCCGGCGGTCGGTTCGTCCATCACGAGGAGGTCGGGGTCGTGCATGAACGCCTGCACGAGCCCGAGCTTCTGCTTCTGGCCGGTCGAGTACCCGCGTATCTCGCGGTCGACGGGGACGTCGAACAGTTCGAGGAGTTCCGCGCGTCGCGCGTCGCCCTTGAGGCTCGCGTGGAGGTCGAGGACCTCGCGGCCGGTCGCCTCCTCGTCGAACGCGGGGTTCGCGGGCAGGTACCCGATGCGTTCGCGGGCGTCGACGAGCGCTCGCTCGTCGGTGACGGGCGCGCCGAGGACGGTCGCGGTCCCGCTGGTCGGGGACTGGAAGCCCATGATGGTCCGGATGGTCGTGGTCTTCCCGGCGCCGTTCGGACCGAGATACCCGAAGACCTCGCCGGGTTCGACGTCGAGGGTGACGTCGTCGTTCGCGCGGACGTCCCCGTAGTCCTTCGTCAACCCCGCTATCGATATCGCGCTCATGACAGGAACTACGGAGAATGAACGTATGAATCTACCGTTCAGATATTTTTGAGCGGTAGAGACGGCCGTCTTCGGGGGTTTCGGTGCTCTCGTCCGGGAATCAGCTCAATCGATGAGTGCGTGGAGCGCGTCGGTGACGACGGTGGCGGCGCGCTCGACGTCGGCGGCGTGGACGTACTCCCGCGGGGAGTGCGCGACGGCGCCGTCGTCGTCCGCGAGCACGCCCGGGCCGAAGACGACGGTCGGGGCGAGCGCGGCGAAGTACGACGCCTCGGTCGCCGCGCCGAACGGACGCGGTGAGCCAGCGCCGGCGTCGACGAGCGCGTCAACGACCCTCGCCCCCTCGTCGGTCGCCCACGCCTCGAGGAACGGCGTCTCGCGCTCCGTGAACGCGAACGCGACGCCGACGTCGCCCGGAACGGCCTCGCGGACGTGCGCGAGGAGCGCGTCCCGGAACCCGTCGGCGGTCTCCGGCGGTACCGACCGGCGGTCGAGCACGACGCTCGCGCTCGCGGGCACCTGGTTCGTCGCCGTGCCGCCGTCGACGACCGTCGGCGTGAGCGTCGCCGCCCCGAGCTGGTCGTGGACCGGCGGCGCGTCCGCGCGGTCGTCGAACGCCCCGATTGCCCTCAATGCGTCCTCGAGGGCGGCGACCGCGTTCGTCCCGGAGTCGGGTTCGGCCGCGTGCGCGTTCTCGCCGGCGAGCGTCAGCGTCCCCTGGAAACGGCCCTTCGCGGCCGTGCACGCGGCGAGGTCGGTGGGTTCGCCGACGACGAACGCGTCCGCGTCCCGGATGGCTGCGACCGGTGCCGGTGCGTCCGCGGTCCCGCCTGCGGTGACGAGGTGGTGCGCGCCCTCGCTCAGCGTCTCCTCGTCGGACGTCACCGCCAGCGTCACCGCACCTGCGACGGACGCGTCTCGGTCGTCGTGGCCGCCGCGGTCGTCGCCTGCTGCAATCGCGCGGTCGACCGCGAGGAAGCCCGCGAGCAACGCTGCGAGCGGCCCGCCGGCGTCGCACGTCCCGCGACCGCGGAGCACGTCGCCGTCGCGCTCGAACGGCACGTCCGGCGGGACCGTGTCGACGTGGGTGTTCAGGACGACGTGCGGTCCAGCGTCCGGATCCCCGGTGGTCGCGAGCACGTTCCCCGCGTCGTCCACGGTCGCAACGACGCCCGACGCCGCGTGCTCGTCGATGGTGTCGACGAGGAACTCGCGGGCACGGTCGACGCGCTCGTGGGTCTCGAACGCCGCGAGCGACGCCAGGAAGGAGACCGGGTCGAAGTCGGGCGCGGTCACGGCTGCGGTTCGACGCGGTCGACGGTCGCCGCGGCCTCACCGTCGAACTCGTGCGCGACCGGCCCCGTCAGCGTCGCCGCCCCGTCCTCGGGGAACGACACGAGGAGGTCGCCGCCCGGCGGCGAGACGTGCACGACGTCCGCGGTGGTGCGGTCACGGACGCGCGCCGCCGCCGCGATCGCGACCGCACCCGTACCACACGACGCGGTCTCGCCCTCGACGCCGCGCTCGTACGTCCGCTGGTCGAACCCGCCGTCCTCGCGCCGCGAGGCGAACGTCACGTTCGCGCCCTCTGGAAACGCGTCGTGACTCCGGATCGGCGGTGCGGCCGCGTCGACGTCCACCGCGTCGACGTCGTCGACGAACACGACCGCGTGCGGGACGCCCGTGTTCAGCGCGGTCACGGCGTACCCCTCGAGGGCCTCGCCGAGCATCGGCTCGTCGTACTCGTCCGCGAGCGGAACGACCTCGGGTTCGAAGCGCGGTTCGCCCATCTCGATGGCGACCTCGTCGCCCTCGCGACGCGCGTACCGCGTCCCGGCCTGCGTGTCGATCATGACCTCGGACGCGCCCGTGCGCTCCATCGCCCACTCGGCGGCGACGCGCGCGCCGTTCCCGCACATCGCCGCGGTCGACCCGTCGGGCTGAACGAGCGTCATCACGACCCGCGGCGGGTCGAAGCGATCCTCGAGCGCGAGGAAGAGCACGCCGTCCGCACCGACGCCGTCGGTCCGGTCGCAGTGCCGGGTCGCGAACGCGGCCCGGTCCGGGACGTACTCGTTCGCGTCCACGACGAGGAAGTCGTTCCCCGTGCCGTGGTACTTCTCGAACGCGACCTCGTCGTGGACGCTCATCGGCCACCTCCGCGACCGCTGGTTCCCGGGCCGGTCGCGTGGTGGTCGGCTGCTGGCTGTTCGCTTCGAAGTCGGTCGTGACTGCGTCGATCGTGGGTGTGTCGCTGTACGTTCATAGTTCCAGAGTCGTGATGTCGCTGAGCGTCTCGCGGCGTCGCGCGAGCGACGCGGCGCCGTCCGCGAGGACGACGGTCGCTGGTCGTGGTCGGGAGTTGTACGTGCTCGCCATCTCGTAGCCGTACGCGCCGGCGTTCCCGACCGCGAGGACGTCGCCGCGGACGGGTCGGGCGAGCGGCCGGTCCTCGGCGAACACGTCGCTCGATTCGCAGATGGGGCCGGTGACGGTCGCACGCACCACGCCGCGACCGTCACCCCCTGCGGACGCGCCGTCCTCGCGGTGCCCGTCGCCGACTGCGTCCGCGCTGACGTTGCGGAGGGCGTGGTAGGAGCCGTAGATGGCGGGGCGGGCGAGCGTCGTCATGCCTGCGTCGACGCCGACGACGGTGGTGTCGGGCGTCTCCTTGACGGTGTTGACGTCGGTGAGGAGGACGCCGGCGTCGGCGACGAGGTACCGCCCGGGTTCGACGACAAGGTGGGCGTCGACGTCGCCGAGCGCGTCGCGGGTGGCGTCCGCGACCGCGTCGAGGTCGAGCGCTGGTTCGTCCTCGCGGTAGGGGACGCCGAGGCCGCCGCCGACGTCGACGAACTCGAGGTCGTGCACGGCGTCGAACTCGCGGGCGACGTCGCCGACGCGCGCCACCATCTCGCGGTGGGCGTCCAGGTCGTCGGCGTCGTGGATGCCGGAGCCGGCGTGGGCGTGCACGCCGACGACGTCCATCCCCGCCTGGGTCGCGGTCTCCGCGACGTCGAGTGCGCGGTCGCGCGGGACGCCGAACTTCGCGTTCGCGCCCGTCCGGACCTTCTCGTGGTGCCCGGCGCCGACGCCGGGGTTGACGCGCACGCACAGACGGCCGTCGAACCCGCGGGTCGCGAGTCGCGCGACGGTGTCCTCGGCGCCGACGGTGACGGTGACGTCGGCGGCGACGCCGTCGGTCCAGAGCTCGACGACCGTGTCGAGGTCGACCGCGGGCGGATTGACGGCGGTGTAGTGCACGCGGTCGCTCGGGACGCCGGCGTCGAGTGCGCGCACGACCTCGCCGGCGCTCGCACACTCCACGCCAGCGCCCTCGTCGTCGAGCACCTCGAAGACGTGCCCGAGCGCGTTCGCCTTCGCGGCGTAGTGGACGGCCGCGTCCGGGAACGCCGCGTCGAGCCGCCGGTAGTTCTCGCGCACGCGGTCCAGGTCGAGGGCGTACACCGGACTGCCGTACTGGCGGCGCAGGTCGAGGAGGTCGTCGGCGTCCCAGTCCGCGAGCCGACGGACTCCGGGGCCGCCGCCCGCGGCGGCACCCGTGCCGGCGGCCCCGGTCCCGTCGTCGCCGGCGTGCCGGCTCGCGGACTCCTCGCTCATTCCCGGAGCACCTCCTCGCGCTCGGTCGCCTCCAGGGTCTCCTCGCCGAGGTCGGTGGCGACGACCGCGGGCTTGTACGCCGCCCCCGGGATGAGGGCCTCGTCGCTCACGCTCGACTCGACGTACCGCTGGAACGCCCGGCGCTCCGCGGGCAGTTCGCCGTAGTACACCTCGTCGTCCACGAGGTCGTACACGGGGATGCGCGGCGTCAACAGGGTGTTCTCGCCGACGACCGAGTTCTCGCCGACGACGAACCCCGAGGTGACCCGGCAGCCCGCGCCGAGCGAGACGCCGTCCTCGACGACCACGGGCGTGCCCTCGACGGGTTCGAGGACGCCACCGATGAGGGTGTTCGCGCCGAGCTTCACGTCCGACCCGATCTGTGCGCACGAGCCGACGGTGTCGCAGGAGTCGACGAGCGTGCCGTCGTCGACGTACGCGCCGATGTTGACGAAGCTCGGGCTCATGAGGATGCAGTCGTCGCCGACGTGCGCGCCCGTGCGGACGACCGTCCCGTTCGGGGTGTTCCGCGAGCCACGCTGGCCGTAGTCGCTCGTGTCCTGCAGGGGGAGGACGTCGTTGTACGTCACGCCGCCGTACTCGTACTGGTCGATGCCGTGCGTCGCGAACGTGAGGAGGATGCCCTGCTTCACCCACGCGTTCGCCTCCCACGCGCTCGCACCCGAGCCGTCCCCGGTCGGTTCCGCGGCCCGCACCTCGCCGGCCTCGAGCGCGTCGAGGAACGCGTGGAGGACGTCGTGGACGTGATGCGCGTCCGCGTCCAGGTCGCCGGCCTCGTGTCGCGCCCAGAGGTCGGCGACGTCGGCTTCCAGACTCATTGCTCGCCTCCAGCGTCCCCGGGTACTTGACCGTCGTCGGTACCGTCCAATCCTGCCGCACTCGCCTCGTCGGCTCCGACGACGTCCGCGAACGCGTAGAAGCCTGGGTCGCGGCCCGAGAGCCAGTCGGCGGCGTCGAGCGCGCCGGCGGCGAACACGCCGCGGTCGGTCGCACGATGCTGGAGGCGGAGCTCCTCGTGATTCCCGGCGACGACGAGCTCGTGCTCGCCGGGGACGTCGCCCGCGCGCAGCGAGTGCACGCCGACCTCGCCCGCCTCGCGGCGCGATTCGCCCTCGCGACCGTGGACGCGCTCCCCGGCGGCGTCGCCCGCCTCGACCCCGTGGCGCTCGCGCGCTTCGTCGACCGCGTCGAGCATCGCCTCTGCGGTCCCACTTGGGGCGTCGCGCTTCCCGTTGTGATGTGCCTCGACGAGTTCGACGTCGTACCCCGGGAGCGCCGCGACCGCGTCGCCGACGAGCGCGAGCAACGCCTGGACGCCACGCGCGAAGTTCGCCGCCTGCAGCACCGGCACCTCGCCGCTCGCAGCCTCGAGCGCCGCCTGCTGGTCGTCGCTCAATCCAGTGGTCCCCGTGACGAACGCCACGCCAGCGTCGGCGCACGCCTCGGCGTACTCGACGCAGGACTCGGGGCCCGTGAAGTCGACGATGACGTTCGGCTCGTGCTCGGCGACGAGCGCCTCGAAGTCCTCGCTCGCCGCGACGTCGACGCCGTGGACGGGCGACGCCGGCGGATCCCGTGCGGTCCCGAACACGACGTCGTAGCCGCGGTCGACCGCCGCCGCGAGCACCTCGCCGCCGGTGCGGCCGGTCGCGCCCGTGACCGCGACGCGCATCAGGAGTCCACCTCCGCGAGTCGGTCGTCCGCGGAGCCGTCACCGCCGTCGTACTGCTCGCGCTCGAAGTCGTCGAGGTCGTCGAGGACCGCCGCGAGGTCGTCGCGGTACTCGGGCGCGAGCCGCGACAGCGGCGACCGCAACTCGGGACTGTGGTGCCCGCGGACGTGCATTGCTTCCTTGACCGGGATCGGGTTCGTCTCCCAGAACAACGCCCGGTTCAGGGGCCCGAGCTCGTGATGGATCCGTCGGGCCGTCGCGTAGTCGCCGGCGAGCGCCGCGCCGACCATCGCGGTCGTCCGCTCCGGTTCGACGTTCGCGACCACCGAGATGGTGCCCTGCCCGCCCATCGAGCAGATGGGGAGCGTGAGCGCGTCGTCGCCCGAGAGCACCGCGAACTCGGCGTCGCGCGTCCGCTCGACGATCTCCGTTATCTGCCCGAGGTCACCGGACGCGGCCTTGAATCCCACAATGTTCTCGTGTGCGGCGAGCGCGACCGCGGTGTCCGGTTCGATGTTCCGGCCCGTCCGCGACGGCACGTTGTAGACTATCTGGGGCGCGTCGATCTCGTCGGCGAGCGTCTCGTAGTGCGAGCGGAGGCCGCGTTGCTCGGGCTTGTTATAGTACGGCGAGATGAGCAGGAGCGCGTCGGCGCCAGCCTCGATGGAGCGCTCGCCGAGGTCGAGCGCCTCGGCGGTGTTGTTCGAGCCAGCGCCAGCGATGACGGGGACGTCGTCGACGGCGTCGGCGACCGCCTCGACGACCTCGACGTGCTCGTCGTGGCTCAGGGTCGCGGACTCCCCCGTCGAACCGACGGGGACGACGCCGTCGACGCCAGCGGCCTCGACGCGGTGGGCGTTCTCGCGGAGTGTCTCGAAGTCGATACTGCCGTCGCTCGCGAACGGCGTGGTGAGCGCGGGATAGACGCCGCGCAGGTCGATGTGGTCTGTCATTACGTGGGTTTCGGCTGTCGGGTCGTGGAGTTCGGCTGTCAGAGTCGGACGCGATTCGAGTCGTCGGTGTCGCCCGGAACGGGGGTGCTACGCCCGCTGCGAGCGGCTATCGCGTCCGTTTGCGGAATGTAAAACCAGCTGTGGCACTCTCGGGCCGGGAGCGAACCGGTCGCGAGGTGTCACGCCGCATTATGAGGTTCGAGGGGGACCGAGTAGTATAATGTTTGTGCCGACCGCAGAAAGTGCCCGTGTCGCCCACCGGTGCCGTGGTTCGCGTTCGCACGGGTCGTTGTCGGCCGGGGTCGTCACGGGCGGTCGTCGGTCGTGGTCGAGGGTGCGGGCTGTCGGCGAAAGCCGGGTCGGTAGCAAGACCCTTCAGGGAGACGGCCGCAGTTCGAGGCATGACCGACATCCATCCGGGCCAGCGCGTCGCGGTGCTCGCTGACTCCCAGAACCTCTACCATACCGCTCAATCGAAGTACACGCGGAACATCGACTACTCGTCGCTCCTCGAGAAGGCGGTGCAGGGCCGGACGTTGACGCGCGCCATCGCGTACGTCATCCGCGCGGACCACGAGGAGGAGGAGTCGTTCTTCGACGCGCTCGTCGACATCGGGTTCGAGACGAAGATCAAGGACATCAAGACGTTCGCGGACGGGTCGAAGAAGGCCGACTGGGACGTCGGCATGAGTCTCGACGCCGTCACGCTCGCGGACCACGTCGACACGGTCGTGCTCTGCACGGGCGACGGCGACTTCTCGCGGCTCTGCAGCCACCTCCGACACGAGGGCGTGCGCGTGGAAGCGATGGGGTTCCAGACGTCGACGAGCGAGGACCTCGTCGAAGCGGTCGACGAGTTCATCGACCTCGAGGAGCGCCACGAGACGTTCCTGCTCTGAACGCATCGACGTCGTGACGCGGTCGCATCACGCCGACCGCATCGAGAGCCATCGCACCGACGGAAGCGAGAGCCATCGCACCGACGACCGATGCTACGGCTATCGGGCGTGTTGCGTGCGGCGAGAATGGAGAAGAGTCAGACCGGGCGGCCTTCGCCGGACGTGCCGACGAGGAGTGCGCCCGCTGCCATGGTCAGGGAGGCGACGCCACCGACGAGCATCGGGAGGATGCTGTCCGTCGGGCTGAGTGCGAAGAGCGCAGCCGTGCTCGCGACGAGCAGGAGCGCACCGAGTGCGACTTTCGTTGTATCCATGCGTACACGCCCAATTCCGTTCTCCAAGGTTATATCTTTCTCTCTCGAAAAACCTGGGAAATATGCTACCGCGTGTCATGCAAGACCGGGATGGTCCGTGAACGAACGTGATATTCTCTCGGTCCATGCGAGTCCATCGGTCGTCGGTGAGCTCAGGGACCACCGAGGCGCTTCGACACCCTTTCGGTCCGCACTCGCGAACGACCCAGCATGACCACGGACGCCTTTGCGGACGCCGCCCGCGCCCGCATCGTCGCCGACTACCAGTTCGGCGCCGGCGCCGGCGACGCACTGTTCCCCGCCGACGACGAGTACGACGTGAAACGAACGTCGAGCGGCCGCATCGAGCAGGTCGCCGTCGACGACGACCGCCTCGTCACGCTCGGCACCGACGGCCGGTACACGCTCGGCATCGAAGCCGGCCGCCGCCTCGTCGCCGGCCTCGACGACGACGCGTACCAGGTCGTCGTCGGCGACGAGAGCGAGCCGTTCGTCCGCGACGGCAAGAACGTCTTCGCGAAGTTCGTCGCCGACGCCGACCCACAGATACGGCCCTACGACGAGGTCGCGGTCGTCCACGCCGAGTCCGGTGACGTCCTCGCCGTCGGCCGCGCCGAACTCCCCGCCGACGCCATGCTCGACTTCGACGCCGGCATGGCCGTCCAGGTCCGGGAAGGCGCCGACGAGTAGCGAACTCGACGTGCACCCCTGCGGGTCGCGTGCGTCACGCGACCGTTCGTCACCCTTTTGCTGGTCGGCGCTGGATTCACGGGTATGTTTGGAGGAGGCGGCGGCGGCATGAACCCGCGCAAGATGCAGCAGATGATGAAGCAGATGGGTATCGACGTCGACGAGCTCGACGTCGAGGAGGTCATCATCCGGACCGCGGACGAGGAGCTGTACTTCTCGGACGCGCAGGTGACGAAGATGGACGCTCGCGGCCAGGAGACCTACCAGGTCGTCGGGTCGCCCGACTCTCGCGAGAAGGGCAGCGGTGACGCCGGCGCCATCGAGTCCGGCGACGCGGACGACGACGCCGGCGATGCGGGCATCCCGGACGACGACGTGGAGCTCGTCGCGATGCGTGCCGGCGTCCCCGAGGACCAGGCCCGCGAGGCCCTGGAGGCGAACGACGGCGACCTCGCCGCGGCCGTCTCCGAGCTCGAAGAGTGAGCGTCCTCCTCGTCCACGAGGACCGCGAGTACCTCCGCGCTCCCGGGGACGAACTCCACACGGACCTCGGCGTGCTCGACGTCCCCGAGGACGTCGAACACGGCGACGTCCTGGAGACGCATCTCGGCGAGACGTTCACGGTGCGTCCGCTCCGCGGCCCGGACCTCTTCGAGCACTTCGAGCGGACGGGTGCGCCGATGATGCCGCGCGACGTCGGCCTCGTCGTCGGGAACACCGGGGTCGCGGCGGGCGACCGCGTGCTCGACGCCGGCACCGGGACGGGCGTCCTGTCGGCGTACCTCGGTCGGATGGACGCGAACGTGACGACGTACGAGCGCGACCCGGAGTTCGCCGACGTCGCCCGCGAGAACATGCGGCTCGCTGGCGTCGACGACGTCGTCGACGTCCGCACCGGCGACCTCACCGAGGAACTGGACGAGCACGCCGACGAGTCCTACGACGTCCTCACGCTCGATACCGGCGACGCCGCCGAGGTCGTCGCACGCGCACCCGAGCTACTCCGCTATGGCGGGTTCGTCGCGGTGTACTCGCCGTTCGTCGAGCAGACCCGCGAGGCCGTCGAAGCTGCTCGGGAGGCGGGCCTGCAGGACGTCCGCACGCAGGAGACCATCCAGCGACCGATGGACTTCGACGACCGCGGCAGTCGACCCGCGACCGGCGGCGTCGGCCACACCGGCTACCTGACGTTCGCACGGAAGTACTGATCCTCGCGAGACCGGGCCGCCAAGGAGTCCGGCGAACCCCTCGATTCAGACCGTCTGCGTTCGTTCGACGACGCGCTCGCCAGTCACTTGCTTGCCGGCGCCGATGCGGTACGCGGCGACGCCGACGAGTGCGGCGACGAGCGCGATGGGCGTGAGGAGGAACGCGACGAACCCTGGTCCGAACCCACCGATCGGCGTCGCCGGGAGGACGGCGAGGACGGGCGTGACGAGGACGAGCGCGGTGACGGCGGCGACGGGCCAGCCGACCCGCCCGTCGTAGACGCCGACGAGGTAGAACCCGCCGACGGTGACGGTGAACGTCGCGGCGAGTTGCGTGAGGAACGACCCGGAGAGGGCGGTGGCGACGACGCCGCCGACGCCCACGGTCCCGGCGACCCGGAGCGCGGCCTCGCGGAGGTTCGCGACCGCGGGAGCGCGCGCCGTGAGCGCGCCGAACGCGGCGATACCGGCGGGGAGTGCTAACAGTTCGAGGTTCCGGTCGGTGAGCGGCCCGTAGCCGTCCAGGAGCGTGTAGACGACGCCGACGACGACGACGACCGTCCCGGTGACCGCCAGCCAGCGGCCGTCTCGCGCCGGGTTCGAACTGCCGTCGAGGACGAACAGGCACGCGGCGAGCGTCGCGGCGAGGAGGATGGCGCTCGGACCGCCGGCGGCGAGCGCGTCGGCGAGCATCTGCGGGCCGACGGCGAGCGCGACCCCGAGCTCGCCTGCCGCGCTCGCGAGCACGCCCTCGCTGGGTCCGAACGCGACGTACGTCCCCTCCTGGAGGTGCGAGCGGGCGTCGTAGTCGGCGTCGCCCTCCCAGACGACGCGTTCGCCGTCGAGCGAGCCGTTCCCGGTGGCGGCGAGGTCCTCGACGCGGCCGGACCGCGGACGGTTCACGACACGCGGGTCGTCGTCGCCGTAGAGGACGAGGCGGTCCGCGCGCAGGTGGATGCCGATGGAGGACTCGCCGAACAGGGTGACGACGGTCGTCTCGCCCGGGCCCTCGCGGGCCGCGTCCGGGATGGTCCACGCGACGACGAGCTCGTCGTCGGCGAACGACGCCGTGACGTCGCGCGCACCGCGGTCGTCGCCGACGTACCCGTACTCGAACGCGTCGGCGACGACCGCGTCCACCGCGCTCTCGTTCCCGCGGAGCGCGCTCGCGGTGTCGTTCGAGACGGTGACGCGAGCGCGGAACCGCGCGCTGTCGTCGTCCTGTACTCGCATCACGACCTCGCTCCGGACGACGTCGAGCTCGACGCCCGCGTCGTCGCTCGCGTACTCGACGTGGCGCGCACACACCGGACACACCGGCTCGGGCGGCGTGCTCGCCGTCGCTGGCACGACCGCGAGCGGCGCGAGCACCGCGACGACCGCGAGGACCGCGAGCGCGACCGCGACAGCGCGATGGAGGGCGCTCATACCTCCGCGCTCGTCCGGCGACGGTAAGTGTCTTGTCCGGGCGACGCCAGCGCTCACCCATGGTCGAGGACTGGGAGCACGAGGGCGACCGCGAGCGCGTCGCGACGGCCGGGTCGCTGGCGCTCGTCCGCGAGGGCGTCCGGCGGCCGGACGGCGTCCGCGACGAGCACGCGTACGTCGACGCTGGCGACGAGGACACCCCGGAGGCGGTCGCGGTCGTCGCGGTGACGCCCGCCCGCGAGGTGGTGCTCGTCGAGCAGTACCGGCCGACGTTCGGCGAATCGTGCGTCGAGTGCCCCGCCGGCGGCGTCCGCGAGGACGAGTCGTTCGCGGCGGCCGCGAGACGGGAACTCCGCGAGGAGACCGGCTATGATGCGTCCGCGGACGGCATCGACGTCCTCGGGACGTACCGGCCGATGGGCGTCGCCCGGGTGCGGCGCGCGATAGCGGTCGCGACCGACGTCGAACCGACCGCTGCGGGCGCGGACCCGGACGCCGACGAGTTCCTCGACGTCCACGTCGTCGCCCCCGAGGAAGCGATGGCGGTCGCGACCGCGGCGGACGCGACCGGGTGGACGCTCACGCCGCTCTTGCTCGCCGACCGCGCCGGCTACCTGTAGGTCAGTCGGCCGTCGACGCCGAGCGCTCCGCTTCCCCGTTCTGCGCTGTGCCACCGCGACGGCGGCCGAGCGCGAACAGCGGGACGCCGACGAGGGCGACGGCGAGCACCCACGCGAGGCCGAACGGCGGCGCGAAGTTCGACGGCGAGAGCGTCGGGAACGCCAGGCAGACCGGAGCGAGCGCGAACGCGACGGCAACGGCGACCGTCGGGCCCGCCCCGCGCGTCGTCGCCACACCGAGTGCGCCGACGAGGAGGACGGTCGTCGACGCTGCCCAGAGCGCTGCCGTCCCGGCCGCGGCGATCCCGACAGCGAAGACCCCGACCGCGAGCACCGGCAGGAGGTACAGGAAGACGGTCGGGACCCGCGCGAGCGGTCGCCGTCCGCGCCGACTAGCGAGCGCGAGCGCAGCGGTGACGAGCGCGGCGACGACGACCCCTGGAACCACCGCGAGCAACGTCACCCCGAGGCCGCCGAAGCTGAACCACGCGAGCGCCATGTACGTCGCCGCGAGCGACGCGACAGCGGTGGCGACGTACCCGACCGCGAGCCATGCCGGCGACGACCAGTCGCCGTCTTCGAACCGGTGTGCGACCAGTGCGAACAGCCCCGCGAGGGCAGCGGCCAGTACGCTGGCGAGCCAGGACGTCGACAGCACCCGCGGCACCTCCGTGCTCGCCTCGGCGGTCCAGATGCTCGCCGCCGCGCTCACGTCGCTCGCCGCGCCGGCGTCGGGCGCCCACGCGACGTACCCGCCGTATCCGACGAACAGCGAGTCGTCCATCGGCTCGAACCGTATCGCGTCCCCGCCCCAGCCGTCCGGCGCGCGAACGATCACGTGGTCGTCGGGCCCGAGTACCGTCGCCTGGTCGACCTGGAGGTCGATGCCGCCGACCGTGCCGTTCCGGCGGAACAGGTCCGTGTAGACGACGCCCCCGTAGCCGTCGCGGGTCGCGTCGTCGAGCGCGAACCGGACCGTCACCGTGCGCGCGTCGATGCCCGCGCGAACGCGCTCGACGTCCCGTATCACCGCACTCCCGGCCCAGAGCGAGCGCTCGCTGCGCTCGGGCGTCACGAACGCGTCCCGTGCGACCGCGTCGAGGAGCGTCGCGTTCTCGCGGAAGCGGTCGGCCGCGCGTTCGTCGACGCGAAGGCGAGCGACGCCGGTCGCCGTCCCGTTCGCGTGGAAGTGGAGGGCGAGTTCGCTCCGCTCTACCGTCGCGTTCGCGCCGTGGTCCGCGGCCGCGTCCTCGAACCCGCCGGTGCAGCCACCGCAGAGCGGGACCGGGGGATGTGCGCCGGTGGCCGGCGCGGGGCCGACGACGACGAGCGCGAGGACCGCGACCGCGGCCATCACGGGGACCAACCTGTGAGTCACGACCCTAACCTCTCTGCACTCGGACAAGAAACTACCCCAGGGTGAAACGCCGACTGTAGCGACCGCAGCTCGGTCGTTCCCGGCGTCGACCTACTCGTACTCGTAGAAGCCCGTCCCGGTCTTCTTCCCGAGGTCGCCGGCGTCGACCTTCCGCTTCAGGAGGTACGCGGGCTTGTAGCGGTCGCCGAGTTCCTCGTGCAGCGTCTCGCTCGCGTGCAGGCAGATGTCGAGGCCGATGTGGTCCGCGAGCGTGAGCGGGCCCATCGGGACGTTCGTCCCGAGTTCCATCCCGGTGTCGATGTCCTCCTTCGTCGCGACGCCCTCGTCGAACGCGCGGATGCCCTCGTTGATCCACGGCATCAGGATGCGGTTCGCGACGAACCCCGGCTTGTCGTCCGACTCCCACGTCGTCTTCCCGAGGTCCGCCGCGAACGCGTGCGAGAGCGCCAGGGCCTCGCTGCTGGACTTCTCGCCCTCGACGATCTCGACGCCCTCCATGACGGGGACGGGGTTCATGAAGTGGAGACCGACGACGCGGTCCTCGCTGTCGATGGCGCTCGCGATGGTCGTGATGGAGAGCGTGCTCGTGTTCGTCGCGAGCAGGCACTCGTCGTCGACGACCGCTTCGAGGTCCGTGAAGATGTCCTGCTTCACGTCCATGTCCTCCAGGGCGGCCTCGACGACGACGTCGCAGTCCGCGAGGTCGTCGAGAGCGGTCGTCCCCGAGACCCGGTCGAGGACGGCCGCCTTCTCGTCGGCGTCGATGCTGTCCCGGGCGACGAACCGGTCGAGGCTGTCCTCGATGGTCTCGAACCCGGCGTCGACGAACTCCTGCTCGATGTCGCGCATCGTCACGTCGTAGCCCGCCTGGGCCGCGACCTGCGCGATGCCGCTCCCCATCGTGCCGGCACCGACGACGCCGACGCGCTCCACTTCGTCGAGTGTACGTACCATGTCCGGGGCGTCTCGCGGATTCGCCCTAAGCCTGCCGGTCCCCGCCGCTTCCCGGCCGACTGACCACCAGACGGCGACGCCACGCGTGAGGTTCTCGACCGAGTCCCTGGCGGTGGTCGTCGATTCCTCGCACGTTCGAACCAGTTGGTTGTGCTGAACAAGATTGAAGCCACGTGCGGTCTTGGGTTGGACAACGTGGCCAGCGAGGAGTCCGAGCGCGGGGTGGGCGAGGCAGTGGTGGACCGGACCGCGCTCCCAGGGGTGGACGAGTCGGACGCGAGCGCGATGACCGAGGCGGACATCGCCGCCGTCGACGTCCGCGAACGCGCAGTGAGCTACAGGGACCTGCTCGCGGCGGGCGTCGACGCCGACACGGCGACGGCGCTCCGCCGCGAGTTCAGCCTCCCGTACTCGACGCGGTTCGGCGAGGGCATCGAGGACCGTTCCGCGGACGTCTCGGGGCTCCAGGACGGCGAGCGCGAGTGGGTGGCGGCGAGCGCGAGCGACTGGGAGGAGATGGGCGTTCCCGAGTACGACCCCGTCGAGCGCGAGCCCGCGGACATCTGGGCGGACCGCGACCGACCGACGCCCGTCACCGCCGTCCCCGGCGTCGGGCCCGACGACGCCGATCGACTCGCCGACGTCGGCGTCACCTCCGTCCGCCAGCTCTCGTTCGCGTCCGCGAACACCGTCGCCGACCTGCTCGACGTGAACGTGCTGGCGGTCCGGACGTGGCGGTTCCAGGCGCGCGAACTCGCGGACTGACCCCAAGACCCCTGTTTAAATACTATTAACTACAGCAGTACTCAGTTTCTCTATTCTCGGTTCCAGTGATTCCTGCCGCAAGAAGCCGGCTCCTACCGGTCTGGCAACTATCGCCGCGGTCCGGAACGACCGTCAAACCTTAGTAGTCAGTTTGCGGATTCCCGCATAGAATGCGACCCATCGACGACACCCCGCTCGTGCGCGACGGCAAGATACTCATCCTCGCGATGGACCACGGCCTCGAACACGGCCCCGTCGACTTCGAGCCCGTCCCGGAGACCATCGACCCCGAGCGCGTCTTCGAGGTCGGCACCCACCCCGCCGTCACCGCGATGGCCGTCCAGAAGGGCGTCGCCGAGGCGTACTACCCGAGCTACGCGGACGACGTGAACCTCCTCGCGAAGCTCAACGGCACGTCGAACCTCTGGCGCGGCGAACCCGACAGCGCCGTGAACTGCTCGATGGACTACGCCGCGAACGAACTCGGCGCCGACGCCGTCGGCTTCACGCTCTACGGCGGCTCGAACCACGAGATAGAGATGGCCGAGGAGTTCCGGGACGCCCAGGAGGCCGCGCGCGAGCACGACCTCCCGATGGTGATGTGGTCGTACCCGCGCGGGCAGGGCCTCCGGAGCGACCGCGACCCCGAGACCATCGCGTACGCCGCGCGCCTCGCGCTCGAACTCGGCGCGGACGTCGCGAAGGTCAAGTACCCCGGGACGCCCGAAGCGATGGAGTGGGCGGTCGACGCCGCCGGGAAGACGAAGGTCGTCATGAGCGGTGGGTCCAAGAGCGACGACCACGCGTTCCTCAAGCAGGTCGAGGAGTGCATCGCCGCGGGCGGGAAGGGCCTCGCCGTCGGGCGGAACGTCTTCCAGCGCGACAACCCCGTCCAGATCCTCGACGCGCTCGAGAAGGTCATCTTCGAGGAACAGTCCGCGGAGCAAGCGCTCGACGCCGTCCAGTAGATGCACGCGACGATGGAGACCACGGTCGACGCGATCCTCGACGCCGTCGCCAGCGCCACGCCCGACATCCGCGCGGGCCTCGTCGGTCGACGCAGCTATCAGGACACGGAGAACGAGAGCGGTGAACGCCAGCTCGCCGCGGACGTGTACGCCGACCAGCTCCTCGAGGAACGCCTCGGCGCCATCGACGGCGTCGTCGAGTACGCGAGCGAGGAACGCACGAGCGTGGTCGACGTCGGCGGTACCGACTCTGGCGACTCCGCGGGCGTGGACGCCGCCGCCGAGGGCGCGCTCGCGGTAGCAGTCGACCCGCTCGACGGCTCGTCGAACCTCAAGTCGAACAACGCGATGGGGACCATCCTCGCGGTGTACGACGACTCGATCCCGGCGTCGGGCCGCGAGCTCGTCGCGAGCGCGTTCGTCCTCTACGGCCCCATCACGACGATGACGGTCGCGCGAGACGACGAGGTCACCGAGTACGAGGTCGTCGACGGCGACCGCCGCGTCAGGAACGCCGACGTCACCATCCCGGACGACCCCGTCGTCTACGGGTTCGGCGGCCGCGTCCCCGACTGGCACGACGACTTCGACGCGTACGTTCGCGAGGTAGAGCAGGAGCTGAAGCTCCGGTACGGCGGCGCGATGATCGCGGACGTGAACCAGGTCATCGAGTACGGCGGCGTCTTCGCGTACCCCTCGCTGGAGTCGGCGCCCGACGGGAAGCTCCGCCTCCAGTTCGAGGGGAACCCGATCGGGCACATCGTCGAGACCGCGGGCGGTGCGTCGAGCGACGGCACGCAGTCGCTCCTCGACGTCGAGCCGGACGGCGGCGTCCACCAGCGCGTCCCACTGCACGTGGGGAACGACGCACTCGTCGAACGGCTCGAAGCGGCGCTCGCCTGACCCGGCGTCACTCGACGAGTTCCTTCCGGTACGTGACGTCGATGGTGAACCCGCCGTCCTCGAGCTGGAAGCACACCTCCTCGAGGTTCGTCTCGTACTCGCTGTAGTGGTTGCCGTCGGCGTCGATGTGCGTGCGTTCCTCGATGAGGTCGTACTCCTCGAGCGCGTCGAGCCGGCGGTAGATCGTCGGTTCGGACTCGTCGGTGCGTTCGGCGAGCTCCTGGGCCGCCATCGGCTCGACGGACGTCAACGCCAGTATCTTGCGCGCGGTCTCGCGCTCGAACACGTCGAACAGGGTCTCGGCGTCCCACTCACCGGTCACGTCCGGGCCACAGCGACCCGACACTGAAAAAGGCTCAGCCAAGCGGCGTCGACGGCCTCGGGCTCGCGGCCGCGGATTCACGGAACGAGAACGCGCGCCAGCAGCGAATCGACGCGCTCGTCGTGTCGACGTCGACGAACCACTGCGAGACGGCCCGAGAGGCCCGGGGACGGAACTTCACGGAACACAGTCCTGCCCGGACTCATACCGGGCTGGCGCCACGAGCACGAGGCACACGATGGCGCAAGTGCACGAACACCAGGACTCGACCGAGTCCATCGACCGCTCGCTCGACCGTGAGACGCTCGGCGCGCTGCTCGTCAGACACCCGTGGGCCGTCCGCTTCCTCGTCCTCGAGACCGCCCTGCTCTCGCTCGCCGGCGTCATCCCGTTCGTCGGCGCGTCCCCCATGTACTACGTCGCGTTCGGGATGTTGGTGTCGCTCGCAGTGCTCGCCGCCCTCGTCGCCGCCGTCCTCGCGCTCGGGGAGGCCATCAAGCGCGCGCGACGTGCTCTCCGGTATCGGACCGTCTGAGCGAACGTGGTCGGGCGGCGAGAGTCGCCGCGACCGAAAGGGAAACCTTTCTCTCACCGCCGCGAGCAATCCCGGGCATGAAGGTCCGAATCAGCGACGGGGCGACCGAGGAGGAAGCCTCGGCCATCGCCGGCGCGCTCGCCGAACGCTTCGGCGACGACGTCGAGGTGTTCGTCGGCGACGCAGACGAGCCCGCGGCAGTCGAGGAGGCACCCGAGGACGCGACCGCGGAGACGCCCGCGGACGCCGGCGAGGTCGCCGCCGCCGTCGAGGACGAACTCGGCCCGACCGACCGCGAGGACGCCCTCTGGACGGAGATCGAGGAGATCCTCGAGGGCGGCCCGGAGAAGTACAAGGACCGCCTCTCCGAGCAGGGGAAGCTGTTCGTCCGCGACCGCATCGACCTCTGGTTCGGCGACGACGGGATGCTGTTCGAGGACGGGAAGTTCGCGGAGTTCGACAACGAGGACCAGATCCCCGCGGACGGCCTCATCACGGGGGCCGCGGACTTCGAGGGCCGCGACGTTCACTTCATGGCGAACGACTTCACCGTGAAGGCGGGGTCGATGGCGGGGAAGGGCGTCGAGAAGTTCCTCCGCATGCAACAGCGCGCGCTCAAGACCGCCAAGCCCGTGCTGTACCTGATGGACTCCTCGGGGGGTCGCATCGACCAGCAGACGGGGTTCTTCGCGAACCGCGAGGGCATCGGGAAGTACTACTACAATCACTCGATGCTCTCCGGGCGCGTCCCGCAGGTCTGCGTGCTCTACGGGCCGTGTATCGCCGGCGCAGCGTACACGCCGGTGTTCGCTGACTTCACCGTGATGGTCGAGGGGATGAGCGCGATGGCGATCGCGAGCCCGCGGATGGTGAAGATGGTGACCGGCGAGGATATCTCGATGCAGGACCTCGGTGGCGCGCACGTGCACGCCGAGGAGTCCGGGAGCGCGGACCTCGTCGCCGAGGACGAGGAGCACGCGCGCGAACTCGTCGCCGACCTCGTGAGCTACCTCCCGAACAACAGCGACGAGAAGCCCCCGAAGACCGAGGGCACGCCCCCGAAGAAGTCCCCCAAGGGTATCGACGAAGTGATCCCGCAGGAGCCGAATCGCGGGTACGACATCCGCGACCTCATCGACCGCGTCGTCGACGCGGACTCGTTCTTCGAACTCCAGCCTGACTACGGCGCGGAGATCGTCACGGGCTACGCCAGAATCGACGGCCGCACGGTCGGTATCGTCGCGAACAATCCCGCCCAGCGCGCCGGCGCTATCTTCCCGGACGCGGCGGAGAAGGCCGCGGAGTTCATCTGGAAGTCAGACGCGTTCAACGTCCCGCTGCTGTACCTCGCCGACACGCCCGGGTTCATGGCGGGGTCGGGCGTCGAGAAGGACGCCATCCTCGAGAAGGGCAAGAAGATGATCTACGCGACGTCGTCGGCGACCGTCCCGAAGCAGTGCGTGGTCGTCCGGAAGGCGTACGGCGCGGGCATCTACGCGATGAGCGGACCGGCGTACGACCCCGAGTCCACGATCGCGCTGCCGAGCGGCGAGATCGCGATCATGGGGCCGGAGGCCGCGATCAACGCGGTGTACGCGAACAAGCTGAACGACATCGACGACCCCGAGGAGCGCGCCGAGCGCGAGGCGGAGCTCCGCGAGGAGTACCGCGAGGACATCGACGTGCATCGGATGGCGAGCGAGGTCGTCATCGACGAGATCGTGCCGCCGAGCACGCTCCGGGAGGAGCTCGAGAACCGGTTCGCGTTCTACGAGACCGTCGAGAAGGACCTCCCGGACAAGAAACACGGCACCGTCATCTGACCCGTCCGCACCACGACCAACTTCGGCTGTCGCGTGGTTTCCAGTTACTACCAGAACAACTAGGCCGTGGGTTCACCACGGGCAACCCGTAGGTCCGGGTATGGAACGCAGAACGATGCTCGGAGCGGTTGGTGCGTCGACACTCGCGGCCTTCGGTGGCTGCCTCAGCAGTATCGCCGGCGCCAGCACTGGCACGCTCGCGACGCGCGTCAGCGACCGACCCGGCGACATCGAGGACTTCGAGTCCTGCGTCGTCACCGTCGTCGAACTCGACGTGATGCCCGCTGGCGACGACGCGGAACTGGAGACCATCGACGTCGCGGACGGCGACGTCGACCTGACCGAGGTCAAGGGCGACAGGTCCCAGCTCGTGAACGAGGCCGACCTCGACACGGGCGACTACGACTGGCTGCGCGTGACCATCGACGGTGCCGTCGACGCGACGCTCGCCGACGGCGGCGGCGACGCCGAGGTGAAGGTGCCGAGCGACGGCCTGAAGCTGAACAAGGCCTTCGAGATTCGAGAAGGCGAGACGACGTCGTTCACCGCGGACTTCACGCCGGTGAAGCGAGGGCAGGCCGCCTCCTACAACATCCAGCCGGTCACGCAGGAGGTCACGGTCACCTACGAGGACGAGGCGTCGAGCACCGAGTCGACGACGAACAGCACTGGCTCGTCCACGAACAGCAGCGAGACGACGTCGGCCTGACGGCGGAGCCGTATCCGTCGCCGTCGGACGGACGGTGCGGTCTGGCGACTGCGTCGCGTCGTCTAATCGACGACTTGCGGTGCGAGGTCTCGTTCTCACTCGGCGAGTTCGTCGACGAGGACGACGAGTGCGAGCGCGATGAGGCCGACGTCGCGCGCGAGCACGTCCCCGAACGCGCCAGTCGTCAGCCACACGACCGCGAGGTAGCACGTCGTCGCGGCGAGCGAGACGGTGGCGACGAACGCCGCGAACGCGACGGCGCGGTCCGCGAGCAGTGCCCCGCCGAACGCGAGTTCGAGGTAGCCGTTCGCGAGCATGAACAGCGTCGGCGAGACGACGAGCCACGGCGCGAGCCAGTCCGTGACGTACACCGTCCAGCCCGCGGGGTCGACGAGCTTGTGCGCACCCGCAGCGACGAGCATCGCGCCCAGCCCCCAGCGCGCGAGCGTCGGGGACGACGGAGCAGGTGCCACGGCCTTCCGCGCCAGCGCGCGGACCGCGTCCAGTCGGTCCGAGCGCGTCATCACTCGGCGTGCTCGCGCTTCAGCGACAGGACCGTGCGCTCGAACTCGCACGCGAGCAGTTCCTCGGCACTCCCCGCGTGCTCGTCGTCGGTCGCGTCCACGAGGCGGTCCTCGTCGGCGTCGACGACGAACGCTTCGACGCGCATCGTCACGAGCCCGCGCTCGCCCGAGCTCGTCTCGCGTTTGTCAGTGACCGTCGACTGCACGCGGATGGTGTCGCCGTGGAACACCGGGTTCGGGTGCTCGACGTCGTCGTAACTGAGGTTCGCGACGATCGTGCCGTCGGTGGTCTCGGGGATGGTGATGCCGACCGCGAGCGACATCGTGTAGAGGCCGTTCACGAGGCGCTGCCCGAACTGGGTGTCGGCGGTGAAGTCCTCGTCGAGGTGCAGCGGCTGCTGGTTCATGGTCATGTCGCAGAACCGCTGGTTGTCGCTCTCGGAGACCGTACGGCGGCGTCGATGCTCGATGGTCTGGCCCTCCTCGAACTCCTCGTAGTACAGTCCCGGCATACGAGGACGAGCGACCACCGCAGCCAAGTACGATTCGGTTTCTCGAACGACCCACCCCGTCGGCGAGCACCGGCGGGATCGACGATCCGGGCGGAGACCCATTGACGTAGGTCGGTTGCTTACCGTGGCCAGGCGATTCGGTCGGGACGTAGAACGCATGAACGTCGCCACAGGAACGCTCTCGAAGACTGCGCTCGCATTGGTCCTCGCGCTGTCGGTCGTCGCCGGGACGGCCGCCGCCGCGAGCGACGCATCCATCGACGCCGGTAGCGCCGAGCCCGGCGTCACCACGACGCACGCCGTGACGGTCACGGTCGGTGCTGACTCCGCCGGCTCGTGGAACAGCCTCGCGGTGAACTACTCCGGCACCGGCGCCGACCTCGGGAACGTCGGGCAGGGCGACGTCGCGAAGATCGGTATCGACCGCGGCGACGACGCCACCGGCACGACCGTCGACGTGAACGTCTCGGACGACCTCTCGTCGGTCTCGGCGGCGAACAACGGGGAGACGCTCCGCGTCGGCCTCGGCGGTAGCTACGAACTGAACGAGGGCGACGAGGTCGTCGTCGTCTACGAGGACGCGGTCAACCCCGCGGAGAGCGGGGAGTTCGACGTCGGGATGGACGTGAACTACCAGTCCAGCGGTGGCGAAGCGGCGACGACGCTTCCGGTCGGCTCGACGGACGACGACGCGAGCACGACCGAGATGGACGACTCCACGGAGATGGACGACGGTGACGCCGAGGACGGCGAGTCGACGACGGACGCCTCCGGCGGGTCGCCCGGGTTCGGCGTCGCCGCTGTCGCGGCAGCCGTCGCCGGTCTCGCGCTCGTCGCACGCACGCGGAACTGACGCGCGCACCTGAGCGCTCGCGTCGCCGCACGCTTCTCGTCGCCGACGGCTCCACGCGTGCGCCCCTACTCGGAGAACGCGTGCTTGGCTAGCCGTCGCCTTCCGACTGGTAGGGTTCGCCGACGGCTTCCCGGGGGAGGAACGCGAAGACCTCGCTCGCGAGCTCGCTGGCGCTCTCGAAGTGCGTGACGCTCGAATCGCTGAGGACCTCCTCGACCGTTACCTCGCCGTCGGCGAGCTGGAGCCGTAGCTCGCCGTAGCTGTCGAGGACGTCGTCCCGGTCGGTCGGATAGTCGATGTCGTCGATGGCCGCATCCAGTTCGCTGAGTTTGACGCTATCTCGCATACTATCTATACGCTCCCGACCGACTTAGCCATGCGTGGCCTTCTCAACCAGGGACGGAGGCCGGAGGTGGCGTGGTACCAGTCCACGATGGCAGATACTGGCACGACCCGAATCCTTATCACAAGGGTTAACTCGGAGAGCGGGGTAGCCCGATGCGATGCCCGGCGTCGCACCAGACGCGTATCCGACGCCGGCAGTTCTCGGCGCGGCGTGTGCGAACCCTTCGCATGGCAGGTCGGTCGGTTACCGTTCCGGAGCACGCACGCCGCGCCAGAGGTGACCACATGGCCACAGCCACCGATACCAAACCCGACGACACCGACGAAGAGACCGCCCTCGAAACAGCGCGCCGCCAGCTCGCACGCGCCGCCGCGCACCTCGACGTGGACGACGGCGTCATCGAACGCCTCGAACACCCCGACCGCGTCCAGCGCGTGAGCGTCCCGCTCGAACGCGACGACGGCTCCTGGGAGGTGTACACGGGCTACCGCGCACAGCACGACAGCGTCCGCGGCCCGTTCAAGGGCGGCCTGCGCTTCCACCCCGATGTCAGCGAGGACGAGTGCATCGGCCTCTCGATGTGGATGACCTGGAAGTGCGCCGTCATGGACCTGCCCTTCGGCGGCGGGAAGGGCGGCATCGTCGTCGACCCGAAGGACCTCAGCGAGGACGAGGTCGAACGCCTCACGCGCCGGTTCGCGGAGGAACTCCGGGACTCCATCGGCCCGAACCACGACATCCCCGCGCCCGACATGGGCACCGGCCCCCAGGAGATGGCGTGGTTCATGGACGCGTACTCGATGCAGGAAGGCGAGACGACGCCCGGCGTCGTCACCGGGAAACCCCCCGTCGTCGGCGGGAGCTACGGCCGCGAGAAGGCGCCCGGTCGCTCCGTCGGCATCGTCGCGAAGGAAGCGATCGAGTACTACGACTACGACCTCGACGACGTCACCGTCGCCGTCCAGGGCTTCGGGAGCGTCGGCGCGAACGCCGCGCGGTACCTCGACGACCGCGGCGCGGACGTCGTCGCCGTCAGCGACGTCGACGGTGCCATCTACGACCCCGACGGGCTCGACACGCGCGACGTCCAGGACCACGACGAACGCCCCGGGATGGTCTCCGGCTACGGGAACGCCGAGTCGCTCGAGAACGCCGAACTGCTCGAACTCGACGTCGACGTCCTCATCCCGGCCGCCGTCGGGAACGTCATCACCGCCGACAACGTCAACGACGTCCGAGCGGACATCGTCGTCGAGGGCGCGAACGGCCCGACGACCAGCGCCGCCGACCGCGTCCTCGAAGAACGCGGCGTCGAGGTCATCCCGGACATCCTCGCGAACGCGGGCGGCGTCACCGTGAGCTACTTCGAGTGGCTGCAGGACATCAACCGCCGGAAGTGGAGCCTCGAACGCGTCAACGAGGAACTGGAGACTGAGATGCTGAAGGCGTGGGACGCGGTGCGCGAGGAGGTCGAGGCCCGGGACTGCACGTGGCGCGACGCCGCGTACGTCGTCGCCCTCTCACGGGTCGCCGACGCGCACGAGGCGCGCGGTCTCTGGCCCTGACCGCGGGTACGCGTCGACCGTCTCCTCGCCGGGGCGACGCTCACTCCTCGTCCGATTCGTCGCCGTCGTCGCCGTCGTCCTCGAGCGCTTCGATACCGGTGAGTCGCACGACGAGCGAGCTGACGCCGCTGACGATGACGTCCCGCGGCCGACTGAGGAGCATGTTGGTCATGACCTCGCGGCGAGAACTGTCGAGCACGTCGTATCGTACCGGCAGCGGACGGATATATCTGCTTGCTCGAACGACACCCGAGCGTCGCTCCCGACGAAGTCGAGTCGACTCGGGGGCGCGTCGAACCGCGGACACTTACGGCGGTCCGCGACGCACGGGGTCGTATGACTCGACGTAGCGTGCTGTTCTCGCCGGGGGACCGACCGGAACTGATGCGGAAGGCGCCCGCGACGGGCGCGGACGTCGTCGTGTTCGACCTCGAGGACGCCGTCGCGCCCGCCCGGAAGCACGAGGCGCGCGAGGCGGTCGCGGCCGTCCTCACGGACGAGGCGTTCGACCCGGACTGCGAGGTGTGCGTGCGCGTCAACCCCGTCGCTGACGACGACGCTGCGAGCGGGACGGACGCGGACGTTGCGACCGCCGAAGCCGACGTGGACGCGCTCGAACCGCACCTCGAGGACGCGCGACTGGACGCGTTCATGCTCCCGAAGTGCGCGAGCGGCGACGACGTCCGGAGCTTCGACTACCTCTTCCCGCGCGAGACCCCGCCCGTGCTCGCGCTCGTCGAGAGTGCGAGCGGCGTGCTGCACGCCGAATCCATCGGGAACGCGGACGGCACCGACGCGCTCGTCTTCGGCGCCGAGGACCTCTCCGCGGACGTCGGCGCCACCCGAACGAGCGACGGGACCGAGGTGCTGTACGCCCGCGAGCACGTCGTGCTCGCCGCCGCGAGCGCCGACGTGGACGCCATCGACACCGTCTACACGGACTTCTCGGACACCGAAGGCCTCCGCGAGGAGACCGCGTTCGCCATCCAGCTGGGATACGACGGGAAGATGGCCATCCATCCCTCGCAGGTCGACCCCATCAACGACGCGTTCACGCCCGACGCCGAGGACGTCGACTGGGCCGAGCGCGTCCTGGACGCGAAAGCCGACGCGGACGCCGAGGGCCGCGGCGTCTTCCAGGTTGACGGCGAGATGATCGACGCGCCGCTCGTCGCACAGGCCCAACGCATCGTCGACCGCGCTCGCGCCGCCGACGACGACTAAGCACGGGCGCCCGCGCCGCCGAAGACGCCCGAACGCGGACTCGCCGGCGGACCATCCGGTGAACCCGGCAATCCACGACCCAATCGTGCTAGCACGACTCATATAAGGAGCCTTCATTGGCTATAAGTCGTATTCAGTCCTATAATTCCGCCACGCTTAACCCGGGGCTTCGAGTTTCTTCACTCGATGACCCAAGAAGCGAACCCCTTCGAGAGCCTCCAGGAGCAGATCGACGACGCGGCGGCGTACATCGACGCCGGCGACGACGTCATCGACCGCCTGAAGCACCCCGAGCGCGTCCTCGAGACGAACCTCACCGTCGACATGGACGACGGGACCACGGGTCGCTTCAAGGCGTTCCGATCGCAGTTCAACGGCGACCGCGGCCCCTACAAGGGCGGTATCCGCTACCACCCGGGCGTCAACCGCGACGAGGTCAAGGCGCTCTCGGGCTGGATGGTCTACAAGTGCGCGACCGTCGGCATCCCCTACGGCGGCGGGAAGGGCGGCATCGTCATCGACCCGAGCGAGCACTCCGCGGGCGAGGTCGAGCGCGTCACGCGAGCGTTCGCGAAGGAACTCCGTCCGTTCGTCGGCGAGGACGAGGACATCCCCGCGCCCGACGTGAACACGGGCCAGCGCGAGATGAACTGGATCAAGGACACGTACGAGACGCTCGAAGGGAAGACCGAGCCGGGCGTCGTCACCGGGAAGGCCATCGAGTCCGGCGGGAGCGAGGGGCGCGTCGAGGCGACGGGTCGCTCGACGATGCTCGCCGCGCGCGAGGTCTTCGACTACCTCGGCCGCGACATCAGCGACGCGACGGTCGCCGTGCAGGGCTACGGGAACGCCGGCTGGATCGCGGCGAAACTCATCGACGACCTCGGCGCGGACGTCGTCGCCGTCAGCGACTCCTCGGGCGCCATCCACAAGGCAGATGGCTTCGACCCGGTCGCCGTCAAGGACTTCAAGCGCGAGACCGGCTCTGTCGCGGGCTACGAGGATTCCGACGAGGAGTTCACGAACGAGGACCTCCTCACGATGGACGTCGACCTCCTCGTTCCCGCAGCGCTCGAGAACGCCATCGACGAGGAACTCGCCCGCGAGGTCTCCGCGGACGTCATCGTCGAGGCCGCGAACGGCCCGCTCACGCCCGACGCCGACGACGTCCTCACCGAGCGCGACGTCCACGTCGTCCCGGACATCCTCGCGAACGCCGGCGGCGTCACCGTCAGTTACTTCGAGTGGGTCCAGAACCGCCAGCGCTTCTACTGGGACGAGGACCGCGTGAACGACGAACTCGAGACCATCATCGTCAACGCGTTCGAGCGCATGACCGAGGCCTACGAGTCCTTCGACACGCCGAACCTCCGCACGGCGTGTTACGTCAACGCCATCCAGCGCGTCCTCAACGCGTACGAGGACGCCGGCAACTGGCCCTGACTGGGGACTTCGCGGAGGCTCGACGGTTCTCGCTTTCCAGGTTACACGTCCACCAGCGGTTGCCGTGGCTCGCGCGGCGAGCGGTGCATCTGCGTGGATTTATCAGGATTCGGCCGTGACCGTGGAGTATGCCAGCGGACCGCGACGACGACACCGACGCCGGCGACGGACTGAACGCCGCGTGGGGTGGCAGCGGGAGCGGTGATGGGGGCCCACCGCCGCGAGCGGACGAGGCAGCCGCCGACGCTCGCGCGAACGCGCCGGACCCCGAAGACGACCCGCCGCTCGTCGACAAGCTCACCGCGGTCCTCGTCGAACACAAGACCGCGTTCACGGGCGCCGTCCTCCTCTACGGCTTCCTCGTGATGCCCTGGCTGTACAGTAACGGCTACGAGGGGCTCGGACTCGCAGGTGGCGTCGCGATGCTCGGCGGCGTCATCCTCGTCACCGTCGCGAACGCTCAGGCCGCCCGCGAGAACGTCCGCGACGACGAACGCCGCGGATTCTGAGAACAGTCGGTAGCGACGAACGGCGGGGATTCTGTGGAGGGTCGCGCTCTTAGAGGCCGAGTTCGCGGCCGATGACGAGGTGCTGTATCTCGCTGGTGCCCTCGCCGATCTCCATGAGCTTCGCGTCGCGCATGAACCGCTGGGGCGAGAAGTCCTCGGTGTAGCCGTACCCGCCCAGGACCTGCACGGCCTCTTCGGCGACCTTGCGCGCGGCCTCGCTCGCGTCGAGCTTCGCGAGCGAACTGGACTTCGTCACGGACTCGCCCTGGTCGTACTGCCACGCGGACTTGTGCGTGAGCAGGCGCGCGCGCTCGACCTGACGCTCCATGTGCACGATCTTGTCGCGGATGGCGTCGAACTTGCTGATGGGCTTCCCGAACTGCTCGCGTTCCTTGCTGTAGGTCTTCGCGGCCTCGTACGCGCCCTGCGCGAGCCCCGTTGAGATGGCGGCGATACTGATGCGGCCGCCGTCGAGGGTCTTCATCGTCTGCTTCCAGCCCTCGCCCTCCTCGCCGAGCAGGCGGTCCTCGGGGACGCGGACGTCGTCGAGCTGGATCTCGCAGGTCGGGCTCGCGTTCAACCCCATCTTGTCCCAGACCGTCGACACCTCGAACCCGTCGTCGTTCTCCGGGTCGACGATGAACGTCGAGATGCCGTCGTAGCCCGCACCCGGGTCGGTGACGGCCTTCACGAGCACGCTGTTCGCGACGTTCGCGTTCGTGATGAACTGCTTCGTGCCGTTCAGGACGTACTCGTCGCCGTCCTTGACCGCCATCGTGTCCATGTCGCTCGCGTCGCTCCCGCTACCGGGCTCGGTGAGCGCCCACGCGCCCATGCCCTCGCCGGACGCGAGCGGCTCGAGCCACTCCTCCTTCTGCTTGGGGGTGCCGAACAGGTCCAGGGGCTTCGTCCCCAGCGAGGTGTGCGCGACGTACGAGAGTGCGACCGACCCCGAGACGCGACCGAGTTCCTCCGCGACGACCGCGTACATGAGCGTGTCACCACCGAGGCCGCCGTACTCCTCGTCGATGGGGACGCCCATGACGTCGAGGTCGGCGAGCTGGTCGAAGATCTCCTGGGGGAACCGGTGCTCGTCCTCGATATCCTGCGCGATCGGTTCGATCTCCTCGTCGCAGAACCGCCGTACCTCCTCCTGGATCATCTGGTGCTCGGTCGGCAGGTCGAAGTCCATACGCAAACCTTGCACAGACCGAAAATAAAGCCTTCTACACTCGGTCCCGGTTCGCGCCGCGCCGGCCATGATACCGTTTCCGTCGGCGCGAGCGTGGTTCCTCTGGACGCCAGTCGATGCGAACTGATGTCACAGTATATCTCGGTACAACTAGAGTAAATTTACTTCCCGATTTCGCTTGTTTTATTAGAATGTGTGTGGGGTTACACCGTGTGCAACGACGAAACTTCCTCTCGGGGGTCGCTGGCACAGGGGTCGCCAGCGGGCTCGGAGTACTGGGCACAGAACAGGTGCGCGCGGCCGCCGCGACGGTCGACCCGCTCGCGTTCGACTCCACGGCGAGCCTCCTCGACGTGAACGGCGAACCGCTCACCGACGCCTCGCTCGTGCCCGTCTGGGCGGAATCGACCGCGTCGAACACGGACTCGGACGGGAACGGTGACGCGACCACGTATCCCGAGGGAACCGACATCCCGCTCGTCGCCGTCGACGAATCGAGCGCGGGTACGGTCGTCGGTATCGGGTGTCCGCTCGTCCCGAACGACTCGGACTTCAAGGCCGGGAACGAGGAGTTCCTCCTGAACGCGCTCGACGAGACCGTCGGCTCGGGGACCATCCTCTGGGACGACGGCCACGGCCAGTTCTACCAGCTCGACTCCAGCGGGAACGGCGGGAACGGCCCCGGGTTCAAGCAGTTCGAGACGTACGCGGAACGGAACGGGTACAGCCTGGAGTCGACGACGGACGTCGCCGCCGACCTCTCGGGCGCGGACGCGCTCGTCGTCACGCCACCAAGCGAGGCGTTCACCGACGCCGAGAAGACGGCGCTCGTGGACTTCGTCGCGAACGGCGGGACGCTCGTGCTCGTCTCGCAGTCGGACTTCCGCGACTTCGACCAGACCGCGAACTCGAACGCGCTCGCCGCGGCCGTCGACGCCGGGTTCCGCTTCAACGACGACCAGGTCGTCGACGGTTCGAACAACAACGGCGCGGAGTTCGTCCCGCTCACGGCGAACTTCAACACCGCGGACTTCGCGGGGTACTTCGAGAACCGGCCGGGTATCGACGAGGCGAACGCGCTCGACCCGGAGAAGACGTACACGGTCGACGTCGTCGGCGTCTCCGACGGGGACACCGTCGACGTCCAGTTCGACGACGGCCGCGTGGAGTCCATCCGCGTGCTCGGCGTCGACACCGCCGAGAAGAAGGGGAACGGCCAGTACGAGCGCCCCGAGGAGTGGGAGGGCCTCGCCGACCGCGTCGGCCTCACCGACGTCCAGTTCGGGACGACGTGCAGCCTCCTGAACGCCGACGGCGGTCGCCTGCTGGACGACTCGGTCGTCGCCGTCTGGGCGGAGGAGTCCGCGACGAACAAGGACGCGGACGGGAACGGCGACGCGGTCGACTACGGCGAGCACGGCGACATCCCGTTGCTCGCGATCGACGGGAACGTCGTCGCCGTCGGGTCGACGCTCGTCGACGACGACACGCTCCAGTACAACTCGGACCTCCACAACGAGGAACTGCTCCTGAACGTCTGGGACCAGCAACTCGGCGGGTCCGGGACCGTCCTCTGGGACGAGACCCACAACCAGTACAACGACCTCGGCGGGTTCTCGACGTTCGCCGACTACGCGGGCTCGAACGGCTACACGGTCGAGTCCACCAGCGACGTCGCGAACGACCTGTCGGGCGCGGACGCGGTCGTCATCCCGTCGACGAGCGAGTCCTACACCGACGGCGAGCTGTCGGCGCTCGCGGACTTCGCCGCGAACGGCGGCTCGGTGTTCCTCCACGACGTGGCGGACTACGAGGACTACGACGCCACCGACGACCTGAACGCGGTCGCGAGCGCGCTCGACGCGCCGTTCCGGTTCAACGACGACCAGGTCGTCGACGAGTCCTCGAACACGGGCGCACCGTTCCGTCCGGTCACGCGACGGTTCAACCCGGCGTTCGACGTGTTCGCGCCGCGCGAGGGCGTCGGCGCGGACCTCGTCGTCGGCGGCGAGGGCGAACCCGTCTCCCGGCTCGTGTTCGGCGAGGGCGCCGCGCCGCTGCTCGACGCGAACGGCGAACCGATCACCGACGCGTCCTCGGTCGCCGTCTGGGCGGAGTCGCCCGCGGTCGTCCAGGACGGCGACGGGAACGGCGACGCCGTCACGTACCCCGACGGCGAGGACGTCCCGCTCGTCGCGCGCGACGGGAACGTCGTCGGGTTCCCCGCACCCATCGTGGCGGACGGCTACGACGTCGCCGCGGACAACGAGGAGTTCGTCCTGAACGTCTGGAGCGACGTCGTCGGCTCCGGCACCGTCCGCTGGGACGAGAGCCACGGCCAGTTCTACTCGCTCGACAAGTTCAGTGGATTCGCCGCGTACGCCGAGGACAACGGGTTCGAGGTCGAAGCCGGCTCCGCGATTCCGAGCGACACGGGCGACGCGGACGCGCTCGTCGTCACCTCGCCCGGTGCGTTCAGCGAGAGCGAGCTGTCCGCGCTCTCGGACTTCGTCGACGCCGGTGGTGCCGTCTTCCTCCACGACCAGGACGACTACAACGACTACGACCAGACCGGGAACCTCAACGCCATCGCGGACGCGCTCGACCTCGACTTCCGGTTCGGTGACGCGCAGGTCGTCGACGAGGAGAACAACGCCGGCGCGCCGTTCGCGCCCGCGACCACGAACCTGAACGCGAGCGGGTTCGGCGCGTGGTTCGCGAAGCGCCAGGGCGTCGACGACGTCGAGGAGTTCTGGGACGCCGACTACCCCTACCTCGCGTACCACGCCGAACTCGCGACGCAGTTCGCGCGGGACGCGCTCGCCGGCGAGACCGTCGACATCTCCTTCGACCCCGTCGGCAGCGAGTTCAACGGCGGCGTCAAGGACCCGTTCGGTCGCGTGCTCGCGTACATCGAGTACGACGACGGCTCCGGGAGCCGCGACACGCTCTACAACCAGCAACTCGTCGAGGAGGGGTACGCGCGCTCGTACGCGTCCAGCCTCTCGAAGCTCGACGCGTTCCAGGCCGCCGAGGACGCGGCGCGCGACGCCGCGAAGGGCATCTGGACGAACAGCAACCCGAACCTGACGCCGACGGTCCGGAACGACGGCGTCGACGAGGTGTACGTGCCGAAGGCGACGAAGGTCGAGACGACCCGCGGTCGCCTGAACGGTCCGTTCGCGCCCATCCGCGCGAGCCGCGACGCCTCGGCGCCGCGCGCGCCGCTCGCGGGCATCGACCCGAACCACAACCTCGCAGTGCTGGGCGGACTCGTGCTCGACGAGGGCTACGAGCAAGCCGAAGGGTTCGACGAGGACACGAGCGCGTACGACAACTTCGCGTTCGTCGCGAACCTCGTTGACGGCCTCAGCGACCGGCTCGAGGGCCGCGTCCTCGTCGAGGGCGGCCACGGCCAGTTCAACGCGAGCGCGGGCCTGTCCGCGGAGGACGTCGCGTACTTCCAGCGGTACCTCGAAGGGTTCGACGTCGACCTCGCGGGCGTCAACGACGTCACGAGCGACGCGCTCGACGACGCACGCGCCATCCTCGTCTCCACGCCGCTGGCGGACTTCACGGACGCGGAACTCGAAGCGCTGTACGCGTTCGCGGCCGACGGCGGCGCCGTCGTCCTCGCGTCCGGCTCGAACGCGTCGGCCGAGGCCCGCGACCGCCTGAACGCGGTCGCGAACGCGTTCGGGAGCCCGCTCCGACTCTCGGATACCGCCGTCACCGACGCCGCGAACAACCTCGCCGGCGACGAGACGCTCCCGACGACGACGAACTTCGGCCCCGACCCGTGGGGGCTCCGCGAGCCGTTCCACGCGAACGGCGACATGGGCTGCGGGCGCGTCACCACCACCGACAGCGTGAGCGGCGAACTCGCCGGCTGGTACGACGACGACTCGTTCACGTACACGACCGACCTGAGCGACCCTTGCCAGGTCGAGATCGCGCTCGACGGCCCGAGCGACGCCGACTTCGACCTCTACGTCACGCGCACCGGGCACCGACCCACGACCGCGAGTTACGACGCAGCGGGCACCAGCGACTCCAGCACCGAGACCGTCGTCGTCGACGCCGTCACGCCCGACGACGAACTCGGCATCCTCGTCGACGCCTACAGCGGCAGCGGCGAGTACACGCTCACCGTCACCGAGACCGGCGCCTGACGCGGGCATCCACTCGGACCTCTCGCCGGGTCGACGGCTGAGGGAGGCGTCGACCCGGGTCAGTCCGTCGACGGAACCGCAGTCTCGGGATGCACCCCCGGGAGAGTTTTCACTCCCGGGGACGACGTTCGACCGTGGCCATCCGCGAGTTCCTCAGGGGGACCGTCGACTGGACGCGACTCGAATCGGTCGCGCGAGCAGTCGCCGAACGGAACGACCGCGAGCGCGTCCACGTCGCGTTCCTCGACGCTGACAACTGGCTGTCGACGCCGATGGTCGTCGACGACGAGTGGTTCGTGAAGGTCGTCACCCCGCAGAACTCCATCGTGCACGCGCTGTTCACCGCCGGCCGGAACCTCGGGGCGTTCAGCGCCGGCACCGAGGGGTTCTTCGATCACGTCGGCACGCCGCTCGCGCTCGCCGAACGCGAACTCGAAGCCGTCAGTCGGATGCACGCCGTCGGCCTGAACGTCCCGCGGCCCATGGACGCGTTCGAGGTCGACGGCCTCGGCGTCCTCGTCCTCGAGTACCTCCCGGACTTCCGGACGTTCGACGACCTCACCGACGCCGAGGCGCGCTCGCACGCCACGGACCTGTTCGCGCTCCTCGCGCGGATGCACGACCAGCGCATCGCGCACGGCGACGTCCGCGGCGAGAACGTCCTCCTCCAGGACGACGAGCTGTACGTCATCGACGCGACGACCGTCCGCGACGAGGGGTTCGTCGGGGCACGCTCGTACGACCTCGCGTGCGCACTCGCCGAACTCGCCCCACGGATCGGTGCACGGGACGCCGTCGCCGCAGCGACCAGCGCGTACAGCGTCACCGACGTCCTCGCCGCCCGCGAGTTCCTCGACTTCGTCGCCCTCCGCCCCGACCACGACTTCGACGCGAACGCCCTCAAGGGCGAGATAGAGAAGGCGGCGACCTGACGGGGGACGCCGTATATAAACGTACCCCCGAGCGTGCGCCAGCAGTGACCCGAACCCCGAGCAGCCACCGACGACACGGCACACGCTAGCCCCTCACATATCTGCGCGTCCCGCCCCGATACCCCCGGTCTCGCCCCCAGTCCACACCCGACCATAGGCGGCAGCATTCGCGCCGACCCGTCGATGGAAGGGGTGGCTTTTTGAATACGTCCCGCGAAATTTTTGCCGAACACGATGACTGACACCTTCCAGCACTACATCGACGGCGAGTGGACGAGCGGCTCGGGCGACGAGACGTTCACGAGCGAGAACCCCGCGACAGGGGAGACCCTCGGCGAGTTCCACCGCGGCACACCCGAGGACGTACAGCGAGCGCTCGACGCCGCCGAGGACGCCTTCGAGGAGTGGCGCGACCTCTCGCACATCGACCGCGCCGAGTACCTCTGGGACGTCTACCACGAGCTCAAGGACCGACACGAGGAGCTCGGACGAGTAGTCACCAAGGAGTGCGGGAAGGAGATCAGCGAAGGGAAAGCCGACGTCACCGAGGCGTGGCACATGGTCGAGTGGGCTGCCGGGAACGCCCGCCACCCCCACGGGGACATCATCCCGAGCGAGATCGCGAGCAAGGACGCGTACATGCGACGCAAGCCCAACGGCGTCGTCGGCTGCATCACGCCGTGGAACTTCCCGGTCGCCATCCCGTTCTGGCACATGGCGATCGCGCTCGTCGAAGGGAACACCGTCGTCTGGAAGCCCGCCGAACAGACGCCGTGGTGCGGACAGATCATCGCGGAGATGCTCGAGGACGCGGGCGTCCCCGAAGGCGTCTTCAACATGGTGCAGGGCTTCGGTGACGCCGGGAACGAGATCGTCGAGAACGACATCACCGACACCGTCCTCTTCACGGGCAGTGCCGAGGTCGGCCACGAGATCTCCTCGAAGGTCGGCGGGATGCCCGGGAAGAACCGCGCCTGCGAGATGGGTGGGAAGAACGCCATCGTCGTCACGGAGAAGGCGGACCTCGACACGGCCGTGCACTCCGCGGTGATGTCGAGCTTCAAGACGACCGGCCAGCGCTGTGTCTCCTCCGAGCGCCTCATCGTCCACGAGGACGTCTACGACGAGTTCAAGGAGCGCTACGTCGACATCGCGGAGGACGTCGCCGTCGGCGACCCGCTCGACGAGAACACGTTCATGGGGCCCGCCATCGAGGAAGAGCACGTCGAGAAGATAGCGCGCCACAACGAGATGGCGCGCAAGGAGGGCGCGAACGTCCTCGTCGACCGCTTCGACCTCGACGACGACGAGATCCCCGACGGCCACGAGGACGGCAGCTGGGTCGGACCGTTCGTCTACGAGATCGAGTACGACACCGACCTCCGCTGCCTCAAGGAGGAGTGCTTCGGGCCGCACGTCGCGCTCGTCAAGTACAGCGGTGACATCGAGGACGCCGTCGACATCCACAACGACGTCCCCTACGGGCTCGCAGGTGCCATCATCAGCGAGGACTACCGCCAGATCAACTACTACCGCGACAAGGCCGAGGTCGGCCTCGCGTACGGCAACCTCCCCTGTATCGGCGCGGAAGTCCAGCTGCCGTTCGGCGGCATGAAGAAGTCCGGGAAGGGCGCGCCGAGCGCGCGCGAAGCCATCGAGGCCGTCACCGAGCGCACCGCGTGGACGCTCAACAACTCGAAGGACATCGAGATGGCGCAGGGTCTCTCCGCGGACATCAAGACCGAAGACGACTAACCGGCGTTCCGTAGCGATCTCTGCTCTTCTTTCCTGTTCTCGCCGCGCCAAGCAATTGCTTCGTCCTTCGAGTATCGACCGGGAGGAGTGATGGCGGCGGTGCTATGTCGTGTGAGGACGAGAGATGCGACACCTCGAATAGGCTCCCGGGTAGCCCCGAGGTGCCGCAGTTGGGCGCGGGCGTAGGTGCGACGGGCGTTAGTGCCGGAATAGACGTGAAAAGCGTCTGCGTCCGGCAGCAGCACCTACTGCCGCATACCTTATAAATGGTTGGTTCCACGACAAGGTTCGCGACGCCATCCCATGCGACAGTATGACGGGATTACGGGGCCTCGCAGAGACGGTCGCGGCGGTCGGCCGCTCGCGTCAGAGCCGGCGGTCGTCGAGCGCGGGGAAGTCGTCGCGAACGTCGGCGACGCGCCCGGGGTCGAGGTCCGCGTAGACGGTCGTCTCGCGGTCGTCGGTCGTCGCCACGGGCGTCCCCCACGGGTCGTACACCGTCGACCGACCGACGAGGTCGGTGCCGCCGACGGTCCCCGCGCCGTTGACCGTCGCGACGTACGAGAGGTTCTCCACCGCGCGCGTCGACGGGAGCGTCTTCCAGTGCTCGACGCGCGGATACGGCCACGCCGACGGCACCAGCACCAGGTCCGCGCCCGCGTCCAGGTACTCGCGGTACAGCTCCGGGAACCGCAGGTCGTAGCACGTCGACACCGCGAGCGTGAACCCCGCGACGTCGACGGTCGGCCGACGCTCACCCGGAACGAGCAACTCCGCCTCCGCGGAATCGTACCCGAACAGGTGGTGCTTGCGGTACACGAGCTCGCGCTCGCCGTCGGGCGAGAACACGACCGCCGTGTTCGCCAGGCCATCGACATCGGGGACCGGCACGTCCACGTCGCTCGCCGCCGTCGCCGCGAGGTCCTCCATCATCGTCCCCGCGAGCACCCAGACGTCGTGCTCGCGCGCCGCCGCCGCGAACCGCTTGAATCGGTCGTCGTCGAGACCGACCGCGTGCCGCGCGTACGAATCGAACGCGAAGTACCCGACGTCGAACAGCTCCGGGAACGCCACGAGGTCCGCGCCCGCGTCCGCCGCAGCCGCCAGCTCTGAGAGCGCGCGCTCGACGTTCGCATCCACCTTCCCCGCGGCAGGAGCGAACTGCACGAGCGCGACGCGAAACCCGTCCCTGCCGACGCCCGTGCCAGCGCCGTCGCCATCACCGGCCGGCGTCATGCTGGCAGCCCGAGGTCCGCGCGCAACGCAGCTTCGAGGTTGTCCAGCTCGCCGTCCAGGTTCTTCTTGAAGTACCGCTCCACGCCCGGGAGCTTCCCCTCCACGCGGAACCGGTTCACGAGCTCGCAGCCGTCCTCGGTCGGCACCACCTCGTGCTCGCCGACCACGCGCATCACCTTCGACCGCCCGACGAACTTCACGTACTCGCCGTCGCGTCGCTCCACGTCCCGCGTCTCCACCGCCGCCGTCCGCGAGATGACCGGAATCGGGAGGCTCACGTGCCACGTCCCACGAGTCCCGTTCGAATCAGGGTCGACGTCGTAGGACTCGACGACACTGATAGCTCCCGCTCGCTTCGCCGGGTCAGAGATGAACGCCCAGACGTCCGCCGCGGGCGCTTCGAACGCGAACGTCCGCTCGACGGTCACAGTCATCGAGAATTAACTCACCGTGACCTTCCAAGTCGTCGAGCGAGCACGCCCCCACTTCTCGATATCGACCTCCTCGGACTTCTCGTCCAGGTTCGGGAGTCGAACGCCCACCTGTTTCGAAGAGAGCCCCAGCGCGTCCCCGATGTTCTTCGAGCGGAAGTACTGCTGTCCGCGCGAGACGCTATCGCGGAGGTACGCGAGAATGCGCTGTTCCTCTTCGGAATACTCACTCATCGATATGCCGGGGGTACGGGACTTAGCGTATTAACGGTTTCCCGGTCGTCAGCCGTCGTACACCTGGACCGCGACGACCGCCAGGACCGCGAACGCCATCGCGAGCGCGAACCCGACCGCGGCGTTGACCTCCATCGCGGCCGTCGTCGCCTCCGGAACGTCGATACCGCCGCGTAGCGACCCCGTCGCGACGAACCCACCCGCCGCCATGACGATGGCGCCGAGGACCGCGCCAGCGCCGAACAGCATCGTGAACCCCACGCCCTTGTCCGACCCACCGGTGTCCGTTGCAGTCATACTCGCCCGTATCCACGCGGCTGACTTAGTACCACCGTCTCCGGTCAGCGGCCGCGAGTCAACCGACCGCCGAGCGGGCTTCGTCGGCGTCGTCGGCCAGTAGCCGCCAAATCTTCTTGCGACAAGACCTTTAGCCGTCGGCGATTGAACCGGGAACGAGATGGGTGCCGACTCCGCAGGTGCCGATGGTACAGGTTCGTCGGTCGTCGCGACGCTCAGGTCGCTCTTCCTCGGGAGTGGCGTCCGGATCGCCGGAACGGGCGTCCTCGCGCTCGTCCTCGCGGTCGGCGTCGCGTTCGCCGCCGGGTTCCTGGGCGTCCCAACGGTGAACGAGTTCCAGAACGAGTTCACTGGCGTGAGCGACTCGACGACGACCATCGGGTCGAAGATCGAGGTGACGAACCCGAACCCGATCGGCGCGGGCTTCCTCGGTGTCTCCGGCGAGTACGCGATAGCGATGAACGACGTCCACATGGCGAACGGGTCGACGGGCCCGATAGCGATGCCACCCGGGAACTCGACGATCGACCTGGAGACGTCCCTCGACAACGACCGCATCCCCGACTGGTGGGTGAGTCACGTCCGGAACGACGAGCAGACGACCGTGAACGTGAACGCCACCGTCGAATCCGACTTCCTCGGTCGGTCGGTCCCGGTCACGCAGACGCGCTCGATCGAGACGGACATGCTCTCGTCGTTCAACTCCACGGAGACGCGGCCGGTGAACTCGAGTAGCCCGCTCGTCAGCGACCCGGTCCTGTACGTGAACGAGACGCGCGCGCAGTGGGGCGAGGTCACGGCCGAGCGCACGGGCATCGCCGTGGACTTCTACGTCTACAACCCGAAGGACTACGCGATTCCCGTCTCGAAGCTGAACTACACCATCGACATGAACGACGTGCGCGTCGGTGCGGGCGAGAACACCGATGAGAAGGTGCTCGAACCGAACTCGCTCACGCAGGTGCGGACGGTGACGTACATCCAGAACGAGAACCTCGACGACTGGTGGGTGACCCACGTCGAGCGCAACCAGCGGACCGAGGTCGTCATCGACTTCGCGGCGAGCGTCGAGGTCGCCGGCACCGAACTCGACATCCCGCTCGAGGGTGCGACGCACCGCGAGACCATCGAGACGGACGTCTTCGGCACGAAGGACGACACTGCGCCGGGGAACGAGACCGACGACGACGCCGGCACCGACGACGAGAGCGGTGACGATACCACCGGCACCGACGACGAGAGCGGTGACGGGACGACCGGCGCCGACGACGGCGACGATACCACCGCCACCGGCGACGATACGACGACTGCGGACGACACGACCACCGGCGACGACGATGGGTCGACGACGAGCGACGACGACGGTACGACCACCGACGACGGCGGCATCCTGCCCGTGCTCGATTCGCACCACGCTCGCCTCGGCTAGGTCGCGGCCGACGCTCGCCGGCCCGAGCGCGCGGTTGCGGTCGGCGCGGGTCGCGGTCGACGCACCGGAACCGGCGACCTTGCGGCGGAAGTGTTTTGTCGATGGCGGCGTTCACGTGGCGTATGGAACGGAGTACTCACTCTCCGGATCGAGTTCTTCTCGGGTGAGCCCGAGGTAACGACCGACGCATCGAGCGAACGCATCCAGGTCACTTTCGACGACGCGTGCGTGGAACTGTCCAGAGCCGACGCCGTCGCGCTCAAAGAGCAACTGGGTGACGCCGTCGTCGCCGACCGCGAGTTCTTCCGGACCGCCGGCCGCCACCGCGAGGACGGCTCGTACGAGGTCCGACGCCGCGGCGCCGATTCCACCGGGAACGCGAAGGTGTTCCGCGACTTCGACGCCGTCGAACGCCTCTACGAGCGCCTCCCGACCGAGTTCGACGCCGACGACGTCTCCCGGACCGGCATCACGGGGTCGCGACGCCACATGCTCGTCCGGCACTTCGCCGAACACCCCGCGTTCGACTGCGAGATAACCACTCGGAGCCCGCTGTGTGCGAAGAAAACCGAGCAGGACGCTCGCAACGCGGACGACGCCCAGCGAGAAGAGGTGGTCGCGAGCGACTAGCTCGCGGCCGACGCACGCGGTCAGTTGATCGTGGTGTGGTCGGACTCCTCGTTCAGCGCGAGGTTCACCGCGATCTCGGCGTTCCGCATCGCGTACTGCGCGGTCTGCTGGAGGCTCACGAGGACCTCGCGGACCTGCAGGAGGTCCTGGTTGTCCATCTCCGGGAGGTCGTTGAGTATCTCGCGTTCGCGGTCACTGATCTCGTGGAACAGCTCGCGGGCCTGGATGGTCTTGTCGTAGTCCCGCGTCACCGCGGACTCCACCGCCAGCGCCGTCAGCTCGTCGACCTGCTCGGTGAACTCCCGGATGCGCCGCATCGTCGACTGGTCGACGTTCAACGTGTGCCCTTCGGCCTCGAGCACGATCTCCGCGATGTCCTCGGCGTTGTCCGCGGTCAACTCGAGGTTCTTCGCGATGGAGCGATACCCGATGAGCGGGAAGCCGTCCGCGAGCCCGACCGCGCGAGCGAGGTTCGGGTTCTGGTACGCCGTGAAGATGAGGCGCAGCAGGAGCACGAATATCTTGTTCGCCTGCCGCTCGCGGTTGAGTGCGCGCTGCGCGAGGTCCGGGTTCCCGTGCGCCAGGGCCTTCACCGCCTCGCCACGCATCGTCGACCCCGTCGACTCCAGGCGCTCGAGGAGGTTGTCGAGCGTGAAGTCCTCCGGGTCGACCGAGCACCGGATCGCGATGCTCTCGGGGGTCTCCTCGATGACGCCCAGGCCCATGAGCTGGGTCTCCGCGCGATAGACGGCGTTGATCTGTTCGCTGTCGAGCGCGCCGGACTCGTTCTCGATGCGGATGACCCTGCGTCCGAGCACGTACTGCGCGACGATCGCGCGCTCGACGGCGTCGGCGTCCAGGTCGTCCGCGTGGATGACCGCCTCCGTCTCCTCGCTGTTCGCCGACTCCGGCATCACCGTCAACGTGCCCTTCCCGCCCATCCGCAGGGACACCTCGTCGCCCTTCTCCACGTCGTGTTCCTTCGCCCACTCGGCCGGGAGCGTCATCGCCAGCGTCGACGGCCCGAGCCGCTGCACTTTACGCGTTTCCATGTCCCCGCCTAGGCAACGGTATACCTTATATTTGCCCCTCGTTTCATAATATACCCTCACCTGTCTTCTAGGCCCTTTCCGCTGGTGGTTCCGTCCGTTAGTGTCACCAAACGTGGAGAAACGGACGTCGACGACCGGGACTCAGACGACCTTCAGGAGCCGATGCTCGTACCGGCCGACGCGGACCTTCTGCCAGCCACGAAGCGATTCGTTGACCGCCTCGTCGTCGGTGTCGACGCGGAGCACGCCGACGTCGTCGAGCTTGCTCGGCGACGCCACCACCTCGACGGTCGACTGCTCGATGACCGGCGGCGAGATCTGGTGGTTCCCGCGCCCGAACACGAACCCCTGGCCGCCGATGGGAGAGACGACGACGACGTTCTCCTCGCCGAGCGCCGCGAGTATCTCGTCCTCGGTGCCATCCCGCACGATCACCTCGCCGTCGCGGTAGACGTCCACGCCGAGGGGCGACGGCTCGAACCCGAGCTCGCGCTTGATCGCGCCGACCGTACTCCCCGGCCCGAGCACGTACGTCACGCCCTCGCGGACATCGCCCGCGAATCCCGCGGCGACGCCCTCCACGCTCCCGCCCGCCACCTGCTTCGAGGACTGCACCGCCTCCGCCACCGGAACCGGCACCACGGCTCGAAGCGTCGTCCGCACCTCGCCCTCGCGGTACGCCGCCTCGTCGATGTCGTTCACCTCGCGTTCCTCGACCGTGTCGAACGACGCGACGACGCGACCGGCGTCGCTCGGCGTCACCCCGAACACCGACGAGTAGATCTTCACGCCCGCAGGCACACCAAGCATCGGCACCGGCGCCGACCCGCCGCCGGCCTCCTCGAGCGCCCGCGCCACGTCCACCGCCGTCCCGTCCCCGCCGACGAACAGCACGAGGTCGACGCCCGCGTCGACGAACGCTCGCACCGCTGCACGCGTGTCCGAAGCCGACGTCGCCGACGCACCCACCTCGTCGGGCTCGTACTCGTAGACCACCTCCGGGTCGAAGCCAGCGTCGACCGCGGCGTCCGCGCCAAGGGCGCCGCTCGCCGTCACGACCGTCACGTCGTCGCGGCGCGCCCGGAGCGCCGACAACGCCGTCTTCGCGCGCTCCGGTGCGCGCGGCTGGGCACCACGCTCACGGGCCTCCTCGACCAGCCCGTCGGTCCCCTTCAACCCGACGCGTCCACCCATCCCCGCGATGGGGTTCACGACCACGCCCACTCGCATACCCACTCGTACGACCGTCGTCGGGAAAAGCAGTCGGTTCCTCTGTCAACGCTTAAGCCACCGCGGTCACAACGGCCGTCCATGACATCGATTCCACTCACCGCAGAACTCGTCGGGAACACGCCGATCGGGCTCGCCGTCCTCGTCCTCAGCCTCGCCATCACCGCCGGATGGCTGTACAAGATCTACCAGTAACGGCCTGGCAGCGGTCTCGCTACTCCTCCCCGCCGTCGACGCGCTCGCGGAGCCACGCGGCCGCCGCAGCGACCTCGTCGGCGTCCGTGGCCGAGACGCGGATGCGGACGCCATCGCCGGGATAACTACCGATAGTGACGTCGAACTCCTCCTGTGCGCGCTCGAAGCGGTCGACGAGCGCCGACTCCGGCTCCGCCGCGAACACCGTCTCGACGTGCACGACGTCACCCTCGAACTCGTCGGCGACCGCCTCGAACATCGGCCTCATCTCACCGGGAACCCCCGGGAGGACGTACGTCGACTCCACGACCGCCCCCGGCGCGACGCCCTCGACGTTGTGGAGGACGCGCGCGTCAGCCGGGATCGCGGTCGTACCAGCAGCGAGGTCGCCAGCGGCGTACCCGCCGTGCTCGACGAGCCAGTCCTCCACCTCCTGACTGTGCCCGACCTCCCGCCCGAACGCCGCCGCAACCCCCGCCATCGTCCGGTCGTCGTGCGTCGGCCCCAATCCACCAGTGACTACCGTCGCGTCGTACTCCGCGTGGAACTCGTTCACGACCCGCGCGATGTCGGCCTCGTCGTCCGGGACCGTCGTCACCCGTCGGACGCGCGCCCCCCGCTCGGTGAGTCGACGACACAACCACGTCGCGTTCGTGTTCTCGGTCTCCCCCGAGAGCAACTCGTCCCCGACGGTGACCACAGCTACGTCCATACCCACCCTACGAGCGTCGCGTTGAAAACGAGACCGACGTCCGACCGCAACCGACGCCCACTCGAACGGCCGACCGGTCAGCCCATGCCCGGTGGCGGGTCCCGGCCGTCGTCCTGGTCGCTCACGTCGAGCCCCAGGTCCTCGCGCTTCTGCTCGAGCTGGCGGATCTGGTAGACGTAGTACGACACGCCGACCGCGCCGATACCGCCGAGGACGAGCACGAGCCCCGCGAACAGCCAGATGTCCCGCGCCAGGTACCACTGGATGGAGAGGTTCCGCGAGAGTTCGTCCCACCGGAGGTGCACGCGACCCGTCGCCTCGTCGAGCGAGCGCTCGTCAGCGCCCGGTGACACCTGTCCGAACAGCGGGAACCCGACGCGCATGTTCTCCGGGAGCACCACGTGATACGAGCCCTCCAGGTACGACGGGAGCAGCAGCGACTTCTGGTCGGTCCGCGTCGTGAACGCGACCTTCCCCGACGACTGCGGGAGGTTCACCACCGTCGCCCCGCCGCGGCGTTCGACCGTGAGATTCGCCGCCGTCACCGTCGTCCCGTTCGGATACCGGTACTTCAGCGCCGCTATCGGGAGCGGATTCCGGGATTCGATACCCGGCCGCCACAGCTCGAACTCCGTTCCCTCGAACCCGGACACGTCGTACACCGCCTTGTACTGGCCGCCCGTGACGTTCACGTAGACGTCCGCGGAGTCGTTCCACTCGTACGTCGCGTTCTCGTTCAACCGCTCCTCGTTGACGCCCCCACCGAACGGCGACGTACAGCCCGCGAGAGCGGCGAGCGCTGCGAGCGACAGGACCGCGAGGACGAGTCGTTTCCGAGCCATCCCTCAGGGAATCACGCAGCGGATCTCCGCCGGCAGGTACTCGCCGATCGCCGCGAGCAACCCTGGCGGGTCCGTGCCCTCCTTACAGACGATGCTCTGCTCGAGGAGCCCGATGCGCTCCACGGTCACGATGTCGCGCGCGTGCCCGGCGCGGTTCACGGTCGCCCGGACCTCCGCACGCGTCGCCGAGTTCACGTTCACGCGCCCGTCGCCACGCGTCCACTCGTAGAGTTCGTCGCGTTGCGCGTCACTCAACCGACTGGGTTCGCCGTCGCCACCGTACACGAACTCCAGGGGCATGTGCTGGACGAGCCCGAACCGCTCGCGGACCTGACTCGGCGTCCCCTGCCCGAGCCCGATGTCCTCCGCGGGCACGTACACGTCCTCGCCGGCGTCGAGCACGAACCCCTCCTCGCTCCAGGAGTCGAACGTCCCGACGTACGTCTCGCCTTCCTGCATGTGCGCGTCTATCTCGCCGAACTCCTCGGCGAGCACGTTCCGCGCAACCACCTCGTCCTCGCCCGTGACGGTCACGGACGGGAAGCCGTCCTGGCGGACGCCGACCTCGAAGTCGACGTCCAACTCGGCGAGCTCGTTCCCCACGAGGCTCGTGAGGCTGTCGACGACGCGGTCGCGAGCGTCACCGGACACGTAGACTTTCGTCGCGAGAACGACCATTATGCGCCCGACTCCACGTTCAGTTCCTCGCGCAGCGCCGCGAGCCGGTCGTCCATCGCCGTGACCAGCCGGTCGTTGTCCATCGACTCCAGGGGCGACCCGCACTCGGGGCACTCGAACCCGAAGTCCATCGCCTCACCGAACTCGAAGCGGATGGAGCACACCTCGCAGAGGTAGAACTCGTGGTTGCGCTCGTACTCCTCGCGGTCCTCGAGCGCCGCGAGCAACCGGTGCATCTCCTCTTCGAGGTTCTCCGGGATGTTCTCGTAGTGGAACGTCCACAGGTACGTGAGCCACCCGGAGTCCTCGTCGCGCAGCCGCCGGTACTCCGCGAGGTCGTTCTCGTAGAGGATGAACAGCGCGCGCCGCACGTCGTTCAGTTCGAGGTCCAGCTCCTCGGCGAGCTCCTCGTCGGTCACTTCGCCGTCCGGGGGTGCCGCCGCAACCGGCATCCCCTTCGGGCCGACCAACTCGTGGAGGTACTTCTGTATCACGGGGTCTTCGAGGAGGTCCTCAAAAGCCATCTTGTACGAAACCGGGGCTTTCGTGAGTTTAAAACTACCGAACGCCCCGCCCGCACGAGCATACGGCGTCCGCCAGGACGGCGTTTCCCGCGGAGTTTCGGAAGTGGAGGGGACGCCCCGCCCGCACGAGCATACGGCGTCCGCCAGGACGGCGTTTCCCGCGGAGTTTCGGAAGTGGAGGGGACGCCCCGCCCGCACGAGCATACGGCGTCCGCCAGGACGGCGTTTCTCGTGTCGCCGTTAGTCGCCGTCGTCGTGGACGCGGTCGTCGGTGGTGTCGACGCGGTCGTCGGGTGCGTCCTCGGGGTCGACGACGCGCTTCCCGGTGTCCTGGGGGAGGACGACGGCCTCGGGGTCCGCCCACTCGCGGTCGAGTTCGCGCCCGTCGAAGAGGCGGTCGAGGAAGACTGCGAGGCCGGCGACCTCGCTGTGGGGTTGGTTCGTGACGCCGACGTTGTAGTCCGCGTGCTCGTAGACGTCGAACGGGACCTTCTCGCTCCCGACGACGACGAGAACCGGCCCGTCGGCGTGCGCGTCGCGAACGTCGGCCTCGACGTCCTGGACGCGCTCGCCGTACATCGTGAGGTGGACGACGGTGCCGTCGAAGTTCCGGACGAACGCCTGCGTGGAGTCGGTGCGTTCCACGTCGAACGGCCCGCCGAAGCGCGCGGTGATGTCGGCGACCGTCTCCTCGGCCTGCGCGGCGTTGTCCGGGAGGACGAGTCGGTCCGCGCCGAGCGCCCGCGCCGTGAGGCCGACGTGCGTCGTCATCCGGTCGTCGCGCCCCGGGCGGTGCTCGAGCCGGCAGACGACGACCTCGTGTTCACCCTGCATGGCGCGGGATTCGGCAGGCGCGCGTAAGCGGGTTACGCTTCGCTCGAACCGACCGGAGCACCCTCGCCGTCACACGCCGAGGATGCCCTTCGAGAGCAAGCGGACGGCGATGACCGCGAACAGCGCGAGCGCGACCCTCGCGAGGACGGCGTCGTCGACGCGGTCGCGGAAGCGCTCGCCGAGCGCGACCCCCACGACGCCGGGGACGGCCGCACCAGCGGACACCCAGAGCGTGCTCCCCGCCTCGAACAACCCGAACTGCCAGGCGACGCCCAGGCGGACGGTGGAGACGCCGACGAGGATCATCGCGAGCACGCCCGCGAACGTCTCCCGGTCGAGGTCGAGACTGTCGAGGTACGCGACCACCTGGACCGCGGCGTTCGAGACGCCGAACACGACGCCGGACGCGAACCCGAGGAACACCTTCATCGTCGTCGTCTCCACGAAGCACGCCCGCTCGAACGCTGCGACGCCCGGCACGCGGACGCGGTCCTGCTGGAGGAGGACGTACGCGAGCGTGAACGCCCCGAGGCCGGTCGCGACCAGGCGCCCCGGAACGACCGACAGGACGGCCATCCCGGCGACAGTCCCGACGACGGCCGCGGCGACGAACGGCCAGAACCGACGCACGCACGACCGCAACCCCGACCTCGTGAGCTCGCCGAGCAACCGGAGGTTCGCCGCGAGCATCGGTACGATCATCAACGCCACCGCAGTCGTCGGCGACAGCACCGACGCGAGCACCGCCGTTCCCGCGATAGCGTACCCGAACCCGACCAGTCCCTTCACGACCCCGCCGAGGCCGACCACGGCGAGCACCAACAGAACCGTCGACGTCGAAAGCGACACGACTCACCGCTCGACGCCCACCAGCAAAATACCGATGGCGCGCGTGCACGAACGCCGGCCTGGCGTCGTCGACGCACGACCGCAGACTTATTCCGCGAGCGTCTGAATCTCCCGGTATGACACGACCCGAAGTCGTCGCCGGCGTCGCCGACGCCGACCTCGACGGGCGAACCGTCTTCGTGACGGGCGCCACGCACGGCGTCGGCCGGGAGACCGCGCTCGCGCTCGGCCGACTCGGTGCGCGCGTCCTCGTCCACGGCCGCGACCGGACCGCCGGCCGCGCCCTCGCGAACGAACTCCGCGAGCTCGACGCCAACCCCGTCTTCGTCCGCGCCGACTTCGCCGACCCCGACGCGCCGAGCGAACTCGCCGCCGCCGTCGCCGACCGCGTCGACGAACTCGACGTCCTCGTGAACAACGCCGGCGCGCACTTCGACGGCCCGAGCCTCGCCGCCGGCGTCGAACGGACCTTCAGAGTGAACCACCTGTCGCCGTTCGAACTGACGCAGGAACTCCTCGACGACCTCGCCCCCAAGGGACGCGTCGTCACCGTCGCCAGCGCCGTCCACGAACGCGCCACCGCAAGCGACCTCACGACCGAGGCCGTCACCACCGTCGACGAGTACGACGGCTTCCAGGCGTACGCCCGCTCGAAGCTCGCGAACGTCCTCTTCTCGCGCGAACTCGCCGCCCGCAACCCCGACAAGCTCGTGAACTCGCTCCACCCCGGGTTCGTCCCCGGGAGCGAGCTCTGGCGGGACGCCTCGTTCCCCGTCTCGGTCCTCATGCCCGCCCTCGGCGTCCTCCCCGCGTTCGTCCTCGAACGGATCGCCGACACCGTCGAGACAGCCGCCGCGACCAGCGTCTACCTCGCCGCCGCCGACGACTACGACGTCACCGGAGAGTACTTCTCGAACGCCAGCCCGAAGACGCCGTCCGCGACCGCGCGCGACGACGACCTCGCTCGCGAACTCTGGGACCGCACCGAATCCCTCATCGCCAACCCACCCACGCCCGCGAGCGACGACTGACTGCGACACGTCAACGACCAGGCGAGCACCGAACGTCAGGCGACCATCGAACCCCGGCCCCGAGCGTACCGTAACATCAGAAATCTCTTAGGCGACTCCGGCGACGTCCCAGGCATGGACCTCACCGACAAGCGCGTCGTCGTGACCGGCGCTGCCGGTCTCGTCGGCTCGCACCTCGCCGCCGAACTCGCCGCCGACAACGACGTCCTCGCCGTCGACGACCTCTCGAAGGGGACACGCGACCAGGTACCCGACGACGTCGAGTTCCGACAGCGAGACATGACCGACGAAGACGACGTCGCCGACACCATCACCGACGACGTCGACGTCGTCTTCCACTTCGCGGCGTACACCGACACGAACTACGACGACGACCGGAAGCTCTTCGAGGAGAACGGCGGGATGACGTACAACGTCCTCGAACGCATGCACGACGTCGGCGTCGACAAGCTCGCGTTCACTTCCTCGTCCACGGTCTACGGTGAAGCCCCCATGCCCACGCCCGAGGACTACGCGCCCCTCGAACCGATCAGCATCTACGGCTCCTCGAAGCTCGCCGACGAAGCCATCATCTCCACGTACGCCCATTCCTACGGCATCCAAGCGTGGGTGTACCGGTTCGCGAACATCGTCGGCCCGAACCAGCGCGGGAACGTCATCCCCGACTTCATCGAGAAACTGCTCGCCGACCCCGAGACCCTCGAGATACTCGGGAACGGCCGTCAGGAGAAGTCCTACCTCCACGTCGAGGACTGCATCGACGCCATGCTCCACGTCGTCGAGCACGCCGACCGCGACCTGAACACGTACAACCTCGGCACCAGGACGACCACGAGCGTCAACCGCATCGCCGACATCGTCGCGGACGAACTCGACTGCGACCCCGACTACGAGTACACCGGCGGCGACCGCGGCTGGACCGGGGACGTCCCGAAGATGCGTCTCTCCATCGAGAAACTCGCAGCGCTCGGCTGGGAACCACCGCGCTCCAGCGACGAATCCGTCGAGAAAGCCACGCGCCAGCTCGCCGCCGAACTCCGCGACGGATACTGACCCTTCGAGCGTCCGGCGCGCGTTAGCGCGCCGTTTCGACGGTGGAACGGTTCGCTCCGAGAGACGCGTCGACTACACCGAGAACGACGTCGCCGCCTCCGCGTCCGCGTCGTTCGCCGCGAGCCACGCCCGCGCCTCGTACTCGCCCGACGGCGCATCCGCCCACGTCGCGCCGTACGACGACGACTCGCCGGGCGCCCACGCCTCCGACTGCAGCATCTGCGCGAACATCCGGCCCGCCGCGAACGACCACACCTCCTCCCCGTCCTCGAACACGACCACGTCGTGGGTCTGAGCGTTCGAGAACTGGAGTTCGACCGGCTCGTCGCCGTCGTTCGTCACCTCGTACCTGAACTCGACCGTCCCATCGGCCACCGTCGCAGACAACGACCCGGAAAGCGTCATGCCCAGCCGTACCCGCGCACGCGACGTAACCCTTTCCCCGCAGCGACTTCGCGCCACCGGGTATCGGTCGCTCGCGCGAACCGGCCACGCCTCTCGAAGCAATAACGACCTTCGAAGAAGTACATCTATTCCGTGCGCACGCGAGCGCACGCGAGAGCTCATCAGTCGTACCCCTCGCCGAGACCGAGCGTCACCCGAAACCGAGCGTCCGTCGGTAGGGGCTCAGTTGTCGCTGGAGTCGTAGCCGAGCGCGCTCGCGACGTCCAGCAGGCCGGACCCGGACTCGTTACTGCCGAGGCCGATGTCCTCCGCGCTCGACTTCAGCGTACTCCGGACGTTCGACGCGGACATGCCACCGGCCATCAACTGGCCGGCTGCACCCGCGACGTGCGGACACGCCATCGACGTGCCAGAGAACGTATCGTAGCCACCCGGGACCGTCGACCGGATGTCCGACCCCGGCGCCGCGATCTCCACCTGCGAGCCCGTCGACGAGAACGACGACAGCGAATCGTCGCTCGCCGTCGAGGACACCGCGACGACCTCCGAGTACGCCGCCGGATACCCGACGCAGTCCGAACACGGGCCGGAGTTCCCCGCCGCCGCAACCAGGAACACGCCCTTGTCGGCCGCGTACTGGACCGCGTCCTGCAGCGTGGACGACCCGGAGGACGCGCCGAGACTCATCGACGCGACGTCCCAGCCCTGGTCCGCGACGTACTCCACACCCGCCGCGATGTCACTGAACGACCCCGACCCCTGACTGTCGAGGACCTTCACCGCGTGCAGCGTCGCCTCCGTGGAGACGCCGACGACGCCCTCGGTGTTGTCGTCCGCGCCGGCGATGCCCGCGCAGTGCGTCCCGTGGTCGTTGTCGTCGTCCCAGGACTTATTACAGCCGCTACAGGTCGCGTACGCCTTCCCCGAACCCAGGTTCGCCTGGAGGTCCGGATGGTCCGAGTCGATGCCCGTGTCGAGGATGGCGACGTCCGCACCCGAGCCCGTGTCGCCGTTCGCGTGCGCGACCTCCGCGTCCACGCGGTCGACGCCCCACTCGAGCGTCTGGCTCGTGTCACCACCGTCGCCGCCGTCGCTCCCACGACAGCCCGGCCACGGGTCACAGGACCCCGGTGGGCCGCCACTGGACTCCACCGGATCGATGGCGTGCATCAGGCCGTTCTTCTCGACGTACCGGATGTTCGGGTTCTTGCGGAGGGCCTTGGCGGCCTTCCGCGGAAGTTCGGCTGTGATGGCGTCGAACCCGAACCGTCGACTCACCGAATCGGCGGCCTTCTCCGCGGCCGCTCGCCCTCGCGTCCCCGCGAACCCGATGTTCACCTCTACCTTCTCCGTCGGCTCCCCGCTCGCGAGCCCCGCTGCGCTCGCCCCGGCGACCGCGGATCCCGCCACTTTCAGTGCCTGACGTCGACTCACTCGCCTGTCGTTGTCTACCATACGACCAACGGTGATAGTGGATGGTAATTAAAACTTTCCCAGCAGCCCCGGAAACAACCACCCAATATAAAAATATCCGCGGCCAGGAGAAGTAGAATAAAAAACCCCGCACGCGAACCACATACATCTAGCATCGGTAGCGCTGAAAAGAACCTGCGAAGGGGTCGTTCCCCAGTACGCGCCCCGCCGCGCGCGACGACTCAGTCGTCGCTCGAATCCAGGCCGAGCGCGCTCGCGACGTCCAGCAGGCCCGCGCCCGACTCGTTGCTGGCCAGGCCGATGTCCTCCGCGCTCGACGTCAGCGTGCTGCGCGCATCCGACGCCGTCGCTCCGTCGGCCATCAGCTGGCCGGCCGCGCCCGCGACGTGCGGGCACGCCATCGACGTCCCCGAGTACGTGTCGTACCCGCCGTTGCTCGCGACCGACGAGTAGATGTCCGACCCCGGCGCCGCGATCTCGACCTCCGGCCCGGTCGAAGAGAAGTCCGAGAGCGTGTCGTCACTGGCCGTCGAGGACACCGCCATTACCTCCGAGTACGCCGCCGGGTACCCGACGCAGTCGCTACAGGGCCCGGAGTTCCCCGCCGCCGCGACCTGGAACACGCCCTTTTCCGCAGCGTACTGGACCGCGTCCTGCAGCGCCGACGAGCTAGAGGACCCACCGAGGCTCATCGACGCGACGTCGTAGCCCTGATCCGCGACCCACTGGACGCCCGCCGCGATGTCGCTGAACGAACCGGACCCGCACTTGTCCAGGACCTTCACCGCGTGCAGCGTCACGTCCGGCCCGACGCCGACGGCGCCCTCCGTGTTGTCGACCCCACCGGCGATGCCCGCGCAGTGCGTGCCGTGGTTGTTGTCGTCGTCCCACGACGTGTTACACGTGTTGTCGGCCGGCTTCGCCCCGAACCGACATCCGCCTTTGGTCGAACACTGGACGAAGGACTTGCCCTTGCCGAGGTTGCCCTGGAGGTCCGGGTGGTCCGAGTCGATGCCCGTGTCGATGATGGCGACGTCCGCACCCGACCCCGTCTCACCGTTCGCGTGTGCGACCTCCGAGTCCGTGCGGTCGATGCCCCACGGTGTCGTCTGCGCGAGCGCGTGCATCTCGCCGTTCTCCTCGACGTAGCGGATGCTCGGGTTGCGCTGAAGCGCATCCGCCGCCTTCTTCGGGAGCTGTACGGTCATCGCGTCGAAGTTGAACTCTCGGACGACCGAATCCGCCTTCCGCTCGACGGCGGCCTTCCCGCGAACGTCGTCGAAGCCGACGTTCACCTCGACCTTGTCCACAGGCCGCGCCTCGGCCATCCCGACGATGCCCGTCGCCGCGAGTGCGCCAGTCGCCGTCTTCAGTACGTCCCGTCGCGAGGTATGCTTGTCCTTACCAGACATGCAAACCAATGGTGATGACCAATGGTATTTAAAAGTATCCATGGAAGAGAGGAAAGAATGAAATAAACAAACATTCAACCCGATACGGCTTGGGAAACGTAACTCGACACGAAGCCTGCCGCCCCATCCCCCAGCGAACAGCACGAACTACCACACACGCCAAGCGGTACCGCTAAACGACCATCGCCCCAACGCCCACTCGTGCAGATCGTCGGCTACGAACCAGCACGACCCCCCACCGACCAGCCAGCACAGCCCGCGGCCCTCCACGTCGCCGACGACGACCACGTCCACCACGTCGAACTCACCCCAGGCACCGAACTCGCCTACACCCTCCACGACCGACACTGCGCCGGCCACAGAGACGACGCCGGCCACCACCCCTGCCCGAACGACGACGCACCCCACTGCCATCAACACACCCGCACGTGGGCCTGCGCTCGCTGCACCGGCGACTGCAACCTCCCACTCGACACCTGTACCGACGAACACGCCATCTACCTCGCCGCATTCGCCCCCGACACGTTCAAAGTCGGCGTCACACGCAGCTGGCGCCTCCAAACACGGCTCTACGAACAAGGCGCCGACCGCGGCGCACACATCAACACCGTCCCAGACGGTCGCATCGCGCGGCAACTCGAAGCCGAGATCGCCGAAACCCTCACCGACCGCGTCCGCACCCCCACCAAACGCCGGAGCCTCGCCACCACCGTCGACGACCACGCCTGGAACGCACTCCTCGACGAACACGACGCACTCGACACCTACACGTACGACCACGGCCTCCAACTCGACACCGAACCCGTCGCCGAAACCCTCGCCACCGGAACCATCCGCGGCACCAAAGGCCGCCTCCTCGTCCTCGACCACAACGACACCACCTACGCCACCGACCTCCGCGACCTCCTCGGCCACGACGTCACGCCCGAACCAGCAACGCGCGACGTCCAAGCCAGCCTCGGCAGCTTCTAGCTATATACTCTGCACCCGAGATATGTTTAAGCTCGAGAGAAGCGCTCCAAACACCGACGACTATGTACTCGAAGCGACGGCCTTAGGTACCTCCGAGAATGGGAACCGATAGCAGGCGGAGCAACGAAACAACGGGGTTAAGTATGGACCAGCCATTTCAAAATAATGTGAACGGCGCCCCGGAACGCCCCGGGCGCCAACGTATGAGGATTCCGCCCCTGCGGTCCGCCGTCAAGACGGAATCTGATGTTAGCCTCGACGGTTCGGCGACATCCGATCGGATGCGTCGAACCAGATCCATTTGCAATGAGATAAGGAACACACCCATTCGGGTGTGTCCCGCCACCCCCCGAGCCTTGAGCTCGGGACCATTCCGGTTGATCCTGCCGGAGGCCATTGCTATCGGAGTTCGATTTAGCCATGCTAGTCGCACGAGTTCATACTCGTGGCAGATAGCTCAGTGACACGTGGCCAAACTACCCTATGGACAGGCATAACCTCGGGAAACTGAGGCCAATTCCTGATACCGCTTCCCACCTGGAATAGGGGGAAGCACCAAACGTTACGGCGCCATAGGATGTGGCTGCGGCCGATTAGGTAGACGGTGGGGTAACGGCCCACCGTGCCCATAATCGGTACGGGTTGTGAGAGCAAGAGC
>NZ_JAJCVI010000009.1 GCF_020567525.1 Halorubellus salinus
GCCAGTGACGAGCGCGAGCGCCCCGCCGCCCGCTGCCGCCGTCGCGAGCCACGACGCCGGCGCGGTCGCCGCGAACGCGACGACCGCAGCCAGCGCCGCCGCCACGAACCCCGGGTTCGTCCCCGCGAGGCCCCCCGACTCCCTCGGAGGCGCGACCGTTCGTTCGCCCGCTACGGCCGCCTCGTCGTCGGTCATCGGCCGTCACCTCGGACGGTCGTCCGCGAGAGCGCGACGCCGAGCGGTTCGTCCCACGCCCAGTCGACGACGCGGACGCCCGACCCGCGGAGGCCCGTGACGCGGAGGCGGCGGCCGACGCGCGCGAGGCGATGACTGGGCGTCCGCGCGAGCGTCGGGTCCGGACTCAGGACGGTGACCGCGCGCCCGCCGGCCTCGAACCGGCGGGCGATGGTCGCGGCGCGGTCGTCGCAGAGCGGCGTCAGGAAGAACACCTGCGAGCCGTTCGGGATGCGACGCCGCAGGCGGTCGACGGACTGCGTGACGCGGAGGTTCCGGTCGGCGGGTACCGGCGACAGCGCGGGGTTCGTCGCGAGGAGGTCGCGGGCGCGCTCGCGATGCCCGCGTCCCGACCCCGGCGCGAGCCAGCACTCGCTCGTCGACACCGCGGCGACGCCGACGCGGTTCCCGCTCGCGACGAGCGCGTCGTACAGCGCCCCCGCGGCGTCGACGGCGCGGTCGAGCGCGTGGGACCCACCTGGGTCCGGGGCGACGTATCCGGCGGCGCGGCCGTCGACGACGAGGGTCACGGACGCGGCGCGCTCCTCGCGGAACTCGACGGTCGAGAGCGCGCCGGTGCGCGCGAACCGGTTCCAGTCGACCCTGGACAGTGGGTCGCCGCGGCGGTACTCGCGCGTCCCGAAGAACTCCAGGCCCGACCCGCCCTCGTCGGTGTCGACGTTCCCCGCGTACCGCGTCGCGTGCTCGCGCAGCGGCACGTTCCGGGTCGCGTCGCCGAGCGCCGGGACGCACGCGAGTTCGTCGGGCGCGTACGCGACGTGGCGCTCCTCGATAGCGCCGGCGCGGTCGGTGACGACTGCGAGCACGCCCTCGTAGGTGTGCACGCCTCGGCGTGCCTCGACGACGTACTCGAACGAGGTGGCGTCGCCGGGGGCGAGCGAGCAGTGCGCGCGTGCGGACCCGTCGACGACCGAGAGCGCCGCCGGCACGCCGTCCACGATCCGGCACTCGTGGAGCGCGTCGTCGCCGACGTTCTCAACGGTCACCGCGACGCGCACGCGCTCGCCGGGGTCGGGGTCGGTCGTCGAGAGCGACCGCGACACCGCGAGGTCGACGCTCGGGACGGTCGCGGCGGCGCCCCAGGCGGCGTACGCGGCGGCGACGGCGCCAGCGAACGCGGTCGCCGGCGACCCGGCGAACGTCCCGACGCCGAGCGCGACCAGCGCGAACGCCCCGGCGCCACGGTACCGGCCGGTTCGAGCGCGCTCCCGGCGCACCGACCGCGAGTCCTCGACTGCGGAGGCATCCTCGGCGCCGTCCGCGGCGCTCGCGGGCAGCGAGACCGTGTGCGGGACCGCGGCGAGGCCGGCCGCGGGCGGGAACCACGACGACGCCGGCGCGTCCTCGTCGCCGCGGATGCCGGCGCGCGCCGCCACCGCGTCCGCCGCGTGCCGCGCCGCGACCACCACGGGCCGATCGTCGCCGACACCGAGCGCGTCCCGCACGCGCGCCGCGAGCGACGCCTCGGGGAGCGACCAGTCGCTCGCGAGGTATCGTGCGGCGACGCCGTCCTCGGTCCACGAGCCGTCGTCGACGCGCTCGCGCGCCACCGTCCCCGGAACGCCATCGCGGACGGAGACGACCGCCGTCGCCGCTCGCCGGAGCGCGTCCCGCACGCCCCGCGGCGTCAGTTCGACGTGCGCGCGACCGACCAGCGACCCGAGCGCGACGTTCAACCGCGCCCCCGGCGGGTCGCTCGCGACCGGCGACTCCACCGCCGGCAGCGGCCCGAGTCGGTCGCCGCCGCCGGCGTACGCGACCCACGCCGCCGCCACCACCGCCACCGCCGCCGCGACCGGCGCGAGCACGCGCCCGGCGGTCGACTCGCCGACGGTCACCGCGACCGCGGCCGCCACCGCGAACGCGCCGACGCCGACCGCGACCAGCCACCGCCTCACCGCGACCCACCCCGCTCGTCGACCTCCTCGCGCCGGGCATCGACGACCTCGGCCTCGGCCTCCTCGCCGGAGTCGCTCGCGCCGTACTCGGCCTCGACGCGTTCGAGCGCCGCGACCGCGCGCTCGGCGCGCTCCCCGCTCGGGTCGCGGTCACCGTACCGGACCGCCTCGAACAGCGAAGTGAGCTCCGCGACCGCGTCCGGGTCGACGCCCGCGGCCGTCGCCGCGCTCGCGAACTCGCGGGGCGTCGACGTCTCGGGGCGAGCGACCGGGAGCACCGCCGCGAGCTCCCGCCACGCACGCACCACGTCGTTCGCCGGCGGCGACTCCGCGTCGTCGAGGTGCACCGCCGCCCGCCCGGCCGCCGACCCCAGCGCCGTCCCGTCGAAGACGTCCGTCCCGGCGTCGTCGGGTTCGTCCACGTCCGACGCCGCCGCCTCGTCGGCCTCGCGCTCGCCACCGTCGCCGCCACGCAGCCGTCGCACAGCGAGCCAGCCACCGACGAGGAGCGCGAGCACCACGAGCACCGCCAGAACCACGCCTGGCCCCGGCCCACCGGTCGGCGTCACGCTCTCGGGCGACCCCTGCACGAGCGGGCCACCGACACCGTCCGGGCCACCCGGCCCCTCGCCGTCCTCGAACACGCGCACCGCCACGAGCAGGACGCCCGCCACCACGACCGCCACCGCGAGCACGAGCGCGACGAACCGCCGCCGCAACCGCCGACCACCCCCACCGGCCGACCGCAAGTGCGCCACGAGCAACCACCCGCCGCCCGCGACCAGCGCCACGAGCACCACCAGCCAGAGCACGCCACCGAGCGCCATCCCACCACCACCATCCGACCCCGCACCGAACGCCACACCACCGCCTCCAGCAGGTGCTGTCGACGGCGACGCCGCACCCGCAGCGAGCGCCACCGACGCCACCGCCAGCGCACCGACCACCACCCCACGTCGCTCCATCACCCGCCGCTACGCTCGCCCCACACGAAAAGCCTTCAACTCCACGCACCCCGACCCCGGTCTCGAACCACCACCCCACGTCCGGCCTCCCGGCTCCAGGTCCCGGCACGCACAGGGCGAGCGCTCGTCGACGGCGAAGAACCACGAGAAAGGATCCGGAGGAGTCGAGGCGAACTCAGTCCGCGAGGAAGTCCGAAGCTGAAGCGAACTCAGTCCGCGAGGAAGTCCGAAGCTGAAGCGAACTCAGTCCGCGAGGAAGTCCGGGTCCAGGCGCTTCTCGGCGTTCTCGGCCTGGAGGTGCGCGAGGAACGCGTCGCGCTCCACGTCGTACTCTTGGCGCTCCTTCCGGTCGCGCACCGAGATGTTGCCGTCTTCCTCCTCGTCGTCGCCGACGATAATCTGGTACGGCACGCGGTCGTCGTGTGCCTGCCGGATCTTCCGCTCCAGGGTCGCGTCCCGCGTCGACACCTCCACGCGGAACTCGTCGAACTGCTCCGCGACCTCGTACGCGTAATCGAGGTTGTCGTCGCTGATGGGGAGGACGCGCACCTGCTCGGGCGCAAGCCAGAACGGGAACTTCCCCTCGAAGTGCTCGATGAGCACCATGAAGAACCGCTCGTAGCTCCCGTAGATACCGCGATGGATGACGACCGGCCGATGCTCCTCGTTGTCCTCGCCCACGTAGGAGAGGTCGAAGCGCTCGGGCATGTTGAAGTCCAGTTGGACCGTCGGCCCGTCCCACTTCCGCCCCAGCGCGTCCTCGAACGCGAAGTCGATCTTCGGGCCGTAGAACGCACCGTCGCCCTCCTCGATGACGTACTCGTCCTCGTGCTCGCTGAGCACGCGCTCGAGGATGGACTCCGCGCGCTCCCAGATCTCGTCGCTTCCCATCGACTTGTCCGGACGCGTCGCGAGCGCGACCTCGTAGTCCAGTTCGAACGTCTCCAGGACCACGTCGATGGCGTCCATGATTTGCTCGACCTCCTGCTCGATCTGGTCCGGGCGCACGAACAGGTGGCCGTCGTCGATCGTGAACGACCACACCCGGGACAGCCCGGAGAGCTCGCCGCGCTGCTCCTTCCGATAGACCTTCCCGTCCTCCGCATAGCGGACGGGGAGCTCGCGGTAACTCCACGAGTGGTCCTGGAAGATGGCGGCGTGGCCCGGGCAGTTCATCGGCTTCAGGCCGTACTCGTCGTCGCCGACGTGGAAGAGGAACATGTCGTCCTCGTAGTTGTCGTAGTGCCCGGACTGCTTCCAGAGGTCCGTCTTGAACACGTGCGGCGTCTCGACGTACTCGTAGCCAGCGTCGAGGTTCAGGTCCTCGATGAACGCCGACAGCTCGCGAAGCACCGTCTTCCCCGGCGGATGATACAACGGCAGGCCGGGGCCCGTGACCTCCTGGATGGAGAACAGGTTCATCTCGCGGCCGATCTTCCGGTGGTCGCGACGCTCCGCCTCCGCTTTGCGCTCCAGGAACGCCTCGAGCTTGCTCTCCTTCTCGAACGCCGTCCCGTACACGCGCGTCAGCATCTCGTTTTCCTCGTCGCCACGCCAGTACGCTGCGGCGATCTCGCGGAGGTCGAACGCCTCGACCTCGCCCGTCGACGCGACGTGGGGACCCGCACAGAGGTCCTCGAACTCACCCTGCGAGTAGAACGTCACCGTCTCGTCGTTCTCGGCGAGGTCCTCGAGGAGTTCCAGCTTGTACGGTTGGTCAGCGAGACGCTCCTCGGCCTCGGCGACGCTCACGACCTCGCGCTCTATCTCGTAGTCCGACTCGACGATCGCCTCCATCTCCTCGACGATACCGGCCAGGTCGCCCTCGTCGATGTCGATGCCGTCGAAGTCGTAGTAGAAGCCCTCCTCGGTCGGCGGCCCGATAGCGAGCTTCGCGTCGGGATACTCGCGGAGCACGGCCTGTGCGAGGACGTGCGCCGCCGAGTGTCGGAGCACCCGTCGGTACTCGTCGCTCCCGTCCGTGACGATCTCGATCCCCGCACCGTCGTGCACGGGCGCTTCCTTCGCGACGAGGTCGCCGTCGACCTTGCCCGCGACCGTGTCTCGGCCGAGACCCGGCCCGATCTCGTACGCGACGTCCTCGACGGACGCGTCCGCGTCGACCGCGAGCTCCGTGCCGTCCGGGAGGACGACCGTTATCTGTGACTCTGATTCTGATTGTGACATTGTTGTGACTGGGAATCCACGAGCTGGTCGATGTCTGCGAACGCGGAGAACGGTAGGGTGGGGGAGTTAGCGGGCGAAAGCCCGGCCTGTAAAGCAGACACCTACCATCGTGCCTCAACGTATCCGCGGTGCCAGCAAAAGGGTTGCGATGCTTCTCGAAGCGTTCACACGGTCCGTTCGGGCCCGAGAGTCGGGAGACGCGGGAGGGATCGCCGGTCAGTCGTCGACGCGTGCGAGCAGCTCGTCGGCGGTGACGAGCGCTTCCAGTTCGACGCCGACGTCGGCGAGGTTCTCGGTGCCGCCCTCCTGACGGTCGACGACGACGAGCGCGCGATTCACCTCGGCGCCAGCGTCCCGGAGCGCCTCCACGGCGTCGACGGCCGACTGCCCGGTCGTCGCGATGTCCTCGACGACGACGACCTCCTCGCCCTCGTCGAGCCGGCCCTCGACGAGGTTCGCGGTCCCGTACTCCTTCTGTTTCTTCCGCGCGATGACGTACGGCACCTCCGCCTCGAGCGCGGTCGCCACCACGAGCGGGACGCCACCGAGCGCAACGCCCGCGGGTTTCTCGCCGTCGAGGCGCTCGGCGAACGCCTCGCCGATGAGCGCGAGCGGCTCCGGGTTCGTCTCGAACAGGTACTTGTCGACGTAGTACTCGCTCGTCCCACCGTGCGAGAGCTCGAACTCGCCGAACTTCACCGCGTCAGCCGCCACGAGCGCGTCGATGAGGTCGTCGTTCGTCATTGCGAGAACTCCCGCCACGAACCGGCATAAGCGAACTGGAATCCGCGCGTCCCCGACTGTCGAGTCCGATGCGACCGACGGTTCAAGTACGAGCCCGCGGCGACGACCGACGTGACGTGATCACGGCCTCGTCGCGGCCGAGACGGGAGCGCGACCACCCGCACGAGGCACGAAGCCGGTCGCCTGTCAGCCCCACGGACACCACAGCCGTCACCAGTAGCGACGCGGTCAGCGTCGCCCGACCTCGTTACCAGGGTTCGTCCTTCAGCCCGAGCTGGTACGCGACGGCGTTCGTCCCGACGTGCAGGAGCGGCGTCAGGACGACGACGACGGCGAGCACCGGGAGCGTGAACCACGCCCCGAACCACTCGGGCGCGACGAGCGCCGCGAGCGCAAGCGCCACCACGACGAAGTCGAGTTGGTCGACGAGCGGGAACGCCGCACCGCGCTCGCGGCCCGTCCGACGCTTCAGGAAGGAGGCGAGGACGTCGCCGAGCATCGCACCGAACGCGAGCGCGACCGCCGCCGCGAGCGGGAACGCCGGGAGTTCGACCCCGACCAGCTCGCCGACCGTCGGCGCGACGGCGGACAGCGCGAACGCCACCACCACGCCCGTCGCCGTCCCACCGGCCGTGCCGCGCCACGTCTTCCCGTCGCCGAGCACGCGACGTCCACCCCACGTCCGCCCGCCGTCGATCGGCGCACCGCCACCGAAGAGGACGGCCGCGTTGTTCGGGACGTACGCCGGCAGCATCGCCCAGAACGCCACGACGACCGTCGCAACCAGGTTCATACTCGGCCAGATTCGGGCCGGGTTCTTAACGACCTGTGATTTCGCCGAGACGACCAGGGACGGCCGTCGCCGCCGCACCGACTGCGTCGGCGGCGCCGAGCGCGTCCCAGAGCATCGCCGCGTCACTGGAGACGACCGGCGGCTCGAACTCGCGTTCGACGGTCGTGTGCGACGACGGGACGACCACGCCGACCTTCGTTCGGTCTGCCGGCACGATCACACCTTCTCGTCGGCGCGGTCGCGTTCGCGCGCCTCGTCGTCGCGGTCGCTGGGCTCGCCGTGACCGCCGCCGCCTGGCGTGCGGACGGTGACGGTCGTCCCGGCGTCGACGTCGCGCGTCGTCTTCGCGGGGACCGTCTCGTCGTCGATACGGTTCTCGCCGGGTGCGCCGGGGTCGCCGCCGGCGACCCCCTTCGGTGCGTGTCGGCGTCGTTCGGTGAGGAGCGACACGGTCGTGTCCGCCTCGACGGTCACGGACCGTACGATGCCGAGGCCGCCGCGGTGTTCGCCGTCCCCGCCACTGCCCTCGCGGAGCCCGTACCGTTCGACGCGCAGCGGGTACTCCGCTTCGAGCGCCTCGATGGGCGTATTGAGGGTGTTCGTCATCCCGACGTGCACGCCGTCCGTGCCGTCGCCACTCGGGCGACCGCCAGCGCCACCGCCGATGGTCTCGTAGTAACTGAAGCCGTCGACGTCCCGGCTGCCGACGACGAGGTTGTTCATCGTCCCCTGGCCCTGTGCGGGGACGCGGTCGGGGGCAGCGTCGGCGAACGCGGCGAGGACGACGTCGGTGACGCGCTGACTCGTCTCGACGTTCCCGCCGACGACGGCCGCCGGCGCGTCCGGGTTCAGGAGCGAGCCCTCGGGTGCCTCGACGTGGATCGGGTCGTAGCATCCCTGGTTCGGGGGGATGTCGGGGTCGGTGACGCAGCGGACGACGAAGTACACGGCGCTGGTCGCGACCGCGAGCGGCGCGTTCACGTTCCCGTCGACCTGGTCGGCGGTCCCCGCGAAGTCGACGGTGACGTCGGCGCCGTCGACGGTGACGGTCGCTTCGATGGGGACGTCCTCGTCGGTCTGACCGTCCCCCTCGAGGACGTCTCGTGCGTGATACTCGCCGTCCGGGAGTGCGTCGAGTTCGGCGGTGACGCGGTCCCGGGAGTAGTCCATGACGGCGTCGAACGCGGTCTCGATGCGGTCGCGGCCGTGCTCGGCGATGAGGTCGCGGACGCGCTCCTCGGCGCGGTCGTTCGCCGCAAGTTGTGCGCGCACGTCGGCCTTGCGTTCGCCGGCGTTCCGGACGTTCGCGAGGAGGACGTCCATGACGTCGTCGTTCACGTCACCGTCGATCGCGAGTCGCACGGGAGGCAGCCGGAGGCCCTCCTGGTAGATCTCGCGTGCCCCAGCGGGCATGCTTCCGGGCGTCGACCCGCCGACGTCGGCGTGGTGCGCGCGCGAGACCGCGTACCCGATAATCTCGCTGGCGGCCTCGGCGTCTTCGACGGTGACCGGCGAAACCATCGTGACGTCGGGGAGGTGCGTGCCGCCCTGGAACGGGTCGTTGAGTACCCAGACGTCGCCGGGGTCGGGGTCTTTCGCGAGGACGGCGTCGACGGCCGCTGGCATCGCGCCGAGGTGCACGGGGATGTGCTCGGCTTGCGCGACGAGGCGGCCGTCGGCGTCGAAGAGCGCGGTCGAACAGTCGCGGCGTTCCTTGATGTTCGGCGAGTACGCGCTCGTGACGAGGACCTGCCCCATCTCCTCGGCGACGCCCTCGAACTGGTTCCGGAGGATCTCGAGCGTGACCGCGTCGAGTTCGCTCGTCGGGTCGTCGCTCATGCGTCCTCACCTCCGTTCGTCATGACGAACGTCCCGTCCGGGTGGGCGGACCCGGTCCAGGTTGGTGGGACGACGACCGTGCTCTCGTGCTGTTCGAGGATGGCGGGCCCGTCGACGGTCGCGTCGACGTCGAGCGCTTCGCGGTCGTACACGGTCGTCTCGTGGAACGTGCCGTCGAAGAACGCCTGCCGGTGGCCTTTCACCGGGTCGCCGCTGGCTTCGTAGTGCACGCTGACGTCGGCGCGGTCGACGACGGCGGTCGTCCGGACGTTCACGAGTTCGAGCGGGTCGTCCATCCGGTAGCCGTACGTCGATTCGTGCGCGGCATGGAACCGTTCGGCGACCGCGTTCGCGTCGAACTCGTCGTCGACGGGGACGGTGAGCTCGAAGCTCTGGCCGGCGTACCGGACGTCCGCGGCGCGTTCGACGGTTGCAGCCGCTGGTCCGGCGGCGCTCGCGGTGTCGTCGTTGACGTCGGCGACGTCGGCGCGGACGTCGGTGGCGAGGTCGTCGTACGCGGCTTCGACGCGCCCGCGGTCGAGCGAGTCGAACGGTTCGCGGAGCGTGCGGACGGCGTCGTGCTTCTCGTCGGCGGCGAGCAGGCCGTACGCGGAGAGGACGCCGCACGCGCGCGGGACGACGACGGTGTCGACGTCGAGGCGGTCGGCGAGCGCGGCGGCGTGCATCGGGCCGGCGCCGCCGAACGCGACGAGCGCGAACTCGCGGGGGTCGTGGCCGCGTTCGACGGTGACGGCGCGGATGGCGCGCGTCATGTTCGCGTTCGCGACGCGGTAGACGCCGCGTGCGGCGTCGAGTGTGTCGTCCAGACCGGCGGTGTCGGCGAGCGCGGCGAGTGCGTCCTCGGCGGCGGCTTCGTCGAGCGAGAGTTCCCCGCCGAGCGCGGACGAGTCGCCGATGTAGCCGAGGACGACGTTCGCGTCCGTCACCGTCGGGTCGGTGCCGCCGCGGCCGTAGCACGCCGGCCCGGGTTGGGCGCCCGCGGACGCCGGGCCGACGCGGAGTGCGCCGCCGTCGTCCACCCAGGCCTTCGACCCGCCGCCGGCGCCGACGGTGTTCACGTCCACCATCGGCACCCGGATGGGGCGGCCGTTGATGTCGGCGGCCGTGGTGCGTTCCGCGTCGCCGTCGCGGACGAGACTCACGTCGCTGCTCGTGCCGCCCATGTCGAACGTGACGAGGCCCGCGAGGTCGCGGGTCGCGTCGCTCGCCGTTGCCGCGGCGCCGACGACGCCCGCGGCCGGGCCGGACATCGACGTGGTCACGGGACGGTCCCGGACCGTCCTGGCGGCGGCGATACCGCCGTTCGCCTGCATGATCCGCGGTGCAGGCACGTCCAGGTCTGCAGCGCGCTCTTCGAGCCGTCCGAGGTACGCGTCGATGACGGGCTTGACGTACGCGTCGACGACGGTCGTCGACGTGCGTTCGTACTCGCGGAATTCCGCGAGCACCTCGTGACTCGCCGACACCGGGACGTCCAGTTCCTTGCGGAGCAGTTCGGTGACGCGACGCTCGTTCTCGGGGTGCTGGTACGCGTGCAGGAGCGACACGGCGACGCTCTCCGCGTCGCTGTCCCGGATCCGGTCGACGACAGCGCGGACGTCCTCGGCCGCAACCGCGTCCTCGACGCCGTCGGTCGTCGTCCGCTCGGAGACCTCGAACCGCCGGCGTCGTGGGACGAGCGGGTCGGGTCGCGTCTCGTCGAAGTCGTAGAGGTCCGGGCGGTCCTGGCGTGCTATCTCGAGGACGTCACGGAACCCCTCGGTCGTGACGAGCGCCGTCGCCGCGCCCGCCTCCTCGAGGAGTGCGTTCACCGAGACCGTCATCGCGTGCGTGAACTCGTCGACGTCACTCGGGTCGATTCCGGCTTCTCCGCACGCCTTCTCGATGCCGTCGACGACGCCGACGCTCTGGTCGCTCGTCGTCGGAACCTTCGCGGTGACGAGGCCGTCACCCGGCGTCAACAGGACGACGTCGGTGAACGTGCCGCCGACGTCGACGCCGACGTGCGTGCGACTCGTTGTCATCACGTGATTCGACGAGGGCGACCGGGGAAAGCCTTCCTCCGGCACACGGGCACGTATGGCCGAAGGTGGCCGCCACCGACCATCAAGTCATTTGTACTCCCCACCCGCAGTTTCGAGCATGATTCCCCCTATCGCGTCGCGGTTCGTCGCCGGTGAGACGCCAGCGACGGCCATCGACCACGCGCGAGCGCTGAACGACGACGACGTCAACGCCATCCTGAACCTCCTCGGCGAGCACTACGACGAGCGCGAACCGGCTGCCGCGGACGCGGACGCGTACGTCGACCTCGTCGCGGACATCGGACGGAGCGACGTCGACGCGTGCGTCTCCGTGAAACCCAGTCAGATCGGGCTCGACGTCGGCGAGGACGTCTTCCGCGACCTCCTCGAACGGGTCGTCGAAGCGGGCGACGAGCACGACGTCTTCGTGTGGGTGGACATGGAGGACCGCCACACGACGGACGCGACCCTCGACGCGTTCGAGGACTTCGCCCGCAAGTACGAGGGTGACGTCGGGCTCTGCGTGCAGGCGAACCTGAAGCGGACGCCAGAGGACCTCGAACGTCTCGCGGACGTCCCCGGGAAGGTCCGGCTCGTGAAGGGTGCGTACGACGAACCCAAGGACGTCTCGTACAAGCAGAAGTCGAAGGTGAACGAGCAGTACCGCGACCTCCTCGAGTTCATGTTCGAGGAGTTCGAGGACGGCGTCGCGGTCGGGAGTCACGACCCGGCGATGATCGAGTACGCGAGCGAACTCCACGACGAGTACGGGACCAGCTACGAGGTCCAGATGCTCATGGGCGTGCGCGAGGACGCACAACGCGACCTCGCAGCGGAGGGCGTCGAGGTCTGGCAGTACGCGCCCTACGGCGGGAAGTGGCTCCAGTACTTCTACCGTCGCGTCCGCGAACGCAAGGAGAACGTGCTGTTCGCGGCGCGCGCCGTCCTCGGCATCTGAACGCAGACGCCGTGCGTCGAGGGCTCGAACCCCCTCGGGCGTCGTCGTGACTCGTCACACCCAAGACCCCGCCCCTACATTCCTCGGGCATGTCCTCCTGGAAGCGCGACTTCGCGTCGGGCCTCATCGTCGTCGTGCCCGTCCTCGTCTCCGCGTACGTCATCGCGTACCTCTACCGAATCGTATCGGGGGTAACGCCGAACGAGTTCGTCACAGTGGAACTCCTCAAAGAGCTCGGCGTGCCCAGGGCCGAAGCCGTCCAGCAACCCATCCAGGTCCTGTTGGTCATCATGGTGTTCCTCGTGCTCGTGCTCGCCATCGGGTACCTGATGCGGACGACCGCCGGCGGCCTCTTCGAGGGCGTCATCGACGACCTCGCGAACCGCGTCCCCGGCCTGCGCGTCATCTACAACGCGTCGAAGATGGCGGCCGAGACCGCCCTCGGCGGCACCGACTCGCTCCAGACGCCCGTGAAGATAACGACGTGGGACGACATGCGGATGACCGCGTTCAAGACCGGGAAGACGACCGAAGACGGTCGTGAAGTCCTCTTCCTCCCGACCGCACCGAACATCACCACCGGGTTCGTGCTCGAGGTCGACCCGTCGGACATCACGGAGACCGACGAGAAGGTCGAGGACGCCCTCACGCGCATCCTCTCCGCCGGCTTCGGTGACTCGGAGACGATGGGGAACACCGTCGACATCGAGGACCTCACCGGCGGAACCGACGACGAAGACGACCGGAAGCGCTGACCGCGAACCGGCGACGGACTCGACGGAACGGTGAGGACGGTATTCGTCCGTGGGACCGCGAACCCTCGCGTTAGTTCGGGACGGTGACGTTGATCGACGTCCCGTCCTGGACGACGCGGACCTCGTAGTCGCCCTCAGACGGTGGGAGCAGCCAGATTGTGCCGTCCCCGCCCGTTCGCCCGACGGTGTGGTCGTTCACGCGAACGACCGCGTCGAGCGGCGTCGCAGACTCGTTCCCGACCGCGAGCCGCGTGACGTTCACGAGCACCGGGCCACCGCTCGCGGTCGGCGTGACGCTCACCGAGACGTTCTCGCGGATGGCGCGAACCGTCTCGAGTTCCGGGAGACGGTCCAGGAGCAGCACCTGGGTCTCGCGGTAGACGTCGCGCGTGGCACCGTCAGCGTACACCGTCAGCGACCCCTGGGGGTGTCGGCCGGTCGCCCGGTACAGGTTCCATCCCGGGTAGACGTCGATGCTGATGCCGCCCTGGAACGACGACCGCGCCCACGGGTACAGTTCGTTCACGCGATTCTGGAAGTCGACGTAGTCCTCGAACTGGTCGACGCCACCCGACATCCGGTTGTCGAACCGGATGGCGTTCCGGTGGTACTCGCCGCCGTCGAGCATCTCGACGGCGACGCCCTGGTCGCTCGCGGCGACGTGCAGCGGGTTGACGCCGCCCTTCAGTTCGCCGGTCGCGGCCAGCGCGACGTGCCGTCGAGCCGGCGTGTTGAAGCTATCCAGGCCGAGGTCGACGTTCCGGATGCGGTCGCGCGTCGACCGTGTCAGTGGCGTGCCGGCGTTCTCGATGCGCGCCAGGCTGTCGTCGATCGCTCGAGCCCGCCGGTCGATCATCGCGAACTTCACGAGCAGCGTCTCCGCGGAGATCTCCCCCTGCCGGTAGCGTGCGACGGCGCGCTCCTCGGCGGCGTTCAGGGCCGTGAGCTCCTCGACCGTGGCGTCGAGGTACTCGCCGACGATGGCGCCGCGAGCGCGCTCGGTCTGGACTTGCTCGAGTTGCAGTTCCACGAGCGACACCTGGTACTGGCTCGCGACGCGCTCGTTCGACAGCGCCATCGACGCACCGAAGTCGAGTTCGACCGTCGAGTAGTTCTCCGTGACGGGGCCGGTGATGGGGAGGCGTTGCGTCGTGTTGTTCGCCGGCGACGCCGCGTCTTCTTCGGGTGTCGACGCGGTGAGTGCGTCTTCTTCGGCTGTGGATGCGGTGAGTGCGTCGTCGGCGGCTTGCGTCGCGGTCGCGGGCGACGGGGCCGGGGCCGGCGACGCGTCGACCGCGACGGCCGGTGCGACGCCGGCCGTGAGAAGGAGGACGGCGACGGCGAGAGCGGCGGAGCGACTCATTACCGGATGGTTACGCGTGCCGATACAAAAAGCGGTCGACGTTACGTAGTCGCCTGAGAGCGCCCCCGAGACGCCCCGATATCGTTCATAACGCCCGCTGACCTTTTATCGGGATGGAAAGCGTTTTTTCCTCGGGGGGTGCAAGGTCGGGATATGCGGTTTCGCCCCGCGTTGGTCGGAATCCTCCTCCTGTTGGTCGTGTCAGGGGCTGTGGTCGCCGCTGACGGGGCTCGTAGCGACGGGGTCGGGTCGACGGCGGCCGCCGAGTCGACGGAGTTCGAACGCGCAGACCCCGGGCTCGTGGTGACGGTGCAGTTACGGGCGGATGGCGACGCGAGGTGGCACATCACGCATCGGTTCCTGGTGAACGGAACCAACGAGACGCGGGCGTTCGAGCGGTACGCGGACGACGTGCGGTCCGGGAATCGCGACCTGGGCGTGGGGCGGGAGACGTTCGCGCGGTTCGCGGCCGCGGCGAGCGAGACGACGGACCGCGAGATGCAGATCCGTGACGCGAACTGGACGGACTCGACCGTCGAGAACGGCACGGGCACCGTGACGTACTCGTTCACGTGGACGAACTTCGGGCGCGTGGACGGCGAGTCGTTGTTCGTCGGGGACGCGTTCCGGAGTCCCGACGGGACGTGGTTCCCGCGGCTCTACGACGGTCAGCGACTCGTCATCCGGCCGCCCGAGGGCTTGAACATCGTCAGGACGCCCCCGGACAAGGGACTCGACCAGCGGGCGCTCGTGTGGGACGGTTACCGCGAGTTCGAACCGGGGTACCTGTCGGTCGTGCTCGAGCGACCGGTGGCGACGACGACGTCGACGACGCCGTCGGTGAACACCTCGACGGGCGAGCCCGTCACGCCCGACGATTCGTTCCTGCTGGGCGTCGGGTTCGCGCTCCTCCTGATGTTCGTCGGTGCGGGGAGTTACTTCTTCGCGCGCTGGCAGACCCAGCAGGACGACGGCGACGGGCCCGCGGGCGTCCCGGAGGCGTCCGACGGGGGTGATTCATCCGCCGGGAGCGGGACGACCGGTTCCGGGTCGACGACGACCACCGGCTCCGATGCGGCGTCGACGCCGCCGGAGCCCGATTCGAGCGGCCTGGACGCGTCCAGGGGTGATGCGTCGAGCGCGGTCGACGCTGGCGACGCCACCGGTGGGGCGACTGCGGCAGGCACCGCTGGTGCTGCAGTCGAGGACGCCGACGACGACACCGAGGACGAGATCGACGAGGCGTTGCTCTCCGACGAGGAGCGCGTGCTCCGACTGCTCGAGGGGAACGGCGGTCGGATGAAGCAAGCGAACATCGTCACCGAGACCGGGTGGTCGAACGCGAAGGTCTCCCAGCTCCTGTCGGGGATGCACGACGACGACGAGATACAGAAGCTCCGTATCGGCCGGGAGAACCTCATCGCGCTCCCCGAGGAGAACGTCGCGGACTTCGGCGACGACGAGTAGCGCGCCGCTGCGACCGGATTCGACGGCGAGGAGACTGCCGCTACGATCGGATTCGACGGCGACGAGTAACGCGCCGCTGCGACCGGGTTCGACGACGGCGACGGGGAGACCGCCGAGTCAACGGTTCTCGTAGCAACGGCGGTTTCCGTAACTATTACCCTCGCTGCCGGGTAACGCTCGGACGATGAAGGTTCTCGTCACCGTCAAGGAGGTGGCTGCCGTCGAAGATGAGTTCGAGATCGACGGAACAGCCATCGACGAGGCGTACCTCGAGTACGACCTCAACGAGTGGGACGACTACGCCATCGAGGAAGGCGTACAGATAAGCGAGTCCGAGGACGACGTCGAGGTCGTCTCGGTCACGATCGGCCCGGAGCGCTCCGAGGAGACGATCCGGATGGCGCTCGCGAAGGGCGCGGATCGCGCCGTTCGCGTGTGGGACGACTCCCTCGAGGACGCGGAGATGCTCGACGTTGAGGCGAAGACGAACCTCCTGGCGGCGGTCGTCGAGGAGGAGGAGCCGGACCTCGTGCTGTCTGGCGTGCAGGCGGACGACGACGGGTTCGGTGCGACCGGCGTCTCGCTCGCGGACGAGGTCGGGTTCGAGTGGGCGGCGGTCGTGAACGACCTCGAGTTGGACGTCGAGGGTGGCGTTGCGAGCGTGCGCCGCGAACTCGAGGGCGGCGTCGAGGAGCTGACGGACGTGGATCTCCCGGCGGTGCTGACGATCCAGACGGGCATCAACGAGCCGCGGTACGCGAGCCTGCGTGGCATCCGGCAGGCCCAGCGGAAGGAGATCAAGCCGATGACGCTCGACGACCTCGGCCTGTCGGCTGACGTCGCCGAGTCCGACCTGGAGATCGTGGACATGTACGAGCCCGAGACCGAGAGTGATGCGACGTTGTTCGAGGGGAGTCCGGACGAGACGGCGGGACAGCTTGCGGAGGTTCTCCGTGACGGAGGTGTCGGCCAATGAGTGACGTGCTCGCGGTCGCCGAACATCGTCGTGGCGAGCTCCGTGACGTCTCCTACGAGCTGGTGACGGTCGGGAGCGAGGTCGCGGACGCGACGGGCGGTGACCTCCATCTGGCGGTCATCTCGGGTGACGTGGACGCGCACGCCGAGGCGCTGAACCTCGAGGGCGTGGACGCGATCCACACCGTCGACCACGGCGAGGAGTTCAATCACGACGTGTACGCGCAGGTCGTCGAGCAGGTCTACGACGCGGTCGACCCGCAGGTCCTGTTGACGCCGAACAGCGTGAACGGCCTGGATTACGGGCCGGCGGTCGCGAACGCGCTCGACCTGACGTACGTGAGTGATGCGGTCGGCGTCGAGTTCGACGGGTCGACGTTGACGGCGACGCGCGAGATGTACAGTGGGAAGGTGGAGACGACGACGGAGGTCGAAGCGGAGTCCGTTGCGGTCTCCATCCGGAGTGCGGAGTGGCCGGCGACGGAGACCGCGGGCGATGCCAGCATCGAGGCGTTCGATGCGACCGTCGACGAGGATGCGGTGAAGTCGACGGTGAAGGGCTTCGAGGAGGTCGGTGGCGGTGACGTCGACATCACGGAAGCTGACGTCCTCGTCTCCGTGGGTCGTGGCATCGAGGAGGAGGAGAACCTCGACCTCGTGCGTGACCTCGCGGACGCGCTCGATGCGACGTTGTCGTCGTCGCGCCCCATCGTCGACAACGGCTGGCTCCCGAAGAACCGGCAGGTCGGGCAGTCCGGGAAGGTCGTGACGCCGGACTTCTACATCGCTATCGGTATCTCGGGCGCCGTTCAGCACGTCGCCGGGATGAAGGGTGCGGAGAACATCGTCGCGATCAACACGGACCCGAACGCGCCGATCTACGACATCGCGGATTACGGTATCGTGGACGACCTCTTCGAGGTCGTGCCGGCGCTCATCGAGGAGTTCGAAGGGTAACGCGACGCGGGCTTTCGCGGTCGTCTTTTCGCACACGTTTTCGGTCCCGTGAGCTAGAGCGAGCGGCGAGTGGGTCGAGTGGTGGGGGTGACGATGAGAGTGGTTGGTGGTCGCTCGATGGGGTGGTCTGGAACACGGATAGTACTACAGAGTATCTGATAGGTGTGGGTGAGGGTCGGGTGCTGTCGCCGATATGTATTGCCGGAGCGACAGTTCTTTGTTTCGGGGGTCTCTCCCTCGGTTGTATGTTCGGGGCGTCGCTTGCCATCGGTTCGCTCCGCGCCGGAGGACGGAGCTCCCTGAGTGAGACTGTCACTCACATCGGCGAGCGGGGCGAGTACGCTTAAGTGATAGACTTGAATAACGTGTCTCGTCATGAAGTCAAGACGGGGTGTCCTGGCAGCGAGCGCAACTGTCAGTGCGGCCGCATTGGCGGGGTGTGCGTCGCGGTTACCCGGGGTGGGTGCCGGCGACGACGACGACGTACCGACGACGACGACCAAACAGTTCGACGACAGCGACACCTACGTGGGGATGGTGTACGCGACCGGTGGCCTCGGCGACGACTCGTTCAACGACATGGCCAACCGTGGCATCAAGCGCTCCCGCGTCGAGTACGGCGTCGAGTACAAGAACGAGGTACCGGCGTCGCCCGACGAGATGCAGGACCTGCAGAGCGGGTACGCCGCCTCGTCGAACCCGGACTTCGACCTCGCGGTCTGCGTCGGGTTCCTCCAGACGGACCCGCTCAAGCAGACCGCGAAGGCTCACGACGACCAGCGGTTCATGCTCATCGACTCCGTCGTCGACCGCGACAACGTCGCGAACTACGTCTTCAAGGAACACGAAGGGTCGTTCCTCGTCGGCCACCTGTCCGCGCTCCTCTCGACGCGAGAGTTCGCCGCGGGCGCCGGGCGCACGAACCCGGACGCGACGACCGTCGGGTTCGTCGGCGGCATCGAGTCCGGACTCATCAAGAAGTTCGAGGCCGGGTTCAGGGCCGGCGTCGACCAGGTCGACGAACCGGTCGACGTGCAGACGACGTACGTCGGCGCGTTCGACGACGTCGAGGGCGGGAAGGAGGCCGCCGCGAAGATGTACGACGACGGTGCGGACGTCGTCTATCACGCCGCTGGCGGCACTGGCCTCGGCGTGTTCCAGGCCGCGCAGGAACGCGGGCGGTTCGCGATGGGCGTGGACTCAGACCAGTCCGAGAGCGACCCGCGGTACGCGAACGTCATCCCCGCGAGCATGGTCAAGCGCGTCGACACCGCCGTCTTCCAGGCGGTCGGGAACGTCGTCGACGGGGCGTTCCAGGGTGGGAGCGTCAACTCGCTCGGGCTCGCCGAGAACGGCGTCGAACTCGTCTACGGCAGCTCCCTCGGAGGCGAGATCCCGGGGGACGTCGTCGACGCGGTCGCGGCGTCCCGCGAAGGCATCGTGAACGGCGACATCAGCGTCCCGACGACGCCGGAGGGGAACTGAGATGAGCGACGATACCTCCATCGCGGCGATGCTGACGCCCGGATTCGTCCGGCGGCGGTACTCGGTGAAGTTCGCGGTATCCATCCTCCTCGTCGTCCTCGTCATCGGCGCGGCGGGATTCTACGGCTACCAGCAGACGAAGCAGACCGTGGAGACGAACACGAAGTCCCAGCTCCGCGAGGCGAGCGACCTGCGGGCGGCGGCGCTCTCGGGGTGGACCGAGAGCATCCGCGACCAGACGCGGTCGGTGTCCGCCGGCGGTTCGCTGCGGACGACCGGCGACGCGGAGTCGTACCTGCAGACCGAGCAATCGCGGTTGTCCGACGACATCCTCGGCATCCACCTCGTGAACAGCTCCACGAACAGCGTGATGGCGAGCACGGACCCGATATCCGGGTTCGAACTGTCGAAGCTCGGCGTGCCGTGGGCGAACGCGCAGGTGACCTCGGGGTCCGCGGAGGCGTCGGACCGCGTGTGGATCTCGAACAGTTCGTACGAGTCGCCGCTGATGCCGTACACGCGCGGCCAGGTGGTGGCGTTCGCGAGCGCGGTCCCGAACACCGACGACCGGTACGTGGTCGTCGTGACGCGCATCCAGTCGCGTCTCGACACGGTCAAGGGCGGTGAGACGGCCGGCCAGACCCAGATCGTGAACGCGAGCGGCGGGACGGTCCTGGATTCGGGGAGTCAGGTCGAGTCGTCGCTGCACGGTAACGCGCTCTCGACGGCTCGCGAGTCCGGCGACCCGCAGTTCCAGCAGGCCGACGGCGAGGTGTACGCGTACTCGCGCGTCGACGGCACGGACTGGGTGGCGATGACGAGCGTCGACACCGCGCAGGCGTTCCAGGTCAGGAACGCGGTCGGGCAGTACGTGTTGTTCATCGTGCTGTCGGCGCTCGGGATGCTCGCGGTCGGCGCGGTCGTGCTCGGCCGGCAGACGGTGACGCCGCTGGCGCGTCTCCGTGACCGTGCGAGCGAGATGGAGGACGGCGAGTTGAACGTCGACCTGCAGACGAACCGCGTCGACGAGATCGGCCGGCTGTACGGGGCGTTCGAGTCGATGCGCGACTCGCTCCGCGACCAGATCCAGGAGGCCGAGACGGCACGGGAGCGCGCCGAGACGGCTCGCGAGGAGGCCGAGCAGTTGAACCGGCACCTGGAGCGGAAGGCCGACGAGTACAGCGACGTGATGGGGTCGGTCAGCGACGGTGACCTGACGGCGCGGATGGATACGGCGTCGGAGAACGAGGCGATGTCCGAGATCGCGCGCGAGTTCAACGGGATGATCGGCGAGATCGACCGGACGGTCGCGAACCTGCGGACGTTCGCGACGGACGTCGCGAGCGCGAGCGAGGAGGTCACTGCGTCGAGCGAGGAGGTCCAGAGCGCGAGTCGGCAGGTCAGCGAGAGCGTGCAGTCCATCAGCGACGGTGCGGAACGCCAGAACGAGCAGTTCCAGGCGGTCAGTGGCGAGATGGAGTCGCTGTCGACGACGACCGAGGAGATCGCGGCGACGACGAACGAGGTCGCGGACATCGCCGAGCGGACCGCCGAGACCGGTCGCGAGGGGCGGGACGCGGCGGAGGACGCCATCGAGGGGATGGCGGAGCTCGAGTCCGGGTCGGAGTCCGCGGTTGCGGCGATCGAGGACCTCGAGAGCGAGATGGCCCAGATCGACGAGCTCATCGAGTTCATCGGCGACATCGCGAAGGAGACGAACATGCTCGCGCTGAACGCGAACATCGAGGCGTCTCGTGGCGGGAGCGAGGCGGCGGCCGAGGACGAGGGGTTCGCGGTCGTCGCACAGGAGGTCAAGGAGCTCGCGAGCGAGACGAAGGACGCGGCCGACGACATCGAGGCGCGCCTGGAGAGCATCCAGGATCAGACGGACGCGACGGTCGCGGAGGTCCAGCAGACCGCGGACCAGGTCGCGGAGCACACGGAGCGCGTCGAGGATGCCGCGGGCGCGCTCGACGAGATCGCGGCGTACGCCCAGGAGACGAACGAGGGCGTCCAGGAGATCTCGGCGACGACCGAGGAGCAGGCGGCGAGCACCGAGGAGGTCGTCGCGATGGTGTCGGAGGCGGCGACGATCAGCGAGGAGACGACGTCGGAGGCGGAGAACGTGGCGGCGGCGGCCGAGGAGCAGACGGCGTCGCTCTCGGAGGTCACGGAGAGCGCGGGGCATCTCGCGCAGCGTGCCTCGCAGTTGAGTCAGGCGCTCGACCGTTTCGACACGCAGTCGTCGGCGTCGGCGGACGAGGGGTTCGTCGCGGACGCCGAGGCTGACGTGGAGTTCGACGCGGCGGACGTCGCGGCTGACGACGCGTCCACGGACGCGAGCGCGGTCGAGGACGGCGCGTCGGCGGACGCGAGCCCGCTGGCTGACGCTGGCGGCGAGTCCGGCGCGGCTGGCGGTGACGCGACCGGCGACGAAGGGTCGTCCGAGGACGGTGACGGGCTCGGTGACGACGCGTTCGAGTTCGGCACCGGCGACGACGCCTGACGGCTCTCGGGGTCCCGTGCGGTCGTTTCTTTTCGAGCGGTGGGCGGTTGCTTCTGGGTGACGTGGTCAGTGCCGACTGAGTCGCGGGGCGACGAGGAGCTGGACGCGGCCGTGGCCGTCGGCGACGTCGTAGCCGAACGCGACGGGGGCGTCCTCGTCGAGGTGGGCGTCGACGGGCGCGTCGGCGGGGAGGACGCGGGTGAGTGCGGTGAGGTAGTCGACGGAGAACAGCGACCCGGCGGGGGCGGGGTCGACGGCGTGGCAGTCGTCGGCGTGGCGTTCGAAGTCGACGGTGTCGGCGTCGCCGTCGGCGTGCGCGTGGAAGCGGTCGGGGTCGGTGTCGAGGCCGAGTTCGAGGGTGTCGGCGACCATGTCGGCGGCGTCGATGGCGCGCGCGAGGACGCGGCCGTCGACGGTGACGGTGGCGTCGAGGTCGGCGGCGATGGCGACGGTGTCCGGTGGGGCGCGGACGGTGTCGGGGTCGAGGAGTGCGAGCTGGTACGCGAGTTCGTCGACGTGGACGTGGAGCGTTCGCGTGGAGGTATCGACGGCGAGTTCGACGGGGTCGTCGCTGGCGGCGAGCGCGACGACGTCCTGGAGGCGGTCGAGGGCGACGCCGAAGCGCAGGCTGGTGGCGTCGTAGCTGTCGAAGGCGTCGGCGTCGAGGTCGAGGTCGACCATGCCGACGGTCGCGGCGTCGATGGCGGTGATGGCGAGGCCGTCGGGTGAGACGTCGACGATGCACTCGTCGACGACGACGCTCGCCGCGTCGAGGACGGCGGTGAGCGTGCTCGCCGGCGCGATGGCGTGGAGGCCGGTGTCCTCGGGGTCGCAGTCGGTTGTCCCGCCGGTCGGGTGTTCGTCGTCGGTGCTTGCGCTAGGGTGTTCGTCGTCGGTGCTTGCGCTCGGGTGTTCGTCGTCGGTGCGTCGGGTCGCGTCGGGTGTGGTATCGGGTTGCATGTGCGTGGTCCGTGGGTCGCGGCGGCGCGGTCGAGTGTGGCGTGCGGGCCTGCGCCTGACCTCGTTGGGCAAGCGATAAGCCGGCGGCTACGGGAGTCACGCACGTGGTGCGGGACTCGGCTCGTGCCACGGCGACCGGTCGTGCACTCGCGAGCCTGCCAGGGTGGGCGAGTGCGCGACGTCGGTTCGGTGCCGTTCTGGTTCGCGACGACCGCGACCTGTTCGGTCACGAGCGGGAACTACCTGATAAGGATTGCCTAGCCGAACCGAGACGAACCCTCGTAGATAACCCGTATCGAATTATATTTCTGCCTTCACGCGTAAATCCGTAATCGTATTCCGATTATGCCTGATTCGTCAGTTCGCGACCGAGGCGTCCTCACGAGCGCGGACCGCGCGTACCTCCGCGGCGACCGCACGTACGGGAGCGTCCAGGCCGAACGGAACGCTCGCGCCCGCATCCGGCAGCGCGTACTCGACGCCCTGCTCGACTTCGAGACCCTCGTCGAGGGCCTCGACGACCGCGACCTCGACCTCGTCTTCGCGTCCTCGCTCGCGGACCGCGACGGCACCGAAGCCTTCGACGCGCTCGTCTCCACCGTCGCGTTCCTCTACCGCGGCGTCGACCGCACCGACCTCGACTTCGAGACCGTCCTCCGCGAAGGCGTGAACCTCGCCGAGGCCGCCGACGACCGCGCCGCCACCGTCTCGCTCGACGTCACGAACCACGACCTCGACGTCGACCACCTCACCGGGAAGCTAGAGGCCGGCGAGTCGCTGTCGCTCACCGAGATCGCGTACCTCTACGAGTCCACCGAGGTCGGTCGCGACGAGCTCGCGACGTACTTCGACGACGACGCGGGCGAACTCGACGACGGCCGCGTGCAGTCGAAGGTCACCGACTACTGACCGCGGACTGCCATTCCAGCGTGGGGGAAGACACTTTCCGGTGGGCGTCGCGCATCCGACCATCGGATGGTCCACGCCGAGGCTCCCCTCCCGTCGAGCGTCGAGCGAGCGGTCGCCGCGGTCGCGAGCGCCCAGCGGCGCGTCGACGCCGCGCTCGTCGGGCGCTGGCGCGTCCTCGTGGTCGTCCTCGCCACGCTCGCACAGACGACGTCGGCGCTGCGCGTGCTCTCGCGTCCCGGGTATCCACGCCTCCGTGACTCGAAGATCTTCGAGTACGTCGGCTGGCAGCTCGCCCGCGGCACCACGCTGTACGTCGAGACGTTCGAGGTGAAACCGCCGCTGTCGTTCGAGACGACCGCCGTCCTCTCCGTGCTCGCGGGCGACGACCAGCTGCTGTACCATCACCTGAACGTCGCCGTGACCTGCGTCGCCGCGGTCGTCGCGGTCGCGCTCGTCGCGGAGTTCACGCACGCACTCACCGGCGAGCCCGCGGCCGCGGTCGCCGCAGCGTGTTCGCTGTACCTCCTCCCGCAGTTCGCGCTCCGCGCCGGGTTCGGGTTCAAGGCGAAGTACTTCGTGCTCGCGACCGGCCTGCTCGCGCTCTGGCTCGCGCACGACGACCACGGCAGGCTCGGTCGGGGGCCGAGCGACGTGCTCGCGGGCGTGGCGGCGGCGGCCGCGGTCGGGTACTGGCAGCTCGCCGCGGTCGTCCCGGTCGTGGTGCTCGGGCTGGCGGCGCGACGCGGTCGCCGTGCGGTCGGGCGCGTCGTCGCGGGCGGCGCGGTCGCGAGCCTCGTCGTCCTCGCGCCGGTGCTCGCCGCGGGCGTCGACGGCGTCGTCGCGATGCTGAACCAGACCGTCCTCGTCTCGCGGTACGCGACCCAGGGCGGGAGCGCGCTCGACCGGGCGGTTCGCGCACCGAACATGCTGTACTGGGGCCGACCGCTGTTCGCCGTCGGACTCGTCGGGCTCGCGGTCGCCGCGGTCCGCGACTGCGACCGCGCGTGGCCGCTCGCAGCGTGCGGCGCGTGGTTCCTCGCCGTCGTCGTCGCGTTCGACCTGGACGCCGCCCCGGACCTGTTCCCCACGCTCGCGTTCGTCGCGGTCGGCGTCGGCGTCGTCGCCGGCCGTCGCACTCCCGCCGTCCGCGGCGTCGTCCTCGCACTCGCGGTCGTGGCCGCGGTCGTGAACGTCGCCTTCCTCGGCGGGTTCGGCGTCGTCGTCGAGCCGTTCGACCTCGCCGACGAACCGCCGACGGTCGCGGAGCCGGAGACCGTGGACGCGCCGTACTCGACCGCCGAACATCACGCACTCCTCTGGTACGGGATTCCGGCGGAGACCTGCCACGTCTTCTTCGGGCCGACCCAGCAGGCGTGGGTCGCCGCGGTCGACGGCGACCCGACCGCCGACCGCTGTCGGACGACGTTCCCCTGACAGCTCCGGGGTCCGTCGCTCGCGACGACGACCGGTCGATTGATACGCGCAGAACCACGGTCGCCCAATCCGTCACCTACTTGCCAGGGACGCGCCTAGGCGCTGGCAATGGAGTTTCTGGAGCGACGTCAGGGGCTCGTGAACGACCGGTTGCGGGAGGTGCTGTCGGCGGTGGAGCCGGCGGCGCTCCGCGAGCAGGTCGAGCACGTGTCGCTCTCGGGTGGGAAGCGCGTGCGACCGGTGGTGACAGTGCTCGCGTGCGAGGCGGCGGGCGGCGACGCCGAGGACGCCGTCGACTACGGCGTCGGCATCGAGCTCGTGCACAACGCGTCGCTCGTCATCGACGACATCATCGACAAGTCCGACCTGCGGCGCGGGACGGCGTCGGCGTGGACGGAGTACGGGCACGGGCCCGCCATCGTGGCGAGCGACGGCCTGCTCGGGGAGGCGTTCGCGCTCTTCAGTCAGGACCCGCAGGCGACGCAGGTCGTCGCGGAGGCGATGGCCGAGCTCGGTGAGGGCGAGGCGACGGAGCTCGCGGCGATGCCGACGAACGAGGACGAGTACATGGAGCTCGCGCGCCGGAAGACGGGCGCGTTGTTCCGGGCGGCGGCGGAGCTGGGGGCTATCGCGGCGGACGCGGACCCGTACACGGTCGAGAAGCTCGGCGAGTACGCCGAGCGCGTGGGCGTGGCGTTCCAGATCCGTGACGACGTGCTGGACGAGACGGCGGACGCGGAGGAGCTGGGGAAGCCGACGGGCATCGACGAGGCGATGGAGCGCCCGTCGGTCGTGCAGGTCACGGAGCTGTCGGCGGCGGAGGCGACCGAGCGCGCGGAGGCGGAGTCGGAGGCGGCGCTCGACGCGCTGGCGGTGGTCGACGCGGACGACACTGAGGCCGGGCAGTACCTCCGTGACCTCGCGCGGTTCGTCGTCGTCCGCGAGCGCTGAGTCGCGCGACGCTTCTCTTCGTGCCCGCTAGGGCCTGTACTCGTCGAGAGCGACTGCTGTGGGCGTCGAGCGTGGTCACGCCTCCTCGCCCGACGACCATCATCTCATTTCTGGAACCCATAACGTGTTTGTGGAGGGCGAGTGGTGCTCGGAGTGCATGTACACCGGCGTCGTTCGCCACACCGGTCGCATCGCTTCGGTCGACGACTACCACGACGGCGCGGCCCTCCACGTCGCGACCCCCGACCTCGGCCTCGAACCGGGAGAAAGCGTCGCCGTCGACGGCGTCTGCCTCACCGTCGAGGCGACGGCCGACGACGGGTTCCGTGCGTTCGCGTCCGACGAGACCGTCGCGTGCACCGCGCTCGTCGAACGCGCGGGCGACCCCGTCAACCTCGAAGCCCCCGTCTCGCTCCGGGACGCACTCGACGGCCACCTCACGAAGGGTACCGTCGACACCGTCACCACGGTCGAGCGCGTCGACCGCGAGAGCGAGGACGGCACGTGGACGTACCACGTCGCCATCCCCGACGGGCACGCCCGCCACGTCGCCGCGAAGGGCGCGGTGGCGCTGGACGGCGTGAGCCTCACCGTCGACCGCGTCGACGACGGCCGCGGGACGTTCGCGGTCGCGGTCGTCCCCGAGACCCGCGACCGCACCACGCTCTCCGAGCGCGGCGCCGGTGACAGCGTGCACTTCGAGGCGGACGTCCTCGCGCGGTACGCGGCCCGCGCCAGCGAGGTCGGGACGTGACGCCCGCGAACGCGGCCGACGGCGACGACGCTCGCGACGCGTCCGCCGCAGCGGGCGATTCGACGCCGCGGGTCGCGCTCGTCGTCGCGCGGTTCTACCCGGACCTCGCCGACGAGATAGCCGCGGCCGCCGAGGCACGCGTCGAGACACGGGACGCCGAGGTCGTCGAGCGCGTCCCCGTCCCCGGGGCGTACGACGCGCCGCTCGTCGCCGACCGGCTCGCTCGACGCGACGTCGTCGACGCCGTCGCCGTCCTCGGCGTCGTCGTCACCGGCGACACCGACCACGACCAGGTCGTCACGCACGCGACCGCTCGCCTCCTCGGTCGCGTCGCGCTCGACCGCGACACCCCCGTCGGGTTCGGCGTCCTCGGCCCCGACATGAGCGGGGCCGAAGCCCACGAACGCGTCGAGAAGGCCGCGAGCGCCGTCGACGCCGCACTCGACACGCACGCGACGCTCCAGCGTATCGCGGCTTCGACGTGAGAGAGGAACCGGTCAGTTCGCGGGGTCGACCCTACCGAGGGCCACGTTGTCAGTCCGCGGGGGCGACGCCACCGGCGGCCACGCGGTCAGTCCGCGGGGGCGACGCCACCGGCGGCCACGCGGTCAGTTCGCGGGGTCGACGCGGTCGGGGTCGTCCTCGGCGTCGCCGCCGAAGTGCGTCTCGGCGACCGCGAACGCGAGCGTGGACGCGACCCCGAGCAGCGTGCCGCTGAGGAGGGTCGCAGCGAGGAACGGGAGCGAGACGAACTCGAGGAAGTACGCGCTCACGCCGTACAGCACCATGCCCATCGCGACGACGTAGAACGGCGCGTTCAGGTACCGCCACTCGAGACGGCCGGCGATGTACTCGTCGGTGATCTGGCCGAGGCTCGTGGTGACACCGGCGGCGGCGAACCACTGGACGGCGCCGTAGACGAGCGCGGCGAGCACCTGGAGGACGCCGAGGTCGCCCGCGGTCCGCCCGCGAACGGCGTCGAGGGTCTCCACCCCCGTGATGCCGCCGACGCCGAGGAGCGCCGCGGCGACGACGTAACTCAGGATGGTCATCCGGCCGGCGTACAGCGACGACCGCACGCGGTCGACGGTCGCGTCGAGCTTGTCGCCGACGCCGAGCCCGCGGCCGAGGACGTAGAACCCGATGGCGGCCGACGAGAGCCCGAGGACCTCCCCCGGGAGCTGGAGGAGGTCGGCGAGGATGGCGAGCGGGTAGATGAGGAGCAGTATCCCCAGCGGCACGAGGATGGTTCCCCTGGTCTCGGGGTCGTTCATCACCTGCTTGAGCGTGTAGTACATGGACTCCAGGTCCTGTGCCTGGCGGACGACGACCCGGCGGACGCCGTCGACGGTGACGCGCGAGCGGATGACGGGGATGACGGACTCGTCCTGCGCGCCGTCCGTGACGATGAGCGCCTTCACCTCCTCGCTCGTCGCGAGGCCCGCGAGCACCTCGTCGACCTCGTCGCCGACCGCGCGGTTCGCGCGCACGTCGCCCTTCTCGTTGCCCGTGACCGCCGCCACCTCGACGCGCTGGTCGGTGATGGTGTCGGCGAGATGCACGCCCTGGAAGAGCACGTTCACGTCGGAGTCCTCGGGGTCGGCGGTCGCGAGTTTGACCGCGGCGTCCTCGACCGCGTCCCGACCGACCACGGGCGTCTCCACGTCGGTCTTCCGACCGACGTCGTCGTCCAGGTCGACGCACACCACGAGCAGCATCGTCGATACGTTCGCCGCCGCCGTTTATCTGTTTTTGGTTGGGCGCGGTCAGCCCTCGCGCCGGCCGCGGAGGCGGGCGAGGAGGCCGGGGCCGTTCGTTCGCTGTTGCACGTGCTTCTGGGCGGCTTCTGCGGCTTCGGTCCGGTCGTGGACCGCGTGCGTGTCGACGGTTCGACCGGCGTCCTTCCGCTCGGCGAGGGAGCGAACGCGACCCCCGGGGCTGCCCCGGAGGACGATCCACGCGAGCACGAGGAAGGGCGGGACTGCGCCGAGAGCGACCATCGCGACGACGTCCATGCCACCGCATAACACATTAGTGGATGAATTGGTTTCGGCCGACAGGTCTGCGCGTGCGAGCGGACCGGCCGCGACCGCGCAGGGTCGGATTCCGACGCGTTCATACCGTCGTAGGCCCGAACATCCGCGTATGAGCACCGGCGTCGCGAGCGGACGAGACGAACTGGTCGGCGGCGACGTGGTCCGGCTCTTCGAACAGCCCCGCGTGGAGCGTCGCATCGAGAACGGGACGCTGCCCGCGTGGGCGCGCCGGCAGTACGAAGCCTTCGACGAGAAGCTCCTCGGCGAACGCAACGACACGGAGTTCCCGTGCCACTTCGGCGTCGACGCCCAGCGGAACGGCGGCGCGCTCTACACGTTCGTCCCGCTCGCGGACGACGCGGACGCGGTCGGCGCCACGGCGCTCGACGCGACCGTCCTGGACGCGCTCGCCGACGTCGTCGAAGCGTACCTGGCGACGCGCGAGATGCACGGTCCGCGCACGAGCCTCGTGACGTTCTTCGAACCGCCCGCCGACCCGGACGCGTGGACCGAAGCCGACTACCGCGAGGCGTTCTGGGCGGTCCTCCAGTACCTCCACGACGCCGACACCGCCCCCTGGCCGGCGGACATCGCGACCGACCCCGCACACCCCCAGTTCGAGTTCTGTTACGCGAGCGAACCGATGTTCGTCACGGGCGCCGCGCCGTTCTACGACGAGCGCGCGAGCCGGTACAACGGCGTCGGCCTCGAGGTGACGTTCCAGCCGCGGAGCGTGTTCGCGGGCATCACGGGCGACACCGACGCCGGCCAGCGCGCTCGCGAGCAGATACACGACCGCATCGACGGCTACGACGGCACGCACCCCCACGCCCACATCGGGGACTGGGAGGACGACGACAGCCACGAGTGGAAACAGTACCTCCTCCCGGCCGGCGACGAGACGTACGCGGACGACGCCTGCCCGCTCGACGTCCACCCCGTCGCCATCAGCGACGACGACGCGACCCCCGACGACCACGCGACCCCCGACGACCACGCGACCAAATCGCCGACAGACGGTGAGCGCACGTGACGTCCGACGCGACCGAGCGCGACGACCGCCTCCGGCCGGACCCGGGGACGGCGCTCGTCCTCGTCGACGTCCAGGAGGGGTTCGACGACCCGGCGTGGGGCGACCGGAACAACCCCGACGCGGAAGCACGCGTCGGTGACCTCCTGTCGTCGTGGCGACGACGCGGCTGGCCGGTCGTCCACGTCAAACACGACTCGACCGAACCGGACTCGCCGCTCCGCCCGGACGCCCCCGGGAACGCGTTCAAGAGCGAGGCGGAACCGACCGACGGCGAGCCCGTCTTCCACAAGTCCGTCAACGGCGCGTTCGTCGACACCGACCTCCAGCGGTGGCTCGAGAGCCGCGGCATCGACCGCGTCGTGCTCTGCGGGCTGACGACCGACCACTGCGTGTCCACGACCGCGCGGATGGCGGAGAACCGCGGGTTCGACGTCACCGTCGTCGCCGACGCGACCGCGACGTTCGACCGCGAGACCCACGACGGCGACGTCCTCGCTGCCGAGGACTCCCATCGCGCCGCGCTCGCGCACCTCGACGGCGAGTTTGCGACCGTCGTCGACGCCGCCGACCTGACGTGACGCCGCACTCGCCCCGCCCACCGGCTAGGCGCCGCTGACGGCTTCGCGTTCGACGTAGAGGAGCGCGCCGAGCGCGAGCAGGATGAGCGCGTACGAGGCGGCGGTGAGGACCGCGTCGGTCTTCGTCGCGAACGTGTCGGTGCGGAAGACGATGACCTTCCTGACGATGGCGATGATGCCCGTGTAGAGGACGAGCCGGACGATCTGGCGGGTCTCGTCGCGGCGCGTGTACGCGACGACGGTCTGGTAGACCTCGACGATGATGAACAACAGCAAGGCGGTGTCGATGAACCCGACGACGACCTCGGGGTCGAAGATGTTCGGCGTGAGCGCCTGCTCGCCGATCTGGAGTCCGAGGTCGAATACACCGATGGCGAACAGGACGACGAGGACGTACGCGGCGACCACCTCGATGCCACGAATGATCGATTCCGAGCGCTCGACGACGCCGTCGAACGCCGAATCGGTCGTCGACTCCGGGGCTTCGTCGTCCTCGTCGTGTGGCATGCGTTCACATGTGCTTCGGGCGGCGGCGGGAAAACATCTCGGGACTGGAACACGAGGTGGCGAGACCACCCAGCGGCACCGGCCACGTGGACGAGTGACGTGCTCCAGCGCGTTTCACACGCTTTTTGCCCTCCGAGCGAATACACGTCACAACGAATGATATCGAAGGGCTGCGAGCAGTGCGCCAAGGGCGGCAAGATGGTGATGTTCGTCTACGGCTACTGCGACCAGCGCGACTGCTTCTACTGTCCGCTCGGCGAGAACCGGAAGAACGTCACGGACGTGTACGCGAACGAGCGCCTCGTCGAATCCGACGAGGACGTCATCCAGGAAGCCAAGCGCATGGACGCCCTCGGCACGTCCATCACGGGCGGGGAACCCCAGGAGGCGATGGACCGCACGTGCCACTACCTCTCGCTACTCAAGGACGAGTTCGGCGAGGACCACCACACGCACCTCTACACGGGCATCCCGGGTGGCCGCGAGAACATGCGGCGCCTGAGCGAAGCCGGCCTGGACGAGATACGGTTCCACCCGCCCGTCGAACTCTGGGGCGACATGCACGGGACCGAGTGGGAGGACATCCTCTACGTCGCCCGCGAGGAAGGCCTGACGCCCGCGTTCGAGATCCCCGGCATCTACGCGGAACCCGAGTTCCTCGAGTTCCTCGACGAGGGCGCGGCGGAGTTCTGTAACATCAACGAGTTCGAGATGAGCGACGGGAACTACCGCCGCATGCAGGAGGAGGGCTTCGAGCTGAAGGACGGCCACATGAGCGCCGTCGAGGGCTCCCGCGAGGACATCCTCGACGTGATGGGCGACCACGAGAAGGTGTACTTCTGCACGAGCGTCTTCAAGGACGCCGCCCAGCACCGCCGGCGCCTGAAGCGGATGGCGCGGAACATCCGCCGGGAGTTCGACGAGGTCACCGACGACGGCACGCTCGTCTACGGGAAGACCACCGTCGACGCCGAGCGCTTCGAGGCCCTGGGCGTCCCCGAGGAGTTCTACACCGTCAAGTCCGACCACGTCGAGGTCGCGTGGTGGCTCCTCGAGGAGATGATAGCGGACGGCGACGTCGACGACGGCGAGATCGTCGAGCAGTACCCGACCGTGAACGGCACGGTCGTCGAACGCACGCCCCTCGCCTGACTGTCACCGAACGCACACCCCTCGCCTGAGTAGCTGGTTCTTCCGACGCGAATCCGTGTGCGTCGAGTGTCGACGTCGGTCGAGTGTCGACGTGCGTCGTGCGAGTTACACTGGGTACGAGCGCCGTCCGTGTCGGCGGTCGCGAGTGTGGAACGCGAACCCGATAGCGAGCAGGCCGCTGGCTGCGGTGGCCAGTGCTGCGATGCCGAAGCTCGTGCCGGGGTCGAAGTACGTGCGGCGCGCGAACAGGTGATACTCGCCGGCGTAGAAGACGGCGATGGGGCCGCGGCCGGGGCCAGGGAGTGCGCCGAGGCTGTCGGTGACGTAGCTGTCGCCGGCGATGCCGTCGGTGACGCGGTCGCGGTCGGCCGCGGTGAGGTCCGTGTAGTCGACGATCCAGTCGGCGTCCGCGAAGTCGGTGGTAACGCCGGCGTACGCGAACTCGAACCGGATGGCGCCGACGCCGAGGACGACACCGGCGACGACGAGGCAGACGCCGAGGACGAACGCGATCGAGGGAACCTGCGGCGGCTGACGCATACGAAATGTAGGCGTCGCGGAACGATAAGGGCTGCGCGCAACCGGTGGCATCGGCGCGGAGCGGGGTCGACCGTGGGTCGTGTCGTTCGGCCCGCAGTGTCATGTGAGAATCCAACGAGGAACGCGTATGGCCGAGCGACGTCGATTCCTGGCGGCACTCGGCGGGGAACTGTCGCTCGCGGGCTGCCTGCGACTGGAGGGGGGCGACGGGACGACGACGGACCGGACGACGGAGACGACGGTGCCGTCGTCGTCTGCGGCGAGGGCGACGACCCGGACGCGGCCGACGGCGTCGTCTTCGGGCTCGACGCGGCCTGACTCCCGGCCGGAGAGCGCGGCCGACCGTCACTCGACGAGGAACGCGACGATGGCGTCCCTGGCTTCGGTCGTGGGTTCGAGCCACGGCGTGTGGCCGTGGTCGTCGAGGACGACCATCTCGCCGGCGGGCATGGCGTCGGCGACCGGGCGGCCGACCGCTGGTGGCCAGAAGAAGTCCTCGGTCCCCCAGACGAACCGCGTCGGGACGTCGCTCGCCTCGAGTTCGTCGCGGACGACGAATCGCTCGTGCATCCCGCCGCGGAGCGTGCCGGCGGTCGTGTTCAGCGCGACGAGGCTGTCGGTCTGCCCGGGGATGCGTTCACCGGCGAGTCCGACCTCGAGGAGTGCGTCGGGAAGTGCGCTGTCGTCCTCGAGGTTGATGAGGTTCCACTGTTCGCGAGCGTCCGCGAGCGAGTCGGCGATCGACCGCCGGAACAGCCACGGGCCGACCTTCGGCGCGTACGTCAGGCGGAACACCCACGGCACGTTCCGGGAGAGTCCGCCGGGTGCGCCGACGAGGCACGTCCGGTCGACGCGGTCGGGGTGGTCGACCTGGCAGTGCAGCGCCTGCATCCCGCCCAGCGAGTTCCCGAGGAGGCGCGTCGCGTCGACGTCGAGTGCGTCCATGAGGCCCGTGACGTAGTCGACGCCGAACTCGCGGAAGTCGACCGTCGCGTAGTCCACGGGCGTCGACAGCCCGCGTCCGGGACGGTCGGGTGCGATGACGCGGAACTCGTCGGCGAGCGCGTCGAACAGCGGGAGCCACGTTGCGGCGTTCGTACTGAGGCCGTGCAGGCAGAGGAGTGGCGGGCCGTCGCCCGCTTCGAGGTAGTGGATGCGGTCGCCGGCGACGGACGCTGTCCGTGACGCGACGTCGACGTCGACGGTCTCCGCGTACGTCTCGAGCGCCTCCAGGAACGCGCGTTCGCCCGACTCGGGCGCGTCGAGGGACGTGGTCGTGAGTGGCATACCCGGACCGACCGACGCCGCGACAAAAACGCTATCGACGAGTCGTCACCCGCTGAAACCGACAGCCCCGATGCATCCCGCTCCGAAATGACCATCCGGGATACGGCTCGCTGAGCGCGCGCCGGTGGTCGATGTCCTCGGTCGCGAGCGCCCGCGCGACGACGCAGGCCGCGACGAGCGCGACGAGGCAGAGCGCGGTTACGAGCCGATCCCTCGAGGTGAGGGCAGGCATATTCTATCGCTCTACCCACTATCGGACTGCGTATATGTAATCGTCGTCGGTTGCGGTAACTACCAGGACGGTCGTCGGCGGACGTGCGTCGTCGACGCGGGCCGTCTCAACGCAAGCGTTTAGGTCTGCGGCCCGCTACTCGGTTGCATGTCGGACTGTCCACTCGCCGACGACTGCCCGCGATTCACAGAGCGCGTCGCCGGCATGGGATGCCAGCACTACGGCGACCGCGGCGGGATGGAGTGGTGCAAGGAGTACGACCAACCCATCTCGGACCTGAAGACGCAGCCGGTGAAGGTCGGCGAGGAGGTCGTCGTCGAGGTGACGGACATCCACGAGAGCGGTGCGGGCGTGGGCCGCACCGACGACGGCTTCATCATCATGGTCGACGGCGTCCTCCCGGACGCGAAGGCGAAGGTGAAGGTGACGAACGTGCACTCGAATCACGCTCGTGCCGACGAACTCGAGCGCCTGCCGATGGACGAGGACCTCGACGACGGCGACGGCGCGGAACTCGGGTACGACGACCCCGACGAAGCCGACGACGACGACGAGGACGACGACAGCGGCAGGCGCGTCGACCGCGAACGCCTCGGGAGTCGCGAGAACTTCTGGGGGAACTAGCCGGCCGTCGCGGGCAGCGCATCGACCTGGACAGTCCAACCGCCGTCCTCCGTCTCTGCGAGCCGTTCTCGACCCGTCGCTTCTGCGAGTCGCGCTCCGCGCGTCGAGGCGACCGCTATCGACGCATCGAGTGACGACCCGCGTGCCCGTCGGTCGCGACGAGCGCTGCCGGCGGCACATGCTATTAGTTCTCGCCGGGCGTCGCCATTGGCATGGACCTACACCTCGACGACGACGTGGCGCTGGTGACGGCGAGTTCGAGCGGCCTCGGGTACGCGAGCGCCGAAGCGCTCGCTCGCGAAGGCGCGCACGTGGCGATCTGCGGTCGGGACGAGGAGCGACTCGCGGCCGCCGAGACCGACCTCGAAGGCGTCGGGGACGGCCGCGTCCTCGCGCAACCCGCGGACCTGACCGACCCCGGAGACGTGAGCGCGCTCGTCGACGCGACCGCCGACGAGTTCGGCGGCATCGACCACCTCGTGACGTCCGCGGGCGGCCCGCCCTCGGGGTCGTTCCTCGACATGGAGGACCGCGACTGGTACGGGGCGTACGACACGCTCGTCATGAGCGCCGTCTGGACGCTGCGAGAGGCGTACCCGCATCTCGACGCGAGCGAGACGGGGACGTGGACCGCCATCACGTCCCGGAGCGTCCGCGAGGTCATCGACGACCTCGTCCTCTCGAACGCCGTCCGGCGAGCGGTCATCGGGCTCGTGAAGTCAGTGAGTCACGAGTTCGGGCCGAGCGTCCGCGCGAACGCCGTCCTCCCCGGCGCCCACGAGACGAGTCGTATCGAGGAACTCGTCGAGGACGCGGTGGAGCGCGGCGACCACGACACGTACGCGGACGGCCTCGCCGAGTGGGGCGAGGGCGTCCCGCTCGAACGCATCGGCGACCCCCAGGAGCTCGGGGACGTCGTCGCGTTCCTCGCCAGCGACCGTGCGAGCTACGTGAACGGCGTCGAGGTGCCCGTCGACGGCGGGAGCCTGCGAAGTTAGAGCGCCGACGGCGAGCGCTCAGAAGGCGTCGCGCTCGCGGAGGTCGGCGACGACCTCGCGGACGCGCTGGCTCGAATCCCGCGGCGCGACGAGCACGCGGTCGTCGAACGCGGCGACGACGAGGTCCTCGCAGTCGACGACCGAGACGTGCTTGTCGTCGGTCGCGACGACGCTGTCCGTGGTATCGACGAGGATGGCGTCGCCGGCCGAGCAGTCGTCCGAAGCGAGCACGGCGTTCCCGTCGGCGTCGGTGTCGAGGATGCGCGCGAGGGCGTCCCACGACCCGAGGTCGTCCCACGCGAACGTGGCGGGGACGACGTACGCGTCGCTGGTGCGTTCCAGGACCGCGTAGTCGACGCTGACCGCGGGCGCGGCGTCGAACGCCGGTTCGACGTCGAGCGAGTCGTCCGCGAGCGACGACAGGGGCGTCCCCTCGCACTCGCGGAGGAACGCGTCGGGCGTCCACGCGAACACGCCAGCGTTCCAGAGACACTCGAGGTCGAGCAGTCGCTCGGCGGTCTCGCGGTCGGGTTTCTCGCGGAACGCCGCGACCGGTGCGTACTCGCTGCCGTCCGCCGTCTGCTGGAACTCGCCGGGTTCGACGTAGCCGTAGCCGGTCGCCGGCCGGGTCGGTTCGACGCCCATCGTCACCAGGCCATCCCGGTCGACCGCGACGCGGGCGGCGTGCGTCGCGACCGCCTCGAAGTCCCCGTCGACGTGGTGGTCGGCGGGCAGGCAGAGCATGACGCAGTCGCCGTCTTGCTCGCGGACCCTGCGCGCCGCGTACGCGAGCGCCGGCCCCGTGTCCTTCGGTTCCGGTTCGACGAACACCGAAGCGTCGGGCGCGTGCTCGCGGACCGCGGCCGCGTGCCGGTCGCCGGTCAGGACCACCGTCTCGTCGGCGAACGCGACGCGGTCGACCGTCTCCGCGAGCAGCGACCGGTCGCCATCGAGGGCGAGGAACTGCTTCGGGCGGTCGCTTCGACTCGCCGGATACAGCCGCGTCCCGGTGCCGCCGGCGAGCACGCACGCGACAATCGGGACGTCAACGCCGCCGGCGTCCCCGGGAGCGTCACTCACCACGTCTGGATGCACCCCTCGCGGACGTCCTCCGCGCAGCCCTCGCAGTCCGGGTGCCCCTCCTCGAAGCACGCCGGGCGGCCCCGGTCGTCGACGAACGCCGCGCGTTTCTCGACGTACCGGCGGCACACGATCTTGTGCCGACCGTGCTCGTCGCGTGGCAACTGCGACGTCGACCGGCCCGTCCGGTACGCCTTCTGGGCCTCCGCGTACCGCCGGCCCGCCGCCCGCAACGAATCCCGCAGGCGCTCAGCGATGTCGTCGCCGTCTCCCATACATCACCGTCCGGGCGGGTCGCGGAAAGCGTCTTCGCCCACCGACCGACGGCCGACCGCACGATCTCACACCGCCGCCACGACCACCAGACAGCGCCGACTACCCCCCACGAACCGCCTTCTCGGCGCCCCACTCGGGGGATTCCACTTCCACTCCGCCACCGGCAATTTAAATACCATCAGGCGCGAAGGTCGATGCGTCTCCCACGAAACACACGCGGAGACAGGAACCCACAATGAGCGATCTGCGAGACCACGCCGAAGACATACACGAACAGTTCTCGGACCACATCGACATCGACGTCGACGACGTCGAGGAACGCCTCAACACGCTCGTCGACGAGTACAAAGTCCCGCTCGACGAGGCACGGCGCTCCGTGACGAGTCACTACCTCGACGAAGCCGGTATGGAGCGCGACGCGCTCGGTGGCGGCAGCGGCTCGAACGACCACGTCCAGGTCGCGGACGTCGACGAGGACGAACAGTGGATCGACGTCACCGCGAAGGTCGTCGACCTCTGGGACGCCCGGAGCGACGCCGTCGCCCAGGTCGGGCTGCTCGGCGACGAATCAGGCACCATCAAGTTCACCGCGTTCGCGTCCAGCGACCTCCCGAAGCTCGAGGAGGGCGCGGTGTACGCCCTCGGGAACCTCGTCACCGACGAGTACCAGGGCGACTACTCGGTGAAACTGAACCGCACCACGACCATCGAGCAACTCGACGAGGACATCGAGGTCGGCGACGACTCCACGACCGTCGAGGGCGCGCTCGTCGCGATGCAGTCCGGTTCCGGGCTCATCAAGCGCTGCCCCGAGGAGGACTGCACGCGCGTCCTCCAGAACGGCCGCTGTAGCGAGCACGGCGAGGTCGAAGGCGAGTTCGACCTCCGCATCAAGGGCGTCGTCGACGACGGTATCGACGCGCACGAGGTCATCTTCGACAAGGAGACGACCGAAGCCATCACCGGCATCAGTCTGGAGGAAGCCAAGGACATGGCGATGGACGCGCTCGACACGACCGTCGTCGCCGACGAGATCCGCGACCTCGTCATCGGCACGTACTACCGCGTGAGCGGCCCGACGTTCGGCCGGTACGTGCTCGCCGACGACGTCGAACAGCTCAGCGAGCCGGTCGATGCGACCGCGGCGCTGGAACGAGCGAGGTCGATGTGACATGAGTCAGGCACCCACTCGCGAAGTCGCGAAACGCGTCTTCGCACGCGAGTTCAACGACGCAACGTTCACGTTCAAGGAATCGGACGACGAGCGCGCCCCGAACTTCGCGCTGCTCCCCACGGGGGACCGTGCGAACCGCGTGTTCGTCGTCGGCACCCTGACGGAGACCGAGGACATCGGTGACGAATCAGAGTACTGGCGTGGTCGCGTGGTCGGTCCGACGGGGACCTTCTTCGTGTACGCCGGGCAGTACCAGCCGGACGCGACCGCGTTCCTCCGCGACGCCGAGGCGCCGGAGTACGTCGCGGTCGTCGGGAAGCCGTCGACGTTCGAGACGGACGACGGCAACGTGAACGTCTCGCTGCGGCCGGAGTCCATCTCGGCGAGCGACGAGAACGCGCGCGAGCGCTGGATCGTCGAGACCGCCGAACGGACGCTCGACCGCATCGAGGCGTTCGAGGACGAGACGAACGAGTACGCGGAGATGGCGCGCGACGAGTACGACACCGCCGTGGAGACGTACCGTCGTGAGGCCACTGCGGCACTCGACTCTATCGTCGAGGACGGCGGCGAGACCGAGGAGCCGGAAGCGACGCCCTGACCGTCGGGGCGTTCGCCACCCGGACTCGCCAACTGACCGCGTTTTTTCGTCGCATCGCGCTCGTCCGTGCGAGCGTCTGACAAATACTTAAGTGCGTGAACGCGATAGTACGCGCCTAGGATGGGGAACAAGAACAAGACGATCTCCTTCCGCGTGAACGAGGACGCGTTCGAGACGCTCCAGGAGATCGCCGAGGAACGAGACATCTCGCTGTCGGCGGTGTTCCGCGACTACGTCGACATGCTGGTCGCGCACGACGGGCAGGTCGCGGTGATGCCCGAGCACGAGATCAGCGAGGAGGACACCGACGAGGAGGAGTGGCCGCCGAAGGTGAAGGTCCCGAAGAGCTTCGTCCGCGAGCACGAACGCCTGGAACTGGAGGCCGATCATCTCCGCGATCAGCTCGACGAGTACAAGCAGTACGTCACGAAGCTCCGCGAGGAGGTCGACGACGACCCCGGCGAGGACGTCATCCACCTCGAGGACCTCGACGGGAGCGAGACCGAGGACGAGGACGAGGATACGCCGTACGTCGGCTGAGCGGAGCGTTCGCGTTCGCTCGCTGCACGTTCTCGTTCTCCGTGGCGGTGCTCCGAGAACCGTCGGTTCGACGGGTTGGCTGGTGAACGTCCTCGAGAGGCGTCTGCAAGCGGCGCGCGCCGGCGTCCCAGGGTCGACGACCGCGGGTTCGCGCGAGGCAGGCGATGGAGGTCGTGACCCTCCCAGAGGAACGGGTTGAAGTGCACTAATCCCACAAAACTGCCATCGCTTTGACGGTTTTAAGCCCCATTACGCGCCGTTACCGACACCGATAATACGCTTCTTGTGCAATACGTACAATACTGTCAGAGAGTGCATTCGACAAATGAAAGAGAACTCCCCAACGATCGAGGACGCCGACGACGTCGTGGACGTCACCGGCCAGGTGTGCGCGATGCCGATCCTGTCCGCCGCCGACGCCCTCCAGAACGCAGACGCCGGCGACCTCCTCGCCATCAGAACCGGGAAGCCCGAGGACGAACGCGACGACGTCGAGGACTGGGTAACGAGGCTCGATGGCGCATCGTTCATCGATACTCGACGAGCAACAGACGGCCTGGTCGCGTTCGCCAGACGAACGACGACCGATTGACCGTCGACGCTGGAACGGACGCACCGGACCACCGCCGACCGGTTCGCATCACCGCACCGTCAGCGCCCACCGAACGCGCACGAACGACATGACACAGACCAACCGTCACTCAGCGCGTACGCATCGCGTCGCATCGAACCGCCGACCAGCTATCGACGAGGAAACGCCGAACCCACCCACAAGGACACCCCCCCACAGCAGCGAGCACCATGACGCTCTACGACCACGTCGCTGACCTCCCGCTCTCGATCGACGCGAACGAACGAACGAGCCGACGTCGAGAGCTGGCAGACGGACGCGTCCGCGTCACCTCGACGTTCGCGCTCCTCGCAGGCGATACCTTCGGCGCCGGCGAGGACGTCACCCCAGACCCCGTGGCCCACGAGGCCCTGCCCGAACCGCCCGCGTTCGACCTCACCGGCGAGTACACCGTCGACGAGTTCTCCCGGACACTCGACGACGTCGACCTCTTCCCGACGGACCCACCGGAACGCGAGGCGTCCCGGAACTGCAGACGCTGGGCGCTCGAGAGCGCCGCCCTCGACCTCGCACTCAAACAGAACGACGAGACGCTCGCGTCACTCCTCGACCGCGAGCGCTCACCGGTCCGATTCGTCGCCAACACCCCCGTACCGAACGGCGACACCACGCGAGTCCAGGACGTTCTCGCGGTCAACCCGACCTGCGAGTTCGAACTCGCCCCCACCGAGGCATGGACCGAGGACACGTTCAGGACGCTCGCCGACACCGACGCCGTCCGCGTCCTCGACCTGAACGGTCACCTGGACACCGCCACTGGCGATCGCCCGTCGACGCCAGCAGACTACCGACGCCTCTTCGAGACGTTCCCCAACGCGGTCGTCGAAGACCCATCACTCTCCGAGGACGTCCGGGGCACCCTCGCGGCGAACGCCGACCGCATCTCGTGGAACGCACCCATCCACGGCGTCGACGACCTCCGCGACCTCCCACTCGCCCCGCGCTGGTGCACCATCACGCCCTCGCGCCTCGGCACGGTACGATCGGTCTTCGAGACCATCGAGTACTGCGAGGCCGAGGACATCGAGATGTACGGCGGTGGCCGGTCAGAGCTCTGCGTCGGCCGCGGACACATCCAACTCCTGGCGTCGCTCTTCTATCCCGACGGCCCGAACGACGTGGCGCCACGGTCGTACAACGAACCCGACGTCAGAACCACGCTCCCGACGAGCCCGCTCGAACCACCGACGAACCCGAGCGGGATGGAGTGGACTCAGCTCGACTGAACTCGACGACCGGCCCTCGAAGGAGGTGAAGACGTCGAGACCGACCCGCGGAGGAACGGCCCGACGTACGACGCTGGCGCGACTCGCGTCGGTGGAATTCGTCCGGGATTCCGCGTCTCGACCGGTGGATCACCCGGAGAGGTTGCGTTTCGCGGACCGCATCCGGTCTCTTGCTTCCCGTCGGTCGTCGACGTCGGCGAGTTCCTCTGCGGCTTCGAGCGTCCGCACGCTCTGGTCGAGGAACGAGAGGACGTCGCCCTCGTACGCGTACAGCATGTAGTCGTCGCTCATGACGTCGACGATGGCGCTCGGCCCGAGGCCTTGCGCGCGGAGTTCGAGGAGGTACCGGATGAACTTCCGTTCGGGGTGCCCGCAGTAGGGGTTGTTGTCGCACGAGCAGTCGAGGAAGTCCTTCGCGAAGTCCAGCACGCGGTCGCGGGTCGCCTCGTCGAGCTTCTCGAGCCCACCGCCCTGGAAGAGGATGTCCAGCGTCGCTCCCTTGAACGCTCCCTTCGGGATGTTCGTGTCCAGCTGCGAGGAGAGCTGCCGGTGGTTCTTGACGTAGATCTTGTCCGTGATCGCCACTGTTGTCCCGGTATAGCCGACGAGCCATCAAAAGTCGTTCGCGTTCACGGTACCACGTCTCACGCCACCAGCCGCGACCACGTCGCGAGGGAGAGCGGAGTGAGTCACGACCGCAACGCGACTGGACCGCCATCGCACCGCGTGCGAGGGTCCCGCAAGCGAAGTGAGCGGGAGGACGTGAGAGCTTGCTCTCACGACGGCCGACGAGCGAAGCGAGGGGTCGGCTGGGGAGGACGGGGCTGGATTGCAGCAGTCGACCGCGCCGACGTCACTCCGTCTGCCACCCCGTTGCGTGTGCGACCGACCGACGCGGCCGCCCCGAGTCGTAACGTATATCCATCACAGGCGTCGTATCTGAAAGTGCAACGTGTCCGGGTTGGGGTAGTGGACTATCCTTCAGCCTTGTGGAGGCTGAGACGCGGGTTCAATTCTCGCACCTGGACCCTACAACTTTCTGACAGGAACAAAACGGCGAGGGGCAGTGCCGTTAGTACCCTATGTGCTTACTTCCCGTTGACATCCTCCCCGCCCTGAAGGGCGAGGATTCCCGAGCGTTGGGATATTAAGGTTCGCAACCCGCCTGTTCGCTCGGTGCGAAACGCCCCGAGGTTTGGTTGAACAGGTAGGCTACTGGCCGTGCCAAACCACCGTTACTCATATCCTCCGTCGGAGGATTCTGAGTTATCTTTCTGCGGATGTTCACCGCACCATTCACGTCTGCGTTCATCGTCGCTCCGCACGATTCACAGACGTACAAGCCACGCTCCACACGGCTCGCGTCACGCTTCCGACCGCAACACGAACACGTCTTGCTCGTATCTCGCTCTGAAACGCGGTCAACGAGGATGCCGTGTTCCTCAGCCTTGTATTCAAGCAATGTGGTGAAGCGGTCGAACTCCCAGCCGTGGAGTTTCTTATTCCCGCGCTTACCCCAGTTACGAGACTCGCCGTTCTCATCCTCTCGAATCTTCCCTAAGTCACCGATAGCGATGCGACCGACTGCGTGGTCGATGCACTGCTCAACGACATGCTTGGCGAGCGCGTGCAGGAAGTGGTCTTTCCGACGCGATAGTTTCTGACGGGCACGGAGCGCACGCTTCGATGGCCCGTTCTCGCCTTCGGTGTCGTACTCGTCGCGGGTGAAGTAGTGCTTGTCCTGTTTCAGTATATTCCCCGGATACAACTCCGCATCCCCGTCGTCGTAGGCGATAGCGAGGTAGTTGCTGATACCGAGGTCGATTCCAGCCGTGTTGTCGCCGGGTGCGTCCTCAACGGGAATTTCGACCTTGCAGACGAGGTGGAGTTCCCAACGGTCGCCATTCCACACGGCTCGCACCTGCTGGATGTTCTCCACGG